>NZ_QWEL01000012.1 GCF_009935865.1 Odoribacter sp. Z80
ACGTAAGTGGAATGTATTTGTGTTGGCGTACCGTTAGTACGGATGCATGGAGGGGGCAGTGGAGGGGGATATTGCCGGAGAGCCGGTTTCAAGGGTGAGGTCATGGAAAAACAAAGAGTGAAAGGGAGTAGATAGGTGGGATTCATGATATGCATAGAGGCATAGCAGAATGAGCAGTAGGATCATTTGAAGGTAGTCCTTTTTTTTCTTATTTAATATTTTTGTTTGCATAGGTTTCATGTTCTGGATGGGTATACGGGTGAAAGTGTATAAATGATGTGGATATTCCGGAATAATTTGAAGAATATTTTTTGCCTCAAAGAATAGGGAAAATAATGGTGATTAAAAAAATTCGACTGGATAGATAGTTTATTGGTAAGAATATTCTAATTTTGTTTTACTCACATTTATAACTTAATAGAATAGAATTATGAAATTTTTTATTGATACGGCAAATTTAGCTCAAATTAAGGAAGCCAGTGAACTGGGAGTGTTGGATGGTGTGACTACGAATCCTTCCTTGATGGCGAAAGAAGGTATAAAAGGGGTGGAGAATTGTAAAAAGCATTACGTTGAAATTTGTAATATGGTGGACGGGGATGTCAGTGCGGAAGTGATTGCTACTGATTATGCCGGTATGCTTAAAGAAGGTGAGGAATTGGCTGCTTTGCATCCGAATATTGTGGTAAAGGTGCCTTGTATAGCAGATGGCATCCGGGCGATTAAATATTTTTCGGGGAAAGGAATCCGTACCAATTGCACTTTGGTGTTTTCGCCGGGACAGGCGCTGTTGGCAGCCAAGGCCGGAGCTACATATGTTTCTCCTTTTGTCGGACGTTTGGACGATATTTCAAGTGATGGGATTGAATTGGTAAGTAAGATTGTGGATATGTATACTTATTACGGTTATTCCACTCAAGTTCTGGCAGCTTCAATCCGGACAACTCAACATATTATCCAATGTATAGAGGTAGGTGCTGATGTTGCCACCTGTCCTTTGGCAGCTATTAAAGGTTTGCTGAACCATCCGTTGACTAATAGTGGTTTGGCAAAGTTTCTGGAGGACTATAAAAAGGTGAATGATTGATATAATTTATGTTTATCAGGTTGTTTGAAGAGCATCCGAATATGCAGGATGTTCTGAAAGTGGTTGAGGTGCTGAAGAATGGTGGGGTAATTATTTATCCTACGGATACTGTTTACGCGATTGGCTGTGATATCAATCATGTGAAGGCGGTGCAACGGGTTTGTCAGTTGAAAGGAGTAAAACCGGAGAAAGCTAATTTTTCTATGATTTGCCGTGATCTTTCAAATATTGCCGCCTATGCCAAAGTGAGTAACGATATTTTTAAAGTGATGAAGCGTTATTTGCCAGGCCCTTTTACATTTATTTTGCCGGCAACCAATAAATTGCCTCATGTGATGATGAACAGGCGCAAGACAATCGGTATTCGTGTGCCGGATAATGCCATTATTTTGTCTATTGTAGAAGAATTGGGAAATCCTTTGTTGACAACTTCGGTGAAAGCAGAGGATGATGTGGCTGAGTATATGACAGACCCGGAATTGATTTTTGAGAAATACGGGAAGTTGGTGGATTTGGTGATAGATGGGGGATATGGTCAGAATGTGGCTTCGACGGTTGTAGATTGTTCTAAGGGAACGATAGAGATCGTCCGTCAGGGGATAGGGGAACTGGAATAGAAAGGAGTTTTACGGATATATGGGGCTGTCTGAATAAGACAGCCTTTTGTTTGGCATTATTTTTGCCGGAAAATAAAGAAACGTTTGGGATGTTTGGGACGTATGGAAGGATATGGATAAAAGAAAGGAGGAAAAAAATGTACGGGGACTATATTTTACGTTTAATTGTAGCGGGAGTGTTGGGAGGTATTATCGGATGGGACCGGGAATACAGGGCTAAAGAAGCTGGACTGCGAACTCATTTTCTGGTAGCTATCGGGAGTGCTTTGCTTATGATAGTATCCCAGCATGGATTTACAGATGTCTTGGGTAAGCCGGGTATCGGTCTGGACCCCAGCCGGGTGGCGGCACAGGTGGTCAGTGGCATCGGTTTTATCGGGGCTGGTACTATTTTGATACAGAAGCAATTTGTCCGGGGGTTGACTACGGCTGCGGGATTATGGGCGACTTCCGGAATAGGTCTGGCAGTAGGAGGCGGGATGTATTGGATTGGTGTTTCTGCGATGGTGTTTACTTTGATTGGATTAGAGTTTTTGACTATTGTTTTTAAGAATGTCGGGGAACATAGTTCTTTATTGGTATTTTCTACTACAGACAAAGAAAATTTAAAAAGGGTAATCAGTGAATTGCATTTGAGAAATTACCGGGTTACCAGTTATGATGTTCAGCATGAGCCTTTGCAGCATATGGAAGTTTACCGGGTGACTATGGTGATTAAGACGAAGCGTTATTTGGATGAAAGCGAGTTGTTGCAATTCATGCATAATTTGCCTGAGCTGACAATTGAGCGTATTTCTTAGGGGCTATTTTTTCCAGAATGCTCTGGTAAAAAGTACCATTACAGTCAGGATTTCCAAACGTCCGATAAGCATTAGGAAAGCCAGGAAAATTTTAGCAAATTCATTCAGGTGGGCGAATGAATACATTGGACCGATACTTCCGAATCCCGGTCCTACGTTGCTCATGCAGGTAATGACTGCACTGCAGGCTGTGCTCAGGTCTTCGG
Source organism: Odoribacter sp. Z80 (assembly GCF_009935865.1). Classification (GTDB taxonomy): domain Bacteria; phylum Bacteroidota; class Bacteroidia; order Bacteroidales; family Marinifilaceae; genus Odoribacter. The sequence goes on from NZ_QWEL01000012.1 coordinate 2,711, forward strand.
TAAAGGGGGTCATGATGATGCTGCCAATGGTAAAAACAATCATATAAAGTATGGCAAATCCCATCATGCCGGTCATGATGTTGGGATGGACAGTTTTGTTGTTGTATTTGACATTGATGATTCCGTTGGGATGGATGATTCTTTTAAATTCAATGAATGAATTTTTAAAAAGCAGGTAAACGCGAATGATTTTCATACCTCCGGAAGTGGAACCGGCCGAGGCTCCGATAAAGAAGAGAAGGAATAAAATCAGTCCCAGGAAGGGAGGCCATTGCAGGTAGTCGACGGTAGCGAATCCGGTAGTGGTAATTAGAGTGACTACCTGAAAAGTCGCATCACGCATGCTTTTTTCGAGATTGGCCCAATCTTCTGCATATAAGATGAATCCGATGGTTATGCTTACAAGTAAAACTAAAATCAGATAAATCCGAAATTCATTATCTTTCAATAATTTGTTCCAGTTTCCCCGGATAGCGCAGTGGATTAATCCCATGTTTGTTCCTGCGATGAACATGAAAACGATGAGTATATACTGGATATAGGCAGAATCCCAGTAGGCGACACTAGTTTGTTTGGTGGAAAAACCTCCGGTGGCCATGGTGGTAAAAGCGTGACATATTCCGTCAAAGAAGTCCATACCTCCCAGCATGAGCAAAAGAGTTTGTAAAAAGGTTAGTGAGGTGTAGATTATCCACATTTGGCGGGCTGAGGAGGTAAAGGTAAAGGAGGTTTTACTATGGGTGGGACCGGGTACTTCCGCTACATAGAGGTCCCGGCCTTCAATTCCCAGGCTGGGAAGGATGGCAATAAACAGGGTGATGATACCTAATCCTCCCATCCATTGGGTCAGGGAGCGCCAGAAAAGGGTGGCGTGGGGTAGTGCTTCGATGTTGTTCAGGACAGAAGAACCAGTGGTTGTGAAGCCCGACATCGTTTCAAAAAAGGCATCCGGAAAAGAGGAAATGGAATCTGCTATCAGGTATGGCAGACAGCCGAACAGGGAGAAGACAATCCATACCATGGTGACCATGAAATAACCGTCTTTTTTGGCGAGTGTGCGGTCTTTGATTTTTATGAAATTAATCATTAGAAAACCTGCAATTCCGGTGATTAGCGTGGTGTAAAAAAAGGCCATAATATCCGTTTCCTGATAGACCAGAGCAACGATTACACATATCAGCAGGAAAGCACTCTCAACTATCAGTAACCGTCCCATGAGGTTAGATATAAAACGGAAATTTATCATTTTAGTAAGCTGAAGATTTGTTTATTGACTGGCAAATTGATTACTGAAAGTATTTGATTACCTTTTTGACGGCATTGGGTAGTGCGAAAATGACAACATTATCTCCGGCCTGTATTTGTACATCTCCTTTGGCAATGATGGTTTCATCTCCCCGGAAAACGCCCCCGACGGTCGCATCCGTGGGGAAATGCATATTCTGGAGCAGATTGCGGGTGATTTTGGAACCCGGTTTTGCTTCCAGTTCGAAAACTTCTGCCTCAGAAAAAGTCAGGAATTTCAAATGTTTCACATCTACATTCATTGTATAGCGGTAGATGTGGGAGGCAGCAATAAGTTTTGTATTGATAAGGGTTCCGATACCTATATTTTCAGCCAGGTCGATGTAGTCGATATTTTCTACCTCTGCAACACTTTTTTTGACTCCCATTTTTTTGGCCAGAAGACAGGAGAGAATATTGGTTTCGGATGAGCCGGTGAGGCTGATGAAAGCATCAATGTTTTTTATTCCTTCTTCCCTCAGCAGGGTGAGGTCTCGTCCGTCACCGTTAATGACTAATGTAGATTGCAGTTTATCTGCCAACTGGATGCATTTTTCCCGGTCTTTTTCGATGATTTTTACATTATAGTGTTTTTCCAGCAAAGAGGCGGTTTTGATGCCGATTCGGGATGCTCCGACAATTACAATATTTTTTATTTCAAATTGCTCTTTGCCGCAAAGGGTGAACACATTGGGGATAAAAGAAGGACGGGTGACCACGAATATGAGGTCTCCGTATTTCAGTTCGTCATTTCCCCGGGGAATAATGGTGTGGTTGTGCCGTTTTATGGCTACGATGCGGAATTGATCTGCTCCGTATATTTCGGCCATTTTGATCAGGGTATGGTTGAGAATGGGAGCATTTTCCCATAGTTTTATCCCCAGTAATTGGAGGCGTCCGTCGGAAAATTCATGCATCTGGCGTGAGCCGGCTTGTTTGAGGGAGGCCACAATTTCCTCTGCTGCAAGTCTTTCCGGATAGATGAGCGAATCAATTCCGATAGAACGCAGGTATTCGGCATTTTCTGTTTCCAGGTATTCGCTGTTGTTGACACGGGCAATGGTTTGCTTGGCTCCTAATTTTTTGGCCAGTATGGCGGAATTGATGTTTTGTTCTTCCAATGGGTTGACGGCTATGTAGAGATCGCATTTCCCGACTTCCGCATCTTTTAATGCACCGATGGAGGTACAGGAACCGACGATGTACAGGACGTCTATTTGGCTTTCCAGTTCCTCCAACTTTTCCTGATTGGTATCAATCAGCATAATGTTGTGTTCCTGGCGGCTTAACATACGGGCGAGGTGTGTCCCGACGGATCCTACTCCTGCGATAACAATATTCATGGTTTTTAACAAACTAATTGGGGACAAATTTACTAAAATAATGAGATTTAAAGTGGAATAAAGGTTTATTTTAAACTGAGACGGATATATCCTTCTGTGGAAGTGGTACGGAAAACAATATTGTGTTCCTGGCAAAAGACATTCCATTTCAGACGGGTGGATTTGTTGTTGGAGCCATCAAGGATAATCCGGGAAGGCAAAGAGATGGGCATGGTATCCGGAAATACCTGTTTCGGATGCAGATTTCCTGTGATGATTAAAGATTGGCAGGGGGCATAGATTTTATTTTGAGGGGTCAGAATCCCGATGGTGTCTTGTGATGTTTGCAAATGAGATTGATATAGCCAGAGGGATTCACCCAGATAATTGTTTTGGGGTGGCAGGGGCTTAAGCTTGCGGGAGAGGAGGTAAGGTTGCAATTTATTTTTAACCGAGGGAGTTTCGGTCAGGATTGTATAGAATCCTTTGTAATTCAGCAGGATTCCGGTTTTTTGATGGAGGTGGAAAATGACTACTTCTTTTTGTGAAGATAACCGGAGGTTCAGGATTGTCAGATAGGCGATGAAGATTGTCAGAGAGAGGATGTTGTATATCAGCCTTATTTTTTTCCTTTGCGACAAATAATAAAGTAGACAACATAGGCAAACGTATCCTAATAAGACACATACGGGGGTGGGGTACAGTTGGTGAAGGTTTATGCTGAACGGATGGAAGAGCCTGAGGGTGTAAAGCAATAGCCGGCAAAGGTTTTCCGGAATAATAATAAGATATTGGGCGACAGCCACCGGAAGGACCAGGCAAATGGCTGAACTGTACAGGAAAAGTGTTGCGAGAGGTATGGCGATGATGTTAATAAGAAAACTATTCAGGGGGATGGTGTGAAAGTAATATGCTGCTATGGGGAGGGTGGGAATTTGAGCAGCGATGGAAACACAGCAGCTGTTGTATAAGTGGGAAAGAACGGGAGGTAATTTCCCTGGTAACCGGTGTAATAAAGGGTAAATGGTCAGGATGCCGGTGTAGGCACTGTATGAGAGAAGAAAACTGAGGGATTGCAGCAAGTGGGGATGCAGGAGTAAGGTGAAGAAAGCCGATGCGGCCAATGCATTCAGGGGAATATAATTTTTGTTGAAGGCTTTCCCGATGCTGATAAAGGACAGGATGGTTGCTGCCCGTACAACAGATGGGGAAAGACCGGTCAGGCAGGCATACATCCAAAGCAGGGGAAGTATACAGAGTTCTTTTTTAGGACCGTAGAGTCCTATGTATCTGAAGAGGTAGAGCAGAAACAGATAGATTGCACCGGTATGCAAACCGGAAACAGCCAATAGATGGATGGTACCTGTTTCGATAAAAAGGTGTTTGGTGTCGGCATCTAAATCGTTTTTGTAGCCGAGGCACAAGGCTTGTATGAGCATATGGCAGACAGAGTCCTGGGTAAGGATTTGGCTTTTCCGGATGAGAGATTTTCTGAATTGCTTAAAACTGAAGGACGGGAGGTGTGTGGAATGCCATTGAGTAATTTCGGTGAGAGGGAATAGTCGGTGGTATACTTTTTTTTGTTTCAGATAATGGGCTGTATTGAATTCTCCCGGATTTGAAATATCCGGTATGGTTGATATGCTTGTGTAGAAAGCAAGTGAGTCGCCCGGATGGTAAGTTATTTCCGGAGTATACAGATTCAGATAGAATCTGGTGTTACCTGTCGAGAGAATATATTGGTTATAGGGAAGTTGTTCTTCGCAACGGCCTTGGAAGAAGTAGATATTTTCTTCCGGATAAAGCTTGTGTGGATGTGAAGATACGGAAATGCCGATACTGAAAATAGCCAGCAGGAGAAAAATATCGCAGTATTTCCGGACAGATCTCGGAAAATAAAAAAGCAACGCTATGGCAAACAAAAGATAGACTACTCTTCCGGGCAGTGGAAATGCGTCCTGGCAGAGAATACCTGTTATAAGGCTGGCTGTCAGGTACAGGAACGGATATTTGGGATTGAAGTTTACACCAACATATGAAATTGAAAACTTTTTGTAGAAGTTACAAAAATATTCTCAATTTCACATTTATCAGAAGTGCTTTTCTCAGGTTTCCCGGTCGTTTTATTTTGGAAGAATGACCCGGTAGGCGGCCTTGAATTTGCCAAGACTGATATTGTTGAGTTTATTTTTTAGAAGCCTTTTTTTCAAGGCGGAAAGATGGTCGGTAAAAAGAATGCCGTCCAGGTGGTCGTATTCATGCTGGATGATCCAGGCTTTTATGCCTGAGTATTCTTCTTCCAATTGTTCTCCTTTTTCGTTCATGTAGGCAATCCGGATGTGTTCTTTTCTTCTTACATCTTCATGGATGCCGGGGATGCTGAGACATCCTTCATTCCGGTTGGTTTCATCGCCCCAGCGTTCGAGGATATGTGCATTGATGAATGCTTTGCGGAAGCCTTTGCAATCGGGATCTATTTCTTCAAAGGCGTTGGCATCGACGGTGAATATGCGGATGTTGCGTCCTACTTGGGGGGCTGCCAGTCCTACACCGTCTGCTTCATCCATGGTGTAAAACATATCCTGGATAAATTTGTTTAATTCCGGATAATCCATTGTAATGTCTTCTGACACTTTGCGTAAAGTAGGATGACCGTAGACTACGATAGGTAAAAACATATGATGTCAATTTATGTGGTCAGTTTTTCAGATTCCTTTGTTGTTCCATATAGGAAGTCAGGATAATAGTAGCACTCATGGTGTCTATCAGGGATTTATCCTGTCGGGTTTTCTTTTTGGCACCTCCTTCGAGCAGGGCTTTGTGTGCTAAGACGGAAGTAAATCTCTCGTCATACATCACGATGGGGACGGCCGGAAATTTGTGTTTCAAACCTGCTAAAAAAGGTTTGATGTAGTTCATGCTTTCAGAGTCGCTGTTGTCCATTTGTTTGGGGTGGCCTACAACGAACAGGTCTACTTTTTCCTGGTTCAGATAGTGCTGGAGATATTGAAATATTTCATGAGGTCCGACAGTTCCCAGTCCTGTTGCAATAATTCCACAGGGGTCACTCACTGCGAGTCCTATTCTTTTTTTGCCGTAATCAATGGCTATGATGCGTCCCACTTCCTTTATTCCTTAACGATGACAAAAATATCCTCATTTTTATTTTTCATGAGATATTGCTCTCTGGCAAATTTTTCAAGGTTGTCTTTATTACTCAATAATTCCTGCATTTTCCGATTATCTTCCTCGATTTTATGATGGTAATATGCTTTTTCTTTCTGCAGTGTTGTGATTTTATTTTTCAACTGCATTTTATTAATGAAGTTGTTTCGGTCGAAAAAAGTAAGCCATACCAGGAATACAAGCAAAGTCATCGTGTATTTGTTCATTAATTTGCTGAACAGGGAATGCTTTTGAGTATTGTTGTCCTTTTCTTCCATGATAGGACAAAGGTAGTAAAATTGGATAAAAAGAAAAAGAGATTCCTATGGTTGGCCGTTTTTATGCCGCATAATTATAAAAACGGACAGCATAATTATACCTTTTGTTGATAATCAAACGTTTGCGGACAGTAAAAAAGAGTAAAATGCTATTTTTTGAATGTGTCGATTTTTTAAATTTGTCAAGAAAAAATAAGAAGTTTAATTTTATAGGAAGATATATGGAGGAAAAAAAATTAGCAGTGGTTGCTCTGGGGGGAAATGCTATTTTGCGAGGGAACCAAAAGGGTACGGTGGAGGAGCAGAATCAGAACATCCGGGAGACTCTGGAAAATTTGATTTATTTGGTACGGGATGGTTATAATTTAGTTATCACTCATGGAAACGGACCTCAGGTGGGGAATATTTTGATGAGCGATGATGCGGGGGTGAGGATGTACGGTTTACCTCCGATGACTTTAGATATGTGTGTGGCTTATTCGCAGGGACAGATAGGGTATATGATAGAGCGGAATTTAAGGAATGTCCTGAAGGAACAGGGGTTGAGCCGTCATGTGGTTTCTATGATTTCACAGGTCGTTGTGGATCAGCATGATCCGGCCTTGCAAAATCCGACCAAAAGGGTAGGTAAGATTTACACCCGGGAGGAAGCAGACCGTCTGGCACAGGAACACGGCTGGGTGTTTAAGGAAGAGGTGAAAGTGGAAGGAGGATGGAGGCGTGTTGTCCCTTCTCCCTGTCCCGTTGATTTCAAAAATGCTGCACTGGTGGAGCGGATGGCCCGTGCCGGCAGTATTGTGATTACCGGTGGCGGAGGTGGGATTCCGGTATATATAGATGGGGACGGAATGTTGCAGGCGATAGAAGGGGTGATAGACAAGGACCTTGCTTCGGCTATGATAGCCAGCCGGATAAAGGCGGATGAACTGTATATTTTGACGGATGTGCCTTATATTTACAAAGATTACCGGAAACCGACACAGGAAGTTCTGGAATTCCTGGATTATGCGGATACGATGAAATATCTGGAAGCCGGGATGTTTGGAGAGGGTAGTATGGCTCCCAAAATACGTGCATGTCTGTCGTTTGTGGAGAAGGGGGGACAGAAAGCGGTGATTACGGAGGCTACCAAGTTGGAAGACCGGCATTATGGGTCGAAGATTACCATGTATTATGAGTAAGATTTTTTATAAATTTGTCATTTATAGTTAAAATTAAGGTTTCATTTAAAAATAGGATTGATATGGCTTTAAACTTAAGAAACAGAAATTTTCTGAAATTACTGGACTTTACTCCGGAAGAAATTAAATATTTGTTGAATCTGGCTGCAGATTTGAAAAAAGCGAAATACGCCGGTACGGAACAACCCCGTCTGAAAGGGAAAAATATTGCTTTGATTTTTGAAAAGACTTCTACCCGTACGCGTTGTTCTTTTGAAGTGGCTGCATATGACCAGGGGGCTCACACGACTTATCTGGGACCGACCGGTTCACAGATTGGGGTAAAAGAATCCATGAAAGATACGGCCAGGGTATTGGGGCGGATGTATGATGGAATAGAGTACCGGGGATTTTCTCAGGAGATTGTAGAGGAACTGGCTCGTTATGCGGGTGTGCCGGTGTGGAACGGGTTGACAAATGAATTCCATCCGACTCAGATTCTGGCTGATTTCCTGACGATGTCTGAGCATGTGGATAAGCCTTTGCATCAGATTACTTTTGCTTATTTGGGAGATGCCCGCTATAATATGGGCAATTCTTTGATGGTAGGAGGTGCTAAGATGGGTATGGATGTCCGGATTGTTGCTCCGAAGGGGTTGCAGCCTGATGCTGCTTTGGTGGCGACCTGTCAGGAAATAGCCAGGGAAACGGGTGCTACAGTAACTGTAACGGATGACGTGGAAGCTGGCGTGAAAGGATGTGATTTTCTTTATACCGATGTCTGGGTATCTATGGGTGAGCCTGCGGAAGTATGGGAAGAGCGGATAAAGATGCTGAAGCCTTATCAGGTAAATGCCAAGGTGATGGAGATGACCGCTAATCCTAAATGTAAGTTTATGCATTGTCTTCCGGCATATCATAATCTGGAAACTCAGGTCGGCCGGGATGTACACCGCCAGTTCGGACTGGATGGTGTTGAAGTGACAGAAGAGGTTTTTGAATCGCCGAATTCTATCGTATTTGATGAGGCAGAGAACCGTATGCATACCATTAAGGCTGTGATGGTGGCTACTTTGGGATGTTAAGGATATAAACCGATAAAAGAAAGAGGGCCTGCATGGGGAAGATTTTTTCCTTGCAGGTCTTTTTTATGATTTGGTATTGGAAAGTACAAAAAGTGAGATTTACTGTAAAGTGGTATATAAATACTAAGAAAAATTAACCAAAAGAGAGAAGGTGAATGGAGATAAATTATATCTTTGTGAAGTTTTCCATTGCTAACGTTTGCAATAATAGGAGTATTTCCCGGGAATACAGAATGAAGTAAAGCTCTTTAATGTAACTTAATATAAATAAAGAATGAAAACAACTCCTTTTACTCATTTTCATGAGGCTTTGGGAGCCCGGATGGCTCCTTTTGCCGGTTATAATATGCCTATTGAATACAGTACGGGTATAAAAGAAGAACATTTAACGGTTCGGAAAAAATTAGGTGTGTTTGATGTTTCTCACATGGGTGAGTTTTGGATAAAGGGGCCGAAGGCTTTTGAGCTGGTACAGAAATTAACGACGAATGATGTAGCGGCTTTGGTGGACGGTAAGGTTCAGTACAGTTGTTTTCCGAATGAAAGGGGGGGGATTGTGGATGACCTGTTAGTTTATCGTTTCAGTCCGGAAAAATATCTTTTGGTGGTGAATGCTGCTAATATTGAAAAGGACTGGAATTGGGTTGTGAAGTATGGTGCAGAATTGGGGATGAAGCCCGGGATTGAACTGGAAAATGCTTCCGACCGTATTTGTCAGTTGGCGATACAGGGGCCTTTGGCTTTAAAGGCGATGCAAAAGCTGACTTCGGAGAATGTGACTGATATGGAGTATTATACTTTTAAGGAGATTCCTTTTGCTGGTATTGATAAAGTGATTTTTTCCACTACGGGGTATACTGGTGCCGGCGGATGTGAAGTTTATGCGTATAATGAAGATGCTGAGCGTTTGTGGAATGCTGTTTTCGAGGCAGGAAAAGAGTTTGGCATTCAGCCTATCGGTTTAGGAGCCCGGGATACCCTTCGCCTGGAAGCTGGTTTTTGTTTATACGGGCATGAGATTGACGATGAGCATGGTCCGATAGAGGCTGGTCTGGGATGGATCACTAAGTTTGTGCCGGGAAATGACTTTATTATGCGGGAATACCATGAGAAGATGAAGGCTGATAAACCAGCCCGCTACATGAAGCCGTTTGAGATTGTAGACCGGGGTATTGCCCGTCAGGGATATCCGATAGAAGATGCAGAGGGAAATGAAATCGGAGTGGTTTGTTCCGGAACGGTATCGCCGTTGACGGGAAAATCTATCGGTACGGGATATGTGAAAAGCGGATTCCATAAACTGGATTCGGAAATTTTTATCCGGGTTCGGAATAAAGCTTTGAAAGCTAAGATTGTAAAAACTCCGTTTTTTTGATGAGTGCTGTAGCGGGACTATTCAGTCCCGCTTTTTACGGGGAATTTCGGGTTTATTGAAATGGTTTTTGTAAAGAGGAATTAAATTCGAATATTTTTATTTAAATGGCAAGTATTTTGAAGGAAAATTTGCATATTTGTAACGTTTCCGAAAGGAAAAGCTAAATAGAACACTTTAAATTATTATACAAGATGAGAAAACATATTTTTAATGCTGGTCCGTGTAAATTACCGGATATGACTTTGGAAAATACGGCAAAAGCTGTTAATGAACTGGGAAATTGTGGTCAGTCCATCCTTGAAGTATCTCACCGTTCTGCTGATTTTCAGGCAGTTTATGATGAGACTGTTGCTTTGTTTAAAGAAGTTTTAAATATTCCGGATAATTATTCCGTTATTTTTCTCGGTGGTGGGGCCAGTATGCAATTTTGCATGATTCCTTACAATTTCTTGGGTAAGAAGGCTGCTTATGTGAATACAGGTGTTTGGTCGAAGAAAGCCATTGCTGAGGCTAAATTGTGGGGAGAAGTGGAAGTGATTGCTTCTTCTGAAGACCGGAATTTTACTTATTATCCGAAAGGTTTCAAGATTCCTTCTGATGTGGATTATCTGCATATTACTTCGAATAATACGATTCGCGGTACGGAAATTTTTGAAGATTTGGATAGCCCTGTGCCTGTGATTGCTGATATGTCTTCTGATATTTGCAGCCGCCCGGTGGATGTGACGAAATATATGATGATTTATGGCGGATGTCAGAAGAATTTAGGACCTGCAGGTGCTACTTTTGTTATTATCCGTAATGATTATCTGGATAAAGTGGTTGCTGACCGGAAAATTCCGACTATGTTGAAATATCAGACTCATGTGGAGAATGGTTCTATGTTCAATACGCCTCCGTGTATCAATATTTTTGCTGTAGGTCAGACTTTAAAATGGATTAAACAGATGGGTGGTGTGGAAGCAATGGAGAGAATGGCTATTGAGAGATGTGACGCGCTGTATGCTGAATTTGACCGGAATACGGTTTTCCGTGCAGTGGTGGAAGAAGGTTCCCGTTCCCGTATGAATATTCCTTTTGTTATGGCTGAAGGATATGAGGAACTGGAAAAAGAATTCCTGGATTTCTGCAAATCCAAAAATATTGTGGGCGTAAAGGGACATCGTTTGGTTGGTGGTTTCCGTGCTTCTACTTATAATGCATGTACGATGGATGATGTACGTGCGCTTATTGCTGCTATGCAGGAATTTGAAAAAAATCATAAAAAATAACTCTTTAATTCTGAATTTATGACAAAAGTTCTGATTGCGACTGATAAGCCTTTTGCTCCTGTGGCAGTAAAAGGAATCCGGGAGATTGTGGAAGCTCAGGGATACGAACTTGTATTGTTGGAAAAATATACTTCTCCGGAAGAGTTGATTGCGGCTGTGGCTGATGTGGAAGCTATGATTATCCGTTCCGATAAGGCAACGAAAGAGGTGATTGATGCTGCTAAGAAGCTGAAAGTGATCGTACGGGCAGGTGCCGGTTATGATAACATTGATTTACAGGCGTGTACGGCTCATGGTGTTGTCGCAATGAATACACCGGGACAAAATTCCAATGCTGTTGCAGAATTGGTTTTTGGTATGGCAGTTTATTTGGCCCGTAATTTTTATAACGGTAAATCCGGTCATGAATTGAAAGGTAAGAAAATCGGAATCCATGCTTATGGAAATGTAGGGCAGAATGTCGGACGTATTGCCAAAGGTTTCGGTATGGAAGTATTTGCTTTTGACCCGTTCATGACAGACGAGCAGATTCAGGCTGCTGGTGCTATTCCTTTGCACTCTGCAGAAGAGATGTACGGCATGTGTGATTATGTATCGCTGCATATTCCGGCTACAGACAAGACCAAAAAATCCATCAATTATGAATTGGTGAACCGGATGCCTAAAGGCGGGGTATTGATTAATACAGCCCGTAAGGAGGTCATTGATGAGGAAGGTTTGCTGAAGTTAATGTCAGACCGTCCGGATTTGAAGTATATTTCCGATATCGCACCGGATAATGCTGCTGATTTTGCTCCGTTTGAAGGACGTTATTTCTTTACTCCGAAAAAAATGGGAGCTCAGACTGAGGAGGCAAATATTAACGCAGGTCTTGCTGCAGCCCGTCAGATTGTAGCCTATCTGGAGCATGGAGATGCTAAATTCAAAGTAAATAAATAATAGGTTACCGGCTTATTTCTTGCCAATGTACCAATAACAGGTTGGGCACATTGGCAAGTTTTATAATAGGGTAACCGTGAAGTTTAAACTTACGATTAAAATTATAATTTATGGCAATAGTAAAACCATTTAAAGGCTTGCGTACTCCAGACCAGAAGGTATGTGAGGAATTGGCTTGTCTGCCTTATGATGTGATGAATTCGGAAGAAGCTGCACAGATGGCTTCCGGCAAACCGAAGTCTTTGTTGCATGTGACCCGTGCTGAGATTGACTGTCCGGCAGGAACGGATATTCATTCTGAGACGGTTTATCATAAGAGTGTCGAGAATTTTAAAATGTTTCAGGAAAAGGGATGGCTTGTGCAGGATGAGGAACCGAAGTTCTATATTTATGCTCAGACGATGGACGGACGCACTCAGTATGGAATTGTGGGGTGTGCGGCTTGTGAGGATTATATGAACGGGGTTATAAAAAAACATGAATTGACCCGTCCGGATAAGGAGGAAGACCGGATGGTACTGACCCGTTATGTAAATGCTAACCTGGAGCCGGTTTTCTTTGCTTACCGTGCTGTGCCTGAGATTGATGCTATTGTTGAAAATATTGTAAAGAATCAGAAAGCTGATTATGATTTTGTGGCAGAGGATGGCTTCGGACATCATTTCTGGGCAATTCATTGTCCGGAGACGAACAAGCGTCTGGAGGAATTGTTTGCGACCAAAGTACCGTATACTTATGTGGCTGACGGTCATCACCGGACGGCTGCTGCTGCCCGTATCGGTGCTGAATATAAAGCAAAGAATCCGCATCATACTGGTAATGAAGAATATAATTTCTTCATGGCAGTGCATTTCCCCGATCATCAGTTAAAGATTATTGATTATAACCGTGTGGTAAAAGACCTGAACGGTCTGACGGAAGCTCAGTTGTTGGAGAAGCTGAAAGCTCATTTTGAGGTGCAAGAGATGGGAACTGAGGTGTATCATCCTGCCAAATTACATGAATTCAGTATGTATCTGGCCGGAAAATGGTACCGTCTTACCGCTAAACCCGGCTCATACAATGATGCAGACCCTATCGGGGTTTTGGACGTGACTATTCTTTCTAAGCACGTATTGGCTGATATTCTGGATATACAGGATTTGCGTACTTCGAAACGGATTGATTTCGTCGGAGGTATCCGAGGATTAGGAGAATTGAAAAAGCGGGTTGATAGCGGTGAAATGAAAGTGGCTTTTGCTCTCTATCCGGTGTCTATGGAACAGTTGCTGAATATTGCCGATACAGGTAATATCATGCCTCCGAAGACAACATGGTTTGAACCGAAGCTCCGGTCAGGATTGGTTATCCATAAGATTTGACGGATTGCTTATTAATAAAAAAATACCATCTCTTTGATGGTATTTTTTTATGTCCGTAACTTAGTATTTTAACCATTTATAAAGTTCTTTCCAACTGGGTTTCTTGCCGTACATAAGGATACCGACACGGTATATTTTGGCGGAGAGCCAGGTGAAAAAGATGAATGCGGCAATGAGCAGGGCGGCTGATACCAGAAGTTCCCACGTAGGGACGCCGAAGGCCATGCGGACGAGCATGACTACGGGTGAGGTGAACGGTACAAATGATGCCCAGTAGACAATAGACGTTTCGGGGTTTCGCATGGCAGCAATACCGATATAGAGGGCTGCAACCAGGACAATGGTTAAAGGTGTCATGAATTGCTGGGAGTCGGTTTCGTTGTCGACAGCGGCACCGATAGCGGCGAAGATGGAAGCATATAACAGATAGCCTGCCAGGAAAAAGAAGATAAATGCCGCAAAGAAACTGATGATGTATGATGGGGCAATGGTTTGTGCAATGTTTTTTACCATTTCAAGTTGTTCGACGTCTAAGTTGTTGGTCTGTGCCATGGCAACAAGGTCTGTTGTGTTCCGCAGGCTTTCCATGTCGATATTGGGCATAAAAGCGCTTAGCAGAGCCATAACGGAGATGAGGCCGATAAAAATCCAGATGAGAAATTGTACCAATCCCACGGAGGCTACTCCGATGATTTTTCCCATGAGGAATTGAAAAGGTTTTACGGACGACACCAATACTTCAATGATGCGGTTGGTTTTTTCTTCGATGACGCCACGCATAACGACCGACGCATACAGGAAGATAAACATGTAAATGGCCATGCCTGCAATTAAGCCGATGATGGAAGCAATGGCTGACGAGCTCTCTTTGGCTTCGCCTGTGTCCGATTGTTTTAAAGTGCGGATTTTTACCGGGGTTTTTGTGGCGTTCAGTTTTTTTTCCAGGTCAGGTAAGTTTGTTTCGGTAATTACCGCAGCTTTTTTTATATTTTCGATTTTATTCTGCAGTTGGGTGTGAATGTTACTTTCCAGTTCCGGAGGAATCTGGGAGAAGGAGTTTATGGTGATGTCCGCTTCTTCCATGACATTGGCAGGAATCCATAGTATGGCGTAATATCCGTTTTTCTGGAGATAGTCTGCCGATTCTTCCTGTGTAATATTTTCATCGGTGTATATGAAATTGGTGTTGTTGATTTTTTCCAACGGGGTTTTGATGGATGAAGCGTTGATAACAGCGATTTGTCTTTCTTGTGTATCTTTTTTCAGCATCATCCACATCAGAAAGGCGTAGAATGCAACGAAGAGCAAAGGTACGGCTATGGTGGTGATCAGGAACGATTTTTTCTTTACCCGGGTAGTAAATTCACGACCAATAATGATAAATATTTTATTCATGGTATTGATTTTTATTGCTCTTTCACAAGTTTGATAAAGATGTCATGCATGCTGGGAATGATTTTGTCGTAGGACAGGATATCCGTGTGGCCGATGAAGCGGGAGAGCAGAGTATTTGTCGGGCAGTCGGTCAGTTTTTGTAGTACGATGTCCTGGCGTATGCCTTCCGTACGGTTGGAAAGTACCTCAAATTCTTTACCTGCCAGCTCTTCTACGTCGATTTCGTCGTTAGGGCGGATGCTCAGTTGATAGGAGTTGTTGGCATATTTTTCACGGATTTCATTGATGGGGCCTTCGACGATTTTATGCGATTTGTTGATGAGGGCGATGTGGCTGCATATTTCTTCTACGGAACTCATGTTGTGGGTAGAGAAAATGATTGTAGTTCCTTTTTGCCGCAGTTCCAGGATTTCTTTTTTTAATAACTCTACGTTAATCGGGTCAAATCCGCTGAACGGTTCATCAAAAATCAGCATTTCGGGTTGATGGAGGACGGTGGTAATGAATTGAACTTTCTGTGCCATACCTTTGGAAAGTTCCTCCACTTTTTTGTCCCACCATGCAGCGATTCCGAATTTTTCAAACCAGGCTTTCAGTTGACGGATAGCTTCACTCCTGCTAATTCCTTTCAGACGGGCTAAATAGACTGCTTGTTCGCCGACTTTCATTTTTTTATACAATCCCCGTTCTTCCGGCAGATAGCCGATACGGCTCATGTCAGAGATAGCCAGTGGTTTCCCTTTAAAAAAGAGTTGTCCTGAATCCGGTCCGGTGATTTGGGTAATGATGCGGATTAAAGATGTTTTTCCGGCTCCGTTGGGACCTAACAAACCGTAAATAGCCCCTTCCGGAATTTCTATCGAAACATCATCCAGAGCCCGGTGACTGGCGTAATTTTTGGTAATGTGTTCTGCAACAAAAAAACTCATGATAGTAAGTGTAGATAATAAATGTGCTGGCGTGTTTACGCCAGCACATAGAATCATATTCAGACGGCTTCGTTTTCTTCCATTTCGATCATTAACGCTCCTTTGGGAATTTTATCCCCGACATTGACGCAGATCTTTTTTATTTTGCCGGAAAAAGGGGCAGTCAATTGGTTATTCATTTTCATGGCTTGCAGGATCAATAGAGATTCTCCTTCTTCAACTGCCTGGCCTTCTTTTACCTCAATATGCATGATCGTACCTGGAATGTGGGAGGTCAACAAATAGGGATTGGGTTCCTCCCATTTTTTCCGGTTTATCCATTTCTGGGTAAGCTGGGTTTTGTATTCCACGCCGTTCAGCATAAATTTTTCAAGTTTAACACTCATTTTTCCTCCTTTTATGAAGTTATCAATTTATTTAGAACGGGGGTATACCGTGTTTTTTATCCGGTGTTACAACCGTTTTGTTTCCGGAAACTTCGATAGAATGTTTCAGTAATAAACGGGTTTCTGACGGTTCTATTACCGAATCGATATATCCCTTGGAAGCTGCAACATAGGGATTTGCAAATTTTTCCCGGTATTCAGCCACTTTCTGTTTGCGGGTTTCTTCCGGGTTAGCCGATTCTTTAATTTCCTTACGGAAAATAATGTTGGCGGCTCCTTCCGGTCCCATTACAGCAATTTCTGCGGTGGGCCATGCAAACATAAAGTCTGCTTTCAGGTGGCGGGAGTTCATGGCAATGTAACCTCCGCCGTATGCTTTACGCAGGATGACCGTCACTTTAGGCACAGTTGCTTCGCTGTAAGCATATAGTACTTTGGCTCCGTGGCGGATTACTCCCATGTATTCCTGTTCTACGCCCGGCAGATATCCCGGCATATCTTCGAATGTCACCAATGGAATATTGAAGGCATCGCAGAAGCGGATAAAGCGTCCGGCTTTGTCGGCAGAATCACAATCCAGTACTCCGGCAAGTACCAACGGTTGGTTGGCAACGAAACCGATGGTTTCTCCATCGATGCGTCCGAAACCGACTACAATATTTTGTGCAAAGTTTTCCTGGACTTCAAAGAAATCGGAATCGTCGGCAACTGCTTTGATGATGTCCCGGACATCATACGGCTGTGTCGGATCGGCTGGAAGGATTTTTTCGATATTGTATTCTGCTTTCGGTGCTTTGGCAGGGAAAGAACGGGCTTTACGCTGATTGTTCCAGGGAATGAAAGTCAGCAGTTTTTTGATTTGTTCGAAGCATTCCTGTTCCGTGGAAGCAAAGAAATGGGCATTTCCGCTCACACAGGCGTGTACGCGGGCTCCTCCTAAATCCTCCATCGTGACTTCTTCACCGAGTACGGTTTTTACTACTTCAGGACCTGTAATGAACATTTTGGAAATGTTGTCTACTACAAACACGAAGTCAGTTAATGCCGGGGAATAAACGGCACCTCCGGCACAAGGGCCCAGAATGACGGACAATTGTGGGATCACGCCGGAAGCCTGGGTGTTTCGGAAGAAAATTTCTCCATATCCTGCCAACGAATCTACCCCTTCCTGGATACGGGCACCACCGGAATCGTTGATTCCGATAATCGGCATGCGCATTTTGATGGCATGGTCCATGATTTTGGTGATTTTCCGGGCATGCATTAATCCCAGTGAGCCTCCGGCAACTGTAAAGTCTTGTGCATAAATAGCAACAGGTTCTCCGTATACCGTGCCGGTACCGATTACGACACCGTCTCCGTGGAGAACCTTTTTATCCATATCAAAATCTTTAGATTGATGCTCTACGAACATATCGTACTCATGGAAAGAACCTTTGTCCAAAATCCCCTCAATGCGCTCACGAGCCGTGAGTTTCCCCATAGCAGCCTGCTTTTTAATAGCATCTTCGCCACCACCTTGAAGTACGATCTCTTTCCTTTTTCTTAAGTCAAGAATATTCCTTTTAAGTGACATAGTAATTTATTTTGTTAATAAATTGTGTGCTTTTGATTTAGAAACTTACACACCATTCAATTTGCAAGATTACGGAAAAAAAATGATTTATGAAATAGTTTTTGGGACAGTATTCTGTATGTATAAGTGGTAGAAGAAGTTCCGGCTGATTTTTTTTTACGATTTATTTTGTTTTTTTTACAAAGGTGGAACCGGAAGGTCAGGTACTGAGAATGATTTCCGGGAAATCCGTTTTTAGGTTCAGAATACTTTTTCCACTATTTGACCGATGTAGGAAATAGGACTGCGTCTCAGGCTGTTGATGTAGAGATAGCATTGGCCGTTATACCTGATGTCGATATTGATTTTATAGGTGTCGTTTTTCCCGGCAACAGAAAATTGATAAGAAATGGACGGGTGGCGCCCTTTTCCTTTGATGCTTTTATTCAGGTCTGTCATGGTGTTGCTGAAAACAATGCCTTTGGGCCCGGTTTGAGGCATGGCATAACCGCTTCCGTAATAGGGCAGATATCCTGCAGCCCTGTTGTCCCGGATGACGATAAAGGCACTGTCTTGGGAAATCCTGATATTCTGGTCTGTATAGGGCGTCATGGGTTGAAGATAAAAAGTATGGTGGGTGGTGGCAATCGTATACTGCATCTCAAACCGGTTGCTGTCCACCAATGTCCTGATGGTTTGAAAGTCCGTAATGGGGACCGGAGTCTGGCCCTTGCTGTGGAAAAGGATGAGAGCCATTCCTACGCTGCATATGAGAAATCTGAACATGCTTCTTTTTTCAGAATGTACGTAGGATGGCTTTTTCGGTTACAAAACCGGTTGCTCGACTCGCTTTCCGGTCTGTTTTAACTCCTCTCCGGAGAGGGGGTGGATGGTGCCTGAATAGGAAATATGTGCCCGGTTGTGGCTTGTCAGGCTGACGGAACAATTTCGGTTTGCAGCTATATCTATACTGAATTGGAAAAAATCATTCTGACCCGGTACGGAGAAACGGTAAGTAATCCGTTTTTTCTTCTTTTTACCGGTTGTTTTCATGCTTTGATTTTGTATGGGGGCTTTGAATTCGATACTCCCGTTTCCATTGTAGGGCAGGGAATAGGCCCGTCCGAAAAAGGGGAGCTTGCCTTCTGCCATACTGTCGCAGAGGATAATTTCGCCTTTCGGATTGAATGGAGTAACGTCCATCCCGTTTTGCGGATAAACCCGGTCAATTTGGATCTGAAAATGCCTGCTTTCTACTAATTCCCGGGTACGTTGAAATTGTTCCTCCGGGTTTTCTGCTTTTGTCCGTTGCGATTGGGCATGCGTTGTCACGGCAGACAAAGCCAGTAAAAAAAGAAGATAAATTGCTTTCATGATTTGAGATATTAGGTGATTTTATTCTCCGGCTGTGATGACATACATCTCTTCCGGTTGCCAGTATTTTTGGGCCAGTTGTTTTAATTCTGCGGGAGTACAGGCTTTGATCTGTTCAATCATGGTTGTGTAGAACCGGTTGTCCAGCCCGTAATTCAGTTTATGTTTTAAAGCGTCTGCCTGGGCGAAAACACCGTCTATCTCCCTGAGTATATCGCCATGCAGGAAATTTTTTACCAGTTGCAGTTCTTCGCTGGGTACCGGTTCTGTCTGCAATCTACGGATTTCCTTTTCAACTTCCTGTAAAGTGGCCTGGGTGTATTCTTTGTTGACTTCCGTGGTGATACACCAGTAGCTGCTTTGTGGCATGCATACGTTGAAAGACTGGATGCCGTAGGTATAGCCTTTGTTTTCCCGGATATTAGACATCAGCCTTGAACCGAAGTATCCTCCCAGGATAGTATTCAGTAACATGAATCCCGCGTAGTCCGGGTCGGTAAGGCTTACACCGGTTTTACCGATTCTGATACTGGTCTGGACGGCCGGAGCTTTGTAAACCGGGTAATGCCCCGCTTTTTCCGGTTGGAAAATGGGGGTGTGAAAATCCTCTTCCGGTGCGGGTGCCAGGGTGTAAGAAAAGGCATTGTTTACCAATTTCAGGAGAGAATCGTTTATATTGCCGCAGAGGACGAGCCGGCATTTCCGGGTATGAATATATTTTTGGTAGAAACTCCGGATTTGTTGCAATGTGGTGGCGGTGTAATCCTGTTCCCGGATTTGATTGGCGTACGGATGGTTTGCTCCGAATAAAACAGCTGCAAACTTTTTGCGTGCGAGGTAAGAGGTTTTTTCCTGGTTTACCAGAAATTCCTGCCGTTTATTGGTCAGGAATATTTTCAGCTCTTTTTCCGGGATGGTGCTTTCTGTCAGCAATTCGGCCAGCATGCGGACGGTGGGTTCCGCATATTTATTCAGGGAAAGCAGGCTGACTTCCGATTTGTTCAATCCGCAGCAGAAATCAATGTATGCTCCGTAATAGTCGAAAATGCCGGCAATTTCTTCCGCATTATGGTGCAGGGTGCCTTCTCCGAGCATATTGATTGTGGTTGCAGCAATCAGGGGAGATGGTTGGTAATATATCCCGGCTTCGAAGATGACATCTATTTTAAAGACTTCCTGGTTTGGGTCGTGCAGGTATATGGCTTCTGTCCCGTTATCCAGTGTAAAATGCTCCGGGGTTAACAGTTTCGGAGCGGATAAAGGAACGATGGAAGGGGCTGTGTTTCGGTTGGGCATATACTTTAATTTTTCTTTTTCAGATACCACAAGGTGGAACAATTTTCTTTACGGAAGGTTCCGATGGCTGTTGTTTTGATTTTTTCCGGTGTGACAGCCAGGTAATGTGACGCTTCCGTATTGATAAGTTCCGGATTGTTCAGGAATTCAAAGAAAGCCAGGTTGGTGGCTTTGGTTTGGTAGTTGATTTCGCTGAAAGAAATACGGGATTCGGTTTTGTGGATTACTTTTTGCAGTTCCCGTTCGGATATGGTGTCCCGGATAAATTTTTCAATCTCTTCTTCTATAGCCTGGTCGGCCTGTCCGATGGTAGTTCCTTCCGACAGTTTGCCGCTGAAAATAAATAGCCCGGGGTCCTTGTCTCCGGAGACATAAGCATCTATGGCGGAGAAAAGCCGGCTGTTTCTGAGCAAGTTCACATACAAGCGGGAAGACTGGCCATTGGAAAGTATGTCTGAAATAATGTCACAGGTGTAAAAGTTTTCGCTGGTCCGGCCTCCCATGTGGTATACTTTGTAAATTGCATCGGCCGGTACATCGTTGTCCGGAATAACCAACCGCCTTTCCCGGGTTTGAAGAGGTTCGCCGGGGATTTCCGGGAGAGGGAGGTGGTGGGCTGGTATATCTCCGAACCATTTCTCTACGAGTGAGAAGGCTTTATCGGTTTCTATGTTTCCGCTTAGGCTGATAATGGCGTTGTTCGGTGCGTAATAGTGATGGAAAAAGTTTTTAACGTCCGTTAGTGTGGCTTTTTCGATGTGTTCCGGTGACATGCCGATGGTAGGCCAGCGGTAGGGATGTACCTGATAAGCCAGGGGCCGCAGTTTTAACCATACATCGCCGTAGGGATTATTCAGGTATCTTTGTTTGAATTCTTCAATCACGACCTGTTTTTGTACATCCAGGGCATGTTGGGAAAAGTTCAGGGCTGCCATCCGGTCGGATTCCAGCCATAAAGCTGTTTCTATATTATCTGCTGGGATAGTGATGTAATAGTTGGTCAGGTCGTTGGTGGTGTAAGCGTTGCTGTCCCCTCCTGCCAACTGTACATGGCGGTCATAGTCTTCCACGTGTGCGGAGCCGCCGAACATCAGATGTTCAAACAGATGGGCAAAGCCGGTCCGGGTGTCCTGCTCATTGCGTGAGCCTACTTTATATAAAATATTGACAGACACAAAAGGAGTGTTCCTGTCCGTGTTGCAGAGGACTGTCAGGCCGTTTCTCAGTAGGGTACGGTTAAAATGGATCATAGGGATGTATTGTCATCAAAAATGAGAAATATAGTCAAGGCTGCTCAATTCGTTTAATCTGTCCCGGTAGTCTCTTATCAGGTCTCGGATGATTTCCGCAACATCCTCTTCTCTGGTGAGCATAGAAGCAATCTGTCCGATTTCCAGCTCGCCTTCCGTCAGATTGCCTTCAAAGATGCCTTGTTTTGCCCTGCCTTTTCCCAGTAATTCTTTTAGGGTTTCGGCTTTGGCTCCTTCTTCTTCCAGTTTTTTTACTTTTTCGTAAAATTCGTTTTTTATCAGCCGGGTAGGAGCCAGCTTTTTAAGGGAGAGTATCGTGTCTCCTTCCCCTGTTTCAAATACGCGTTGTTTAAAATCCGGATGGGCGGAAGATTCGGAGGCAACGGCAAAACGGGTGCCGATTTGTACTCCTTCCGCCCCTAATGCGAAGGCGGCCAGCATGGCTTTTCCCGAAGCAATGCCTCCTGCTGCTATGAGAGGAAGCTGACAGTGGGCTGCCACACTGGGGATCAGGGTCAGGGTCGTGGTTTCTTCCCGTCCGTTATGTCCTCCGGCTTCAAATCCTTCGGCCACGATAGCATCGCATCCTGCTTCTTCGCATTTTTGAGCGAAAGAGGTACTGCTTATGACATGCACTACTGTTATGCCATGTGATTTCAGAAAGGAAGTCCATTTTTTCGGACTCCCGGCAGAAGTAAAAACGATTTTTACTTTCTCTTCAATTAAGAGTTCCATCACCCGTTCAATTTCGGGATACAAAAGCGGTACATTCACTCCCCAGGGATTGTTTGTTGCAGTTTGCATCTTCCGGATATGGAACAGCAAAGTATCCGGGTGCATGGAGCCTGCTCCGAGCAGCCCCAGACCTCCGTTGTTACTGACGGCTGATGCGAGGCGCCAGCCGCTGCACCAGACCATGCCTCCCTGAATGATGGGATATTTTATACCAAACAATGCTGTGATTCTGTTCATTTTTCAGTTTTCGGTTTGATTTCACAAAAATAACGTAAACGGGAGTTGCCGGGTTGATATATCTTATTACAAATGTAGGAAATTTATATAAGAAAAGAGGTTTCCCCGAAAAATTTCAGGAAAACCTCCGTATTGAAAATTAAAGTTGAATTATGCTTTTTGGATATTGGGTAACTCAAGGCCATATCCTTTTTTCTTGTCTTCGGCTTTGAGCATCAGAGCAATGATTAATGCCAGAATACCAAAGCAGGCAAAAATAGCCATCGGAATGGTATAGTCATAGGCGGGCTGGCCTTCTCCTCCCAATTTGCAATAGCGGTCCAATACCCAGCCGATCAGGGCAGGTACTCCCATCAGTCCCCAGTTTTGTACCCAGAAGATGAGGGCATAGGCCGTTCCCAGTTGTTTTTCCGGGATGATTTTGGGTACTGAGGGCCACATGGCAGACGGTACGAGGGAGAAAGCGACTCCCAGTACGATCATGATAATTGTAGCAAACCACCAGTAGTTTAGGAGAGGAAGGGCAAAAAGCACATGAACGCCAATCAGCATAAGGGCGCCAATCAGCATGATGGTGGCACCTTTCCCCTTGTGGTCGTAGAGATTGCCGAAGAAAGGAGTCAGGAACAAAGTGCCCAAAGGCAACAGACTGGGAATGATACCTGCCAGTTCCGGGTCTACGGCATATTTGTTGACCATGAGGTCAGTTGCGTATTTCAGGAAAGGGAATACGGCGGAGTAAAACAAAACGCATAATAGGGCGATTAACCAGAATCCTTTATTGGCAATGATTAACCAGATGTCTTTTACGCGGAAAGACTCCTCTTCTTCCTGCTCGTCACCGATGGAAGCTTCCAGTTTTTTGTCCATAATGGTATAGACGATAAAGGCAATTAAGCCGATGCAGAGCATAATCAGGCAAAGCAGGATAGGGGCAGAAATGCTATGGCATGCATGGGCAAAAGGTACGGTGACACTCATGGCTAACATGGTTCCTAACCGGGCTGTTGCCATTTCGAGTCCCATGGCCAAGGCCATTTCGTAGCCTTTGAACCATTTTACAATGATTTTGGAGACGGTGATTCCTGCAATTTCAACGCCAACGCCAAAAATGGCATACCCCAAGGCTGCAATGGCAACCTGGGCTTTCATTCCGAGTATTGTCCCTTCTAAGGGCAGGAATCCGGAAACGGCCCCGTATTTGATGGCACAACCGATAAGCATCAGGGAACAAGCTCCCAGGCCTGTGAGGCGTACGCCGATTTTATCCAGGATGATACCCCCGAAAATCAGCATAAGCAGGAAAACATTAAACCATCCGTAGGCACTGGTAAAAATACCGTAATCGGTGCTGGACCAGAGCAGTTGTTCTTCCAGCATGGGTTTTAGCGGTGCCATCACATCGGTCAGGAAATAACCGCATAACATCGTGAATGCAACGACTGCTAAGGCTGTCCAGCGGGCTGCCTTTGAATCGCGTAAAGTTTGACGAATTTTTTCAACCATGATTTTTTATTTAGATGAATATATTTTACACACAACCGTCAAAGTTAAAAGAAATATTCTTTGTGTTCGTACTTTTTGCAAAAAATGATTTGCAGGATGAAACCTGAAAGGACCAAGGGGAGTCCGAATAATGCCGGATATGAGTAACCGTGGTACAATACAATACCTCCGATATAGGCTCCCAGTGCATTTCCCAGGTTAAAGGCTATCTGTACTCCGCCGGCACCGAGCATTTCCCCTCCCTGGGAATAACGGATGATGGATACTTGCTGGGGGCTGGAGATAGCAAACAGACAGGCTGTACACAGGCACATCAGCAGAACCGACAACCAGGAAATATGAGCGAAGAAGAAAATGGCCGGTAGGGCGAAGCAGGTGATTCCTTGCGCCCAGGCTGCTACTTTTCCCGGTGTGTAACGGTCGGAGAGCCGGCCTCCTGCCAGGTTGCCGACCACCATACCCAAGCCTGCCAATACCATAAATCCTGTGATGCTTTCCGGTTGAAATCCGGAAACGTGAGTCAACAGGGGATTGATATAGCTGTACCAACAAAAGATACCGCCGTTTCCGAGCATAGTAGCTGCAAGGATTAGCCAGGGAGCCGGTGATTTTAAAAAACGGAATTGTCCCCGGAGACCTGTGTCTGGCAGGCTTGCTACCGGAGGAACCCAATACCGGATAGCGGAGAAAGTGACGATGCCCCATAAACAGACCAGGAAAAAAGTGGCTCTCCAGGAGAGTGTTGTACTTAGTGCCGTGCCTAAAGGGACGCCGAAGAGGTTAGCGATGGTCATGCCGGCTACCATGATGGCAACTGCTTCCGACCCTTTGCCTTTGTCGGCCAGTTTTCCGGCAGTGATGGAAGCTACTCCGAAATAGGCTCCGTGGGGTAAGCCTGAAAGAAACCGTCCTGCCAGCATAAGCAGATAATTCGGCGCAAGGGCTGTGCATAAATTACCGGCCATAATGAGGCTAACCAAGAGAAGCAATATTTTTTTCAGGGAGTATTTCCGGACAGATATCAGGGCAGGTGCACCTACGCATACACCTAAGGCATAGGCAGAAATGAAATGACCTGCCCGGGGCAGGCTGATTTTCAATTCGGAAGCGACGTCCGGTAAAATCCCCATCATTACGAACTCGGCAATCCCAAGTCCGAGGGTGCCGAAAGCCAAAGCAATGAGACTCTTTTTCATTGTTTTTTAATAATATGACTTAATTATTAAGTGCGAATATACGAAAAAGCCGGAAATTGCAGGCTGATACATGGTGCCGGAAATAAAACCAAGTTGAAAAGAATGCGTAAAAAAAGCAGAACCAAAAATTGACAGTTATGTATCTTACTGCTTATGATGACCAGTTTTTATTGGCTGCCCTTGTTATCATTTCAATGGCGTTGATTTTTTATTCGGTGGGTGTATGGAGTGAACGTATCCAGGGACGCTTGAAAGGCTGGCATGTGGTTGCTTTCGGATTGGGGGTGACTTGCAATTTTGTGGGAACAGCTTTTATGGCAGAATCAGAGCGATTGACCGGCCATGACAACCATTTGCGTGCCGTTATTGGGAGTATTGCCATTTTTGTCATGGCTGCTCATGCGGTGTGGGCTTTCCGGGTTTTTCGTAAAGGAACGACACAGGCGAAGCATCGTTTCAGTCGTTTGGGGGTTGTGGTTTGGTGTATTTGGTTAATCCTTTACTTTGTGGGGATGTATTTAGGGATGTCGGCATCATTTTGACGGTAGTGCCTATTGTTTTTTGATTTACGATTTCGTCGGGAAATCGTAAATCAAAAAAAGGTATCAGGTCATTTTGCTGCCACGACTTCGATTTCAACGAGGGCACCCAAAGGTAAATCTTTTACTGCAAAGGCAGCCCGGGCAGGACATTCCTCCGTGAAGTATCTGGCATATACTTCGTTCATCGGGGCAAAGTTGGCAATATCACTCAACAGGCAGGTCGTTTTTACTACATTGGCGTAGCTGCAACCGGCAGCTTCCAGAATATAACCAATGTTTTTCAGTGATTGTTCGGTTTGTTCCCGTATGCCTCCTTCTACGAATTTACCGGTATTAACGTCTACGGGCAACTGGCCACTAATGTAAATCATGCCGTTCACTTCGATAGCCTGACTGTACGGACCGATTGCTTTCGGGGCTTTCGGAGAGTTGATTACTTTCTTCATTTCTTTCTGTTTTTAATCGTTATTTTAGATTTGATGCAGGCAAAATTATAAAATAAAGGTGTGGTCTGTCGGGAAAAATTAATTTTAACAATAAAAAAAGGAATCAGATTAATTTTTGTATTTTTGATGAACAAATGTTCAAGGATGAAAACAAAGGATTTTATATTACAGAAAACTTTTGGATTGTTGTTGAAAAGAGGGTATAACGGGATTTCAGTCTCGGATATTCAGGAGGCGACAGGTATGGCAAGGGGGTTGTTATATCATTATTTCAGGGGCCAGGATGAATTGGTGCATGTTGCAGTTGAGACTTTTTTTGAAAGTTGGTATGTGTGGGATAAGGCGGAAACGAAGGAGCAAACTGTTTCGGGTCTGATTGTTTTTATGGCGGAACGGTATAACCGGGTGGTCCGGGAGATGAGTGATTACGGATGGAATGTGGATTTTACGGCTACACAGGTTTTATTTGGAGAAGCGGCCCGCCAGGATGCGGTTTTTGCTGAATCTTATCTGGAGGTTGCTATGCGGCGGCTGGCCATGTGGAAAACGGCTTTGCTGAACAGTTTTGGCTGTGAAGAGCTTCGTTCGGGCTTGAACCTTGAATCTGTAGCCAAACACTTTATGTATATACAAGAAGGTATTTTAACGAATAATTTGCCTCGTATGCCGCTTAACGAACTTCCTTATACTTTGCAGAAAGGTTTGGAGGATTTTTGGGAAGTCATACGGCGCTGACTGAGATTTATGAGAAGATATTTTTTTATATGGTTGATGGGCTTCTGGGGGATGATGGGCAGCTTTTCTTTTCCGGCCCGGCAATCTTTTCCTTTGTTTACGTCTTTCACCTGGGAGCAGGCCAGCCAGCTGGCCGGACGGGAGAATAAACTGGTTTTGGTAATGGCCGGAGAGATAGGGGAAGATGTGGAAAAGCAAATCCTGGAACAACCGGAGCTGGTCCGTGAACTGAACCGGCATACGGTAGCCATAAAAATGGATATGGAGTCTGTCCGGGGGAAGGCTTTTCAACATCGTTTGCTGATGTATCCCTGGCCGGCTGTTGTTTTTTTTATGCCTTATGCCGATTTGTTGGTTTCGGTTCCGGCGGAAGAAATCCGGAAGGACCCCCGGGGGCTGCAGGATGCTTTGCGGACGGCACTTGAACGGGCTGAAGTAAAGAGAAAGAACAGCCGGACTATTTTTTTCAGGGACGGAACTTTGAAAGAAGGGCTTGCAGAAGCTGAACAACAGGGCAGATTAGTATTTCTGGAAATATACCGCGATTCGTGTCAGGCTTGTCTTTTGATGGAGAAAAATGTGTTTAATCTGGATGCTGTGGCCGATTTTTATAATCATCATTTTATCAGTTTAAAAGAATCGGCGACCCATGCTATTGGTGGGTCGGAGCAACCGGCCTGGAAGGATTTTCCTGTTTATCTTTTTTTGAATGCTGCCGGTAAGGTATTGTTCCGGGCTGAGGGTTTGGCGGAGGCGGAACAATTTATGCAGTATGGAAAGAGTGCTGTGAAAAAAGCCGAAGGAATTGTTTTTGAGAAGATTTCTTTGGATGAGGGATTGGCGGAAGCCCGACGCAGGGGGAAGTTTTTGTTTGCAGATTATTATGTTGCCGGAACAGCTCACAGGAGGTTAGCGGATTCGGTTTTTACCGCTCCGGAGGTGACTGATTTTTTTACGACTCATTTTGTAAGTGTGGCTATCGGAGCGTCCCGGCCGGTTTTGGTGTTTCTGGATGCTTCCGGCCGTGAGTTGCACAGGGTGACCGGTATTGCGGATGCAGCTTCTTTGTTGCGTGAGGGACAACGTGTTTTACGGGGGGAGGGATTTGTTGGTATGGAGGAAGAATACCGGGCGGGGCGTTGTGACAGTGCTTTTCTGACGGATTACATAGAAGTTGCTTACCGGGCAGGGTATCCGGAGGAAGCTTCCGGGGGAGCCTTGAAGTATCTTTCTGCTTTTTCTCCGGATAAACTGGAAGAGGCAGAGTGCTGGAAATGGTTCAAACAATATGTACTTACACCTGATTCGGTTTGTTTTGAATATGTGCTGGCGCATAAAGAGCGGTTTTACCGCTTGTTCGGTGAAGAGGAAGTAAAAACAAAAATGGCAGAGTTGTGGTTGGCCGGAGCAGAGTGTTTTGTTGTCGGTGGTTTGTTTGATGAGCAGGGATTTAAGGTGTATACCAAACGGTTGAAAAAGGAAAAAGTGGAAGAGTGGCAGCGTATAGTGAGGGATGCCCGTATGCATGCAGCTGAAAAAACGGGGGATTGGAAAACTTTTGTTATACTGGCAGAAGAGAAATGGAATGAGGAACAGGTGCCGGATGCAGAATTGTATCAATGGGGATTGAAAATAGAACGGGAATGCAGGGATGAAGCTATCCGTTACAGAACGGCCCGATGGTTTGCCCTGGCTGCCATGGAAATAGATAAAAAAGAACGGACCAGCGGAAAGGTGAAGCTGAATTCTTATAAAGGTTTTTTCGAGAAGTTAGCAAATGACTTGCTGGAGGATTAGGGTCTATTTGCTGAATGCTTTTAGTTTTTCTTCGAGTTGGAACATCTCGTCCCGCAGGCGTGCCGCTTCCAGGAAATCCAGTTCTTTGGCTGCTTTCTGCATAGCTGTTTTGGTTTTCTGGAGCATTTTTTCAATTTCAGGTTTGCTGAGGTAGGCAATCACGGGGTCTGCGACCATGTGGAGATGTTCGTCTTCTACATAGGCTTTTGCTGTATCCTGTGTCAGGGCAGACTGGGTGGATTTGCGGATTTGCTGCGGAATAATGTGATGTTCTTCGTTGTATTTCAGTTGTTTTTCCCTTCGGTAGTTGGTCTCATCTATGGTTTCCTGCATGGAGCGGGTAATTTGGTCGGCATACATGATGACTTTGCCGTCTACGTTCCGGGCGGCACGGCCTGCCGTTTGGGTCAGGGAGCGGGTGGAGCGCAGGAATCCTTCCTTGTCTGCATCCAGTATGGCAACTAAGGAGACTTCGGGTAAATCCAGTCCCTCCCGCAGCAGGTTTACTCCTACAAGGACGTCAATAAGGCCTTTACGCAGATTTTCCAGTGTTTTTACCCTTTCGATGGTGTCTACATCGGAATGGATGTACTGGCATTTGATGCCGATCCGGTCAAGGTATTTACTTAATTCTTCCGCCATCTTTTTGGTGAGGGTGGTGACTAAAGTCCGCTCCTGTAATTGAATCCTTTTCTGGATTTCATTCACTAAATGGTCAATCTGATGGAGGCTTGGCACGATTTCAATTTCAGGGTCGGGAATGCCTGTCGGGCGGATGATTTGTTCCACGATAACCCCTTCGCTTTTTTCCAGTTCATAGTTTGCAGGGGTGGCGCTGATGTAGATGGTTTGCCCTGTTTTAGCTTCGAATTCGTTGAAAGTCAGGGGACGGTTGTCGAAAGCGGCAGGCAGACGGAAACCATATTCTACCAGGGTGGATTTCCGGGCATGGTCGCCTCCGTACATGGCACGGATTTGGGGAAGGGTGACATGCGATTCGTCAATGACCATGAGAAAATCGTCCGGAAAATAATCCAACAGGCAAAAGGGGCGTACTCCTGCTTTGCGTCCGTCGAAGTAACGGGAATAATTTTCGATACCGGGGCAGTATCCCAATTCGCGGATCATTTCCATGTCATATTTTACTCTTTCTTCCAGACGTTTGGCTTCCAGGAATTTGCCGGTTTCTTTCAGGAAAGCGAGTTGGTCCTGAAGGTCTCCCGCAATGTCAACTAAAGCCTGGGAGATGGTTGCTTTGTCGGTGACGAAGAGGTTGGCAGGATAGATATCCAGTTCATCCTGGGTTCCCAATTGTTCTCCCGTGACGGGGTTGAAGGAGGAGATACGGTCAATGACATCGTCCCAGAATTCGATGCGATAGGCGACACCGTCATAAGTCTCGATAGCCGGGAAAATATCCACTGTTTCTCCTTTTGCCCGGAAGCATCCTCTTTTGAATTCGATTTCATTGTTTGCATACAGGGCATCCACCAGGCGGCGGAGCAATACGTTGCGGCTGATGGTCATTCCTTGCCTGAGGTGGGTCACGTTCGACCCGAAAGCCCGCGGATCTGCCATACCGTACAGGCAAGATACGGAAGAAACAACAATGACGTCCCTGCGGCCGGACAACAAAGAGGCTGTAGTCCTTAAACGCAGTTTATCAATTTCGTCATTGATGGCCAAATCTTTTTCGATGTAAGTATCTGTAGTCGGAAGGTAGGCTTCCGGTTGATAATAATCGTAGTAGGATACAAAATATTCTACGGCATTTTCAGGAAAGAAAGCTTTGAATTCACCATATAGCTGGGCTGCCAGTGTTTTATTGTGGCTCAGGACCAGGACCGGACGGTCGAAGTTGTTAATGACGTTGGCTACGGTAAAGGTTTTCCCGGAACCTGTCACGCCCAGCAGTACCTGTGCCGGCCGGCCGGCCGAGATACCTTTGCTCAGTTGTGTTATCGCTTCGGGCTGGTCACCTGTTGGTTTGAATTCGGATGTCAGTTTAAACTTCATTTTGATGAAAACCCTTTGATGTTGTTACGATATGGGGGCGACAGAGTTTAAAAAGACGGCATTATTTCAGTTTGCTCATAAATTTTTCGGGGCAAATGATGAAACGGTCATGGGTGGCCTGTCCGATTTTTCCTTTTTCGTCCCAGGCTTCTGCATTAAAACGGATTCGTCTTCCGTCAATGTCTGTAATTGTTACCTTACATCCGACTTTTTGACCGATAGCAGTGGCTTTGATGTGTTGAACATTTATTTCAATCCCGACGGTATCGGTGTTTGTTTCCAGTAGTCCTTCCAGACATTTAACGGCTGTGTTTTCAATCAGAGCGACGAGGGCTGGTGTGGCAAATACTTCCAGGTTCCCGGAACCATAAGAGAGGGCTGTATCTTCAGCAGTAACCGTTATTTCTTGTGTATAGTTTTTTCCCGTTTCCAGCATAGTTTCAGAGATGTATTCTTTTGTTTAGAATTCCGATGTAAAATGGAAAATCAGTTTTTTATAGTTTTCTTGCGCCATTTGCAGCATATAGGAAGAATCTGCCAGAAAAACATCTCTTCCTTCCTTGTCTTTGGCCATGTATTGTGCTTTGTGCTTTTTGAAGTCCTCCAGTTCGGTTTGGTCCAGGGCTTCTATCCAGCAGGCTTTGTAAAGATTTATGGGTTCCCAGCGGCAGGCGGCCCCGTATTCATGTAACAGGCGGTATTCTATCACTTCGAATTGCAGTGCCCCGACTGTTCCGATGATTTTACGATTGTTAAACTGGTTAACAAAGAGTTGCGCTACGCCTTCGTCCATCAATTGGTCGATTCCTTTGGCCAGTTGTTTGGCTTTCATGGGATCTGCGTTTTCGATGTATTTGAATAACTCGGGGGAGAAACTGGGAATCCCTTTGAAATGAAGTTTTTCACCTTCTGTCAGGGTATCTCCGATTTTAAAGGTTCCCGTGTCGTGCAGGCCAATAATGTCTCCCGGATAAGCTTCGTCAATGACTGATTTTTTAGAAGCCATGAAAGCTGTAGGAGTGGAGAATTTTAGCATTTTCCCGTTTCTGACGTGCAGATAGTTCGTGTTTCGTTTGAAGATGCCGGAGCAAATCTTAATGAAGGCAATGCGGTCCCGGTGATTAGGGTCCATATTGGCATGGATTTTAAATACAAAGCCGGTGAATTTCTCTTCTTCAGGGGAAATACTCCTTTCTTCTGTTTCCCGGGGAAGCGGGGATGGTGCTATTTCTATAAAGCAATCCAACAGTTCCCGGATACCGAAATTGTTCAGGGCTGAGCCGAAGAACACAGGAGCAACCTGGGCTTCCAGGTATTCTTCCCGGTTCAGGCCCGGATAAACTTCCCGGATTAATTCAAGGTCTTCCCTTAGTTTATTGGCTGCCCGTTCCCCGATATGCTGGTCCAGTTCCCGGGAATCTGTATCGGTAATTTCGATACCGTCGGGGATGTTCTGGATATTGGGTGTGTAGAGGCAAAGATTTTGACGATGAATATTATATATTCCTTTGAAAGTATCTCCGCTGCCGATTGGCCAGCTCAGGGGATTCACCTTGATTTGCAATTCTTTTTCGACATCATCCAGTACGTCAAATGGATCGTGTGCCGGACGGTCCAGTTTGTTGATAAATACGATTACCGGTGTTTTGCGCATCCGGCATACCTGCATGAGTTTGCGGGTTTGGGATTCCACTCCTTTAGCTGCATCAATGACAATAATTACGCTGTCGCAGGCGGTCAGTGTCCGGAAGGTATCTTCTGCAAAATCCTGGTGGCCGGGAGTGTCCAGGATGTTGATTTTAGTTCCTTTGTATTCAAAGCCCATGACGGAAGTTGCAACAGATATTCCGCGCTGACGTTCGATTTCCATAAAGTCGGAAGTAGCCGTTTTCTTTATTTTGTTGGATTTTACAGCTCCGGCGACATGGATGGCTCCTCCGAAAAGTAACAATTTTTCTGTCAATGTTGTCTTTCCGGCATCAGGGTGACTGATGATTCCGAAAGTCCTGCGCCGTAAAATTTCTTCTTTATATCCCATAGTGATTTTTTTGGAGATGCAAAGGTAGGTAATTATTTATTTTTTTTGCCACTTTATTGCAGGTTTCTTTTCCTTTGCCGCCTGCGGTTTCGGGACTGTCTGGCGCGGTTGTTTGCTGTAAAACGGAGTATAATCACCGGGTAAATTTATCAGGATGGTTTCTTTAATTTTGGGAAAGTCGTGCTTGTAATAACAAAAAATACCTTACCTTCGTTAAATTAAAATTGGCTCTGTTTTTTAAAAGATTGTAATATGCAAATTGTTTACACGTCGACGAATTATAAAAGTGTTGTTTACCGGGCAGTGCTTTCCATTATCCTGGGGGTTGTCCTGGTTAGTTGGCCGGGGGCGGCCCTGAAGTATATTATTATGCTGATCGGTTTGATATTTTTGCTGACCGGTTTGATTTCCTATGTGACGACTAACCGGGAGCGGGAGGTGCGTTCGCGGTATTTTGCCCCTTTTAGCGGAATAGGAAGTCTTATTTTAGGCTTGTTATTGCTTTGCCTGCCTTCTTCTTTCCTTTCGATTTTTATGTTCGTGTTCGGTTTCATCCTGGTTGTAGCGGCTATCGGCCAGTTTGTGACGTTGGCAGCAGCCCGGCAGTTCGGACCTGTTTCTTTTGTCAGTTATCTGTTCCCTGTGCTTATTTTTGTAGCCGGAATCGTTATTTTATTTGATCCGTTCCGGTCGGCGGAGGGTGTGGTTATTCTTTTTGGAGTCACTTCGATTTTTTACGGAGTTACTGATTTTATAAATCAATATGCGATCCGGAAGTTGAGGAAAAAGAACGAAGACAAAGAGAAAATCGTAGATGTTGCTTCTCGTCCGGATATTGAAGATGCCGAATATGAGGAAGTGAAGTAGTATCCGTTGACGGACGGCCTTCAATTTTAGTGACAGGGAATATCGGCTTATTGTGATATTGCGATGTTTTACTGACATCAGTTTACTGTTTGGAAAGTCAACTTATTTAGGATAATACAACCTGCCGGACGTATGGTTGCGCCGGGGATTGGCCCCTATAGGTCCGGTACTCCTCCGGTATTGGTGCGGTACTCCTGCGGTATACCTTCGGTACTCCTCCGGTCGCCACCGCAGGAGTACCGTACCAATACCGCACCGTATCCGCAGCGATGTAAGACAAACCCCGAAGAGGACGTCCTGTATTATCCTGGAAAAACTCCTTAATAATATAATTGCGATTGATTAATTTCTTGATTAACCTTCTTTTCTATAAGAAGCAAATATTGCCAAAAGTTAAATTAGGAACTTAACATTTACATCAAATTTAAAAATGTAATATATCAAAATTATCGTCGAATATGTGACTAAAACGCAGAATTTTTCCGTAGGAAATGTCTATATAAGAATATTCTTTGTCAGGCATATGAAGATTTTCACTGCGAATTACTTATACTTCAAGAAAATGTAGTATCTTTGTAATAATAGCAGGTATAATGTTATGACATACAACACCCGTGACATAATCGAATACATCATCGCTTTGGTAAATGAGTTTGCCAAGAAATTTGGTCTGTCTGACAAGCAGGCTTACCGTTATATCCGCATCCACAAAGGTGTTGCCTTCATAGAGCAGAATTATGGAATAATTCATACGCTTGACTTTAATGAGGTGGTAGAAAGTATAGCACTTTATTGTCGAAGAGCAGGGGGTAAATTATGATACTTTATCACGGCTCAAATATGATTGTTGAGCATATAGACCTCGACAAATCAAAACCTAACAAGGATTTTGGAAAAGGATTCTATTTGTCCGAGAGTGAGAGGCAAGCAACGGAAATGGCAACATTCAAATCATTGCTATTGGGAGGAAAGCCGGTTGTAACCAAGTTTGAGTTTGATGATGCAGTAATGCACGACTCTGTACTGCGTATCAAAGTATTTGATAATTATTCAGAGGAGTGGGCTGATTTCGTGTTTGCCAATCGTGAGGGAAACGATGCAGGACAGTACGATATTGTCTATGGTCCGATTGCCAATGATAAAATAGGTCTGCAAATTCGCAAACTCAAAGACGGCAGCATTGACAAAGCTGAGTTTCTGAACAGGCTGAAATATATGAAAGGAATTACCTTTCAGTATTTCTTTGGAACAGAAACTGCTGTTAAATATCTTACAAAGCTATGACGGACAGCGATTTTAATTATATGAAGGAGGCCATTGCGACCGATTTGGCTGAATTGCTGGCAAAGGATTTTGGTATGGGCATCGCTGAATCTCTCGACACATTGTATAATTCTGAAACCTATGCCAAGTTAAGCGACCCGAATACAGGACTGTATTTCCAAAGCGCACAATATGTCTATTCGTTCCTCAAAAACGAGTTAAACACGGGAACAATCGCATAGAAATCACGACACTGCTAAAATATGAGGATCTGATTAGGAAGTTCCTCTACCATTCTTGTATGCCACAAAAATATTAGAACTTTGTGGTAAAATATAAAGTAATCCGCAAAATTGCCAAGGAAGAAGATAGAGTGTTCAAAATTCTCCTTCAATGTTAAATGTGGGACTGTTTTATATTATCCCTCTGATTGTTTAACATATATTAATACCGAATTATTTTAAAAGTTCCGGTATTTAGGTTTTTGGGTTGATAAGAAGAAGGATTTTTGTAAGAAAAAGATAGATCGTGTACTGTATCAGCTTCAAAAAGTAAAACATACAGATATGAAACAGAGATGTGTATAGCAGAGCAGGTAGAGAAGAGGGACAAATTTCAGTAATACGGCGAATTACAAGTAAAGTGGACCCTGAAAGTTGGACAATTTATAAAAGACGGTTGGTTTAGAAAGAAGCAATTAAAAAATAAAAGGCATAGAGCAGTACGGCTGATATAACACCTTTTGCAGCGTTATTTTTGTTATAATGCAGGAAGAAGTAGAAAAGGGCCAGGTCTGCGAAAAATACTCCTACAGCAATGATTTTAAACTGTATACGCAGGGAGATGGTCTGCTGTATGAAATCGTTCAGACTTAAATAATTGAAGCGGAAGTACCAGAATAAAAGGACTACCAACAGGGGAGTCACTAAACCCGGGAGTATTCCCCAGATGAAACGATCTTTCATTGCAGATGAGTTAGATAAAACAGACCGGGATAAAGCAGCGGGGCACGTGAAAATCCGGTTTGCCGGTGTCGATGGGTTGCCAGGAGAGATAGTGGGGTTTGGACAGGTTGTCACCGCACTTATACAGATTCATGGTTGCAGAAAGTCCTTTCCAGTTTTTCAATTGATGGCGGAAGAGGGCGGTAGCGGGGATAGCTACTGTCAGCTCCCAGGGAGTATTTAATTGGGTTTCTTCGAAATTATCCCTGCCTAAAGTAGAGTAACGCCGGATGGTTTCCATGGTTTCCTGCGGAGCATGTACGGCGTGGGGGCGTTCTTTGCGAAAACCCAGCAGGGCTTTGCCGATGCAGGAAAATTCGAAATTATAGTATCCGCTGTCATCCAGGGCGAGGAAAAATTCGACGCAGGAGTCGGTCCATACTTCTCCGTTGTCAGTGGTGATTTTGGCCAGTGTGCATTCTTCCCGGACGCTGAAACGTATAAATAATTCCTGTCCGTTGTGGGCCATTCTGAATCCTGCCTGCGGCTGATACGGAAAGTCTTCGGACCAATTGTTGAAGGCTATGGGATTGGGTTTTATCTGTTCCAACAGTCGGGAAGCCGTTTGTAAATCGTTCGGATTTAACCGGGAAATTTCGGGAATCTGATACATGATAAGTGGTAAAAATAGAGGTTGCCCTTCAAAATCCGGTTTATTGCCGGTATTTGAGAACAACCTCTGTATTGGGGAAGAAATTATTTCGTTCTGATTTTATAACCTGCTATTCCATAGTAAAGGATAAAGAGGAAGCAGGGTAAGCACAGCCAATAAGCGTGCTGCGGGGTAGCCACGTCTTTCAGCCAACCGTAAAGGGTAGGGATAACAGCACCGCCGAACATGGCCATAATCAGGAGGGATGAACCGGCTTTGGTGAACTTGCCGAGGTCTGCCATAGCCAGCGGCCATAGTGCCGGCCACATCAAAGAACATCCCAATGCCATAAAGGAGATGAAGTAGATGGAAATGGCTTCCGGTGTCAGTACGACTAATAGCGAACCGATGATTGCCAGAATGGAACAGATTTTCAGGGCTGCAGCCTGGCTGATGTATTTGGGAATAAAGATAATCCCGCAGATATAACCAATAACGATACCTATCGGGGCAATCCACGCGTAGTTGGCTGCATTCGGTAGTTGAAGGGCATTGGCGTAGTCAACCAGTGTTCCTAAGGAAACGGTTTCCACCCCTACATAGAGGAACAATGCCAGGCAACCTAACAGGAGGTGCGGGAATTGGAATACTGAGGTTTTTCCTGCAGCATACGGACAGGCTGCGGAAGTGTCTGTACTTTCATCTTCTCCGGCAGCTTTCACTTCGGGCAGCGGAGCAAAGAATGCCATTATACCCAGAATGATGAAGGCGATGATAATGATGATGAAAGGCAGGCCAAGGTCCTGGATGCCGATTAAGTGAACGTCTTTTTCCAGCAGCCAAACGATAAAGATGGAAGGAATGGGCCAAGCCAGTTTGTTGCAGATACCCATGATACTAATGCGTTTTGCAGCACTTTCAATAGGTCCTAAAATGGTGATGTAGGGATTGACCGATGCCTGCAGGAATGCGTTTGCAGCACCGCTGATAAAAGAAGCCAGCAGGAAAAGAGGAAAACTTTTTCCGTCAGCCGACAGGATGAATAAATAAAATGCCACTGCGAAGATGAAGAATGACAGGGACATGGTTCTCTTGTAACCGATTGCTTTGATGGTCAGCCCTGCGGGGTAACCGAAGATTAAAAAGGGAATAAAGGTGGCTGCGATAATCAGGTAGGAAGCAGCGTTGGAAATTCCCAATGAGCCTTGTAATACCGGAACGAGCAGGGAGTTGATTCCCAGGGCAAATCCGATGGCAAAAAACATCATTCCGACAAAAGCTAACGGAATAGCAAAATTTGTTTTGTTCTGTGACATAATATTAAGTTTAGTATTGATTTTATGCGTTTCCGGGGTGTAAATATAGTAAAAAAATGTTATGATGTAAGAGGATGGATTGTTATTTCTGTTGCCGGTAGTGAATACGGGGGGAGAGCGGGAAAGGAAACAGCCCTTTGACTGGTCTGTTCCGGAGCAATCAAAGGGCTGTATCTGTTCAGGTGTCTGTTGTATGCCTGTTTTTATGCTTTGGGTTTGAAAGTGATGTCTCTGACATCAGCTTCCTTGAACAGGGTTTTGGC
Source organism: Odoribacter sp. Z80 (assembly GCF_009935865.1). Lineage (GTDB taxonomy): Bacteria > Bacteroidota > Bacteroidia > Bacteroidales > Marinifilaceae > Odoribacter. The sequence continues at coordinate 40,689 of NZ_QWEL01000012.1, forward strand.
AAATTTCTGAATGTCTTTGGCTGTGATTTTATTTAATATCTGCTCGTAATTTCGAGGGTCTGCAGAGTTGATGCCACTGATGTAATAGCTGTACAGGGCATTCAGCCAGAAACTGTTATGGTGTTTGGATTGTTCCCTGTTTTTGAGCAGATTGGAAATCACTTTGTTCATTTCCTCGGTAGAGGGAGCTTCCTCTGTAAGCCGTTCTGTTTCCTTGTATATCAAGGATTTCAGATATTCCGCTTTTTCCGGGTCGCACTCAAAGCTCATGGTCATGCTGTAGCAGGAATAGGGTTCCCTGGAAGAAGAAGCCTGTACGTCTACGCCGTAGGTGCCTCCTTCTTTTTCCCGGATGTTTTCGGTGTACCTTAGTTCCAGGATGCCCTCTACTATTTTGTTGCAGACGTTGTTGTGGACACTGTGTTTCAGTTCTTTTTCAAATTGAGTAATGACGGTGGCTTTGGGTGTTTCCAGTTGCAGTTCAATTTCTTTTACCGTTTTTCCTTTTGGGCCCCGGACATGATTGTCTTTCCAGTTTTCCTTCCGGTTCTCTGACCGGAGGGAGCCTATGTATTTTTCTACCAGGGGTTTTACTGTAGTTTCGTCGATGTTACCCACAATGAAGAAGGTAAAATCACTTGCATCCTTAATCCGGTCGCGATATACCTGTTCTATTTTTTCCAGGCTGAGGCGGTTCAGGTAGTCTTCGTTGAAGAGGATGACCCGCGGATTGTAGTTGCTCATGATGAGTTGTAATGAATCCTGCATGATTTTCTGAGGATTTTTTAACATATTGGGAAGCATGGCCCGGTTACGGTTGAGGATGGATTCGAATACGGTGGAATCGAAACGGGGTTTTTCAAAACGCAGGTAAGTCAGTTGCAGTAAAGTTTCAAAATCTTTCGGGGTAGAGCTGCCATTTACGCTTTCATAAAGACCGTTGATGGCTACACCGCTGGAAACCATTTTGCCGGTTAATAATTTTTTCAGGGCAATGACATCGAAATCACCGATGCCGAATGCTCCGACAAAGGAAGATGTATTTTCTGCCGAAGGAAGCATATCGGTGTCATACAAAGAAGTACCGCCTTTGCTATAAGAAGTTAAGGTAACATTGTCTTTTTCATAGTCTGCTTTCCGGAAGATGACTTTTGCTCCGTTAGCCAGCGTCCATTCTACTGCGTCGAATTCCGGAAGCTGTTTTGTGGCAGTGATTTTAGCACCGGGCAATTCTTCTGATATGAGATCCGTTGCGTTTATTTTGTCTTCAAAAGGTTCGATGTCTGCTTTGTCCACTTTTTCGCGGATAGCATTTACTTCTGCTTCCGTGAGGTGGCGGGTGTTCTCTGACGGTCCGGTAATTATTGTGGTCCAGTTGCCCGGTTGGTTCCATTCCCGGGCTTTGGCAGAGACTTCCTGTACGGTAATGGTAGGAATAACGGATTTTGCGAGATGATAGTAATCATCCATGCTAACCATCGGTTCGTTTTCCAGGAAATGGGATTTCATCTCTTCGATGTAGTTTTCATTATTTGTTTTGTCTTTTTGCTTATAAGCAGATTCGAGTCTTGCCAATGCATTGGTTTTCACTCTTTCCAGTTCGTTTTCCGTAAATCCGAATCTTTTTGCCCTTTCGTTTTCAGTAAGAATGGTTTCGAGGGCTATGTCTTCCTGGTTGGGTTTTGCCGTTGTAGAAATGTCATAGGCGTTATATCCTCTGACGAAGCCGCTGAAACCGATTTGCCCGCCCAGGAACGGCGGATTGGCCTGTTGCATGATTTCGCTGATCCGGGCGTTTAGCATCTGGTTGTAGAAAGATTGAATCAGGTTGTTTCTGATGTAGGCATGTGTATTTTTTTCTTCAGGCGAAGCATCTTTGAAAAGCCGGATGAGACTGATGGAAGATTTGGTTGCTTCTTTGTCTGTACCTAAAACGTAATAAGTTTGTTCGTGTTCCGGAATATCAAAGAAAGGGCGTGGAGTAGGATTTTCTACTGCAGGGATTTTGGAAAAAAGTTCTTTTACTTTCTGTTCCATGCGGGCTACGTTGAAATCGCCGACGATGGCAATGGCCTCGAGGTCGGTGCGGTACCATTGACGGTAAAAGTCTTTGATAGTCTGGTATTTGAAGTTTTGGATCACATCCAGGGAGCCGATGACATCCCGTACAGCGTATTTTGAATCTTTGAATAAGACCGGAAAGGTTTGTTGCTGAATGCGAGTTCCGGAAGTGCGCCGGCTTCTCCATTCTTCGGAGATGACTCCCCGTTCAGCGTCAATTTCTTCATCTTCCAGCGATACATAATATGACCAGTCGTGTAAAATCAAAAGACAGGTGTCGAGTAAAGACTCGTTGGTGGTGGGTACGGAACTGATGTTGTAAACTGTTTCGTTGTGGGTGGTATATGCATTGATATTGCGTCCGAACGCGATACCGTATTTTTCAAGTGTGGAAATAATGCCTTTGCCGGGAAAGTTTTTGGTCCCGTTGAAAGACATGTGTTCCAGGAAATGGGCTAATCCGTTCTGGTCGTCATTTTCCAACAAGGCCCCGGCATTCCGGATAATATAAAAACTGGCCCTTTCTTTGGGTTCTTCATTGTGGCGGAGATAGTAAGTGATTCCGTTGGGAAGTTTACCGACTACGGTCTGGGAATCCTGAGGCAGCGGAGCCTGCAGGTCTGTTTGTGCGGTGGCGCTTTGCCATATCACTGAACAGAGAACAACTAATAAGCTGAATACTTTTTTCATATTGGATTGTTTTATGTCATTTGTAACAAAAGTACCTTTATTTACGATTGAATAAATAAAATAGAAAAGGATTTAACTAAACTTTAATAGCGGAAAGAGATGAAAGAGTCCGTCCGGCTTCAGGAAATGATGAGGGATTCGGTATCTTTATGGCACAGGATGACGGATGTGGTCCATATTTCGGGGTTGACAGCCCCGGAAACTACCGCCGTGAAGATTGTGATAACCATTGCGGTTGCCGGGTTGTTTTATTTTATTGTACGCCGCTGGCTTTCGGTTGTCTTAAAGAAAATAGTAGGAAAGACTAAAAATACCTGGGATGATGTTTTGTTTGAACAAGGTTTTTTCCGGAAGTTGTCGGCGTTGATCCCTCCTCTGGCAGCTTATGTTGTGTTATCGTTTCTGGACTGGAAAATCAAGGGGGTTCTTCTGCGTTTGGTGGATATTTGGTTGGTTATTATTGTTTTGTTTATAGTGTTTGCTTTGCTGAATGCTGTTAATAAAATTTATGAGAGTTATCCTATATCCAGGAATCGGCCGATTACTTTTTTTATCCAGTTGATTAAAGTATTTTTATATACGGTTGTGGTGATTACGATAGTCAGTATATTGGTTAACAAATCACCGGAGCATCTGATTGTGGGCTTGAGTGCTTTTGCTGCCGTTTTGTTGTTGATTTTCAAAGATTCTATTCTCGGTTTTGTTGCCGGTATTCAGTTGACAGCCAATAAGATGATTCGAATCGGAGATTGGATTCAAATGGATAAGAATAATGCCAACGGGACTGTATTGGAGATTAATCTTTATACGGTTAAAGTGCAGAATTGGGATATGACTATATCTACTATACCGACTTATCAGTTGGTGTCGGATTCTTTTACCAATTGGCAGGGGATGCGGGATTCTGACGGCCGGCGGATTATGCGGAGTGTTAACATTGACATGCATTCGGTTCATTTCCTTTCGCATGAGGAAATCGCGAAATTTACTTCTTCGGAGTTTCTGAAAGAGTATATTGACCAGATGCTGGATAAGCTGGGAAATATCAATAAGGATAAAATGACGGTACTGGATGAACGTAAATTGACTAATATCGGTATTTTCCGTTATTATATGGATGCCTGGTTGGAAGCCAATCCGGATATTAATGTGAATATGACCCACATGGTGCGTCAGCTGCAGCCGGGACCGACGGGCATGCCCATCCAGATTTATTGTTTTTCAGCTAATAAGGAATGGGTGTCGTATGAGAAGATACAGGCTGATATTTTCGATCATATCATGGCAGTATTGCCTGAATTCGGCTTGAGTGTGTTTGAATTTGATTATACGGGTGGGGGAGAAGTGGCGGAATGGGAAAGTAAAGAAACAAAGTAATCAAGTCCCTTTGTCCCTCTGATTTTTTATTTTAATTTTGAGGGCTAAAATGGATTGACATGGCAAAAGAGAAGGTTAAACTCTGGGATAAGCTGAAATATAAATATAAGCTTTCTGTGATTAACGAGACTTCGTATGAGGGTGTGTTTAATTTCAGGTTGTCTCTGTTACATGTATTAATGGCATTGAGCGGGCTTAGTGTCATTCTGGTTACTTTGACTATTTTATTGGTGGCTTTTACCGGATTACGGGAGTTTATACCCGGTTATCCGGATGGCAATTTGCGCCAGAAGATAGCCGGAAATGCGATCCGGGTGGATTCTTTGGAAGAGGAATTAAATAAGCGTGACCGTTTTATGAAATCTTTGCAGGTAATGTTGAGTGGCGGGGATTCTACGAGTGTGGCGCGTATCAGGAAAGATTCCCTGAAAGGTGAGCATGACTCAATCCGGTTTCAGATTTCACAACAGGAGAGTGAGTTCCGGGCGGCAATGGAGGAAAAAGAACGTTTTAACCTGGGATTTGGAATCAAGGAACCCAATAAGGATTACTATCATTTTTTTCCCCCTGTGGAGGGTATTGTCACCAATAGTTTTGATGAAGAGAAGAGGCATTTTGGAACGGATATCGTTGCCAAATCCAATGCTAAAGTTGCTGCTGCTCTGGACGGTGTGGTGATTTTCACCGATTGGACGGTCAAAACGGGTTATGTTATCCTGGTGCAGCATGTCAATGACTTGGTTTCGGTTTATAAGCATAATTCCACTTTGCTGAAACAGCAGGGGGATTATGTCAGGGCAGGGGAGGTGATTGCCATTGTCGGAAATACCGGGGAAGAATCCAGTGGCCCGCATTTACATTTTGAATTGTGGCGGGCAGGCAATCCTCTGAATCTGGAAAATTTTATGAAGTTTAAATGATGAAGAATCTGGCTGTATTAGGTTCTACCGGCTCCATTGGGACCCAGACTTTACAGGTCGTGGAGGCTCATCCCGAACGTTTCCGGGTGGAAGTGCTCACGGCTAATCAGAATGTGGATTTGTTGGCTGAACAGGCGCTGAAATTTAGGCCGGACAGTGTGGTGATTGCCAATGAAGAAAAATATCCGCAGTTGAAAGAAGCTTTGGCTGCAGAAGACATTAAAGTTTATGCCGGAGCTGAGGCAATAGCCCAGGTGGTCACTCTGGCGAATGTGGATTTAGTGGTAACGGCTATGGTGGGATACAGCGGGTTGGTGCCGACGATAAATGCCATCCGGGCAGGAAAAAATATAGCTTTGGCTAATAAAGAAACTTTAGTAGTGGCGGGAGAGCTGATTAGCCGTTTGGTGGAAGAGCATAAGGTGGCTATATTGCCTGTAGATTCTGAACATTCGGCTATTTTTCAGTGTCTGGCGGGGGAGCATCGGAGCCGGGTGGAGAAATTGATCCTGACTGCTTCCGGAGGACCTTTCCGGGGAAAGGATTCCGGTTTTTTAGCGGGAGTGACTCCGGCGGATGCCTTGAAACATCCCAACTGGACGATGGGTGCAAAGGTGACAATAGATTCGGCTTCTATGATGAACAAGGGCTTTGAGGTAATTGAAGCCAAATGGCTGTTTGGAATTTCGCCGGACCGGATAGATGTGGTGGTACACCCTCAGTCCATTGTCCATTCGATGGTACAGTTTTCCGACGGTTGCATCAAGGCTCAGTTGGGAGTGCCGGATATGCGGCTTCCGATTCAATATGCCCTGACTTTTCCTGATCGGGTGGATGCGGATTTCGGGAGGTTGGATTTTTGCAAATATCCCGACCTTACTTTTGAGAAGCCTGATGTCGGGACTTTCCGGAATTTAGGGTTGGCTTATGAGGCTATGCACCGGGGAGGAAATATGCCGTGTATTCTGAATGCAGCCAATGAAGTGGCTGTGGACGCTTTTTTGCATGGGAAATGCTCTTTTACAGCGATGCCGGATTTGATTGGGGCGACGATGGCAAAAGCGGAATTTATAGGTAAACCAGATCTGGAAGATTACATGGAGACGGACCGGAGCAGTCGTCAGATTGCCCGGGAATATCTTAAAAGTTTAAATTTTTAAGTATGGATATTTTAATTAAGATTACGCAATTTATATTGAGTCTTTCTATTTTAGTGCTTTTTCATGAATTCGGGCATTTTTTGTTTGCCAAATTATTTAAAACAAGGGTAGAGAAGTTTTATATGTTCTTTAATCCCTGGTTTTCTTTGTTTAAGTTTAAAAAAGGAGAGACCGAATACGGTATTGGTTGGTTGCCGTTGGGTGGCTATGTAAAAATTGCCGGAATGATAGACGAGTCTATGGATACCGCACAAATGAAGCAGCCGGTTCAACCCTGGGAGTTCCGGGCTAAACCGGCCTGGCAGCGGTTGTTGATTATGCTGGGCGGAGTCTTGGTGAATGTGTTGTTGGCATTTGCTATTTATATCGGTATATTGTTTACCTGGGGAGAGACTTACCTGCCGGCTAAGAATGTGACTTATGGGGTGGTATGTGATAGTGTGTTCCGGGAGATGGGCATGCAAAAAGGCGACCGTATTGTCAGTCTTGACTACCGGGAAGTGGAACGTTTCAGCGATATTATTCCTGATATTTTACTGAATTATCCGAAAACCATTCAGGTTGTCCGCGACGGGGAAGAGATTAGCCTGGATATTCCGGACACTTTTGTAAAAAGCTTGCTGGAGTTGTCTTCCAAAAGCTATAAGCTGAGTCCGCTGTTGACTCCCCGTCTTCCGGTCAGCCGGGTGAAGATTAATGCTTTTGCCGACTATTCTGTTGCTTATGATGCCGGGATGAGAGAAGGCGATGAAATTCTCTCCGTGAACGGGAAAGAATTTCAGTTTTATGATGAGTTTACGGACATACTGGCTGAAAATAAAGGGAAATCAGTGGAAGCCAAGGTGCTGCGAAATGGGGATACCCTGAGTTTTCATTTTACGTTGGGAAATGACGGTATGTTCGGCATTAATCCGCTTTTGCCGGCAAATATGTTTGAGTTGGCCACCCGCAAGTATGGCTTTATGGAGGCTATCCCTGCCGGCATCCGGATGGGCATCAGCCAATTGGGAGTTTATGTGAAGCAGTTGAAGCTGTTGTTTGCCCAAGGTGGTGTTGCCTATAAATCTGTGGGAGGAATGGTTTCTATTGCCAATATATTTCCGGGGGTATGGAGTTGGGAAAGTTTCTGGAATCTGACCGCCCTGATTTCCATTATGCTGGCGGTTGTCAATGTATTGCCTGTTCCGGCTTTGGACGGAGGGCATGTGTTGTTCCTGTTGTATGAGGTGATTACCCGCCGGAAGCCCGGAGAGAAGTTTATGGAACATGCACAGATAGTTGGTATGTGTCTGATTTTCGGTTTGTTTATTCTGGCTACTGTGAATGATGTAATGAAGTTTTTCGGATAGGATATTTTTAAATGGAAGATAAAGTAAAGGCTTTCCGGGACTACCGTGCCCGGATGAATGAGAAGATTTTAGGGTCTGGTAATAAAGTGATTAAGCGTATCTATAATATTGATACGAATACTTACATGGATGGGGCGCTTCCGGCTAAGGTGAAAGAGATGCTGGGGCTGGCCACTTCAATAGTATTGAGGTGTGATGATTGTATAAAATATCACTTGGAGAAGTGTTTTGAACAGGGAGTCACCACGGAGGAGTTGTTTGAGGTTTTTGCTGTGGCGGATGTGGTTGGAGGGACTATCGTTATCCCTCATTTGAGAAGGGCGGTGGAATATTGGGAATTGCTTCAGGGGCATTTGCCGGCAGATGAAGATGTTCATGAATAGAGATTTTTTCCGATGAAATTTTTTTTGTTGATGGTGTGTTTGCTTGGGTGCTTCAAGGGATGGGCCCAGGAAGAAGAAATTCACTGGCTGACTATTCCGGAGGCTGAGGAGCAATATCGGAAACAGCCGAAGCCTTATGTTTTTGATTTTTATACCGACTGGTGCGGTTGGTGTAAGCATATGGATAAAACCACCTATTCTGATCCGGTTGTTGTTTCGTTTATTAACCGTAATTTTTACCCTGTACGCATCAATGCGGAGTCTGCAGATACTGTGCGGTTCCGCAATAAGGTTTATCTTCCGGTGAGGAATGGGCATAAATGGTACAGTGGTCTGGCTTTGGAGATGTTAAAGGGAAAATTGTCGTATCCGACGACTGTTTTTTGGTATGAACCGGCGAAGTTGGATTTGGTCATTCCCGGATATATAGAAGTCCGGAAAATGCAGGGGCTTTTGGTTTACTTTACGGAAAATGTGTGGCAGGTTGCGGAACTGGACCGTTTTTTGACTGATTTTGACCGTGTTTTCGGGGCCGGGGCGGTAAAGGACGGACCTGCTCCGGATTCGGTTTCCTGGATGGATTTCAAGGATTTTGAGGCGGAACGGCAAGCACAGAGGAAGAAAACTTTGCTTTTTCTGAAAGCTTCCTGGAGTAATTCGAGTAAGATGATGGAGCGGGTGATATTTACCGATTCTTTGGTTGCTGCTGAAGTCCGGAAGTATTTTCATTGTCTTCAATTGGATGTGCAGGCCCGGGATACCTTGACTTTTATGACCCATACTTTTGCGAATGCCGGACCTGCAAATGGCCATTTACATCAGTTGGCCATTGCTCTGAGTGAGAAAACTCTGAAAGTTCCGGGTATTTATTTTTTCGATGAAGACGGGAAGCTGTTGGAACGGCTTTATTATTATTTGGATGAGAAGCGGGGCCGCCTGGTGTTGGATTACATCGGGAGTGATGCCTTTAAGACGATGTCCTGGGAAGATTATTTGAAACTGAAGGCTTTGGAAACTTTATAATGCGGGGTGTTATGCTGAAGTGTTTTGTGTTTTGGTTTATACTGGCAGCTTTGTGCGGGATAGGAAAGGCCCAGCAGTTCCACCGGATTATGTTTTATAATGTCGAAAATCTTTTTGATACCTTTGATGATACGGTTACCCGGGATGATGAATTTACTCCGCAGGGGATGAAGCATTGGACAAAGCTCCGTTATATCAGTAAGTTGAGGAATATAGCCCGGGTGGTGGACAGTGTAGGCGGAGGAAACTGGCCCCTGGCGGTTGGATTGGCGGAAGTGGAGAACCGGAAAGTATTGGAGGAGCTGACAGGTAAAACGGCATTGGCGGAGGCAGGTTACGGCATTATTCACCGGGATTCGCCTGATGAGCGCGGAATAGACGTGGCTTTGCTTTATCGCCGAAGTGAGATGCAGGTGCTGGAGGAGAATTTTTTGCAGGTACCTTTCCCTGAAAATAAAGCTATTTTTACCCGGGATGTGCTTTATGCCCAAATGCTTTTCCGGACGGATACCCTGCATTTTTTTGTTTGTCATTTCCCTTCTATGCTTGGGGGAGAAAAGCAAACGGAATGGAAAAGGGAAAGGGCTGCTTCGGTAGTTCGTCGGAAAGTGGATTCTCTTTTCCGCATCAATCCTGAAGCCTCTGTCATCATTATGGGGGATTTGAACGGAAAGGCCGATACACCTGCGCAAAAAGTGTTAGGTACTAAAAATCCGGATAAAAAAATACAGAGCGGTCAGTTATATAATACAGGATATTATCTTTTGAAAAAGAATTACGGCAGTTACCGTTACAAAGGCTGCTGGCAGACGATAGACCATATCATCGTTTCCGGCGGATTGCTCGATGAGGGACACACTTGTTTTGCAAGCCGACGTATGGAGGTCTATTCTGCTTCTTTTTTGCTGGAAGAGGACAAAGCTTATTTCGGTTACAGACCGTTTCCCACTTACCGGGGACCCCGTTATATCGGCGGGATCAGTGACCATCTGCCTGTATATATCCGAATAACTGTGGCGGAGTAGCATTGAAAAAACAAAGGAATATGAGAAAATCCGTTTTGACTTATCGGGCATTCAGACGGGAGTGCCGGCTTTAACAAAGTGTTAACATTTGCGGGGTAAACTTTCAGGTGTTTGGTTTGTCTAATGTAATTAAATATATTGTTTTTTTCTGGTATTTGAAGATATGAATAGAAAAGGAAAGAAATTGTTATGGATTGTACTTTTGGTGGCAGTGGTTGTATGGATTATGGTCACGAAGTCGGGGAAAGACGGAAATGAAACCAAGGCAGGGGCCAGCGGGGGAAGTGCAGGGAGAGGAAATTTACCTGTCAGTGGTATTGTCGCCCAGTATTCCAAATCGTCCAATGGAATTCCGGTGAATGGAAGTTTACTGGCGAATGAAGAAGTGGAACTGGTGACGGAGATTGTAGGTAAGGTTCGTAAAATTTATTTTCAGGAAGGTAGTTTTGTCCGGAAGGGGCAATTGTTACTGAAGGTGGATGATGCGGATTTGCAGGCTCAGTTGACTCGCTCGGAATTTCAGAAAAAGTTATTGGCTGAAAAATTGGAACGCCAGCGTATTTTGTTGAAGCGCGAGTCTATCAGTCGTGAGGCTTTTGACCAGTTGCAGACCGATTACAATATGTTGGAGGCAGACATTGAGTTGTTGAAAGTGAAGATTGGCCGGACAGAAATCCGTGCTCCTTTTGACGGGGAAATGGGATTCCGGTATGTGAGTGAGGGAAGTTATGTGCAGCCCAGTTCTAAAATAGCTACAATTGTGGATAATTCGGTGTTGAAGTATGAGTTTTATGTTCCTGAGAGATATGCGGACAACCAGCTGAAAGGATGGGAGGTATTGTTTCGGGTGACGGGGAGCGACAAACTTTATTCGGCTCAGGTGTATGCTGTGGACCCTTTGATTGATATGAAAACCCGTATGATTTTACTACGGGCCCGTTTCCGGAATGCAAACCATGAACTGATGCCGGGTATGTTTGCCAAAGGACATATTGTTTTCGGGGATAAGGACCGGTTTATAGCTGTGCCGACGGAGGCAGTAGTGCCTGAAATGGACGGGAAACGTTTGTGGGTGGTGAAGAAGGGGAAAGCGGTCAGTGTGCCGGTGGAGACCGAAAGCCGGGATGAGAAAAATGTGGAGGTGATTTCCGGTATCAGTGTCGGCGATACGGTCCTTACGGGCGGATTAATGCAGTTGCGGGAAGGGATGAGTGTTTCTGTTACCCTGAAGGAACTGTAACGGAAGTGATTTTGATACTTTTATTCTATAACTCTTTATTGTGAAATGAGCTTATCATCAACATGCATAAAACGACCGGTATTTGCCACGGTCATGAATATCATCCTTATGCTGGTCGGATGTATCGGCCTGGTATTTCTCGGTGTCCGCGACTATCCCAGTGTGGACCCACCCATTATTTCGGTGTCGACCAGTTTTCCCGGTGCAAATGCTGATGTGATAGAAACCCAGATTACCGAACCTTTGGAATCCGCCATTAACGGTATTCCGGGGATTCGTTCCCTGACAAGCCAAAGCCGGGATGGACGAAGTTTCATTACTGTGGAGTTTGAATTGGAAGTTGACCTGGAGACTGCCGCCAATGATGTGCGGGATAAGGTTTCCGGAGCCATGCGGAGGCTGCCCAAAGATATTGATGCACCTACGGTCAGCAAGGCAGATGCGGATGCACAGCCGATTTTCGGAGTCTCTCTGAGAAGTGACCAGCGTTCATTAATAGACTTGAGTATGTATGCCGACCAGTATTATAAGGAGCGCTTGCAGACGATCTCCGGTGTGAGCAGTGTCTCTATCTGGGGTGAAAAGCGTTACTCTGTCCGGTTGAGGATGGACCCCTCTTTATTGGCTGCTTACGGGATTATTCCGATGGATGTGCAGACGGCAGTGGCAAAGGAAAATGTGGAATTGCCTTCCGGACGTATCGAAGGGGAGAATACGGAACTGACTATCCGTACGTTGGGAAGGTTGATGACGATAGAGGATTTTAATAATTTGGTGCTCCGGGAAGACGGTGATAAAGTGGTCCGTTTCCGGGATATTGGCATTGCTGAGGTGGATGCTGAAGATACGCGTTCCATTATGAAGCGGAACGGCGTTCCTATGGTGGCTTGTGTGCTTATTCCCCAGCCGGGAGCCAATTATATTGATATTGTGGATCAGGCTTACCGTGTGATGGCTGACCTTCAGAAAGACTTGCCGGACGATATAGAAGCGGGTGTTGCATTTGATAATACGGTTTTTATCCGCAGTTCCATTCGGGAGGTAAAAGATACAATCGTGGAAGCTTTTGTGTTGGTGGTGCTGATTATTTTCCTTTTCTTGCGGAATTGGCGGACTACCCTGATACCGGTATTGGCTATACCGGTGTCTTTGGTCGGTGCTTTTTTTGTGATGTATCTGGCGGGTTTTACCATTAATATTCTGACTTTACTGGCTATTGTGCTGGCTATCGGTTTGGTGGTGGATGATGCTATTGTGGTGATGGAGAATATTTACACTAAGATAGAACAGGGGATGTCGCCAATGGAGGCCGGTTTCAAAGGTTCGAACGAGATATTTTTTGCCGTCATAGCGACGACGGTGGCTTTGGTGGCTGTATTCTTCCCTATTGTGTTTTTGCAGGGAACGACCGGACGGCTTTTCCGTGAGTTCAGCATTGTCATTACGGGGGCGGTGATTATTTCTTCTTTTGTGGCTTTGACTTTTACGCCGATGATTTCGACCAAATTGCTGACCCGCAATGTGACGGATAATTGGTTTTACCGGAAGACAGAACCGTTTTTTGAGTGGCTGATTAACGGGTATCGCCGGGGATTGGAGCGTTTTATGAGGGTGAGGTGGGTAGCTCCCCTGATTCTTATCGGTACGGCTGTAGCCATCTGGTTATTGTGGATGGCTATACCTTCGGAAATGGCTCCGTTGGAGGACCGCTCCAATGTCCGGATAACCTCGACGGCTCCGGAGGGTGCCACTTTTGAGTATATGAGCCGTTATGCCGATGAGTTGTCTGACTATGTGGAGGAGAATGTGCCTGAACAAGATAAGATAATCGCTATGATTGGAGGGGGGAATACCAACCGTTCCAATCTGAACCTGTGGCTGAAGAATCCTGAACAGCGCAGCCGTACCCAGCAGGAGATAGCGGATGAACTGGCCGTACAGGTCCGGCAGTTTACAGGTGCCCGGACTATGGTGTCACAACAGCAGACTTTCGGAGGAAGACGGGGGGGATTGCCGGTGGAGTATGTCATTCAGGCGAAGAATCTGGAAGACCTGAAAAGGGTGATTCCCCGTTTTATGGAAGAGGTGAATAAGAGCCCGGTGTTTTCCGTGGCCGATGTAAACCTGAAATTCACGAAACCTGAGCTGACCATCCATATTGACAGGGATAAAGCTGCGGTATTGGGAGTTTCGATGCAGAATATTGCCCAAACTTTACAGCTTACGATGAGTGAGCAAAGAGTCGGGTATTTTATTTTAAACGGAAAGCAATATCAGATATTGAGCCAGATTGACCGGGAGCACCGGAATAAACCTTCTGATTTGCAGAGTATTTATGTCCGGAATACCGCCGGAGATTTAATTGCTTTGGATAATCTGGTGACTACTGCGGAAAGTTCCATGCCTCCCCAGTTATACCGCTATGACCGTTTTGTATCGGCAACCGTATCGGCCGGTTTGGCGAAGAGGAAAACCATTTCCCAGGGTTTGGAGGAGATGGACCGGATTGCCGGAGAGGTGCTTGACGATAATTTTAAGACCACTTTGTCGGGAAGTTCCAAGGATTTTGTGGAAAGTTCGTCCAGTTTGATGTTTGCTTTTGTGTTGGCCCTGATTTTTATTTATTTGGTATTGTCCGCTCAGTTTGAGAGTTTCCGTGACCCTTTGATTATCATGTTTACAGTGCCTTTGGCTTTGATTGGTGCTATGGTTTCTTTATGGTATTTTGATCAGACCATGAATATTTTCAGTCAGATCGGAATTATCATGCTGATAGGTTTGGTATCGAAAAACGGTATTTTGATTGTGGAATTTGCCAACCAGCGGAAAGCGACGGGGGAACCTATGCTGGAAGCTGTGAAAAATGCGGCTGTGGCTCGTTTCCGCCCTATCTTAATGACCAGTCTTTCTACGGTTTTGGGAATATTGCCGATGGCTATTGCGACGGGTGCAGGAGCAGAAAGCCGTGTTGCTATGGGTATTGCTGTTGTCGGAGGGATGGTCTGCGCCACTTTTTTGTCGTTGTTTGTGATTCCTGCTATCTATTCCTATCTTTCTTCTGAAAAAATAAGATTGGTTGAAGAGGAACACCGGGAATAAATTCTGTGTTGACAATGACTGGGTTGTGTACCGGTATGCCGGTTTGACGGATTAAAATAATGGATATATGTATAAGTGTAGTTTATTATTTTTCATTCTTTGTTTTTCTTTGTTTGTGCCGGGGCAGTTTTTTGCCCAGTCCCGGATAACGCTGGATAGTTGTATTGTCCGTGCATTGGATGCCAATTATTCTATTAAGATTATCCGTCACCAGGAATCTCAGGCGGAGAATAATGTGAATTATGCCCCTTTTCTGCCCACAGTTAGTGCCAGTGCCGGACAGAAACAGACTGTTTCGGATAGTAAGGTTACGAATAACGGTGAAGACCGTTTTATGAATCATACCAGGTCGGATGCTTTGTCGGCAGGGGTGGCTCTGAACTGGCGGTTGTTTGACGGTTTGGAGATGTTTATGACCCATGCCCGTTATAAAGAGATGCTGGCTATCGGTGAGTTAAAAACGAAAATGGCTGTCGAGAATTTGATTGTGCAGGTGAGTTCTTATTATTATGATGTGATTCGCCAGCAAAGTAAAGTGGATGCAGCCCGCCATTCGTTGTCGCTTTCGGAGGCCCGTTATGCGGAAGCCCGAGACAAATATGTGTTGGGGGTATTGTCCGGTTTGGAAGCCCGGCAGGCAAAATTGGATCTGAATGCTGATAGTTCGAATTATATCAAAGAAAAGAAATTGCTCCGGAGTGCTTATATTTCTTTAAATACCATTATGAATGCCGATTTGCAGCAACAGGCTTATGTGGAAGATTCGATTGTTTTGCGGGCTCCTTTGCAGTTTAAGGGCTTGTTGGACGATATGTTGCATTGGAATACGACGTTATTGATTGGACGGCGGGACCAGAAGGTGTCGGAATTGGATATGAAAATTGCACGGGCTGCTTTGTTTCCGAAATTGGATTTTGGAACAGGTTATAATTACAGCCGGACTAAAGCACCGGAATCCACCACATCCCTGAACCGTACCAATGGCCCGTACTGGGGGTTCTCGATGAGTGTGGATATTTTCAATCGTCTGGAGAATCGCCGGAAGATAAAAAATGCCAGACTGGACATGGAGATAGCAGACCTTTCTTATCAGGAGGCGGAGTTGCAAATGAAAGCCGATTTGGCACAACTTTATAATACGTATGAGAATAACCTGCAAATGGTGTCTTTCGAGCAGGAAAGTGCTTTGGTTGCTTTCGACAATCTGGATGCCGCTTTAGAAAAGTATAAACTGGGAGAGTTGGCCGGTATTGAATTCCGGGAGTTTCAAAGAAGTTATATTGACGCTGTAGACCGGGAGGTTTCTGCTATTTATCTGACGAAAATATCCGAATTATCTCTTTTGCTGATTAGCGGGCAGATTCTGAAGTAGAGTCTGGCGGCCGTGGCAAAGACATTCTGGTTGCCCTTGGTTACTTTTCAAAAATATTTATACCTTTGTTCTCGTTGTATTAACTTTAAAAAGGATTGTAATGTCTCGAGTTTTAATTATCGGTGCCGGAGGGGTTGGTACCGTTGTAGCCCATAAAGTGGCAAAAAATAAGGTTTTTACCGATATTATGCTGGCCAGTCGTACGAAATCGAAATGCGATGATATTGCTGCAGCCATCGGGGGCAATCGGATACAAACAGCACAGGTGGACGCTGACAGTGTGCCGGACTTAGTACAATTGATGCGTTCGTTCCGGCCGGAGATTGTGATTAATGTGGCATTGCCTTACCAGGACCTGACCATTATGGAGGCCTGTCTGGAGTGTGGGGTGAATTATCTGGATACGGCCAATTATGAACCGAAGGATGAGGCACATTTTGAATATAGCTGGCAATGGGCTTACCATGACCGTTTTAAGGAAAAAGGGTTGACTGCTATTTTGGGATGCGGGTTTGACCCGGGTGTATCGGCTATTTTTACAGCTTATGCAGCCAAACATTATTTTGATGAGATTCATTATCTGGATATTGTGGATTGTAATGCCGGAAACCATGGGATGGCATTTGCCACTAATTTCAATCCGGAAATCAATATCCGCGAGATTACGCAGCATGGCCGTTACTGGGAAAACGGGCGCTGGGTGCAAACCGGTCCGTTGGAGATTCATAAAATGCTGACTTATCCCCATATTGGCGAACGGGATTCTTATTTGCTTTATCATGAGGAGTTGGAGTCGTTGGTGAAGAATTATCCGACCATTAAGCGGGCCCGTTTCTGGATGACTTTCGGACAGGAGTATCTGACTCATTTGCGGGTTATTCAGAATATCGGAATGGCGCGTATAGATGAGGTGGAATATAACGGAGTGAAGATCGTACCTCTGCAATTCCTGAAAGCTGTGTTGCCGGATCCGAAATCGTTGGGCTCCAATTATCACGGAGAGACGTCTATCGGTTGTCGTATCCGGGGAATAAAAGACGGGAAAGAGCATACTTATTATATCTATAACAACTGTGACCATGAAGCTGCTTTCAAGGAAACCGGCACCCAGGCGGTTAGCTATACTACCGGTGTTCCGGCCGCATTAGGGGCAGCCATGTTTGTCCGGGGTTTATGGAAAGGCGCCGGGGTTTATAATGTGGAGCAGTTCGATCCGGATCCTTTCCTGGCCGAATTGGGAGAACAGGGATTGCCTTGGGTGGAACAGTTTGACATTGACCTGGAGGTATGATAAATAAGGACGTTGTTCTGAATCACTGGGATTTATCTGCCGTACCTTCTCCGGCTTATGTGCTTCACCAGGATTTATTGGATGATAATCTGGCCGTGATTGACAAAGTCAGGCAGGTCAGCGGTGCGGAGATTATTGTTGCTCTCAAGGCAAATGCCATGTGGAGTATCTTTCCCGAACTCAGGAAACATTCAGACGGAGCCACTGCCAGTTCTCTGGCGGAGGCCCGTCTTGTTTTTGAAGAGTACGGAAGCCTTTCCCACACTTATGCCCCGGTATATCCGGAAGGGGAGATTGATGAGATTCTGGGGTATAGCAGCCATATTACTTTTAACTCTTTAGGACAGTACCGGCGTTTCGGTGAGCGTGCCCGCAAAGCAGGGGTGTCGTGCGGATTACGGATTAATCCGGAATTTTCTACGGTGGAAACCGATTTATATAATCCGGCAAGCCCGTCTTCGCGATTGGGAATACTGTCTTCCGATTTGACCCGGTTGCCGGAAGGGGTGGAAGGGTTGCATTTTCATTCTTTGTGTGAATCTCGTCCTGCTGATTTGCGGGGGACACTGGAAGCTGTTGAAAAACGTTTCGGGCATTTCTTTTCTCAGGTGAAATGGCTGAATATGGGAGGCGGTCATTTAATGACCCATAAAGATTATGATGAAGATGAATTAATCCGGATTTTACGGGATTTCCGTGCCCGCTACCCGCATTTGAGAGTTATTTTAGAGCCGGGGAGCGCATTTACCTGGGACACCGGTTGCCTGGTTGCCACGGTTGAGGATAAAGTCAGTAATGGCGGGGTGAATACCCTGATGCTGAATGTTTCTTTTGCCTGCCATATGCCCGATTGCCTGGAGATGCCTTATAAACCGGCAATCCTGGGTACCCACGAACCGGGTGAAGGGGAGAAACGTTGGCGGATGGGGGGAAATAGCTGCCTTGCCGGGGATTTTTACGGTGATTGGGCGTTTGACGGAGGGCGGGAACCGCAGGTTGGCGACCGCATTGTTTTCCGTGATATGATTCATTATACGATGGTGAAAACTACGATGTTCAATGGGGTAACTCATCCTTCCATTATGATTTATTCGCCCTCTTCCGGTTTTCGGCTGGTCCGGAAGTTCGGTTATGAAGATTATAAAGGCCGGATGTCCTGAAAATGATATTTTATTCTTCCCTGTCCCGGATGTAATTCCTCCATTTTTCAATCAATTGTTGCATATCTGCCGGAATTTCTGAGTCGAAAGAGAGGCGTTCTCCTGTCGTGGGATGTTCAAATCCCAGGGTTTTGGCATGGAGGGCCTGCCGGGGACAAATGCCGAAACAGTTATTGACGAATTGTTTGTATTTGGCAAAAGTAGTGCCTTTGAGGATTTCGTTTCCGCCGTACTCTTTGTCGTTGAACAGGGGGTGTTTGATGTATTTGAAATGTGCCCGGATTTGATGGGTCCGGCCGGTTTCCAGAATGCATTCCACGACGTTTACATAGCCTAATCTTTCTATAACCCGGTAATGGGTGACGGCGTGTTTGCCGTGGCTTCCGTCGGGGAAGCAGGCCATTACTTTCCGGTTGGTCAGGTTCCGGCCGATGTGACCAGTGATGGTTCCTTTGTCGTCTTCCAGGTTTCCCCAGCAGACAGCAACATACTGCCGGTCGGAGGTTTTATGGAAAAACTGGGCTGCCAGATGGGTTTTGGCTTTTTCGGTTTTGGCAATCACCAATAATCCGGAAGTATCTTTGTCAATCCGGTGGACTAATCCGGGACGTGGGTCATGGTTGTCTTTAAATAAAGGATTGTCTTTCAGGTGCCATGCCAGGGCGTTTACAAGGGTTCCCGTGTAGTGGCCGTAGGAGGGATGGACTACCATTCCGGCGGGTTTGTTTACGACCAGGAGTTGTTCGTCCTCATAAACGATATTCAGGGGAATATTTTCGGGGATAATCTCAAGTTCCCGTTTGGGGTAGGACATGACAACCGAAACGATGTCCTGGGGTTTTACCTTGTAGCTGGATTTTACAACTTTGCCGTTGACTAATATATTTCCGGTTTCTGCTGCTTCCTGGATTTTGGTCCGGGATGCATGGGGAAGCCGGGTCATCAGAAATTTATCGACACGGAGTAAATTTTGCCCGCTATCGGCTTCTATCCGATGGTGCTCGTACATTTCCGGTGTCGGTGGATTTTCTTCGTCCTCTTCTTCGAGCAGTTCCTCTTCGTCAATTTCTTCTAACATCTGACAACTTTATAAGGTTATTCTGTGACCATTAAAGAGTCTGACACAGTAAACTTTTCTTGTTTCAAGGTGGTATATAACCTGATGAAACTGCCTGCCTGGATTTGTCCGCTTGCGGGATATTGTTCGTAGATAAATGCCCTGAGGGAATCGGTGCGTGTGGTGATGCTGCCGTCCGGAATCACTTTTTCGATATTCAGGTAGGCGTTTCTGATCAGTTGGACAGCTTCTTTTAAAGTTCTTCCTCTGAGCTGGGGGATGTAAACGAAATTATTTTCATATCCGCTTCCCAATACGATATCGATAATTGCTCCTTTTCTGAGGAGTTCTCCGGCCTGGATGGCTTTCCCTTGGTGTTGGAAACGGAGTACCAGATTTTTGTATTCCGAAGGTTCATAACTGATTCTTCCGATACGGAATCCTTTTGTTTCCAGCGTTTGTATGGTCTGCCGATAGGCTGCATTTTTCAGGTTGGGGAAACTGATTTTTTCCGGATTCCTGGCATTCAGCGTCAGGTGAATCAGCCGGTTTTCTTTCACCGGCGAACCGATAGCCGGCGATTGTTCGACAACGGCCCCTGGTTTGGCGGTGGCGTCGTATAAAGAATCTATCACCAGAACCCTGAGGTGATGGCCGGAGGCCAGTTCATGGGCTTCTTCTTCCGTAAGGTTGATAAAGGAGGGGACAGCTATGGAAATATCGTGCCGGGTATAGTCCTTCAGCCAATGGAGTACATATATGCTTATGCCGGTTACCAGCAGGAGGGCGACGGCCAGGTTTAACAGAAAAAATTTTAGTTTGCTCATAAATTTATTTTTGATTTACGGTTCCGGAATCATCTTTTATCCTCCTGTAGACCAAAGATGAAAGGTACCGTAAATTCATTTAAAATTTCTCCGGATTCATGTTGTGCAAAAATAACTTAGATTTTTAAATTATCTATTACTTTATTCCTAAATTTGCCATTTAATCGGTCAAATGGCTGATGATAAACTTGGATAATTCAGGAGGAGGCTTATGCAAAGGTTGATATTTTTGTTTGTGCTGTTATGTTTTGCGCTGGCGGTTGCCGGCCAGAATGTTACTATTCAAAAATCTGCGGATGTTGTAGTAATCCGGGGAAAGAGTTATTATTTGCATACTGTGCAGCCCGGCCAGACTTTGTTTTCGTTGTGTAAGGCTTATGGGGTAAGTCTGGAGGAAGTAAAGGCGATGAATGATAAAAAGGATGATAATCTTTCTTTGTATGAAGTGTTGAAAATCCCTTTTGTGGAATCTGGTGTACAACAGGATAATAAGTATTCCTGGCATCGGGTGGAAAGGGGGGAAACCATTTATTCTATAGCCCGTCGTTTTAATTTAAAACCGAAGGAGTTGTTGAAATACAATCCGGAGTATTCGCATAATGAGCCTTTGGCTGTGGGGGCTGTTGTCAGAATTCCTTTGGGTGCTGCCGGTCAGGACGTGGCTTCCGGAGAGGGGGGGAAACAGGTGGGAACCAGGCCGGTATTGAGAAAGGAGGAAGAGAAAAAAGAGGATTGGCTCCGAATCAGCGACTCCGGTGCGGAATTTACCGGCCGGGAACAAAAGAAGGAGGAGGGATTGCCGGCTGATTCGGCAACGTGGATAGAAGTGGACCGTCGTCAGGAGGATGTGCGGAATGATTTGCCGGTGGTTGGTTTGCCCTCGGCTTCCTATGTAAAGATAGCCCTTTTGTTGCCTTTGTCTGCGGGGGAATACCCCTCCTATCCGGATAGTTTGCAGCCCGGACAATCGGTGACGATTTCGAGTCGTTCGGAGCAATTTATCAGTTTCTACGAAGGGGTATTGTTAGCCGTAGACAGTTTGAAGAACAAGGGATATAAGATTGATTTGCATGTTTTTGATACGGAGCGGAATGTGGAGAAATCTTGTCAGTTAGCCAGGAGGTTGAATGAATGGCAACCGGATTTGGTCCTGGGACCGGTGTATGGTTCGGAATATAAAGCTTTGGCCGATAATCTGGAAAATAAGAATATACCTTTGATTTATCCTTTGTCTTCCCGTGCCGAGCATTTCAACACATATCCCAATTTTGTACAGGTGAATGCTTCTTTGAATAGTTTGGCGGAGGAAATGGCTGAATGGATTTCAAGGCAGGTGCTTCATGCTAATGTTGTTCAGCTCTGTATTTATGGAGAGGATGCTTCCGACAGTCCGGAGAAGCAATTGTTTAAAGACAGACTGGGACAGGTAGAAGGTGTGGGCACTTTATATTGGGCTGCGGAAGAGATCCTTTTGGATTCTTTGCGGTACAGGTTGTTGCCGGACCGGGAGAATATCCTGATATTGCCGACTGTGAAGGAAACGGAGGTGAGCAAAGTATTGCCTTTGATTTCTACTTTAACGGACGGTTACCGTATTACTGTGGTGGGGTTGCCTGAATGGCAGACTTTTTCTTCTGTGGACCATGAGACTTTTTATAAGTTGAATACGAAGTTGTTTACCTATAGTTACGTTGATTATGCGGCGGAACCGGCACGTCGTCTGGCGGAGAAATATCGTTTATATTTCCATACGGAACCCGGTAGTTTGGTGTATAAGGCTTTTGATATGGGTATGTATTTTATCGGGTTGGCAGCGCAATACCGGGAACGCGCGTTGGAAGCTTTATCTTCTTGCCCTTGGGACGGCAGTTTTTCGAGATTCCGTTTCGGCCAGATGGAACATAGCCTGGGAAAGGAAAACCGGGGTTTTTTCGTGGTGAATTTTGCTTCGGATTATACCCTCAGGATTCATGGTTCGGACCTGTAACAGGAAGAACGTAACCGGATAAAAGGTTTTTGCGTATCTGTTTAAGGCAGGAAGAGACCGGACTGCCATGAAATGTTAATCGGGAATGGTATGGATAAGTTTGAGGATATTATTCAGGGAACTACCCCTGTTTTAGTTGATTATTTTGCTACCTGGTGCGGTCCTTGTAAAATGATGCATCCGGTGTTGGAAGAGTTGAAGAGGCAGTTGGGCGACCGTCTGAAGATTTTAAAGGTGGATATAGACCAACCGGGCAACCGCCGGAATGTCGGTTTTTATCAGGTACAATCTGTTCCCACTTTGATTTTGTTTAAAGGCGGAAGGGTAATCTGGCGTCAGAGCGGAGCATTGCCGGCACATCAATTGAGGCAAATTCTGGAACAGTATATTTAGAACAACCGGAAGTAGGTTGCAGCAGGCTGTCATTTGACCTTTCCTCCGTATTTCCAGGCTTTGCGGTAGTAGTCTTCTTGCAGGTGGCTTACAATCACTCCCCGGGAGGTGGAGGCATGAAGGAAGTGGCCTGATTTAAGGAATATACCGACGTGGTTGATTCCTCTTTTGTTTTTGGAAGTATTGAAAAATACAAGGTCGCCTGCTTTGAGGTTCCCTTTGGTGGTCCTGCGGCAGTTCTTTTCTGCCAGTCTGGCTGCGGACCTTTCCAGTGGTTTGCGGTAGACTTGTTTATAGATTTGATAAACCAGACCCGAACAGTCAACGCCTTTTTTGGTTGTGCCTCCGTAACGGTAAGGAGTGCCTATCCAGGCAGCGGCTTCGGTATAAAGGCGGAGGTTGTCTTTTTTGGTGATTTTGAATCCGAGTTGTTGGGATAACCGGGCTGTCTGACTTTGAGTGAGGTGTTTATGGCTGCTGCATGAAGTAAAAAGCAAACCTGATATGAATGCACCTAAAAGGAAGAATCTTCTCATATGTTTTTTTCAAATCTGTAGTCATGAATCCCCAATTCCTGATAGGTATGAAGTAATTCTTCGTCGTTGTCAGTAATGACCAGGAGTTTATCCCCTGTTTTTAATATGGTTTTTCCCCTTGGAATAAAGAACTTCATATCGCGTTTAACCATTACGACCAGAGTATTATCCGGAAGGGTTAAATCCATCAGATGATTCCCTTTTTGCAGCAATCCGGCGGAGACCTCGATTTCTGTCATCGCCGATTTGATTTCTTCTGGTAATTCCACTCCGAAATTATTGGCCTTGTTTTTTTCTTCTTCTGCCAGGCCCAGCAGACCAGCCATATAACTGACGGTGGTGCCTTGCAGGATGAGGGACACGATGGTAATGAAAAAGACTACATTAAAGATGAGACTGGCATATTGTATCTCGGCAATCAGGGGATAGGTGGCAAAGATAATAGGTACGGCCCCCCTTAAACCGACCCAGGAAACGTATAATTTGGCTTTTGAAGACATTGTGTGAAAAGGGGCTAAGCAAAGAAAAACACTTAACGGACGGGCCAGCAATATCATGAATATACCGATCAGTAAGCCCAGGCCGGCTATGGGCAACAGGTCACTGGGATTGACCAATAGTCCGAGGGTAAGGAACATGACGATCTGAAATAACCAGGTGAAGCCGTTGAAGAAGGTCATGGTACTTTTTTTATGTTGTATTTTATGGTTACCGACAACTAAACCGGCAATGTAGACGGCCAGATATCCGTTCCCTTTTATGGTTTCGGTGATGGAAAATATAAAGAATACGCAGGCCAGTAAAAGAATCGGGTAGAGAGATTGGTTATCTACGTTGAGGCGGTTCATCATCCATACGGCAATACGTCCCAGAACATACCCGGCTAAGGCTCCGACTCCCATCTGAATAACAAAAAGGCCGGCGGAATACCATAAATTGATATCCCCGGCAGGAGTGCGGATGATTTGTATCAGCAAAAGGGTCAGCATGTAAGCCATCGGGTCATTACTTCCGCTTTCCAGCTCTAACATTGGACGAAGCTGTTCTTTTAACCCTTGTTTTTTGCTTCTGAGGATAGAAAATACGGAAGCAGAATCGGTAGATGACATTACTGCAGCCATGAGCAATGATTCGATAAAAGTCAGGGTGGAGTAATCGGAAAGAATACCGGTAATTCCGAAAATGAAAGCTCCGGTGATTAAAGTAGTGAGTGCGACTCCCAGGGTAGCTAAAATAATTCCCTGGCCGAGCACGGGCTTGATTTCCGAATATTTGGTGTCCATCCCGCCTGAGAACAGGATGATGCTTAGGGCAATCATTCCGATGAACTGGGCACTTTGGGGATTGTTGAACTGGATTCCCAGACCGTCGCTTCCGAATAACATGCCGACTCCAAGGAAGAGGAGCAATACCGGTACGCCGAACCGGAAGCCTGCTTTTCCGGCTATGACACTAAAAAATAAGAGCACAGCTCCGATTAACAGTATATTTCCGGTATCTATAATCATAAGAAAGGAAGGATATTTAATTTAAGGTTTTGGAAACATGATTTTTTCATCGGTTTCTGCCAGGATGGTTTCCGGATTTTCTCCGTCCTGCAGGCGTAAGGTGATGTTAGTCAGCCGTGCAAATTGGTGGCTGCAGCGAAAATCTTCATACCGTTCATCCAATATATCCTGGAAGTATTTTTTTCGTTCTTCAGTGGTCATTTCTTCCCATTTTTCTTCTTTTTCCTGCAAAATGTCCAGAATAAATTCCGCGGCCCAGCTCCCTAATTCTTTTTCTTTGTTCCAGTCCGGTTCATAGCGGTCCAGTTCATTTATCAACTCTTTTAATGCCGGGGTGTCATACCAATCCCGGTAGACCTGGATTAAATCTTCGTTGCCGGGAAAGTTTACTGCTAATTCTTCTAAAATTTTTTCCATATAGTTACTTTCTGCCAACCAAAAATAATGAATATATTTATAAATTATGAATTGGGGGCAGATTTATTTTGTGTGAAGAATGGGAAGAATAAAAAAGCGGAGGTGTTTGACCTCCGCTTCTGGGTTTATACTGCTGTTGTTTAAATTTCGATTTCAATCATCGGAGCATCGGCTGCAACGTTTGCTCCTTCTTTTACCAGCAGACGTTTTACCGTACCGGCATATTCAGATGCAATGCTGTTTTCCATCTTCATGGCTTCGAGGATAACTACTGTCTGGCCTTTGGTAACCGAATCTCCCGGTTTTACCGTGAAGCGGAGCACGCATCCCGGCATAGGAGCTTTCACTGTTTTGCCGGTAATCGGTTCTGCTTTTTCCTCAACGTTTGTTTGTTGTGCTTTTGATTCTTCCTTGTGTTGGGCTTCATAAGCTTCTACCTTTTGTTTTGTAAGGAAGTTTTTGGCAACCTGGGGGAACAATTCCAGCAACAGAACTTCTTTTTCATTGGCTGCCAGTTTCACTCCGCCTGCTTCCGGCAATTCGGGATTAGGCTGCATCTGGTATTTGCTCATGTCGTAAGGAATTTCCTCGCGGGTTCCGGCAATTTTCAGGCGGAATTCCGGGTTTACAGGTACCGGTGTTTTTCCGTATTCTCCTTTTACAAGGTTGACAAACTGATTGGAAACATTGCTGTACATCGGTTTGCCGGCTTTGATGTCGAGGGCACAGTTTACAGCCTGGGCACCTACGATTTGGCTGGTCGGAGTTACTAACGGAGGCAGACCGGCAGCTAAACGTACAGTCGGAATCAGTTCCATGGCTTTTTCCAGAATATCCATAGAATTCAATTGTTTCAACTGGGCCACCATGTTGCTGTACATTCCTCCGGGTACTTCCGCTTTTTTTACCAGTTCGTTCGGTTTGGGGAAGTTGAAGTAAGCCTCGATGGCATGACAGGCATTCAGTAAGGCTTCCTCGTTGTTTGCTTTGGCTGCTTCGATGGCTTTGTCAAATTCTTTGTCGATGTCGGCGGGCAAAGTGTCTGTCAACGGATTGAAAGGATTCGGGAATTGTTTGGTTGCATCGTAGGCTTCCAGTTCTTTGCGGATATTGAATAATTCCTGGTTGATTTGGGCTACGGCTTCCATGTTGATGTCGAGTTCCACACCCAGTTTCTGGCAGAAAATGTAAACCAGCTCGATTGCAGGAGCTCCCGTACCGCCTGCAAAGTTCCAGATATTGGTATCAACGATGTCTACTCCTTTCAGGATAGCCATTAATACTGCGCCGAGGCCATAACCGGGTGTACAATGGGTATGGAAATCTACAGGGATAGAAAGGTTTTGTTTGAATAAGGGTACTAATTCCGCAATCCGTGAAGGCTGAATCAAACCGCTCATGTCTTTTATGGTTATCATATCTGCTCCCAGTGCGGCCATTTGTTTGGCTTTGTCTAAAAAGTACTCATTGGTAAAGACCGGAGCCGGGTTTTTCTTGCCTTTTAATTTATCCCAGAAACTCAGTGCCGGATATTTCGGGTCAATGGTGTAGCATACTGCACAGTCGGCTATTCCACCGTATTTCTTTACGTATTTGATGGTGGATTTTACGTTGTTGACATCGTTTAAGGCATCGAAAATACGCATAATCCCCAGTCCGGAAGCGATGGCGTTTTTGCTGAATCCTTCGATGATTTCATCTGTGTAAGGTGCATATCCGAATAAGTTCCGGCCTCTGGAAAGGGCGGTCAGTTTGGAAACATCGCCTACTGCAGCTTTGATTTTTTCCAATCTGGTCCACGGGTTTTCGTTCAGGTAGCGCATGACAGAATCGGGTACTGCGCCTCCCCAAACTTCCATGGCATAGAAATTGGCATTTTTATAGAATGGTAACACTCTGTCGATCTGGTTTTGAGTCATACGGGTGGCAAAAGAAGATTGCTGTCCGTCTCTCAAGGTAAGGTCTCTGATTAATAATTTTTGTGCCATAATTTCAGTGTTTGTTTTGGTATTTTTTTTGGTTTGTACAAAACTATTAAATTAAAATGACACCGTCTAATAAAATAACAAGAAATTGTGGAAAAAAATCATTATTTGTTTGTGGAAAAAGTAATTTGCTTTTAAATCATAATAAAAACGGAATATTTTTAGTGTTTTCTTTTAATTCTAATGTTAGTTTAGCTATGTTTGTAATCTGTTTTGTTGGAAGCAAGTGGGCGTTTTGGGGTACAAAGGAGCCGGATGGCTTTCAGCAAGGCGCTTTAGAGAATAAATAATTATGGAAAAAATAGCAGTATTCCCGGGGTCATTTGATCCTTTTACCATAGGACATGAAGAGATTGTCAGAAGAGGATTGAAGTTGTTTGACAAGATTATTATTGCAGTGGGATTGAATCCGGTAAAAAAAGAGTTTTTGAGTACCGATTGCCGTATCCGTCTGATTAAAAAAGCTTTTGAGGATACTGACCGGGTATCTGTGGAGCCCTATTCCGGATTGACGGTGGATTTTTGTGAACGGGTAAATTCGCATATCATTATCCGCGGGTTGCGTACTGCCGCCGATTTTGAATATGAACGGGCGGTGGGACAAGCCAATCGTGCCATGGATGGGCGGATTGAAACAGTTTTTATCCTGACTTCAACGATTCATACTTTTGTCAGTTCGACGATTGTGCGCAATATATACATGAATGGCGGAGATGTGACTAAATTTTTGCCGGAACGTCTGACGACCCAGGATTTAAGACGATGTGTGGAAGCACAGTGATTCAGGAAAGGAGATTTAGAGTGAAAAACAAGTGGATAAAAACCGGTTCAGCTATTCTGGCATTGATTGCCTTGTTTTTTCTATGCTTACCGGTGTATATGCGGGAGGCTTTGATTCATTGGTATCCGGATATTACGGATACTTATATTTTTGCTTCGCATGTGGTTGAAAAGGCTGATTCCTGTTGGGATTTTCCTGAAGCGAAGGGATTCAATGATTATGAAATGACTCCGGAGGAAGATGCTTTTTTGAAGCAATACGGGACGGTGGCTTTTCTGGTGATTCGCCAGGATAGTGTTTTGTATGAAGAATACCGGGACGGCTGGGAACCTGGGAAACTTTCCAATATATTTTCCGCTACCAAAAGTATTGTAGGGTTGTTGGTGGGTATTGCCTGTGACGAGGGGTATATTGAAAGCCTGGATGATAAGGTCAGTAAGTATTTGCCGGAATTTCGGGAGGGCGATAAAATAACAGTCCGGAATTTACTGACGATGAGTTCCGGTCTGAATTGGGATGAAGCTTATACGGCATTGATTTCTAAAACGACCCAGGCGTATTACGGGGATAATATCCGGGAATTGATTATGGGGCTGGAAGTGGTGGAAGAGCCGGGGAGGCGGTATTCTTATAAGAGCGGAGATACCCAGTTGCTTGCTTTTGTATTGGAGGCGGCTTTGAACCGGAGCGACCGGGGGAAGGAGCAGAGACCGGCAGGGGGATATACTCCCTTGACGATTAGTGAATATGCACAGGAGAAGTTGTGGCAACCCATCCAGGCCTGTCGGAGTGCTTTGTGGAACCTGGACAGGGAGGGGGGCGATGAGAAGACCTATTGTTGTTTCAATACGACAGCCCGTGATTTGGCCCATTTGGCCCGTCTGGTTCTGCATCATGGGAGTTGGAACGGCAGGCAGGTGATTTCTCCCGCTTATTTACAGGAAGCGATTTCTCCCGCTTCTTATTTAGAGAATGAGTTTGGGGACGGGCCTTTGGATTATTATGGCTTCCAGATTTGGATTATGCATTATGGGGGCATGCAGTTTCCTGCTTTCCGGGGATTGGGAGGCCAGTATGTTTTCATGATTCCCCAACGGCAGGCAATTGTAGTGCGTCTCGGCCATCGGCGTAGTGATGTGTATGAGCGGGAAGTGACCACGGATATAAGAGAATATCTGGATATAGCCTTTCGTATTTTAGACAGGCCTGAATATTAGGTTTGAAGGGATTTTTGTTTTCAGGAATTTTGTTGCAGGGCCGACAATGATGTTACTGTCGGGGGATATTGTTTTTGTTTCCTTAAATTGAAGAAAGATGCAAGGGAAAGGACAGGTTTCAGGAAGTGATTTACGGAAGCAGAGGGAGTTGTTGCAGAAAGAATATGAGTATGAGAAGGAATTGTACAGGCAGCAGCTTGAGCAACAGGGCATAGAGCGTCGAATCCGGCAGGGAATGTGTTGGTATCCGGTTCATGCCGGAGGGAGCCGCTATAATTCTTTGAATCAGTTTACGGCAGAAGTCTGCCGGAGCAAGGCGGATGAGACGGAACATGTGTTTGAATACGGGCGTCCGGTATGTTTTTTCCGGTTGCTTGGTGATGGGAGTGTCCGTTATTTCAATTTTCCGGCAGTGGTGAGTTATGTCCGGGACAATAAAATGGTTGTTGTCTTGCCGGGACCGCATGTTTTGGCGGAGTTGAACACAACTGTCGATTTAGGGGTACAATTGTATTTTGATGATACTTCTTACAAAGTGATGTTTTCCGCTTTGCAGGAAGTTATGGAGACGACGGAAGGCCGCCTTGCCCATTTACGGGAGGTGTTGTCCGGAAATCGTCCGGCTTTGAAAAGGGATTTGCGTCCCCTTTCTTTCCCGTGGCTTAATCCGTCCCAGCAAGATGCTGTGAATCAGGTGCTGGCTGTAAAGGAGGTGGCTGTTGTTCACGGCCCGCCGGGGACAGGAAAGACCACCACCCTGGTGGAGGCTATTTTTGAAACTTTACACAGGGAGGCACAGGTCATGGTTTGTGCCCAGAGTAATACGGCGGTGGACTGGATTTCCGAGAAACTGACGGACCGGGGAATAAATGTATTACGGATTGGGAATCCCACTCGGGTGAACGATAAAATGCTGGCTTTTACTTATGAACGTCGTTTTGAGGCTCATCCGGATTATCCTGAATTATGGACTTTGCGGAAAGCAGTCCGGGAGATGCTCGGACGATTGCGTAAAGGCGGGCGGAGTGAACGGGAAAGTATGCGTAATCATTTATCGAAATTAAACCTGAGGATTCAGGAACTGGAAATCAGGATTGATGCCGGATTGTTTGCTGAGGCGAGGGTAATTGCCTGTACTTTGGTCGGTTCTGCAAACCGGCTCTTGGAAAAAAAGCGTTTTTCTTCCCTGTTTATAGATGAAGCTGCACAAGCCCTCGAAGCTGCCTGCTGGATTCCCATAGGTAGGGCAGACCGGGTCATTCTGGCCGGCGACCATTGTCAGTTGCCTCCTACTGTGAAATGTCCTGAGGCTTTACGGGGCGGCCTGGGAAAGACATTACTCGAAAAAGTGGCAGTCTCTCAACCGGATGTGGTTTCTTTGCTGAATATTCAATACCGGATGAACGACGATATCATGCGTTTTTCTTCCCACTGGTTTTACCATGATGAATTGCAGGCTGCTGCGGAAGTGCATGGCCGGGGAATTCTGGATTTTGATACGGCTGTATGCTGGATAGATACGACTGATTTTGAATTTGATGAAAAGTGTACAGGGGAAGGGACCGGACGTTTCAATACAGGGGAGGCTGAATTGCTCATCCGGCAATTAAAGGATTATATGGAACGCATCGGGAGTGCCCGTATTCTGGATGAACAGATTGATTTCGGCCTTATTTCACCTTATCGGGCACAGGTGTATTATCTCCGTAGTTTGTTAAAAAAAGATGTATTTTTCAGGCCTTTCCGTCATTTGATTTCAGTGCATACGGTGGACGGATTTCAAGGCCAGGAAAGGGATGTTATTTTGATCAGTTTGGTCCGGGCGAATGAGCAGGGACGCATAGGTTTTCTGGGTGATGTGCGCCGGATGAATGTAGCCATGACCCGTGCGCGGATGAAATTACTGATTTTCGGGGATGTGGCTACTCTTACGCGACATCCTTTTTACAAAGCATTGTATGAATATTGTTCGGCCTTGTAAATGGAGTTTTCCGGTTGGAAAATGCCCCCGGACATCATAGCCGGAGGCTGAAAAAAACAGGAGGCATTATGCCGGTTTTACCAGGCTGCGCCCCAGCCATACCAAGACGATGCCTAACACGATACTCAGGATAAGGTAGGCGGAAAAATATCCCCAATGTTTGTTTTGCATCAGCAGAAACATGTCGTCCGCAAAGGAAGAAAAGGTGGTGAATCCGCCGCAGAATCCGGTAATCAGGAAAATGTTCATCTGGGTAGAGATGAGATGGGTTTTTTCTGCCATACCGAAGAAAATGCCAATAACAAAACTACCGATTATGTTTACGGCAAAGGTGCCCCACGGGAAAGGTGAAGCTGTCATATAATGGGCCAGTTTCCCGACCAGAAAACGAAGACAGGTTCCGATAAAGCCGCCTGCCCCGGCAATTAACATCGCTTTGAACATTGTTTTAAATTTTTGTGGTTAAAAAATATCATTCTTTTCTGTTTATTACTTTAGGTCCGGTCAGGATGGTTATTACGCCTCCTGTCAACAGGACAGCAATGGCTACGGCGAGCACCAGTGTTCCGCCTCCTGCTTTTAAGAGGAGCGGGATGATAAAGGTGGCTATAATGGCACCCAGTTTGCCTAAAGCGGAGGCTACCCCTTCTCCCCCTGCTCTTTCCTCTAAACTGTAAATACGGCTGGGAAGTTCGAAGGTGGACAGGTGGGGGCCGGCATTCAGAGCTAATTCAAATAAGAGAAAGCCGCTTAAGATGATCCCCGCAGAGGCTTGGTAAAGATAACCCAAAAGTGTGACAGTGAGACCGGCGGCACAAATAAAAAAGCCCAGAGCTTGTGTCCGGATGATGTCCAGTTTGCTGACGACTGTCAGTCCTGAAATAAAACCCAGTATGATAAACAGGTCGATATAAAAGGTGAACCGGAAAGATTCAATCGTTTGAGTCAGTGGGTTGGAGCTGTTTTGAATTAATCCCAGCGTCATCAGTAGGGTAGGTGTGAATATTCCGATCCCATATACTCCCATGCCTTCGCATCCCCAGGGAATACCGCTCAGAATGAGCCGTCTGAGGTTGCTTTTGCCGAATATATTTTTAGTATTACTCTGAGGTTGGGGAGTCAATTGTTTTTTATGGGCCAATTCCCCGATGTGTACATCCTGTCCCAGAAAATGTCTGACGTTTTTTTCTGCTTCTTGTGTTTTACCGTGCAGGGCGAGCCATCCGGGACTTTCAACAAACCAGAAACGGGCACCGAAAGTAATGGTTGCCAGAAGGGTGAGGAATAAAAAAAGCCGGTTCC
Source organism: Odoribacter sp. Z80 (assembly GCF_009935865.1). GTDB lineage: Bacteria > Bacteroidota > Bacteroidia > Bacteroidales > Marinifilaceae > Odoribacter. The sequence continues at coordinate 72,830 of NZ_QWEL01000012.1, forward strand.
AGAGTTCTGGGTCGGGATAGGTTCTCAGTACATACCAGACAATGAGAATCATGGAGGTGTTCCCCAGGGCGGAGGTTGCTTTGGATATGCCTAACATGGTCCTTTGCCATTTTTTAGGCATGATTTCCGATACATAAGAAGGATCCAGGGCGTAGGAACCGCCGATGCAAAATCCGATAATCAGCAAATTCAGGGTGAGTACGGCAATGGAATGGCTGAAGAAAATCCACAGGGAGGCTGCGGTAATCAGCAAAGGACACAGCCGGAAGAAAAGCAGATAGCCGTATTTATCGCTGAAATGGCCGATAACCAACGAGCCGGCCATGATGCCCGTCAAGCCTGAAGAGAAGATAAAGCCTTGCAGCCACGAAGATAATCCGGGATGGTGGGTTATGGCTATCAGGGGGGCGATAACACTGACTAACACTGCCAGTGCTCCGCCGAAAAATTGTCCGGCAGAAGCGATAATCAGTATTTTTATGTGCCTCCATCGGAGAGGCATGGTATCCATGTTATATTGCTGATGTGTAGCCGTCATTTTTAGCCTTGCTGCAGGATTTTTTTATCTATTTTCAGGTGTGGCCAGAGAAATAACCAGGTAGCGACACAAAACGGTCCGGTGAGGGTCGGGATGCCGATGGGGGCAAAGAAGGTGTCCATGCCGGCCTGGATGAAGACGGTAGCAAAGATGCCCAGTAGGGTCCATATAGCAGTTCGCCAGTTGACGTGATAAAAAGTGGTACCCAAGGCAATGGCCGTTAATACGGGACTGAATCCGAATAGTCCGTTGGCAATATCTTCTCCGTTGCATTGATAGAGGATGGCTATGCACAGGGCGAATGCTGAACCGGCGGCCGCCCAGAGTGCCGCCCAGCGGTTACTGATGAATAATCCGATTAAAAAAAGCAGGCCGGTTACCCATGAATTGATCAGAAAGACCTGGCTGATTCCGGATAGCCAGTAGATGAGCAGGTCTTTAAAGCTGGCGTTGAACGTAGTGGAAAAATGGCCCGGTAATTCGGGAGCACCTAAACCGGAGTCCGGAAGAGCGTGCATAAGGCGGGAGGCCATCAGGACAAGCCAGGTGATCAGGACAAAAGGAAACGTAAAAGAACTGACTTTATAAGGGGCCAGCAGGTCGTTCAGGCCCGTCATGACCCAGGTGGTCATGGATGAGAAAATGACAATAGCCAGCCACATCAGGGGCACATTTCCCAGAAAAGTAGGTAAGGCGCATCCTACCAATATGCCGTTAAATCCCCAAAGTCCGTTTAGTCCTTTTTCAGCCGGATATTTCAATAGATAACCGGTAATGGTTGACATGAAAGCTCCGGCAACAGCCCCCCAGGCAACTGCCGGCATGCGGGCTGTGTAGGCTCCGTAAAAAATTCCGGCCAGGAAGAAAATTCCAGTCCAGGCATTTCCCTGAAACATGACTTGTCCGGCTCCTTTCAGGAAGAGGTTGAGGAAACCAGATGAGAATATGGCCGGTAATTTGGTAGTAGTTGTTGTTTCCATGGTTTATGAATTTTTGAAATTATTTCCAGATAAACTCTTCCGGTAAAGGCTTGCCTTTGATTTGCATCCGGACAATGGAAGCAAATTCGCGGATTGTTTTTTTTACCGGCTGAGTTTCTTCCCCCAATACTTTGAATATTAGTCCGCATTCATTGGGCAGGTAACTGATTCCTGCAGCCAGATGGGGATGCCTGTTGATGAATACCTGGGTTTGGGCATAGATTTGTGTGGCATCCTGAGGTGGCGTGAGTACAATGACATTGCCCAGTACATCGTAATGATGCATTATGCCAATGTCCCGGACCGTTTTTTCTTTGGGTGCCGCAACCATCTTTTCGCGGAACAGGAGAGTCCCTTCCGGCCGGCGTGCCTGGGTACAGACAGACAACAGGTCGTATACGAACAGTTCCCCGTCCTGATAGTATTTTCGGCCTCCTGTATATATCTCCGAATAAAACAGGGTGGCTGACGGATGGATAACAATGTCCGTATTGGTGGCATAACGGCTGTTGCGGCAGGGGATTGTGGCTTCCGGAATGTATTCGAGGTACGCATTTTCTTCCAGGGTGAACGTTTGTTTCAAGCCTGAGAAGTTGTTTTTCATTTCGGCAATTTTTGTGGCAGCCCCTGTCGATATGAAAGCATAGGCATCCTTTCGGATGGTAAACCGGTTTTCATATCGGTCGCCGTCTACGTTCGGTCCTCCTGCCGAGAGGATATAGACACAGGGCATTTCGGGCATGCTTTCATCAAAATACAGTTCTTGCTGGACAATCAGAGGGGCCCGCCGTTCCCAATGCCGCATGATGGATTTCCGGTTTTCGTCAAGTTCGAAAACCAGGTCCAGTAAACCGAATTTGCCCGGTGCTCCCATACGCATAGCCTGGGTGGGTGCCTGGTAGGGCTTTAGTTCCTTGCAATGGATAAAATCATTCATTGTTTCATCTCCTCTACTTCTTTTTGGGATATCCGGTCGAACAGTGCCATATCGCGTATTAATCCGACCAGTTCCTGAATGCCTTCGCCGGTCATGCAATTGGTGAAAATAAAAGGTTTGCCGGGGCGCATCAGGGCCGAATCGTGGCGCATGACTTCCAGAGAAGCATGCACATAGGGCGCCAGGTCGGTTTTGTTGATGACGAGAATATCGGAATAGGAAATGCCCGGACCGTCTTTACGGGGAATCTTATCGCCTGCTGCGACGTCGATGACATAGATAAAGAAATCTACTAATGCCGGACTGAAAGTGAGGGTCAGGTTATCTCCTCCTGACTCAATCAATACGATGTCGCTATCCGGGAATTTCGCTTCCATCTCTTCGACGGCGGCAATGTTCATGGAAGGGTCTTCCCGTACGGCCGTATGGGGGCAGGCTCCTGTTTCTACGCCGATAATCCGTTCTTCTGCCAGGTAGCCTTTCAGCATTTTCCGGACGTGTTTTGCATCTTCGGTTGTGACAATATCATTTGTAATAATCAGTACTTTCAGGCCTGACTGTAAAAAATAGGGGGTGATGGCTTCAATCAAAGCGGTTTTCCCCGAGCCGACGGGGCCACCGATTCCGATTCGGCATGTGTTGCTCATGGTTTAAATTTTAAGGTGTTAAGGTTTTAGTTCATAAACATTCTCATTTTGCCTTTTTCGTGCAGGGAGGCAATAATGTCGATTTCAGGGGCAAAGGTCCTTATGTCTTCAAAATCCATTTGTCGGATAATCTCATAATCTGCTGTGGTCTCAGAACAAAGACGATAGAGGATGGCCTGGGTTTCGTAGTGGGAAACTTTTACGCAGCGCAGGGCTGCATTCAGGATCATATTGATGGTTCCGTATTCAATGGCGGCGAACAGTTCTTCTTCTTTGGAGCCGTTTTGCTGAAACCAAATGGCCTGTGCTATGGGATAAGTGCCCGGAACTACCTTTTTGCAGATGTCGTTAAGCCATTGCCGCATGAGGGCATTGTCACTGATTTGCATACAAATTTCGGCCATTTTTTTCCCCATACGGGTCAGCATCAGACGGGCTTCCGTGTTCATTTTACATAAGATGACCTGATGGTCGGCTTTCCGGATCATCCTGTAATCGTTCTGTCCGGCTGCGCGGAAGGCTTGCAGGGCAGCGATTCCGTCGCAGTAAATTGTTTGCTGAAGAACGGTCCGGGTATATTGTTCCAGCGTTTCGGCGTTGTGGACAATGCCTTCAAAAGCTGCTGTTTCCAGTCCATTGGAAAAGGAGAAAGTTCCGACCGGAAAGGCAGAATCGGAAAACTCCAGGAGATGCATCAATCGTGTAATTTCATCAGTCATGAGGTCATGATTTTATTGGTGTGTATTTCCGTTTATCACTTTTTGTTCGTCAGGCGACAAGACTTTCCCTTTATGGAAGGGGGTATGGAGGACACTTTCTGCATGGGAATATCCTGAATGAGGGGTATGGTGGGCGTGATTGTGGCCCGGTTCATGAATATGGGGCAGTTCCTGGGAGGCTCCCCCGAAAAGTTGGCGTATTTCATGAGGTGCTAAAAAGGGAATGATTTCCTGGCCTGCCTGAAACTCATAGGTAATGTTTTCGAAGTGGTGGGTGTCCATCACGCTTTTCATGACTTTCTTGTCTACAGTCAGGGGCACATATACTTTTGTTCCTTTGACAATGGCGGGCCAGTGCTGATTGCCTATGGCATGTCCCAGTTCGACACAGCACCGGATAATTTCTTCTGTTTTCTTGTCCGTCATTCTCTGTAAGTCGATAATCAATACAGGTTTTAATTCAATGCGAATGACTACGGCGTGTTGGGTTTCCGCATTGTATTCCAGGATGTCTCCGTTTTCCACCTGACTGTGTCGTTTCAGGGCTATTCCGTATTCCGTTCCTGTATTGCTTTGAGCGATAAAACGGCTTTTCTGTGCAGTCCATTGGTCGAGGTGAAGGTATTCGATTGCGGTATTTTTGAGTTTCTCGCTCCACGCAGCGTCGGAATACATATTTCCGAGTACTTGGGTGTACATTTTCATAGGTAGAAGATTGATTGGGAAATCCGGATATCCGGCCTTCAGTAATTGAGGTAACTGCCGGCCGGATTCGGATTTCTGATTTGATTTTTATTGTTTAGCTGAACCAATACAGTTGTCCCAATGCGAACTTGGGAGCTGGTTTGGCATAAGCTTGTTTACCGTCTATAAATACTTCAAAGGTTTCCGGATTGACGTCGATTTTCGGCATACTTCCATTCAGTACCATGTGAGGTTTGTTGATTTGCCGGCAACCATGCACGGGATAAACGATTCTCTGCAAGCCGTATTTTTCTTTAATTCCGGCATCGTGTGCGGCCCTGGAAACAAAAGAGATGCAGCTTTTGGGCTGGGCACCTCCGAAACTTCCGTACATCGGACGGTAGTAAATAGGCTGGGGTGTGGGCAGGGATGCATTCGGGTCACCCATGCTGGCCCAGTTAATCATACCTCCTTTGATGACCATTTTCGGTTTTGTTCCGAAGAAAGCAGGTTCCCACAAAACGAGGTCGGCCATTTTGCCTTTTTCAATGGAACCTAAAATATCGGAGAAACCGTAGGTGATGGCGGGATTGATGGTTAGTTTTGCGAGATAGCGCAGAATCCGGAAGTTGTCGTTGCTGTCTGAATCCTCTGCTAACTTCCCTCTCACTTGTTTCATGTAATCGGCCATCTGGAAGGCACGCGTGAAGTTTTCCCCCACTCGTCCCATTGCTTGCGAATCGGAAGAAATCATAGAGATAACTCCCAGATCATGGAGAATATTTTCTGCTGCCTGGGTTTCCGGACGGACACGGCTTTCAGCGAAGGAAACGTCGGATGGGATTTTGGGGTTGAGGTTATGGCATACCATAATCATATCGAACAATTCTGCCTGAGAGTTGATACCGAACGGCAGGGTGGGATTCGTGGATGATGGCAGGACATTGGCTAATGAGGCGACTTTCAGCAAGTCCGGGGCATGTCCTCCTCCGGCGCCTTCCGTATGGTAAGTGTGGATTGTCCGTCCGTCAATGGCAGCAATGGTGTCTTCTACATAACCGCCTTCATTGAGGGTATCGGTGTGGATGGCGACCTGCACGTCATATTCCTCAGCAACGGCCATCGTTGCACGTATGGCGGCAGGTGTGCTGCCCCAGTCTTCGTGGACTTTAAATCCGCAGGCTCCGGCCATTATCTGTTCGAACAACGGTTTGCGGACGGAGCAGTTTCCTTTGCCCAGAAGACCATAGTTTACAGGTAATCCCTCAATAGACTGGAGCATGCGTTTCATATTCCAGGTGCCTGAGGTAATGGTTGTACCATTGCTTCCGTCGGTGGGACCTATCCCTCCGCCCACCAGGGTGGTTACTCCGTTGCTTAAACAATGGTAGGCCTGTTGCGGTGCAATCATGTGGACATGACCGTCGATGGCAGCCGGCGTCAGGATGAGATGTTCGCCGGAAATAGCGTCGGTTGCCGCTCCGGTCACCAGGTCTTTGCTCACTCCGCGCATGATATTCGGGTTACCGGATTTACCGATGCCTGCGATTTTCCCGTCTTTTATGCCGACATCTGCTTTGATAACGCCCAGTATGGGGTCGATGATGGTTACATTGGTAATCACTAAATCCAGCGTTCCTCCTTCGGCGGTTGTTGTATTGGCTAAACCCATGCCGTCGCGCAGGGTTTTACCTCCGCCATAGACTACTTCGTCGCCATAAACACAACGGTCTTCCGTAATCTCTGCGTAAAGTCCGGTGTCTCCCAAACGTATTTTATCACCTACGGTGGGGCCATACAGGTCGTTGTATTGTTGTCTTGAGATTGTTGCCATAGTTATTTTTGTTTTTTATTTTTTTTCTGAAGTTCTGCTTCGGCAGTGGCTTCGTCCATCATTTTAAATCCTAAGTTTTTTGCTCTTTCGATAGCCAATATCCGTTGGGGAAAGTAGGTTGGAGCATCTTCATCTCCGGTGAATCCCTGTACCAATCCGTTAAATCCCATTACATACTGCTTGCCGGAATAAGCTACGACTTCCACTTCTTTCTCATCTCCCGGTTCGAAGCGGATAGCGGTGGTTGACGGAATGTTCAGATGACACCCGTAGGCTTTTGCCCGGTCGAATTGTAAATAACGGTTTACTTCAAAGAAATGGAAGTGAGAACCCACCTGGATGGGGCGGTCGCCGGTGTTGCGGACTACTATCTTGGCCGTATATCTGCCTTCATTGTAGGTGATAGGCTGGTCACTCAGAATTTCACCACCGACGCCTACCCGCTGTTTAGGGGTAAATCCGGGGGTTACAGATGGTTGTTTTGTTGTATTGGAGTTATTGTTTTTTGCCATGGCCTTTTTATTTTATCGGGTGATGAATACTTACCAGACGGCTACCGTCAGTGAAGACAGCTTCGACCTGAATCAGGCTGATCATATCTGCCACTCCTTCCATCACATCGTCTTTGGTTAATACTTTTGTAGAATCAGTCATCACCTGTTCCAGGGTCTTGCCTTCACGGGCCCCTTCCAGAGCTGCCGAACTGATATAGGCTACAGCTTCCGGATAGTTCAGTTTGAGCCCTTTTGCTTTGCGCCGTTCGGCAATGGCGCCTAACGACAGCAACATGAGCTTGTCAATCTCTCGTGGTGTTAAATGCATAGCTTTTATTTTTAATAGTTGTGTAAATGATTCAGGCAGATAAGTGGATTGCTCGGTCTGCTACAACACGAGAATTACGCTAAAATGTTCAAGTTGTTTCATATTCTGCGGGAATAATGAATCTGTTTAAGAAGAAAAGAAATAAACAGGCAACAGAGGCAGGTTTAAAACTTTCTAAAATATGTAACGTAGAAATGCACATGAGTTTAATATTTGTAAAATGTGGAAAACAAATATTGATGCCCTATTATAGCAAGCATGAAACTGAAATTTTTACGTGATACGATATTCCTGCTTTGGTTTGCCGTTATTTTTTGTATGGAAACCTATGCTTATACCGGTGTTGCAGATACGGTTCTGAACATGGGGGAAGTGGTGGTGACGGGTTCCCGCACTGAGCGGCCGCTTTCTCAGAGTCCGGGCAGTATTCAGGTTGTTACTCCTTTATTGTTACGGCATAGTCCCGCTCAAAATGTAGACGATATCCTGGCGATGATTTCGGGAGTTAATACAACTCGTTCGGATGGCATCAGCAATATACATAGTAACGTTAGTATCCGTGGACTTGCCGGAGATGAACAGGGAAGGACGTTAGTACTGTTTGACGGGATTCCCATCAATACTTCCGATGAAGGGGGAGTAAATTGGAATAGTATTCATGTGGATAACGTCCAGCGTATAGAGGTGTTTAAAGGGCCTGGCTCTTCACTTTACGGAAATAACGCAATGGGAGGGGTGATTAACATTATCAGTAAAAAGCCGCTTTCCCCATTGTCGGTTTATGCTTCCGGAGCGTATGGTTCTCTGAATACGTGGAAGAGTAGCTTGTCTCTTTCCAGCCGTCTTAACAAGCAATTTGCCGTGTTTCTTTCGGGGTATTATAATCAGAGCGATGGGTTTAATCATGTTCCCGATAGTTTGAGGACTGAACCGGATTACAGTGTGGCTCGTTTTATGAAAGAGGGCGGGGTGTGTACCAAACTGCTGTATACTCCACTGTCTTTTTTCAATATGGAACTGTTTTATGATTTATATCAGGATAAAAGAGGGGAGGGCGAGAAAATAAAGGCACCGGACGGAGAGTATCGTCATTTTAACCATCATCGGATACAAGGGCGTTTGTACGGTGGTGGCGGGAAATTTTCTTATCAGGTTGCTTTGTATTTTCAACGTCAGGATTATTTTAAACTGGATGAGCGGATAAAAGGTACGGCTTATCAGCGTTTTGATGTCAGATCCGACCGGGATGACTGGGGGGGGATTATGCATTTGCGATGGAGTGGCAAGTTCAATGACCTGGCTGTTGGCGGGGAGTTTAAAAACGGTAGTATTGACGGAGGAGACCATTATGTCACGTCGCCGGATGAGGTGCTTAACAGGGGTACAATCCGTATGGTTTCCGTATTTGCCCGGGATGAACTGAACCTGTTGCATGGAAAAATCTGGTTGCAGTTTGCCTTGCGGTATGATAATGCTTATTTTCATAAAGGCTGGTTTGAAGCAAACGGGGAAAATGTTGCTGATTTTAATAGCTATAACGGAAGATTAAAAAGCAACCGGTGGGAACATTTCTCTCCTCGTGCAGCCTTGCGCTATAATCCGGCCGAAACAATATCCGCTTATGTTTCTTATTCGCAGGGATTCCGGGCTTCCATTCTGGATGACCTTTGCCGTTCAGGCTGGATGTGGATTGGTCCTAAAATTGCTAATCCGGAGCTGGGACCGGAACAAATAGATAATTACGAAATCGGCGGGACTTTCCGTTTGATTCCGGGGTTGTCCCTGTCTCCTTCATTTTACTATGCCAAAGGAAAGGATTTTTTGTATTATGTAGCTACCGGAGAAAAAATGTGGGGGAAAAGGGACATTTTTCAACGGCAGAATATTTCTGAAGTGGAGGTGAAAGGAGTGGAGGCCGATTTGGATTATACGCTATCAGGCCGATGGAAAATGAATCTTAATTATTCTTATAATATTCCTGAGGTGAAGCGTTTTGAGAAAAATCCGGAACTGAATCATAAGCTTCTGACCTATACTCCGAAAAATCAGTTAAAAGGTTATATTCTCTGGACAGGAGGAATTGCGGATGTCATGTTGCGGGGACGTTACAAATCGAGACAGTATACTTCAGAAGACAATTCTTCTCACATTGAAGGGTTTACGGTTTGGGATATGCAGGTTTCCCGGTGGTTTGTTCGGCGCCGCTTGTATGTCGGAGGGGAGGTGATTAATATTTTCAACAACCGTCATATGAATACGAAAGAGTACAGGTCGGCCGGCCGGTTGATAAATGTTAAGCTGGCGGTCAGTATCAACCGGTAGGTTACTTTATGAATTTGATGTTTTATCGGAAGCTGTTATGAAAGTTTTATATTGTATTCTTATTTTAGGATGTTGCTGTGCCTGCGGAGGGCAAGGAAAGCATAAGACTTTTTCGCGGGAAATGAAAGACGCTTTGGGGCGGCAGGTTGCTTTGCCCGATACTGTACGCAATATTGTCTGCATCCGGGCCTCGGCTATACGTTTGGTTACGTATGCGGGAGGAGCGGATTTGATTTGCGGAGTGGAAGAGCAGGAATCCAGGGAGCAGGTGTTTACGCATTTGTTTGCCCATCCGGGGCTTAGGCAGAAGGCCGTCATCGGACCTTCGATGGGAGGTGACCCGGAATTGATTATGGCTGCCGCTCCCGATGTGATTTTCATGTCAACGACTACGGCCGGAGATGCGGATGCTTTGCAACAACGGACCGGCATACCGGTGTTTACTATTGAATATGGGGATATCGGGCGCAATCGTCAGACATTCTACAGTTCTTTACGTTCTATCGGCGAGGTATTGGGTACAAGACAACGGGTGGATAGCCTTATTCGGTATACCGACCGGCAGATTGGCGAATTGACACGGCGGGCAAAGACATCGGGAGAGGTTCCCCGGATTTATGTCGGAGGTATTTCGTATAAAGGACAGAAAGGCATTACCTCCACTGACCCTTATTATGCAGCTTTTGATTTTCTGAAAGCCGGAAATGTGGCTGCGGGGATAGACTCTGCTTACGTGTCTCCGATTACGGGGACTTATATTGATTGGGAACAATTGGCCGATTGGGACCCGCAGGTCATTTTTGTAGATACGGACGGTTTGCCTTTGGTGATGGAGGAATTCAAGGCTCGTCAGGGGGCTAACCGTTTGTTGACTGCTTACCGCGAGAAGCGGATTTATACTTTGTGGCCCTATAATAATCATCATACCAATTTTGAAGTAATGCTGATCAATGCCTGGATTGCGGGGAAGGTACTTTTTCCCGGACAGTTTTCGGATATTGACGCGGACGATAAAGCGAATGAGATACTTGCTGCTTTTGTCGGCAGACCGGTAGCGGACAGCCTGGTCCGGAAGTGGGGAAGATGCCGGAATGTTTTTGCAGGGGATGTTCCTCCGGCAGTGCAATGAATCAATCAGTAAATGCTGTACGAATGGATAATGAAATTCTGATTCAATATAGGAAATACAGGAGCCGGAGTGTCCGTTTTATTTTGCTTCTGTTGGTTCTGCTCGGAGTCATTTGTTGTGTCGCTCTTATTGCAGGTTCCCACCGGATCACTCCATCCGATTTCTGGGCCTTATTTACGGGGGAGGGGACGGAGATGAACCGCCAGATTGTCCTGAATATCCGTTTACCCCGGATGCTGGCTACGGTCATTACCGGTGTTATCCTTTCCGTCTCAGGAGCTGTCATGCAGATTCTGTTGCGTAATCCTCTGGCGTCCCCTTATACATTAGGAATCTCTAATGCAGCGGCTTTCGGTGCATCCTTTGGGATTGTTTTTCTGGGCGCCGGGGCAGGGTGGGTACGTTCTTCTGAGCTTTTTATGGTTACGAATCCGTATGTTGTTACCCTTTCCGCTTTTCTGGGCAGTTTGCTGGGACTGGCTATTATCTTGCTTATTGTCCGGGTAAAACAGGCTTCTGCTGAAATTATTATTCTGTCCGGTGTGATTATCAATTCGCTTTTCGGGGCGGGAATTGCTGTTATGCAATATGTGGCGGATAGTGTGCAATTGGCTTCCATTGTTTTCTGGAATTTTGGTGATTTAGGACGCGGAGACTGGCAAAAATTGTTTTTCCTGGTGGTCGTCCTAATGCCGGCTTTGATATATTTTTATTATAAGCGGTGGGATTATAAAGTCTTGGGCTTTGGTGACGATTATGCCCGGAGTATGGGAGTTTTTCCCCATCGTTTGCGGATTATCGGGTTGGTAACTACTTCCCTGATTACGGCTGCAGCTGTTTCTTTTTTCGGGGTAATCGCTTTTGTCGGTTTAGTGGTGCCGCATATCGTCCGCAAGTTTATCGGGAATAACGAAGAATTTCTGATTACCGGTTCCGCTGTGTTCGGGGGGATGTTTCTGTTGCTGTGTGATACGGTTGCCCGGACGGTCATTTCTCCCGTTATCCTTCCTGTGGGCATCCTGACTTCTTTTTTCGGGGTTCCCTTGTTTTTGTTTTTGTTGACAAGAAAAAAAATCTGACTATTTCATTTTACCGGCAATGCAAATTAAAGTAGAGGATATTTCTTTTGATTACAGTGGTTTTATGGCTTTGAACCATGTCTCTTTTGAAGTGAATTCCGGTGATATGCTGGCTATTATCGGACAAAACGGGTCGGGGAAGAGTACTTTGTTAAAATGTCTCAACCGCATACTGAGGGTGGAGAGGGGGACTATCCGGATTGGGTCTGCGCTTTTGAAAGATTATTCTTCTAGTCAACTGGCCCGCACAATTGCCTATATTCCTCAGTCCGGAGAGGTGGTGGAGGGTATGAGTGTGTTTGATACCGTTTTATTGGGAAGGAAGCCTTACATAGGTAACAAGCCGGGTGCAGCCGATATGAAGCTGGTTGTCCGGTTGCTGGAGCGTTTGGAGCTGCAAACAGTGGCTATGCGCAATCTTAATACCTTGAGCGGAGGACAACAGCAGCGTGTATATATAGCACGGGCACTGGCACAGCAACCTGCCGTTCTGTTACTGGACGAGCCTATCGCTAATTTGGATATGAACCATCAGATGAAAGTGATGAAGCTGTTGCAACAGCTTGCTTCGGAAGGATTGATTGTGGTTATTACGATTCATGATATCAATATGGCGGCCCGTTTCTGTAATAAAGCCCTGATGCTGAAGCACGGCGGAGTGTTTGCTTCCGGCTGCCGTTCCGTTTATACTCCGGAAAACGTAGAAAATCTGTATGATATGCAAGTGGATGTCATACATCACAAAAATGGAATCTGCATTATTCCGCAATGATAAATACTTGATCTAGGATTAATAATGATATAAAATGATGTTCAAAGGATTAACTGTATTGCTTATGATTGTTTTGGAACCGATTGGTTATGTTCGAAATGCTTGCCAGGAAAGTCAGGCCCCGGAGGCAATCAAAAAAGAGATCTCTGAAATAGAGATTTTACCCGGATATGCGGAAGGTTTGCGAGGTATTGAACAGTGTGAATTTTTAGATATGGTATTTGCTTTTCACCAGGAAAAGCGTACGGAGTTGCAAACCCGGCTCCGGACCGGGGAAACTACCGGAGTATTTGCTTCGCGTTCGCCTCGCCGGCCCAATCATTTGGGAGTGACTACCGTGAAATTACTCGGACGGGAGGGGAATATCCTTCGCGTCGGGGGGGCGGATGCGCTTGACGGTTCGCCGGTGGTTGATATTAAATATTGCGATACCTCTGTTTTGGAGTGGTGGAGTGTGCATGACAGCATTCGGATGAGTTCGCCGCGTGTTGACATTGTTGGAAACATTATGGCCGGTGATACGCGGGTATTATTGTTGAAAGCAGCCCAGTTGCACGGGCATGTTTGTCCGGGCCTGGCTCTTGGGGTGATGGGAGCTGTGAAGGTGATGCAGAAGGTTATAACCTCCGGGGAAGACATCCGGGATTACACGCTTTTTTCCGGAATGCAGAATTGTCCGATAGACGGAGCCTTGTTTGTCACGGGGTGTACTCCGGGAACGAATCGTTTTGTGATGGGTAGTCCGGGAAATGACTGCTTCTATGTCATGAATAAAGCCGGCAAGGGATGGAAAGTGACCCTAAAAGATACTAACCGGGAATACATCCAACGACACCTTTCCGACGGCTTGAGTCCCGTTGCCAGGGGATTGGCCGTTCTGGACATGGATTTCGATGAATTATTGATTCTGGAGCCGGTAGAGGAGAAGCAGTAATAAAAAAACCGTTCCACAATTGGAACGGTTTTTTATTTTATCCTCCGAAGTTGTCATACATGACATTTTCTTCGGGTACTCCAAGTTCATAGAGCATTTTAGTGACAGCCTGAATCATCATAGGAGGTCCGCAGAGGTAGTATTCAATGTCTTCCGGATTCTCATGATTCTTGAGGTAGTTTTCAAAGATTACCTGGTGTACGAAGCCCGGTTTGTAGCTTACACCGGCAGCATCTGCCACCGGGTCGGGCCTGTCAAGAGCCAGTGTCCAGTGGAAGTTCGGATTTTCTTCCTGTATTTTGTTGAATTCATCCACGTAAGGAGCTTCCTGTAATGCACGTGCGCCATACCAGAAAGTCACTTTACGGTTAGTGTGCATGGTGTGGAACAGGTTGAAAATGTGGGAACGCATGGGGGCCATACCGGCACCTCCACCGATAAACATCATTTCATTGTTGGTGTCTCTCAGGAAGAATTCTCCGTAAGGTCCGGAGATGTTTACTTTATCGCCCGGTTTCCGGGAGAAGATAAAGGAAGAGCAGATACCGGGATTGACCGGCATAAAACTTCCGGTTGCCCGGTCGAACGGCGGTGTGGCGATACGGATGTTTAACATGATAATATTGCCTTCTGCCGGAGAATTAGCCATAGAATAAGCCCTGTAAGTGGGTTCCGGATTGTGCATTTTCAGGTCGAACATTTTCATCTTTTCCCAGTCGGCCTTGTATTTCTCATCTATATCCATGGTTCTGAAATCTACATCCAAGGCAGGAACATCTATCTGGATATATCCTCCGGATTTGAATTTCAGGTTTTCTCCTTCCGGTAATTTTACTACAAATTCTTTGAGGAAAGTAGAAATATTGCGGTTGGAAACTACGGTACACTCCCATTTTTTGATTCCTAAGATGGATTCGGGAATGCGCATTTCAATGTTTTCTTTCACTTTCACCTGACAAGCCAGACGCCAGTTCTCGTGTTGTTGTTTATAGGTGAAAAATCCGGTTTCTGTCGGAAGAATAGAGCCGGCTCCGGAATCCACCTGACATTTACACATACCGCAGGAACCTTTTCCGCCGCAAGCCGACGGCAGGAAAATTTTCTGATTGGCCAGAGTAGAAAGCAACGAACCACCCGGTTCGGTCGTTACGACATGTTCGCCATTGTTGATACTCACTCTCACATCCCCTTTTGCCGTCAGTTTGGCTTTGGCAAACAGCAGGATGCCCACCAGAATGAGGGTGACGAGCAGGAATACCACAATTCCGGCAGTGACGATTGCTGTATTGATAGCTAATAACATCATCTTGGTTTTATTTTAGATTTTATTAAATTATTCTGCTTCGGCTGTTGTGGTTTGTTGGCACCTTTTTTCGCACTTGGTGGAATCTTTGGCGCAACATTGTTCTTTGCCTTGTCCGCAACTGCCGTTACAGTCGGTACCTTTGCAAGGTTGGCACTGGCAGGATGTTTTTTCCGTGCATTGACAATTTTCGCATCCGCATGTTTCGCATTCACATTTTGCAGCTTTGCAATTTCCGTCACAATTGCTGCAAGCGCATGCTTTACACTGGCATGCAGCAGCTGGCTGGGAAACGGTTAAGGTGGTAGCAGCTTTTGCCGGTTGGGCTTTCAGCTTGCTCAGGTCAATACCCAGGAAGCTCATAAAGGAAATGGCCATTAAACCGGTGACAATAAACGTGATACCGATGCCGCGCAGAGGGGCGGGGATATCGGAATATTTCAGCTTTTCGCGGATGGCTGCAATCGAAACGATGGCAAGCAACCAGCCGATACCGGAACCCAACCCGAAACTGGTAGCTTCCAGAACACTGGCATAGTTACGTTGCTGCATAAACAGAGAGGCTCCCATGATAGCACAGTTTACGGCAATCAATGGCAGGAAAATACCCAGTTGGTTGTATAGTGCGGGTGCGAATTTTTCCACAATCATTTCCACCAGTTGTACCATAGCGGCAATGATGGCGATAAACATGATAAAGCTCAGGAAGCTTAGGTCAATGTTTGCAGCTTCCTCACCCAATAACCACTGGAGGGCACCGCTTTTCAATACATAATTGTCGAGCAGGTAATTGACCGGTACTGTGATAAACAATACGAATATCACAGCCATACCCAATCCAAAGGAGGTTTTTACGGTCTTCGATACTGCCAGATAGGAACACATCCCGAGGAAGTAGGCGAAGATCATGTTGTCGATGAAGATTGAGCGGACGAATATATTTAATAGATTTTCCATGTGTTATAATGCTTTTAGTTTTTTTCTATTAAATCTTTGTTACGGGAACGGTGAACCCAGATAATCAGTCCGACTAAAATCAATGCCATGGCAGGCATAATCATCAGACCGTTGTTTAGGTAATATCCTCCGTTTTGCATGTACCAGGATTCCGGAATAATACGGAATCCGTAAAGTGTTCCGGAGCCCAGCAGTTCGCGGAAAAAGGCTACAATCACAAGGATCATACCGTATCCCAATCCGTTGCCGATACCATCGAGGAGGGAGGGCCAGGGTTTGTTGGCCAGCGCAAATGCTTCGATACGTCCCATGATGATACAGTTGGTAATGATCAGACCGACGTATACGGAAAGCTGTTTGCTTACATCGTAAGCAAAAGCCTTTAACAACTGGTCAACGATGATGACCAAAGCTGCTACGACCACTAATTGTACGATGATACGAATCCGGGTCGGAATAGTATTCCGCAACAGGGAAAGAATGACGTTGGAAAAAGCGGTTACGGCGGTAACTGAAAGGCCCATCACAATAGCGGGTTCCAGTTTGGCAGTAACAGCCAGGGCAGAACAGATACCCAGCACCAGAACAATGACCGGATTGCCTTTGCTCAAAGGATTGAACAACACTCCCCGGTTTTTAGCTGAAAATAATGCACTCATTTTATCTTTGTTTTAAAAACGGTTCGTAATAGGTTAAGTAGTTCTTAATCATGCTCTCAACTCCTTTTGAGGTGATGGTTCCTCCGGAGATGGCGTCTACCTGATTGCTTCCGTTAGCATTTCCGCCTTTGACTACATCAATTCCTACCAATTGGTTGCCGGAAAAAATCTGTTTCTGCTGAAATGCCTGGTTGAATTTCGGAGTGGTTATTTCCGCTCCCAATCCCGGAGTTTCTCCCTGGTGGTCGAAGAAAGTACCGTAAATACTGTCTTTGTTGTCGTCCAGTGAAATGTATCCCCAGATGGGTCCCCATAAACCTGCACCGTACATCGGCAGAATGTATTTGGTCGCTCCGTCCACTTCTGCGACAAATACGGGAAGTTCCCGTTCTTCAACCGGTAGTTTGTATTGTTTTTCAATGTTGACATTGAATGCGTTGCCTTCTACTTTTTCTCCTTTGGCATTGATGATAAACTGTTCTTTGATGTATTTGCCGAACAGTTCGGCAGAGTTAGCTGCTGTAGAAGAAACGTGTATTGCACTCAGGATGTTCTGTCTCTTTTCGTTTTCGCGGTTTTCGTTTTGGCGCGGTTGCAGAGAAAGAGATACGATGGATAGTAATGCAGCAACCACTACTACCAGAACCACTGAGTACAGGAATGTATATGTATTTCCTTGTTTATTCATACGATTAAAATTTTTGATTTCAGATTTATCGTAAATTATACCATGGCTTTGGCTCTTTTCAATCTGCGTTTGATGTTGGACTGTACGACACACCAGTCAATCAGGGGTGCGAAAGTGTTCATCAACAGGATGGCGAGCATCATTCCTTCCGGATAACCCGGGTTGATGCATCGGATGATGACAGCCATTGCTCCGATCAGGAAGCCGTAGATGTATTTACCGGTATTGGTTTGGGAAGAAGTAACCGGATCGGTAGCCATAAATACTGCTCCGAAAGCGAAACCACCCATAAGTAGCTGGTCGTATGCAGGTACGCCGGTTAATGACTGGAAAGCCCATCCCAATAATAGTCCTCCCGCAAATACGGATAGCATAATACGCCAACTGGCAACACTGGTCAGCAAAAGGATAGCTGCACCGATTAATATGCAGAATGTGGACGTTTCTCCGATAGAACCCGGAATGAATCCCCAGAACATATCCGCAGTACTGTAGCTTAATGCTTGTCCCTGGGCCATTTGAGCCAGGGGAGTTGCTTGTGAGATAGCGTCAGCCGTTTCGCTGGCAATCCATACTTTATCTCCTGAGATCATAGAAGGATAGGAGAAAAAGAAAAAGGCACGCGCCAGTAAAGCCGGATTCCAGATGTTCATACCTGTACCGCCGAAGATTTCTTTACCGATAATTACTGCAAAAGCAGTAGAAAGGGCCACCATCCATAAGGGTGCTTCCACCGGCATAATCATCGGAATCAGCAGACCGGAAACCAGAAAGCCTTCGTTTATTTCATGACCTTTCATTTGTGCCACGGCAAATTCAATACCTAATCCCACAACATAGGACACCACGATTATCGGAAGTACTTTCCACAGACCGTAAAGAAACAATTGGAAAAATGGGGTATCTGCCAATGCTCCTATAGCGTTGAAGTGTTGGTAGCCTACATTATAAATACCGAAAAGAAGTGCCGGTACGAGGGCTATCACTACCATAATCATGGTACGTTTCAAATCGACGGCATCCCGGATATGTGCTCCGCCGGCAGTCGTCTGATTGGGCACGAAAAGAAAAGACTCAAAACCAGTGAAAACGGAGTGGAATTTTTCCAGCTTTCCTCCCTTTTCAAATTTGGGTTTTTGCTTATCTAAATAATTTCGTAAAAAATTCATCTCTTAATTGTAAATTAATTGGTTTCTTTCATCATTAATTCAATACCATTGCTCAGAATTTTCTGAACCGGGGTTTTGGAAGTGCAGACAAATTCGCACAATGCCATATCTTCCGGTACAACTTCATAGATGCCGAGTTGCTCCATACGGTCGATGTCCTGTGCCAGGCAAGCTTTCAGTAAGTATACCGGATAAATATCCATCGGGAATACTTTTTCATATTGTCCGCTCACGACAAAAGCCCGGCGTTCGCCATGGTAGTTGGTATCTAACGTGTAACGTTTCCGTGGGCATAAAAAGGAAGGAAACAGCTTTGAAGCTGAGAATTTGCCGAAACCGGGTGTTGCCCAGCCTAAAAATTCGTAGTGGTTTCCTTCGGGAATCACTGTTACCTGGTTTGCATAAAAACCAAGGTAGCCATTGGCTTCTACCCGGGTTCCGGTGAGTACGTTTCCTGAGATAATGCGTTGTTCGGTTTGGTTTTTCAGTTTGCCGGCGGTGATGTCGGCAATGGAAGCTCCCAACAGACTGTGATAGTATTGGGGTTTATTGACTTCGGAACCGCATAATACAATGATTTTGCGGGCATCAAACCGTCCTTCATTGAACAATCTGCCGATGATGGCTACATCCTGAATATTTACAACCCAAACCTGTTCGCCTTTATTGAGCGGGTTCAGGTGGTGTATCTGGATTCCGGCATTTCCGGCAGGGTGGGGTCCGCTGAAATAGTGAATGTCTACATTTTTCAGTTTGGTGAATACGGAAGTAGACGGGGTATCTGCCCGAAGGTTCAGGTTAATGTTTTTATTGCAGAGTTTTTTCAGGCAGTCGAATCCTGTTTGCAGATTTTTTTCCTGTCCGTTTAAGACTACGTCATAATCGGGTGCCAAAGGAGCACTGTCGAAAGCCGAAACGAAGATGGCTTTCGGGGTTGTCATCGGATTGGCAATAATGTCATAGGGACGTTGTCTGATTACAGGCCATACTCCGCTGTCTAACAAACGGTTGATGATTTCTTCCCGATTTAGGGTGCTCACTTCGGATTTACCAAAATCACGGTATTGTATTTCGGCATCTGCTTTAATGACTACTTCCAGCAACTTGCGACGTTCACCGCGGTTGATGGCCTCAATTGTTCCGCTAACCGGTGCAGTGAACTTGATTTCGGGATGCATTTTATCCGTAAATAAGACATCTCCCGCTTTCACTTCATCGCCAACCTTGACAGCTAATCTCGGAGTCAGTGCCCGGAAATCGGTCGGTTTTAATGCACAACTGGTTATTTTACCGGCCGGCTGTACCACTTTTTCCGCTTCTCCGTTTAATTTGATATCAAGGCCTTTTTTTAATTTGATTACCTTGGACATGTTTTTTGTAATTATTAATAATTAAGTATTTTCCCAAAATTAAGCCACAAATATACAAACCAATTACGTAATTTTGTCGTTAATCAGATTTTAATTTGTTCGGAATGGAAAAAAAAATAGCAGGATTGGGAATATGGCTTTGCATGACCTTGACTCTATGGGCTCAGAGCCGGATAAAAACCGTTGAATGTTATCCCCTCGGCAAGCCTTTTGCAGAACCGGTTATAGAGTTGGGAACCCAGGACCGGTTGATGGTCAGTTTTGATGATTTGAGTCCGGAGGTAAATTCTTATTCTTATAAAATTGTGCATTGTGACCCGGACTGGAATAGTTCCAATCTGAGCCCTTTTACTTATTTGACGGGCTTTTTTAGCAATCCTGTTGAAAATTATGACTATTCTTTTAATACTCAGGTACAATATACCCATTTTTCCCTAACCCTTCCGAATGAGGAGGTCGGATTCAAGATTTCCGGCAATTATATCCTGCAAATTTATAATGATGAGAATCCGGATAGTGTTGTCCTGGCTTTGCGTTTTTCCGTTTTAGAGCAGAAGGTGGGGATTCGTGCGGAGGTCGTAAATTCCACTAATCCCCAATTGCTTTATACTTCCCAGCAATTAAATTTTTCTGTGGTTTATGAGCAATTGACTATTTATAATCCGGTTCGGGATGTGAGGGCTTATGTTACACAGAATCAGGACCCTAATACCCGCCGACAGTTTTCCCCCACTTTTGTTCGCACGAATCAATTGGTGTATGGGAACGGAACCGATAATATTTTCAATGGTTTGTCGCCTTTCCGGAATTTTCAGAGCGCGAGTTTGGTTTATTACACCCAGTATGTAAAAGATGTATTAAAAGGGCCTGACGGGCTTTATAATTTTATTTTGCAGCCGGGCCGGGTTCCTGAACGCTATGTCCCTCTACCGGACAAGGGCGGGAATTTCCGGATAGAGGCGGAAAATGTCCAGAATCCTGATCTGGAAGCGGATTATATTGTGGCTCATTTTGCTATTTTATATCCGGAACCCTTGGTGGATGCCGATGTTTATGTGTATGGCAAATTTGCCGGATGGGAGTTAGTGCCGGGGTTGAAAATGACTTATGACGATAAGAACAAGGCGTATGTCGGGGAAGCCGAACTGAAACAGGGTTATTATGATTATATGTATGCCGTTGTTCCCCGGTCCGGGAAGAAAGTGAATTTAGTGGAAATGCAGAATAATTTCTATCAGACTCCGAATGAATATAATATCCGTTTTTATTTTTATGATAATAACTTAATGTGTTTTCGTTTCGTAGGATATTATAATCTTACAGCCCAGTTGTGAAATAATCAGATTTTATAAAGTTTTCTGACAATCTGGCATAATATTTGTTAATATATAAAAGAATCATAATAATTATAGAATCATGAGGAATTTAATCGTTTTGTGTTGCATTGCATTAGGAATTGTTGCTTGTCATTCTTCCCGGAATATGGCGAAGTTAAATGATGTGAAGTGGGTATTGCAGACTTTGAACGATAAGGATATTGTATTGAGTGACCCGAACAGCGAGATTTCTATTCAGTTCAATGATGTGGACAAAAGGGTGAATGGCCGGGCCGGGTGCAACCGTTATTTTGGCAACTATGAGATGGAGCATGATAAACTGAAATTTTCTCCGATGGGTGCTACGCGCATGACTTGTCCGGATATACAGACAGAAGCTGAATTTTTCAGAATGCTGGAAGAGGTGGACGGATGTGCCATAAAAGACCATGTCCTTTCTTTTCTTTCTAAAGGGAAGGTGGTAGCTACTTTCAAAAAGAGTGAGGACAAAGAGAAAATAACCAATAACTAACAGACTTCTGTTTCTCCTTCAAAGATTTTTTCTGCGGGTCCTTCGAGCCATGTATCCGGGAATAAGTGGTCGGGGCTGTCTGAAACTGATTTTTAATATCCTTCTTTGGCTTGGATGAGGTAGATATTACAGTAGTCCTTCCGCAGAAAACTACGGAGAGAACTGTTGCTATACAGCCTATCCCGCAGGCCGGGGTTTCTGCTTCTGCGCTGCGTTTATAAGTTGCCACCCGGATGTATCTATGGTAAATGCGTCCGGTACTATTTCTGCATAATGCGGGGAACTTAAGCGGACCGAGTTGTGGTGTGATTCGGCTTCGTGTATTCCATCGGCGGCGATAAAAACGGTGTGTTTCTCAAAGATTCCCAGCTGACGGGCAAAACGGATAATGCATCCGTCCGCCGTTTCCGCACATGGTGGCTTCTTTGCTGCCGTTTGCATAATTGTTCAACTCTTGGAACCGGAAAATCGTATAAGAGTTGGCGGTTGTCAATGATAATGAAATCGTTGCCTGCTCCCCGATATTTTTGAAATTTAATAATCATGTTGGGATGTTAAGCTTTGCTAATTAAGAAATTATTAATAAATGCTTGGCAAAGATATTGTTAGTATTGTAACTGACAAGATAGTTTTAAAAAAGTAACCATTTAAATCAGGAAAAGATATGAAAATAACAAAGTTTATTGTTCCGTTGATATTCGGGCTTATGGGTGGCCTGATTGCTTTTTTTGTTGCCGGGGAATGGAAAGCGGATTCCCGGGTATCGTTTGCGAAGCATGAGTTTATAGGTCCCGGAATGCCCCGTCCGGTGGTACATCAGGTATTGGATGAAGGGGAAAGCGGGGGTGCCGGAAGCGTGGATTTGCGGATGGCTGCCAAAAAGACAGTCCCGGCTGTTGTAAATGTGAAAACCGTACAGATGGGAAAGGAATATTATGGAAGTCCGCTGGATTTTTGGTTTGGCATTCAGCCTCAGGTGAGGGAAGTCCCCCGCAATATGGGCATCGGTTCCGGAGTGATTATTACGGAGGATGGTTATATTATTACGAATAATCACGTGATAGACGGAAGTGACCATCTGATAGTCACTTTGAATGACAAGCGGGAATTTGAAGCGAAAGTAATCGGCTCCGACCCGAATACGGATATTGCTTTACTCAAGATCGATGCTGAGGGGTTGCAGCCCATCGAATACGGTAATTCTGATGATGTCGTGTTGGGAGAATGGGTTTTGGCAGTGGGAAATCCTTATAACCTGACTTCAACCGTAACGGCAGGAATTATCAGCGCTAAGGCCCGTGAGTTGGGAGGTAAAATGAACTTAGGTTCCTTTTTGCAGACTGATGCGGCAGTCAATCAGGGGAATAGCGGCGGTGCTCTCGTGAATTCCCGGGGACAATTGATAGGCATTAATACTGCTATTCAGTCTCCTACGGGAAGTTATTCCGGCTATTCCTTTGCCGTTCCGGTGAATATAGCCCGCAAAGTAGTAGGCGATTTAAAGGAATACGGAAAAGTACAACGGGCAGTAATCGGTATCCGTATGGGAGAACTGACACCTTCTGTGGCTAAGGAATTGGATGTAGATGCACAGTATGGCATTTATGTAGGAGAAGTGATAAAAGGAGGAGCGGCAGCCAAAGCCGGATTAAAGGAAGGGGATGTGATCCAGCAATTGAATGGGTATGAAGTGAAGACGGTTCCGGAGTTCCAGGAACAGCTGGCTAAGTATGCCCCCGGAGATGCTATACAGTTTGTAGTGAACCGGGCTGGGAAGAAGAAAGTCGTTGACCTTGTCCTGCAGAGTTCTTTTGGCGATATAGCTATTTCTGAAAGTGACGGCGTATTAGGAGCTAAAGTGGAGACTTTGACTCAACAAGAACGCTACCGTTACCGGTTGAGCAAGGGAGTGAAGATTAAAGAACTCCGGGACGGGAAGTTTAAATCAGCCGGATTAACGGAGGGTTATATTATTTTGAAAATCAACGATACGGTGGTTCATCATCCTGAAGATTTGGAAAGAGCGATCAAAGCTGTGGGAGATGGAGGTATTTTTGTTACGGCTGTCAATCCGAGAGGAAGAGTGGAATATTTCGCTTTTTCTTTACAGGATTAAAAAATGTTAATACAAAAATATTGATGAAATTAACTAACTGATAAATAAATAAAAATCCATACCTTTGCGGCATGTTTGCAGTGGTATATAAAAGATAGTATGAGACAACTAAAAATCACAAAATCAATTACTAACAGGGAAAGTGCATCTCTGGATAAGTACTTGCAGGAAATTGGAAAAGAGGAGTTGATTACCGTTGAAGAGGAGGTGGAATTGGCGCAGCGGATCCGGAAGGGAGATCAGAAAGCATTGGAGAAGTTGACCAGAGCAAACCTGAGATTTGTTGTTTCTGTGGCTAAACAGTATCAGAATCAGGGACTGAGTTTACCGGATTTGATTAATGAAGGCAACCTGGGATTGATCAAGGCTGCTGAGAAATTTGATGAAACCCGTGGTTTCAAATTTATCTCGTATGCAGTATGGTGGATACGTCAGTCTATTTTGCAGGCTTTGGCAGAACAATCACGTATTGTGCGTTTGCCTTTGAATCAGGTTGGGTCATTAAACAAAATCAACAAAGCGTTTTCGCGGTTTGAACAAGAGAACGAACGGCGTCCGTCTCCTGAGGAGTTGGCTGATTCTCTGGATTTACCGGCAGAAAAAGTGGCAGATACATTGCGGGTATCGGGCCGGCATATTTCAGTGGATGCTCCGTTTGTAGAGGGAGAAGATAATAGTTTGCTGGATGTTTTGGTCAATGATGATTCGCCCATAGCAGACCGGACTTTAATCAATGAATCTCTTTCTACTGAGGTGGAAAGAGCTTTGTCGACCTTGACGGAACGGGAACGTGATATCATTAAATTGTTTTTTGGGATTAATTGCCAGGAAATGACTCTGGAGGAAATCGGAGAAAAATTCGGTTTGACACGTGAGCGGGTTCGTCAGATTAAAGAAAAGGCCATTCGGCGCTTACGCCATTCTTCACGAAGTAAATTATTAAAGACATATTTGGGATAGTTAAAAAGGGCTGCGAAAGCAGCCCTTCTTTATTGGAAGCATTTATTCTTTGAAATTACAGGGAAATTTCTAACTTTGTCAACATTGCCTAAGTGTGTACTGGGGGTGTTGAGGTGTGTCTGTCTATAATGTAGAGTGTGCAAGTTATGAAATATGAAAGAGATACTTTTGTCTGTAGTGCCGGAGATAAAGCGGTAGAAGTGAAAGTTGCTTCCGCTGTTTTTGATGTAAAGGGAAAGGTTGCAGAGTATCATTTGTTTTTTACTGTCGGACCAACGGAAGGAAGTTTTACAGAGCAGTTGGCTGCGGTGAAACAAGGAGTGGGAAAGACCTTGAAGGAAAAAGGATGGGGGGAGGAGTCGGTGGTTTTCAAACGTTATTTTTTGAGTGATGTCGTCAATCAGGACGGAATTTTAAGAGCACAGGAGGAGAAAAGAAATGTATCTGTGGTTCAGCAGGCTCCGGCGAGTGGTTCAAAGCTGGCTTTGTGGGTATACGGGCAGTCGGGGCGGGGGAAAAATAACCCTTACCGGCATCTTTGGATGGCCGGCGGGGTAAATCCCCGGGGAGATGCGGAACAACAAACGCGGGAACTACTTGGGAGTTATGATACGGCACTGTTGAGTGAGCGGTGCCGTATGGCGACGGATTGCATAAGAACCTGGTTTTTTGTCCGGGATATAGATGTGAATTATGCCGGAGTGGTGAAAGGCAGGAGAGAGTTGTTCCGGGAATGGGGGTTGACTGAAAAGACGCATTATATTGCCAGTACAGGAATTGAAGGACGTGTGGCGGAGCCTCAGTGTAAGGTGTTGTTTGAAGCGTATGCTGTCAAAGGGTTGAAACCGGAGCAGATTCGTTATTTGCAGGCTTTGACCCATCTGAACCCTACCTGGGAATATGGAGTTACCTTTGAACGGGGGGTGAGTGTGTTGTATGGAGATCGCCGGCAGGCTTATATATCCGGTACGGCAAGTATTGATGCCGGAGGAAGCATTGTCGGAGAGGGGGATGTGACCGGGCAGGTGGCCCGGATGTGGGAAAATGTTGCAGCTTTGCTGGAAGAGGGCGGTTATGGGTTTGAAGATGTGGCCCATATGATTGTGTATATCCGGGATGCGGGCGATTATAGGGTGGTAAACAGGTTGTTTGAAGAACGTTTTCCTGAGGTTCCCAAAGTGATTGTTGTGGCGGCGGTATGTCGTCCAGGATGGTTGGTGGAGATGGAGTGCATCGCTTTAAAAGAGCAGGTATGTCCTGAATTTAATGATTTTTAATACCATAAATTTTATGTCAAGACAGGTGCAAGTAATGGTTAAGCAAATGAGTTTCGTTGTGTTCAGTTTGTTGGGTTTGGTCCAGTGTCGTCAGGCAGAACAACCGGTTAAGCAATATCCGGGCTGGAAATTGGTGTGGCATGATGAGTTTGACCGGGATGGCCATCTGAATGAGGATTGGTGGATGTATGAAAACGGCTTTGTCAGAAATAAAGAACTCCAGTGGTATCAGCCTGAAAATGCCTTTTGTGAGGATGGTTTGCTGGTGATAGAAGCGAGAAAGGAAAGAAAAACGAATACAGCCTATGACGAACATAGTGAAAATTGGCGTTTCAACCGGCCGTTTGCTGAATATACTTCGTCTTGTGTCAAGACGCGCATGAAAAAGGAATTTTTATATGGGCGGTTTGAAATCAGGGCAAAAATCCCGACCCGGAGTGGAGCATGGCCTGCCATCTGGACCTTGGGTGCTGATTTGGAGTGGCCTTCTTGCGGGGAAATTGATTTGATGGAATATTACCGGATTGGCGGGGTGCCCCATATTTTGGCCAATGTTGCCTGGGGGAAAGACCGGCGCTGGGATTCGGAATGGAGGACCGGCAAAACTCCTTATGATTATTTTTTACAGAAAGATCCTCAGTGGGGAGAAAAGTTTCATGTCTGGCGGATGGATTGGGATGAGGAGGCTGTTCGGCTTTACCTGGACGATGAATTGCTGAATGAGGTATTTTTAAGTGAAACGGTAAACGGGGATTTCGGTCAGCATCGCAACCCTTTCCGTCAACCTCATTATTTATTGCTGAATCTTGCTATTGGAGTAAGTGGCGGGATTCCTGACGAGCAGGCATTTCCTATGAGGTATGAAATTGATTATGTCAGGGTGTATCAGAAAACCGGAGAATAGTCAAAGACAGGAAAGCAGTTGTATAAAACTGCAGGAATTGGAGAAACCAAGTAATATCTATATAACTATGATGAAGACAGTAAATTATTTTTTGCCTTTGGCCGGTTTGGCTGTTTTGAACGGGTGTGGAGGAAATGGAAAGAAAGCGGAGCAAAAAAAGCCGCTGAACATTGTATATATCATGACAGACGACCATGCTCAGCAAATGATGAGTTGTTATGAGCAGCGACATATGCAAACTCCCCATCTTGACCGTATTGCTGCTGAAGGAGTGAGATTTACCAATAGTTTTGTTTGTAATTCGCTCTCCGGTCCGAGCCGTGCTGTTCTGTTGACGGGGAAGCACAGCCATAAGAACGGTTATACCGATAATTCCAGCGGGGCGATGTTTAACGGGGAACAACAGACTGTCCAGCAGTTGTTGCAGGCAGGCGGTTACCAGACGGCTATGATTGGAAAATGGCATTTGGGGAGCACACCTACCTGTTTTGATTATTGGACTATTTTGCCCGGACAGGGGGATTATTATAATCCGGATTTTATCACGCCGGAAGGTACTGTCCGGAAGGAAGGGTATGTGACGAATATCATTACTGACCTGAGTATAGACTGGCTGCGGCAGAAGCGGGATACAACCAAACCTTTTTGTTTGTTTGTACATCATAAGGCTATCCATCGGAATTGGATGGCTGATACTTGTGACCTGGCATTGTATGAAGATAAGACGTTTGAGTTGCCTGCCAATTTCTGGGATGATTATCAGGGACGTATAGCTGCCGGGAAGCAGGAAATGAGTATTGATAAGGATATGACTTTGATTTATGACCTGAAAATGTTGGATGAACGGGTGGAAGATCATTATAAGTCCTTGTATATCCGTCAGCAGGATACGTTAGGAACTTACGGGCGGATGAATGCGGCCCAGAAGGCAGCCTGGAACCGCCATTATCATCCGATTATAGAACAATTTAAAAATGCGAAACTGAGGGGAAAGGATTTGGCAAAATGGAAATATCAGCGCTATATGCGGGATTATGCAAAAGTGGTGAAGTCGCTGGATGATAATGTCGGTCGTCTTTTGGAAGAATTGGAAAAGGAAGGTTTGCTGGAAAATACATTGGTGGTTTATGCTTCTGACCAGGGCTTTTATATGGGAGAACACGGGTGGTTTGACAAACGGTTTATGTATGAAGAATCTATGCGTACTCCTTTGATTATGCGTTTACCGGAAGGATTTGACCGGCGGGGGGATATTGCGCAGTTGGTACAGAATATTGATTATACGCCTACTTTTCTGGATTTGGCCGGGCTTCCTATTCCCGAAGATATTCAGGGAGTGTCTTTGTTACCCTTGTTAAAAGGTGAAAATCCGTCCGATTGGCGGAAATCGCTTTATTATCATTATTATGAATATCCGGCAGAGCATGCCGTTCGCCGTCATTACGGAGTTCGTACCGAACGTTATAAGTTAATGCATTTTTATCAGGATATTGATGCTTGGGAATTGTATGATTTACAGGAAGACCCGACAGAAATGCATAATCTTTACGGTCAGCCGGGAACCGAAGAGCTGACGAAGGAATTGAAGGCGGAATTGGAGAGTCTGCAAGTGCAGTATGATGATCCTGTCAGAAATCTGAATTAAAATGTTGTTTGACGGTTTTTGAAGGAAGATTTAAGATATGAAGAAATTTTTCATTTCAGGTGTGGTGCTGTTTTTATTTCTCGGAGGATGTAAGGAGAAAGAGACGTACCATGTGAAAGAAGTTACTTTTCCGGAAGGAGCTACTCCGGAACAGAAAATAGATATGGCTGCCCATGTAGTTCCGACAGAAGGACAGTATCGTTGGCAGCAATTGGAGCTGACTGCATTTTTACATTTCGGGATAAACACTTTTACGGAACGGGAATGGGGAGACGGAACAGAAGATCCGGTTTGGTTTAATCCGGTTGATTTGGATTGTGAACAATGGGTAAGGGCACTTCAGGCCGGCGGATTTAAGATGGTTATCCTTACGGCTAAGCATCATGACGGTTTCTGTTTATGGCCGACGAAGACGACGAAGCATTCGGTTGCATCTTCGGGTTGGAAGGACGGAAAGGGGGATGTCGTGAGGGAGTTAAGAGAAGCTTGTGACAAATACGGAATGAAGTTCGGGGTGTATTTGTCTCCCTGGGATAGAAATGCATCCTGTTACGGAGATTCTCCGGCATACAACAGGATGTTTATGGAACAGTTGCGGGAGTTGCTGGGAAATTATGGCCGGGTGGATGAAGTGTGGTTTGACGGAGCAAATGCAGAAGGACCGAACGGTAAATTGCAAATTTATGACTGGAAAGCTTTTAATGCCGTGATAGACAGCCTGCAACCCCAGGCTGTCAAGGCTATTATGGGGAATGACATCCGGTGGGTTGGTAATGAAAGGGGTTTGGGACGCGAAACGGAGTGGAGTGTTACCCCGTATGCAGCGGATAGTTATGAGAATGCGCAGGAGGAGAATGAACGTCTTGGACTGAAACCTACGGCGAAAGACCTGGGAAGCCGGGAAAAGGTGGTGGAGGCAAACCGGGTATTCTGGTATCCCTCCGAGGTGGATGTGTCTATCCGGCCGGGGTGGTTTTATCATGCAGAGCAGGATGCCCGGGTGAAATCTTTGGCTCATCTTGTAGATATTTATTTTCAATCGGTCGGTTATAATTCGGTGTTGTTGCTGAATGTTCCTCCTGACAAACGGGGGCTGTTGAGTGAAAGTGATGTAACACGTTTGAAAGAGTTTGGGGATTATATTTCTGCTACTTTTGCAGACAACCGCTTGCAGGGCGGGGAGGTGGAACGGAAACTGAAGGTGGGGGAAATGGTGGAATATGCCCTGAAACCCGGAGAGGTTGTGAATGTGTTTATGGTGGGGGAAGACATCCGCAAGGGGCAACGGGTGGAAGAATTTGTGGTGGAGGGATGGTTAGACGGCGATTGGAAGGAATTGGCCCGGGGGACTACTGTGGGGTATAAGCGCTTGGTGCGTTTTGAGGAATGTTCTCCCGAAAAGATACGTTTTATCTATAAACGGGGACGTGCCGGTATGAACCTAAGTTATGCAGGAGCCTACCGGGCGGAACGTTTAGACGTTCAAAGGGAGGAAAATACGGTAATCCGGAACGAAAAGAAAGGATGGAAAGTGCTGGGAGTGGATTCAGAAATTCCTGCTCATCCGGCTGTGGCTGCTATTGATTGTAATCCGGCAACTTATTGGCAATCGGATAGTTCAGATGGCCTTCATTATCTGGAGGTGGATATGGGAAAGGAATATAAATTGTCCGGTTTTACTTATCAGCCGGTTGCGGAAAATGATTTTGCCGGGACGGTGTATTTATATCGTTTTTATGTAAGCCGGGATGGGAAGAAATGGAGCCTTTGTGAGGGCAACGGGGAATTCAGTAATATTAAAAATAATCCGATTTCCCAGACTATCCGGTTTAAAAATAACTATCCGGCTCGTTATTTCCGTTTTGAGGTGGTGCGGGAGATAGAGCATAGACCGTTTGTTACGGTAGGAGAGATTGGGGTACTTTACGCTTTTGACTGATTCGGTCGAAAGCGTAAATTACTTGATTTCAGGTAAGTCTATCCCTTTGATTTTGCGGTAGAGACTTAAAGCATAGGAATCGGTCATGCCTGAAACATAGTCGACTACGGTTTGGATTTTGGTGTACATAGAATCCTCTTTGCTGACTTTGTATTGTTCGGGCATGATGGAAAGCAAGTTTCGGGCGTAATAAGTTTCCGGTTTTAGTACAGCATCCGTATATTCTTTTAAAATGGTTCCTAAGATTTTAAAACCGGCAATCTGAATCTGGGTTACCATATTGGTGTGGTAGATACGTCCGTAGGCCAGGGATGTACAAGCATCGTAGGCTTCTTTGTTGGTGCCCTGTACTTCTTTAATGAGGGTGCTGTTGAATTCCCCCTTCATGATGGCCTCATAATTCCGGCAAAATGCGTCGGAACAGGCATTGATGAGTTTGTTGATGATGCCGGCGCGCAGAAAGGCTATTCTTTCATTTTTGTCGGTGACCACCTTGAAAGTACGATTGATGATTTTCAGATCTTCTTTGTCTGTGTTTTTATCGTAAAAACTTTCTAATATGCTAACGGTTTCATCATAGGACAATATCCGGAGTTTGTGGGAGTCTTCGATGTCCATGATTTGGTAGCAGATATCATCGGCTGCTTCGACAAGGTACACCAGAGGATGGCGGACATATTGCAGGGGACTGTCACCCAGTTTGCGAATATTCAGCTCTTCTGCCACTTGCTGGTAAATTTCTTTTTCACTCTGAAAAAAACCGTATTTGAAGCCGTGCGGATTGGCTTTTGTGGATTCAAACGGATATTTGACAATGGAAGCAAGAGTCGTATAGGTCATGGTATAACCTCCCGGCCGTCGTCCGTTGAAACTGTGGGTTAACAATCGGAAAGTATTGGCATTTCCTTCGAAGTGGCAGAGGTCGTTCCATTCCTCGTCCGAAAGAAGCTTCTTGAAATAAAGTCCCTCGCCTTCACTGAAAAAATAGGAAATAGCTTCTTCTCCGGAATGACCGAATGGAGGGTTCCCGAGGTCATGGGCCAGACAGCCGGTGCTGACGATGGTACCGATTTCTTCCAGAACATCCGGATTTTCAATGGATAGAGGCTGCTGTTTCAGGAACTGGCAGATTTTATTTCCCAGGGAACGTCCGACACTGGCTACTTCCAGGCTATGGGTTAATCGATTGTGTACAAAGATATTGCCGGGTAATGGAAATACCTGGGTCTTGTTTTGTAAGCGACGGAAAGGAGACGAAAATATCAGTCGGTCGTAATCGCGTTGGAATTGCGAACGGTCATGGGAATGAAACAGGGAAGTTGTATTTCCCGGATGGTAACGGTGTGCTGATATAAGTTTATTCCAGTCCATCATACAAGTGTGGGTATTAAAAGAGAATGCTAATGCAATAATAGTTATTGCATTAGCATATTGTTGCCGTTATTTTGTAACAAAATGGTAGTGGCTGCCGAAGCGTTCGAAAGCAGCTTTATCCAATTCCTCCTGGCATTGGGGGGCTGCTATGCCGATTAAAGCTTTTGCCCGGTCCTGCATCGTTTTGCCATAAAGATCGGCCACACCGAATTCCGTTACTACATAATGCACATCAAAGCGGGTAGTGACTACTCCTGCACCGTTTAATAGGGTAGGACAGATTTTGCTGACTCCTTTGGCGGTGACTGCCGGCATAGCGATAATGGGTTTACCTCCTTTGCTGGCTGCTGCCCCGCGGATGAAATCCAGCTGACCGCCGCAGCCGCTGTAAAATTTACAACCTAAAGAATCGGCATTTACCTGTCCTGTGAGGTCAATGGAAAGGGCAGAGTTGATGGCTGTCATTTTGGGCTGTTCGGCAATGATAAACGGGTCATTGGTGTAACCTACATCCATCATGGCTACTGCCGGATTATCGTCAATAAAATCGTAGACTTCTTTGGAACCCATCAGGAAAGTAGATACGATTTTTCCTTTGTCATATTTTTTGTTCAGGTTATTGATGACTCCTTTGTAGTAGAGAGGTAATACCCCGTCGGCAAACATTTCGGTGTGAATACCCAGGTTTTTATGGTTGCCGAGCTGGGAAAGCACGGCATTCGGTATGGCTCCGATACCCATCTGCAGGCAGGCTCCGTCTTCAATGAGGGCTGCACAATTCTTTCCGATTTGTATGTCCTGTTCGGACGGTTGGGCCGGTTTCGCTTCAATCAGCGGAGTATTGTCTTCGCAGAAGATGTCAATATCCGATAATTTGATGATGGCATCCCCGAAAGCACGGGGAACGTTGGGGTTGATAACCGCGATAACTGTTTTGGCGTGCTGAACGGCAGCCAGGGTGGCATCTACGGAAGTTCCCATAGATACATAACCGTGCTTGTCCGGAGGGCATACCTGAATCATGGCCACATCTACCGGAGTAATTCCCATACGGATCAGTTTCTGGGTTTCGCTCAGGTGGACGGGGATATAATCCGCCCAGCCTTCCTGTGTCGGTTTACGTACGTTCTTACCGACGAAGAAGGATTCCAACTGGAATATGCCTTCAAATTCCTGTTCCGCATACGGAGCACAGCCTTCTGTGTGAAGATGTTGTAATTTGATGTTTTTCAGTTCTCCGGCACGTCCCCGGGCACAAAGTGCCTGGATTAGTCCTTGAGGTGCACAGGCTACACTGTGGAGATGAATCCGGTCGCCCGATTTCACCACTTTCACTGCTTCTTCAAATGAGACTATTTTTATACCTTGATACATGATGTTGTTATTTAGATTAAAATTGTATTATTCAAACGAATGCGAAGGTAGGGAATAAAAAGTAAAAAGTGCAAAAGAATTGACTTAAAAAAGGTCGGAGGAATACAAATTACCGAAGCCCGTATCGAAATTTCTTTGGTAAGTGAATGATTGGGGGGAGGTGCGATAAAATTGAAATTTGGTTGCAAATAGCAGAAATAAACGTTCGTTTTTATTGG
>NZ_QWEL01000013.1 GCF_009935865.1 Odoribacter sp. Z80
GATGTCCGCTTGGAGGTCTTGGTGGTGCCCTATACGCGCAACCCTTTTCCTGACAAGGTGGTGACTTATGCGTATAATGGTCAGAACAGTTATCAGATAGCGAACACCTGGAGCGGTCCTGATGCACAGCGCTGGACTTTGACGAACGGTTCTTTGGGTACGCTGGAGATTTCTGACCGTGGTTTGGTGAGTAATGTATCTTCGACGATGTGCAGTCATATCACGGTGGAGGCGGTGTGTGAGGACTTTCCTGATAAGGTCTACCGGATGGAACTGCATGAGCCTTCGCGTAGTTATGCTTCTGCCGGGGCTTATACGCTGAATCTTTTGCCGGGGGAATATACTTTTGAGTGTTGGGGTGCCAGGGGATCTCAGGCTCATGCAAACGGCAGTAATAGCGGAACTCCGGGAAACGGGGGTTATGCTTACGGGGAATACCGGTTGGGGCAGCAGAAACCTTTTTATTTGTATGTTGGCGGAGCGGCAGGAGGTGCTTCGGGCCATAACGGCGGGGCCGGCGGATGGAACGGCGGGGCTACGGGAGGATATGATTCGGATGATGATCCCGGTGGCGGTGGCGGCGGAGCATCGGATATTCGTGTGGTAGGCGGAGCTTGGAATGATGCTGTTTCGTTGCGAAACCGGATTATGGTGGCTGGCGGTGGCGGAGGATGCGGATGGAGCAGTCCCGGAGGAAATGGTGGAGGATTGCAGGGAGTAAGAGCTAATTCCAGTGCCAATGCGACACAGACTTCGGGAGCTGCTTTCGGATGGGCTTCGGTCGGAGGAAACGGAGGAAACGGACATACTGGTGCCGGTGGTGGTGGCGGCGGATATTACGGCGGTTACGGAGCTCCGGGGAGCAGTGGTGGCGGTGGCGGCGGTTCGGGATTTGTTTCGGGTATGGAGGGATGTAATGCGGTTAATGAGAGTGGCGCACATACCGGACAACCCAATCATTTCAGTGGCATTATTTTTCAGAATCCTAAAATGACACAGGGAGGTGCTGCCGGTAAAGTTGCCGGAGCTGTTAAAATAACGGTGAAATAACACATATTAACTTTCTTGTATTAATTATAAAAAATTATGTATTTATTTTGCAGTGTCAATAAATACTGTTAATTTTGGAGGTTAATAAAGGAAATGTGTATATGCAGTACTTTCATATCACCCAACGGTGTATATTGAGTATTCTTATGATAGTGTATTGCTTTAATATTCAGGCAAATAATGTCAGAATATTAGGTGATGTACGTGTAGATCCGAGGAAGATAACCAATCCCGGAGATGTAGCTACCCTGACTTTTACAGTGGAGTGGGATAATTCGTGGAGGGATATGTTCAATTATGATGCAGTTTATATTTTCTTGAAATATAAACTGAATGAGAAGGGGAAGCAATGGCATCATCTGTATGTCATGAATGAGGGGCATGAACTTTCTTCAGAAGATTATACACTGGAATTGGTGAATAATACCTCTTCGCTGAATAAGAACGAAGGTTTTTATCTTTACCGCAAACCGGCGGACTCGCCCTGGCATGGTACTTCTTCAGTACAAGTTTCTTTAAAGTGGTTAATTACCAGTAATGAGGATGAATCTCTCCGGATCTCCGATTTTGAAGAAGGCAAAGTGTTGTTAATGGCCATGGGTATAGAAATGGTGTATGTTCCCAGGGGGGCTTTCCGTATCGGTGATACTTATTCGGTCAATCATTTCCGTAACAATTACCTGGCTATGCCGGAGAAATATGATTTGATTCATCCGAGATCGGATGTGCGTACTTCTTCTCCGGTTGGTCCGGATTATCCAGACCCGTTGCTGGCAGCTAATCGTGTGAATGACCTGTCGGCTGAAAAAGGAGAAAGCGGTTTCCCTTCCAATGCATGGTATGGGGATAAGAAAGGTTCCGGTCAGGGGTATCAGTTCTGGGCGGTACATTTTGACAAGCCCGTGTGTGTAAAATACCTGGCAATAGAAAGCGTGCCCGGTTATGTGCCGGCAAGGTGGGAATTTCAGGGGAGGGCATCCGACGGAACGCAGGTTTGGGAATCTTTGTATACGGGAACGGAAAAGGATTGGGAGACATCCCTGACTCGTACTTATCCGCCGACCAGGGCTTTCCGTATTGAAAACAGAAAGAATTTTATTGAATATCGGGTATTTATCAGGTCTCAGGAGGATATGGTAAATCCCAATAATCCTCCCCTTATCAAGAATATCAGTATGACAACAGTGGATTTGGCGGAGGTGATAGATAACAGTGTCATTGTAAATGCACCGACATCTTCGTTGGGAGGACAAAGAGGATTAGCTGCTGATGATGGAGATACCTGGGCGGGAATTACCGATGTGAATTACCCGAACGGGTATTCGGCGTTTTATGTCATGAAGTATGAAATCAGTCAGGAGCAGTATGTGTCTTTTCTGAATCGTTTAAGTCGTGTACAACAGCAGGCCCGTACCATCGGAGCGGAATTGGATAAACTGAAGGAGGGGGATTATGTGTTTGGCAGTGACCGGACAAAGCCTTCCTGCCGGAATGGGGTGAAACTGTTAAAACGTCCTGCCGACGGCGAGCCGCTGGTTTTTTTGGCAAGCGGCACCGGGACGGGGCCTACACTGGCTTGTAATTACCTGAGTCCGGCAGATATGCTGGCGTATGCTGATTGGTCCGGATTACGGCCTTTGACAGAAATGGAGTATGAGAAAATGTGCCGTCCCTTTTATCCTTCCGAAGCAGTGCGGGGAGAATATCCGTGGAACAGTAAAACGTATGTTGCTGTGGAGAATCTTCAAAATCCCGGGACTCGCTCAGAGAAACCGCTTTTGGGAGAAGAGAATGTCAATTTCGGCCGGAGACAGACTGGTCCTTTGCGTTGCGGTGCTTTTGCCGTAGGAGCGCAAAGCCGCCAGGATATGGGAGCCAGTTTCTGGGGAGCAATGGAATTGGGTGGAAATTTAGCTGAGATTTATTATAATGTGAATACGGAAGGCCGTCGCTACCGGGGGATAGCCAATCATTTGCACGGGGACGGAAAGCTTGGTGCCAATGGGGCAACCAACATGACAGAGGCCAATTGGTCGAATCATCACAATGCCTTTTGTCTGAAAGGCGGACATTGGGCTGATACCGATCCGGAGTTGTTGGGTATTTCCAACCGTACGCGTCATTGGGAGGTGTTCAGGAATATGAATATTTCCCGGCGGGACAGTACGGTGACTTTCCGTTTAGGGCATACGGCACGGCAGAATACTTTTCCTGTTTACCTGAGCCTGCAAAATGGGCAGACTACCCAGGATGGACCTGTAGCCGATACGGTTTGTCACGGTGATACTTATACGATACGGGGAACTTTGCCGGAGGAATTGAAAAACGATTTGTATGCAGTGGCTTGGTATGTCAGTGAGAATCAGGGTGCTTCGTGGGAGGTGATGGAAGGAGAGGGAGATCAGAATTTTACTGTCACCAAATTATGGAACATTCATACGGACGAGGATGTTGTGAAAGAGTATTGGTTCAGGAAAGAAATTTACGGATTGAGCGGGGATGCTAAATCGGAAAAGGTCGTATTGAAAGTATTGGATGATACGACTTATCTGAATACGCATATCGATACGATTGACGTTTATGACCATTCCCGGGGAATTGAGGTGAAGGTATCTGAGAAAGCAGATTTCCACTGGATATTTAAGGGTAAGGACCAGGCGATATCCCATATTGTCCGGGAAGGGAAGAATGAGGTGGGTGCCCCTTATTATCAGTCGTTGAATAGCGGAAATACCTATTATATCCTGAAGTCGGTTTTCCGGAATCATTGTGTGACGGTAGATACCATCCGGACTTATGTGAAGCCTCAACCGGCTGCCCGTTTGTCTCAGGATGTGAAGTGCGGCGACTGGATGATAGATGTCCGGGACCAGCGCCGTTACCGGACGGTTGCCATTCAGGTGGGGGAGATGACACAGTGTTGGATGGCCGATAATCTGAATTATTTTGTGCCGGACAGCCGTTGTTATGAAGATGAAGAGGAGAATTGTGATGTGTACGGAAGGCTTTACAATTGGAATCAGGCTGTGGGTGAGTGGACGAATGGTACGGCTCAGGGGATTTGTCCGGAAGGGTGGCATATTCCGAATTCAGCAGAGTGGATTGTATTGCAGAATGCTACGGGAGCAGCTTTGCGGAGCCAGTTGAATTTATGGAAATTTCGTGACCGGGTTAGTTTGGCGACAAATGCCAGCCGTTTTTCGGCTCTGCCGTCGGGAGGATATTTCTTTTCTTACAGTACACAATACGGGAGTAATCTCCTGGGGGTAAGAAATGGTTATTATGACCTGACAACGAAAGGTTGGTGGTGGTCTTCTTCCTATACGGTAGATACTTATACGACGGCAGCGGCCAAGAGTAATCCTATGGCGGCTATTCGTATTCCGGCTTATGCTACGGTGGATTATGCAAATAATAAGACAATAGGTACTTCCGCCGGAAGCTCTCTGTTTTACGGAAGAAATGAATATCTGGGAAACCGTGCTTCGGTGGATGCCTACTCGAAGTATTATTCCCAGACGGCGGTGGAGAATAATTTTTATTTCAGCGTCCGTTGTGTGAAGAATGAATAAAATAATAAATAAAATAAATAAATATGAAGCGGCTATATTTATTATTTCTGATATGGATGGGGTTGGTGATACCGGGAGGTGCCAATAATGTGAGAATAGAAGGGGATGTGAAAGTGGACCCCGATAATGTGGATATTACAACGAATGTGGCTACCGTCACGTTTACGGTGAAATGGGATAATTCGTGGAGGGATGCCTTTAATTATGATGGGGTGTATCTTTTTCTGAAATATAAATTGGACGGAGACGGGAAGACCTGGCATCATGCTTTTTTGATGAGTACGGGGTGTCAGGTGGTGAATTCCGGTTATAAACTTCAGATGGCTAACTCTACGGGAATCCAGGACCGTTGTGAGGGACTTTTTATTTATAAGGATGCCAAAAGTTTCGGCGCTTCGGAGGTGAAGCTGGAATTGAAGTGGAAAATCACTTCCAATCCGGAGGAGTTGCTGGACCGCAGTGATTTTGTGGCTGGAAAGGTGTTCCTGTCGGCAATGGGAATAGAGATGGTGTATGTGCCCCGTGGGGCTTTCCGTATCGGCGATACGCAGTCGGCCAATACTTTCCGGAACAATGATATTTCTATTCCGGCCCATATGGATATTCTGAGCGATCAGCGGGTGGGAGCCTATTTTTCTTCCATGGAACAGCCGAAAAACGGGGTGCGTACTGCGAATCCGCCGGAATTTGCTGTGAATCGCATGAATGACCCGGGGACAACGGAAACAAACAGCTGGAAAGGAACGAATCCGGCAACAGGAAATGAATTCTGGCAGGTGGAATTCGACCAGGGGGTTCAGATTAAGAACCTGGCCATAGAAAGTATTCCTACCGGGGTTCCGGAGACCTGGCGCTTGATGGGTATGATGCCGTCAGGAGGAGATTGGGCAACCATTTCGGTGAAACGTTATGACGGGACGGATGCCGGAACGGGAGATGATTGGGCCGTAAATTCCCAGAGGACTTATCCCTGTACCCGTGCTTTAAAAGTGGATACGAAAGGAAATGCCTATAAATATTATAAGATAGAGATTACGAGTACGACCAATATTCCGGTTATTAAAAATATTGCCATGACCACGGAAGATTTGTTTTCGAAAGTGGACAATTCCGTATTGGTGTATGAATCGACAACGGCTTTGAGCGATCAGATCGGAATGTATGCGAAGGATGGGGACACCTGGAGCGGAAAGATCGGGGATAGCTATCCCAACGGTTATCCGGCTTTCTGGGTCATGAAATATGAAATCAGCCAGGAGCAGTATGTGTCGTTTTTGAATAAGCTGACAGCGCCCCAACAGCGCTCACGCACTATCGGTTCGGACTTGCGGAAGCTGAATGAAGGACAATATGTTTTCGGGCCTACCCATACTGTTCCTTCGGCCCGTAATGGTATAAAACTGGCTTCGATCGGAAATAACGATGCTCCTTATGTATTTGCCAATGACCTGAATCCGAACGATGACTATGCACAGGAGGGAGACGGACAGACACTGGCCTGCAATTACCTGAATGCCGGGGATATGCTGGCTTATGCCGACTGGTGCGGATTGCGTCCTCTCACGGAGATGGAGTTTGAGAAGATGGCCCGCCGGCCTTTCCCGGAACCCAGTATCTGGGGAGAATATGCCTGGAATGCTAATTCCGGTTTTACGGCTTCGACCACTATTCCGGCAATACAAAAGGGAAAAAAGACGGAACGTCCCGACGGAAATGTAAATGCCGGAGGGAAACTGGGCGGACCAACCCGTTGCGGTGCTTATGCTGTTGGAGGAAAACAGGTGGAAGCGGGAGCCAGTTTCTGGGGATTGATGGAATTGAGCGGAAACTTAGCGGAGATATATTACAATGCCAATACGGAAGGACGGAAATTCTGCGGCCGCGATGCCAATCATCATGGGGATGGTTCCATCTCTGAGGAAGGAAGCGCAAATGTGACAGAAAGTATCTGGCCGAAACATGCTGATGCGTTCTGTCTGAGGGGAGGCAGTTATCGGAGTGTAAAGGAAGAAACGACCATTTCGGACCGTACCTATCATTGGGGTGTGTATACTTCGGTCAATGACGTGTCTGCCCGAAAGGATAGCACCACTACTTTCCGGTTGGGAAAAACGGCTGAGGTGCTGAGCATCAAAGGAGAAGTGACCTTGCAGAATGGGTTGACTTCCGAGATGGAACTTCCGTGCGATACGATATGTTCCGGAGAAGATTATGAAATCAAAGGGTCTATACCGGCGGAAATCGAAGGTGCTTACCGGGTGGCCTGGTTTGTGAGCGGAGATGGCGGAACGTTCTGGGACCTGATAGAGGGAGAGGAAGAGGCTTCCCTGCATATTTCCAATTTGCGGAATCTCAATAACCAGACGAATTATTTCCGGGAGTATCAGTATAAACGGTATATTTATAGCAATGGCGTTGATGTGTTGCAAACCCGGCCGGTGAAAATCCGGGTGGTAGACCATCAGTTGACCTTGAGCCGCCATAAAGATACGGTGGATGTGTATGACCATTCGTGGGGTATACAGGCCACCGTGAAGCAAAAGGCAGATATCCGGTGGTGGTGGTTGAAAGAAGATAAGAGTAAGACGGAATTGCAACCGGAATATATTTTAACGGACAGCATTTCGCAAATGAACTTTCTGAAATATAGCGATTTCGGAGCTGGAGAGACAAAAGACAGGGATGTGAGGGTTATGGTGGAAGCGAAGGTGATGCATACCTGTTGGGAACGTGATACGGTGGATGTGCATATCCTGGCGATGCCGGAGGAAGTGTATAACCTTGATGGTGACGGAAATGTGCAGCCCTTTGAGTGCGGTAAGATTCTGGTGGATAACCGGGATGCGGACAATCACCGGTACAAAACGGTGCAAATCGGTAATCGCTGTTGGTTTGCGGAGAACCTGCGGAAAAGTGTGAACGGGTCTTTGTGTTATGGTAGTGTAGAAGCGAATTGTAATTTATATGGACGTTTGTATAACTGGAATACAGCGGTACATTCCAGTTCGCAGGGGATTTGTCCGGACGGATGGCATATTCCGACGGATGCGGAGTGGGCCCAATTGAAAACGGATGTGAAAGATGTCTTTAAATTGAAATCTCAGTTGAATAGCTGGGGGGGAAGCAAAGGGTATAATAAAGCGACGATAGGTTCCAACGAGAGCCGTTTCTCTGCTTTGGGAAGCGGGGCTTATTCCACGAATTACAATACGGCCTATATGTCCGGATTCAACGGATTCGGCCATTTGCGGAATGCTACGTTCTGGTGGACTTCTTCTTTTGCATGGGCGAGATTGGGAACTACAACTCATGGAGCTTGGAATAATAATTGTTGGGGAGACTATACAGGAAATTGTCTGGATGGTACTCAGCCTCATTATGCTTCGTTGACGAACGCTCTGGGATGGGAAAGCGGAGCCGAGAACCAATCGTGGATGTATAGTAGTGCGGTGCATGGAGCAGGTTATTCTTTAAATAATGATCCGGCGTTGGTATTGTCGGGACAATATATGTCGGTTCGTTGTATCAAAAACCAATAAGATTACAAGATAGTCGGACACTTTAAAAACGTATTGCAGACAAAATGAGATTGTTGCTTTCGGGCATATTATTTATCTTACTTTTATTTCCGGTTTTTTCCGTATCGGCGTACGGAGCGGGGGACGATATACCTGCTTTGTCCCTGAAGTCGAAAGACCGGCAGAGGTGTGTGGGGCAGCAAACGGTTTTTGAGGTTACGGTGACCGGTACGGCATCGTTGACGAATTATGTCCTGAACTGGTATAAGGTGGGACAGGCATTGGAAAACACAGGCCGCTTATTGACTTTGACGAATCTGGCTGTCAGCGATACCGGACGTTATTATTGCCGGCTGTGGGATAAGGCCGCTGATCTGTATTATTACTCTGATACGGCTGTTTTGTCAATTGCAGAATATGAGGCACAATTGGATGCCCGGTATGAAGCGACCGTCGGAATGCCGTTAGAGATTGAGGCTGCGGCCGCAACCGGAGCGAATTTTATCTGGCAGGCAACACCGGGGCATGAGGTAGATGGTCATATCATTCGTTTTAATGCTTTCACCGGACAGGACCGGGAGGAAGAGGTGCATCTGACGGTGAATTATAAGGGATGTGAATTTCGGTCACAGACGATTTTGAATATTACTCATCTGAAGAAAGAAGTGACGCTTGCCGCTTCCGGCCGGACAGAGGCTTGTGCGGGAGAGTCGTTCGATTATACGGTGAGTGGAGGTGAAGCGAACTTTACGTGGCAGTGGTTTAAGGGAAGTAAACCGATTGCCGGAGCGACCAGCCAGACTTACCGACTGGAGAAAGTGGGCGGCAGCTCTTCGGGAGAATATTATTGTGTAGCTTATGACCCGGTTTACGATTTGTCTTTTTCTTCCGACACCCTGGTGTTGGAGGTGACAGATTATCAGTCGGGTTTGAATGCGGAAACGGCCGGAGTCATCGGAGAAGAGCTGGTTTTGACTGCCAATCCTGCAAATGGAGCTTCTTTCGTCTGGACGGCAGAAAGTGCTTCGACACCGGCAGGGGCAACCCTTCGTTTTGATGCTTTTACTACGCCGGTGCGTGAGGAGAAGGTAAAATTAGAGACTACGGTGGGCAGTTGCGTTTTTCATGACAGCACCCTGCTGAAAATCAACCGTAGTACGGAAAAGGTAAATGTGCGGGCTGTCGGGATTACGGAGTGTTGCGAGGGACAGTCTTTCAGTTATACAGTTACGGTGGACCGGGAAGGTAGTTATGTCTATAAGTGGTATAAGGTGAACTGGTCTACCCCTTTGGTGGAAAGTGATACTTACGCTTTTACCGAAGTGACAGATGATAAGAAAGGAAAGTATTTCTGTACGGTTTATGATCCTTTGCGTGATTTGACTTTCCATTCGGACACTTTGGATTTGAAAGTATACGGTTATCCGAAAGCTAAACTGATAGCTTCTTCGGAAAAACCTTGTTTTGCTTCGGAGGTTACTTTGACTGCTTTGGATGAAACGGCAGGACATTCCGGAACTCTTTGGGACTGGAAAAAAGAAGAGAAGAAACTGGTGAGCAGCGGAGGGATGCTGAAAGTGGACATGGATTCGGAAGCTGCCGTGAAATACCGGGCCATTGCGGACTATCACGGCTGTAAGGATTCTGCGGAAATCACCCTGACGCCTATTGTTCCTTTAGTAGATTTACCTCGTTTCCAGCCACTTACAATAGGTGAGGCTGTGACTTTGACCAATACTTATCAGGACGGAGCGGTTTATGCCTGGGAGATGAAGGATGATTACACCCAGACGGAGCAGGGGAACAGTGTTACTTTTACCATTACTCCGGAGAGTGATGCGGTATTTCTGACGGTGACTTATCAGGGGTGTTCCCGTAAGGATACGACTAAGCTGGAGGTGACGCATGCCGACCTGGATGTACAGGTGAAAGCTTTAGGATTTACCCGCGTTTGTGTGGGTGACTCTTTGTGTTACCGGGTGACGGTGAGCGAGGAATCTGAATACCGTTATGCCTGGTATCGTAAAGGAAGCGGCACGGTATTGTCGACAAAAGAGGATTATATTATCCGTTCGGCTTCTCCCTCTGATGCCGGCTTATATTACTGTAAGGTATATGATGAAATTTTCGACCTGACGTTTTATTCCGATACTTTAGATGTAAAAGTGTCTGAATATCCCGAACTGGCCGTGACTGTAAATGGAAAGAGCCAGTCTGGTCCGAGGTGGGCGATATGCCGGGGTGAGGAGGTTACCCTGAATATGTCTGACAAGCATTCTTTTGCGGGGAACATTTATTTGTGGACGGGAAAGGGTATGACGATTACCGATGGAGGGCGAACGGCGCAGATCCGGGTGATGGACTCGGCCGTTTATAAAGCCCGTATCGTGAATAACGGTTGTGTGACCGAAGATTCCCTGGTGATATTGGAAAGTTATCCGGAAATAGCCTTGCCTGAGAAATATTATGCGATAAAGGGAGAAGAACTTACGGTTCGTACGGCCATTGACAATCCTGCTTATACTTATACATGGTCGCCGGTGGGCAGTGCGGTTCCGGTTTCGGCTCCTGCCTATTCTTTTATCGTACCGGACGGGAAGACAACGGTGAGTTTACAGGTAACGGATGCCCGGAATTGCAGCCGTACGGTAACAACGGAAGTGAATAGTCTGCCGGCTATGAATTACACAACATCTGTCAATGACGGATTTGTGGTGAGTCGCGGAGTACTGACGGTGTTGCAGACCGATACTACGATTTGTGCCCGGTCGCCGTTGACTTTGGAAGTGGCTTATGACGGCTATGACGGCTATACTTATGAATGGATGCGGGGAGAGACGGTTGTAGATACCGGACGCGTTTTGTATATCCCTTCGATTTCGGCAGAACAGGGAGGGGAATATCGTTGTCGTGTGGCAGACCTGGAACAGGGGGAATACCTTTATTCCAATCCTGTGAAAGTGACGGTAAAATACCGTCCGCAGGCGGCAATTGTTACACCTATGGCAGGAGAGAAATTTTGTGCGGGCATTCCGGTAAGCTTTGAAGGTAAGGATAAAACACTGGCTCCTGCCAATAAAAATATTTACAATTGGAAAGGAGCCGGTATTCAAAGCGGAGCCAATTCAACCAAAATGGTGGCAACAGCCAGCACCAACGGGTATTACATTTTTACCGTCGCTTATGAGGAATGTATAGATACGGCTGATATTCTGATTTCTCCGCAAGTGGAGAAGGTAGACATACCTTCGGACATGATTCTGGCACAACCGACAGACCAGGTGGCTTTTGCTGCTTTATCGAATGTATCGGGAGACAGTTAT
Source organism: Odoribacter sp. Z80 (assembly GCF_009935865.1). GTDB lineage: Bacteria > Bacteroidota > Bacteroidia > Bacteroidales > Marinifilaceae > Odoribacter. Next base: position 11,464 of record NZ_QWEL01000013.1, read on the forward strand.
AGTTGGTATGTCAATCAGGTAAAACAGGCGGAGTCCGGTGCTACAGTCCATCTGAACCTGAAGGAAAGCGGGCAGGTTGTGGTGGAAATGACACGGGGAGAGTGTCATTATTATGATACTTGCCGGATTTTAATGCGTAATTTCTTTCCCGTGGAGTATAATTCTCCGGATGACGGTTTTGCGATTTCCTGTCCTGTCCTGAAAGTAACGCAGAAAGAGGTGGAAGCCTGTATGGATGAGGAGGTGATGCTCTCTGTTTTATATTTGGGGTATGACAGGTATGATTATGAATGGTATAAGGTAGGTTCGCCGGATAAGAAGATTCCGGGGGATAGTATTGCCATTGTTCTGAGCCATCTGAAAAGTTCTGATGCCGGAGATTATTATTGTATGGCTTTCAATCCGGATATTAATGAACGTTTGCGTTCCGATACGTTGCATCTGACTGTTAATGCGGGGCCTGTGGCTAATATTTTAATTACCAGTGCCGGAGCGGAAAATGTTTGTTTCGGCCAGGTGATAACCTTAGAAACGACGGTGGCTTTTAACGCCGGAGGTAGTTCGGACCTGATGGTTGCCGACCGTCTGGAATGGACGGGAGAAGGAATTTTTGAGGGGCAGGGGACTCGTGTCATCAGTGCCATTGTCGGTACTGATCCGGTTTATACCCTCAAGGCTGTTAAGGATAAAGGTTGTTCCAGTGAAACATCTATACGGCTGAATATCACGAAGCCGGAGATACAGATACCATCCGTATATTACCTGAACGAACCTAAAGTGATTGAGTTCGAAGCGAAACGCGCCCAGATGAACCGGGAGGTTACGTGGTCGTTCAACGGAGTAGAAAAGGCGACTTCCAAGGGTAAGGTGAGCCTGCAGTTGGATACGACGGGTATTGTTACGGCTTTGATGGTGACGGAAGGAGGTTGTGAAGCGTGGGATAGTTGCCGGATTTATGTGAAAGCTCCGGCTTCTTATTATGGAGGTGAGGAAGACGGTTTTATTCTGAACCGGCCGAGACCGGTAATTCCGACGGAGTTGAAATATGTGACTGTTTGTCCGGATTCTGTGATTGATTTCCGTGTTATTCATGCCGAATATCCTTATTTTAAATATGAGTGGTTGAAAGTAGGGGATGACGAGGTAGTCTTCGGAACGGGAAAAACGTTCCGTTTTCCCGTACAGCCTGGTATGGGAGGAGCTTATTATTGCCGGGTGATTGATCCGGCATTGAGTGAAAGCAATCCTTACGTTTTCTCAGATACTTTAAGTCTGACGGTGGGTACGGGACCTTTGGCCCGGATTACGGTAACGGATGAACATGGAATGCCGGTGGGTGACGGGCCAATTTGCCGGGGAACTTTGTTGACTTTAGATGCCAGTACGTCGGCCAGCGGCGTAGGGGATGAGGTGACCTATCGTTGGGAAGGAACGGATATTGTTTCGGAGGTGACCGATTTTCAGTCCATTCAGGTGGCTCCGGAACAGACAGCCACCTATACGGTGCGTGTCGGGTATGGAGGTTGTTCCGATACGGCTTCGGTGACTTTTGAAGTCTTTAAACCTGATTTTGGGCTACCCGACCGGGTGCAGTTGGCATCTCCGGATCCTGCTTATGTATTTGATATCCATATTCCGGATGATGCGACGGTAGACTGGGTTTTCCGTCCGGATGGAATGAGTGACATACCGCAAAGCGGCAATCAGCTGAATCTGACCAGTGATGGTTGGGTGTTTGCCCATATTCAGCAACGGGGATGTGAGGCGGTGGATTCCTGCCGGGTATTTGTAAAACTTCCGGAGACTTTTTATGGTGGTGAAAACGATGGTTTTGCCGTCCTGGAAGACATGACGACAGTATGGATAGAACCGCGTGCAAAAGAAATTGTGGCGTGTCTGGATAATGATATTTCTTTGACAGCTCATGTTCGGGGATTGAGTACTTATACATTCCGATGGTACCGGGTATATGCAGATAAAACTGTGGCTCCCCTGGATGTGACGGATACGCTTTTGTTGATTGATCATGTGAATGCTCAAAAGGCCGGAAGTTATTTCTGTCTGGTGACTGATAATCAGGAAAACGGGTCCGGAATAAAATCCACTTATTCCACTGATACGGTTACTTTGGTTTTGAAGGACGGACCTTTGGCAAAAATCAGTTTTGATCCTTCTACTCCTTACCATGACAAAGCTTGTTTCGGTGATAAGTTTGTATTGGTTGGGTCGAATGATAACCCGAACATTGATGAAGAGTTTATCAGATACTCTTGGGAAGGGAATGTTTTTGACCCTACAACCGATGAGAATCGCATTATTGCCCGTCCGCAGACGGATGGTGTGTTTGTCCTGAAAGCGGAAGATACCCGTCCGGAGGGTTGTGCTGACACGGTTATTCTTACGATGCAGATGTTTGCTCCCAAGGTGAAAACACCGGTATTTATGACTGCTTACGAACCGGGAAGGCTTGAAATTCCGGCGGAAGTGGAGGGGCATGGTAACCTGAAATGGTACATTGACTACCGAAGCAAGGTGGAAAGCGAAAGCAATCCGGGTGTGTTGACTATCAATCAGGATGCTAAGGTGATAGCTGAGCTGGAAGAAAACGGGTGTTCAGGTTTCGATACTACTTTTGTCTATGTGAAGTGGCCTACTACTTATGCCGGTGGCGAGGATGACGGTTTTATCAGTTCTTTGCCGACTCTGAGAGCTTTGGTCAATCCTAAATATCCGGAGGTTTGCCGGGGAACTGATATCCGGATTGACCTGCGGGTGAATGCCGAAGGCCGCAGTTTGAAATACCAGTGGAAAAAAGTAGGAAGCAATACGATTCTTTCTTTTGAAAAGGATTTGGTGATGCGGGCCAATAGCATGAATGACGGAGGAGAGTATTATTGTTTGGTAACCGATCCGGCAGAAGAGAATATGCACCTGAGAACGATTTCTTCGGATACGGCAACGGTGACTATGATAAACGGACCGATAGCTAAGATTTCTTCGCCTGCAGACGGTTATCGTTTTTGTAACGGGTCTGTTATAGAGATTGATGCTTCTGCTACAGAGAAGAATAAGGTGTCTGTGAATGATGAGTATACTTATAAATGGTATGGTGCAGACATTTCCTATACCGGGAAGCAATATATCGTGAATGCTGTGGCTGGTCCGGATTCCCGCTATATTGTAGAGGTGTCCATGGGAGAATGTATGACTTATGATACGGTTACACTGGATGTGTACCGGCCGGATATTCACATTAAGCCGGTTGTATTCCTGTCAGCTCCGGCAGATGTAGAACTGGGTGTTGCCCGTCCGTGGACGGACCAGAATACGATCAAGTGGCATTTCTATTATGATTTCGACCCGTCGCAGGAAATGACGGATATGATGGTAACAGCTGATTCGGTAAGTTATTATGTACCGGAGGATGCCCGGATTGTTGTGGAGCGGCAACATGACGGATGTAGCGGCTATGATACTTGTCATGTTTTTGTTAAAGATGTACGTTCATTTGCCGGTGGTGAGGAAGACGGATTTATTTCTGCCGGAACCAGTTTCCACATCAAGGAGTTGCAATTGACGGATTATGTCTGTGTAGGTGAGGAAGCCACTATTCTGGCAGAAGTGATTGGTAATGATTTTTACCATTTTGAATGGCATAAAGTGGATAACGACAGGGTATATTCTGATTCTTCCCTGTGTCGTCTTCCTGCGGTGACTAAGGAGGATGAAGGTTATTATTATTGTATTGTCACGGACGTGAACAACAGTATTTCGCGGACTTCTGAGAGGGTTTACCTGCATGTAAAGGAAAAGCCGGTTACTTATATTGTGGCCGAGACTGCAACCGCATGCTATGATAGTGAAGTGAAACTGGAGGCAGAGCAAAGCATGCTGAAAGAAGGGGTAACCTATACTTATTTGTGGCAAGGCGTCGGAGTAAAGGAACCTACGGCTGCCGTTACTACCGTAAGGGCTGAAAATTCGGGTGATTATGTGTTGCTGGTGGGTGACGGAGACTGTTATGTGGCAGATACTTTTTCGCTTACTGTGGAAAGGGCATTGCTGCAAGCGCAGTCTATCTATCATGTAGACTACGGGGATAAACTGACTTTAAAAGCGTTGCTGAACGGACAGCCTTCTACCCAATTGAACTGGAAGGTGGACGGTAATCCTTACCGGAATGTGTCTGAGGTGAACCTGACAAACCTGACTAAGACGATAGATTTTACGGTTCAGACCGCGGGAGGCTGTCAGGTTGAACAAAGCGGACATATTTATGTGCGTCAGGAGGGAGTTTATTTCGGTGGTAACGATGATGGATTTACCATGCCCAACGATTTGCCCCAGTTGCTTGACCAGTGTGACGAGTTATTGGGATGTAATGTCGATACGGCTGTGCTTTGGGTCAATGTGCTGGCTTCCGAGGGATTGTATTTCACCTGGGAAATGTATTCCGAGCTTAATAAACGGTTTGAGCCGATGAGAAATATTCCCGGCAAGACCAACGTTAGCGGTATAGATACGGCTATATTGGTATTTACCTCTATAGAACCGGAAGATGAAGGACGTTACCGTTGTTGTGTGGGGAATAATTACGGAATGTCTTACAGTCGCGAAATACGATTGGTAAAGGGAGGTACGCCTTCTATTTACACTTTCATGATGGACGGGGAGGTTTGCGAGAATACTCCTGACGGTTTCCAGTTCGGTGTTGCTGTGCAAATTCCGAATGAAGGAACCAGGACCGGTTTGCATTACGAATGGTTTTTCGGAAAAGATAATATCAACTTCAATCAGTTAAAGCCGGTTGAAGATTATGACTATCCTTCCTATAAGAAAGAATATCCGAAAGAAGAGAACGAAGGATATTATATGGTGAAGGTATCTAACTATTGCGGTGCCGTGTATGATACGGCTTTCCAGGAAATCTGGGAAGCTCCGACTTTTGTTCACCAACCCCGGGATACGGCGGTTTGTAACTGGGGAAGCATTAAGCTGACTACGGAGGCACAGGGTGGAGGTACTTATCTTTATTCTTTATGGAGCGTAGAGGTGGATGAAGCCCGGCGGTTTGTGAGGTATAAGAGTCTGATTTATGATCATGGTACGATGCCTGAATATACTTTTGACCCTGCAACGGATGTGACTGAAGGATATTATTGCTGGTCGGTATGGAACGGATGTGATTCTGTGCGGAGCAATCCTTTCTTCCTGGATGTGGAAGAAGAGATTATTCCGAAGTTTGAAGGTATAGATACCACAGTTTGTGCAGGCGTGGGCGGAAGTCTGGTTCTTTTGGCAAGCAAGGAGGAAAATATTGAAAATCCCACCAATACATTGAAGTATTATTGGGAGAAAGACGGGCAAAGGATTGAGGGAAGTTCGAGTCTGAAGTATACGATTAAAGGGATTACGGCGGAAGATGCCGGTGTTTATATTTGCTATGCCTATCATTCTTGTACGCCGAAACAGATTAAACAATACCATGTCCGGACGAAATCCCGTCCGACTATTATTTTGCCTCTGACGATTAATGAAAAAGGTTTGTGTGAAGGGGATAAGCTGACTCTGAAGACGGATTATATGTCGGATGCCGGTGAAGTCAGATGTGAGTGGATTTATAATGCCCGTTATGCTGTCAATGATAATGACCGGGTGGCAGGAAGTACTACACCGCAATTGACTATTTCGGATTTACAGGCTTCTGATGCCGGTAAATATCTGGTGCGTTTGAGTAATGACTGCCCGGGATATACGGCCAGCAATGAAGTGGTACTGAAAGTGAATATGATGGCCCGCTTTACCAATAGCGGTAAATTACCGGAAAGGCTGGCTCTCTGTGCCGGGGAATCCAAGGCTTTGTCTGTGGCTACCTCCGGTGAAGTTCCGGTTTATTATACCTGGTTGAAAGATGGTAAACAGATTCAGGCCGGGGCCAGCAATAAACTGGATTTAGTGGGGGTTACTCATGAGAGTGCGGGTGTATATACCTGTTTTGCCGAGAATAGTTGTAACGGAGATAATGTGTCCAGCACAGAGATGAAATTAGAGGTAATTACTCCGATTGCTTATGATGTATTGGGGGCAGGCTCATATTGCGGGGATGAAGGTCGTGAAGTTACGCTTAGTGGATTTGAAACCGGAGTGATTTATACGTTATTCCGCCGGGCTTCTGTAGCAGAAACTGATTATATTCCGGTGAAAGTAGTCCATGGAGATACGGTGAGTACTCCGGTACTGACTTTCGGCTCTATGGAGTATGGTCTTTATCATGTGGAAGCGAAAGCTGTTGATGGAACGAAAACCTGTACGATGCAGATGAATGGCGAGATTTCCATTACCCGGGCACCGACTCCGGAGAAATTCCTGTTCCATATCATCGACCCGATGTGTGAGGGAGAATCCCGGGCTACAGTGAAACTTGAGGGTACTGAAAATTCCAAGGATATAGAATATCGTTTGGAACGGTGGCATCCTACCCGTCTGAGATGGGTTAGTCAGGGATCGGCCTATAAAGGTACCGGTGGTTCTTATACCTGGCCGGTAGCGGAAGGCATTTACCATGTGATTGCGAAGAATACCGTGTCAGGCTGTACACTGGAGATGGGATTGGATACGGTGATGGAACGGCCTTATCCGCAGGTGTATGATTTGTATGCGGTGGATGGGGACACGACTGCTTGCTTCGGTATGGAGAGCGATGTGGTATTGAAATTGAAAAACAGTGAAAAGACCTGTACTTATACCTTATACAAAGACGGGGAATCAACGGAACGGGAACAAACCGGGAACCTGATTGCCTGGGATAAGGTTAGCGGAGGTAAATATACGGTGATGGCCGAAACCAATTACGGTTGTCAAAAGGAAATGGGTGATGTGGTGGTGACGGATTTACCGTCTCTGGATGTATTTATGTTTACCAGTAATTCCGGAAAGGTATATTGCGGAGAAGAGGCAGGACAAACCCATCAGATTGTTTTGCAGGGTTCTACTCCTGGTATTCGTTATGATTTTTATTCCGTGGCTGAGGAAGACACTTTGTCCTCTTGTTGGGGTACCGGTGGATTCCTGCGGTGGGATGTTGATTTGGTGGGTGATGCCGTTTATTATGTGAATGCAGTAGATACTTTGGAAGGTTGTGTGCAGGAAATGGGAGGCCACCGGGTGGAAATAAAAGGAAATCATCTGGAACTTGCAGTAGAGTCACCGATAAAGATTACTGCCAGCACGCAGGCTACTCTATCTGTGGGAATCGAGGGAGCCATGTCTGCTCCGGTAGTGACGTGGAAACCGGAAAGCATGATTGCTTCTGTTGATACTGCTTCTCATACTGCGACGACGCGGGTTTTGGACTACGGTGAACGTTTTTGGGTGAATGTACAGGATGACTATTGTTCGCGCGATACCTTTATTGATGTTTCTGTTTCGGGAGAGCCTTTGAGGGCAGTTATTAAAGGCGGCGATTGTTATACGATGCTGGATACTCTCTTCCTCTGCCAGGGCGAAGAAGTGACCCTTTGTAGTTATCTGACCGGAGGTAGTGGAAAATACCGCTTTAAATGGAGTGATGACCAGGTGGATAGTATTCCTGTTCCGTCCAAGAGTCGTATATCTTACCCGAAAGCGGGCGACGGTTATGTGGTTTTGTATGTGGAATCGGATGTGATCAATACAGAGGGTCAGCTGATTACTCAGAAGGCTACTGATACGGTGAGGGTGATCTTCCGGGACCGTGTTGCCGTTCCTGATTTTGGAAATGAAGCGTTGAGTTGTGTATTGCCGGGTGAAGCACTGGAGTTGGTTATGGCTACTACCGAGATGGGAGTAAGCTATCAGTTGGAACACCTCGATGTTACTGCCGGCGAGTATGTGGCAGTAGACGGGGCTACCAGAGTAGGAGATGGTACAGAGTGGAGGTATGCCATTCCGTATACCGATGAGGCTGCCGGTTTATATCGGGTGAAAGCTGTAAAAGATTATCCGGATGATCAGTTTAGCTGTACGGATTATTTCACATGGACAAAAATGAGCCGGGCTCCGCAGAAATTTGACGTAAGCGCTAAAGGTGCAACCACCTATTGTGTGGATACTCAAATGGATTCGATCTATGTTGCTTCTTCTGAAGACCAGGTGGTGTACCGGTTGTTGAGGAATGGTACGCGGGAGGTGGCGCGTCATATCGGAGATGGCTCTGAGTTTGCCTTTGCCGGCTATTATAACTCAGAATCTCCGGGTGAGAATGTTTATCAGGTGGAAGCAGGCATCGGTGAGTGTAAGGTGCTGATGGATGAAAAGATTACCATCACTTCTTATGAGCGGCCGGTCATTGAAGATATTTCGGGCATGCAGGCTTATTGTATCGGTTCTTCGGATGTGATAGAAGTGACTATTCCTTCTCCTTATCAGGGAGCTGCTTATAAACTGTATAAGGAGGGTGAGTCTGCTGTTGTGAATATGCAACCGGGAAGTGTGGACGGAGTTGTTTTTGAACATGCTGTGTTCCAGGGATTGACGGCGGGACAATATTATATTGTGGCTGAAGCGAGAATGGGTGATGCCGGTTTATTGGTTTGTACGGATACGGTCAGGGGATTGAAATTGACGGAACCTTTGCTTTCTCTTCAAGTTTTAGGAGGTAAGTTGGGCTACTGCGATAATCTTTCGGGTTATGAACGACTGACTTTGGTAAAAGCAAATCCGGACCTGGATTATGAGGTGTTTGATGACTATTACGGCTCCGCTCAAAAGGTATCTATGGGCTTTATGACTCACGGAACGAACGATACCATCTATTATGACGGTATTCTTCCTGTGACGGAAAGTATTTCGAAGTCCTATTATATTCATGTATATGCAGGAAGTTGTTCGCAGAATACGACAGTAACTATTCATAAATATACGGCACCTTTGGACCAGGCTTTGCTGGGTAACCGGGTAGGATGTATTGGTAACGGATTGCGGATGGGAATCCAATCACCTGAAGGAGGTGTAACCTATACACTTTATCGCCAGCGGGGAACGGAGATTGATTCCCTCGGACAATTTGAACCGGGTACGAATGTATTCGGTACTTATTCCGAAGAAGGTATCTATTTTGTCATGGCAATGAATACGGGAGGTTGTGACCGGCGTCTGACTCAGGAATATCAGATTAAGGCGTTACCTGAATTTTATAAGTTGTATACACCATTGGCTACTACCTATTGTGAAGGAGAAGAGGGCGTAGAATTGGGTATTACGGGAACTCAGGACGGTGTCACTTACCGTTTACAGAAAGTGGTGACCGTGAACGGAACAGAAACCTGGGTAGATGCCGGAGCTGAGTTGTTGGGAACCGGAACGGATGCTCAGTTGTTCAGTGGCTTCTATCCGGTGGGTACTTACCGGATTATGACGGATTACTGTGACCTGCCTATGCTGGATACGCTGCATATTACCCAGTTGCCGTTGCCGAAAGAGGTGGCTCTGGGCGTGCAGGGAAAAGCTTGTGTGGATAGTATGATGCAGATACGGGTTGAAGAACCTGAAACCGGAACACAATATGTATTGTGTCATGAGTTCTTACCGACGGGACAAGATACCCTGGCCGGAAATGATGTCGCTTGGTTGATTCCGGTGGCAGAGGAGGGACGATATACGGTTGTTGCAGACCTGAACGGTTGTCGTCGGACGCTGAATGATACCGTACAGCCGGGTCAGACCGTTCAGTTCGGTGACCTTGCCGGAATGAAGGCCAATATGTGTGCTGAAGATACGACCAGTTTATATCTGACTGCCGGAGAATGGGATGAAAAAGCAAAATATAGCTTGCAGGCTCAGGGAATAGACACGCTTTATGCCGGAGTGGTTGAGAATGGACAAATTATGTTCCATGGAATACCTGCCGGGCATGCTTATACGGTTGTGGCTTCGCACTTGAGTTGTGTTACTGAAAAAGGTACTTACAATTTCGATGGTATTGCCATTCCGGTTTTGGCAGAGACAGATTTTGTAGTGGAAGACTGTAAACCGGACGGGGAAGCAACAGTTATGCTGAAAAATCAAATCATGGATTACCAGTATACGTTGGCCGGTCTGATAGATACTATACGAATTAAAGACTTTGCAGGAGATACCCTGATTTCTCATTTGGATAACGGCAGTTATGCTTATACGGCTTATGATACGAGAACCGGTTGTCGTTCCTTGCCGTTGAATGCGGTTATCCGGCGGGCTGTTCCGGTTGAAGATACTATCACCAGCCGCCTGGCTTATTGTCCTGGCGGAGACGGTGTGGAAATCCGTTTATCCAATAATACGTTCAATGTTACTTACGTATTGAAAGAAACGGACGGAACTACGATTGACAGTATTTCGGCTTCTTCTACTTCTACTGCTTTTGCTGCAAAATTGCAGGAGGGGCGTTATGTCTTCTACCGTGAACGAATTGGTTTGTGGGGTGGGTGCTGGCTGGCAGATACTTTGAATATTGAAAAATATCCGATGCCGTCGAAGGATTTGGTGGTGAATACGCCGGAAACTTTGTGTGAAACGGGTACAAATGCAATAGAGGTAGCCAATTCGGAAGAAAATGTGATTTACGTGCTGATGAATACCGCAACTAAGATGGGCATTGATACGTTGTCGGGGAATGGTGGTTCTATTGTATTCGATGGCAGGAAACCGGAAGGTTCTTATCAGATAGCCATGACTTATAAGGGGCTTTGTCCGGCTACTTACTATAAGGTTTTTGATGTAAATCCAGTCCCGTCATTGATTTCCGCATCGGATGGCAAGTATTGTTATAATGAATCGGGGAAAGGGAACGGAACAAATATTGACGTGAAGGATTTGAAGACGGAAGCTGAGTATGTGCTTTATAACAAAGCGGGTGTGGGGGTAGATACGTTGTATGGAGTAATAGCGGGGTATTTCGAAGACCATCCTGCCGGGGAATATACTGTTGTGGGTACTTATCGTGGGACGGGTTGTAGCGAACGGGTAGCTGAAGTGAAGATACATGAAATTACTAAACCGAAAGTATTTACAGTCAGCAATGCTGCTAAAGTGGGTGAATGCGGAGACTTGGCGGATGTTCGTCTGGCTGACGGTTGTGAAGGGGATTCAGTGAAGTATACTCTTTATATGAATGATTTCTTCAAGATGGCCGGTCCGGTTACTGCACAGAATGGGGAAGTGAAGTTCGGAGAATTCCGGGAAGTGGGTGCTTATAAGGTTTATGCTGATAAAGGTGACGGAACTTGTGGTGTGTGGATGGATGGCAGTGTAATCATTTATGCTCCGCCCCGTTTGGCACAGTTGAGTGTAAATGGTATTGATTGCGGGGAGGGTGCTGAAAGCGATGTAACGATTTCTGCCACACATTCTGTATTGAATTGGTATTATTATCTGAGTGACGGTATTGAAAAGTCAGAGGTCTTGATGGGTGGTGAGGATGTATTGAGCTGGACGAAGATTGGCGGGCATGAAATTAAAGCCGGCGAGTATGTGCTGTATGCAGCCAATCCATGCGACAGTCTGATAGCTATGGATACAATTACAGTGGAAGCTGCTTTGCGGCCGGCTGCGGCTAAATTGCTCAGGTTGCATGACGGTGTGATCTGTAACGGTACGGATTATGAATTGACACTGGATAAGGCTGAGACAGGCGTAACCTATACCATTACACAAAGTGAGAGCCAGTGGGAGAAAGATGGTGTGGCGCGGGAAGATTTCATCCTTTGTGAACTGAATAATGCCGGGCTGGTAACGGTAAATGCAACGGTAGATACCACCGGGTGTACTTACTTTGTAGACACAATGACCATGATTCTGGACTTTTATCCGCAAGAGGTTACTGTTGAAGGATCCGGGCAGTGTGTACAGGACGGTCAGGCTGCTACCTTGACAGTCAGTCTGGAAGGAATCCGGGTGCCGAAGACCGCTTATTATTTGTGGCTGGACCAGGGGTTGGAGGGCCGCTATGTGGATACCATTCCGGCAAAAGCTCCGGCTACCCAGAAATACTTTAAACCGCAGCATGAATATGGATGTTATACTGTGGTTGTTTCCAGTATTACGGGCCATTGTAACCGGAATCTGGATAAGAGCAAGAAGTGTTTGAGCGAACCTCCCCAGGTTTTCAATATTGTTGGTGGTTCACGTACGGCAAAAGTTTGTGAGGGAAGCGAGGAGACGATAGAATTGGAACAATCAGAGGTAGGTGTGACTTATTATATCGTGGACGGAGGCAATAACTTATGTAGTGAATTGGTGGTGGGTACCGGTGAGCGCCTGAAAGTGGGTACTGTTTATAAACCGGGAGTTTACCGGGTATTGGCTTCTGTGAGCGATGAGTGTTCGGCTACAATGAACGGAGAGGTGGCGATAGTGAAGTTGCCGTTACCGTTACTGAATATTAACCATTATTACAGTTATCCGGAAGGCGGTTCGCCTGAGGGAGTTCAGGTTACGGTAGAACCGGAGACCAGTCCGGGAGTGCAGTATGCTTTGATTGATAAGAATGTACCGGAGGATGAATCCTGGCTTGACTGGCCTACTGCCGACGGAGGACGGATTACTTACGATATGTGGCTTAAGGAAGGGAAGTATGAAATCCGTACGTTAAGCAATACCGGTGGGTTTGAATGTGAGGCTGTCGATTCGTTAGTGATAGAAAAGATTAAGCTGACACCCTTTAAACTGGAGGTTATCGGTAATCCTTATAAATGCGTATCTACGGAATGTCGTCCGTTGCGCTTGACAGGCAGTGAAAAGGGTACCAGTTATTCTCTGTTCCAGGTGAAGGGGGCCGATACGACTTTTATTGCTTTGAATGAAGGTACCGGCAAACCCATCAGTTGGGGAAATCAATGTGATACTGGCTATTTCTTTGTGAAAGCTGAGAAGATATTGAGTGACGGACAGATTTGCCGTTCACAGATGGGAGATGCGGTTCATTTGTATGTTTCCACGACCATTGAGAAATTCCGTTTGCTCGGAGCCATTACAGGATATTGTAATGATAGTGAACCTAACGGAAAAGTAATTCTGGATTCGAGTCAGAATAGCAATATTACTTATAAGTTGTATTGCAATGGTAGGGAAATGCCTGGTAAATCCCTGAAAGGAGCCGGAGGAAACAAACTATCCTGGTCAGGTTTGGAGGGATTGGAATGTGTGGAAAATAATGATGTCGGAAATGTCTATACGGTTGTGGCTACTGATGAACATTGTGAAGTAGAAATGGCCGGAAGTGTGAATATTGTGATGACAAATCCGGTGAGTCTCCGGAATTATCCGCGCTCATTATTGGCTTGTACAGGAGATAAGGTGGGTATAGCCATGGATGCTTTTGGTTGTCTGTTATCTTATGAGTGGACTCATGATGGACGTGTAGTTGGGAATGAGGCCGGATATAATATTGACAGTGTGGGGATTGACGATATGGGCGTATATTATTGTAAGGTTTCCAATTATTGCGGTTCTGTGACCTCTGAAGCCATTGAGCTGGGAGTTCGCGAAGTGGTGACCATGCCTGACGGATATATGGCTGATGAACTGGTTTGTTCCGATATGCAGGATGTTAAACTGGTCGGAAAAGGTGTTGGCGGAAATTATTCCTGGTATAAGGCCGGGACGACAGATACGATCTCCAGGGAGAGGATATTGGAATTGAAAGATGCTACGCCGGAAGATGCCGGAGAATATATCTGCTATACCTGGAACCAATGTGGCGGTATTGCTGATACTGTGTTGCTGGAATTTAACCGGGTACCTCTGGTAACGGATTATACCTATCATGTGGATACGGTTTGTGTCAATTCTGTCTACGATATCCAGGTAAAAAGCCGTGATTCGGTGGTGTGGTATCGGAATGATGTGGAGATTACCGGTAAGCATGATCTGAGGTACCGGATTGGGGACGTGACTTTGGGTGATGAAGGTCTTTATAAGATTAAAGCAGTGAATTTGTGTTCCGAACAGACCTATAATATCGTGAAATTGCTGGTGGATGACTCTATCCGCATCCAGAGTGCTCCTCCTGCCAGTGCGCATTATTGCCAGAGTACGGATATCCGCCTGGAAGTGGTGGCGACTCCGAAGGAAAGAGTGGAATATACTTGGTGGAAGCGGTTGACGAAAGTAGTTTCCGGTCAGAATTTCTATACTTTCCCGGCCAATATAACGAAAGAAAACGGAGCTGTTTATACGGTCAATTATAAGAATAAATGTTCTGAAGGGTCCATTTCTCATAATGTGTATGTGGATGCTCCGGTTGAACTGGCTAAGATGAAAAGTCCGGATATTGTATGTAGCGATGCAACCGGGGACAAGGTGATTATAGTGAAAGACCTGGCTCAGGCAGATAATCCGGAGTATGATACCTATAAATGGTATAAACGAACAGACAGCGAGCCTGTGCTGATGTCGGAGACTGATACGTTAAAGGTTGGTCTGACAATAGCTAACCGGGGTTTGTATTATGCCGAGGTGGGAAATGTCTGCGGTATTAAACTTTCTGCGGATGTGGACCTGCGGATAGATACTGTGCCGCAAATTCTGGCTCAACCTCAGACGATAACTGTCTGTGAAGGGGAAGATGCAATGTTTAATGTAAGAGCCCGGGGCGGTGACCTGACTTATACCTGGTACCTGAGACGTAAGGATGGCAGTGAGACCTATCAGGTGAAGAATACAGTGGAATTTGAGTCGACATCCCAATGGACAATTCCGAAACCGGTTATTGAGAATGACAGTGCTCAGGTATGGTGCATGGTGGAAAATAATTGTGATTTTGTCAGTACGGATACGGTGTTGTTGCGGATAACGCGGAATGTCCGTTTAAAAACAGACAAGGTTGTGGAATACCTGTGTGCCAATAATCCGGATGCTGAGGTGAGAATTGCTGTTCAACCCGAACCGGCTATATTCAAGAGTTGGAATTATTATGTGGAGAAAGACGGAGTATTGGTTTATAATCCGCGTTCGGTTTACAATGCTTATGAGGATACCCTGACATTTGACTCTCCGGGAGTATACCGTATTTTTAATTTTGAAACTAAATCTACCGGTTGTGTAGAACCTTCTTCGGAAGTAACCGTAAGTATTGAGAACCGGGAAATTTTTACAGCTGTACTTTCAGCAGTGGGTAAAACAACAATTTGCCGGAATGACAGTGTGAAGATGCAGGTACATATAGAAGGCGGAAGGGCTCCCTGGCAGTTGGAAATCCGTAGAAGAACCGATGGTGAGATTGCCCCGGAATTGGGCGGAGAACCCATTGTGGTTTATTCCAGGGATACGGTATTGAGCTGTTTGTTGATCCATGATGAGGTGTTCTGGTTGGGGGCTGCGAACCAGTATCAGGATCCGGCCGCCTGTGACGGAGAAGTTTCCGGAGAGGCAGTCTTTAAAGTACAGCAACCTTATGAAACCCGCCTGCAGAAGCTGACTCCGAATCATTTTGGTAGTTGCAAGACCATTGACCTGGCAGCGACATTCCAGCCGATTCCGGATGTTTCTATCGGTAAGTTCTACGTGAATGGCGAAGAGGTGACAGACAATCTGTTCCAGGGGCAACCGGGCGATTACCGGGTGGTTTATAAGACAGAGACATCGGCCGGATGTACGGATACGGCTTACGTAGACATTCATTTGGATAGTCTGCCCCGGGTGAAGATGTATACTTCGGATTCTACGATTTGCTCCGGTAGCTATACTACTTTATATGTTGAATGTTATGGAGTTAAACCATTTGCGGGTATGTTGACGACAACGATTTATAAATCCGATGGGAAGATAGATGGTATGCCGCAACCGACAATGTTCTCCACCGAGACTTATTCTTCCTTTATGATAGGTTATGACCATGCACTGAATTGGAATGATTCTTTACGGGTGTTCCAATTGTGGTCGCTGACTGACGGAAATGGTTGTAGTGCAGAATTGGATAAAGTGGACCAGGTGAAGGTGCAGACCATAAGACCGCCGCAGTGGTCGGTTACGGGAATTGTTACGGGAGTTATTGATAATCAGCAGGGAGCCTTGGATTTTGTTATCCCGTCCGGAAAGGAAGTTACTTTTGTTGTGAAAAATGAAGACAACAAGATGCCATGGGCTTTCAGGGTGAACTATATTGATAAGGAAGGGAACGAGTCGTTGACGGAACGCTTGAATCTGATGACTCCTCAGGAGAGACTGCGCTTTAAGGATCCCGGGACTTATATCTTTACCATGGAAGGGACACAATGTTCTTCCGATAATATGGAGGTCAGGACTATCACGGTATTGGATAGCGGATATATGAAGGTGAAAGCTTGTTTGCAGGGAGCTTATGATGCGAATTTGAAGTGCATGAAGAGCTGGATTTTTGAAAATGGCATAGTGCCTCTTGGCAAGTGGCAGCGTTGGCCGGATCTGAAAGGTCGGAAAGGGATCGACTGGGTGACGGTAGAGGTACATGAAAAAGGACCGAACGGGAAGAAAGTATATGCGGACGATTACCTGTTGCTCAGCGACGGTTCTATCATCGACCAGGCAGGAAGAGAAACACTTGCTGTGCCGGGCATAGATTTTGAGAAAGCTTATTATATCGTGGTAAGGCATCGGAACCATTTGCCGGTAGGGACCAAGGCGGATCGGATTTTCCATCTGAAGGCGGATGCTGACGAAGCGGAAACCATGGATTTGCGAATCAATGAGAATATTGAACAGGATGAAATCCATGAGAATATGATTTATGTCGGGAGGGTTGACGGTATTTCAATGCTGGCCATGCCGGCCGGAAATGTATTGCTGAATTCGTTGATTTCTATGGCCAATGCGAGCAAGAGTGTGACGAAAACGGAAAATGATGCAGGGTATTATTTGATGGATGTGAATTTGGATGGAGTGGTTACTTTACCGGCTAATATGGCACAGCCTGTTGGAAATAACGATGTGACTATTATTTATAATAACAGGGATATGCATTCATTGATAAAAGATTAAATAAATTGGATATTTTTACAAAATTTTGTAATTTTGTCTCGTTTTATGTTGTATATTAAGGAAAATGATTATTATGTCTAAGGTAATATGGACAGTGATATGTATTGTCATTTTATGTGGCAGTACATTGGCCAATGATGTAAAAATCAATGGAGAAGCATCCGTGCAACCCCTTGATGAGACGACGGCCCAGATTTCTTTTAAAGTGAGTTGGGAACATTCCTGGCGGGAGGGTGAGAATTGGGATGCAATTTGGGTGTTCGTGAAATATAAGCGGAGAGGAGTGAACGAGCCTTGGCATCATGCTTATCTGAAAGATTCCGATAACAACAGGGTTGCTTCTGCAGCGGGTGTGCCGGCTATGCAGGTACTGGCTGTGACCTCCACCGAAAATTGGGCTCAACGGATGGATACTCTCTATTTCGGGAATGATATACCAAATACTGTGAGGGGACTGGACCGGAAAGTGGTGCCTGGAGTTCTGATTTTCCGCAAGAAACCCGGAACCGGAAATATTGTAAATGCACCTGTTCGTCTGGAGTGGGATTTTAATGAAGGAGACTTGAACCTGTACAGTGAAATCACCCGCCAGGATATCCGGGACGGGAAAATAGAGATTTCCGTACAAGCCATAGAAATGGTGTATGTGCCGGTTGGACCTTATTATCTGGGTGACCGGCTTTCGGCTTATTCTTTTATCAATGAAGGGGCTGACGGGGCTTTGAGGATCTCTTCCGATGATGAGCAGATGCTTTACCGGATGGGAATAACGGCCGGAAGTACTTATGATAAGGCCTGGAAAGTACCAGACCTGTTTCCGATGGGGTATACGGGTTTCTATGCGATGAAATATGAAGTGTCGCAGGAACAATATGTCAATTTCCTGAATCGGTTGACGTTGAGAGACCAACGGAAACGGATCGGTCGCTCCCTGGAATCCCTGAATCCCGGGGATTATGTGTTTGGGGCTACCAAAAATCAGGAGGAACCTTCCTATCGGAACGGTATTGTCCTGCTGGAAAAATATTTACCATTGGATACGCCGGCTCTGTTTGGGTTTAATTTGAGTCCGGCTACTCCGAGCAATTATCCGGATGACGGGAAAAGCGTCGCTTGTAATTTTATGAGTCCTGAGGATATGTATACTTACCTGGATTGGGCTGGTTTGCGTCCTATGACGGAGGCGGAATATGAGAAAGGATGTCGTGAACGCGACCCTGCGGCTTTTGCCGTTGACCGGTCTTTTGCCTGGGAAACGCCGAATTATACCTCTTTGTCATGGACCGCTATACAACATCCCGGAGAGGAAAACGAGAAAGTAAGCGGGGGAGCGAACCTGAATGGACCGGTCAATGCAGCTGATATGTTTCCGGTGAAATGCGGTGCGTTTGCTGATGATGTTCCGGATATGGAAGGCTCCGGTGCTTCTCGCTGGGGATTAATGGAGATGACAGGTAATCTGGGTGAAATTTACTACAATGCCGAACATGCCACTGCATTTAATGGTGATATTTACGGAGACGGCAACATTTGGTCAACCCCGACTGTATGGAATGATTCGCTGATTGGATTGGATACTGTAATTTGGGTACCGGCCGGTTGGAATACGATGCATATCCGTTGGTGTATACCTTATGAAGATGTGTACAGTAAGTATGGAAACCCGATGTTTGCGATGGTGTGCCACAGTGTGGTTCTCAATGGTGGGTTATGGGGAGGTTATCATTCTGTGCATGTCGATTATTCTATACCTTTCCCGACAATCAGCTGGCCGGATTCCTGTCAGGATTTTGGGTTGAGGGGAGGATCTTTTGAGAGCACCCATGCAAATGAAATGAGCGTTTCCTACCGGGGAGATGCTGATTATTATAAAGACAAATCGGTAGATGCCCGGCTGTTATTTGCGGGATTCCGGGGAGGACGGGCTGTGCCTGTCAGGGAATTGCAGACGGGAGTGATTGCCGGACAGAACAAATTGAAACGGGATACGGCTGTGATGTGTGCGGCTAATCCTTATACGATTATAGAAACGGCTGTGGGGCAGGATGATGAGGATTCTGCGCTTTATGCATGGGAAATTAATGATGGAAATGGTTGGCGGGAATTGTCCGGAAAGACAGGTAGAGAACTGGTGATTGACTGGCCTCTGAATGATTCCGTGCCTTGGCATGAATATGTTTTCCGTCGTCATAGCGTTGCTGCCCATGCTGAGGGATATTCCAATGAGGTGACACTGTGTGCACCGGGAGTGATTGTCTATGACAACAAGAAGACCATAGAGATGGGGCAGTACGATGAATTGGTAAATCTGAATGTGGAGTTAGGTACTGTTGCAAGTGTGAAGGTTGAGTGGCTGGATGATTATACTTCGAAACCGGGTGTTTGGTATTCATTATATGACGACCCCGGTGTTACGGACACGAAATATTACGAGTTGCACCGGAATATGTTTAATTCGGCTGTGGCGTATGGAGATAACGGGGTGATTACTATTCGTACTACCGTGACAATAGGAAGTTGTTCTTTCCCCATTGAACGGGAGTTGTCCATGCAGAGATATGCTTATGTGACCATTGCCAACCCGATTAACGATGGCCGGGATGGGAAGGTTTACCAGACGAATGCCCTGGCTGATTCCCGGGTATGGATGGCAGAAGATTTAAGGTATCAGGTGGCAGCCGGAGCAAGCTGGGGTGCCGGCGGAGCAGATGGTAATTACACCAAAGCGCAGATTCAGGCAGCTTATGCCGGAAAAATCCAGTTGTGTCCGGATGGATGGGAATTGCCGACAGCAGGAGATTGGGAGAATCTGATGTATTTCTATGGGGACGGATTGACAATACCTTCCACAACTTTCCCCTGTTACTCTACAGGATATCTTTATGACCCTGCCTGTTCGAATCTGGTGAACGGACTTTATAAGGTGACCACCGGTGCTTCCGGTTTGTCGACTCCTTATGATGTCTTCTGGACAAAGGATTACAACACTTCTTATACATTCAATGTTTTCCCTGGCTGGGGAACTTTCTTCGGGAAGAACAGTGTTTCGGGGGAAACGTTGACTACGACTCATAAAGTACGGTGTGTGAAGAAAAAATAACGACAGAATTAAAAATATAAGCGATGAAACGCATATTCTTATTGATGGTAGTATTATTCTCTCTGCATACGGTGCAGGGACAGTTATATACCGGCGGTAAAGGTGACGGAGCTACTATGTCGTGTGTTCCTCCTAAGGTAACCACTTTGAGTGAGACCGAGATTATCTGTGTGGGAGATACCATTACCATGGCTATTTATGCAACGGGTTCGAATTTGCAGTATTTCTGGCAGAAATTTCAGGATAATTTCTATGTGGATTTGCAGGCTGATAACCGTTATGTCGGGTTAGGGACTCCTGTATTGCAGATTGTTAATCCGGAAAAGGAACAGGATGACGGATTGTATCGCTGTCTGGTAAAAAACAGTTGTGATTCTGATACCAGCGAGATTTTTGTGATAAAACTCAATACTGTTCCGAAAGTAGATTCGCGGATTTCCAATTCGGAGGCCATGGAATATATCTGTGCCAATCAATTCCAGAGCATAGACCTGATTACCAGTATATCGTCTGCGGAAAATGATCATCGCTACACCTGGGCGAAAATTGATACTATTTCGGGTGTACGTACATTATTGCCTGATACGACGGCTAACCTGACTGTGAATGTGTCGGGAGCCGCCCTGGATGCTGAGGGATTATATGTGGTGACGGCTGCCAATGGGTGCGGTTCCGTGTCCGATTCCGTGATTCTGCCGATTATCCGGAAACCGGAAGTTATTTGGCAAAATACCGTAGACAATGTTATCGCAACCTGTGTCGGAGAACAATTAAAGTTGTCGGCTATTATTAAAGGGGAGGCGAATACGATTATACTTCAATCCATTGTTTATGACGATTTACAGGATGAGTGGTGGGTGCAGTCGAATTCTTATCTGGCTTCTCCTTCGAAAAGTTATTATTCCGTTAATAAGAGTATGGAGGGGTATTATCGCTGGAAGGTTGAAAATAAGTGCGGGGAGGTACTCAGTGCCAATGTTTTTCTGAGTGTGGAGGGACGCCCCAGTTTCTTGACGCCTGCTGCCGAAGTATATCAATTCCCCCAGGATACGACCATTTGTGAGGGAAGTGATATTAAATTATGGTGTAAGGCTTCCGGTAGTGCTACCCGTTATTACTGGCAGAAGGATGGTGTGCGTATAGATGGAGCTGATACCAATGTTCTGGTATTGAAAAATGTGACTGTAGAGGATGAAGCGACTTATGTATGTGTTGCTTACAATTCCTGTATGAGTTCCGTAAAGAGCAAGCCGATTAAAGTGAACCTGCAGTTGCGGCCCCGCTTTTTAAGGGACCCTTATTTGTTGAGGAATGCTTGTCTGGGAGATACGTTGACACGTTTTAGGGTAGCTATGGATATAGAGCCGGCAGTGGACAGTGTCAGGTGGATGTATAACGGTAAGTTGGTCTATGATAACGGACATTACGAGCATACTGATGATACGGAGTTGTATTTGCACCATATCAGCCATGCAGATGTGGGATTGTATCAGGTAAGGGCTTATAATGAATGCGGACCTACCGATAGTAAATGGGTGAATTTGTTGGAGTTAGGTATGCCAGTGTCTTTCCAAAGCCGTTTGGAAGATTACAAGATGACTTTGTGTCCTGGTATAGAGCAGAAATTGTCTCTTTCCGTGAATGGCTCTGCTCCTATTCATTACAAATGGATTGTGAATGAGCATACTTATGATACGGATACGAATTTTGTTACAATCAAAGGAAACGATATTGTCGAAAAAAATAAATATTCTGTCTTTGCTTACAATGCTTGTGGCTCCGCCATTGACAGCGGTTTCTTGAATGTGGAACAATTTGAGCATTTTGATTTTGTCGGTGAAGGGGAATATTGTGAAGGGACCGACCCTGTGAGCCGTCTGGTCTTGAAAGGATCGGATACCTCTAAGGTGTATACCCTTTACCGGGAGTATGAGACGGCGGTGGAAACGTTCCGGGGAACCGGTGACTCCATTGTCTTTGAGAATCAGCCTGGAGGTACTTATTATGTGATAGCCCGGAATCCGAAGACTGAATGTATACAGGAGATGGACGGTCGCCCTGTGGTGGATGAAAAACCTGCTCCCAATAAGGCGAATTTCTTCATTGCTTCTTATTATTGTTTGGGTAGCGGAGGAGCAAAACTGGTGTTGGCGAAGTGGGAGAAAGATGTGATTTATCAGTTGCAATATAATACGGGAAATGGATGGACGGATTTGCCGGACCAGCGTTTTATCGGAGGAAAGTATGATTTTCCGCTGGCCTCCATGAATTCACCAGTGGAAGGTGAGCCAAAAGTATATTCCAATATGGGTGCCGGTGCCTATCGTATTGTTGCTGAGCGTTATCTGGGCAACGGGTGTCAATCCATTCTGACTTTGGAGGATTCCATTGAAGTGATTGCTCCGCCCTCTTTACATAAACTGTACGCAGTAAACGGAGATACCGTGAATTGTAACCGGGAAGTAAACGGTCAGCCTTATGAAGAGAAGGCCCAGCTTGAGGTGGATCGCTTTCTCAAGGGAGCAACA
The DNA here is from genome assembly GCF_009935865.1 of Odoribacter sp. Z80. Taxonomy (GTDB): domain Bacteria; phylum Bacteroidota; class Bacteroidia; order Bacteroidales; family Marinifilaceae; genus Odoribacter. Next base: position 34,063 of record NZ_QWEL01000013.1, read on the forward strand.
TATACTTTGTATAAAAACGGAGCGCCTGATCCGGACCATCAGCCGGACCGTACTTCTCCGATTGGCTGGTCGCTGATTGATGAGGGTACTTATTATGTGGAAGTGGAAACCCGGGAAGGCTGTAAGGGAACAACCAATGAAGTGAGAATTCATAATGTGAAAGCTCCGGACTATATCACTCTTTCCGGTAGCGGTAGCCTTTGTGCGGATGAAGATACGGAGACTGACCATAAGACCTTGACATTGGATACTACCCAATTGGGAATAACTTATTATGTGTACCGGAAAGAACCTGCTAAGTTGATAGATGTGGTGGATGGAACCGGAACCCCTAAAGATGTGATTGTTCCGGCACAGCGTGCTACTTATTATGTAAAAGCTGTGGATGCCACGGGCATGTGTGCCACGACTTCCGAAGCAGAATATACTATGCTGGCCAGCAATTACCAGGTTTCCATGAATCCTGCGGATATTTTTCTGGATGGGAAAGGGTTGACTACCTGGTTACATGCAGATATTACGGGAGCTTATGTAGAACCGTTGGATGTGCAATGGCATGATGAAAAGCAATTGCAGCAAACGGGACTGGTGACGCTGCCGAATGTACAGTATTATAAGCATTACCATTGGCCTTTCTGCCCTTGTGCGGCTTATCATACCAGCTACGGAGATACCTGGGTTCATCAGTATGTGCATGGTCCGCAGTGTAATATGACCAATTGTCCTTACCTTTATCACAATTATAATCCGACCAAGAACGGATGTACTTATGTGGGAACGGAATACCAGACTTATACGAATTACGGATATGGGAAACGAGGTCCTTGGTATGACCTGTATTATTGTAAGGACGGAGTCGGTACCGATAAAGAGGAGCATTTTTATCAGAATGATACGACCAATCCGTTCCGCAATCGCCTGACCACACCGGTGAATGAGGACCGTATTTATACGGTAACGGTAACGGACGGGGCCGGATGTACCCATTCAGACCAAGTGGCAGTGAGGGTACTGGGAGGTAAATTACGGGCAGAAATTATTTCTTCCGAGGTGCACAAGCACTATGCTTATCCGTTCTGTCCTTGTTATGCCCAGCATAGCTATCCCCATTACTGTTCATCTCGTTGTAATGAAAACAATTGCGTCCGTTTATATCATGCCCATAAGCATGAAAACTGTACTTATCAGCGGACGGAGTATATAGAGTACAGGGGAAGTTATGTGAAATATTATGATTTGTACTATTGCTGTTCCAGCAATGAAGCGCAAGATACGGCTGTTTACCGGAAAGATGAGTTGTTTTTCTGTTCGGATGCCAGGGGAGGAGATTATAATTATGTGAAGAAATGGTCATTCTATTGTCCGGAGGATAACGCTGCAAGCTGGACCGGTAAGTTGGGAGATACCGTAAAATTTACGGCTTTGGAATCCGGATGGCTTTATTTGCAGGTGACCAGTATGGGCCAGGAAGTCCGGGATAGCATTTGGATTGATGTATTGCGCCGTCCTTTTACCGCTTATGTTCAGGATGCTGATGAAAACCGGATTGATACCCTGTATGTATGTAAGGGTGAAGAAGCCCGGTTGTATGGTTATACTGCCGGAGGTGATGATGATAATACCGTTATGCAATGGTGGGGAGAAGGTTATACCGGCCCAAGTACCCATTGGTGGATATTTAAACCGGAACGAAGCGGGAATATTATTTTTACGGCTATGAATGACGGTGTCGTTATTAAAGATACCGTATTCCTGAATTTGCAGGACCGTCCCGATTTGCCGGTGGTAAAAAATCCGGGTGTAAGATGTGTACAACCTAACGTAACCGAGTTGATCCGGGTGGAAGCTCCTACTGTTGTCGGTGCCAATTACATTCTGGAGTATAGTAATGATAACGGGGAGAATTTTGTGGAATACGACCGCGAAAATAATTCTGCAGGCGGGCCTATCGAATTCCGGGTAACTATGCCGGTAAGAGATGCCGGAATCTACCGTGTCAGGGCTGTTGGTAAGATTAGCGACCATGGTTGTGAATCGTTGTCAGAATTGATAGAGTTTATTACTCCTCCTGCTCATGATGCCTTGGTGTCTAATAGTTATTGCGACGGAGAATTAATGACTGTCCAGTTGCAACAACCGACGGCCGGGATGTCTTATTCTATTTTATCCAACCGCAACATCAATTTTGAAACGATAGATGCTCCCCGGGATTATTTCCAGAAACCGTTGATGGCAGGGGATTATAAGATTGTATATACCCGTAAAGGATTCAATGGAGTTTGTTCGGATACTCTGCCGATGATTATAGAAAAAGTTCCTTCGGCCCAATTGGTGGATGTGATTGTCAATAACGGAGCAGGGGCGTGTGAGGGGATGAATGCGGTGTTGACGATTCCGAATTCGGAAAGTGGAATCACTTATTATTTGGAATCACCGACCGGGGAACGGACTGAAATGTTTGTCGGAAACGGCGGTTCCCAGTCTTTTGATATGTCCGGGCGTTCTTACGGAACCTATCAGGTGAAGGGAGAATTTGGCGGATGTTCCACTTTGATAGATTATTTTACTTTTAACCGTAATCCTGAGGCACTGGATCAGCCTGATGTGAAGTATTGTTATGCTTACGGTATGGATAAAACCAGTGCAGGCACGGAACTGAAGTATACGACACTGGAACCGGATGTGACCTATTATTTATGGCATGACGGTGTATTGGAGCAGACCATTACGGGTCCCGGAGCCGGAACTTTTACCAACGTAACGGATGGTAATTATTCTATCATGGCGAAAAATGATGAGTCTTCCTGTTTTGCTGAAACTTCTTTCAAAGTGATTGCCCAGGAAGCACCCTATGCTTTCTCCTTTAAGATGAGTTGTGAGAAGAATAAAGTGCTTTATCTGGAATCCAGTCAGGAGAATGTGGAATATTATCTCTATCGGGATACGTTGCTTCTGGATTCTTTGATGGGAACGGGAGCGAAACTGGAATTCGGCGAACATAATATTACCGGAGTTTATCAGGTGATAGGAATAGACACCTTGACGGGATGTAGCGAAAAGATGAATGGTGACCTGATTGTCAACGAACTGGGTAAATGTAGCCTGGAGCAGACTGATCCGCTTTGTGGTATGATGGATGCTACGGAATTGGTATATCCATGCAGCAAGAAGGGATGGTCTTATTATATTAAAGATATTACTGACCCTTATAATCCGTTGGTCAGTGAGACTAAGGATGGAAATGGGGCAACCCTGCGGTGGAGTTCGATGGGAACGACGACTAATCTTTTCCGTCCGCACTGGCTGAATCCTTTCCAGTGGATTCCTTCTGAGTATGTATTATACGGTAAGGATATCTGTGGAGATGTGGCATTGGATACGATCCGGATTTCTCTGGGTGAGAAACCTTCCGGTGTATTGGAGGTGGAAGGTCATTCAGCTACTTCTAATTTTATGAGCATTGTTCAGATGTCGTCCTGTGAGAATCAGGATATGGAATTCTTTGCTTCGAATATAAAAGAGGGGATGGAGTGTACGTTTATTGGAGTGAAATCCATGTATTACCGCGATACGTTGAGGCAATTTGTGGCTACATCGGAAAATATCAATAAACAAAGTTTGGGTATATTCCGGGGATATAAGGAATATCAGTTGCATATTTCTTCCGGTGATTGTGAGACGGTTCTTACAGTAGAAATGGTATTTAAGGTAATGCCACAGCCGGGGTTACTGAACGGACAGAGTGTATGTCAGAATGAAGGGACTCTGGATATCAGCCTGAAAAGTAATGATGGTTACAATTATTATTTGATGAGGGAAGGATTGGAGACACCGTTGGATACGATCTTGTGGGATAACCTGGCCAATCTGGGATTTGCTTCTCAGACAGAAGCCGGACGTTATTATGTTATTGTGGAAAATGTAGAGCCGTCAGCTAATGGGAAGTTTACTGCGATCTGCCGTGATACGATGTTGAGTACTTTTGCAATTGGCGATGCTCCGAAAGTTTTCCATGTTTCTTCAGCTCTGGACGGGAAACAGGAAATTTATCTCTGTGACGGAAATATGGAGAAAATAAAATTGGCTGGTTCTGAACCTACAGTAGATTATATCCTTTGCCGTGATGGTGATGATAATTTATACGGAGAATGGCAGCACCGCTCAGAGGGAGGCTTCCTTGAATTTCCGGTGAAAGAATCCGGAAAATACAAAATCAAGGGAGTGTTGGGAAGTTGTGAGCAAATCATGGATGATAGCGTCATTGTGTATGCGGATCAGATTCCGGATTTAAAATTGTATGATGAATATTACTATTGCCGTGATGAGGAAGGCGGGGCTAAGATTGAGATTTTCGAAGCGCCGGTATTGTGCAAGGCTGATTTGAGAGATGCCGGAATGTATGGTAAAATTCTGGAATCAGATACCGTACATTACTGGGGTGATACCCTGGACTTCAAGACAAAATGTCCGGCCGGTGATCATTATGTATTGACTATTACGACCCGTGGAGGATGTCGTTTCAGCCATCCTTTCAAGGTGTATAAAGTAGACCCGCCGAAGCAGTTTGAGCTTTTGGCTACTTCTTCGGCTATTTGTGAGGAAGAGTGTATGAGTATCGGTGTGGCCGGCGATGAACCGAGGGTGGAATATGCCCTGATGAGGGTGACGGATGAGGGACCGGTACAGCATGATGAAAACTATATCCTTGGATATGGAGACCGGGATACTTTGTGGTTCCCCTACCGGGTTTGCGATGTGGGTAAATACTTTGTTGTAGCGACTCAGTATGACCGTCCTCATTGTTCTACGTTGATGAAATTCGCACCTGATGATACGTTGGTATTGAATGATATAGATACGATTCGTTATTGTGATTTCACAGAACATGAGTTGCATTATTGTGTCGGTGGAACGGGAGTTTCCATTACTTTGGAGAATGCCCAGTTGGGAGTGGATTATGAATTGTACAAGGGAGAAGAAAACCTGGCGACTACCTTTACGGATTTGAGAAAAGTGGCTACTTATGACGGAGAAAATCTGACATGGACAGAACTTTTGGCAGATACAGCTTGTTCTAAAGACGGTATAGACCGCTATACGACTTACCGGATATTGGCCAGGAGTCAGATGAGTGGTTGTACCAAATGGATGAAAGGGGAAGTGAAGGTGTATGCGGACGGGGAAGTAGACCTGACGGCTGTTACACAACCTTATTATGAGTTCTGTGAAGGTGGCGATTTGCTGTTAAAAGCGAGAGCTGCCGGATGTGGTCTGAAGTATGTATGGAAGATGTCTAATAATAACGGAATTCAGATTGTGGGGAATGAGCCGGATTTATACCTGAGTTCTCTGCCGGCAACTAACTCTGGTTCTTATTATTGTGAGATTGCCAATGCGTGTGAGATGAAACCTACTTCACCTTATATTCAGGTGAATGTCCGTCCGGAAGGGAACATGACCCCTGTCGGAGCTCAGAGTCTTTGTGAAAGCGAACGGGCTATTCTGTACAGCCAAATGACGGATGTATACGATTATGCCTGGTATAAAGTGGGTCAGGATTCTATCCTCAGCCGGAACAGTTTTCTGGAATTTGATAGTGTGACCATGGATATGGCGGGAGAATATGTTTGTGTGGGTGGAAGTTTGTCGAAGAATGCTTGTAATATTTTGTATGATACCATTAAAGTTACGGTTCTGCGGAATATCGGAAATGCCAATATCGTACAACGATATGACACTGTTTGTGCGGGTTCTCCTCTGACGTTGAATTTAAGCGATCAGTTGCCGGAAGGGTATAAAGTGCAATGGTATCTGAATGGTCAGATTATCCCCAAGGCAACGAAGTATAATTTCTCCAGAATACCGATGTATACTTCTCATGAGGGTGTTTACGCTGTGCAATTGTCCAATAACGGTTGCGGGAAACAGGATTTGATACCAGTGTCCAAGGTAAAGGTCGACACGCTCATCAATTATGTATGGCATACGGAAGATAAATATTTGTGCCAGCCTCACGATATACCTTTGTCTATTCGTACTTCTCCGATGGACGGAGTTACTTTTGACTGGTATCAGATTATTTCAGGCTCCGGGGAACAATACATTGGTTCGGGGAGTGATTTCAATGCACCCTTCCCGAAAGAAGCAGGGCATGTAACTTATAGGGTTTACTATTATAATTCCTGTCCTGCAGATTATTATACGACTCTGAATCATCAGGATGTGGAAGTTAATATTGCTACTAATGTGGCTTTTGTGAAGAACCTGCCGGATGAGATCTCGGGTTGTGAAGGTGAACGGGCAGATACGACCGTGACAGTGGAAATCAGCGGAACACTGGTCTCTGATTATGTATGGACCTTTACGCCTGCTTCTACGGCACGTGTAGATACGGTTGCAATGGGTTCTTCAGATTTTTCTTATACTATTCCGTATGATAAGGAACATTCTGGTTTGTATACTTGTACGGCGAATACCAGTTGCGGACGTCTGGTATCCAATGCCTGCTGGGTTAGAGTGAATACTCCGGTAGTCATTACCGAAGACCTGACTCCTGCCAGAGGAAAGATGTGTGAGGGTAGTTATTATTCTCCGAAGCTCACGGCTACGGGTAGTGATTTGCAATTCCGATGGTTTATAACCTATCCGGATGGTTCGGTGGATACTGTACGCAGAGGAATGGGATATGACTGGGAGGCTACCGATCAGTTATCATTGCTGACAGATGTTAAATATGACGGTGCTCAATTGCAGTGTGTGGTTAGGAATAATTGTGGGGAAGCGTTATCTACTCCTGTAACATTGTCAATTGTTGCTCCCCGGGAGATCAATGTCACTCCTCCTGAAACCTGGTTGTGTTGTGATTCGACGGCCAGAGTGGAAGTGGAATTGTTGAACGGGGATGGCGGAGCCTGGAGTTACAAACTGCAGAGGAATGATCTGAATCCGACAAGTTATAGTGTGGATGCCGGATATATAAAAGATACCGTGGATGGTTTACTTTCCGGTAGTTATGCAGTTACCGATTTGTATGACGGTATCTGTGATTACAAGGATAAGGTGATGAAGGAATTTAACATATACGATGTGCCCAGAGGTGTAGTACATTTCGGTCTTGCCTCCGGAGGCCGGGATACGATGATTTGTGCGGGTGATAAAGTACCGATGTATATTAAAATTACGGAGGGGACCGGACCGTATAGGGTAGCGGTATATTATCAAGATAATACCATGACTGAGCCGGCCATTTATAATAAGTGGTTTGACACTAATCCATTTAATTTGTCGACTTCGGAAGCGATGAAAGGGTATTATTTTGATATGACTGTTGCTGATAATGTGGAATTAACTGTAGTTGTAACGGATAGAGCAAATAATAAGATTGCAGAAGGATGTATCATCCCGGTAGAGGCAGACCAGAAGATTAACGTGAAATCGACGGCCAAGCTGAGTGTCAATTGGGGTGGTTGGTCGCAAAATATCGGAGAGTGTGAACTTGATGTAGACCTGAGAGCTCTGTTGAATCCGACACCGGCCAATGGTATTTTCCATATTTCCAAGCTGGCCCCCGGAAAGACTGATCCGGTAGAAACTTTTGACCGGACGTGGGCGTATGCTCATATCCTGAAGAGTGACGGTCCGGGAACTTATGAAATCCGCTATTCTTTGGGCGGTGTTTGTGATGAAGCCACCAATACGGCCTTGACGCTGACTGTCGATTCATTGCCTTATGCCGTGATAACTCCGTCGGATACGACTTTGTGTTGCGGTGCCGGTCTGAAATTGTATGCCAGCATGCGCGGAGCCGTGCCTTTCGATAGCCTTTTGATAAGGACGGAACGCTTGCTGGATGACCATACGACTACTTCCGGTAGTCAAATGTATACATTGGCTGATCATACGCCTTTGACTAATCCGCAATGGGTAACTTATAGCATGAACTCGAATTGTTCGGATTCCATCAGCCGCTATGTAGCTGTGGATGTGGTGGACGGCCATGGTTGCCACATGAATCCGGCACTTCAAAATGAAGCTTTGGTTCGTGTACACAAGTTGCCGACAGTGACGGTTGAAGGTATGCATCCTTCTTATAATAACGGCATGTGGGATGCTTATACCTCTTTGTATAGTCTGAATACCGATGATAGTGTGAGGGTTAAGGTAACGATGAATGGTTTCACGCCTTGGGTATTGAACCTTGCTTACCGGGAAGACGCTTCTTCTGCTGCGGCTGATAGTGTAGATACCTATACGGTTTATGCACATGATACCACTTTGATGTTGAAGAAGGAAGGGGTCTTCCATTTCGTTTGCAATGAGGTGAACGGCTGTGCTCCTATGGGGGGTGCTGTGATGAGGACTGTTAAGTATGCTCCTTCGGGATATATTAAGATCCGGCATCTGTATTTGGGTGGTGCTTTGGCCAATCTGGCCGGAACCACACCGGCATACTATCATATGCCGACCATGTCTTCCAATTTAGCATATCTTCCGGATTTCCCGCAATATGCCGATGCTGTCCGCTTCCCGGCTTTTGCGACGAATTTTACAATCCGGAAGTCTCAGATTGTAGACTGGATTTTTGTGGAAGCCCGGAAATTGGATGTAACCACTTCCAGCTGGTCGGTTGTTGACCGTGATACTTGTTTGTTGTTGAATGATGGTTCGGTTGTGAATCGTAATTTTAATAATAATATTGAGTTGAAAGGTACCGGAGTAGTCGGAGAGAAATTCTATGTTGCCGTATTCCACCGGAATCATTTACCGGTTATGACCAATCAACCCTCGTTGTTTAGTACGACAGGTATCGGTACGCCGATTGATTTCGGACTAAGTGCGAATAATTACTATGTCCGGGGTGGCGTGTTGTCGGACCATGTCTGGGATTTCTGGACAGTAAACGGACAAACGTTGTGGGTGATGGCTCCGTCCTACCAGCAAATCAATAAGACCGATAAACTGGTTAGTCTGTCCAATTCCACGAAGGCTTTCTTTGTAAACTTGATGACGATGGTACCGGGGTATCATATTTGGGATGTTACGTTTGACGGTCAGGTAACCGTGCCTCCTGTGGCAGGAAGTCCGGCGGGGTATGAGGATGCCTGGATTTTGTTCCTGAATCGTGACAGGTATTCCGAAATTGAAGAATATTGATAAAAAATGAATAAAATATCAAATAAAAGGATTTTTTTTGCTAAAAAAGTATTAATTTTATACCGCATAATGTATGAGTTATGATGAAAACTGCTGCTAAGTATTTGATAATTAGCCTGTTTTTTACTGCTTTTATTTCCTTTGCTCCCCATCGGGAAGCAAAGGCTAATGTAGTATATACAGACTCTATCACATTTAAAATTGACAGTGCCAAGATTGTGGGAAACAATCTCGTTTATTCCATTATGTTTTACCGACATGTTGATGATTGGAGAGGTGCAGGTGGTTTACAGGATACTTTAATGGGAGATGTCGATTTGTATTTCTGGATGAATGATATGGTTTTCAATAAGGACGTTTTCCCGACGGTGTCCCGAAAACATCCGAACATAGATCATTCCCAGGATTTTCTTCGTTTTGAACGGGTAGATTATTATGCCGGACGTTTTCAGGTGAAACTGGCAAAAAATACGGCGGCTATGGCGCCTAAGTATATCGAGATACCTTATAATACACCGGTGGAATTGTGTCAGATACAAATGCCGTTGAATTATGTGGACCGCAACCCGGGATTCCGGTGGGATACGGTGGCTACCGGAGGATTTTCCAATATCGGAGAACCTCTGGAAATTGCTTTTAAAGGAGATATCCTGCAAAATCCTGATCCGGCTATCGTGCTTGAAGATTATGCCAAAAAGGTATATGTGTGTGAAGGCGATAGGACTAAAATCTGGGCCAAGGGCTTTTCAGCCGGAGAAGAATTATCCATTTCCTGGCTGATGTCGAAAGATAAAAACTTTACGAATCCTGTGAAGTTTACTTCCAATATTACAGGCACTAAGGTAGGTACCAGCCAGGTGCATTATACGGGAAGCGTGATAACCCCCGATGGCACCTTGAGTTATGAAGTTTCTTCCATGAATGTGGCTAAGGATAGCCGGGTAGATACCCTGATGATATTGAATGCGCCCCAATGGTTGGATAGCATGTATTTCCAGTGTGTCTTGTCCGATCCCTCGCTGAGCGTGGGCGACCGGAAGTCATTAGAGGGTGAGACGCAGGTCATTGTCCGGGATAGTATTTTTGGATGGTTTGCTGCTTCAGATCCCAATAACCGGGCGGATGTAGTGACCGGAAATCCTATAGGGGCAAACAACCGGACAGATACCATATTGAAATGTCCTACGGGAGTATCTTATGTTTCTTTCTTCTTTTTCGGACCGGATTGCGGAGAGGATGCCGAGTTTATCGGGAATGAGATGGTCATTAACTATATGACTCAGGATGCATTGGCTAACCGGAAACTGGGAAGTGTGAATCTGACATCCTGGGCAGTTGAGGCTGCTGTAAAAGCGCCTAACGGCAAATGTCTGTTCCGGGGAACGGTGAATTTGCCGGATTCCGTGTCGAATGTAAATGTATGGGTGACCTCTATTTCCACAGCCAAAGGATGTGATAACGGGGCGCCTTATGTGCTTTATGATACAGTGCATATCCGGGATATTGAGGGAGATGTCAATATTAAAAACTCTTTGGCGGATACGACGGTTTCCAGCGGCGAAAAGATGGAACTGAATACTGATTACGTTTATTCCGGTTATGAATTGAAATCCGCTTTGGGAAGTTTGTTGGAATTATCTACCAATCCTAAATATTACCAGGCCTCTTCTGTTTCTTGTACCAATCCTCTCGGTTGTGCCGATACGCTTGTATATAAATACGATATCAGTACCCCGACCGGAACTTGTACGATGGAGGTTAATCAAATCATACATATCAGCGACTGGTATTATGTTGCACTGAAAGTATTTCTGGAAGGGGCTTACCGGAGTTCTACAGGTAATATGAAGACTTATTATTCGGATAATGATCTTTTGCCTCATGTTTCTCCTTATGATAATACAATTGTTCTGGCGAATTTTCCTGCCGGAAAGGCAATTGTAGATTGGATTCAGGTATCCTTGAGACAAGAAAATGATGTGACTGAAGTTGTTGGAAAATCTTCTGTATTTCTTCTGGAAGATGGTTCTATATGTGATTCATTAGGGAATCCTTATGTGAAATTTAAAAACTTGAAACCTTCGGATTATTATTATGTTGTTATAGAGCATCGTAATCATATTATAACGAGAAGTAAATGTGCTTATAACATATCAGCTTTAAAAACGACTCCGACAATAATAGATCTTTCAGATATTGCAAATGTTGCGGGAGGTGCTGTTAAGTTATTGGGAACCGGTATATATGGTCTTTATGTTGGAGATGTAAATCAAGATAATATGGTTGGTGGTGGGGATAAATCCAAGTTGATAGCAGCAGTTTCCCAAGCAGGTTATGTTGTTTTTGATTTGGATTTTGATGGTATTGTAGGCGCTGTGGATAGAAGGCTATTATTGAAAAATTCACCAAGTGCGACAGGAATGTTTGATGTTGGTTGTAGAAAATAAAATTAGGAATAAATTAAGTTATGCAACGAAGACTTATCATACTAATATTTTTTACTATTTGTTATTTTTTAGGTTTTGGGCAAAACTTAGGAATTTCAGATTGTGATTTCTCAAATAATTTTGCTTCTCATGTTGCTGCTGCTCAGGAAGGAGATAATTACGTAGAGATTAATTTTTCGGATGTAAGCGTTAAGAAAGAAACTGATGGATATTTTTATTTGTATTTTACTATAAATTTAAAAGCGTTAGGAACTTGGTATACAGAAAGTGGTTCTAAAGTTAGTGCGAGAAATAAGTATTTAGGTGCATTGGATATTTATTTAGATTTTAATCAAGAGGTATTTGGAAATGTTGTGGCTGAAATATCTCCAATAGAATGTCTTGATTATAATTATAATGAGGATGATGATTTGACATGGCGTGACGCTTATGTTTCTGGAAACGAAACTGTGATAGCAAAGCCTTTACCTAATTTGATTATAGGGGTATTGGGATATAGTGATACTGGTGACGGGGGGTCTTTTGCTTTATCAACTTCAGAATACTTGTATGTAGGTAAGTTTCGTTGGAGACTGAAGGCTGGTGTAACAGGAGGGAAAACAGGCGTTAAATTGCGTATACCAACTATAAGTGGTTATGAAGGTGATGGAACTTATCCGTCAAAAGCATACGATTATAAAACTCAAGTACCGTTTGGTATTTGTCAAACTGGTCCTTCTCTGGATATTGAGTTTGGTGAAGGTGGAGCAGCTCCTGTTATCAACAGTATTACCGGAGATTTAGCGGCATGTGAAGGAGCGTCGGCTACTTATACGGCGGATGTGGAAGATGGGGTTACGCTGAATTGGGTGGTGAAGCAGGGAACGATGAATGTGACTTCGACGGTGGTGGATGGAACGATGACACCTAATGGAAAGAGTGTTAGTTTTAAATGGAAAGATCATACGGCCGGAACGTATTCGATTTGTGCAACGGCAACGAAAGGAGATAAAACCAGTGACGAGAAATGCGAGTCTGTTACGGTGAATGCTGCTCCCGCTTTGGCAGTGACTTCTACGCCGGATGTGAGCGGGGGAGTGTGTACAGGCGATAATATTACTTTGAATGCAACGGCCGGATTGACCAATTATAAATGGTATCTGAACGGAACTTTGATTAACGGGGCAACGACCCGGAGTTATACTCCGACGCTGCCTGTTGTGTCTTCAGTGACATCGGTTACTTATAAGGTAGAGGCGCAGTCGGCAACCGCTTGTCCGGCAAGCGGCGAACTGAACTTGTCCATTCATCCCCAACCGTTGGCTGACGCAACGGTGAAAGTGGGAAATAGTTCTGTAGCCAGTACTGATAACAGGTATTATCTGGGAGATAATATCAACCTGACGGCTAAAAATGTGGATGCGTCAAAATATGATTATTCCTGGGAGAATGCTTCGGGAACAATTTTAGCGACGGGCCCGACTTACAATATTTACGGAGCTACGGAAGCGAATTACCGGCTTGTCCTGAAAGTGAGAAGCAAGACTTCTCCTTATTGTACGGCTACCAAGGAAGTGAATTTAACCCAAAATACCTCTTGTGTACCGGCATTGGCATTGAGCGGTTCGGATAATAACCGGATTTGTCTGCCTAACGGTATCTGTCGCCTGACGGCTGAGTTGACAAATGCTTGCTCTACAACCGTGACGGATTATGTGTGGTACAGAAATGGAGTAAAATTAGATTCCATTGTGGTTTCTAAAGGAGAGAAAAAGAACATCTTCAATGCCGTGGAGGATGGAGATTATACAGTGAAGGTATATACTTACCGGGGAATGCTGACGAAGTCGGTGACGATTTCCAGACGCAACCAGGCTGCTGCAACCATTACGATGCCGGATACCTATTTGGTAACCAGTGGAGGAAGTACTTTGCTGACTCCGAATCCTTCTGCTCCTATTTCCAGTTGGTCCTGGGAGTCTGAGCCTGCCGGTATGATAGCTACGGGTGCTACTTCCCAGTATCCGACCACAGCCTCTCTTTCTGCTCCTGTTAAATTTTATGTGTATGCTCAGGATCAGTACACCTGCTGGTTGATGGATAGTACATGGGTAAGGATTTCCAATGATGCGTTGAATGTGAAAATAAAACCGGAGAATCCGATTGTCTGCCAGGGAGGTAGTGTTACCTTAAAAGCAGAAGTGAGCGGTGGTGATGGTGCCTATACTTATAGCTGGAGCAGTGACGAATACGGTTCCAGTACATCCGCATCCTGTTTTTTCCAGGATGATGCGTTATTTGCAACCGGTTCGACCCGTTTGGTGAATAAAATATTGACGGTGACCGACGGAGCCGGACATACCGGAGTGGCTAAAACTGTAGTTCAGATTGTGACGACTCCTAATCCCAATTTGGGAATCTCCGGTGGAGGTGCGGTATGCGAGGGAAATGTCCTGACTGTTACCGGAGGCAATGCTGCTGCTCTGACGGGGGGTTATGTATGGTATATCCGGGATAATACAACCGGGGCTATTTATACGAGAATGGCTTCGGCTGCGAAAGATACTATCAAATTGGGAACCCGGGGTGATTATTATGTCTGGGTATCGGGAAAAACGGCTGCCTGTGCTTCTGATACTACCGGTAAGGGAGTTGCGGTGAAGGTAAACGGATTTGATCTGGCCTTTACAACCCATCCGTCCAATTATAAGCTGGGAGCAACCATAGAGGCCGGGGTTACAGCTTCTAACGGAGCACAGCCTTATACTTTCAATTGGACTTCTCCTGCCGAAGGTGTGGCTTTGAGCGGGAACACAATCAATCCGAATAATTTTAAACTGGTCGGGGCCAGTGCTCCGGAATATACCTTCAGGGTAACTGCTACGGATGCTAATGGTTGTAGCAAGACCATTGAAGAAAAAGTAGAAAACACTATTTCCGGAGGTTTGAAAGTAACAGTACCGGATGAAGTAAATTTGTGCCGGCAAGGTGCTCCGGTTATGACCGCTACGGTAACGGGAGGTACTCCTTCTTATAAATTTGAATGGTATCAGGCCGGGAACGAAAGTTCGATTTTGTATACGAAACAAGGCGGACCAGCTGAGACGACCAATACTTATATTGCTTCGGGAAGTTATACGACAGATACGAAGATGGTGGTAAGGGTAACGGATGCTACCGGACTGATCAGCCGCGATACCGTATTGATTAAAGTCAGAAATGATTTGACTGCACCTCAGATTGATGCCGGCGATCCGATGACGATTGCTTATAATACGCAGACTTATTTGTTGGGTACGGTGATCAGCGGTAATCCGACGAGTTGGACCTGGGCTGATGCAGCTATGCTGGCTTCCGGTAAGAATACGGCTAATCCGTATACGGTGGCTTTGACAAGCGAGACGATTTATACTGCTTACGCTACGGATGCTAACCAATGTACCAGCGCGGCAGATCAGGTGACTGTCAGGGTGACGGATGACCATAATTATAAGTTGGCGGTGAAGATAGACCCTATTGCTTTGTTGTGCCGGGGAAGTGAAGTGACCATGAATGCAGTGGTAACCCCTCAGGACCGGGCTATCAGTGCGTGGAAGTGGGGAACCTCTTTAGCTGCTGCAGACGGTAGTTTTGATGCTGTTACAAATAAAAATCCTCTCTTTACTATCACGAATGTTACGGCTTCTTCTGCTGATATTATCGTGAAAGTGACTGATAATGCCAATGTTGCAGCAACCGATAAGATTACGGTAACTTTGCAGAATGCTATGGCTCCGGTTTTACAGATTACCGGCTTTAATACCAGCAGTGGTACAAATAATATTTGTTCCCTGGAAGACTTGAGAGTATCTTCAACGAACGGAGTTGCTTTAGGTACTTGTACGTGGTATGTCGGAGGGGTTGAAAAACAAAAAGGAAATTCTGTTACTTATAAACCTTCAGCCAGTGCTGATGAATTCCAGAATATCAAAGTATCTGCATTGTCTTCTGCCGGATGTCCGGCTACCGGAGCTACGGAGGTCGGAATAATTGTACATCCGAAGCCGGTATTGGCATGGAGGGATGCTGGAATGGCTCAGGCTGCACCAGGAGATGTGGTAAAAGTGACGGCTTATCTGGATCCGGTGACTTCCGGACAATATACGTATACGTGGAATCATGCCGGCACCTCAAGTTCGGTTCATTTTACCGATGAAGGTACTACAGCGGGTAATTTAACGGAAGTAAGCAGTACTGCCGATGGAACGGCTGATGTTGCTACACAGCCTTATTATTTCAAAGTGAAAGTCAGGGATGGAAATGGTTGTGAGTCTTTGGAAATAGATTCTATTATTACGGTAGACGGTGCTGCTTTGTCAGTAAAATTGGAGGCCTTGAACGGTGGATTCTGTCAGGGAGGTGCTGCTATATTGCAGGCTGAAGTGACTGGAGTGGCCAATTCCAATGTGAATTTTGAATGGTATAAGGGAACAATCCGGATTAGTGGAGCAACGGGGCCGGAATTGGTTGTGGCAAATCCGAATACGACAGACCAGTATAAGGTGAAAGTATCTTTGAAAAGTGATGCGACCAGAACCGGAGAATCTTCGTTTGTTACTTTGACGCAAAAATCAGGAATTGCTCCTGATATAGCAGGTGTGGATATGAGAATTCCGACCGGAACCAAAACAGCGTTGGTAGCTAATACCACTGCTGATATTCAATCCTGGAAATGGTATCCGGAAAATAAACTGGCTTCCGGAGAGAATACGTTGCCTTCTCCCTATACTACTTTGTTGTCGGCACAGACGATATATACCGTTTGCGGTGTGGATGGAAACGGTTGTATCGGAGTTGATGACGATGTTCAGGTAAATATGATGAACGGTTTGAATCCGGGAACTTTTGATCCGGAACTGTTTGTAAAAGTAATTCCTCCGAGAGATACCATTTGTGAAGGCAATGAATTGGATTTGCGTGCCGAGGTATGGTCTTCTATTGGCGGTACTCCGACCTATAGTTGGAAACCTTCAACTCATCTGGGAGCGGATGTATCTTCTGCCAGTGTGAAATTTGGTCCGGTAAGTACATCGGGAGATTATTCCTATACGGTATTGGTAAATGTAAACGGTATGGTGGCTGCAGGACGTGCTGATATTGTAGTTGTCCCGGGTGTTATTCCGAATCTGGTGGTGGATGCCGGTTCGGGAGCACATTGTGCCGGAAATGATTTGGTTTTGACTGCCAATAATATCGGTAGTAGTGTGAATTTGACTTATACCTGGACGGTGAACGGAACAGTGCAGTCTGTAACAGGCAATACCTATACCTGGCCGGCGACCGGTTTGACGGCAAATTACCATGTGAAGGTAACGGCAAAGAGTACGGACCACTGTATTTCTACTACTTATGAAGATGACTTTACGATTGATCCGGCAGTAGAATTACAAAAACTGCAGGTTATCGATAGTTGCGGTCAGGTTATCCTGGTTGCAGATGCGGGAGCGGGTGCTGCTTATAGCTGGACGATTAAATCCGGTTCTGTTCAGGCTTCTGCGAATAATGACACCTGTCGGGTGGTTTATCAGGGAATATTGAATGCAGCTTCGGCTTCTTATACGGTGAATGTTGAAGCTACTCCGCAAAATGGCGGATGTAAGGCTACTAAAGATGTGACAGGTAAGATTTACTTTAAGCCGCGTGCTGAGTTTGCAGCCTGGACTCCGGATGGAGAAACTACCGGTTTGCCTTATATGATGGTAGAGAAAAACGATAATGTAACCCTGAGTTTGAATCAGGCAAACTGGAACCTTACGTCTGCCATGGCGGCCGTAAATATCGACTGGACAGCGGAACATACATCAAGTCTGACTCCTTCTGCCAACCAGACTTCTTGTACCGTTAATTCTATCCAGCAGGATGATTCAGTTTATATCAGGATTGCCAATAAAGAAGCTGAGACCTGTATGGTTTCCGATACGATGCCGCTTTACCTCTATCCGGAAGCACCGAGCATCCGAATCGATACGGTGGACGGAAGCCTGGTAAATGCCGCTCTTTACCTGGATGGAGCTGATAAGTATACCATCTGGAGCCGGAAGTGGGATCCGTATTGCTTGACTACAAAGTTTACGGGTGATCAGGTATATAAAAAAGAGGCAACCGTTTCTGATCATATTTGGAGTGAGCCTGATATGAGCGATACTTTAAAATTTTATTATGCTACTTCTATCAAAACGATACAAGCCCGTGAATGGGAAAGTAAAGTTACAAGTGATACGGTTGGGTATTATTTATTTGATTTAAATGTAAATAGCGGTTTAAGCTCCGATAATTATATGGCAATTTATTTTGATTTTGCTGCAATGGGATGCTCAACAATCAAGGATCTTGCTCAACGATTAGGAGATGGTGGTACAACTTTAAGTTTCTACTTATATGATTATCCAACTCAGAGTACCAAGATGTTCAAATATCTTGCAACTCTCAACAAGTTAATTCCGGATGATGGAACACAACTAACTGTTGATAACGGATATGTTATTATCAGACCTACGAATAAAACTAAGTTTATGCAATATGGTGTATTGTCGCAGAATTCTTTTGAAATAAAACATACGAATACAACGACAACAAACTATAATTGGATTTATGCATTACTGCAAAAAACCGATAAATTAGATTTAACTTCTTTGTGTAAAACTGATTTTGCTAAGGTTATGAAATTATACCGATGGGATTTTGCAAAGCAAAAAACAGTGATAATAACTAATATATCTGGAGGAACATCTATTATAGGTGCTAATAAATCTCCGTTTATCCCTCTGGAAGTATTTTCAACGGATTTACTTCCAGCTGAAAATTCATTAATTTGGAAATAAGGATTATGAAACGATTACTTGTTGTAGTTTTATTTATTATTGGTATTCAGTTGAATATTTTCGGGCAAGGATGTCCTTCTGCTTTGATAGTGATGCAGGGGTTACCATGCCAAATAACAGATCCATCCCATATCACTTGGTCTATTGTAAAACAGGGAGGAACTGCGACAGAGACTTCGACTACTGACTGGGTGTTAGACGAGGATATGATATCAATAAATCCTCAGGAGTTACATGCACAATCTCCATTTAATAAAGACGGAGAATCTGTGACTATCTCTGTCACCATTAAATCGACAAGCGATTGTGCTGCAGACTATTCGGGAAGTGTGACTATAGCTTATGATATGAGTGGGTGTTTATATAATGATGGTGTGGGTGTATTCTTGAATATAACTTTAACACCTCCTGCTGCTCCTGATCCGGAGATTACTGCACCAAATCTTTGTAAAGGAGCATCGGGGAATATCACCATTACGAATGTAACCGATTTTTCAAAATATACTTTAACGGTTAATCCTTCTGCAGGAATTACGTTGGGAACGTTGGGGGCAACAACTTCTATTCAGGTGGCCAATACGGCTGCTGCCGGTGCTCATACTTTGACACTGACTGCGAAAGACGGAAGTGCCGGTCCCTGGACGAAACAATTTACGGTGAATGCAGGTCCGACGCTGGCTATCACGCCGAGTTTGTCTAATGCCGGCAAGGGGTATATTTGCTCCGGAGGTTCTAATAATTCTTCCGTAACCTTGACCGCTACGAATATAGCCAATTATAATTATCAGTGGAGTGGTGCCGGGACGGGAACGGCTGCTACTTTGAATGCGACAGCAGCCGGTAATTATACGGTGAAGGTGACTCCGAAAAATGCCGGCGCAGGATGTCCTGCAGAGGCTACTATTACAGTGGAAAAATTGACAGCTCCGAGTGCTCCTGTTATTGCTACTCCTGCTAAAACAGATGTTTGCCGGAAAGATGGCGGAAAGACTACTTTAACTGTGAATAATGCGAATAACAGTTATACCTATAACTGGTCACCGTCAGGAACAGGGAAATCCTTAGATGTCGCTCATAGCGGAGTACCGACAAGCGGACAGAATTATACGGTAACGGCTAATGACGGAAAATGTAAATCCAATGCTTCCACAGCTGTGAAGTTGACGGGACATGAAGTGAGTGTACAGGCCAAGATTAATGGTGCCGGAAGTACAGCTACTGTTCCTTATAATGCTTCGGCTACATTGACAGGTACGGTGACGTTTACTCCGACTTCGGGATCTACGGGTGCTACCTATACATGGTCCGGAGGAGGAGGCATAGCGACTTCGGGAACGGATGCGAGCGATAAAACGAAGGCGACTACTAATCCTTTGACAACAGGAGGTACTTATACGTTGAAGGTAGTTGATGCTTATCAGTGTGAAGCCAGCGGAAATGTAGTGTATACGATGCAAGGCGGACCTTTGAGTGTGACCCTGACCGATTTGTATGTGTGTGCCGGTGTTAAACAACAATTAAGTTGTAATCTTTCCGGTGGTTCAGGTAGTGCGACTCCAACTTATAAGTGGAGTTCTTCCGATGGACTGACTTTTGACAATGCGAATTCGGCAACACCTAAGATAACGACGACTACTCCGGGTACTTATCATGTGAAAGTAGAGGTGGAGAAGCTACCTCAGAAGGCAACCTCGAATGAGGCTACCATAACCATCGGAGACCAACCTGAATTGGGAACAGCAACGGTTTATAAGAATGGTACAGCGTTGGGAAGTAGTGATGTGATCTTGCCGGGAAGTGTGGTGGATATTCAGATTCAAGGTATTCATTTGCCTAACGGTACCAAGTATGCCTGGACGGATGCAAGCCATATTGTTGATAGCGAGGGAGCTGACCATTTGTCGGTTACCACCAAAGCATTGACAAAGGGAAATCCTTGTGTTAAATTGGTTGTGACGAATGCTGATAACAAATGTCCCGATGAACAACAGGTTTGCCTGAATGTCAACGGTACTGAATTTACTTTGGCCGTACAGGGAAATGCATCGGTTTGTGAAGGTTCAACCACAACACTGACTGCTCAGACTAACGGTGGGGTGAAGCCGATTAAATCTTATACCTGGAATTGCGGTGCTGGATTGGAATATACTTTGTCGGCTGATAAAGCATCGTTGACGGTGAAAGCGAATACTCCGGTTGGAACCTATAATGGTTCTGTGGAAGTGGAAGATAGTAAAGGAAATACAGCGACACAGAACTTTACGGTAAAAGTGAAACCGATGCCGGTATTTACTGCTGTGCCTGTCAGTCCTCAGACGGTGAAAGCAGGAAATAAAGTGATGCTGACAGCTTCCGCCAATCCGGCTACGACAGAGTTGAAATGGGCTGGTACTCCTGCTGATGCTCAGGTAGGAACGGCAGGAACGGCTTCAATTAATGCCGGAACTTTTAATGCAGCAGGTGGCGCTTATCCTTATACAATTACTGCAACTCTTGACGGATGTTCCATCGATTCTACCATTTTGGTGAATGTCGTTGAAAAAACGGCTGATATTGTGATTGCTGCAAATAATGCCACCATCTGTGAAGGTGATATGACGAATAATAAATTGAGTGCGAGTGCGACTGGTGGTTCGGGTACGTTAAGTTATAACTGGACTGTGATAAGCGGAGATTTGCAGTTGAGTACAACTTTCGGTAATCTGGTGTCTGTTACGGGCGGTTCTGTCGGTTCTCATACCGTCAGGGTAACTGTTACGGACGGCGGTGCTGATCCTGCGCCTTCTCAATATAAAGATATTACGGTTAACATTTCCCGTAAACCGGTTATTAATTCTATAGTAGTAAATAATCTTACGAAAGGAACTACGAATGTCACTACGGCTGATTATGGGGATTTATTGGAATTGGTAGGTACGGTTGATCCGAATACAGCAACTTGCACTTGGTCGGAGACAGGATCTGATTTGCAGTCTGCGAACGGTAGTACAGTAAATACCAAACCTGTATCTGGAATGAATACCTTTACGCTGACTGCAAGGTCTGGTGATGGTTGTACAGCTACCCAATCAGTTACCGTTACTGTGAAGAAACCTGACACCGGTGGTTTGTTGGAATTGTCTTTGGAAAGGAAATGTGCCGATTCCGGAGAAGATATGCTTTTGACCATGACTCCCTCAGGAGGTACGACATATAGCTTTACCCTCCGGAATAACAAAGGACTTGCGCTGGATTTTGACGGAGCAGGCCCATGGACCCATCCGATATCTTTAGGAGATCAGGATACTTATTTTGTATCTGACTTTAAAGCTTTTAAAAATGGATTGCAGGTTAATCCGAGTCAGGTTATTCCGATGGAGATAGAAGCGTTGTTCCATTCTACTCCGGTGATTACCATTGCAGAGGGGAATGTGGTATCTGTTTGCGAAGGAGATGAGCTTTCTTTAAAGGCAAGCAGTCAGTTGGCTAATACGGTTTATGAGTGGGATAATGATGTACAGAACGGTCAGCCTTTCTTCCCGACAGCTTCCGGCGTTTATACGGTTACGGCAACAAGTGAGCAGGGATGTAAGTCTACTTCTACCGTAAATGTAACCATGGTACCGAAACCGACCGTGACCATTACGGCTTCTGATGATGATATTTGCCTTGGAGAATCGGTTACTCTGACTGCAGGTGGTGCTGCTGAATATCTTTGGAATAACGATGAGACGGGTGAAACTATTACAGTGCAGCCGAATGTGGGAGGTACGGTTACTTATATTGTAACGGGTACGGAGGCAGTGAACGGGTGTTCGCAGGAAGCTCCGGTTACCATTAATGTGAATGAGCCTCCGATGATTGTTTCTACCGGTCGGGTGGAACGTAGTATTGCTATTGGCAAGGGAGTTGTCTTTTCAGTGAAATCTACCGGTAAAAATTTGAAATATCAGTGGAAACGCTGGGATGGAGCTGCTTGGTTCGGTTTGACGGATGACAATAGTTCCATGCCGACGATTGCAGGATCCCAGACTGATTCTTTGAGATTGGGAGATGTTCCGCAGAGTTGGGATGGAGCCCAGTTCCAATGTGTTGTGACGAATGATTGCGGTACGGCAGATACTACATTCTTGTTGCATGTGAAAGAATGTTTTGAAATTCTGGATATAGAATGGGATATGTGTGAAGGTATCCGTCCGGAAGTTGACCCTGACGTTCAGGTAGATGGTTGGTATTGTCCGGGTTCCCGGATTGGTATCTGTGCCCGTCTGGTGCTGGATGAAGATGTCGAGGTTGATGTGGATATGCGGGATGCAGTCTTTAAATGGACCGTTGACGGTTTGCGTACGGATGATGGTCGTTGGGGTGAAATGGTATTTATTTCTGATTCCAGCAAATTGAGTTGGATTCCGCCGATGATGTGGCAGGATAATATTACCGTTGGATTATGTGCCTATATTGATGGTGCCTGTGATACCCTTTGCAAGAGCTATCTGCGTTTGAAAGCAACTCCGTTTGCTGATTTGGCCTGGAAGCTGAGGACTTCTGTTGATGAGCCGAGAATGTTCTGTCCGGGAGATACCGTTACTTGCTGGATTGATGACCCGAACCAGACAGCCGGTTTGAATCCGACTTACAAATGGTATAATGATATTTTTGATTTGTCAGAAGAGGAGTGTCCTAATAATAAAGTGGTTAGTTTGGAGAATGATAATGTTGTGATGGTGATGGGACAACAAGATACGTGGGTGAAAGTGATTATGACTCCTTCGCCTGAAATTTGTACCCGTGAACCTCAGTATCTGGACACTGCTTTCTTAAGAGTGAAACAGATTGTTGAACCTAAGTTTTCTATTTGGTGTGAGGATACGCTGGCTTGTCTGAACGATGAGATTTATCTGGAAGCCCAATGGGAAAATGCCGGTGAAAATCCGACTTTCGAGTGGACCCGCAGTATTGGTTATCCTTACTGGAATTTGGGATATGCTTATAATGCCAAAACAATATTGGATAATGATGATATGTGGATTAAATGTATTCTGAAACCTTCCGATGAAGTTTGTTTTAATCAGGATACTGTCTTTGCCGATGCTGTGCAGATTAAGGCGATCAAAGATCCCAAGGTGTATATTTTTGCCGATTTGGATGGTAAGGTTGAAGGAGATGAGATTGTCGTAGAATCTGATATTACTCAAATGCCGGTGTTGAATCCGACTTATATCTGGTATGTGAATGACTTGATTGCTCCGGAAACTTCTGAAGAGTTGATATCTTCTTCCTTCCATCAGGGGGATAAGGTACAATTGGGTGTCAGAGGCGAACGGTTGTGTCAGAATCAGGTATTGTCTAATATTCTGTCTATTGACTTTGACGGTTCCAGCCGGGATACATTGGTTGTCATTTATCGCGGCGAACGAATCAGAGACCTGAATATGTTTAAACCGGGAGATGAAGCTTGTGAGTTCTTTATCGCAGAAAACGGTTATACCGGAAGTGCGAAAGTATTCATGGGAATTGACGGTATTTTCAATTATGTACCTGACCCGGATTTCACTGGTAAGGAAAAAGTCACCTATAAGGTGGTGAACCGGTATACCGGAAATGTCCAGATCGGTTACATTTATATTCAGGTGAAAGATAAAGACCGCTTCTTTATACCGAATATTATCACTCCGAATAACGATGGTTTGAATGATACTTGGAAACTGGACTTCTTAGCTGATTATCCGGAACATCAGATTACGGTTTATAACCGGAATGGTAAAATTGTTTTCCGGGCCACGAATTATCAGAACGACTGGGATGGAACCGGTAAGGGAAATAGCGGATATGTGGCTTACTTTAATTTAGCGAATGGTATTTACACTTATGTCATAGAGTTGGGTAATAAGGAAATATTGAAGGGTTGGTTGGAAATCAGAAGAGATATGAACAGAGGTAAATATTCCAGATAAAAGTGTTTTTTGAAAATTTTTATTAGGGAAATCTCCTTCCGGCCTTGTAAAAGGCCGGGGAGATCTTTCTCCGTATATGGGAGTTAGTGGGGAAGATGAAGAAAGTATGCAGAAAACAGTCAGTATAATATAAGTAAATATGAGATTTGTTATTGTTGGTTTATTGCTATTTACGTCGGCCTTCGGGGCTTTTGCACAGAGTAATATCCTGAGGTTTACGGATTATTCGATGGTACAGCCTATCATTAATCCGTCATGCATGGGATTGGAGGATGGAATTGGCGGATTGTTGTTGTATCGGAGCCGTTTTGAGAAATCGGATTACTGGCCTTCTACCGGTGTTTTTAATATCAATGCCGGCATGCCTCATAAAAACCTGGGAGGAGGGATTAATCTCGTATTTGATAAGTATGGACCTTACTCCAAATTGAATGCTTACGTGGCAGGTTCTTATAAGTTGAAGGTGAATGAAGGGAAGTATCTGTTTTTCGGTTTGCAGGCCGGAGTGAACTATGTAAGCAATGAAGGGAATTACAAGAAGGCTGATGATGAGATTATTTTTAGTGATAATTATAGTCAGCCGAACTTTGGAGTTGGATTGCATTTCCAGACGGATAAGTTTTTTGTCGGAGCCTCTGTTCCGGAGTTCAGGTACAATACGATAGATGAAGAAGGGAATAAAATCAACGACCTGATGTCGGATATGCTGAAAATGTTCTTTTATGGCGGTTACCGGTTTAGTGTGGGACAAAATACGGAATTGTTGCCTTATTCTTATCTGACTTATTCGGGAGAAGAAGGGACTACACTGGATTTGGGAATTAAGCTGCTCTATAAAAAGAGTCTGGAGTTTGGGTTGCAATACCGTACAGAGGAGGCTTTTGCCGCTATGGTGAAGGTGAGATTGGCAAATGAGTTGTGGTTGGGTTATTCTTTTGAAGGAAACAATTCGGACATCGATAATAGTTTTAACAGTGTACAGGAGATTGGATTGACTTTCCGTTTTGGAAAGAAAGGAAAGAAGTCGTCTGTTTCGGAAGAAAAGTATGATGAGAATATTAATTCAATCCGGTATTTTTAAACATAGGGATGAATGAAATTATTTTTAATTCTATCATTGGGGGTTTTCCTGTCTTTTGATACTTTGGCGCAATCCCGCGCAGATAAGTTTTTTGAACGCGGGGATTATCTGGAGGCTTTGAAGGCGTATCAGAGGGAATTGGAAACCGTAGGAGATCGGGGAACAGAGCAAAGCGATTTGCTGAAAATGCGGATAGCGAACTGTTTTTTTCATTTGAATGATGTAGTTCGTGCGGGACAGATGTATAAGGCGGTGAATCCGGATTTGCTCGGAGCGGAAGACCTGACTTTTTATGCTATTACTTTGTTGCGTTCGGGGGAATATGACAAAGCTGCAGAACAGGTTGAGCTGGCTGAGACTTTGGGGGCCGATCCTTTAGTAGTAGACCGAATCAAAGGGTCCTGTGATTTTGCTAAAGAGGTGGCCCGTGAGAAACCTGTTTACTCAGCCGTGAAAACGAAGATTGATTTTGCGGGTTTTTCTGCCGGAGTGACTTACTATAAAAACCGCAGTATTATTGTTGCTGCGCCCGGAACCGGAGAAGATGCATTGAAAGATAGCCGGGGATATAAGGTGACCCGTTTGTATAATGCTGTGTTTACAGGAGACGGAACCAGTGGAAGATTATTGCCTTTTGCCGAAGGTCTGGCAGATAAGTATCATATCGGAGCGGTTACTTTCACGAAGGATTTTAAACGGATGTATTACACCCGTACTATTTTGAAAAAAGATGGGTCGAGTATATTGAAGCTGATGACAGCCGAAGAGGAAGGGGGAAAATGGGGAAATGTGGAAGAATTGGATATTAATTCGGATGATTATTCTTGTGCTCATCCTTGTTTGTACAGGGATTCTCTGTTGTTTTTTGTTTCCGATATGCCGGGAGGAATGGGAGGCAAGGATATTTACATGACTACAGTACAAGGGCCGCATTGTGGTGAAATCCGTAATCTGGGAGAGAGAATCAATACCATATTTGATGAGTTGTTTCCTTTTATGGCTGAGGACGGCCGGTTGTATTTTTCTTCGAATGGGCATGTCGGATTGGGAGGATTGGATGTTTTTGTGTCACAGATGTTGCCGGATGGTTCCTGGTCGGAACCGCAGAATATGGGACGTCCCATAAATTCTTCTATGGACGATTTTGCCCTGGTATTCCGCGATACAGACTGTAAGGACGGGTATGTTTCTTCGAACCGGGGAGGAACGGGATATAATGACTTTCTGTTTTCCGTGCGTTTGCTGCCTTCCCGTAAGGTCCCGGAACGAATACAGACCCCGAAGAGCCAGCAAAGGGTGCCGCAGGAGGAAATGTTTACGGTGGATTATCGGTATGCCATACAGATTGGTGCTTTCCGTAATCCGGTGCCAAGGGTGTATTTCGACAGTTTCAAGAATGTGAAGGTATATCTGGGATATGACAATATTTACCGTTATACCGTGGGAGAATACCCGGAAGAACAATTGGCTGAAATAGAACTCCCTCAGGTGAAAAGAAAAGTTCCCGATGCTTTTGTCATGAATGTGGATAAATATGTGGCAGAGAAAAAGATTCAGAATGGTGTGAAGGGGGATCCCATCAGTGATGATGAATTGTTATTGAGGCGGTTGAAGAATTTTGAGAAAATGGAGAAACATAAGCCTTCTGCGCCTCCGGTACGCCGTTATTTGGATAAACCGAAAGACAGTGAATTGCGGATGGCCGGAGAGGGATATACGGTGGTGCTGATGTCTGCTGACCGTGTGTTTGAGCCCTCGAAGTTTTCCGGTATAGATGATGTAGATGTTTTTGCTATCCAGAAAGGAAAGTATATGTATTGTTCCGGGAATTATGCTTCTATTGAAGAAGCCCATAATCAATTGGATAAAGTGCAACAAAACGGTTTTAAGAATGCCTATATCATTCAGCGCGGAAGAAGCAGGGAATACAGCGAAACCCGTCCCTCTTCCTCAATGGCGTCGCGGCGTAATACTGCCGATCTGAAACAGTTGCTGAATTTTTAACAGGGAGATAGTTATAGGCCAGTGTTCAGTGCTGGAAAAGTCATTCGTTGAGGGTTCGGCGAATGACTTTTTGATTTTGGTAGAACAGTTGTAACTTTGCTGGCAGGAGGAGCGTTTGAAAAAATATGATCGCGGCAGAACTTATATCGAATGTGGTGCCTGTCCTGAAACAGGGAGACAGTTGTTTGCAGGCACTGAACTGGATGGAATTGTTCCGGGTTTCGCATTTACCTCTGGTGGAAGGGAAGTGCTATTTAGGCCTGGTGGCAGATGAATTGATTTATGCTCATGCTGATTTGAATGATCCGGTAGAAGTATTGAATATTCCCGTTGAAGATACTTATGTGTATGGAGATTATCATATTTACGATGTGATTGGTATGGCTTCTTCCCGCTTGTTGTCGGTTGTGCCCGTAGTAGATCGGAAAGAACATGGTTTTATCGGTTCCGTGACAATAACCGACCTTTTAAAGGGCCTGGACCATTTGCTTTGTGCTGAACAACCGGGAGGAATCATTGTTCTGGAGGTCAGCCGTATAGATTATACACTGACTGAGGTGGCCCAGATCGTGGAATATAATGAAGCTCATGTGCTGAGTTGCTATACTTCTTGTGACAAGAATCCGAATCAGCTCCGGTTGACTCTGAAAGTCGATACTTTGAATATTATGCCTATCTTAGATACTTTTATCCGCTACGGTTATACCATCAAAAGCAGTTTTGTTACCGGCGAAGAGGAGCAGGACAGTTTACGGGAAAGATATGGTTTGTTGATGAAATATCTGGCTATGTGATGGTATTTTTGTTTATATTCCCGTATATTTGCGTTCATAACTGGTTTCAACGATGACGGTCGCGATATATGGCAAAAGTGTGGAGGAATGTTTTTTCCCTTATTTGCAAAAATTAGTGCAATGCCTGCAATCTGCGCAGGCGGAGATCATCTGTGAAGAGGATTTTGCGGGTTTACTGAAAGAAAAATATGCTTATGCACCTGCATTTCGCCGTACATTTAACCGGACTTCCTGGGTTTCGGGGGAAGCGGATATGTTATTGAGTATCGGAGGAGACGGGACTTTTCTTGATTCTGTGGAATATGTGAAAGAGACGGCGACTCCTGTTTTAGGAGTGAATAGCGGACGCTTGGGATTTTTAGCTAATGTGAAGGCGGATGAAATCGAATCTGCCGTGCAGTGTATTGTTTCCGGAAATTATTTTCTGGAAGAAAGGGATATGTTGGAATTGGAGGTGGACGGTGTTTTGATGGAAGGGTTTGATTTTGCTTTAAATGAAGTGGGAGTGCTGAAGGCGGCAACTTCTTCTTTACTGAGGATTCATGCTTATATCGGAGAGGTTTACCTGACGACGTATTGGGCGGATGGATTGGTGGTAGCGACTCCAACGGGATCTACGGCCTATTCTTTGAGCGGAGGAGGACCGATTGTGAGTCCGGACTGCCGGAATATTATTCTGACGCCTATTTGTCCGCATAACCTGAGTATGCGGCCGTTGGTGGTTCCTAACACTGCCCGCATTACGTTACAGGTGGAAAGCCGGTCGGAAGATTTCGTTTTGAGTTTAGATTCCCGCATCCGGAAGATGGAAGACTCACACCGTCTCACAATTTTGGCCGGCACCCATAAATTAAAGGTAGTGGCTTTGCCTTGCCATGAGTATTATGAAACATTAAGGAATAAATTGAAGTGGGGGGAAGACAGGCGAAATGACGGGCATTGTTTTGATTAATCAGGACCTGAGAAAAGATTTCAAGTGTATTAAAGTGCAGAGTATTCGATTACATAGGACTTTGGAAAACCGGAACAAGCCCGATACCTGTTCCGTATGTTATTATTTCTTAGCATTTGTTATCCGATTTTTCACATTCGGTTGTACGCTATTCCCCCTTTTGTTGTTATCTTTGAACAGTCTTTGTCAGCCTGGGGGAGAGTTGGGAGTTATGGGAGGGGTCGGATATTATTTAGGGGAATACAATGCGGGACATTTTAAGCAGAATGAGACTTATTTGGGAGGATTATATCGCTATAACCTGAATGACCGTTTTGCCGTTCGTTTGAATGTAGGCTTTTCAAAGATAGACATACAGGATAAGGTTTTGTTGCCAAACGGGGAGATGGTTTATCCCGAAGGGTTTCATTGTACGGTGAAGGATGTTGCGGGGATTGTGGAGTTTAATTTCCGCAGTTTCATGGTGAGGAAAATAAAGGAATCTTCGTGGGGAGCTCCTTACATTTTTATGGGAGTCGGTTTTTTGGCAGCCGGGGAGAACAAGAGTGTCTCTATTCCGATGGGAGTGGGGGTAAAATTCAATTTATACCGGCAATTGTCTTGCGGTATAGAGTGGAGTACCCGGAAGTTGTTTACGGATAAGATAGATGGTTTGCATGATCCCTGGGGTACAGGAGAAACTAATTTTATTTTTAATAAAGATTGGTTTTTTGTTGCCGGCATAACACTTAGTTACCGTTTCCGGATGAATCGGGAGTGTTATTTTTAGAATCGGGCGGACTGCAAAAACGGAATAGGAGAGGTTAGAAAATAATAAAGAGCCCTGAGGCTCGAGGTTGTGTAATGAATATAAAAGAAGAAATCATGGCGGTCGGGTTGCCGGAACATATTGCCATAATCATGGATGGCAACGGGAGGTGGGCCCAACAAAAAGGCCTGGACCGGATTTATGGCCATCAACAGGGGATTAATACCGTGAAAAAAGTGGTGGAGGCCAGTGGAGAGATTGGTTTGAAATATTTGACGTTATATACTTTTTCGATAGAAAACTGGAATCGTCCTCAAGCGGAGGTGAATGCTTTGATGGGTCTGATGGCCGATGCCATTGTCCGGGAAACGCCCGAGCTGATGAGACAGAAGGTGAGGGTGAGGGTGATTGGGCATACGACGGATTTACCGGCAGGAGTCTGGCAGAAAATGGACGGTTTGATCCGGGCAACGGCAGAGAATACAGGGGTTACTTTGATTCTGGCTTTAAGTTATGGTTCCCGTTGGGAGATTCTGGAGGCTGCTAAAAAGCTGGCTGAGGATTATCGTTCAGGCCGGATTTCTGACTTGGATGCTATGACGGAAAACAGCCTGGCCGGTTATCTGACTACAGCCGGTATTCCGGATCCGGATTTACTGATTCGTACCAGCGGGGAGTGCCGTTTGAGCAATTTTCTCCTTTGGCAGTGTGCCTATACCGAATTTTATTTTGTAGATAAATTTTGGCCTGATATTGAAAAAGATGACTTATATTTGGCAATCCGTAATTTTCAAAATCGGGAAAGACGGTTTGGGAAAACAGGGGAGCAGGTAAAAAATGAAATGAAAAGCTAAGGCTTAGGATATATGATGAGAAAATTAATATTGGGTTTTGTAATAGCTTTTTTTTGTATTTGCCAGGTAGATGCACAAAAAACAGATACACTTACGCAGCCGGAGATTTTTTATTCGAGCCCGAAAACTTATGAGATTGGAGGAGTTGAAGTGTCGGGGATAGGTGTTCAGTATGATCCGGAGACATTGCTTCAATTGTCCGGTTTGAGGGTAGGTAGTGAGATTAAGATTCCCGGTGAGGCTATTACCAAAGCAATCAAGCGACTGTATGCACAGGGATTGTTTTCCGATGTTTCCATCTCGGTAGACCGGTATGAGGGAAATAAGGTGTTCCTGAATTTATATCTGGCTGAGCGCCATAAACTTTCCAAAATTAATTTTATAGGACTGAAAAAATCTGAAGCCAGTAAAATCAAAGAAAAAATCAATCCTTTGCCCGGGACTCAGGTGACGGATAATATGCTGGCGAATCTGGAGCGTATTGTAGCCCGTTATTTTAAGGATAAAGGTTTTTTTAATATTGATACCAAGGTGTTGGTGAGGGATGATCCGGAACATCCGAATTTTGTTTATATCGATGTGACGGTTGAGCGCAAGAACAAGATAAAGGTGAAAGACCTCGTCATTACTGGAAATAAGGAGATTCGGGGAAGCAAGCTGAAAGCCGCAATGAAAAAGACCAAAGAAAAATCTTTGAGGAATCTTTTCCGCTCTGCCAAGTATATAGAATCCAACTATGAGGATGATAAATATAATTTACTGGATAAATACAATGAGCTGGGGTATCGGGACGCTGCCATTATCGCGGATAGTGTGGTGCAAATCTCTCCCAACCGGGTGAATGTTTACATAGATATAGAGGAAGGAAATAAATATTATTTCAACGATATCACTTGGGTGGGGAATACGGTTGTGGAGTCGGAGAAATTGTCGAGATTATTGAATATCAAGAAAGGGGATGTCTACAATAAAAAATATTTTGAGAAAAGATTGAAGGATGATGATGATGCTGTGGCTAACTATTTTTACCTGAATCAGGGGTATCTTTTCTATAGGGCAATGCCGGTGGAAACTGTCGTCGGAAAGGATTCCATTGATGTGGAGATACGAATTGTGGAGGGGCCACAGGCAACCATCGACCGTGTGATTATCAAGGGGAATGACCGGACACATGAACAGGTGATACGGCGTGAACTATATACTTATCCGGGTGAATTATTCAGTCGGGATGATATTTTGAGAAGTGTCAGGGAACTGGCTAATCTGGGGCATTTTGATCCGGAGCAGATTGTGCCTACTCCTTTGCCTAATCCGGAGGCCGGTACGGTTGATTTGGAATATAAGGTGGTGGAGAGAGCCAATGACCGGATTGAGATTTCCGGTGGTTGGGGGGCTGGTATGATTATCGGTTCCGTGGGATTAACTTTTTCCAATTTTTCTATGCGTAATATTTTTAATTGGGAATCCTATCGTCCCTTGCCTCAGGGAGATGGGCAGACCTTGAGTCTGAAAGCACAGACCAATGGGAAATATTATACCTCTTTCAGTGCTTCATTCCGGGAACCCTGGCTGGGAGGTAAGAAACCGAATTCTTTAAGTGTTTCTGCTTATTATTCCCGTCAGACGGGTTATTCCCGTAATTATTACAATTCCTATTATGCCGGTAGCTCTGCAAAAGATATGTATGATGGCAGCCAGTTGATGACTACCTTCGGGGTAACCGTGGGATTGGGACGCCGGATTACCTGGCCGGATGATTTTTTCACTTTATATACCGATATTTCTTATCAGCGTTATACGTTGAAGAACTGGCCTTATTATATCCTTCAGGAAGGGCATTCCAATAACCTGGCTTTTTCCGTTTCTTTACGGAGAAGCTCCATAGATAATCCTTTGTATACACGTAAAGGTTCTGACTTTACTCTGGGGTTGACGTTTACTCCTCCTTATTCCTGGTTTACGGATAAGAATTATGCAAGTCCGAATATTAAAGATGAGGATAAATACCGTTGGATAGAGTTCCATAAATGGAAGTTGCAGGGGAAGATATTCATGCCTTTGGATAAACAGGAAAAGTTAGTATTGTATGCCGGTGCCCAATACGGTTATCTGGGACATTTTGATAAATATAAGCGTTCACCTTTTGAAGGGTATGAGATGGGAGGTGACGGTATGTCGGGGTATAGCTTATATGGACGGGAATATATAGGTTTGCGCGGTTATGAGAATGGTTCTCTGACAAATGCCGGCTCAAGTTTCCTGGCTCCTAATGCTTCTGATGCGAGTTTGTATTCAAAACTGACGATGGAGGTTCGCTATCCGATTACTTTGGCTCAGTCGGCTACTATTTATGCTTTGGCTTTTGTGGAAGCTGGTAATTCATGGTATGACATCCAGGATTTTGAACCGTTTAACTTGTATCGTTCTGCGGGAGTCGGATTGCGTGTTTTTCTGCCTATGTTCGGATTACTCGGAATAGACTGGGGCTATGGATTTGATAGTGTACCGGGACGTCCCGGAGCTGCCGGTTCGCAGATTCACTTTATTATCGGACAAGAATTTTAATGACTGTACATGAAAAGCGTATTTATTTTATTATTTTTGTCTTGTTGCTTGGGATGGGCTCATGGCCAGACGGGTATGCGTTATGCTTTTGTGAACCTGGAATATATCCTGAACAGCATTCCGGATTATACGAAAGCTCAGGAGGAGTTGAATGCATATTCCCAAAGCTTGCAGGCTGATATTGATAAAGTATACGCTGAAATTGCAGAGATGCAAGGGAAGTATAATGCTGATAAAGTTTTTCTGACCCCTTCAATGCGGGAACAGCGGGAAAAAGAAATTGCTGCCAGGGAGAATAAGGCCAGACTGTTACAACAGCAGTATTTTGGAAGTAACGGTTATCTGTTTGCCAAAAGGGAAGAATTGGTGAAGCCTTTGCAGGATGAGGTACTGGAAATTATAAAAGATGTGGCGAAGGAAGGTAACTTTGGAATGATTATTGACGTAGCAGCAGATAATTCGGTTGTTTATTTTGACCCGAAACTGGATAAGAGCAATGTTGTTTTAAGGAAATTAGGGTATTCTGTTAAAAAGAAAGAAGAGTAGAATTAACAAATATATGAAGTATATGAAGAATATGATGAAATTGATTGTAGCCGTAGCTTTTGTATGGGTTGCAACGGGTGTTTCGGCACAACAGGTAAAATTAGGACATATCGAATCCCAGAAACTGATACAGGCTATGCCTGAGATGGCTGCAGCCCAGAAGACTTTGCAGAATAAACAGAGTGAAGTGGAAAAGGAACTGACTACGATGAAGGAACAGTTTCAGGCTAAGTTGACTGAGTATTCCAACAATATGAATAGTTACTCGGATGTCATCCGCACGTCGAAGGAACAGGAACTGCAGCAGTTGCAGATGAGAATACAGCAATTTCAGGATATGGCTGTGGAGAATCTGGACAAAACTCAGAAAGAACTGATCCAGCCGATTATGGATAAGGCTCTGAATGCAATCAAGGAGGTTGCTAAGGAAAACGGATTTACTTATATTTTTGATACTAGTGCAGGTGTCATTTTGTATACGGCTGAAAATTCTGAGGATATCCTGCCGTTGGTAAAGAAAAAATTAGGATTGCTTTAATTCAGTTGTATAGCCATTGTTCCTTTTGGGGAACGGGCTTGTTCTACAAACAATAAGATCTCTTCTCACTTGTATTTCAATGGGAACGGGATCTTTTTCTTTTGAGGGACGGATTTAGAAAACTATGCGACCAGGAGAGAATATCGGTGTTTTTGATTCCGGCTATGGTGGTCTGACCATTTTAAAGGAGATAGTCCGTGTATTGCCGCAGTATAATTATATCTATTTGGGCGATAATGCTCGTGCACCTTACGGTACGCGTTCGTTTGAAATGGTATACCGCTATACCGGAGAAGCGGTAAAGAAGCTTTTTGAGTTAGGATGCCGGCTGGTGATTCTGGCTTGCAATACAGCTTCGGCCAAGGCATTGAGGACTATACAGCAGGTGGATTTACCGGAATGGGACCCGGAGAAGCGGGTGTTGGGGGTCATTCGTCCGAGTGTGGAAGCTTTGGGACAATATTCCCGAAACGGGCATGTCGGTATTCTGGCGACCCGCGGAACGGTAAATTCTTTGTCTTATCCGATGGAATTGGAGAAATTATATGGTAAGCAGCGGTTTAAAATCACTCAATTGGCGTGTCCGATGTGGGTACCTTTGGTAGAAAATAATGAATTGGAAGGGGAAGGAACTATTTATTTTATCCGGAAGTATGTACAGGAATTGTTGACTGCCGATCCAAAGATAGATACGGTAGTGCTGGCATGTACCCATTATCCTTTGCTCCGGCCTTTGATTGTCCGGTGCATGCCTCCGCAGGTGCAGGTGATCGGGCAGGGAGATATTGTTGCTGATAGCCTGGGGGATTATCTGAAACGTCATCCGGAATTAGAAGAGCGCCTGGGAACTGAAGGTCGGGTTACCTACTACACGACGGATGAAGCGGAATGGTTTGAACGGATGGGCGGAATTTTTATGGGAGAGAAAATAAAGTGTACGCGGTTGGTGATATGAGGTGCTGAATAAAACATATTTTTATAAATATTTTTTTATATCTTTGAGCAAAACAAACCCCTGATTAGGGGAGAAGTGGCTGAAAACCTATGACAGATCAGGAACTCATCAAGGAAGCTTTTGAGGATTTACTCCGGTCTTTGCGGAAAGATACGACGAAAGAGGAACGACAAAAAATCAAGGAAGCTTTTGAATTTGCCAATGAGGCTCACAAAGGAGTGAGAAGAAGGTCCGGAGAACCTTATATCCTGCATCCTTTAGCTGTGGCGAAGATTGCGACCCGGGAAATCGGATTGGGGACAACTTCCGTCGTGTCGGCGTTGTTGCATGATGTTGTTGAAGATACGGATTATACGGTAGAGGATATTTCCAATCTTTTTGGGCCTAAGGTGGCTTCCATTGTGGACGGGCTTACGAAGATCAGTGGAGTGATGGGGTCGGATACGAGCCAGCAGGCTGAGAGTTTCCGGAAGATGATTCTGACCTTGGCGGATGATGTGCGGGTTATTTTGATTAAAATAGCCGACCGGCTTCATAATATGCGGACTCTGGCTTCTATGCCGGAGCATAAGCAGGTGAAAATAGCCAGTGAAACTCTCTATATTTATGCTCCTTTGGCTCATCGGATGGGGTTGCATGCCATCAAAACGGAGTTGGAAGACCTGAGCATGAAGTATGAACATCCGGAGGAGTATCAGGTGATAGCCCAAAAGATAGAGGCTTATAAGCACCAGTTTTCTGGTTTGTTTGAGGAGTTTATCAAACCCATTCGGGAAAGTCTGAGCAATAATGAATATGTATACACCATTACGGCACGCACCAAGAGTGTGTATTCTGTGTGGTTGAAAATGCAAAGGCGGAATATCAGTTTTGACCAAATTTATGACTTGCTGGCTGTCCGGATTGTGTTCAAACCGAAGGAGAATCAACCGGAAAAGTGGCAGTGCTGGAATATTTATTCGCTGATTACTGATATTTACAGTCCGAAGCCGGAACGTATACGGGATTGGGTGAGCGTGCCGAAGACAAATGGTTATGAGGCCCTGCACCTGACTGTCATGGGGCCGGAAGGACAATGGTTTGAGGTCCAGATTCGTTCGGAGCGGATGGATGAGATTGCGGAAAAAGGATTGGCTGCTCATTGGAAATATAAGGGGGAAGGAGAGAGTTCGGAGTTGGATAGATGGTTGTCCGGTATCAAAGAAATACTGGATCAACCGGATGCTACAGCTTTGGAGTTCCTGGACGAGTTTAAGCTGAATCTTTTTGCTAAGGAAATCCGGGTGTTTACGCCGAAAGGATATGTGCGTACCCTGCCTAAGGGAGCGACTGCTCTGGATTTTGCTTATGATATACATACGGAAATCGGGAATACCTGTATTGGTGCCAAAGTGAATCATAAATTGGTGCCGATGAGTTATAAACTGGCCAGCGGGGACCAGGTGGAAGTGCTTACCAGTGAGAAACAGAAACCTCAGAAGGAATGGTTGGAGTTTGTAGTGACTGCGAAGGCCAGGACACATATTAATGCCGTTTTTAAGAAGTACCGGAAAGAGTTGGTCCGGAAGGGAATAGATATTTTTGAGGGAGTGATTAAAAGGTTGCAATTGTCTCTTACTTCCGAACCGTGGAAGAAGGTGTTGGAAGAATACGGATTTGCCAATAAGGATGATTTGTATGTGGAGTTGGGAAAAGGGACTTTAACAGAAGAGGCGGTAGAGAAGGTACTGAAGAAAAAAAACGAGAATAAATTTATTAAATACTGGAAGTTGCAGTTTCTATGGAACAGCAGCAAAGAAGGGGATGAGAAGAAAAAAAGCATAAAAGAGGCGATGGACACTGCTGATTCGGAATTTATGATAGCTCCTTGTTGTAATCCGATTCCGGGAGATGATGTCGTGGGGATGAAGATTGCGGGGACCAAGGTCACTGTCCATAAAAGGTCTTGTCCGGAAGCCATTCGTCTGATGGCCAGTTTCGGGGATAAGATTGTACCGATAAAATGGGTGAGCCATAAGCTGATGTCTTTTCTGGCTGTGATTAAAATCACAGGTATCGACCGGCCGGGTATTGTGAGTGAGATTACTACTTTGATAGCGAAAGAAACCAATGTAAGTATGCGTATGATTCATTTTGATACCTGTGACGGTATTTTCGAGGGGATGATTCATTTATATGTGCATAATACGGCGGATTTGAGTCATGTCATTTCCCGGATTGCCGCCTTAAGCGGAGTGGAGAACGTCATCAGAATGGAAGGTGAAGATAAATAATTATGGAAAAGATAAAAGATACGGTCAGGGAGATTTTTACGGCATATCTGCAACAAAAGGGGCACCGGAAAACGCCGGAGCGGTATGCTATTCTGGATGAGATTTATTCCCATACAGGGCATTTTGATATAGAGTCTCTGTATGTTTTTATGAAAACTAAAAACTATAGGGTCAGCCGTGCTACTTTGTATAATACTATTGAACTTCTGTTGAATTGCAAATTGGTGATCAAACATCAGTTCGGAAGCAATATGGCCCAATATGAAAAGGCGTTTAATAACCGGCATCACGAACATCTGATTTGTCAGAAATGCGGAAAAGTGGAAGAGTTTTCGGATGCACGGATTACGGAACTGGTGGAAAGCATGGAAGAGAAGTATCATTTTACAGTACACCATCATTTGTTGTACGTTTATGGGATATGTAAGGCCTGTCGTGGAGAAGAATGATAATATTAAAGTTTTCCTTCTGCGAAAGGGAAAATTTAATTAATTTTGTCCGCTTGCGTTTTCTGAAAATCGTTTTTCAGGAAGATGTTTGTGTGAAAACTTATAAATTAAAATACAGATGAAAGTTGACGTATTACTTGGATTGCAATGGGGGGATGAGGGAAAAGGAAAAGTGGTGGATGTCCTGACACCAAAGTATGATGTGGTAACCCGTTTTCAGGGAGGTCCGAATGCCGGGCATACTTTAGAGTTTGAGGGACAGAAGTATGTGCTTCGTTCTATTCCTTCCGGAATTTTCCAGGGTGGAAAAATGAATATTATCGGTAATGGTGTGGTACTGGACCCTATATTGTTCCGTCAGGAGGCACAAAGTTTGGCTGCCAGTGGGTATGACCTGACCCAACAATTGTGCATTTCCAGGAAAGCGCATCTGATAATGCCTACTCATCGTGTATTGGATGCAGCTTATGAAACTGCAAAAGGGGATGCAAAAATCGGTACGACCGGTAAGGGAATAGGACCCGCCTATACGGATAAAGTCAGCCGGAATGGATTGAGGGTTGGGGATATTCTGCATCATTTTGATGAAAAGTATGCTTTGGCAAAGAAAAAGCATGAAATCATCCTGCAAGGGTTGAAGTATGACTATGACGTTACCGATTTAGAAAAGGAATGGTTTGAGGCTTTGGAGTATTTGAAAAAATTCCGTTTGATTGACAGTGAGCATGTTATAAATAATCTCCTGAAAGAAGAAAAATCTGTTCTGGCAGAAGGAGCCCAAGGAACGATGTTGGATGTGGATTTCGGTTCTTATCCGTTTGTCACTTCTTCTAATACGGTATGTGCTGGTGCATGTACCGGACTTGGAGTGGCTCCCCGGAATATCGGTGAGGTATACGGAATTTTTAAGGCATATTGTACCCGGGTGGGGGCTGGTCCTTTCCCGACTGAGTTGTTTGATGAGACCGGGGAGAGGCTTTGTGAACTGGGTCATGAGTTTGGAGCCGTGACAGGGCGTAAACGCCGTTGTGGCTGGATAGACCTGGTGGCTTTGAGATATGCCGTTATGGTTAACGGAGTGACCCAATTGATTATGATGAAAAGTGATGTGTTAGACGGATTTGATACAATTAAAGCTTGTGTAGCTTATAAGATAGATGGAAAAGAAACGGAGGAATTTCCGTTTGATATTTGTGAAAAAGTAGAACCCGTATATGTGGAGATGCCGGGATGGAAGACCGATATGACAAAAATGACTTCTGAAGATGAGTTCCCCGAAGAATTTAATGCTTATATCAGTTTCCTTGAGGAGGAACTGGGGGTTCCGGTGAAAATTGTTTCGGTAGGCCCGGATCGGGAGCAGACTATTGTCCGTTACGAGGATTAAAAACGGTTGGTTCCGGTTTTGTATATAAATGTGCTGATCTGCTTCGGTAGATTAGCACATTTTTTTTAAATTTGTTAGCATAAAAGTTGTGGTTATGGTTTTATCGATGCTCAGTTTTCCTCTTACTAATCCGGTGCTTATCTTTTCGGTGATTTTGTTTATTATTTTATTGGCACCGGTCATTTTACACCGTTTGAGGATTCCTGACCTGATTGGTTTGATTATAGCAGGGGCTGTTATTGGTCCGAATGGCTTGGGAGTGATGTCCCGGGATAGTAGTATGGAACTATTCGGTACTGTCGGACTTCTGTATATCATGTTTATTGCCGGGTTGGAAATAGACATGGCCGATTTGCGGAAAAATTATGGAAAGACCTTGGTTTTCGGGTTTTATACTTTCCTGATTCCAATGGTTATGGGTACGCTGACCGGAGTGTATTGGCTTGATTTTTCCTGGCCCACTTCGTTATTGCTGGCCAGTATGTATGCCTCCCATACACTGATTACCTATCCTATTGTCAGTAAATATGGCATTACTAAAAATAAAGCGGTAAGTATGGCTATCGGAGGAACAGTGCTTACCTGTATATTGGCTTTGTTGGTATTGGCAGTAGTGGTCGGTATGTCGGTAGGGGAAATTAACCATCGTTTTTGGTTGAAACTGGGGTTGTCCAGTGTGATATTTATTGCTGTCGTGGTGATTGTGTTTCCCATGTTGGGCCGTTGGTTTTTTAAGAGATATGAAGATTCTGTCGGGCAATATATTTTTGTGCTGGCTTTGGTATTCCTGGCCTCTTTCCTGGCAGAGGCTGCCGGATTGGAGGCGATTATCGGAGCCTTCCTTTCGGGGCTGGCACTGAACCGCCTGATTCCGAATACTTCGGCTTTGATGAACCGGATTGATTTTGTCGGGAACGCTATTTTTATACCTTTCTTTTTGATTGGGGTTGGGATGCTGGTGGATGTCCGGACTTTTACTTCCGGTTGGAATGCTTTGTGGGTGGCTGTGGTGATGTGTGGGATAGCGACCTTGTCGAAGTTAATCGCAGCCTGGCTTACTGAGAAGAGTTTCCGGCTGACACGGGATGAGGGACGTTTACTTTTCGGATTGAGTAATGCCCAGGCTGCTGCAACCTTGGCTGCTGTACTGATCGGATATAACGTTGTTTTGGGGACGGATTCTGCCGGAGAGCCTGTTCGTTTACTCAATGAAGATGTTCTGAACGGTACGATTATCATGATTTTATTTACTTGTACCATTGCTTCTTTTGCTACCCAGCGGGCGGCACAGAATATTGCTGTTTCGGAGATGAATGGTGACCGCATTGGTGACAGTGATGATGAGCAGGAACGCATCCTTGTTCCTTTGAGTAATGGCGAGACGGTAGATGATCTGATAGCTTTGGGGACTGCCATAAAATCAAAACGCAATAAGGCGCAGATGGTTGCTGTGAGTATTATCAAATCGGATAATATGGACCCAGCGGCAGAGAAAAATGCGGAACGTTTGCTGTCAAGGGCAGCTAATGTGGCAGCTGCTCATGAACAGCATATTGAATCAGTATTGCGTTATGACCTTAATATTGTGAATGGCATTCGTAATGTGGCAAAAGAACATAAGATTACGGATATTGTAATCGGTTTGCGTACCCAAAAAGACCTTTCAGATACTTTTTTGGGGAAACTGACGGAAGAGGTATTGAGTAAATGTGCTACGACTACGCTGGCCTACCGGCCTATGCAACCTTTGGCAACAGTAAAACGATATGTAGTGGTTATTCCTGAGAATGCTGAAAAGGAAGTGGGCTTTCCCTATTGGTTGATCAGCATCTGGAATATGGGAAAAAACATTGGTGCTAAGTTTATCTTTTACGGAAATGATACTGTGTTGGAGATATTGAGGCTGGTGAATGCCAAACATGTGATTCGGGCAGAGTTCCGGGAATTTTCCAATTGGGCGGAATTTACCGAAGTGGCCCGGGATATTCAGGATAATGATGCCTTGATGCTTGTTATGAGTCGCCCCAACTGTCCTTCTTATTCCCGGCACATGGAATATGTGCCGACTTATATCAATAAGTATTTTAATACCATTAACTGTATTCTGGTTTATCCGCTCCAATTGGAAACCGGCGAACAATTGACTACTTTTCGCAGTATTTCCATGATTGATCACGTGAATGGTATGGATGGTTTGGTGCAGGTACTTTCTAAACTATTCCGGAAAAATAAATAAGGATCAGGTATTGTCAGAGGGTTTAACTGGTCATTGAATTGTTAATTTCTTTTGTAAGAAGGTATCTCTTCAGAGATTCCAATACCTATTTGTGGGTATGTGATTTCCTTTTGATAATGCTTATATTTGCATATTAATTTGGACGTGGAATGGAAAATAATTATTTGAAGCTTTCTGAAATTCCTACGGGCGAGGAATGTGTGATTGTTAAAGTGCATGGGCATGGCAGTTTTCGGAACCGGATTATAGAAATGGGATTTGTGAAAGGGGAGAAAGTGACGGTAATAAAGAACGCCCCCCTGCATGATCCGATTGAATATAAATTGATGGAGGGCCATATCTCTTTAAGGCGGAGTGAAGCCCGGCTGATTGAAGTGGTGAGGGTTGTGGATGTTACCGCAGAGGGATATAACGGCACTTTCACGGAAGCTGAAATTGCCCGTCGGGTTTCTGAAAAATCCCGGACGATTAATATTGCTTTGGTCGGAAATCCCAATTGCGGGAAAACTTCTTTTTTTAACCGGGCTACGGGCCTAAGGGAAAGGGTCGGCAATTATAGCGGGGTTACGGTTGATGCGAAACAGGCTGGCTTTCATCATAAAGGATATACCATCAATTTGATAGATTTACCCGGTACTTATTCCATTACCGAATATACACCGGAAGAGATATTTGTAAGGGAATATATTACAAAGTCTCATCCGGACCTGGTGTTGAATGTGGTGGATGCCTCTTGCCTGGAGCGTAATCTTTTCCTGACTACCCAGTTGATTGACATGAATATCCGGGTAGTGATGGCTCTGAATATGTATGACGAACTGCAGAGCGAAGGGGCTGACCTGGATTATTCTTATCTGGGCCATCTATTGGGTATTCCTGTCGTTCCTACGACGGCTTCCAAAGGGATAGGAATCGAAGAGGTATTGGATAAAATTCTGGAAGTTTACGAAGGCCAAGCCAGGGAATCGCGTCATGTTCATATCCATTACGGTGCGGAAATAGAGGAATCCATCAATCGTATTAAGGTGGAAGTTGTTCCCAATAAAAGCATAACCGATGAATTTGCTCCCCGCTATGTTGCGATAAAGATGCTGGAAGACGACCGGATTATGAAGGACCAGTTGTCTTCAGTTCCGAATTATGACCGGATTTTTCGGGTGGCACAGAACGAGATCGGGCGTTTGGAGAAAGTTTATAAGGAAGATACCCAGACGATTATTACCAATGCGAAATATGGTTTTATCCGGGGAGCTTTACAGGAAACTTTTCAATCCGGAGAAAAGGATAAACGCCAATTGACTACGGCGATTGATGCTTTGCTGACGCACCAATGGCTGGGTTTTCCTTTTCTTATTTTTTTCATGTGGATTATGTTTCAGGCGACCTTTTCTTTGGGGAGTTACCCTATGGAATGGATTGAAACGGGGGTGGAGGCTCTGGGAAATGGGGTGGCCCGTCTTTTACCAGAAGGACCTTTGAATGATTTATTGGTGAACGGTGTGATTGCGGGAGTGGGAGGAGTGATTGTTTTTTTACCTAATATTCTGATATTATTTTTCTTTATTTCTTTGATGGAGGATACGGGATATATGGCTCGTGCCGCTTTTATAATGGACCGGTTGATGCATAAGATTGGTTTGCACGGTAAATCTTTCATTCCTTTGCTGATAGGTTTCGGATGTAATGTCCCGGCCATTATGGCTACCCGGACCCTGGAAAGCCGGAGAGATAGAATTATGACCATGCTGATTACCCCTTTTATGTCCTGTAGTGCCCGTTTGCCGGTGTATATTCTGCTGGTTTCGGCCTTTTTCCCGGTGAACCAAGGGTTGGTGTTGTTGTCGGTGTATTTAATTGGAATACTTTTAGCGATAATTACTTCGTTTTTGTTAAAGAAGACATTTTTTTCCAAATCTTCCGATCCGTTTGTTATGGAGTTGCCTCCTTACCGGATGCCGACCATGCGCAATACTGTCATTCATATGTGGGGGAAAGCGGGGCAATATCTGAAAAAGATGGGTACTATTATTCTGTTTGCTTCTGTATTGATTTGGGCTTTGGGGTATTTCCCCCTGAACCGGAATATACAGCCGGGTTCTGCTACCCAATTGGAACAATCGTATATCGGACGGATAGGTAAATTTATAGAGCCGGTCATTGAACCTCTGGGGTTTGATTGGAAAATGGGTGTGAGCATCGTAACGGGACTTGCAGCAAAGGAAATTGTCGTTAGTTCTATGGGGATTCTTTATCATGTTCCGGATGCAGAAGAAAATACCCAGACTTTGGCAGAAAATTTGCGGAAGCAGGAAAATAACAAGGGAGAAAAAGTATTTACTCCTTTGGTTGCTTATGCTTTTATGCTTTTTATATTGATTTATTTTCCTTGTATGGCAGTGATTGCCGCCATTCGGAAAGAGGCTGGCGGTAAGTGGGCATGGTTTAGCATTATTTATACGACTACTTTAGCCTGGATTGTCTCTTTTTGCGTATACCAGATAGGAAGTCTTTTTTGAGAAATGAGAAGCAAATGATTGTGGGTACATTAATTCTTGCAATATGTTGGAGCATATTATAGTTTTTATTATTATATCCGCAGCAATAGGAGGTTTAGGTCGTTATATCTTCCTGAAAATACAGGTTTTTAAAAAGAATAAGGATTGTGCTGATTGTGATTCTTGTCCCTTGAAAAAGCAGTGTAATAAGAAATAATTTCTTCTTTTTTATCTGGTTGACTTTTGTTTTTACGAATATTGGTTTTTATCTTTTTTTTATATATCTTCGCATTGTAATTTCCACGGTTTGTTTTATAAAGTGTAAATCTATGCCTTACAGAAGATTACCTAATACTGATGCGGCGAGAATAAGGGCATTAAAGGCGGCTCTTAAGAAGGGGCAAAACCTTGAATTAGATACCATTGCATATCCTTTTCCCCTGAAACAAAAGATAGAATTTTTTCTGCCTAAGTTTGAGGTGGCTATCGTGAATTCCAGGCTGGCCAAGGAAAAGCAGTTTGACAATAGCCAGAAATTTTCTGAGTATGCTAAGAAAGCGCGTTTGTATATCTCTCATTTTATTCAGGTATTAAATTTTTGTATTGCACGGGGGGAGCTTAAATCTTCTGCACGTACTTTTTATGGATTGGAAGAAAATAGTTCGAAGG
Source organism: Odoribacter sp. Z80 (assembly GCF_009935865.1). Taxonomy (GTDB): domain Bacteria; phylum Bacteroidota; class Bacteroidia; order Bacteroidales; family Marinifilaceae; genus Odoribacter. Next base: position 78,981 of record NZ_QWEL01000013.1, read on the forward strand.
TGCCTTCTTTGCTGACTGAGCAGGATTTGTTGCAATGGGGGGAAAAGATAATAGCCGGGGAACAGAATCGCCTTAGCAATGGTGGAGGGAATCCCATTTATTGTCCTTCTATAGCCTTGGTCAAGGTGAACTATGAGAATTTTAAGGAGAATTATACCCGTCAGAAGCAATTCCAGAACAATTCAGCCCGGGAAAGTGGGAATGTGGCCCAATACCGGGATGAAGCCGATGCTTTGGTGTTGGAAATCTGGAATGAAGTGGAACAGTATTTTGAAGGAGTGAAAGATGAGGAACAAAGAAGATATATGTGTGAAGAATATGGGCTGGTGTATGTGTTCCGCAGAGGAGAGAAGGAAAAAATCCGGAAGCGGAAGGAGGCCGAAAGTATTACTTTAAAACTGTTCTGATCGTTTACTTCATGTTTTTATAATCTGAATAGACCTCTAATACCCTGTTTACGTAATGGTAAGTTTGGGGGCCGTTACAATATCCATTTTTGGCTAAAGTGTCCCGGTAGTATTCGGGTTTGTTTTTATGACGGATGTAAAAGTCTACGTTTTCTGTCCAGATGTGGGGATTTTTTCCGTATTTTTCTGCCAGACGCATAGCGTCTAATACATGTCCGGCGCCGGCATTGTAAGCTGCCAGTGTAAATTTGACCCGTTCTGTGGAATCTATGTTTTGTGCTGCAAAGAATCTGTCCAGGTAGCGTAGGTATTCTACTCCAGCGTAAACATTACTGTCCGGACGGAAATAGTCGGATACGTTGTATTGCTCTGCTGTTTCGGGTATGATTTGCATGAGTCCGTAAGCTCCGACTTCCGATTCTGCTTCCGGATTGAACTGGGATTCTGAAAAAACCAGTGCAGCCAGAAGCCGCCAATCCCAGTTTAGTCTTTTGCTTTCTTTCTTCAGCAGGGAGTCATAAGGGGAAATGATGCCTTTTTTCAGTAAAGCGTATTTGGAGGTTTGGTGAGAAACGGATTGATGATTGTTGAAATAGCGGTGATACAGGTAGTTGAGTTTACCACTTTTCCGGATTTGTTTTAACCATGTATCTATTTCTTGAGTAAGTAAAACAGCATCCGGATGAGTAGCCCAGGAAATGGAAATGTTTTCTTTTAAAGAAAGAGAAGGAGTCAAGTTTTTCATGGTCAGGCCGGAGGCTTTGGCAATATTCTTGTCTATAACCATGTAATGGATTTTTCCGGTCTCTACCAAATGAAGCATATCTTCGTAGGAACATTGGTCTATTTCCGTAATGTAAATCTGAATGTTGAGGGAATCCTGAATTTGTTGAAGAACTTCTTTGTAAGTGGAACTTTTCGGAATAAAGATTTCTTTACCGTGAAGTTCGGAAATGTCTTCCAATTTTTTTTGAGCTTTATGTTGTACCAGAACCTCTTCGGTGTGGAAAATGGGTTGGCTGAAACGAATTTTTCGATTTCTTTCCGGCGTTTGGGTCAGACTGATAGCCAGTAAATCAAATTTGCCTTCCCGTAAATGCTGCATAGCGGTGTCAGCGTCGTGGTTCACCTCTATGATCTGCAATTTTACCCCCAGATAACGGGCAAAGTCTTTCGCTAAGTCGTAATGAAATCCTCTGGTAATCCCTTGGTAGACGTAGTAATCGGTTGTGTTGTAAAAAGTGGAAATATTTAAAGTTCCTGTTTCTAAAATTTTCTCTAATAAAGAAGGTTCCGGAAGAATGAATTCTGGGTTTTCTTTTCCGGTTGTATGACAGGCATAACATACAAGGAGAGCAATATAAACGGCAATTTTTCGAATCGTCATTGCGTAAAGATAAAAAATTATCTTTAAATATAAAAAAGAATGCTATGGTGGTAGATTGTTAGTGCTGGATATGATACTTTCTTTGATAGAGACAGGCAGGAAAATGCCTTTAGGTCAATTGAAAAAATCCCATTGAATGCCGAATTTTAGCATACCTGGGTTGATAGGGTAATCTGCTGCGCTGAAAAAATCGCCATGTTTTTTGAGCGGATAGTTGAGGTGTTCGTATTTGACAAAGATATGAGCCCTTTTGATATTGAGGTCGAGAAATACGTCAATTTTGGGATAATTTCCTGTTTTATATTTTCTCTGGTTATAAAATTGCATGATAGAGGGCATGTAATTGTCGGAATAGAATTTAGTGTGGTAGAATACGTCTATTCCGAATTGAAGCAACAGGGCTTTTTTAAACAGGAAGTTCTGATAATAATTGTGAGAATACACGGAAATGATCGGCAGGGAGAGAATATCTTCCTGGGTACTTTTTTGGAAGTAGATGGTCTGGTCGAAGTAGAAGTTCCCTAATTTGAAATTTTCTTTGACCCAGGCAGTCAATACTATTAAGGTTTTATTGGTTTGCCGGGGCATGGCAGCTGTGTCGAAATAAACGTAGTTAAAAATATTGGAAAAACCCATTCCTGTTTCATTCCTCAAGCGTTGATTGACGTATTTGCCTTGTACCTGAATGGTTTTTATGGCTTTGAAATTATTCTCCCAGATATTGTGATTTCCGATATAGCGGTCAAAAAACGGATTTACACTTTGGAGTTCAATTGTGGCATTTGCCTGAATATAAGTTTTGCGGTTCTTGTTGAGTGACTGCCTGACAAAACCGTCCAAGCTGAAATTTCCGGCATCAGGGCCGAGAATACACAATTGTCCTTCTGCATCGTAATGGAAGGAAGCATTGGTATCTACATTGAAAATGCCTCCGGTCAGGTAAGTATTTGAACAGTTGGTATTTCCAAAACTTTCGGTGTGGGTTATTGAATCGTAGGTGGTGCGTTGTTTGTAATGTTCGTGTTGAAAGCGGATGCCGGCATAGAGCCCCGGAAGGTATTTGTGTTTCGGGTGTTCGTTCATGACAAATTTTCCCGATATATCATAGAACTGGTTGGTAATTAAATCATAGCTGAATGTGCTGTCTATGTATGTATGAGGATAAAAGTCCATGTTTACGCTTGATTCTTTGTACCAGTGTTCGTTGCCTTCTGCCCGGAAATTAAATAAGACTTTTGCCGGGTAAGTATAAGAGGTATCTTCAGCATGGATGATCTCTTTTTTCTTGCCGAGGTTGTATTGGGCTTGTAATTGGAAATTGGTGTTCCGGTAATTATTGGAGGCATTGCTCCCGGTTAGGTTTACCGGTATGTTCTCGGCGTTTTCTGTAGAATCAGTGATGTAAGTCCGGTCTTTTATGCCTCCGTTTTCATTGAAATGACCGTTGTTTTGATTGAGGAAAAGATTGAGGACTGTCCGCTCTTTTTCATAGGACGAGAAAAGAGAAAAATGGTAGGCTTTGGCTTTTTGGTCCATGTAACGCCCGTCGCTGGAAATAAGATTGTATCTGATACCGGCATTCCAATACGGATTAATGTTCTGGACGTGCCAGATGTCTAAAAAGTTTTCTCCTTTTCCCTTTCCTCCTCCGGTGTAATATCTTAAACGGGAATAGGGGGTGGTTGTATTGAAATATAAAGCGTCTTCGGGTTTAAATAAGAATGCCCGGATATTGGTCAACGGATAAAAATCCTGAACGGTTTCACGGGTAATAAAAATATTGGATAAGTAAGGGGACGGGAGATTAGCCAAATAGGTGTTGGAAATGTTTTTTTTGAAAATATAATTGAAGTTATGAATGCCGTCCAGACTTGTATCGAGGGGGACAATTTCCCGGTATACACCTTCGTGTTTCCACTGCCAGGTATAGCGTTGATGTGCTATATCCGATTCGGGCAGAGAATCCTGTTGGCGGCTGTTGTTTTTTTCCGGGCCGTTTAGGGGATTGTTTTGTTCGAATACATTCTGTGCCAAACAGATGGTGTTGAATGCAACCAATATAATTAAGCAAGCAAATTTTTTCATTGCTGCAAATATACGTAAACTTTTAAAACTCTCATAAATTAGTTACTTTTGTACCCGGGAAAAAGTATTTGTTCTGTTCGGCATTTCGTATGCGAAGAGAGTAAATAATCAATTTGAAATTAAAGAATGGTTCTATGAATACAAATCAACAAATTACAGAAACGGAAGACGAAGGCAAGTCTTTAAATTTTATAGAGCAGATTATCGAAGAAGAAATAGCTGCCGGTAAAAACGGAGGGAAAGTCCATACACGCTTCCCGCCTGAGCCGAATGGATATCTGCATATCGGACATGCTACTTCTATCTGTTTAAATTTTGGTTTGGCTGCGAAATATCATGGGGCCTGTAATTTACGATTTGATGATACCAATCCTTCAAAGGAGGATGTGGAGTTTACGGATGCGATTCAGGAGGATATAAAATGGTTGGGATTCCATTGGGATGGTCCTGTCCGTTATGCTTCAGATTATTTTCAGCAGTTATATGACTGGGCAGAGCAGATGATTCGGGAAGGAAAGGCTTATGTGGATGACCAAACAGCAGAAGAGATCAGTGCCGGACGCAAGACTATTACAGAGCCGGGGGTGAATAGTCCTTACCGGAACCGTTCCGTAGAAGAGAATCTGGATTTGTTTCATCGGATGAAAAACGGGGAATTTCCGGAAGGAAGCCGGGTGTTGCGGGCTAAAATAGATATGGCGGCTCCGAATATGCTGATGCGTGACCCGATCATGTACCGCATTATTTATTGTAGCCATCATCGTACGGGGGATCAGTGGTGTATTTATCCGATGTATGATTTTACTCATGGACAAAGCGATTATTTGGAAGGGATTACTCATTCGATATGTACTTTGGAATTTGAAATCCACCGGCCTTTGTACAATTGGTTTCTGGACGAGTTGACCGATACGGAATATCGTCCGCGTCAAATTGAATTTGCTCGTCGTAATTTGAATTATACAGTGATGAGTAAACGGCGTTTGCTGGAGCTGGTGCAGAAGAAATATGTAGCGGGTTGGGACGATCCCCGGATGCCGACTATTTGCGGTTTACGCCGGAGGGGGTATACACCGGAATCCATCCGGATGTTTGCAGAAAAAGTGGGAGTTGCCCGGCGTGAAATTGTGGTGGATATGGCGCTGTTGGAATATTGTGTGAGGGAGCATTTGAACAAGGTAGCGTCGCGGGTGATGGCTGTATTGAATCCGGTTAAAGTGGTATTGGACAATTACCCTGTTGGTCGGACAGAATATATGGAGATTGAGAATAATCCGGAAGATCCGGCTGCTGGAGTACGTCAGGTGGCTTTTTCCGGTGAACTTTATATTGAAAGGGAAGATTTTATGGAGGATGCTCCGAAGAAATTTTTCCGTTTGACACCGGGACAGGAAGTCCGTTTGAAGGGGGCATATATTATTAAATGTATAGGGGTGGAAAAAGATGATGAGGGGAACATTACTGCCATTCACTGTAGCTACGACCCGGATTCCCGGAGCGGAAGTGGCAGTGAAGCCAGCAACCGGAAAGTGAAAGGTACTTTGCATTGGGTGTCTGCTTCTGATGCAATAGAAGCTGAGGTCCGTTTGTATGACCGTTTGTTTAAAGATGAAGATCCTGCCGGACATAAGGATGTTGATTTTAAGGAATTTATTAATGAGGATTCTTTGAAAGTGTTGAAAGGGTGTAAATTAGAATCCAGCTTGAAGATGGCGAAACCGGGTGACCGTTTCCAGTTTCAACGTTTGGGATATTTCTGTGTAGACCCTGACTCGAAAGAAGGTCAATTGGTATTTAATAAAACGGTAGGATTAAAGGATAATTGGGCAAAAGCTCAGAAAGCATAATGGTTATAATATCTTAAATTTATAGATATGCAGATAAAAAAATTGAAACAAGAATTAAAGTCCTATTTGTTGATAGCAATGGGAATGTTGGTGTATGCAGTAGCAGCTTTGGGATTTTTGGTGCCTCATAAAATTGTAGGTGGAGGAGCTACCGGTTTGAGTACGATTATCTACTATCTTTCCAAAGAAACGGTTCCTGTGGGTATTGCCTATTTTCTTATCAATGTTGTGTTGGTTTCTATCGCATTGAAAGTACTGGGCCCTAAATTTGGAATAAAAACCATATATGCCATTATTATCGGAAGTACTTTCCTGAGTGTTCTCCAACCTTTGTTTCAGGTTTACTTTCCCAATGGAATCATAGATGATAAGTTTATGAGTGCAATTATTGCCGGTATGTTGACCGGAATAGGTATTGCTATTGCATTGGCGGAAGGGGGAAGTTCCGGTGGTACGGATATTGTCGCGATGATTGTTACAAAATACCGGAATGTCAGTCCCGGTAAGATGATTATGTATAGTGATTGCGGTATTATTCTTTGCAGTCTGCTGATTAATCTGGATGATGGTTATCAAAAGGCTATTCAGGGAGTAATGTACGGTTATGTGATGATGGGAGTGGTGTCATATACCGTAGACTTTATCCTGACTGGTAAGAAACAGTCAGCTCAATTGTTTATTTTTACAGATAAATATGACCGGGTGGCAGAACGGATTACGGCAGAGGTGAACCATGGGGTGTCTGTTGTGGATTGTAAAGGATGGTACAGCAAACAGGAAAAGAAGATGCTGATTGTAGTGGTCCGGAAAGGTGAGGCAACGGATGTGCTGAGGATAGCCAAGCAAGTGGACCCGAATGTATTCATGACTATGAATACGGTGATGGGGGTTTTTGGCAAAGGATTTGAAGAGGTGAAGGGAGTGAAATAGTTGCTGGCTGGAATCGTCATAAAGAATTTGAATGAAGGGACTGTCTGACACGACAGTCTCTTTTTGTTGAGGTGGTTTTGGATATTGAATTTAATTTATAATTTTGACAAAAGAATCATTGGCTGGGGGAGAACGAAATTTGAAAGCAATAGAGGAGAATATTATTCAGAAATTTTCTGCCGGACAGGAAAAGGCGTTTCGGGTGTTGTATGAAAGGTATGCTCCGGGGTTGCGTTTTTTTGCCGCCCAGTATATGAAGGAAAGGGCTGCCATAGATGATGTGGTACAGGATGCTTTTGTCAAGTTGTGGGAGAAAAGGGGCGATTTTCCGAACGAACGGACGGTGAAAGTGTTTCTGTATACTTTTATCAAGAACGCTTCTTTGAATTTATTTCGGCATCATAACGTTAAAGAGCGTTATGCCCAAGTGGTTTCACTGGAGAATAATCAGGAATTTTTTTGGGACCGTATACTGGAAGCCGAACTGTTTGAATTGTTATTGCATGTGTTTGACGAGTTGACGCCGGCCTGCCGTGAAGTGTATCACCTGAGTCTGGAGGGGAAGAGCCATGACGAGATTGCCAAGACGTTGAATATTACCGTCAATACGGTGAAAAAGCATAAAAATAACGCCAACCGTTATATGCGGGAAAGACTCAAAAATATGCTGATGTTTCTACTTTCCGTTTGAGGATAAGCTGATTTATAAAAAAAATCTGTTTTTTTTATTACACCAAAGACCATGTAGCGTGTTTTATATATAAACGCGCGAATAATGGATATTGAAAATCAACAATACATAAGTCGATTGATCCTTTTGTTTTTGCAGGGAAAACTGTCTGATGGGCAGACGCGGGAATTGGAGGAATGGCGTAGGGCAAATCCTGAGCACGAGGAAATGTTCCGGCGGATGGTTTCGATGGAGCGTTTTTCCCGGCAGGTACAGTGTTATGTAAAAAATAGGGAAGAACAGGAAAAGGAATGGGAACTGATCCGAAGACGGACTTTGTTTAAGGAAAAGTGGGTGTGGCGGTATTGGCAGAGATATGCCGCCGTGCTTTGGGTGGCTTTGGCGGCAGGAACATTATGGTATGTGGTCCGGAATAATGGCACCGAGTCGGAAAGAGATGTCGTTTCGGAAGATTCGCGGGTGGTGCTTGTTTTGGCTGACGGCATGGAAGTTGAGTTAGAGGACAAGGAGGCGGTAGCGGTTATCGATGGTTTGAAAGAAGGAGGGACAGCCGAACGGCGGGAATTGAATTACTATACGGGCGGCAATCATAAATTACAGGGCAGCCATACGCTGAAAGTTCCGAGAGGAGGAGAATATGCCTTGGTATTGTCCGACGGGAGCCAAGTATCTTTGAACGCCGGGTCTCACATCCGTTATCCGGTTGCGTTTCAAGGAGACACCCGGGAAGTGTATGTAGAGGGGGAGGCTTATTTTAAAATAAAAAGAGATACGGCACGGCCTTTTATCGTTTGGGTGAACAAGATGCGGGTGGAAGTGCTGGGAACGGAATTTGCCGTCAGGGCTTATCCGGAAGAGAAAGAAGTTTTGACTACTTTAATCGGCGGACACGTGCGTGTTGCTGCCGGCGGACGGCAGGTCGACCTGTCGCCGCGTGAACAGGCTGTCTGGAGGAAAGGTTCGGATGAGATGAGTGTCGGAGAAGTGAATACGGACTTGTTCGTCGGCTGGAAAAACGGGCGCCTGATATTTGATAACACACCTTTGTCGAAGATCTTGCATGAATTGGGACGTTGGTATGATTTTGACGTGGAATATGAAGATCCGGAACTGAAATCTTTGCCTTTTTCTTTGGATATGGAGAAATATGCGGATTTCCGCCAAGTGCTGAGTTTGTTGGAGCAAACCGGCAGGGTCAGATTTTCAGTATCTGATAACCATATTATAGTGAATAATTGATGTCTAACTTATGAAAAAAATGATGAAAATGGAAAGATTGAAATTTTTTTTGATGGTGTTTTGCCTGTTTGTCGCAGGCGCAGGGTGTAGTGATGATGACGATGAACCGGTGGTGCTGACTCCCGAAAAGACAACGGTTACTTTGTCCGGAGAGGGGGACAGTCAGACAGTCGGTGTAAGTTGTAACGGAAAGTGGACCGCCGTTTCTTCGGCGGAATGGTGCAAAGTGACGGCTGAGGCTGCCGGAGTGGTTATCTCGGCAGAGGAGAATGCGACCGGTGCGGAATTGAAAGCTGATGTTACGCTGGCTTGCGGAGAGGTGAAGGCTGTCATTAAAGTTATTCAGGAAGTTGCCGCAGAACCGCTGAATAAAGTATTTGCCGCTACGACCCAGCGTTGGTATTTTGATTTTAACGGGTTTGAGGGTGCTTACAAAACGGCTTATGAGGCCTCAAAAGAGGGGTTGGTTAAAGAAGGATGGGGTGAGAGCGGAAATGTGCTGAAAGAGATGAGTTTGACACAAGGCGCAATAGCTTTTTTGATTCATGATGAGGACATGAAAGGAATGGGAGCTCCTGAGGAAAATTATGTTTATAACGGTACGTTGCTGTTAACCATAGAAGCGGTTGAAGGATCTAAAGACCAGATTGCCTTTAAAGGCATCAAAGCCGATCCGGAAGCTACCGAAGATTATGGTGAATATTGGTATGGAGAAGACTGGGGATGTGCGGAGTTCCGTGACTTTGTCAATACTTTGATGGTTCAGAACTACACCATTACGGCTGATAATGTCGCGGCTCCGAAGGTGCTGACCTTTACCGGAGTGACGGATACGGGAAGTGTGTTTAAGTTGAAATTGCCGGAATAAGTGTGGAGATATTCCGATTCAAAGAGGCTTTCGGGCCTCTTTTACTAACCTAACCGAGGACTGTTATGAGACAGATTTCTTTTTGTAAGATGACCGGAAAGCGAATTCCGGTGAGACGATGGCTTAGGCTGGGTCTGTTGGTTTGCTGTATAGGATTCTGGTCCGGACCGCTGGTCGCTCAGAATGTCCGGATGGATATTTCCTTGAAAGAGGCTTCTTTGAAGGATATTATCTGTACAATCCGGCAACAGTCTGATTATAATGTGGTGTACAGTGATGCCGATATTACGGCGGTGAAGAAACAGGATGTCGCGCTCAACTCGGTGACGGTAGGGCAGGTGCTGGACCAGTGTCTGAGGAATACCGGACTGAAGTATGATATTGTGGATAAGACCATTGTCATCAAACGGGGAGAGCAAGGTAAGGCCGTTGCGGAGAAACAACAGGTGATACGGGGAATTGTGAGGGATAAGGAGGGGGGGGCGCTTCCCGGAGTGACTGTGGTGGTGAAGGGAAGTAAATACGGGGTATCCACGGACGTTGACGGGGAGTTCTCGTTTGAATTTCCGGAGAGGCAGCGTATCATTCTGGTTTTTTCATTCATCGGGATGAAGACCCGGGAGGTGGTTTTTACAGGACAGGAACTTTTGGAAGTTGTTTTGGAGGAAGAGGTGGCTCAAATGGAGGAGGTGGTGGTGACCGGTATGTTTGAGAGACGTAAAGAGGGGTATACCGGTTCCGCTACGGTGGTGAAAGGGGATGAATTGAAAAAATTCAGCAAGACCAGCATTGCCAAGGCTTTGTCGGCGATTGATCCGGGTTTCCGGATTGCCGAGAATATAGAGATGGGTTCTGACCCCAACCGTTTGCCGGACCTGAGAATGCGGGGACAGGCCACTTTGCCCACTGGATCAACGGTGGCTACGGACGCGGTGATGCTGAAAGGAGATTACGCTACTTATCCGAATCAGCCTTTGTTGATTTTAGACGGTTTTGAGATTTCTTTGCAAACGATGAGCGACCTGGACCCGGATCGGGTTGCTTCTATTACGATATTGAAAGACGCGGCGGCGACCGCCATTTACGGATCGAAAGCCGCGAACGGGGTGATTGTCATAGAGACGAAAGCTCCGGCACCCGGGACATTGCAGGTGAGTTATTCCGGAGAGGTGCGGGTGGAAGTACCCGATTTGTCCGCTTATGATTTGATGAACGCATCGGAAAAATTGGAAGTGGAGCGTTTGGCCGGGTATTACGATGAGGGTAAGGAACTGGCTCCTTTGGAAATTTACCAGTATTATCTGCGGGAGGTAAAACGGGGAGTGGATACCTATTGGTTGTCGAAGCCCTTGCGTACAGGGGTTTCTCACCGGCATGCCGTGACATTGGAAGGTGGAGACCAGGCGCTTCGTTACAAGTTGTATGTGGGGATGAACAATACGGCGGGGGTAATGAAAGGGTCTAATCGCCATACCCAGACGGCAACGCTTGATTTGACTTACCGTTTTAAGGGATTTTTATTGAAAAACAGCGTGACGGCTGATAACGCTACCGGAAACGATTCGCCTTTCGGCTCGTTTCGGGACTATACCAAGCTGAATCCCTATTGGAGGGAAAGGGGGGAGAACGGAGAGATACTGAAAAAGATTACTCCTCCGGTGACTTCTTATACCGGGGTGTTTCAAAGTGTATATAATCCCTTGTATAACGCGACTTTCCACAGTCTGGACAGGACAACGGATTTTAGTATCCGGGATTTGTTCCAGTTGGAATACAGGCCTTTGGAGGCGTTACGTCTTCAAGCCAATGTTGCCGTGTCGAAGCGGCATGGCAAGACGGAGGTATTCCGTCCGGCCCAGCATACGGAATTTGACGGGATTTCCGATCCTCAGCAGCGTGGAGATTTTAACTTGGCCCAGTCGGAAGGCTTTATGTGGCAGGTGGATTTGACCGCTTCGTATAATAATGTTTTTCATGGGATTCATTTTTTGAGCCTGAATGCCCGAATGACGGCCAATGATAGCCGTAACAGTGTCTATGGCGTGTTGGTGACCGGATTCCCGAATGACCGGATGGATCATATTTTGTTCGGTAAGAAATACAATGAAAAAATGACCGGCAGTGAAAATACCAACCGTTCAATCGGTTGGGTAGGGAGTTTTAATTATTCCTATGATTACCGTTATTCGTTGGATTTGAATATCCGTGCCGACGGAGCTTCGCAATTCGGAAGCAATAACCGGTTTGCCCCTTTCTGGTCGGTAGGAGCCAAATGGAATATCAGCAAGGAGTCGTTTATGGATAAGATGGATTTCTGGAACGACTTGGTGTTGCGGGTATCTTACGGAACGACCGGAACCCAGGGATTTGCCCCCTATCAGTCGCAGCAGCTGTATACGTACGGTAATTTGCTGAAACCTTATTTGGCTTCGGATGCGACAGGCACGGAATTGGTCGGACTGGGAAATCCCGATTTGAAGTGGCAGCAGACGAATCAGACGAATGTCGCGATAGAGATGGGATGGCTGCAAGGAAGAATCACAGCACGGGCAGAATATTTCAGGAAAGTGACCAAAAACGCTTTGACGGACATTTCTTTGGCGCCTTCCGTCGGGTTTGCGACCGTGTCCGAAAATCTGGGAACCATACGCAATCAGGGAGTGGAATTGATGCTTTCTTTTATTCCTTACCGGAACACTGAAAAAGCTGCCCAATGGGTGATTAACGCGAACGGGTCACACAATACGGACAAGCTGGTGAAGATTTCACAGGCATTAAGGCATATGAATGAACAGAATGCCGGAAAGTTGAACGATGTTCCCTTGCCGCGTTATGAGGAGGGTGAGTCGATGACCCGGATTTGGGTGGTGAAGTCTTTGGGAATTGACCCGGCTAACGGAGAAGAGGTATTTATGAAACGCGCGACGGGGGAACTTACAGGGGTATGGAGTGCGGACGACCAGGTGCCGTACGGGAATACGGAGCCGTTTATGGAGGGAAATGTGAATAGTATGTTTTCTTATAAAGGTTGGGGAGTGAACCTTAGTTTCCACTATAAATTCGGAGGACAGACTTATAACTCTACCTTGATTCAAAAGGTGGAAAATGCCGATTTGCGGTTTAATGCCGACAGACGGGTGATGGATGCCCGGTGGAAGAAACCTGGTGATGTGGTGAAATACAAGGCTTTGACCAATTCGGCAAGCGGTTCGGATACGAAAGCGTCGTCCCGTTTTGTAATGGATGAAAATGTGTTGCGTTTCAGTTCGTTGAGCTTGACTTACCGGATGGACAGAACCAATACGGATTTTATGAAAAAGTCGGTGTTCAGTTCCATTACGATGAATTTCGGTATGGAGGATTTGTTTTATCTGTCGTCTGTGAAGCAGGAACGGGGATTGGATTATCCTTTTGCCCGGCAGTTTTCCTTTTCACTGAATGTTGGATTTTAAAAACGGATGATTATGGCAAAGAGATGTGCATATATGAGTTGGGTGCTGGCGGGGTTGTTGTTAGTTGCTTGTGAGGATTGGCTGGATGTGCAGCCGAAGACTTCTATTCAGGAGAAGGAATTGTATCGTTCGGAATCCGGATTCAAGGATGTGCTGACCGGTTTCTACATTAAACTGGGAAATACAGGTCTGTATGGAAAAGACCTGACTTACGGTTTCCCTGAGTTGTTGGCGGGACGTTATGACAATACGATAGTCGCGGCCAATTTGTATAATTATCAGAAAGAATATGAGTCGCTGAAAAATAATATCTGGGCGGAAAGCTATAATCTGATAGCGAATATCAATAATTTCCTGTATTATATTGACCGGAACCGGGAGGTTATCAGGACGGCGGATTATTATGAAATCATGAAAGGGGAGGCATTGGGATTGCGGGCTTTCCTGCATTTTGATTTGCTGCGTCTGTTCGGTCCCGTTTACGGTATGAATCCGACGGCGGAATCCATTTGTTACCGTACCCGGTTGGATAAACTGGCTACTCCCCGATTGCCGGCCGTGGCTGTCATTGATTCTGTGTTGCGCGATTTGAAACAGGCTGAATCGTTATTGGACGGGCATGATAATGAGCAATTCTCGGCTGATGAGTATAATGAGGATCGGGACGCGTTTCTGGTGCTTCGGCAGTTGCGTATGAATATATGGGCTGTACGGGCGATGTTGGCGAGGGTGTATCTTTATAAAGGGGATGAGGCGAGCAAGACATTGGCTTATGATTATGCCAGACAGGTGATGGCATGTCCTTATGTTTCTTTGGCGGAGTCGAATGCCCAAAACCGGATTTTGTTCTCCGAACATCTTTTTTCGCTGCATATTTATGAGATGGAGAAATTGATGGAAGCGGATTTCGGCGCGGAGGCTTCTGACAAGTTGTATGCTTTGCAGGAGACGATAGACGGTTTGTATGAGAAGGGGAAGGGTTATTCGACCGATTTCCGGCAGAATAATTATTATTTTCAGCATGTCGGGGGAAAATTGGTATGCCGGAAGTTTGACCAAAGCAGATATGCCGGCAAGTATGATGGGGCGGAGATTATGCCTTTGATTCGTCTGCCGGAGATGTATTATATTGCGGCGGAGTGTACACCGGACGCTGCGGAGAGCGCGGACTTGCTGAATACGGTGCGGCATTTCCGTTCTATCCCGGAGAGCCTTGATATTCAGGCCGGAGAGGATTATGATAAGCCGGATCGCCGTCCGGGTACCGACCAGTCGAAGACTTTCCGTGTGAATGAGTTGCTGAAAGAGTATCAGAAGGAGTTTTATGGGGAAGGGCAGTTGTTTTACTTTTATAAAAGACATTTTTACCGGAGCTTTTTCAACTGCCGGTTGTCCGGTGAGTTGCAGCCGGAGCATTATATACCGCAGGTTCCGGATGATGAGAAAATATTTGGAAATTATAATTAAACAGGTCGGACGATGAGAAATGTTATTGTATTAAGTTGCGGTTTGTTTTTGCTTTTGGCCTGCCGGCAAAATGAAATAGAGGAGTATGCGGAGATTCCCCGTATCGGTTTTGAGAACACGTCCAATGTGGGTGGGTGTCCCGAGCGGTATGTCTTGTTTACGGATGAGGATTATCTGAAACGTATCACCGTGAAAACGGATTCCGTGAAGGTGGAACTGATGGGACATGCCCTGGAAACACCCGGAACATGTTGTTTTGAGCGTATCGATGAAGAGGAAAAAGCCGTTTTGCAGGTGGAATTGCCGTCACAGCTGACTGTTGTCCCTGGTGTTTATTCCTTTTATCTGAAGTTTGAGGTGTACCGTCCTGAGCAGACCGGAACCGGGTATTCCGCTTTACTGGGATTTGATACGGCACATCCTGAGCATGGTTTTGCTCCCGGGAAAGCAGAGGGGAAACAGATGAGAATTGTCGGGGAGTACCGTTTGAAACCGTCGGTGTGGAACAATTATTTTGGTCTTTATAGCGATGGAAAATATCGTTTTATGTTGGATTTTTTTGGAGGTGTCTATACGTCTGTCGGTCAGACGTCCGAAAACCGTCGTATAGTTCGGGAGGCTTATGCGGAGTACCGTTTGACCCATCCGGCGATTGTGGATGAAAATGGCAATGAGATAGTGTTTCCTTAAATCAATATGTGTTTATGAATAGGATTGTTTTAGTGATTATGATATGGATAGCCGTTGGGTGTTATGATGACCTGGGGAATTACGATTGCCGGAAAATCAATGAATTGACGGTTATCTTGCCGGAGGTAATGGAGGTGACCGTACCCACGGAGGATTCTGTGGAAGTGGTTGTAGCTCCTGAAGTACGGCAATTGTCGCGGACGGATAATGGAAACCTGAAGTATTCCTGGCGGAAGAAAGGCGGTGCCGGTTCGTCCGACTGGACGGTTTGTGACAGCGGCAAGGATTTGCATGTCTGGGTTAGGAGCCGTAGTACGGAATCCCTGAACTTCCGGTTTGCCGTGACCGATACCGTATTGGGGATTACTTCTTATAAGGAGATTGCGCTGAAAATGCTGAATCCCTTGGAAAATGCCTGGTTTGTACTCCAGGAGCGGGAAGGAAAAACTGTTTTGGGGGCAGTGGATGGCAGTGGACCTGGAGCTTTGATTAAACCGGATATTTACGGAGAGTTGATGGGGCCGGGGAAAACGATCGCCGGGACGCCGAGGGCTTTGGCGGTGATTCCGAACTTATCGCCGGGCAAACTGGAAACAATGACTGTCATTGATTTACTGACCAGTGAAGGCGGAATGATGATGGATTCCAGGACATTGGAAACGATTTATGATTACGGGGAGATGCTGTTGGGATTGAAAGGCGCGGCTAATCCGCAATACGTCAAGGCTGACCAAGGGGAATTGGTGATTGACGACGGGAAAATGTGGTATGCCGCATGGTCGGAGTATTCGGTATTTTATCCGATTAAATTAGACGAATCTATTGGTACGGATTATGAATTGACGCAGGCCATGATATTGCTGAATGACCAGATTATAGCCTACGATTGTCTGAATGAGTGTTTTTTGTGGTACAACCGTTGGGACAATCCGGTCATATTGTATGGGGAAACGGTCAGAAATGGCGAGGAACAGTATTATGACGTAGACGGAAGCCGGAATAGGGCCCGTTTGAAACGGGTAGGAGAGATTCCGGAGTATCCCAACCAGTTTGATCCGGATGTGTTGGATGGCCGGAAAGCGTTGTTTATGGGAGTACATTCTTTGGCCGGCATGGGCGCTTCCCAAAAAGGGATGGCCATCCTGAGCGAAGGGCGGCAGCTGCATCTTTATGAGTTCAGCAATGACGGATTATATAGCGGGGACCGGCCGCGCTGTTCCGGTTATTACAGGTTTATGCCATCCACGGGTGATGAGATGTCCTGGCAGTTTGCCACTTCCTGTTATTTCAATAATATTTTTTTCTATGCGTCCGGCAATAAAGTGTTCCGGGTGGACCTGAACAGTTTTGTTCCTTTGGAAACGAAGATTTATGAATATCCGGACCCTACAGCCCGGATTACGAAGATGAAATTCCGGCACGAGCGTTTTGCGCAAATGTCCCTTGACTGGAGTTCCATGAATGTGGTCACGGAGGATCAGCCTTATTGGTTAGGGCTTGCCGTAGAACAAGCGGACGGTAAGGCCTCTTTGGTTGAAATGCGTTTGAAGTCCAGTGGTGAAATATGGAAAGAAGAGGGGATGGCCAAGGTTTTCGAATATCCCGGTTTTGAAGGAATTGTTGATATCGGTTATTCTTTTCATTTAAGTAAATAGCGGATGAAGAATTTTTATGTCGTGTCGGTTCTGGTGGTGTCGTTCCTTGTCTGTGCGGGGAAAGGAAAGGCGGAGGAAAGAGGCGAGGGTGTTTCTGTGAAAGAGTTTTTCCTGTCCGCCGATTCTGTAAAATGCCATCCGGGATTGCTGAATGTTTTTGAATCCGGAGGGCATTATTATTGGCAGATTGCGGATAGTCTGTGTGGGAGGGATTTTTTAGTGGCCACCACTTTGCTGAAAGGGGCGGCCCGGGAAAAAAGATATCCGGACCAGCGTTACGGGTATGCGGGTGACCGGTTGGATGTGCAATTGTTCCGGATGGTAAGGCGGGACGGTAAATTATATCTGATACAACCTTTTATACAGGATGTTGTCGCGGATACGCTGAATGAACTGGCCTGTATCGCCCGGCAAACGGGAGAAGGATGCGTGTTGGCGGAATTGGGAATTGAGGCGGAGGATGCGGACGGTGTATTGGTGGAGGTGACGGAATTGTTGGAGGATAATGAGTCGTTTTTCGGTTTGAAGAATTTCGAAATGGAATTGGGAATCGGTACTTACCTGCCGGAGAGCTCTTGTCTCAAGGCGATACGGGTGTCACCCCGGAGTATGACGTTCCGTTTTGTCAGGAGTTATATGTCGGTGAATTATATTCCGGACCCTGCGGTCAAATCCGAGCCGACGCGCTGGGAGTATGGGGTCTCTGTTTGTCTGTTGCCGGAGAAGCCGATGCGTAGGCGCCGGCAGGATGTCCGGGTAGGGTATTTTTCCAATCGGTTCCGGGAATACGGGCATGCTCTTTTCCAGCCGGAAAGTGTGGCTTTTATTTCCCGTTGGAGACTGGAACCTTCGGAGAAAGACAGGGAAGCTTATGCCCGGGGGGAATTGGTAGAGCCGGAGAAGCCGATAGTGTATTATATCGACCGGCATACTCCGGCGTGGTTAGCGTCGTATGTGAAAAAGGCCGTAGAAGCTTGGCAGCCGGCTTTTGAACAGGTGGGGTTTAAAAATGCGATCCGGGCCTGTCCGGAACCTGAACCGGAGGATGAACCCGGATTTTCTCCCGATGACGCTCTTGTCTCTTATATTTCATATAAGGTTTCGCCTTTCGGGAATGCTTATGGACCTTCATCGGTAGATCCTCGGTCGGGAGAAATCTTATGCAGCCATATCGGAATATTCAATGGAATTTCGGAACTGGTACAGGGCCTTTATTTCTGTCAGGCCGGAGCGGTCGATTCGTTGGCCTGCCGGATTGTATTACCGGATACTTTGCTGGGAAAGCTGATTCAATATGTGGTATGTCATGAAGTAGGGCATGCTTTGGGATTAAAACATAATTTCCGGGGAAGCAGTGTCTATTCCGTGGAACAGCTCCGGGACGGTGATTTTGTCCGTCAGAATGGCTATGGAGCTTCGATTATGGATTATATGCGGTTTAATTACGCGGCCCAACCGGAGGATGGTGTCGCTCCGGATGATTTGATTCCCCGGGTGGGGGCTTATGACCGTTGGGCCATAGCCTGGGGGTATCGTTATTTCCCGGAAATGACGGAACATGAGGAAACGGAGTATTTGCGGAAGTGGACGGATGAGAAGGAACGTAATCTCTTGTACAGATACAATGGGACGAACAACACGGATGTGTTGAGTCAGAGTGAAGATTTGGGGAATAATCAGATGCGGACAAATGCCTTGGGAATTGAAAATATGCGGAGATTGATGGAATTGGAGGCTTGGAATGCCGATGATGAAGTGTCCCGTTTGGTGATGGGGTATCGTTATCAGGTCATGCTCAGAAATTTTTACGGATTTATGGAGCAGGCTTTAATGAATATCCGGGGGATGACGGAACAGATGAATGTCCATGCGGGAAACCGCAAAACGATGGTACCTGTCCCGAAGTGGCGGCAACAGGAGGCACTGGCATTTTTAGAGCGGTATGTCTGTACGCCTCCCGGATGGCTGTTCCGCCCGGAGTTGTTCCGTCGCTATAAGATTGACCAGCGGCTGAATGTGGAAAGTCTGTTGATGCAGTTCGTCGCTGGTCTGTCGGAAAGATTGCGGTTAGCGCCATCGGCTGAGTATCCTCAGGAAGAATTGTTGTCGGATATCAGGCATTGTATTTTCAGAGAATGGGAAAACGGGGAACCGGTCAGTAAAGACCGAAAGATTTTACAGCGTTTTTATATTGAGCGGTTGAAACAGATTGCCGACAGCGAGCATGAGGATTGCCGGATTGCTTTATGGGCACTTGGAGAATTGGACGAGTTGGCGGAATTGGCGGAACGGTATGCCGGATTTTCGGTCGGGAAAGAGTATCCGCGCAGCGTGATTACCGGTATTGAAAATTGGAAAAGAAAAGGACAATGAAAAGGTTTTGTTTGGGAATATTTTTTATGATAAATGCCTGGATAGGTGTTTCTCAAAGTCAGATAAAGAGTTTTGACGAATTTTACCGACGGGAAGAGATGACCTGTTACAAGGGTATTTTATCTGTTTACTGCCGGAAGGAAAAAATATACCTTGAGGTGCCGGAAAATTTGCTGGGACGGGAGTTGCTTTTGACCGCCCAGGTAAACCGGGGAGGCATGATGCTCGGACGTCCCTTGCCTGCTTTGGGAGTATTCCGTTTTACGCGGGGAGAAGAAGGAAAACTGTATTTGCGGCAGGGAAAATATACGGAACGGATGACGGATCGGCGAAATCCTTTGGCCGGGGTATTGGCGAACTCCAATCATCAGCCGGTAAACGAGGTATTTGATGTCTTGACGGTAAATCCGGATAATACAGGCTATATTATTGATATTACAAAGGCACTGAAGAGCGGGAAAGGTTGGATGAATCCTAAATTGGAGCATTTGAGGAATGCCGGTCCGGATATGACCTTGAAGCGGGTGGAAACAACAGAGGACGGGGTGGCTTTTGCTTTTATGAAAAATTATTTTTATTCCTATCCATTGGAGGCGGCAGGGGTAAAACGTCAGGAGGGAAAAATTCCGGTCGAACTCGGGTGTATGATTCGCCTGTTGCCGGAGTTGCCTTTGTCGTTGAAATACGCCGCGGCTTGTCCGGGATATGATGTGGTCCGTTTTATGGAATATGGGAGGAATCCTTATGGTGTCACAACGGATTCCGTTATTCAGCGTTGGCGCTTGGAAATTCCCCGGCAAGAACGGACGGCTTGTTGGAAAGGAAATAAAGCGCGGCCTTTGGAACCTATTGTATTTTACATTGATGCCGATTGTCCGAAAGTGTGGCGTCCCTGGATTGAAAAGGCGGTCCTTGACTGGAACCGGGCTTTTGAGGATGCCGGATTCCGGGAGGCTTTACAGGTGTGCATGACGGGAAAGATGGAGAATACGGTGAAATACCGGGCTTTGATCTCTTATGATTTGAGTGTTTCGTCGTTGAGTAGTGAGAAAGTCACACATCCGGAGACGGGGGAAATTCTTGCCTGTAGGATTAACATCGGGCAGGGGGTGTGGGAAAAACAGCGGGAACGGTATTTGTTGCAGTGGGGTGCCGTTGACCGGAGGATACTGGAGGATTTTGACCATACGGAAGTTGCCGGAGAGATTTTATGTTCGTTGTTAACCCGGGAAATAGGCCGTATGTTGGGATTGAAATGTGCGGTTATGGGAGGGAATGCCTATGATGATATGATACAATCCGTTGAATCGCGGGGTGCGGGAAAGGTGTTGCCCGGAGTGAGTGCGTCTGACAGGTCGGTGATTGCAGGTGGTTATGGATACGAGCCTTGTCGGGGTGAAACGGGAGAAGTGACAGTTCGTGCGACCCGGCGAGAGACGGCAAAAGAGGGCATCCGTGCCGTGGAATATGGAATCAGCAATCTGCATACTGTTTACAAGCAATTGGGGGAGGATTTCTGTCCGGGAAAGAGCGGAATGGAAAAGATGGTTTGGTTGGAGCATATACATCAGACAGGTAACGAGCTGTATGACGAATATCTTTCGGAGGTGGCCGGATATATGGGGAAGGGTGCGGAGAGGGAGGTCATGGCATTTCTGGAACGCTATTTGTTTGCACCGGATGTCCGATGGCCTTCATTTTCTGTTTTGGCAAAGGAAAGCGGAGAGGAGACGGAATGTGAGAGACTGGCTTGTTGTAAAAATGTGTTGCGGAAAATGTATGCGCCCAGGCTTGCCAGACGACTTTTGCAAAGGGATTCCGGATATACTCTGCATGAATTGTACAAGGATTTGCACCGGCTTGTTTTTGCGGATTTTGAGAAAAAGGCTGATTTGTCCGCTTTTGATTTGAATCTACGACATTCCGCCTTGAAGATTTTGCTGGAAGTTGCCGTGGAGGAAAATGCGGGTGATTGTGACAGTGAGTATCAGGTTTGCCTTTATTTTGAATTGCAGGGCTTGCGGGAACATTTCCAGCGTTTGGCGGAAGAGATGCCGGATTCTTTATCCGGCAGGTTTTATCAGTTTTGGCAAAAGAAAATAGAAAAGCGGATGGGGTTTGAATAATGGTTGATATAGTCTTATGTAAAATGGTAATTGTATGAAAAAATGGATTGTTTGTATATTGGGAATTGTTTTGACGGGATGTGTCTCTTCTTCTAAAAATACGGATTCCGGAGTTATAGTGTTGGATGGGACGAATGTGACGGACAAGACCCGGGAAAATTTTGATTTATCCGCTTGGGTGAAAGATTGGGATTTTGCCGTACTCGAACAAAATGATTCCTGTCAGCTGAGTAAAATCAGGCAGATTAAAATTGTCGGAGAGGATGTTTTTGTCGTCAATGTGGAAGAATTGCGGTCTGATATATATCGTTTTACAACGGCCGGACAGTTCAGAAACCGCATCGGAAGACCGGTCAGCGGGTATGGTTTTGTGACCAATACGGTGATTGACTCGCTAAACCGTAAGATATATTTGCTGGATATTTTTGAAAGCTCCGTTCATTTGTATGATTATGAGGGGAAGTATTTGAGGAGTTACAGACCTTATCCTTTGCTTCAATATGTGGCTGACGCGGTTTGCTTGGGTGATAATGAAATACTGGGGTATTACGGCATAACCCGGGACCACAGACTGGCTTATTTTACAGCGGATTCTCTTTTACTGGTGAAGGATACGCTGTCTTATTATGAAGTGGGCAGCGGTAATCCGGGGGTTTTTAATTTTTCACAAAACGCGATAAGCCATTATGACGGACGTGTTTTGTTAATCCGGCCTTTTTGTGATACGATTTTCGAATACCGTGACCGCTGTCTCCGACCTGCTTTTATCACTGAGACAGGTGCTTCCTTGCCTGTCGGATACCAGTTAGAGAATGTCCCGGATTGTATCGGGGTGAAGAGTGAACTGGAGGCGAAGGGGTATTTCCCGAAATCCGGTATATTTGAGACAGATTCCCACATTTGGGTAGGAGGAGGCGCGAATCGCTTGATGTATGACAAGCAGGAGGGGCGGGGAATTTACTTCAGGGATTCTTTGTGTTGTCATCCGGATGTTTTCCCTCCCCTGGATTTTATCGGGCGTAAAGGTGAGTTTTTGGTTGCGTTGGCTTCCGGCGGGGAAATTTTGGAGATTAGAGAGGCGATGAAGAGGCAGGGAATGGAACCGGACGGGAAGTTGAAAGAATTGTTTGGGAAGGTTGGAGAAGAGGATTATGTGTTGTTTTTCTATTTGTTTGGTTGATGTGTGATGATGTTTGAATATATAATATCTTGATTTTTAGAATTTAATGTGGTTTGGTGAAAAAAAGTTAGAAAAAAGTTCTGAAAAAATTTGGAGATAATATATATGAAGTATTATTTTTGCATCCGCTTTCGCTTCCG
>NZ_QWEL01000014.1 GCF_009935865.1 Odoribacter sp. Z80
TGCTGTGATTTGATGTAATTTCTTAATAAGATATAACTATTCCAAAAAATATACAGATGAGAAAATAGCTGTGATTTGATGTAATTTCTTAATAAGATATAACCCTTCGGTTTGATAAAAATCAAATTCATAGGCTGTGATTTGATGTAATTTCTTAATAAGATATAACAAAGAAGAAGCAAAAGAGGCTAAACGTATTGCTGTGATTTGATGTAATTTCTTAATAAGATATAACGCTCAACGCTTCGCGGGCCTGGACTTTGCCGCTGTGATTTGATGTAATTTCTTAATAAGATATAACTTTCCAGCATTGCTAAAAATATTGCCAAATGCTGTGATTTGATGTAATTTCTTAATAAGATATAACCTCATCTGTATATTTTTTAGAATGTTTACGGCTGTGATTTGATGTAATTTCTTAATAAGATATAACGTTTCCCCGCTCTTTTCAATTCGTCCTATCGCTGTGATTTGATGTAATTTCTTAATAAGATATAACCGTTTAAGAATTCCAAGACCACCAAGGCCGGCTGTGATTTGATGTAATTTCTTAATAAGATATAACCTCATCTGTATATTTTTTAGAATGCTTCCGGCTGTGATTTGATGTAATTTCTTAATAAGATATAACCCTTTGCCGTAAACGGCATATGCTTTGATGCTGTGATTTGATGTAATTTCTTAATAAGATATAACTTAGTAACCGAATTGTTGAACCAGGTCGAGCTGTGATTTGATGTAATTTCTTAATAAGATATAACCGATTATGATGGAATGCCTTATTAGTTATGCTGTGATTTGATGTAATTTCTTAATAAGATATAAC
>NZ_QWEL01000015.1 GCF_009935865.1 Odoribacter sp. Z80
TTTCACTCGTATCCGCCGAATACTGACCCAGCCAATCTATCAATTTCATATCGGTATCAAAAAAGGCAGAATTATCCAATGGCAAATAAGCTTTAGTAATTGTTACTCCCCAGGTATAATCTCCCGTATCCGGTTTTTCATTTCCCGTAATAATCTCCAACAAAGCAGTCATTGCTCTCGGATCCCGGGAAAGAAAAACAATTTTATCATCTTTCTCTACAGAAAATTCTACATCCTTAAATAAACATTGACCATCTATACTTTTACTTAAATTCCGAACCTCCAGAATCTTATTCCCCACCTCACGCTCCGGTGTAAAAATAATCCCCGGATATTTACGGGTAGAAGGCATAATCTCCTCTATATTCAGTTTCTCCAGCATCTTCTTACGACTGGTCGTTTGTTTGGATTTTGCCACATTGGCACTGAACCGGGCAATAAATTCCTGTAACTCTTTCCGTTTCTCCTCCGCCTTCTTATTCTTAGCCTGAGTCTGCCGTAAAGCCAACTGACTGGATTCATACCAGAAGCTATAATTCCCGGCAAACAGGGTGATTTTACCATAATCTATATCCACTGAATGAGTACAGACAGCGTCCAGGAAATGACGGTCGTGAGAAACAACCAATACCGTATTCTCATAATTGGCCAAATAATTTTCCAGCCACATCACCGTATCCAGGTCCAAATCATTAGTCGGCTCATCCAATAACAGATTATCCGGCTTTCCGAACAATGCCTGAGCCAGCAAAACCCTCACTTTCTGTTTTCCGCTCAAATCCTTCATCAAGGCATAATGCAAATCCTCCGGAATCCCTAATCCACTCAGCAGATTGGCAGCATCGCTCTCTGCACTCCAACCATCCATAGCAGCAAACTTTTCTTCCAGTTCAGCAGCCCGGATGCCATCCGCATCTGAGAAATCCTCTTTCATGTAAATGGCATTCTTCTCCTGCATCACCTTCCACAAATTCATATGACCTTGCAAAACAGTATCCAATACACCACACTCATCGTAAGCGAAGTGATTCTGCTGCAATACCGACAAACGCTCTCCAGGGCCAAACATCACAGTCCCCCGCGTCGGTTCCAGTTCTCCGCTCAATATTCTTAAGAAAGTCGATTTCCCTGCTCCGTTAGCACCTATCACCCCATAGCAATTCCCAGGAGTAAATTTTAAATTAACATCCTGAAACAGGGTCCTTTTCCCAAACTGAATCTCTAAATCTGAAACTGTAATCATCTCTATTTTTATTTTTCTCTGATAATCAATTTATTCCCCCTAAAACGGAGTGGCAAAGATAGCTCTTATTTCTCGGTTTAGCAACTTCTTATTTTGTAAATAATAAGGATTTAGCATGAAACAAAATGACATCCCGACCGTAAACCCCAAATCGTAATCGTAAACTTATAAAATATGGAACAAAACAATCACCCTCTGGTAAAATTCCTGAACATTCTGGTTCTTCTCAGTAGTATTGCTATTCTGGTCGTTATCTCGATAGAACTCCTGTCTTCTTCCGCTATCCTGTCAGAACGTTTCATCCTGAATTTTCATTTGGTGGTCTGTTCTTTCTTCCTGGCAGATTTTCTCGTCCGCTGGTTTTACAGCCATAACAAATGGCACTTCCTGGGCCGGAATATATTTCTGCTCTTAGTAGCAATTCCCTATCTCAATATTGCATATGCCACTTCTGCACACCTCTCCCACACCGCCTGGGTCCTGTTACGGTTAATCCCGATAGCCCGGGGTATTTATGGTGTTTCCATGATTGTCAGTTGGATGACCCACAGTAAAATGACTAATCTTTTTACCACCTATCTGGTGATTCTCTTCACCACCATTTATTTCTGCAGCATCATGTTTTACTTTGTGGAACACGGACCGAATCCCATGGTTAAAAATTACTGGGACGCTTTCAACTGGTCACTCATGAATGTCACCACAGTCGGTTCCAACATCTTCGGCGTTACAAAGCTCGGTCAATCCTTAGCTGTCACACTCGCCGCTGCCGGAATGATTTTTTTCCCCATTTTTACTGCCTATGTGACAACCCTGTTTCAAAACAAACGGAAAGGAATAGAAAATAATCCTCCCCTGTAAACATACGCCTGCACACTTCCATGACAAATAAAAAACTCCCACCGAAGCGGGAGTATAGGATTACATCCTTCGGCATATAGCCTTGCTGTGATAAGATGTAAATAATTGATTTGTTTAATCAACGGAGTAAAGATATACAATTATTTGTATATGTAAAACATTTTACATAAATTTAACGATTGTATTTTTACTCTTAATATCATGGAAACAACTTTAGGCATTGATTTAGGTACCAATAGTATAGGAATAGCCCTCACAGACCAGAAACAAGCCCGGATTCTGTACAGCGGCATACGCATTTTTCCGGAAGGCATCACCAAAGACACCATCGGACAAGGAGAAAAAGAAGAATCCCGGAATGCCACACGCCGCATGAAAAGACAAATGCGGCGGCAATATTTCCGGAAAAGACTGCGGAAAATCAAACTTTTAGAAATACTCGTTGCCTGTAATATGTGCCCTTTACAACCGGAAGACATCCGGCGTTGGAAAAACTGGGACAAACACCTAAAATCTACCGCCCGGCAATTCCCTGACTCACCGGCATTCCGAGAATGGCTGAAACTGAATCCTTATGAATTACGGAAAAAAGGCGTTACGGAAAATATCAGCCGGCAAGAATTAGGACGCATCTTGTATCATTTTATACAAAGAAGAGGATTCCTGAGTAGCCGGAAAGGTAAAGAAGACGGAAAAATATTTACAGGCAAAGACCAAATGACCGGTATTGATGAAACCCGGAAAAATTTACAAAACCGGACACTGGGAACATATCTCTATGAAATTGCCCCTAAAAAAGGAGAAAAATACCGTTTCCGCACAGAAAGGGTAAGAGCACGGTATACCTTACGGGATATGTACGTCCGCGAATTTGAGACGCTTTGGAACCGTCAGGCCGCCCACTTAGAACTTGACAACAAACAAATGCCGCAAAAACGCCATATATACTTAAAAGGTACTTCCACAAACAACCGCAATCGTAAAATAATCACTCACCTACAACAAAAATATGGTACGGAAAATATAAGCATTGAAAATTCCCGCATCACCGTATCCTATTTACTTCCGCTGAAAGAATTACTGGGAGGTAAAATCGAACAACAGGACGGGAACTTGAAATTTAAATGCAATGAAAGTGTGCTGTTCTGGCAGCGCTCTCTCCGCACACAAAAATCCTTACTTTCAAAATGTGTTTTTGAAGGACGGCGTTTTTATGATTCCATTCACCGGAAATGGATTACCGCCGGACCTACGCCAGCACCCCTGTCCCATCCCGAATTTGAGGAATTCCGGGCTTATCAGTTTATCAATAATATCACTTACGGA
Source organism: Odoribacter sp. Z80 (assembly GCF_009935865.1). Lineage (GTDB taxonomy): Bacteria > Bacteroidota > Bacteroidia > Bacteroidales > Marinifilaceae > Odoribacter. The sequence continues at coordinate 3,431 of NZ_QWEL01000015.1, forward strand.
AAAGGAGAACACCTGAATGCCACCCAAAGAGAAGACCTTTTTAAACTCATGTGTTCCGAAAGCAAGGAATTCAACTTTGACAAAATACCCAAGCATTTAAAACTATACGAAAAATTCAATTTCGACAAACAGACCAAAGTACCGGCCTGCACCACAATCAGCCAATTGCAAAAACTGTTTCCGCCAGAAACATGGCAACAACACCGGGAGGAAATCTGGCACTGTTTCTATTTTTATGATGACAATGAACTGCTTTTTCAAAAACTGAAAAAAGATTACAACCTGCAACTCAATGAAAGCGAAAAATTAAAGAAAATACGGCTTGCTGAAGGTTACGGACACGTATCTCTCAAAGCAATACGGCGGATTAATCCCTATCTGCAGAAAGGGTATGCTTTCAGTACTGCAGTACTTTTAGGAGGTATCCGGAATGCTTTCGGAAAGCGTTTCGAATATTTCAAAGAATCTGAAACCGAAATAGAACAGGCTGTCTGCCGGATTTTGAAAGAAAGGAACACAGAAGGAGGAACAATCCTGAAAATCAAAGACTATCTGACAAAAAATCAATACGGCTTTACTGAACATGACCGGGCGTTTCAAAAACTGTATCACCACAGTCAACCTGTCAATGCCAAAACATTACAAGAAAAATTACCAGCAACAGAAAACCTACGAAATCCCATCGTACAACAAGCATTGAATGAGTTACGACGGACTGTCAATAAATTATTGTCCGACTGCCGCCAAAAATACGGACCTGAATTTCAATTCGACCACATTCACGTGGAAATGGGCAGAGACCTTCGAAGTTCCAAAACTGAGCGGGAAAAGCAAACCCGCTTCATCCGGGAAAATGAAAAGAAAAATGAGGCTGCCCGCCAGAAACTACGGGAATTCGGTCTTCAACCCAATCGGGAAAACATACAAAAATATTTGTTATACAAGGAAATAGAAGACAAGGCAGGCATCGTCATTTGTCCGTACACCGGGAAAACCATCAAAATTTCTGATGCATTAGGGAGTGACGGATGTGTACAAATTGAACACATTATACCCTACAGCATATCCCTGGATGACAGTTTCGCCAATAAAACGTTATGTGAGGCTACTTTCAACAGGGAAAAAGGAGAACGGACACCTTATGAATTTTATGAAAAAAATCCCTCTTCCTCTCTATGGGGAGACGTCCATTGCTGGGAAGACGTCGAAGAACGGGCGTTTCATCTGCTTCCTTACCCCAAAGCCCAACGTTTCATCCGACGGAAAAATCCCGATACAAATGAATTCATCCGCCGTCAGTTGAATGACACCCGTTATATGGGAAAAAAAGCCGTCGAATACTTAAGTAGCATTTGCAAAGACGTGAAAGCATTTCCCGGACAATTAACAGCTGAACTCCGGCATTTATGGGGTCTGAACAATATACTGCAATCCGTTCCCGACATTACATTTGCAACCCCCGTACCTGTCGGAATGCGAAAAAATTATTACTTAATCACAAACGAACAGTACCAGGTTACTCAGATCCTTCCCCAAGAAGCAGACCGGCCTCAGACAGAAAATAATGAAGTTTTCATTACCGGTACAGTCAAACACAACAGTTTTAAATATCGGGGAATGCAAGACTATCCGACAGAAAGAAATGATGGGAAATACGGGGCCCGGCTGAAATTATCCGCCCCTGTCGCCTGGCATCCTCTGTTTGCCCAAAAACCAAATTCCTCGGAAGAACAGCTTGTATTAAAAGGAAAAATCGACAAAGGCATATTTGTCTGTGACTACCTGAAACAAAAAATAAAAACAAATTTACCCGACGGCAGCTATTGGGTAAGTCTTCCGGTCCGGAACCGTTCTTTCCAGGACAGTGAATCTGTTAACCGCCCCAAATTAACTCCACAGCAAGTACAGCTCTACGGCACCATCCATGAGGGAAGATTCCATTGTGACACCTACCAATGCCAAACTACAGGAGGTGACGGTAAATTCTGGTGTATACTGGATGTCGATACCGAACAGCCTGAATTTACCAGAATCAAAAACGAATTCCCCGCACTGGAAGAAAGACAGATTATTCTTACCGGCAGCATAGACGAAAAAGGCATCTTTTGTGCAGATGATGACTTAAATTATAAAGTATCAACCACTCTTTCCAAAGGGAAATATTACGGAATCTTTCCCTGGGAATCCCAACAGCCGGAGTTAAGCGAAATAGAATTTACAGCCCCAAAAATCAACAAAGACGAAAAGCTGATTGAAGGACAAATCTGGGTGGATGAGCACACTGGAGAAATCAAGTTTGATCCAAAGAAAAACAGAGAGGACCAGCGTCACCATGCCATTGATGCCATTGTTATCGCCTTATCCTCTCAAAGCCTGTTCCAACGGTTAAGCACTTTCAATGCCCAACGGGAAAACAAAAAACGGGGAATCAACTCCACAGAACACTTTCCGCTACCCTGGTCCGGGTTCATCGGAGATGTAAGTCAAAGTGTGAAAAACATCCTGGTATCCTATAAACAAAACCTCCGTACGCGGTGTAAAATCAGTAAAACCCTCATCAAAGACGGACGGCAAATCCATAGTGTGGGCAATGCAGTCCGGGGACAACTCCACAAAGACAGCATATACGGACAGCGACTTGCTCCCGGAAATACGGAAAAGACCTACCATATCCGAAAAGATATCCGGGACCTCAAAACCAAAAAACACATCGAAAAAGTAGTTGATCCCACCATCCGGCAAATGCTCCTGACGCATTTACAAGAAAATTGTCACATCAATACAAACCAGGACAATATTCCTTCTGATGCTTTCTTTAAAGACGACAAATACCGGATTTTCCTCCCCAACAAATACGGAGAACCTGTACCCGTTAAAAAAGTCCGGATAAAAGAAAAAATGGAAAATGCAGAGCAACTGAAAAATAACGTCAATCAATTTGTCAACCCACGAAACAATCACCATGTCATGTTGTACATCGACAGAGAGGACAATCTGAAAGAAGAAATCGTATCTTTCTGGACAGTCATCGAAAGACAAAACCAACACCAGCCTGTTTTCCAACTTCCGGCCGACGGCAAAGCACCAGTATGCACCTTGCAAATCAACGACACTTTTATTATCGGACTAAAAGACGAAGAACTGGAAGTATACCGGAATGACCGTTCCACCCTAAGCAAATACCTCTACCGGGTGCAAAAATTATCCAGAATGGATTACACTTTCCGGCATCATCTGGCTTCTACAATCACAAACAAGAAAGAAGAAATTCGCATTGGAAGTCTTGAAGCCTGGAAACAAGCAAATCCGGTTAAAGTATACATTGATGAAATCGGTAACCTCACTTTTTAAAATTGCGGTATGTTAAAAAGGACTCTGTTTTTTACCACTCCCAGCCGTCTCTCCACGAAAGACAAGCAATTGGTTATCGAATCAAAAGAAGACGGCGCCATACACAAAGTACCGATTGAAGACATCGGCTATACCGTTTTTGAAAATCAACAAATCAGCTTCAGTATTCCGCTGATTCAGGAGTTGATGGCCAATAATGTAGCTGTCATATTCTGTGATGCCGGTCACATGCCCAACTCCATGTTACTGAATCTGGATGGCCACCATCTGCAGAATGAATTGTTCCGCTTTCAGATAGATGCTTCAGAACCTCTCAAAAAGAATCTCTGGAAACAAACTATCGAAGCAAAAATACGGAACCAGGCTGCTTTACTCCACAAATTAGGGAAAAACGGGAATTTATTAAAACCTTTTTACAGTAACGTTAAAAGTGGTGACCCGGACAATCGGGAGGGAGTGGCAGCCCGGATATACTGGGCAGAAATGTACGGTCCGGATTTCACCCGGGACCGTTACGGTTCCTGGCCTAACAATTTATTGAACTATGCCTACATAGTCTTACGGGCTGCCGTAGCCCGGGCACTCACGGGTTCCGGACTTCTGCCGACTTTTGGATTATTTCATCACAATCGTTACAATGCCTTCTGTCTGGCAGACGATATAATGGAACCTTATCGTCCTTTTGCCGATGAAATGATATTTACTCTCTTTCAGGAAGGTGATCAGGAACTAACAACAGAAGTAAAAACCAAAATTTTAAAAATATTAGCCAATGACATCTATTTTGAAAACACCACCCGCCCATTAATGGTCGGATTGTCACAGACAACAGCTTCCTTAGCCCGATGTTTTACCGGTGAGCAAAAGAAAATGGTTTATCCGCAACTAAAATAAACATCAATATCCTGACCAATGTCGGACAATCGCTTAAATGCTTATCGGATTATGTGGTTATTTGTTTTTTTCGATTTGCCGGTAACAACGAAATCGGAACGCCATACTGCTACCCATTTTCGAAAATTTCTGGAAAAAGATGGTTTTACAATGATGCAGTTTTCTGTTTACATCCGTCATTGTGCCAGCAAAGAAAGTGCAGAAGTACACACTTCCCGTATCCGAAACAATATCCCGGACAAAGGACAGGTAAGTATTTTATCGGTAACTGATAAACAATATGGAGAAATCCTTAATTATTGGGGAAGTCAGTCAAAATCTTTAGGAGAAACACCTAAACAATTGGAACTTTTTTAATATTTTTGTTCTTTGAAATGTTGAAATAAAAAAATACCATCAAATTAACTTCCTTAGAATAACAAACCTCATTTTTTCTGGCTTGAATAAAAGGTAAAGTTTTGAATTATATGATTTTAATGACCTAAGGCTGTGATTTGATGTAATTTCTTAATAAGATATAACTTTATCTCATGAGGATTTTTCCCTATTTATGCTGTGATTTGATGTAATTTCTTAATAAGATATAACTGAACATGATAAATGCACATCAAAATTCCAGCTGTGATTTGATGTAATTTCTTAATAAGATATAACCGTCAAGTTCGGAACTATCAGTTATATTTTGCTGTGATTTGATGTAATTTCTTAATAAGATATAACTTCGAGAGAAAAATCTGGAATAGTCTGAACGCTGTGATTTGATGTAATTTCTTAATAAGATATAACCGTCAAGTTCGGAACTATCAGTTATATTTTGCTGTGATTTG
>NZ_QWEL01000016.1 GCF_009935865.1 Odoribacter sp. Z80
AGGCTGAGTACGAGTAAAATGTCTATGACCGCTGTGATTTGATGTAATTTCTTAATAAGATATAACTGCCGTAAACGGCATGTGTTTGGACAAATCGCTGTGATTTGATGTAATTTCTTAATAAGATATAACCATATTATAAGGATTCAAGCCAGCAGCCTCGCTGTGATTTGATGTAATTTCTTAATAAGATATAACTTAGCGGCAAATTTTTTCTTCTTCTCATACGCTGTGATTTGATGTAATTTCTTAATAAGATATAACTTAGCAGCAAATTTCTTCTTTTTCTCATATGCTGTGATTTGATGTAATTTCTTAATAAGATATAACTCATCACAATGACACCGAATGCGAGCTTCGGCTGTGATTTGATGTAATTTCTTAATAAGATATAACACATCGCGAGACACCAACGGATCTACGGAAGCTGTGATTTGATGTAATTTCTTAATAAGATATAACTGAACATGATAGATACACATCAAAATGCCGGCTGTGATTTGATGTAATTTCTTAATAAGATATAACAGCGCGTAGAGTTAAATCATTAACAATAGGCTGTGATTTGATGTAATTTCTTAATAAGATATAACTAATGCTGATGTTGTTAAAACAACAGAGGTGCTGTGATTTGATGTAATTTCTTAATAAGATATAACGTGAGCTAAACTACCTAAGGCAGTTTGCTTGCTGTGATTTGATGTAATTTCTTAATAAGATATAACAAGACTGTTTGAAATCGAAAAGAATTGTAAGCTGTGATTTGATGTAATTTCTTAATAAGATATAACAAAATCTGCAAATGACGCATCACAATGCTGCTGTGATTTGATGTAATTTCTTAATAAGATATAACCTAATGCACGAGCATATTTACGAAGCTGAGCTGTGATTTGATGTAATTTCTTAATAAGATATAACCAAATTCACGAATAAGAAACTCGTTAATGCTGTGATTTGATGTAATTTCTTAATAAGATATAACACGTATAAGCTTCGTTCTGTTCCCATTGAGGCTGTGATTTGATGTAATTTCTTAATAAGATATAACTCGAACAATGAAGAGTTCATTGAAAGTCAGCTGTGATTTGATGTAATTTCTTAATAAGATATAACTTCATGTTTACCAAAGATATCCAATTCTTGGCTGTGATTTGATGTAATTTCTTAATAAGATATAACAGTAATGCAAATATAAGTTATTTGTATTAATTCTGAAACAGAGCCAGCTATGCTGCGGCATGTGCGCTCGTAGGACTACTTCGGTAGTTACTGCTGAAGCGGAGGTTAATCACCTGCCGCTTCTTTTATATAATAGTTTTGTATTTTATTGAGAAACATACAATAAAGGAATTTCCGGATTTAAAAGAAGTCATTATACCGGATAAAAAAGAGAAACTGATTTCTGAAAATACATCCGCGGATAACAAATGTAAACATTAGCTGTCCGTGGATGTGCTTCTTAATTGACAATGCCTTGCACTTCTTGCAACGTCAGCTTTCCTATGATAAAAATAAGGTTGAAATCTTCTTTTTGCCTGTTCACCAAAATAAACTCGTTGGTACCATTCTTATTCTGTTTCAGATAAATAGTGGTTTTTTCTCCCTCCTCGTTTATATCCATTAGTTCTTCATAACCATTTTTAGAGGTAATAAAAGAAGTTTCTTTCTTCAACTTAGCAATGAGTTCTGGTTTCTCACAACTAACTATCCGAATACAGTCCAGTTTGGAAGCTACTTTGCCTATGTCCACCCCCTCAGCCTGCACATCAGGTATCAACCTGAGCATCGCTTTGGATATATAGACGGACGTCACACCTTCCATATCGGCAACCTTATCGAAAAAACTGTCTTGTGCATAAGTAAACAAAGAACACAAGGAAAATAACAAAATAATGATAGAGGTACGTTTCATAATTTTATGTTGTTTATTCGGTTTAACTGTTTGTTTACACTCTCTTGAACTTTTCCGGTAGTTTCCTGTAAGGATTCTACCTTTGCCACTCCTTTGTTAAGGCAGACAGAAAGCATGACGAGTGCCTTTTGAGCCTGTACGTACGCTTCTTCGGAAGTAACACAGGTATCTTGCATCGTGGAGGAATAAGGTTTGTATAGGCATATCCCAACAGAGAACAAGATAAACAAACCGGCAGCTATGCTTCCGACCCATCGTGCCCGGGTCTGTCCAGTTCTGTTTACTTTCAGCGTTCGTTTCTCACAGATAGCCCACTCATCTATCTTTGCACTCAACCTGCATTCCAACCCGTCCGGTATTTCGGGTTCAGAGAAGTCACCCAATTGCATGAAAATTTCTTTCTGGGCAAGCAGATGAGCGGGCACGTCTTCTTCAGTAAAGAAACGCTTCAATTCCTTTTCTTCCGCCTCGTCAGTCACTCCGTCATAGTAACGAACTAATATTTTGTCTATTTCACTTGCTTTCATAATTCATCATAATACTATATTGTTCACGTATCTTTTTCCGGGCACGGCTCAACAACACACGAATGTTGACGGCACTCAGGCCTGTGGCCTCTCCTATCTCTTCAAAAGAAAAGTCATTCACATCCCGAAGCAAAAGCACCTGTCTCTGCTGGTCAGGCAAACGGTCGATCAGTCGCCTCAACTGGTTCACCTCATCTTGTTGTTCCACCTCCCGAATTATGTTCGTGTCTGCCGGAAGTTTTAGTTCTTCAGATACCCGTCCGTCCTTATCCGGTTGAACCCGGCGTAAGGTATCATAGCACAGGTTCTTGATAAAGACGACACAATAGGCTTCGGGGTTTAGGATTTCAGTCAGTTCATTACGCTTGTTCCACAATTTCAGATACGCTTCCTGCACCATATCTTCCGCATCCCGGGAATTTCCCATAAGCCGGTAGGCCGTCCGGTAAAGTTTCTGGTGGCAGGGCAAAAATTGTTGTTTGAATTCAGCTGCGTCCATGCTTCTTCCCTGTTTCCTGATTTACCAGTTTATCTATATCGTCTTTGGTAAATTTTCCGTTTATCTGTACTATTGCACAGTCTTCTTTTCCGGCACACACGAGCAATAATTCGCAAATAGTTTCTTTCTTCATCCTCATCAGCACACGCACCTTTTCACCTTCATCGTTTACACGTATCAGCTCATCATACCCGTTAAAGCATAGTTTATCCACTTCCCGATGAAAGCGTTCCTTTACGTTCGTCTGACAGTCATCCAAATCCAGAACTCTTATTGATTTTATCTTTCTCAATATCCAGGCATCTTCATCCTGTCCGACAAACATGCTCCCTAAGGACATGATTAGACGAGGGACTTTCACACATTCGGCATTCTTTTCGCTGCTAAATTTATCCAAAAGCCCGTCTACATTTGGGGCAAAACTCATGCAACAGACGCAAAATAGCAATAAAGTAAATAAACATTTCTTCATGGTTCGATTTTTTTGTTCACACTAAACTTGTTTTTTAAAGCGCTTTCAACATCATAGACGGGGAATAGAAAAAAGTTGTTACAAACAAAAATGATAATAATATTTCAATTACACTAAAATTCTCCCTTTATTCCTTCAAATTAAAGACCTACGGACTCTTCCCCCCCTCAGACAAAGTCTTTCAGAGATATATCCATAATGGCCATATCTGAACCGATACTGATATCTTCCAACCACAAAGCCCGACTGATTAACCGTACAGTTATACACCCGGCCGAGGCAAAAATAAACAGAGAAAAAAATCTAAAGGAAAGACAAGTCACCTTTATTCAGGATAAAAACATTCTATTCTTTTACCCCATACACTTTTTGGGCCAGCAATTTCACCCAATAAACAAAAACTCCGGTCAATAACAGATTTAATACCAAACTGAACACGGATATAATCAGGAAAGGGCCGCCTAAATTATACCCCAAAGCTATTACTATGATACCAGCTCCAACCTCTCCGCGGGTAAACATACCGATAGAAAGAGCCAACCGTTCCTGTATCTGGCGGTCACGATAGAAAAACAAAGGAAACATCTTTCCCAAATTAGACAAAAAAGTAACCACCAACACATGTCCGAACAAAACTCCCCAGGAAGGCATGGGCTGGGATGCAATCACACCGCTTGCCTCCACTGCCCGGGCAGCATGGTCTATCCCCATAAATTGAGGAGTACTTAACCCCACCAAAAACATAAATAAATAGGAAATGATTCCGGTCATCCTTTCCTCCTGCCGGCCGTGTTGATGTACGGTTTTTATTACCATCCCCAGCACGAAAGCAGGTAACAACACTTCAATATGTATTCCCCCATCCGCTCCCATCAACATCTTCGATAACAGATAAATACTTTCCGTAGCAGCAACGATACACACTGCATACAACAAAACAGCCTTCCATCCCTGCGGTATTCGAAAAGCACCCAATTTTTTCCATCCGATAGCCAGCAATACACAAACCACCACGATCACCACCAGCAATTGCCACTTGAATCCGATCATCAGAATCTGCAAAGGAATCATCAACAAGATGGTATCCAGATCATCAAAAATCGCCAACACTTGGGTTTTCTTATAAATCCACTCCTTTCGCAAACCCGCCGCAGCCAACATAGTAAAAAGAATACCCGCCGAAGTCGGAGCAGCAAACCGACTCAACAATAAATTTTCTTTACAAGCCTCCCAATTCCAGAACAAATGGGAAGGTAAAAGGCACATATAATAAAATGCAATCAATAACCAGGGAACAGCAGCCGTGGCCATTGCTATAAAATAATCCGCAGTATAGGACTTCCAACAACTTTTATCCAATTCAAACTCCCTACCAACATTAATCATGATAAAGGCCAGACAGACAAACATCAAAGTCTTGATCCCCTTTTCAATAACATCAAACGAACTCTCTAACCAGACAGGCAAACACTGTGAGAACACCAATCCCAACACCAAAAAGAAAGAAAACAATAAAACTTTTTTCATATACGCTAATTATCCATTTATTGTCTAAGAAAGTAACCATTCTTTCTTAATCCGGGGACAAAAATAAAAAAATAGGCAGATACCCCCAATGATACCAAAGAAAAATACCAGCGAGATAAACCATAAGGATTTGTTTATCTCGCTGGTATTAATTATTTAATCTTCTAAAACAGACTAATATTCATCCTCGTTGAAGAAAAAATCATCCTTGCTGGGATAATCCGGCCAGATATCTTCTATACTTTCAAAGATTTCTTCATCATCCTCAATATCCTGCAAATTCTCAATCACTTCCAGAGGAGCGCCTGAACGAATTGCATAATCAATTAACTCATCTTTGGATGCAGGCCATGGTGCATCTTCCAATTTTGAAGCAAGTTCCAGTGTCCAATACATAGCTATATTGTTTTTTAACGTTTCCCTAAAAATTTCCGCAAAAGTATATTTTTTTCTCTAATAAACAAGAATAATACATTAAATTAACACCTTGACTTTGCAAGAATGTTGATTTTAAAACGATATAAATGCGGAAATGTTACAATATCAGAGAGGTTCAATATGAATAGTTGCCTCCATATTCATTTTTTCCTTAATTTGCTTTTCAACAAGGGTTGCCTGGGTGTGAGCCTCCCGGACAGTCTCGTCCCCCAGAACCTTCACATGAAAAGTAAATTCTATATGGTCCCCGTAATGATGGATGTGGTAATGATGAGGATATGACTGCTCCCCCATATAAGTTTTCACAATAACAGCAACCTGCCGGGTAACATCTTCTGCCGGTTCCTCGCCAAGAATCTTATTAACAGCTTCCCGAATAATGCCATAGGCAGCATGAAAAAGCATCAGAGAAACAATTATTCCCAGACCTGCATCAATCCACCAGAAATAACCGCTTAAAAATAATCCGGCCAAAACCACCAATGAAGACAAGGCATCACTCCGATGATGCCAGCCATCCGCTTTTATGGAAGAATTTCCGGTCAAACGGGCTACACGGAAGGCATATTGTGCCAATGCCTCTTTCCCTACAACAGAAATAATCGTCACAACATAAGCAAGCCAACCGAAATCGGCAGTCTCATGCTGTTGGAACTTCCGGAAAGCACTTGTCACAAATTCAATTCCAACAAATACCAGAACCATAGCTATCATCAACGCAAAGACCTGCTCCCATCGTCCATGCCCGAAAGGATGCTTCTTATCCGGTTTCTGTGAAGAAAGACGGATGCCCCAAATCACCATAATGGAAGTCAGGGAATCGGACAAAGTATGCCACGCATCTGCCACCAAGGCAACAGAAGCGGAGACAATTCCTGCATAATATTTTACCGCAAAAAGGAAAAGATTCACCACAATCGAAACAATTCCTTCCCGATACCCTAAACCGGTATGCTGTTGCGTATCCGTATTCATTTTCTTTGACTATTCATCGGAAAAGTGTTGCAACACCCTGCGATAAGTGTTAAATATTTTCGCTTTAGATACAAAACCGACGTACTTCTCGTTTTCTATCACCGGTAAATTCCAGGCTTGCGTATCTTCAAATTTCTTCATAACAACATCCATCGGATCGGTTACATCCACAACAGTTGGAGGTGTTGTCATGAAATCCCGCACAAAAGTAGTATCGTATAAATCCTGATTAAACATTATCTTACGGATATCATCCAACAGAACAATACCCAGCAAACCTTCATCCTCATCTATCACCGGAAAAATATTCCGGCTCGAACGGGATACTTTCTTCACCAAATCACCTAAGGTGGCATTTACCGAAATAGTTTTCAGGTCTGTCTCAATCACTTTATCCAATTTCATTAAAGTCAAGACAGCCTTATCCTTGTTATGTGTAATCAAATCTCCTTTCATGGCCAGACGGCGGGCATAAATAGAATAAGGTTCCATCCCCCGTCCTGTAAGATGAGCAGTAACCGAAGCAATCATCAAAGGCACCAACAGGCTGTACCCGCTGGTAATCTCAGCAATCAAAAACATAGCTGTCAAGGGAGAATTCATAACACCCGACATCACTCCCGCCATTCCCGCCAAGACAAAATAACTTACCGGCACTGTCACGATCCCCGTCATATTAATCAAAGTAGCTATCAAGAAACCAGTCACCCCACCCGTAAACAAACTGGGTGCAAAAACTCCTCCCACACCGCCACTACCATTCGTCAATGCCGTTGCAACAACTTTCATAAAAACCAGACCCAGCACATATAAAACCAACACAAACGCATAATTCCGGAAATCAAAGAAATAGGTATTTTTTAAAATAGCATCGGCATTATCAGTCAATAAATTTTCCAAAGACGTATATCCCTCCCCATACAACGAAGGAAAAACATAAATCAATAATCCCAACAATGCACCTCCGATTAATATCCTCTTAAACTGATTCTTTATTCCCGTAATCCACTTTTCAATCTTTATATTCAGACGGATAAAGTAAACAGACACCAATCCGCAAAGAATGCCCAAAAGAATATAATAAGGGACATTCGCCAAGGCAAAATGGTCATGCACGGCAAATTCCAGCACAACCCCTTCTCCCATCAGAAAATAAACAATAACATACGAAGAAATGGCGGAAATCATCAAAGGCACCAAAGAAGCCATCGTCAAGTCAAGCATCAGTACCTCAAGGGTAAAAACGATACCGGCAATAGGAGCTTTAAAAATTCCGGCAATGGCCCCGGCAGCACCGCACCCGATCATCAGGGTCATTACCTTATAATTCATCCGGAAAAAACGGGCCAGGTTAGAACCGATAGAGGCACCCGTCAAAACAATAGTTGCTTCCGTTCCGACAGAACCTCCGAAACCTATCGTAATCGTACTGGCAATCATGGAAGAATAATTATTATGGGGCTTTATCATGCTGTTTTGCCTCGAGATGGCATACAACACCTTAGTAACCCCATGGCTGATATCCTCCCTGACAAAATAACGCACAAATAAGGAAGTGAGCCAGATACCAATAAAAGGATAGATAAAAAAAAGCAGACTGCCGCTGTCTATCTGCAAACGTTCCGTAAAAAACTGATGGGTAAGATGTACTGAATTTTTCAAAAATACACCGGCCAGCCCCGTAACAATTCCCACCAATAAACTCAGAATGATTATAAAATTTCTTTCCTTAATATGACGCACGCGCCAACTCAAGAAACTGACATACCAATTATTCCACCACGACATACCACAAATTTATCGACAATTCTTTTACTTACGGTTGATTTTTTTCAAAGAACCGAATTGAGGATAGAATTCTATGCTGATTCCTTCATTACTGATTATATCCACCGGAAACTTCTTGATTTCTCCCAACTGAGGAACAACAGCCCGAAAACTCATCACTTCCTCCTTTCCCCGTAAAAGTTGCAGTTCTCCGACAGCCGGTACCCGGTAAAATATGGCGGAAGTAGCAGTTTCCCCGTTTACCGGTGTGGAAGCAGCCACAGTAACATCTGTTATTTTTAAGCAATAAGCCAAAGCAGAAACATTCTTTTTATCCGCAATACCATTCTCCTCTGTAAAACGGAAAATCACCACCGGTTCCTCTTCTTTTTCGGGGACACATTCAAACACCCTTTTTATCCGGTAAGTTTCTTTCCCACCCATAAACAAACTCAGATAATTCTGCTCCATCCGGTCAAATTCTTTTAAAATAAGCTCCAACGACTTTCCGTCCGGTACATTGTTTTCTGCGCCTAAAAGCTTTACCCTTTCGGAACGAATCCGAAAAATCTCACTTACAGCCTCTTTCACATTATCTGACTCCGTCTTGGGAACATAACGAATAATCGGGTCCCATATCTTTTTCATGACTCCGTCTATCTCCTGAAAAGTATAATTTGTATCTAATACCTCTTTCAGATGATTGTAAGTATTCAGCTTCATCATATCTATACGGCTTTGTTCCGGTTGACGGTCTGACTGAAACTCCATCCGAAGCTCTTCATTGAACACACTTTCTTTTCCTGCCGACACTCCCGCCAGAAATCCCTCTCCGGTCAGGCTCAACATAACAGGCAGGTAATCTCCGCTGGCTGAAACGGAATAAACAGCTTTCTCATCCGGAATATACTGAGGTTCAATATCTATTGCTGTAACCTTCCAGACTTCCCTTGCCCTGTCAATCTCCGGCTTTATTCCCAATTCTTTCTCTGCATAATTCCGGTAAGGACCGGGTATATATTTTTCACATTCCAACATAACCTCTACCCGGTAAATCACCTTAGGCAGGCAATAGTTGACGTTCACCAACGTAGTCAGTTCCTTTTTCTTCTGTGCCTCTGCCGATACCCCCAGGCATACCGCCAATAGGACAACAAAAATACTTTTCATAAAAAATCACCTTAAATATTGATCAATTTTCCAATTCTTTCCATGCTTCACTCATTGCCTCTGCCAGCATACCGGCAGAAATACCACGGTAACCGTATTGACGGGCGAGAATATCTCCCGCCAGACCGTGAGCAAAAACTCCGCAGCGGACCACATCAAACACCTCCATCCCGCATGCAGCCAAAGCCAGCAATACTCCTGTCAGCACATCTCCGGCCCCTCCTTTCGCCATTCCCGGATTGCCGCTCATATTAAAAAAAAGCTTTCCTTGCGGGGTTGCAATGGCCGAATAAGCTCCTTTCAATACCACATACGTATGGTATTGACATGCAAAAATGCTTAATTTTTTTAATCTGTCAAAATCATTTTCACTTTTTCCTGCCAGCCTCTCAAATTCTTTCGGATGAGGTGTAAGAATACATTTCTCATGAAGTAAATCCAGCATTTCGGGATGCTCCGACATCAAGTTCAAGGCATCGGCATCCAGAACAGTCACCCCCCTCCATTCCTTCAACAACCGCCGTAAACCGGCACAAGTTTCGGGAGATTGGCCTAACCCCGGCCCGACAGCAACAGCATCAAACCTTCCACATCCGGAAATAAAAGAGAATCCTTCCTCACTGCTATCAAAATCCAGTATGGCTTCCGGAACCGACATTTGTAAAATCCCACCTTCCTGTTTCGGAACATGGCAATACAGCAAACCTATCCCCGAACGCAATGCAGCCTTTGCAGCAAGCACCGCCGCCCCCATCATTCCTCTGCGGCCGGCAACCAGTAAACCACAACCGTTCAAACCCTTATGAGCAAATTTCAACGGCACAGGCAAAAGCTTCTTCACCTCTTCTTTGTCAGTATAATACCAACAGGTTTCCGTATTAACTATGGCGCGAACGTCCAAGTGAATATCCACAACATGCCATTCTCCGACATATTCCGCATTCTCCGGCAAAAGAAAAGCCAGTTTGGGAAATTGAAAGGTAAAAGTATAGTCAGCCTTTATAATATTCTCCCTATCATTCAAAGTATTATCCTCCCCCATCAAACCGGAAGGAATGTCTACAGCCACCACCTGATTTGCCAGGCAGTTTATCAAACGAATGACTTCTCCCATTACTCCCTCCACTTTCCGGTTTATACCGCTTCCCAAAATAGCATCCACTATCACAGCCTGTTTTCCAGGAACAAAATCATCAGCTTGCCGCACATCCACAATTTGTCCGCCCATGTCCAACCATCGCTGATAATTCACCTTACAATCCACGGATTGAGTACTGTCAGGCATTAGACGAAAAACAGTCACATTCCAGTCATGCTCCGCCAACAAACAGGCAATGCAATATCCGTCTCCTCCGTTATTCCCGTTACCGGCAACAACCGCAACTTCAGCCGGAATCCTGAATACGTCCAGAAATTTTCGCGTCCAGACCATAGCCGCCCGCCACATCAAATCTAAAGGACTTACCGGCTCATACTCAATAGTATACTCATCCAGCATCTTTACCGAAGCCGCTTTAAAAATTTTATTTAACGTTTCCATAACATTAACTCAATCGTTCTAAAGACGAAAAATACAGAAAAATTCTTACATTTGCGCGTGTATCTATTAATAATAACTTAAAATAATACATCCATGTTTAACAATCAACCCAAAGGATTGTATGCCCTGGCTCTCGCCAACACGGGAGAACGTTTCGGGTATTACACCATGCTTGCTATTTTCACACTTTTCCTGCAAGCGAAGTTTGGCTTCAGTTCCGCAGCCACATCTAACATTTTTGCCGGATTCTTAGCCTTTGTATATTTCCTGCCTGTCTTAGGTGGTATTCTTGCAGACAAATTTGGCTACGGAAAGATGGTTACAGCAGGTATCATCGTCATGTTTGCCGGTTATACGTGTCTCGCCATCCCCACTGCCGGCAACTCATTCGGAATAGCAGCCATGTTCGGTGCGCTTTTTCTGATTGCCTTAGGAACCGGACTTTTTAAAGGAAATCTGCAGGTGATGGTCGGAAACCTATACGATGACCCCAAATATGCAGACAAACGGGACACCGCTTTTAGCTTGTTCTACATGGCTATCAACATCGGTGCACTTTTTGCTCCGACAGCCGCATCTAAAATCACAGAACACTTCCTGGGCAAAGCTGGCCTGAAATATCAAGGGGATATTCCTGCACTTTGCCATGAATATCTGGAAAAAGGGCAGCAAATGGCAACTGAGTCACTCCAGACTCTGACAGAATTTGCACAATCGCAAGCTGCTGCTTTCAATGGTGACTTAACAGTTTTTGCCCACAAATACATCAACGAGCTATCTCTTTCCTACCACTACGGTTTTGCTGTAGCATGTGTTTCGCTTATTGTTTCCATGCTGATTTATCAAGTATTTAAAAGAACATTCAAACATGCGGATGTAAATACCAAACAAGCAGCAACTTCCGGAAAACAAGAAAACATAGTCGAATTAACTCCGGCACAGACAAAATCCCGCATGACCGCTTTATTCCTGGTATTTGCAGTGGTGATTTTCTTCTGGATGGCTTTCCACCAGAATGGTCTGACCCTGACATTCTTTGCCCGCGACTACACGGCCAGAACAGCTGCCGGTGCGTTAGGTATGACTTTCAACGTATTTAACTTAGTATTTGTCATCACCTTAATATACAGCTTATTCTCTCTCTTCCAATCCAAAGAAGCCAAATCAAAACTGATATCTGCAGGTGTCGCATGCCTTTCTATTGGTATATTAGTATACAAATACATGACCCTGACGCCGGGCTCCTTTATCGAAGTTCTTCCTCAAATGTTCCAACATTTCAATCCGTTCTTCGTGGTTGCCCTGACACCGGTATCTCTGGCTGTATTCGGAGCGTTAGCTAAAAGAGGTAAAGAACCTTCCGCTCCGCGGAAAATCGGTATCGGTATGCTGATTGCAGCATTAGGCTTCACCATTATGGCCTTTTTCTCCATGGGCCTTCCGACTCCCAATCCGGACGGAGCAACGGTTGTTTCCAGCAATTTGCTGGTATCTCCCTCTGTGCTCATCAATACCTACCTGGTATTGACCTTTGCAGAATTGTTCCTGTCACCTATGGGTATTTCATTTGTGTCAAAAGTAGCTCCTCCAAAATACAAAGGACTCATGATGGGTATGTGGTTCGGTGCTACCGCTATCGGTAACTATCTGGTATCCATTATCGGTATGTTGTGGGGACACATGGAATTATGGGCATTATGGTCCATCCTTATCGTTCTCTGCTTGATCTCTGCCCTGTTCATCTTTATGATGATGAAACGTTTGGAGAACGCAACAAAATAATAGAGGCCAAAGCTTTAGAGCAAAAAGCTTTATCCTGAAATAAATAAAAGCTGTCCGTAACCGGACAGCTTTTATTGTGTACTTCCCCAACTTCCGAACGAATAAGAAAAATCAAAAGAAATCAGAAAAAAAATATTTTTGTTTTGTTGAAATAAAAAAAAAGACTACTTTTGTGTCGTCAAAGAAAAGAGACCACTGTTCAATGGTGTAATGGCAGCACAACAGATTCTGGTCCTGTTAGTCAAGGTTCGAATCCTTGTTGAACAACCAAAATAAAGTAGTTTGATATACAAACTACTTTATTTTTTTATGGAAATTTCCCTTTCCTAAAAACTTCATGAATCTTTGCACTCACTCAAAAAAACATGGATTTATTTGCAAAAAGGAATTTAATAACCTATATTTGCACCGCCAAACCGTAAATGTTGGTTCAGTAGCTCAGCTGGATAGAGCAACGGCCTTCTAAGCCGTAGGTCGTGGGTTCGAATCCCGCCTGAATCACGAAAAGCAACCTCTATATCGGTTGCTTTTTTTATTTGTCCCCAATATAACACCTTGATAAAACCGATATGGAACAAATACATAAACCCTCCCTGCTGGCTCTGACTCCCCTGTTCGTCTTTCTGGGGATATACCTGGTCACTTCGTTGATTGTCAATGATTTTTACAAAGTACCCATTACTGTCGCCTTTATCATATCCGCCATTTCTGCCCTGGCCATAACACGGCATTTATCATTATCCGAACGCATCACTCATTTTTCTGCAGGAGCTTCTGACAAAAATATATTACTGATGATCTGGATATTCATATTGGCAGGAGCTTTTGCACAATCGGCAAAATCCATGGGTGCCATCGAAGCCACCGTCAATCTGACCCTCTATCTCTTGCCGGATAATCTTCTTCTGGCGGGAATCTTTATGGCAGCCTGCTTCATTTCTTTATCCGTAGGCACTTCTGTCGGTACCATTGTGGCTTTAACTCCCGTAGCTGTCGGAATAGCAGAAAAAACAGCCGTTGAATTACCTTTCATGGTTGCCATCGTGATAGGAGGTGCATTTTTCGGTGACAATCTCTCTTTCATATCCGACACGACCATTGCAGCAACCAAAACACAGGAATGCGACATGAAAGATAAATTCAGAGTAAACAGTCTTATTGTCATGCCGGCAGCCATCTTTCTTTTCCTCTATTATATTTTCGCCGGAATCCGCATATCCGCCGTTCCCCAGCCGGTTTCCATAGAATGGATAAAGGTCATCCCCTACCTCATTGTACTGGGGACAGCCCTGGCCGGTACCAATGTAATGCTCGTATTATTTATGGGAATCCTTGCTTCCGGCATCATCGGTTTACTTACTTCAGGTTTCAGCTTTTTCGGATGGTTCGGCGCTATGGGCAATGGCATAACCGGCATGGGAGAACTCATCATCATTACCCTCCTGGCCGGGGGAATGCTTGAAATGATTCGCTATAATGGCGGGATTGAATATATCATCAACAAACTCACCCGGAACGTGAATTCCAAACGAGCCGGAGAGTTAAGCATTGCAGGCTTGGTATGCCTTGCGAACCTGTGTACGGCCAACAATACCATTGCCGTGATTACCATTGGCCCCATAGCAAAAAAAATTGCCGACAGATTCGGTATTGACAACCGGAAATCTGCCAGCATTTTAGATACTTTTTCCTGTTTCATCCAGGGAATTATCCCTTATGGAGCCCAAATGTTAATGGCTGCCAGCTTAGCAGCAATCTCCCCCTTATCCATCATCCGTTATCTGTATTATCCTATGCTTATCGGAATCAGTGCCTTACTGGCTATTTTACTCCGATATCCCCGAAGATATTCTTAATCACACTCCGGTATTTCCTAAAGCCTTTGCATAAGCAGCCAATGCCACCTTATACTGATAATTTACAGAAACCACATTCGTATAAGCCTGCAACCAGCTCACCTGAGCCGATAATACGTCCAGGATCGGAAGTTTACCTTCATTATAGCTAAAAGTATTCAATATCAGAGTCTCTTTAGCTATATCCAAAGAAGAATATACAATCTCCAGCTTCTTTGCCGTCTCAGTGACATTCACCCAAGCATGACTTAACTCCTCACTCACCCGGTCCTTTAACTGGCTGCGCTCCAATTCCCGCATCTCTTCCTGGCTACGTCCCAGTCTCACCTCCTGACGCATTTTTCCCCAATGAAATACGGGAATGTTAATTTGGGCAAAAGCTGTGGTAGCCCATTTGGCCTTCCCATCCACATTGATCAAAGTCGTACCATATTTTTCCTTTACTCCAACCACCAATTGAGGCAAAAACTGGGAACGGGCCAAGTCAGTCTGCAATTTAGCCATTTCAATATTCATAATAGCCGTCTGATAATCCGCCCTTCTCTCCAGAGCTTTATCCAAACCCTCCTCTTTCGGACCCCAAATTACCGACTGAATCGAATCAGTCAATACCACTTCATGGTCCGGTTCACTCCCCATCATAATATTCATGGCCTGTAAAGCTATTTTATAATTAGTAGAATTCGTATTCAGTTGCAACTCCGCTTCTTTCAGACGATTCTGTACCATCAGCACGTCGGTTTTACTAATAGCTCCTTCAACAAAACGCTTATTCACAATCGAGTACAACTCGTTAACTAACTTCACATACTGCCCCGACAATTCATACAAATCCCGGTTAGCAACCACAGCCCAGTAACTCAGGTCCGCCGCATACACAATATTATCTATCGTATGTTCCACACCCAATTGAGCAATCGCATGCTGTAATCTACCTACATCATACTGTTTACGGACAGCACTGCCGGAATACACATTCTGCACCAGACCGGCCTCTATTCCGTAATTATCATGTTTGAGGTCAGCTCCCGGAAGAAATTCTACCTCCTCCACCTGATAGGAATAATTGCCATTAACATCCAGTTTCGGGAAAAAATCGGTCTTCACACTTTTCAAGGAATACAGGGCGCTGTTTACCGCCTGACGAGACATCTGAATATCCTGATTATATTCCAATACCCGGTTTCTGTATTGTTCCACGGACAATGTCTGGGCTGTCAGCATACCCGCAAAAAACATTGCCCCTGTCATTAAAAATATCTTTTTCATAAACCCATTATATTTATCCACCTTTTACTCATCTATTGTCTCCTCTGTCCGGTCCGTCACTTTTACCCTGAACAATAAACTGTACGTAACAGGCAATACAAAAATAGTCAACAAACTGGCCACCAGCAGCCCCCCCATGATACAAGCGGCCATCCCCCCGAACATGGCATCAAACAACAACGGCAACATACCCAGGATAGTCGTACCCGAAGCCATAGATACGGGAACGATTCTCGACTTTGTAGCCTCTATGATAGCCTCAAGGCGCGGAGTTCCTTTTGCTTCTTCAATACCAATCTGATCCACCAACACAATGGCATTCTTAATATTCATCCCTATCAGTCCCAATACTCCCAAAATAGCAAAGAAATCAAGCATCTTGCCCGTAACGGCCAGCCCAAAAACCACTCCGATAAATATCAACGGAACCATCAACAGAATAATGGTCGGTTTTCGGTAAGTCCTGAACAAAAACAACAACACAACAAACATCAGAATAAAAGTCAACGGTAAATTAGCAGCCATAGCACTGTTTGATTCTTCCTGAGTTTCATCTTCCCCGAATATTTTCATCCGATACCCCTGCGGCACAGCAACCTCATCCTGTACCATCCGTTTCATTTGCGAAAAAGCAGCCATTGTATTAGCCCCCCTCTTAGAATCACACTGAGCCATCATTACCTTCTCCCGGTTATAACGCTTGACTACATTGTAATTATAATTAAAAGCAAAACTGTCAACCACCTGAGCCAGAGGTACAGCATAGCCCGATTGGGAAAAAACAGGCAACGTCCGCATATTGTCAATATCAGAAGATGCTATATTGTCTTCTTTCAACAAAATCGGCATAAACAAATCTTTTTCCCGATAATCCCCGATAGGCAAACCGTTAGTGGCAATCTTCAAAGCATAAGCAACTGCCTGTCGGGTGATACCCAGACGCTGACCGCGTTCCTGAGAATAAACCGGTTCCCATATCGGTACCTTATTCCCCCAACTATTTTTTATATCGGTTACCATATCACATTTTCTCATCACAGCCATCGCTTTCTCCGTAAGCATTGTCAAAGTATCGATATTGTCCCCGATAAAACCAAACTCAATATTAGCTTCCACGGCCGGCGACAATTTAAACAGAGAAGAGCGAATCAATATATTGGGATAATTCTCCCGCACATATTCATTCAGACGGGATTCTACTGCAGCAGTATATTTTTTATCCTTCACCTCCACCAACAGATTCCCAAAGTTGGACTTCGGCCCGAAAGAAGTACTGGCCAGATAATAACGCAAAGGAGAACTACCATAAGTGCCTGAAACATTCACCACTTCTTCCTGCTGCATCAGAAAATCTTCAATCTGTCCCATATCCCGTTCCGTTTCACGAATACTGTATCCTTCCGGCAAAAAACAATCGGCCCGGAAATAGGGTTTATCCATATTCGGAAAGAAATTCTGCGGCAACGCCCCCATGACCACCAACGACAACATAAAAAGTCCGATCATGACTACCAAAGTCGTGACTTTGTAACGGATCAGGAAACGCAGCAAACGTCCGAATTTATGATAAAAAGGTTTATCGTATGGGTCTGCACAGGCTTCTCCGTTTCCTTGTTTCAGAATAAAATTCCCGAAAACAGTTGTCTGGGTCAATGCCAATACCCAGCTCAATAAAAGAGATACCGCCAAAACAATAAACAAGGGCTTGACCATTTCAGCCACAGACGACTGGGCCAGATACAACGGCAAAAACGAAAATACAGCTATCATAGTAGCTCCGAGCAATCCCCATTGCGGAACCGTTGCTCCGTCTATCAAGGCTTGCCTGCGCCGTACACCGCGCTGGATAGCCACCTGAGCATTATCCGTCACCACAATAGCATTGTCAACCAACATCCCCATGGCAATAATAAACGCAGCCAGGGAAGTCCGGTTCAGCCCCACCCCCATAAACTGCATAATCAATAATGTCCCGCCGATACAGAAAACCAAGGAACTGCCTATCAACAAGCCAGCCCGGACTCCCATCACCAACAGGATAATCAGGATAACGATAAACACCGATTCTATCAGATTCAGAATAAATCCATTGTTCGCCTCCCTCGCAATCTGGTCCTCCGGATAAAGGGTGACCATCTCAATACCCACAGGCATCTGTTCTTCAAGCCGTGCCAACTTCAGGCGCACCGCCTCGCCAGCCTTCACCACATCATAATCCGGAGCGGTAGAAACGCCTATCCCGATTGCTTTCTTCCCATTTACCCGAATCAGCGTACCGGGCGGTTCAAGATATCCTTTCTCTATCATGGCAATATCCCCCAACCGCACCTGCTGACCGGTCTCCGTTGAAATCAACTGGTTCTTTATATCGGTCAGATTCTTGTAAGTTCCCTCGGCTAAAATTTTTAACTGAATACTACCAGCTCTTTTTTCCCCGGTATTAATCAGAGAATTCTGCGCCTTTATGGTCTGCATCAGATTATTCAGATTGATACCTGAATTAGCCAGTTTTGACATGGATATAAAGACATTCACTACCTCAGTCTGCTCACCAAACAACGCAACCTTTTGCACCCCTTCTATGGTCACCAGTTCAGTCTTGAGGCGCTGTCCCCAATCCCTCAGGTCGCGGTAAGTAAAGCCTTCATCTGCCGTTAATGAAAAATAAATCCCGAAAACATCCCCGAAGTCATCCGATACCTTAATGGTAGAAGCTCCCTGAGGCAACTGGGATTGTACATTCAGCACCTTACGCCTTAACTCATCCCACATCTGGGGCATTTCTTCCGGAGGTGTAGCAGGGCTCAACTCTATATTAATCTTGGACATCCCATAATAAGAATCAGATTTTATCTTATAAACCCTGCGCATAGACTGGATTTCCCGTTCAATGGGTTCCGTAATCAGTTCTTCCACCTCTTTCGGAGAAGCTCCGGGATATTGTGTAATCAATACGGCGGTTTTTATTACAAAAGGCGAATCTTCTTTCTTCCCTAAAGATCCGAATGACAATACTCCTCCTATCAGCATCACTGCCAGGAAAAAATAAATCACTTTCGGATTATCCAATGAATATTTGGCTATATTCATGTGCTTATTTATTTTAATTTTTAACGACAGAAACTTTCTGACCTTCTGTGATATAATTCACACCAGCCACTACAATCACATCATCTGCTGACAAACCGGTATGAATCTGAACACGGTCTGTTCCAAACAATTGTTCCGTCACAACCTTCTGACGTCTGACCGTATTTTCCGTACCATTATACAACCATACCGAAGTTTCTCCTGTCTTCAAATCCTCAAAAACCGCACTCAACGGTACAGAGTATCCCTCCCCGGACAGATTGGCTATGCTCAACATCACTTTACAAGAAAACCCGGGATAAACCTGATATTTCTCCCGGTTAAAAGCACTGTCAGTAATAGCCAGACGAACAGGAATACCGCTTCCGTCCGGAGAAGCATCCACAAATTCCTTTACCTGAGCATGAAACCATTTTCCCTTGTAAGTATCAAACTCCACAGCTACCTGCATTTTTTCCCTTGTCAACCGTACATTTGTCTCCGGAAGAATAAAACTAACCTCCAACTTATCCGGATTCACTAATTTTATAATCGGTTCACCCGGCTGCACCTTTTGATAATTCTCCACATACTTTTCTTCCACAAACCCTTCGAAAGGAGCTTTTAATTTGGTATCTGTCAAGGTATTCTGGGAAGTTTCATAAGCAGATTTCGCTTTCACGTAATTGGCTTCGGCAATCTCATAATCCTGCTTTGAAATGGCTTGCATAGCCAAGAGCTTTTTATTACGCTCCATCTGGGATTTACTGGTTATATAAGCCGCCTTATTGGCTTCATACTGCAAATTATAATCCAAAGGGTCTACCACCGCCACCACTTCACCTTTTTTCACCTTCTGGCCGGCATCTACATTCATTTCAATAAGCGGTCCTGCAACCTTAAAGGCCAGTTTGCTATATTCTTCTGCTTCCACAATTCCCGTATACATCTTCTGCATAGCACCCAAGGCCTGAACTTTTATCACCCTTACCGGACGGATAATTTCCTGATAACCTGTTTTCTTTCCCCCGCAAGAAATCCCTAAGACCACACATAAACCTGAAAAAATAATTAATTTTAATTTCATGAGAGATTTATTAATTCTAACTTTATTTTATTCCCGTATACATTTACGCCTCCTTCTACAAAAGACAAGCCAAAAGAATAGTCATAAAGTTAAAAAACGTTTCTTTATCTAAAGAAAATCAATTCCGTCAAAATCATCTTGTGTTTTTACGGAATTTTAATCAAAAAGTTCAGAAAAAACAGGCATTTATCGGACGACGAAATACCCTGAAAATATCAAAACCTATTTTCTTCCCGGTGCCATTTTATTCTTACGTCTCCACGCAAAAATTCCTCCGGCTAATACAACGATAAACAAAGGAAGTAACAAATTAACCATCTCCCATTTCCGGCGCTCGGCCTTCAAAAGAGTTTTATTCAGAAGATATAAATCCAGATGCCGGCCCCGCAACTGCATCCACCCCTCGTCATCACACAACCAATTCACACAATTCAGGATAAAATCCCGGTTTCCGTACATCTGGCCGCTATACTCATCATACCCGAGAGGCAGAGCCGTCGCATTTTCTCTGACACCCCGCACTTTATTCCGGATAATATCTCCGTCGGCAATGAAAACCATCCGGTTATAATCACTCTCAGAACGGAAATCAACATCCACAATCCCCGGCCTATTGCGATATTGAAACAAAGAAGAGAAATTTCCCTCTACAGCAACAGCCACCGGAACAAACTGCCGGTTGAACTTTTCAGGCGACATTCTCTCTTCCGTAATCTGCAAAGTCACAGGACACGGAGTCTTCAACAAAGCAGCATACCGGGAAGTCGACAACAAAACCGTTTTTTTTAATTTCTCATTCCCTCCAACGGTATCTACGCTATTGGCATAATCCGCTCTCACCGGATGAACACCCGCCGTAACAGGATGACGCTGCTGCCAGGGCATCAGCAAAGGAGAATAGTACCAACTCCCGGGATGATACTCTGCCTGACCTTCATGCACTCCCGTCACCACCGGAATAAGTACGCAATTCCCATCCAAAACCAAATCCGGATTTATTCTCACCCCAAAGCGAAACAATAAATCCTCAATATTCAATGGACGATAGACCGCCGCAACACTCTCCTGAATCTTGAGCGCTTCTTCTTCCACCTCCACCTCATCTATACACCATAATACCCGCCCCCCATGCATCACAAACTGATCCACAATAAACTTATCCTTTTCCGAAAAATCTTTCACAGGACGGGCAATAATCAAAGCAGCATAACGATTCAGGTCAGCTGCCAGAGAATCAGCCTCAACAAAATCCACCCGATAATAATAGGACAATGTATTGGCAATATCCTTCACTTCCGGATAGGGCAACTCTCCATGTCCGCTCAGAAACGCCACGGATTTTACCTCCTTACGCATCAACAGGCGGATCGCACGGGTAAGCTCATATTCCAAAGCTTCTATGGAATGATTGATATTCTGCTCGGCACTTTGTCCCGGAACATTCTGCAGTAATTCCACACTAACCTCCGTCTGATGGTCGTACACCAATAAACCGGGAAAAATATATTGTTGGGAAAGAGTTTCATCCTCCGTACGACGATTCAGACTAACCGGCTGAATGCCCCGGTCAGCCAAATACTTTACCAGAGCTTTCTTCTCTTCTATATCCGAAATTTCAGCAGGATCTATGATATCATACCGGAAATTTCCACCGGAAATACGCCTGAATTCCTCCACCATCCGGGTCAAAGCATATTGAAGTTTCTGCATCCCGGGAGGAAGAGACCCCGCTAAAAAAATATCCAGATGAATGGGACGGTCAACTTTTTCCAGCAATTGCCGGGTATTCTCCGATAAAGTATAACGTTTATCATTCGTAATATCCATGCGCCAGTACATCCGGGTACAGCACAGATTCAACAACACAAAACCAACAACCGGCAAAAACCACTTTAAACGGGTTCCTTTAAATTTTTTGACCGTAAACCACAGGAACAGTCCTATCAAAGAAAGGAAATACACCCCATCACTCCAGGCAAGTACCCCCCGGGACATCGGCTCATAATGATACTCTATCCCCCAAAAGCAAATCGCATTCTGATAATCGGCAAACGCCGGAATCTCCCCGAAATAATCCAATCCAGCATAACATACAAAAGCGGCCACTAAGGCATAAAGGAAAGCCACCACCTGATTCTCCGTCAGAGCGGAAGCCCATACTCCGGCAGCCACATATACCCCCGACAAAAACAAAAGTCCAAAATAAGAACCGATGATTCCGCCCCAATCCACATGTCCGGCAGGGAAAGCCAGCATTCCCAGCGTAACCGGATAAACCAAAGTCGGCAAGATAGAAAAAATAACCAGCAGCAAGCCGGCAAAATATTTTGCCAGTACAATCTTCCAAACCGAAACCGGACGGGTCAAAAGTAAATCCAAAGTCCCGGTCCGCCGCTCTTCAGCAAACAACCGCATACAAAGCGCTGGCACCAGAAACAAATACAAAACAGGAGCCAAAGAGAAAAAAGGTTGCAAATCGGCCAATCCGCTATCCAATATGTTGTAATTGCCCGGAACAACCCATAAAAACAGGCCATTGGCTACTAAAAAGAAAATCAAAACAACATAACCGGACAAAGAAGCAAAAAAACTTTTTAATTCCTTTCTGATCAACTCTACCATATCTTATACCTCCACTTAAACCGATTATCCCTTCCACTATCCAAATCAATGAACAACCATACCCGAGCTTTTCAGCTTGATTTTTGTCAACACTTTTTTAGTATAAAGCGGAAAATCACTTTTCATCATCCAGTCGTAATACCCCTGCTGCTCTCTCAATACTTTTTCTACCGGAATTCCTTTGTTTTTCCCGAAATTAAATACCTCCACTCCTTTCTCATCGTAAATGATAAAACCTGCAAAGTCAACGTTTTTATTCTGGGCAGAAAATTCACTCAAAAACCCGATATTATTCTCCAGTTTGTCCCCGTATTTGTCCAGCTGAGCCTTCAATACCTCATAGGTTGCCATCGTATCGGCAGCCGCAGTATGGGCATCTTCCAGACATTTACCGCAATAAAAATGATAGGCTGCAGATAGGGTACGCTGCTCCATCTTATGAAAAATAGTCTGTACATCCACAAACTTCCGTTTGCTCATATCGAAATCTATACCAACACGCAAAAATTCCTCCGCCAGCAAAGGTATATCAAAACGATTCGAATTAAATCCCCCTAAATCACACCCTTCTATATAATGTGCCAATTCCTTCGCCAGATTTTTAAAACTGGGACAATCCTTTACATCCTCATCATAAATCCCATGCACCTGGGATGCCTCCTCAGGGATATGCATCTCAGGATTCACCCGGATGGTTTTTTGCTCCTCTTTTCCATTAGGAAACACTTTCAATACCGAAATTTCCACAATCCGGTCTTTGGCAATATTTACCCCTGTTGTCTCCAAATCAAAGAAAACAATGGGATTAGCTAAATTCAAATCCATAATAACACCATATATTTTAAGAGTCGTCTGGCCTCCCAAACGACTCCCTATTTTTATTCTTCCGACCAGGTATTAAACCATCATCGGCATCAATAACATCAATAAATCCTCATCCTTATCCTCATTTTCATAAGGCAGGAACAATCCCGGACGAGTCGGGTCTGACAACTCCAGAACCATATTTTCAGATTCTATATTGGAAAGGATTTCAAGGACAAATGCGGCGCGGAAGCCTATAGCCATACTTTCTCCTTCATACTGGCAGGAAAGGGTTTCATGCCCCGACATGGAATAATCCATATCCTGGGCAGAAATAATAATGCGATTATCAGAAACCTCAAATTTAACCAGATTGCTCACCTCACTGGCCATCACAGAAACCCGACGCAGAGAATTGTACAACTCCTTCTTTTCCATAATAACCTTTTTCGGGTTGTTCTGAGGAATAACGGCATTATAATTCGGGAAACGGCCCTCTACCAATGTTGAAGTCATTTTATAATTCCCAAATACGAAACAAGCCATCTTATCATTGAAAGACAGACGCAATTCCGAATCATCTTTCGGTAAAATATTTTTCAGCATCAATGCCGGTTTCTTGGGCAATACCAAAGTAAACTGACCGTTTTCACTCTTAGCGTCAAAACGTTTATAACGAACCAGCTTATGTGCGTCGGAAGCTACAAAAGTAAAATTATCCTCGTTCATCTCAATGAGAATACAATTCATCACCGGACGTAACTCATCGTTTGCTGTTGCGAAAATAGTCTTCACAATGCCTTCCAGCACCAATCCGCATTTCGTTGTCAATTCATTACTATTCTCACCCAATGCAGATTGAATAGGATAATCCTCGGCACTCTCACCAGGCACAGAGAATTCACCTTTTTCTGAAATAATCTTTACCTCATTCGTCTCTGTATTGATATCAAAAGTCAATGGCTGTTCCGGAAATTCTTTCAGAATATCCAACAAACGTTTGGCAGGAATGGTGATCCGGCCTTCTTCCTCCAGACTCTCCAGTTCTATTTTCGCTTCCATGGTCGTCTCTTTATCGGAAGCCGTAGCGTATAACATACCTTCTGTAGCTACCAACAAAATATTATCCAGGATAGGTTGCACGTTTTTTCCTCCGATCACCTTACTTACCGCCTGTAAACGAGTCAGCATCGTATTACTTGATATAACAAACTTCATAAGTTCAATATTTTATGTTTTTAATATACTTCAAGTGAAATGAACGCCTAAATTAGTATTTTTTCCCTTGATATAAAAATTTACCCCAAAAAGATTTTTCCCGAAAAAATAGAGGTATAATATTTCATATACCTCTACTTCAGATATCCGGAATACGTATCTGTTTTTACTCTCCCATAATTCCTTCCACTTCCTCAACCGTAATCGGAGTGCGTTTATCTCCCAGGAATCGGGAACCTCCGGGAATAATCAAAATATCATCTTCCAGACGAATACCTCCGAAATCCTTATATGTTTCAATTTTGCTGTAATTCAGGAACTCCTTGTGTAACCCCTGCGCTTTCCATTGATCAATCAAAGCCGGAATAAAATAACATCCGGGCTCATCGGTAATGACAAAACCTTCCTGCAAACGACGCCCCATACGCAAGGAGGAAGTTCCGAACTGGTCAATCGGACGGGTCTCCTCATCATAACCCACGTATATTTGTCCCAGATCTTCCATATCGTGCACATCCAGTCCCATCATATGTCCCAGACCATGAGGCATAAATAAAGCATGAGCCCCGGCAGCAACGGCCTCTTCCACATCCCCCTGCATCAATCCGACATCCTTCAATCCCTGGGCCAATACTTTGCATACTTCCAGATGAACATGCTGATAGGTCACACCCGGTTTGGCAATCTCAATGGCTTTATTATTAGAAGCCAACACAATATTATAAATCTCTTTCTGGCGTTCCGTAAATTTTCCGCCCACCGGAATAGTCCGTGTAAAATCAGAACAATAATTGGAGACCTCCTCGGCACCGGCATCCGTGAGCATCAAACGTCCTCTCTCCAATATCTGACTATGGTCATGATTATGAAGCGTTTCTCCATGTTGTGACAAAATCACCGGAAAAGATACCATGCTGCCGTAAGAAGCCGCAATCCCTTCCAGCACCCCTGCAATATACTGCTCTTTTACTCCCGGCTTACAATTCCGCATAGCAGCCGTATGCATTTCATATCCGACATTGCAGGCTTTTGTAATTTCGTCTATCTCACACGGTTCTTTAACAGAACGCAATGCCACAACAGCCCGGATTAATTCCAAAGAAGCATATTCTTTGACCAAAGAATGATGGATACCTATCAAATCTTCAATCAGCAATTTGTTGCGGAAACGGTAAGGAGGTAAAAAATGAATCTTCCGGCCCTGAGCAAGTGCTTCCCTTAAACAATCCCCCAATTTCACAAAAGGAGCCGTATTTTTCACCCCTACGCCGGCAGCCAGATCCTTCACACTGGGTTGAGGTCCCATCCAGATAATATCATCAATATCCACATCATTACCGAATATATACTCTTCACCGGAATCCAGATCAATTACCCCGGCAAAGTCAGGCAGATTCAGACCGAAAAAATAAAGGAAAGAACTATCCTGGCGAAACTTATAGGTATTGTCTTTATAATTGGCAGAAGCTTCCCCATTACCTAAAATCAACACCAGGCCATGCTCCATTTTCTCACACAAACGGGCACGTCTGTTTTTGTAAACACTTGTTTCAAACATATCTTTTAATTTTAAATATCATTCAAAAAGTGTCACAAGATAAGGAAAAAAAGCTAAAAAAACTCCGTCCATTAAAAATAATTCTGCTACACCCTACGCCAGGGATGTTTCCGAAACAAATAAACTGCACAAGGTATCAATATACCCACCGCGACTATCATCCAGGATGCATAAGCCATGGATATCTGACTTCCCGGAACAGACTCCATCGCAGTTCCAAAACTAAATATCCCTTCCCGGGCAAACCAAACATCCGTCATCCGCCACAACATGATGAAAGAAGCCAGGAAACTGACAATACCGATACTCCAGGCAACCCCCATGCCCAAAGGTTCGCGGAGATTCTTACACAAGGCCAATACTACAACAATGAGAAACATGATAAAAGTAAACCACCCGAAAGAAGAAATCCCCGACAAGGTTCCCGCCTGAGCAATCCTATACCAAGGTAAAAAAGTGGCAATCATGCCGGTGACAGCAAGTACAATCACAACCAATCTTTGTCTGTTCATAATTCTTGGATTTTAGTATTCTCATCTTAATACGCCTAAACAGCCCAAAAGTTCCTTCCCCATGAAGACCGGAATCTCCCAAAACCATTCCGCATCGGCAATTATTTAGAACAATTCTAAACTCATAAATTATCTTAGTCTTTTATTTGATAATCGGAAGAACAATCTGTAATTTTGAAACGCTTTTTAAAATAAAACGTTTTCGGAAACAGCGTTTTCAGAATGTGCATATAGACGATACATATATAAATAACTGAAGAACAAATATTTTACAATTATTTTAATCCATATTTATTATGAAACCAACTCATATTGAACACATCGGCATTGCTGTAAAAAGCCTTGACGAAGCTATTCCTTTTTATGAAAATATCTTGGGGCTGAAATGTTATGCCATCGAAGAAGTAAAGGACCAGAAAGTAAAAACCGCTTTCTTCCAGGTAGGCCAGACTAAGATTGAATTACTGGAATCTACAGATCCGGAAGGACCGATTGGTAAATTCGTTGAGAAAAACGGCGGCGGCATGCATCACATGGCATTCGCAGTAGAAGATGTAGCCCAGGCACTGAATGAAGCAGCCGAAGCAGGGTGCCAACTGATAGACAAAGCTCCGCGCGCCGGTGCAGAAGGTCTGCAGATTGGTTTCCTTCACCCGAAATCAACCAACCGTGTTTTAACGGAACTTTGCGGAAAAAAATAAATACAGCTCAGGATACTTTCAGAATTTTCAAATCTTCAAATTATAATTTATGGCCACAAACCAAGATAAAGTAAAGAAACTGATTGACCTACGGGTACAGGCTAAGTTAGGCGGCGGTGAAAAAAGAATCGAATCCCAGCATAAAAAAGGGAAACAAACTGCCCGCGAAAGAATCGAAATGTTGCTGGATGAAGGCAGCTTCGAAGAATTCGATATGTTCGTCACCCACCGCTGTACCAATTTCGGTATGGAAAAAACCAAATTTTTGGGTGATGGCGTAGTAACCGGTCAAGGAACAATTGACGGCCGTCTGGTTTTCGTATTTGCACAAGATTTCACCGTATTCGGAGGAGCCTTGTCCGAAACCTTAGCTCAAAAAATCTGTAAAGTAATGGACAAAGCCATGATTGCCGGTGCTCCGGTAATCGGTCTGAACGATTCGGGTGGTGCCCGTATTCAGGAAGGAGTCACCTCCTTGGCCGGATATGCCGAAATATTCGAACGTAACATTTTGGCATCAGGTGTGATCCCTCAGATTTCTGCTATTTTCGGTCCGTGTGCAGGAGGAGCTGTATACTCTCCGGCCCTCACCGACTTTATCCTGATGACCGATGATACTTCCTATATGTTTGTAACCGGACCCAAAGTGGTTAAAACAGTCACCGGAGAAGATATCAGTACGGAAGACCTGGGAGGTGCAAGTATCCACTCCACCAAATCAGGAGTTGCCCATTTCCGCGTGGAAAACGAAGAAGAAGGCATCATGATTATCCGTAAATTATTATCTTACCTGCCGTCCAACAATCTGGAAGACGCTCCGATTATCGACTGTACCGACCCGATTGACCGCCTGGAAGACAGCCTGAACACCTTAATTCCGGACAACCCCAACCAGCCTTACGACATGGTACAAGTTATTGAAGCCATTGTAGATAACGGCGAATTCCTGGAAGTACACCGCAACTTCGCTAAAAATATCATCGTCGGTTTCTGCCGCATGGGCGGTATGCCGGTAGGCGTCATTGCCAACCAGCCCAGCTTCCTGGCAGGTGTACTGGATATTCAGGCTTCCCGCAAAGCAGCCCGTTTTGTCCGCTTCTGCGATTGTTTCAATATTCCTATCCTGACGCTGGTCGATGTTCCGGGATTCTTACCGGGTAGCGGACAGGAATACGGC
Organism: Odoribacter sp. Z80; assembly: GCF_009935865.1. Taxonomy (GTDB): domain Bacteria; phylum Bacteroidota; class Bacteroidia; order Bacteroidales; family Marinifilaceae; genus Odoribacter. The sequence goes on from NZ_QWEL01000016.1 coordinate 28,486, forward strand.
GGTATTATCATTCACGGTGCTAAATTGTTATTCGCTTACGGCGAAGCCACCGTTCCGAAAGTAACTGTCACCCTAAGAAAATCTTACGGAGGAGCACACGACGTGATGTCTTGTAAACAACTCCGAGGAGATGCCAACTATGCATGGCCAAGTGCTCAGATTGCCGTGATGGGAGCATCCGGAGCAATTGAGGTATTGTACGGAAAAGAAGTCGCTGCCATCGAAAATCCGGAAGAAAAAGCTAAATTCATACAGGAAAAAGTAGATGCCTATGATGACGCATTTGCCAACCCATATCAGGCTGCTTCTTACGGTTATATTGATGATGTGATTGAACCCCGGAATACACGTTTCCGCGTCATTCGCGCATTCGAAAGCCTGCGGACTAAAAAAGTGGTGAACCCACCGAAGAAACACAGTAATATACCTTTATAATCCAAAGCGAATATGACAAGTTTAATCCTGTTAGCTACAGACCTGGCAGCCGAAGCCGGAGGATATACCATCTCGGTTGTGAGTATCATGGTGGTTTTTGCTGCACTGGGTATTCTGGTTTGTATTTTTATGACCATTCCTAAACTTCTGACCTGGAACATAAAAAGCAAACTGAGAAAATCCGGAACTCCCGTTCCGGAAACTGCCCATGTCAATGTCGAAGGTGATGTGAATGCAGCAATAGCCATGGCTCTGCATTTGTATTTTAATGAACTGCATGATGAAGAAAGCAACATCATCACCATTAAAAATGCAACTAAGCAATATTCTCCGTGGAGTTCTAAAATTTACGGGGTGCAAAATCAGCCTGTAAAAAAGTAACAACAAGGACTTGCTATCCACAGTAATGTAGAAAATGAAGGCCAAACCGGCAGGCTAAAACCCGGAAAAGTCCTCATATAAAAGAAAAATACAATGAAAAAATACAAATTCAAAATAAACGGTCAATCCTACGAAGCTGAAGTAGGAGAATTTGACGGAACAAATGTAACGGTATCCGTGAACGGAACTCCTTACCAGATCGAAATACAAGGAGAAGAGAAAAAAACCAAAACTCCCGTATTGGCCCGTAAACCGGTAGTAAACAAACCCGGTGAAGGAGAAATCAAAAAATCCGAAGGAGGCAGCGGAAGCTATAAAATCAATTCCCCCCTACCCGGTACAATCAAAAAAATCAACATCACTGTAGGAGCTACAGTAAAAGCCGGTGAATGCGTCATCATTATGGAAGCCATGAAAATGGATAATAATGTTATGGCCGAAAAAGGCGGTGTGGTTCAAGCTGTTAAAGTAAAAGAAGGAGACGCAGTCCTCCAGGGAGATACATTAGTAGAAATAGCATAAAAACAGAAATATGAAGAAAGTGATTTTCATCGTGCTATCCTCCCTGCTGATTGCATTGTGCGGAAACTTCTGCCAGGCGTCAAACGGCCGTAGCATAGAAGAAGAGCTTGTTCACGGCAAATGGATGAACAAAGCGGAAGGCTACATCCCAAAAGCCATCCGTAAACAGGATCTCAAGCCGGAGCAAAAAGAACAAACCATAGCCCGTTACAAGGTATATTCCTTTTTTAAAGACCATACCTTTACAATGGATTCCATAAAGCAACGGTATACCGGAACCTGGGAATTAGAAGGCAACCAAGTCATCATGACTTATAAACGCAAAAAAATAACGGAATTTTCTCCCAATCTGGATCCCAACGCTTCAGGACAGGGCTACGTCACACATGACATTGTAGTAGAACTGGGTACCCGTACAGGAACCATAAACGGTGACAAACTGGAATTCGGACACCCTTCCCTGACTGCCATCCATTATTCGGATGCAGTGGCCGGAATAAAAAATTTCTGGGAATTTACAGGATTTGCCAACGCTACCCTGGGAAATCTTTTCATGATTCTGGTGGCCCTCTTTTTTATCTGGCTGGCCATTAAGTTTGATTATGAACCCATGCTATTGATACCTATCGGAATGGGTATCATCATCGGTAACATTCCTTTTTACATGGGTGAAGCCTTCAATTTAAAATTAGGTATATATGAACCGGGATCGGTATTGAATATCCTCTATTCCGGAGTGATTAACGGCTGGTATCCCCCCTTGATCTTCTTGGGTATCGGAGCCATGACCGACTTCTCTTCCCTGATCTCCAATCCCCGGTTGATGTTGCTGGGAGCTGCCGCTCAAATCGGTATCTTTATCACCTTCTTAGGAGCTTTATGGTTAGGATTCCCTGCACCGGAAGCCGGAGCCATCGGCATCATCGGAGGTGCTGACGGGCCTACAGCCATCTTCCTGTCCTCAAAATTAGCCAACGGAGTGAATATGATGGCTAATGGAGAATTGGTGAAAAACCTGATCGGACCGATTGCTATTGCAGCCTATTCCTACATGGCTTTGGTTCCGGTTATCCAGCCCCCCATCATTAACTTGCTGACGACAAAAAAAGAACGTCAGATAAAAATGCGGGCTCCGCGTGCTGTCAGCCGACTGGAAAAACAATTGTTCCCCATCATCGGATTGCTGCTGACTGCTTTTATTGCACCTTCAGCCCTGCCACTGCTGGGTATGTTATTCTTCGGTAACCTACTGAAAGAATCTACCGTAACCAACCGTTTGGCCAATACCGCCAGCAATGCTTTGATTGATACCATCACCATGCTGTTGGGTATTACCGTAGGAGCTTCCACTCAGGCAGATGTATTCTTAACGGAAACTTCCATCAAGATATTTGTTTTAGGTGCTTTCTCCTTTGTAATAGCAACTGCCAGCGGTGTATTGTTCGCTAAAATTATGAATTGGTTATCTCCTAAAAATAATCCGATCAACCCGATGATCGGAGCTGCCGGAGTATCTGCAGTGCCCGACAGCGCCCGCGTTGTGCAAAATCTCGGTCTGAAAAACGATCCGACCAATTACTTGCTGATGCATGCTATGGCCCCCAACGTATCGGGAGTTATCGGTTCCGCTGTTGCTGCCGGTACCTTATTAAGCTTTTTGATGTAAAAAGCTCCACAGGCCTATAAATAAAAAAAGTCCGAAATATTTTCGGACTTTTTTTTATAAGAACATCGGTCTCAAAAGAGCAGGTTGCCTCAATCATACCAGCAACCTATTGCACTTTATTCCGCCCAGAGTTTCACCAGGTTCAGAAGAGTCTGCACCGCCTTTTGCATCGTATTTAACGAACAATACTCATATTTGCCGTGAAAATTCATACCTCCGGTAAATAAATTCGGACAAGGCAATCCCATATACGACAAGCGGGCTCCATCCGTCCCTCCGCGAATCGGACGTACAATCGGAGTCACATCAGCCTCCCTCATTGCCTGAAAAGCTTTATCAATCACTTCCGGATAAGGCTCAACCATTTCACGCATATTATAATACTGGTCCTTCAACGTCAATTTAATGACACCTTCACCGTATTTCTGTTGCAATAAAGCGACTGCCGCCTCGATAAACCGCTTTTTCTCCTCAAATTTCACCCGGGAATGGTCCCGAATAATATATTCACAAGAAGCTTGCTCCACCTCCCCTTTTACTCCGACCAAGTGATAGAATCCTTCGTATCCTTCCGTATGTTCGGGACGTTGGCAGGGAGGCAGCAAACTGTTCAATTCATGCACCACCTGCAAAGCATTCAGCATCTTATCTTTAGCATATCCCGGATGGATATTACGGCCCTGCACCTCAATTTTTGCACTGGCTGCATTAAAATTCTCATATTCCAATTCCCCTTCAAAACCTCCGTCCACAGTATAAGCAAACTTAGCTCCAAAGTGCTCTACATCAAAAAAGTCTACCCCTCGTCCTATTTCTTCATCAGGCGTAAATCCGATCCGTATTTTTCCGTGCTTTACTTCCGGATGCTGCACCAGATATTCCGCAACCGTCATAATCTCCGCCACCCCGGCCTTATCATCCGCCCCGAGCAGAGTTGTGCCATCCGTTGTAATCAGGGTATGTCCTTTATAAAAGGCCAGCTCCGGAAAATCAGCCACCGTCATGGTAAGCCCTTCATTCAATTTTATATCTCCGCCGTCATACTCCGGAATCACCTGGGGTTTGATATTTGCCCCGCTCATATCCGGACTGGTATCTACATGAGAGATAAACCCGATTACCGGACGGTTTTCATAGCCCGGAGTTGCCGGAATAGTTCCCATGGCATAACCGTTAGCATCCACTTCCACGTCTTCCAGCCCAAGCCCCTTCATTTCTTCCGCTAAAAAATTCAACAACAGCAACTGCTTGGCAGTAGAAGGAAAAGTATCACTCTCCGGATCGCTCTGGGTATCAAAACCGACGTATTTAAAAAAACGTTCTTTTAATTCCATGATTTCAGTTTATTAAATAAATCCATTTAAAATCTATAATGCTTATTCCTCCCGGGCCCTCAGCGAATCCCAGATGAAATACCCGATGATGGCAATATACATCACAACAGCCAGCCACTCCGCTCCGCTCCAACTCATATCCCAATCCGCTCCGAAATATTTCAAAACAGCACTCACAACTCCCATTAAAGCCCCGCCGGCAATGAAACCGGAAGCAATCAATGTTCCCCGTTCCCGGCGTATTTTATTCACTTTCTCCTCTTTGCTACGGGTAGAAACATACCAGCTGACCAATCCCCCAATCAACAGCGGGGTGTTTAAATCCAAAGGAATGAACATTCCCAGGGCAAATGCCAAAGCAGGTACTCCGATCATCGTCAGGATTAAAGCCAAAGCAGCGCCGGCAAAATACAGCATCCAGGGAGTAGCTCCGCCTTCCATCAAAGGTTTAATCACAGCAGCCATAGCATTTGCCTGGGGTGCAACCAAAGCATTCTCCCCGACAAAACCGTAAGTCTGGTTCAGGACCATCATTACGCCTGCCACCGTTGCTGCAGAAACAACCGTTCCTAAAAATTTCCATTTCTCCTGTTTAACCGGAGTCGTACCTATCCAGTAACCGATCTTCAGGTCGGTTATAAACCCTCCTGCCATAGATAAAGCGGTACACACCACACCACCGATGACCATCGCCGCCATCATGCCGCTCGTTCCACTCAAACCGGCACTAACCAATACCAAAGAAGCCAGTATCAATGTCATCAAAGTCATACCGGAAACAGGATTGGTACCCACAATGGCAATGGCATTAGCAGCTACTGTCGTAAAAAGAAAAGAAATCACAAAAACTATCAAAATAGCCACAATGGTCTGAAACAGATTTCCCAAAACCCCGAACTGAAAGAAAATGAATGTGGTAATCAAAGTAGCCAGCAATCCGGTCATAATAAACTTCATGGAAAGATCGCGCTGAGTACGCTCAGCCACCTCCTCATTTCCTTTTTTGCCACCCAGTTCCTTAACAGCCAATCCCAAAGCCTGTCGAATGATACCGGATGATTTAATAATTCCGATAATACCAGCCATGGCAATGCCTCCGATACCGATATGACGGGCATAATGGGTAAAAATCTGCTCCGGAGACATGTCCCGGATCAAGGCAGTCACCCCTTCTCCGACTACCAACGTCTGCCCATCGGCAAAATAACTCAGAAAAGGAATCAAAACAAACCACACCGTAAAGGAACCGGCACAGATAATGGCCGCATACTTCAAACCGACAATATATCCCAAGCCCAACACAGCCGCTCCGGTATTCACTTTAAACACCAGTTTGGCCTTTTCAGCCAGCATATCTCCCCAACCGATAATCCGTGTAGAAACATTTTCTGTCCACCATCCGAAGGTACTGATAAAAAAGTCGTACAATCCACCGATTAATCCGCTCACAGCCAGAAGCTTCGCCTGATTTCCCTTTTTTTCCCCGGAAACCAGCACTTCCGTCGTAGCAGTAGCCTCGGGAAAAGGATATTTACCGTGCATGTCTTTTACAAAATATTTCCGGAAAGGAATCAGCATCAGAATACCCAATAAGCCTCCCAACAAAGAAGATAAGAAAATCTGATAGAACTTTGCATCTAATCCCAAAATATACAAAGCGGGAAGAGTAAAAATAGCCCCGGCAACAATCACACCCGAACTGGCACCAATGGACTGGATAATCACATTCTGTCCCAGCATATTGTTTTTTTTCATCAGGTTTCCACAACCGACAGCTATAATGGCAATGGGAATAGCAGCTTCAAAAACCTGCCCGACTTTCAGGCCTAAATAAGCGGCCGCCGCCGAAAAGATGATAGCCATAATAATACCAAAGACCACCGAATAAGTGGTGACTTCCTTCGGTTGAGTCCGCGCCGGCATAATCGGTTTATACTCCTCACCCGGTTTTAATTCCCGATATGCGTTATCAGGCAATGAATTCAGCTTTTGCTCTTCTTGTTCCATAAAATTGTATTTAATAAATTCCTGCTATATATAATTTTCAAAAATAAGGATTTAAAGTAAAAAAGTAAAAGACTACAAGTAAAAAGATAAGCAAAACTCTCTTTTACCCTCTGTGAAGCATGTAAAACACCGCTTAAAAAGTGGCCCCGTCAGCGATGTTCGTAAACTTCCGGCGCAGCCATTGCACTAACCGGGTTGTCACTTCCGGACCGGAATAAGGAATAAATTCATCATACATATCCGATTGGTTGAAATTGGAAATCCCGATAGAAAGTACAATCACTCCCATCCGCTGTGCCTCCCGGACCATTTCCCGGACATGTATCCGGGGATCTTTTTTTCCCGCTGCCGCAGTCGGTGTCCCGTCGGAAATCATAAAAAGGAGCTTATTCTGCGTACGGGCCCGGAACTTCTGTAAAGCATAAGCAATAGCAAAACCATCTGCATTTACATACATTCCCTCTTGCGAAAAAAGTTTTTTTATTTCTAACCGCTTCCCCGCTTCATGAAACTTCACGATTTCTACACGTTCCTGCTTCACCCGGTGACCGTATATCGAAAAACGAATATCCGGATTTGCCTCAAACGCAATAGCCAGGGCAACCGATAACACCAATTGCAATTCCAGTTTATTCTCATCGGTCATGGAACCGGACAGATCCAGCATAATCACGACCTCCAGCATGGCGGAAGGAGCAGGAAACTCTTCCATAAAAACATGCGGGTTAAAGCGCACCTGATACAATTCGTCTTCATCTAACTCCCCGCTTTCCTGCTCGTAAAACACACAACTTTTATTCATTTTGGCCTGGAAAGTCAAAAAATTCAGACGAATTTTAGCTGCCAGCTCCCGGGCCTTACGCATCACCTGAAAATCAATGACCCCGCAGGAAGCCTCCAGCTCCCGGTACCGTTCCGATACCGGACTACCGGCTCTTTTCAAGGCTCCTTTCGTTTCTCCCTCAATCTGCTCATCAAAAGGCGTCAACTCCAACGATTTATTTAAATCCAAAAACAAATCGTCAAGAATTTTAACATCAATATCCACCGGAGCTCCTTCCACCTCTAACGGCAAATTCATCATCACCTTAGAATAGTAGTTAAACATCTTCGGAGCCTCCTCATCCGGCCTGGAAAGGAAACGGGCACTAATCCGACGGGCAAGGCCTGCCACCTGTTCCGGCTCCAGAGCCGCATAATCGGTAATCTCGTCCAGCAACAAATCAATCCAGCCGATACGGCTTCTATGAGGCAGCAAACGTTCCCGGAAAATCTCATAATCCAGTAATTCCGGATATAAAATCCGGGTAGCTAAATAATGATAACGTACATCATCCAAATCCGTAAACTTCAATTCCTGTTCCGCCCTCAGCAAAGCCAACACAAACCCTATTTTCCGGGCTGCATGCAAATAGTAATAATAACCCGGATAGGCCCTGACCATCCTGCCCTCCACCCTCCGGTCTTCAATAAGATGAATGAAATACTTTTGCTGAAAACTGCAATTGTACCTTTCATAAACACCACGGCTATAACAAATATGTCCCAACTGATGGATGTACTGCCCGAAAAAAACTTCCGAACGGATTTTCTCCGATACCCGCATGGAGAGAATTTCGGGATTGAGTATCACAGCATCAAAACCGGCAGAAACATGGGCATCTTTCGAGAAAACAACCCGCGGCAATTCACCGGTCACCTGTAAAGCTATACGGGCACATACCGGCATCAAACTGTAAACATTGGAAGTTTCCGGAAAATCCTTTCCCAACAATTCCTGAGGTTCAGGAAAGTCCCCCCACCAACCCCGGTCGAGAACCTCCTGCCGGTAAATAGCTTCAATCTCAGTCCGGTTCATATCATTTGCACTAAAGAACGTGCCACCAGCTGCTCTCCGGCAATTACATAATTGGTCAGAATCACTTCCTCCACCACCTCCCGCAAAGTATATCCCAACTGCAGATAAGCTGCCGCATCAAGCACCTGACGGGTAGAAAGCGATACGGTCAATGCCTCTTTCTGTTCTGCCTGACGCAACAACCGGGCCACATCGGCCAATTGCTGCGCCACAACCCTCTTCACAGCAGGAAAACGCTGTACAATCAGCCCAGCTTCCTCTTCCGGCGTAAGGTAGTCCAACTGCACTTTTACGAAACGGTCCTCAAAAGCAGAATCCAGCCGTTGGGTGGAAACATAAGCAAAACCGGTATTCCCTGCCGCGGCAAACAACACATTCTCGCCTTTATTATACCGGATTCCGGAATCTTCATCATACAGATAAGATTGTCTGCGATCCAGAATAGTCATCAGAAAATTCGCCGCAACCATCGGAATACGGGTCAATTCATCCAAAAAAATCAGCGTAGGACGTTCCGCCGTAAAAGCCGTAAAAAATTCAGAACGGACAGCAACAGTCTTTCCTTCATCCCCGATAACCAATCCCCCCAGAAACATCTTCTTCGGCTTAAAAGCCTGCCCCATATCAAAAGCATAATAATCCATTTTCATCGCCACCGCCAATTCCATCGCCACCGAAGATTTTCCACATCCCTTAGGTCCCAGCAAAAAAGGATATTTTTTCAGAAAAAGCGTATGGCATAAAAACTCCCATTTTTGCTGCGGAATACACAAATCCCCCGAATGCTTCGGAGGGGTAAACGAAGTTGTTCTATTCGATTGCATATATTCTTATTTCAAATTCACCATTTTTCCAATTTCACATTTTCCATACCCAACAGCATCTTATCTTTCCGGAACACGTATATAAAAAAAACTTAAAACAATAAGCTATGGAACGAAATCTCAAAGAAGCCCTGAAACACAGACGCAGTTATTATGCGCTAAGCAATCAAACCACGCTCCCCGACGACAATATCGAAGAAATTCTGGACTTCGCAGCTCTGCACATTCCTTCCGCATTTAATTCGCAATCCACACGGATGGTACTGTTACTAAAAGAACACCATCAAAAGCTATGGCAAATCGTAAAAGAAACACTGCAAAAAACAGTCCCTCCTCCGGCTTTCGCCACCACAGAAACAAAAATCAACAAATCTTTTGCTTCGGGATATGGCACCGTTTTGTTTTTTGAAGACCGGTCTGTCATTGAAAATCTCCAAAAAGCCTTTCCTCTATACCAGGATAAATTCCCGGAATGGTCCCAACAAACCTCTGCCATGCATCAGTTGGCCGTATGGACGATGCTCGAAGACGCCGGATTCGGAGCCTCCCTTCAACATTACAACCCATTGATTGACAAACAGGTCATAAAAGAATGGGAGCTCCCGGAACACTGGAATCTGATCGCCCAGATGCCTTTCGGAATTCCCTTGGCCCCCCCTGCCAAGAAAGAATTTAAACCCCTGTGCGAAAGAATCAAGGTATTTAAATAAACCCGGATTTTCAGGTGGCCTGATGGCCATCTGAAATCGTTCACTGTCACACTTCTATTTCGTCCAACACATCTCCCTTAGCATTCAACACCTTCACAGTCATTTTGTTTCCTTCCTTTTTCAGAATCATAACCGTAGCATCTTTCAAGGAATACCCGCCTCCGACAAAAACAGGAAAATTATTTCCGGCACTCCCTTTCGGATGATAGGCATATCGGTGGGTATGTGCATTCAGGGAAACATGAAAAGGTGCTTTCGCCAATATCTTTCCCCACAAATCCGTACAAGGTTTATATTCATCCACATTTCCATAAACCGGAATATGGTGTATCAAAACCCGCCTGGCAGCTTTCCGGAAAGCCCTGGAATGGATTTCCTTCTCCAAAAACTCAGCCTGCTCCTGCCGGAAGCGGGAAAAATCATTCAATCCGTAATACACCCAATGATCATCCGGTTTATCTTCACCGCAATCCAACAGGACAAAACGGGTATCTCCCCAATGAAAGGCACTGTATGTTTTTCCTCCTGCATTATCAAGCAAACCGGGAAGATAAATAGAATAAGCATTCCGGATTTCATGGTTTCCCCTCAAATAAAATACAGGCACCCGGTCTGCCCCCACTTTGTTATTGTAATAACTCAGGGAACGTACTGCATCATCCTCTTTTGCAGGTGCATCAAATACATCTCCGTTAAAAACAACAAAATCATAATCCATATCTTTTACCCGCTCATACAAAGTGTCCAATGTCTTATGCTGATTATGAACATCATTAAATATCAAAGCCGTAAAATCTGAATCCTGTTCAGCCGGAAGGGTAAAAGTACGGAATGCAGAAACCGCCGTATCACCAAAGACTTTACTATAAGCCCGATAAGACAATATCTCCCGTGAACATACCCGGTAATAATAAGTCGTCCCCGGTTTCAACTGCTCAAGCCGCACTTTGTGAATATAGTTATTGCAAACCGCCTGACCGTTCATAAGAGTACGTGCCTGCTTCAATTCAACCGTATCTGTCCCGTATTCCACCCAACTATACACAGGAGCATGGGTCAGCCAGCTCACCGTTATACCGCCGTCTACCGGATTTTGTAAATAAGGCTGAGTCCGGAAAATCCGGTCCGCCGGGGTCTTCAAACGAAGGTCAACCAAAACAGGACGGTGATCAGAAGCAACCGTATCTTCAATCACCCAACTTCCCAAAACGGTATAGGTAGTCCCGTTTCCCGTATAACCCAAGACATAGTCCAGGCATTTCTGAGGTTCGTTAGCCGGATAAGTTTTCTTTTTTACATCCGATAATGGCACAAACTTTTCTTTCAAAGCTGTAAATACATAAGACTCCGGGGTAGAATTCAAATCTCCCAACAGAAGTACCGGCTTGTCCGTTTGCTGAACAGCTTCGGTAATCAGCGCAAGAGAAGCCATCCGGTCCTGCGGGACCAAAGAAAAATGGGTACAGGCACATATATAACCGGCAAACTCCGCTATCAGCAGAACCCGTTTTTCCTCCCTGCCGGGTAAAGCCAAAACACGCTGCCGGAGAGGTTTTTCCTTAGACAACAACCCAATGCCATATTTACCCCCTTCATAGTCTATAGAAGGAGCATACAACCGGTGCATTAAAGTATAGTCGGCCAAACAGTGCAGAACATCCACACCGGAAGAACGCCGGGTGACACTGTCTGCTTCCTGGATAGCCACAATATCAGGAGCATAACGATTAATAACTTCTGCAACACGTTCATAATCTGCCTGATGATCCATTCCCACCCCATTGTGGATGTTGTAACTCATCACCCTTAAGGTTTTCTGGGCATTCGCTGTATGAAACGTAAAACCGTAACATAGAATAAAAGTCCAAAACAAAACTCTTTTTATCATTTACGGATAAGGTTAAATGCTATTTCTGATTTCAGTTCATTCCAATCAATCCGCTTGCTCACCATACCTCATAGTGAACTTTCTCCGGATTCCACTTGTCTTTCGGATGATAGGGTATTGCCGGATAGCCGACAGGAATAACACACAAAGGTTGAATCCGGTCGGGTAATTGCGTATAACGCCGCACCACTTCCATCCGGTCGGGATAAGGATAAGCCGCAGTCCAGACCGCACCTAAATCCAAGGCCTCCGCAGCCAATAAAATATTTTGAGCCACTGCCGAACAATCAACATACCAATAGGACGATTTAATGGCATCTCCGCATACGACGATAGCCATAGGGGCCTCTTTCAACATTTTTGCATATGGCAACCCCTCTGCCATAGAATCCAGCACAGCCCGCCCACGGACCACCACCAATTCCCAGGGACGTACGTCCTTACCACTGGGAGCAGCCATACCCGCTTTCAGCAAAAGTTCAACCTTCTCATCTTCCACAGGTTGCTGCAAATATTTGCGGACACTCTTCCGGGAAAAAATATTCTCTATCGCATCTTTGGTACCGCATTTCCGGTCTTGCCGCGAAGAATTACACGCTGTCATAATCATCAAAATAAAAGAAAGTACTACTAAAACAATTCTCATATCACTTATATCTTGTTTAATTTCACAATCTCCCCCAAAGCCGGAATCAGAACTTTTATCTGCCGCTTACGGGCCTCTTCGGCAAACACGGCAGGAGGGTCACTCAACGGTTCATCCGACAGGTCAAAAGTACCGTAATGCATGGGTATAGTCACCCTTGCCTGCATTTGCGCGGAAGCAGTCAAAGAATCGTACGGAGAAATATGGTTGGGCTGCATAAACCACCGGGGCTTATAAGCCCCGATTCCCAGCAAAGCATAATCCGGAGGACCGAAAAGTTCCTGAATCTCCGTAAAATGTGTCGAAAAACCCGTATCTCCTCCGTAATAAACGGACAAATCTTCTCCCTGCAACATGAAAGCTCCCCAAAGACGCTGTCCGCCATCACTCAATGAACGCTTGCTCCAATGTTGTGCAGGCAAAAAAGTAATCTTCAATCCCTCATCAGCAATTTGCTGATACCACCCCGCCTCAATGACTTTCATCTCCGGAAACCATCCTTTTACCAATTTTCCTGTCCCCAGACCACAAAACAGAGTCAAGCCAGGATTATTCCGATAGAGCCGGGCAATGCTCGGCTTATCCAGATGGTCAAAATGGTCATGACTGATCAACAGGTAGTCAATTCCCCGGAAAATATCAGGCTCAGCCGGAAACTTACTTTTACGACGGACAAAGGGTATATTTCCAAAAACCGGGTCAAACATAATCCGCTTACCGGCCAGTTGCATAAAAAAAGAATTATGCCCAAGCCATACCAAAGAATGGCCGGTCACATTCTGAAGGGTCTTCAAAGGTAATAACTGAGGCTCCCAGATCTCCCGGCGTTTCTCTTTACGTTGAGGATTAAGGGAAAACCGCCACTTCATGACACTTCCTATCCCGTGTTTCATCTTATGCTGACGATTAACAAAATGTCCTTTCACCACCGGATTCCCGCGCCAGTAAGGCTTCACCGTAATCAAGCCCTCATTTCTCCGAAAAGTGATGTGTTCTCCCATAACCTACGTCATTTAACAATTTCTTTCGCCTGCTGATAATAAGGTAAACGCTCTTCCAAATGACGATAAACAAAATCCCGGATTTCATCGTCTCCGAGTTTACTGACCATCGGCCGTTTCTGCTTTCCCCGGATCAACCGCCCTATAATAACCTCCGGGTCGGTATTCAGGAAAAGCGTATGCCCCCGGGCATTCATATATTCCATATTATGACCAAAACAGGGAGTTCCTCCTCCGGTCGACAGCACAAAACTTTCATATAAATCACAAACTTCCTGCAAATAGCGGGTTTCCAGTTTTCGAAATCCTGCCTCCCCTTCTTTTGCAAAAATCTCCGGTACAGAACGACGCTCCCGCTCTGTAATATAAGCATCCAAATCTATAAAACGAATCCCCAGCTCATCGGCCATCTCTTTTCCCCGGTGGGTCTTACCGCAAGCCATATAGCCGACTAAAAAATATTTCATACTCAACAGACTCGTTACACCTTACAAATTCCGGATATTCTTATCCCGTTATTCAAAATCGAGGGTCATTTGTTCCTCCCCGACTAATTCTTCCGGATTGGTAATCTCAAATTCCACCTCATTGTTTATCTCCGCCGGTTCCTCTTCCTTTACCAAAGGTTCTATTTCCCGGATTGTTTTCACCTCAAAGGTTGTCAATCGTTTTCCCCGGGCCTTAAATGATTTTTCAGCAATAAATTCATCTGCCACAACCACTTCTGCCGGCCGGGCCTCATAACGTCCCCCGAATAAAATTTCAAAACGCGGATGACGCTCACAACTCAAAGCAACCAACCGGGAACCTTCCGATTCTCCTATTATGGTATTCAACCGGGCCGATTCTTCAAAACGGAAACGCTTCAGATAGTAATAATTCTGTTCTGCATCAAAAAATACAGCCGACCAGACCTTTCCGGCTTCAAACTTTTCAAACACCAGATAACCATCCTCATAGTGATTATTCAAATCAAAATCGGTAGTATAATAAGTTCCATTCTTATTCACAATCAATATCCGGTCCTCCCCCTGGAACTCACCCAGGTATTTTCCCCGGTTATCCGTATTCAAACGCAACACATCTTCATCCAGCCAAATTTTACATCCCCCCAGCGTTGATATACCTTTTTGTATGACATTGATTTTATGAATATCATTTTTTGAAAGCGTATTCCCCTGCGAATCGCGTCCTTTAATGGCCAGATCAGCAAAGTCATATTCAAATACCAGCTTTTTCAGATTGGGCTTCGGTTTCAGGCATACTTTCACCACTTCAGCCTCCCCGTTGGGATTCGCCGAAAAATGCAGCACCTTAGAGCCTGAAGCCCCTTTCGTCAGGTTATATACCTTATCGCGGGTCACTCCGGTCACATTAAAACGCTTCACATACGACGAGCCGTATTTCCCATCCCGGTAAATCACATTGTAAATGGTACGTTTATCATTTTTCTTGAAGACATTCACATACAAAATATCCTTACCGACAAAAATTTTATCCGCTACTTTCGTCACATAATAAGTCCCGTCTTTCTTAAAGATAATCAGGTCGTCCATATCCGAACAATCGCAGATGTACTCATCCTTTTTCAATGCCGTACCGATAAAGCCCTCTTCCCGGTTCATATACAATTTCTCATTGGCAATCACCACCTTTGCAGCCTCAATATTCTCAAAATTGCGAATCTCGGTTTTCCGTTCCCGTCCCTTTCCGTACTTGTTTTTGATTCGTTCATAGTAAGCAATAGAATAAGGAATAATGTGCTCTATGTCATACTTTACCTGGGCAATATCCTTTTCCAAACCTTCTATTTTCCGGTCGGCCTCTTCCGTGTCAAAACGGAAAATCCGTTTCATTTTTATCTCAAAAAGCCGGAGTATATCCTCATCGGTTATCTCCCGAAAGAATCTCCCGACGAAAGGCTGTAAACGCATCCGCACATGAGGGATGGCTTCTTCCCCGGATTTGCTCTCTTCGTATTCCTTATCTTTATAAATCTGCTGCTCAATAAATATTTTTTCCAAAGAAGCACTATGCCACTCCTCCTGCAATTCATTCAAACGAATTTCCAATTCCAATTGCAACAACCTCACCGTATCATCCACCGATTGGCGCAAAATATCCGAAACCGGCATAAAACGCGGCTTCTCATTTTCAATCACACACGAATTGGGAGAAATGGATAATTCACAATCGGTAAAAGCATATAAAGCATCTATCGTTTTATCCGAAGATACTCCCGGAGCCAGTTGAATCAATATCTCTACATCCCGGGACGTATTATCATCTATCTTTTTGATTTTGATTTTTCCCTTCTCATTTGCTTTCAGAATACTGTCTATCAAAGTGGAAGTTGTGCGTCCAAAAGGTATCTCGGTAATCTTCAACGCCTTATTGTTATTGTCTTTTTCTATCCGGGCCCGGATTTTTACTCCCCCCCCCCGCATACCGTCATTATACTTAGACACATCAATCATCCCTCCCGTAGGGAAATCAGGATATAACACAAAATCTTCATGCTTCAGATGAGCGATACAGGCATCCATCAACTCATTAAAATTATGAGGCAGAATTTTTGAAGCCAGTCCCACCGCAATTCCTTCCACACCTTGCGCCAACAACAAAGGAAACTTCACCGGCAGCGTAATCGGTTCTTTATTACGCCCGTCATAAGAAGGCTTCCAAACCGTCGTTTTGGGATTAAAAACCACCTCCAACGCAAACTTAGACAAACGGGCTTCAATGTATCGGGGAGCTGCGGCATCATCGCCGGTAAGAATATTTCCCCAATTCCCCTGACAATCCACCAACAGTTCTTTCTGTCCCAACTGCACCAACGCATCTCCGATAGAAGCATCCCCATGCGGATGATACTTCATGGTATTACCGATAATATTGGCTACTTTATTATAACGTCCGTCGTCCAATTCCCGCATGGAATGTAAAATACGGCGTTGAACCGGTTTCAGGCCGTCATTGATATAAGGCACTGCACGCTCCAGAATAACATAAGAAGCATAATCCAGGAACCATTTCTGATACATTCCGTCCAAATGCTGGATGGAACGGATACTTCCGTTTTCCTCGCCGGCACGGTCCATAACCAACTGAGGCTCGTCCTCCTCTTCCTTAGCACCGGAAACCGCACTACCCCCCGACAGTCCGCTAACCGACGGCACTACATCCTCCACACCTCTTTGCTGCCTAACTCCTTCGCGGAATTCCTCCCCTTTTTCTCCCTCCAGGTTCAAATCTATATCCATGATATCTTCACTCATAAATCGTCAATATATTACCTCAGTTCGTCTTTTTCAATATACAGGTTATCAATAATAAAATCCTGGCGCTCGGGAGTATTCTTGCCCATATAATAACTCAACACCTTATCTATGGAATCTCCCTTTGACAAACGCACCGGCTCCAATCGGATATCTTTACCGATAAAATGAACAAATTCATTCGGAGAAATCTCGCCCAAACCCTTAAACCGGGTAATCTCCGGCTTCGGTCCCAATGCCCGTATCGCCTGTTCCCGCTCGGCATCCGTATAACAATAACGGGTTTCTTTCTTGTTTCTCACCCGAAACAAGGGAGTTTGCAAAATATAAACATGCCCCCCCCTGACCAAATCCGGGAAGAACTGCAAAAAAAATGTCAGCAGCAACAAACGGATGTGCATACCGTCCACATCGGCATCCGTAGCAATAATGACATTATTATAACGCAGGTCTTCCAACCCGTCTTCTATATTCAGGGCCGCTTGCAAAAGATTAAACTCTTCATTCTCATAAACCACTTTCTTAGTCAGCCCATAGGAATTCAACGGTTTACCCCGTAAACTGAACACCGCCTGCGTATTCACATCCCTGGATTTGGTAATGGAACCACTGGCAGAATCCCCTTCCGTAATGAAAATAGAAGATTCGGTTTTTTGTTCGTGGTTGCTGTTGAAATGCACCCGGCAATCCCGCAATTTCCGATTATGCAGGCTCACCTGTTTAGCTCTTTCCCGGGCAATTTTCTGAACACCCGACATGGCTTTCCGCTCTTTCTCTGTCTCTACAATCTTCCGCAGCAACAATTCCGCCGTATCCGGATTCCGGTGCAGATAATTATCCAACTCCTTCGTCACGAAATCCATGATAAAATTCCGTACGGTAGGTCCGCCCGGACCTACATCTTTCGACCCCAGCTTGGTCTTCGTCTGCGATTCAAACACCGGTTCCTGCACCTTGATACTGATAGCACCGATAATCGAAGTACGAATATCCGACATATCAAAATCCTTCTTATAAAAATCACGGATTGTCTTAGCCACAGCCTCCCGAAAAGCCGTGAGATGGGTTCCTCCCTGAGTGGTATGCTGCCCGTTCACAAAGGAATAATATTCCTCCCCGTACTGCCGGCCATGAGTCATAGCCATCTCAATATCATCCCCTTTTAAATGGATGATTGGATATAACCCCTCACCATTCATATTCTCCACCAACAAATCATACAACCCCCGCTTGGAATAAAATTTATGCCCGTTAAAAACAATCGTCAGGCCCGTATTCAGGAAAATATAATTCTTCACCATCGCCTCCAGATACTCAGCGATATAATGATAATTCCCGAAAATATCCTTATCTGCCAGAAAAGTAACCTTGGTACCATTAGGCTCCTGGGTCGGTTCGATATCCCTTTCCTCCACGATTTTAGCCCGGCTGTAACAAACGTATTTAGTCTCACCGTCGCGGAAAGACTGAATCTCAAATAATTCAGACAAAGCATTCACCGCTTTAATACCGACACCATTCAACCCGACCGACTTTTTAAAAGCTTCTGAATCATACTTCGCTCCGGTATTCATTTTAGAAGAAGCATCCACCAATTTACCTAGGGGAATCCCTCGGCCAAAATCCCGGACCGTCACCTTCCTGTCCTCCACGGTAATCAAAATCTCTGAACCAACCCCCATGGCAAATTCATCAATGGAATTGTCCACCACCTCTTTGACCAGAATATATATACCGTCGTCAGGTGCAGCCCCATCCCCCAATTTGCCAATATACATACCGGGACGCAATCGGATATGTTCCTGCCAATCTAACGTCCTGATCGAATCTTCCGAATAATTCTCAACCATTAAACCTTATAATATTATTAAGACTTTATAATCCGTCCGCAAAAAATATAATCCAACAGAAGAAACAATTCTTTCAGCTTGAAAGACTTTTGAATTTACAGATTTCACAACTGTTTTCCCGGACTGTCAGGCAAAAATAATCAAATTTTACTTATTTTCCCAGCCGGAATTTCGCTTTTTTCTTCCTGTTTCACCTCCGTTCTGTCCCATCCAATCCGTTGCCTGTCCCTTTTTCCGGTATCTGTCTAACAGTATTTAACTTCTTTAAAGGCATAAATTCTTTTCCGGCCCTGAATATCCCTTAAAACCAACTGCCCGTATTCATCAATTCCCGCCACTGAGGCCTCAAACCGTCCCGCTTCATCCTCCCACCAATACACCCCGTCGGCCCGGTACATGTATTGCAAAAAATCTTCCTCCAAAGCCTTATAATCATTAATCTGAACATAGCGGCTTCCGATACATTCCAACAAACCGGCCAGAGCATCATCCAGCAACATTTCCCTGCCGGTCAGCTGTAGCAAGGAGATCGGATTTGGAGCATCAGACAAGAATTTCTCCTGATTTATATTCACTCCTATACCACACAACGAATTCCGTACAAAAGGACCGGCAATACGATGCTCTATCAAAATCCCTGCGATTTTCCGGTCACCGGCATACACATCATTCGGCCATTTCACTGACACCTGTCCCACATACCGCTTCAAAAAATCCAGACATCCCAGGGCAATGACCATCGACACAGCAAACTGCTTTCCGGCTTCCAGAAGTTCCGGACACAAAATTACTGTCATGGAGATGTTCCGATTCGGAGCACTTTCCCATTTATTGGTCGCCTGCCCCCTGCCCCGGGTCTGCTTCCGGGTAAATATCACCGTCTTATCCTTCAGCTCGCTTGATGCTATCTCTTCTGCCAAAGTATTGGTCGAGGCAAGCTCATCGTACTCCACAACCTCAAAACCGCCCGACCTGTAGTTTCTTACCATAATTCCGTCCTCTTAACTGTCAATAATCTTGATTTCCGTCCTTCTGTTTTTCGCCCTTCCGCCCTCCGTATCATTCGGAGCCAAAGGCCGGTCTTTTCCGTAACCTTTATATTCCATCCGTTCCTTCGGCACTCGGTGCAAAAACAAAAATTTATATACCTCAAAGGCCCTGTCCTCAGACAACCGGTAATTATGCTCATCCCCGCCCGTATCATCAGTATGTCCGGCAATTTCTATTCTTACCTTAGGATTCAAACGCAGGAAAGCCAGCAACTGCCTTAATTCAGGATAAGATTCCGGCTTCAGCCGGTAATCGTCTATATCAAAAAAGATTCCTTTAAGTACCAATGTTTGATTTTTTTCAATAGGCTTCAATTGTATCTTGCACACCGGAGCAATATCTCCTGAACTCTGCAAAGTATCTGAATAATACAAATATCCTTTTTTCATCACGCCAACCAAAAGCAAACGATTCTCCGGAACACAGGCCAATATCCGTTCCGGCATGTAATTCTTATCATACCATGCCACAGTATCTGCATGCGCAATATCTACTAAAGTGAAACGGTCCGGAACAGCAGCCTCTCCTCTTTCATCCAAAACCAGAAACTCTGTATAAACAGCCGCAGGGCAAGCAACCGAATCTTCCAAACGATAGCGGTAAATACACCGTTTCCCGCTTCTGTCGGAAGAAAAATACCCCCATTTCCCGCTGGCATCCACCATAAACCCGAACTCATCTTTCTGACTGTTTACCGTAATGCCAATGTTCAGAGGTTCGGATGCCACATCCAGGTCCACTTTATAAATATCCTTTTTTCCCATTCCCGGATATCCGTCTGATGCCAAAAAAAGCGTCCGGTTATCAAAATACAGGAAAGGAGCCATCTCATCCTCCGGAGTATTAAAATAAAGGGATTTCGGCACAGACCATACCTGACGTCCGTCCGCCTCCCGTCTTAATAAACGGGAAAACCAGATATCACTCCCTCCCCGTCCTCCTTCCCGGGTAGAAGCAAAAAACAAACGGGTGCCATCCGCAGAAATAGCCGGCTGCGCATCCCAACTTTCTGTATTCACCGGATATCCTAAATTCACCGGTTCAGACCAGGTCGTATCTGTCAAACGGTAAGATACATAAATATCAAAACCATTCCGCTCCCCGCTATGCATAGAAAAATACATGACTTTCCCATCCGCCGTTAAAGAAGGTGCGCCATAATTACCCGTCACCTGAAAATTCAAGGGATAACGGACACTATCCCGCAACATCCACATGGCTTCTTCCTCCCCGTTCTGCTCGGTAAACAATAAAGTATTCCCTTTCACATCCAGCGAAGGCCAGTAAACCGGCAGTTTTCCTTCCAGATACAACTCTGTCGCCGGCTTCTCAAAGCTTCTCAAGGCCTGCAAAGCAAAATCACAATTCCTGATTTGCCTCAGGGCTTCGCGTTCCGCCTGTTTCCGCTTATCTTTTCTCAAATAAAGCCGATAGAATCCCCGGGCCTCTTCATATCTTCCCTCTTCAAAACGCTCTCCTGCCAAAACAAAATAATAATAAGGATGGTCCGCAAGCGAATCCAAGCGAATGGCTGCCTCAATAGCTGAAACCTCTTTTGCCTTATTCCCCTGTTTATGATAAATGTCTGCTTCCAGCAAATACAAAGCAGAAAAGTCCGGAGCGCAGGACTTCGCTTTGTTCAGCATCTCCAGAGCCTTTTCCTGTTTACCTTCCCGGAAAGCTTGTCGCGCATGCTGGAAAAATCCCAAAGCTTTCTTGTTTACTTCCCGCCTTTCCTGTCCTTCTGCCAACAATACCAGCAACAGACTCATAAAAATAAGACCTGCCATTTTCCACATATCAACTAAAATAAAATCATTTATACATTCACAGAATCTCTCTCTTCCGCATCCCCCAACCATAACCGTTCAATTCCTTTTACAAAGATACCTCAAAATCCCTATAAAAAAAATAAAGACAAACCTCACATGGCCATTTATCCCCCAGACTTTATATACACAAAATACACGAATCCAACAAAACAACGAAAGAATACCGGATGAATACAAAACTGATTTTCATTTATTTACGCAAAATAATTAAGTTTAATATATTGATTATCAACAACAATACGACAAATACGTAAATAACAATAAAAGAATACCTACCAGAATAATAACAATAAAACAAAGAAGATTATGGAAACAAAAAACAACAACTCAAAAGAAAACAAACCGAAAACGGACAATGGCAAATTCAGGGAATTTTTTATAGACCAATTAAAGGATATTTATTGGGCGGAACAAGCCCTACAGAAAGCATTACCCAAAATGATGAAAGCTGCCACAAGCAAAAAATTAGCCCATGCTTTCGAAAAACATACCAAAGAAACCGAAGGACAAATCCAAATTCTGGAACAAGTATTCAAACTCATGGGCGAAAAACCGGAAAGCAAAAAATGTGAAGCCATGGCAGGGCTAATCAAAGAAGCCGACAGCATAATCGAAGACACAGAGAAAGATTCTTACACCCGGGATGCCGGACTGGTACTGGCCGCACAAAAAACAGAACACTATGAAATCGCCTCTTACGGAACACTGGTGATTTTTGCCGAACAAATGGAAGAAAAAGAAGTAGCCAAATTACTGCAAAAAATTCTGGCCGAGGAAAAGAATACGGATATATCACTTACTCTCATATCCGAAAACGGAGTAAATAAAAACGCCGTACAAGAATAAAACTAAAACAATATCCCCTTGAATTTCTTTTCAAGGGGATATTTCACTTTCCGAAAAAACAATTTTCCCTGCAGATTTTCAATAATTCTCCGGAAACAATTCGAAATAGGCTTTAGGATGCAAACAGGAAGGACAAACTTCCGGAGGAGTCTTCCCAACATGTACATATCCGCATTTCCGGCAATACCAGCGTACCTCTTCCGGACGTGAAAACACCAGATTTTCCCTCATGTTTTCCAGCAATTTCAGATAGCGTTGCTCATGCATTTTCTCCACTTCCGTGACATACTTAAAAGTAGCCGCAACCTTTTTAAAGCCCTCTTCCTCAGCTATTCTTCCAAAAGCAGGATATAAATTAAATGCTTCATCGTGTTCTCCGTCAGCCGCTTCAATCAGATTTTGCGGAGTATCTAAGATAGCTCCCGCAGGATAAGCAGCCGTAATTTCCAGCATCCCCCCTTCCAAATAACTGAAAAAACGCTTGGCATGCATCTCTTCCTGCAAAGCTGTTTCGTAAAATATTCCGGCAATCTGCTCATAACCTTCCTTCCGGGCTACCTCCGAGAAAAAAGTATAGCGGTTTTTTGCCTGCGATTCCCCGGCAAATGCCTTTAACAAGTTCTTTTCCGTTTCAGTTCCTTTAATCATTCTATCCATAATCATTCATTTTGTAGATGTAATTAAAAACTTTTACGGAAAATGTCAAAATAAGTTTAAAAATCAGACACAATACATACCCAATAATCATGTTATCCCAACAGAATACCGTATATGCCGATAATTGTAAATTTAGTGTAATAAAATAGCGCATATACGGTATTCCTCATACCATACATGCGCTAAACTAAAAAAACACTTCCCCTATTTCACAATTTGCATATAAACGGGGTCGCCTTTATAAGGATAAAATGCTATATCGGTGGCAGCCCGTTTTTTCAGGTCCGGTTGCATATCAACGGCTTTTGTCAAAGCTGCACCCATTTCCTTGGTATCTTTCACTCTCGCTGCGGCAACTGCCATCAGATAGTAATCCATAGCGTTCTGCATCTTAATCTTATGAAAAGTATTCAATGCTGCCCGGTTATCATTATTCATCAACTGAGAATAAGCCAAATAAATATTCGGCTGATCTTTCAAATAAGGAATAGCTTTGGCATAGTTTCCGTCTTCCATCAAAACCAGTCCCATATTATAGCGGGCTTCTTTACGAAGCTTAGCTTTGTCAAAACACTGGGCAGCTTCCCGCTTATGCCCCATTCTTGCATGAACAACCCCCAGATTGTTATTTACCGTAGCATCCTGCTTCAAAGCAATAGCAGATTCCAGCAATTTCTGAGCCTTGGCATATTCCTTGTTATTAATTGCCATGACAGCCAGGTCATTCAGCAACTGCCAATTCGTCTGAGCCGTCACCGCAGGCGTCTTTTCCGTCAGCTGAGGGGCAAAATAAGTGAGTTGAACATCCTCCTGCACAGTTGTCGGTTCCGTATAGAACACAAAAAAGTCTGCACGGCGAAGAACCGGAAGGATGACATCTTGCAACTCAGGAACTTTTGAAATATAAGAATCAATCACTTTATTCCGGGCCTTTGCGTTCGGTGCATCTTTCAACTCTTTAATAATCTGTTCTTTATTCTGAATATCAGAATCTTCAAGCAACATATACAGTCCGTTCCAATTTTCAGATACCGTCTGCTGCACTACAAACTTCGGATTACGGGCCATTGGCGTATTCTGCAAATTCAAATCCTTCTCAAAGAATGTTTTAGCCGAACGGAAACGATTATTGGCTAAGTTCTTATTCAGGCGTTCTGCCCCTTCCGGCGAGTTGGAAACATAAATAAACATATTTGTAATCTTAGCATTTTTATCTGCCAACACTTTTTCCATAGCCTTCACTGCCTGAGACATCACCGGAGAATTCTGTTGAGCCTCAGAAATAGCAGACTTACCTAAGGGAAACATGACATAACCACTCACAACGCCGACACCGGTAGCCGGAACATCCTCCACAAAGGTCTCTGTCATAACCGGAACATAATTCACCCCATTCAATGAAAATGCCGGTTGTTTCCATACCTTTATCCCGTTCTTATTCAAAATAACCGGACTCAACATAAAGGCTTTCTTCCCCCGCATGGCTTCAATATCTGCCCAAAGCACCCCATTTTCCATACCCGGCTTGAAATTAAAAGACATTTTTTGGGTAAAACTACTCCCTTTATCATAGTCGACAACCGGATAGTTGGCATCTTTCACCTTCTCTCCCTGTAAATACATCGGCTGCAATTTCAGCATTTGATTCCCGTATTGCAATTTCGGGGTAATCTTCAGAATCAGTTTCTTGTCAAATTGTTTCGGAGCAAAGTTCACCGTATAATTAAAGTCCACCACTCCGTTTACTGCCTCCAATTGCTGCGGATTAACATAACCAACGACTGCCGTTTCAATCACCTCCTTTTGTAACTTTTTCATTGAATTACAACCGGCCATGAAAAACGCCAGTACCAGCGCAATCAATCCCGTCATAAAAAATGTACGTTTCATACCTCTTGTTTTTAGTTTAACTTAATTCATTCCATTTTTCTACTACATACCTCTTTTAACGCACGGCAAAAACGAAAGTTACTCCGCAATCCCGGATTTCATCCGATATCAGAAGTTATAATTTCCGTTTTATTCCTATCTTTGTAAACCAAAATCACTATCTTATGACAGACAATAATCGCTTAAAACCAATATATATCGAACAAATATTTAAAGGCAAAAACCCCGGACTCGCTAAAATGATTCCGGGTTTCATCTATACTTATCTGAAAAAAATTATTCACCAGAACGATATAAACGACTTTATCACCCGGTACGGCGACCGGACGGGACTGGATTTCTCAGATGCCATTCTCGAATTTCTCCGGGTATCCTACAAAGTTGTGGGTGAAGAAAACCTGCCTCCTCAAAACGGACGCTATATATTCGTCAGCAATCACCCATTGGGTGGACCGGACGGTATTATCCTGATTTCTTTCCTGGGCACACACTATCCCCGGTTAAAATTCCCGGTCAATGACCTTCTGCTGAACCTGAAAAAACTGAACAACATCTTCCTTCCGGTAAATAAACACGGCGCACAAGCCAAAGAAGCCGTAACTGCAATAGAAGAAGCCTACGCTTCCGACTGTCAAATGATTATGTTTCCCGCCGGACTGGTCAGCCGCAAACAAAAAGGAGTCATCCGGGACCTCGAATGGCAAAAAAGTTTCGTTTCCAAGGCAATTCAACACCAACGGGACATCATCCCTATTTTTATAGAAGGGAAAAACTCCGACTTTTTCTATCGCCTGGCTAATTTCCGGAAAAAAATCGGATTAAAAGCCAATATCGAAATGCTTTACCTTCCCGACGAAACATTCAAACAACGCGGCCGGACTTTCACCATCCGCATCGGCAAACGTATTCCCTGGCAAAGCCTGGACCATAGCAAAAAACCGCTGGAATGGGCCCAGGAAATCAAAAAGAAAGTTTACGGGCTCCAGGAACTACAAACGGAATAAAAAAAACTCATATTTCCATCCGCTCCAAATCGTCTGGCACAAAAACATTTCCGGAAAATACCTCCCTGGCTTCAGACGAATACCTTATTTTGCGAGAAGCCAGGTTTTTATCCTCCGTATGATACAAAACCAGATTTTTTATTCCCAATTTCCCCGCCAGCCTGCCTGCATCCAAAGCTGTACTATGGTGTTTCTCATAGGGTGAGAATATTTCCCGCTCGGCGTATAAACAAAAAGCCTCACACAGCAACCAATCCGCCCCCTCGACATAATTCCGGCAAACCTCATTATAAGGTTCGTCTCCCAAACAAACCAGCAATTCCCCGCTTGACAACTCAGCCCGGAAACCGAACTGCTTCATCTTGGTGGAAGCAATATCGAAAAACTGCAATTTCATCCCGCATACCTCTGCCCGGCTACCGTCCTCCACTCGCTGAAACACAATACGCTCTCCGATATACTTCACGATCTTTCCCGACAGCGTCAAACGACAAAAAAGAGTCAGTGCATCAATCACTTCTTCATGACCATACACCACAAAATTACCTGTATACTCTCCTTTAGACATCAGTGTCGCTATCTTCCGAATCACCCAGATACTCCCTAAAATATGGTCTGTATGGGCATGGGTTATAAACATACGGTGGATAGACATAAAAGCAATATCCGCCTTTTCCAATTGATTGAATATTCCGTTACCGCCTCCGGCATCTACCAGAAAACACTCCCCTTCCTGACAAAAAGCAAAACAGGTATTATAACAACGGGTTGCCATAGCATTCCCCGTACCCAGCATGATTAATTCCATATCAAAATTATTTCATAAAACTCTTTTCAATATCTTCCGCAAAACCTCAGAAATTCCTTCCCTGCCGATTCCACCAACCTGGGTTCAACTCCGTTTTCCTGCTCAAAAAAAGAGACAGTAAAAGAAATCCGTTCCTTCCCCTGTTTTTTTGTCCAGTTCCCAACAATCTTTCCCTGATAAAGGAGAACAGGATAAAAAATTCCCCACTTGTTATGAACCTTCGGAACATGTACAGCATCCAAAGCGGCACTCCGGTCCTTGTAAGCAATTAAATATTCGTCATAAGAGGGCAAAAAATGAAAACAATCCCCCTTCCCGCTCTCTCTGCAAGACTGATGGAACAAAAACTCCTGACCGCCTATACATTCGCGGCACAACCCGTTTCCCAACGCCCCGACAGCCCTCTTTGCTTCCGAAATCGTCAAACCGGACCACCAGATAAAATCTTTCAAGGTAGCCGGAGCATGGCTCCGGAAATAATTCAAGGCCAACTTAGCCAGCGCCTCTTCTCTGCTTAAATCAGGAGCAGGAGCTACCCATTCATCCAAAAGGGCATACGTCGGTTTCCCCCCTTCATCCGCCCCACTACACAAAATCCCCTCCACCTCACTCCGAAGCAGATAACGTCTCACCCGCTCCGCATCAACAGGAATTCCCGCCCTTTTCAACTCCTCCTCTATCCTCTCCTTCGTCATACACCGCCGCCCCGATAAAACTTTTCCGAACAAATCATTACAACGGGTGTATAAATCCTCCGGTATATCAATTCCTTTTCCTTTCGACCATAAATCAATACATTTTTTCACCCGCAGCCCGGACAACTTCAACATCCAACGTATATCCTCCCCGGCAACCAGATGCCATGTAGGCCGCATAACATGCATCCGCACAATTTCCCCCCGTTGCAAAGCCTCATTTACAGTAGCCAGAGAACCTTGCTTCAACCGTAACCCGACAGCCCATTTGACCATAGCATAATCCTGGGCCTGCATGGCCCCCATCCACCCTACCAGTTCTCCGGCCCGTTCAAAAGCAGGAGTAACCAACTGCTGATTTTTTATCCTGACTTTTATAATCTCCTCTACCATACACATTTATAATTTAGAGACGTTGCTCTCTCTCCAACACAATCTCCTGCATATGAACAAATGCCCACTCTATCAGCCCCTCCAGATAAGGCATCAAACTATATCCCCTTTCCGTCAGGCGATACTCCACCCGGGGAGGCACCTCCGGATAGACCTTCCGCACCACCAAACCATCCGTTTCCAAAGTCCGAAGCGTTACGGCGAGCATCCGCTGAGAAATATCACCGATACTCCGCTGTATATCATTAAAACGCATGACCTCATTTGCTTTCAAAGTCACCAATACCAGCATTCCCCACTTGCTACTCAACCGGCTTAATACATCCCTGACCGGACAATGGTCCGTATGATGAAAATTTTTCATTTTTTAACTATTGTCTATTTCATTGAAACCCAACATCCGTTACTTTTCTGTAACCAACTTATCTGCAGGTGCGTTCTTGTTTTTCGAATTCATCACACCTACCTTCGCATTACAAAAGTAATAAAGTTACGAAAAATAACTAATGTTCCACTTTATAAAATTAACACATGACAAAACAAGTAGCCATCTTAGCTGTAAACCCGGTAAACGGAGCCGGATTATTCCAATATCTGGAAGCTTTCTTCGAAAATGGTATTTCCTGCAAGGTATTTGCAGTAGCAAACACCACCACCATCCGGAGCAATTCCGGCATTACTCTCCAGGCCGACGATATTGTAGCCCACCTAAAAGGCCACGCCAACAACTACGATGCACTGGTATTCGCCTGCGGGGATGCCGTTCCGGTTTTCAAGGACCACGCCGGAGAAACATTCAACCTCGATATGCTCTCCGTCATCAAAGAGTTTGCAGAAAAACACAAAATCATGGCAGGCCATTGCGCAGCAGGACTGATTTTTGAAATAGCAGGAATAACAGAAGGCAAAAAAATCGCCCTCCATCCTTTAGCCAAACCCGCTATACAAAAAGCAATAGCTACGGATGAAGCAGCTGTAATCGACGATAACTTTTACACAGCGCAATGCGAACACACTATTCCTGTTCTTTTGCCCCAACTACTCAAAGCGCTGCAATAGCATCACCAGTTACAATAAAGCCGGAAACCCGCCTCTGCGGCAAAATTTCCGGCTTTTCCCTGTAACTCACAATTGGTTATCAATTCCTCCCGCCAAGAAAGGATAAATATTCCCCATACCCTTCTTTCTCCATCTCGTCTTTGGGAATAAAGCGCAAAGAAGCACTGTTTATACAATAACGTAACCCACCCCGTTCTTGCGGCCCATCTGTAAACACATGCCCCAAATGGGCGTTTCCGGTTTTGCTCCGGACTTCTGTTCTCCTCATCCCGTGAGAAGCATCCGACCGTTCCTCAATCACATCCGGCCGGATAGGCTTTGAAAAACTGGGCCATCCGCAACCGGATTCAAACTTATCGGTAGATACAAACAAAGGTTCTCCGGTAGTTATATCCACATATATCCCCTCCCGGTTTTCATCCCAATAAGCATTCCGGAAAGGAGTTTCCGTTGCATTCATCTGAGTTACAGCATATTGTAACGGAGTTAGTCTTTCCTTCAAAACCGCATCTCCGGGACGGCTAAAAACACGTTTCTCCACCGCTTCCGGAACATCCGCCAGTCTATTGGCATCCCTGGCCTGTTGGAACAAAACCGGGTCTATATGACAATATCCGCCCGGATTCTTCTCCAAATAATCCTGATGATACCCCTCGGCCGGATAAAAATTAATCAAAGGACCTGCTTCCACCACCAAAGGACGATCGTATTTTAAAGATAAAACATTCAAAGCTGTCTCAATTACCGGACGGTCAGAAACATCTGTATAATAAATACCGGTACGATATTGTGTGCCTCTGTCATTTCCCTGCCGGTTCAGGCTTGTCGGATCTATCGTTTTAAAATAAAGTTCCAGCAATAAAGGCAGTCCTACTTTTTCAGGGTCGTAAACGACCTGAACGGCCTCCGCCGCCCCGGTTCGCCCACTGCAAACCTGCTGATAAGTAGGCTTCTCCAAAGAACTATTGGCATATCCGGCCCGGGTTGACTCTACTCCCCGAATTTGCTTCATAAAATGCTCCGTTCCCCAAAAACAACCTCCCGCCAAATAAATCTCTTTTTGTCCTTCCATACTTTTCTCCTCCTGCGGAATTTCCTCTTTTTTTTCTTGCTGCATTCTGCACCCCTCCATACCTGCCAACAGAAAAAACAAAATAACTGTAACTCTCATACCGTTTCTCTTGTATGTATCAACTCCCAATCATCCTACCTCTGTTTTACCGAAAAATACCGGAATAAAGTTACCAAATGCCCCTCTTTTCCCTATACGACCTAATCGTTCATCACTTCTCTTTTCAATAAACTATAAACATTTATATCAGTATACTCACCGGAAGCCAGTAATTCACCGTCCCGCTCGGTTCCCTCCAGATGAAACCCCAGACGCCGGGGTATGGCATTACTGGAAAAGTTTTTTACAGCACACCGGATTTGGATGCGGTTCATGGAACGGCATTCCACAACCCACCCACACAAATAACGTACACACCGGGACATGACCCCGCGTCCCTGATATTCCGGCAAAAGCCAGTAACCTATCTCCGTTCGGCAGTTCTCCCAATCCGTACTTACAAAACCAACCAACCCGCAAAACTCTTTTCCTTTCTCAATGACATAGACCAGATTCCTTTCTTCATAAGGTACAGCAAGAACATCTGCTAAAAAAGCCTCTTCGTCCCCTTCCCGCTTCAAACGGTCAACAAACGGCAACCAGGTCACTAAATAATCCCTGTGCGTATCAATGGCTTGCCAAATCATAGAGGCATCTTCCAATAACGCCTCCCTGAGCGTATAATCCTCAAAAATAACAACCTTATCTTTCATTACATTTTTCAACAAAAGTACAGAAACAAAATCGTTTTCCTATCTTTGCATAGGATAAGTAATTTTCATATATCTATCTGTATGACAGCAGGAAGTAAAAAAACGAGAAGTTTACGGTAACAATTTAGCGAGAGTGTAACTGCTCTGAATTGCAGTACTTTGCATACCTGTCAAACAACTCTATGCAAATATAGAGTTGTTATTGAACATTACCAAATAATTATAAGCGGGAAATAGTAATTCCTACCCCCAAAGGCAGGAATTACTATAAATATTTTTATGCTCTTGGATTTTTACTACACTCAAGAGAAATTTCATTAATTCCCAGTTGAATGGGTGACTATATAATGTTTTAAATCATGAGCAAAAATAGAGGTGTACAAACGAGCCCCCTTATCCCATAAATGTCCGCTATCTTTAAAATATTCCGGATGATTTAAAAATAGCCCTTGCGTATGATAGTCAAAGAATGGTATTTCATTTTCTTTAGCCACATCCTTTAACGTTCCATACAAATCTGTATCAGCTTCACTATAAGCCGGTGACACCATGAACGCAAGCGCAATATGATGGCTTTTACATAGCATGATAAACTTTCTTATGTATTGCAGTTTCAATTCATCTATATTTTTAGATTTATGGACTTTGTCTAATCTTTCAGGGACAAACATAGGCCGTGGCAAAGGTATATAACCAGATTCGCTTTCTAGCTGCTTATTCACGAGTAACCCACCCATATTAGATACTGCTTTGGCATTGTAGCGATAAAGATGGCAAAGACGATAGTACCAATAATTGCCAGCTTCTCGAAATACAGAGTCAGCTTTTTCGCTTCTTCCGATATAAGGAGCAAAAAAACTTGTTGTTTCGAAAGAATTAGCAGAAACAGCGTAATCGCTCGTCATCAATTCCAAACAAATAATCTTTGGAGTATGATGTAACAAAATTTGATTCAAGACAAAGTAATGGGCATAAATACAATTACTGGCATCAATGCCTCCATTGTAAACACTCATACCTATAGAATCTGACAATATAGAGGGTACATAATGAAAATTACAACGTGAGGTGCCCAACAAGACAATATCTGCATCCACTTCATTTGCTAAATATTTTAGTTTTGGTCCCGACATGTCTTGTGTATGTTGGTTTACCCACCACATTATTTGCCCACCAATTCTGTCCACTGCGAACAGAGCAACAAAAACAAATAAAAGGCTTTTTAATAAATTCTTCATTTTCAAACAGATTAAAATTGAAAATAGATAAATTGGTCGCCATTCAGTACTCCAAAAAGGATGATAAATGCTATCATACCTACTATATACATATGTCTGACTATCCAAATAGGAGACTCCGATATTCGGATTTTTAAATCATATTCATCGATGATTTCTTTCATAAATACTATGGTTAGAGCTAAAGCAATAGCAAGAAAATCAGCAACACGCATATAAGGCATAGCTAAATTTGTAAATATGCCTTTTGTTATCAGAAAAGCATCCGAAATGGTGTTTGCCCGAAAAAAGATCCATGCCAGACATACAACACAGAATGTAAGTCCCCAATGAATGATTTTTCCTCGCACTTTCCATTGTTCTTTGTTCCATCCTAATAGTTTTTCAACACATTGTAACATCCCATGTACTGCTCCCCATATAATAAATGTCCAGTTCGCACCATGCCATATTCCACTCACTATAAATGTTATCATAACATTAAAGTAGCATCTTAAGGTACTTACACGATTTCCTCCCATTGGTATATACACATAATCTCTAAACCAAGTTGATAATGAAATGTGCCAACGCCTCCAAAAGTCAGTGACGGTGGTTGCGAAGTATGGTCTTCTGAAATTTTCCTTTAAATTAAATCCCATAACTTTAGCAGCTCCAATGGCTGTCAGTGAATATCCCGCAAAATCTCCATAAATTTGAAAGGGGAAAAACAACGAAGCTAATAAAAAAGAACCTCCATTATGATAAGGCACGTTGTTAAATATTGGATCAACATAAAGAGCGCAGCGGTCTGCAAGTACTAATTTTAAAAAATATCCCCAAAGCATAAGACGAATTCCTGTCATAATATTTTCATAGGAAAAAGAATGTTCTTGCTTAAACTGCGGTAACAGATTAGTAGAACGCTCTATAGGTCCAGCTACAAGTTGGGGGAAAAACGATACAAACAGTGCATAAGTAAAGAAGTTTTTTTCAATAAGGGTATTACCTCTATATACATCAATAGAATAGCCTAATGCTTGAAAAATATAAAATGAAATCCCGACAGGTAAAAGGAGATTGAATTCAGGCATTTGTACAGACATTCCCCATCGTGCCAACAAGTCACTTATGTTTTCTGCCATAAAATTGTAATACTTGAATAAAAAAAGGATACTTAGATTAAGAACTAAGCTACCTACTAAATACAAACGTTTTCCACGTCGTTCTTTACAATACCCTATGCCAAGTGCTGCTAAATAGGTGATAGTCGTACTTGTAAAGAGAAGCAATGCATATACTGGCTCCCAATTCATATAAAAATAGTAACTTGCACCAAGCAAAAATAGGTTACGTACCCTCAATGAGGGTAAAATAAAGTATATTACGCATACGACTGGGAAAAAAAGCAGAAAATGTAATGAATTAAAAAGCATCTTGACCTTTACACATTATGTCTTTCCAGCTCCACAAAGACTATTCCTATTTAAACCACGAAGCGTGGAACTGCAAATGCCACGTTCTGAATTGGAGGTCGTAGGAAAAACCTTTACACACGAATATGGTGATAGCAGCCCACGCTATAGCATGAGAACCACTATGCCCTCCTTGTGTGTAATTGTGAAATTTCCTACGTTTCCAATTCACAAGATAAGCATAACGCTTCTTAACTTTCTAATATGTCTTGGAAGAGGTTGCCCCAATCCAGTTGCAAAAGTAGAAAAAAAGCTCCAATAATCACTTAATCTTATGACGGCTTTCTTCACCTGCTACGTAAAAAAAAATCCAACGCTACCTGTTCTTACATCTTCATTCCCATACTTTTACGTTGCAGTTGTATGGGCTGTCGCATGCTTTGTCTTAGCCTCTTGAACTGCTCCTTGAATCATTCACCAACGGGAACCAAGCGCAGAGCTTCTCTACAAGACGGATAAGCCTTGATACCTCTTTCTTGTGTTCGGCTTCTTTCGTTTGTATTTCCGTCATGTGCCGTTGCTGCATTTCCAGCACTTGGCGGCTGTGGTCAGCCCGCAGGTCTGTATCTCGGTTTGCAGAGCTTCGATGGTTTCCTCGTGTGGCTACCTCCCTATGCAGGACGGTGTTCTCCCTCTCCCTCGCCCGAACCTTCCTTATAATTTTCCTTTTCGTTCGGTGAGTGACAGGACGGTCATTTTCGTTTTCAAAGGCTTCTTTGCCTGAGGCGGTCGGATGCAAGGTTTGGAGGAATAATCTCCACCCTCATGCTTCGGGTAGTATTCTTCCTCCAATGACGTAACCGCTTGACCTTGCAGCAGACGGAAAGCCCTTTACTCTGCCTTTGTAAACAGGAATGACTGCTTTGCTATTCCTGCTGTTGAAAATAGAATCACACGTGCTAATGTATTGATGAACGGATGGCAGACTAGTTGACTGACAGACTTTCCGGCTGACTATCCTCATGACGGGTATCGGCTATATTTACAGGCGTAGACACGACTAAATCCAAATTTTTCAGAGGGTTGCAGCCAAACGGAAAAATCATTTTTCACTAGTCGGGAAATAATGATTTAGTAACGAAACTCTTGCTTCTTTTGACTTTGAAGTGGTTTCTTTTGGCTTTGCACTCTTCTTCAAATTGCCTCCTAAACCGCTTATTTACAGCTTTTATACTACGATCTGCTCCAACTTCCATTTTAAATACTTACCTTTACCATAAATTATAATCCCGGGTTATGATTCATTTTTTTCAGCATGAACTCTCCGATACACACCTGCCTGTACAGTTCACCAATCCTTTCCATTATACACCCCATCCTTTGTGTATAGAGGCGGTAAAAGAGCTTCAGAACTACCTCCAGACAATGGAGATATGGAAGCAAAAACCGGAAGAAGGAAAAATGTTCGGGGTCTTGGTAATTCGTACACCACAAAAACAATTGGGCTTTCTTGCCGCTTTTTCCGGTATATTGGACGGCAGCTATATACATCCTTATTTTGTTCCGCCAGTCTATAACCTGCAACAACCGGACGGTTTTTTCCGACAGGAAGAGCAACTGATTTCCGCCCTGAATCAGGAAATCCGACAACTTGAAAGCGAACCGGCTTTTCTCAAAGCACAACAGGATTTGGCGGCAAAACGCTTGCAAGCCGAAAAATCACTGAACCATGCCCGGATAGAATTGAAAGCGGCAAAAGCAGCCCGCGATTTACAACGCAACACAAACCTTCCGGACATCGATACCTCAGCCTTGATTCGGGAAAGTCAGCACCAGAAAGCAGAATACAAACGCCTGGAAAAATACTGGAAAGAACAAACAGACACTCTTCAAAACAATATAAACGGGTTTAAAGCCCGCATCGAATACCTGAAAACCAAACGTAAACAACATTCTGCCCAATTGCAACAATCACTGTTCAAGCAATTCCGCCTGCTCAATGCCCGGGGAGAAATGAAAAATGTATTTGATCTATTCCGCGAAGAAGGACAAAGCAATCCACCGGCAGGAGCCGGAGAATGTGCCGCACCGAAACTGCTTCAGTATGCCTATAAAAACGGACTCCAACCCATTGCCATGGCTGAATTTTGGTGGGGTTGTTCCCCAAAAACGGAAATCCGCCGGCAGGGGAATTATTATCCGGCTTGCCAGGGGAAATGCGGTCCCATCCTCCGGTTTATGTTGCAAGGATTAAGTGTAGATACTCCACCAGGACCGGACAATAACTCCCCCATCCTTTTTCCGGAAATAATTTATGAAGACGCCTGGCTGTTGGTTGTCAACAAACCGGAAGGAATGCTGACTGTCCCGGGTAAAACCACACAACCATCAGTCTTTGACCTGGTCCGCCGGCGTTACCCGGAAGCGACAGGTCCCCTTATTGTACACCGGCTGGATATGGCTACTTCCGGGTTGCTGGTAATCGCAAAAAACAAAACCGTTCACGAACACCTGCAACGGCAATTCCTCCGGCAAACAGTCCGGAAACGCTATACAGCACTACTGGAAGGCATCGTTCCTACCGGGGAAGGATATATACGCTTACCGCTCTGCCCGGATATCCACGACCGTCCCCGCCAAATGGTCAATGAAGAATTCGGAAAACCTGCTGTCACCCATTACCGTGTACTCGAACACTCAGGACAACATACCCGTATTGCCTTTTATCCGCAAACAGGTCGTACTCACCAGTTGAGAGTACACGCGGCCCACCCGCTCGGTCTGAATTGTCCCATTGCCGGTGACCCGCTCTACGGACAACAAGCCAAACGACTATATCTGCATGCGGAATATCTGGAATTTATCCATCCCATTTCCGGCCAAAAAATTCACCTGGAAAAGAAAGCTGATTTTTAACTCTCTACCCTTTCCCTATCTCACCAATTAATTTTATACTTGTGTAAAATTCCAATGAAACCCTTCACTATGAAAACCTACATTCCCGTATTTCTGCTGCTTTTTATTTTTTGTATTTCCTGCCGCACCGCAACAAACTCATCAACAACCGGTGACAACCGGAAATGCAAACAACCGAAAAAGCAGGCAGCCGGAGTTACATCCCGCCAGGATAATGCCACCCTGCAAAACCAAATAAAAACCCTTATCCGCACCCACCGCGCTAAAGTGGGAGTTGCCATCCGGTTTGGCGATAAGGAAACAATCATCTGCAACGACAGTACCCGGTATGCTATGATGAGTACGTTCAAATTCCCATTAGCCCTGGCAGTCCTGAGCAAATTGGATAAAAAACAATTACCGTTGGAAACTGAAATTTACGTTACCCCGTCAGACCTGCATCCTAACACTTACAGCCCGTTGCGGGACACCCGGCCGGAAGGAAGTTTCAAAATCAGTATCAGCGAACTCTTAAGATATACCGTAACACTCAGCGATAACAATGCTTGCGATATACTCATCCACTATCTGGGCAGTCCTGCCGCTATCCAGGATTATCTCACCCGGACAGGAATTTCCGGTATAACCATTGTGGCAACAGAGAACACAATGCATCAGCAGGAGAATCCTTACCTGAACCACTGCCGCCCTTCAGCCATGACAGAGCTTTTGGAAAAATTTCTCAGCAAAACCCTGTTGTCCGCCCCCTACCAAAACTTTCTGGAAAAACTCATGCTGGCAACCAGTACGGGAGCAGATAAATTGAAAGGTCTCCTTCCTCCCGGTACACCTGTCGGACACAAAACCGGAAGTTCCGACCGCAATGCAAACGGACAGAAAGCAGGAGACAACGATGTTGGTTTCATCAGGCTCCCCGATGGCAGATATTTTACCATTGCCGTATTCATTATGGATTCCGCAGAAGACGATAAAGCCAATGCCCTTCTCATTGCCCGGATTGCCCGGTCTGCCTACGAGCACTACAACCAGACACCAACACATTGATACTACATAAACATCTGTTAATTAAGTTTATACAAATATTTACAAAACCCATTATATAAACATAAAAATAAATAAACAGTTCCATGTATTTTGCATATTACAGATGACGGCATTATCTTTGTTTAGTGTCGAATTTTAAGTCTTAATCCAATAAATACATGAAGCATACTTTTTCATTTCATTTTCCCGTTATTACTTCCACTGCTTCCCAAGAATCCAGTGAAGTATTGGACCTAAGCATTGAAGCTTTTGAAAACGGGGATTTTCTGACAGCCATGCATACTTTACTGGATTCAATTCATCCTGACCTCCGGAAAAGATTTGGAAATGTATCCGGACAGGAATTCCATATTCCTCACGGAGCCATGACTATTATCATCCGCTTTGATAAAGAACATCTGCACATCAAAGCGCCATTGGTTTATCTGCCTGCCCAGGAACAGATAGCTATCATGCGGCAAGCAGCTGCCATCAACTTCCAGGACCTGGATTTGAGCCGGATCGTTCTACAAGACAATCAATTGAATCTGGAATACCATAGTCCGTGCATTCATAGCCATCCGAAAAAAATTTACAATGTATTGAAGGAAATCTGCCATATCGGAGAAAAATGTGACCGCATCTTCACTCACGAATTCGATGCGGAACGCATCATTCATCCCCGTTTTACTCCCTATGATTTCGGAGCAACAGACTATATCTATGAAGCCATTCAGCAAAGTTGCCGTGAATGTCAGGAAGCCCTGCGGCTATTCGAAACTTCCCGGCAATTCAACGAGATGTGGAACATCCTGAATGCAACCTTTTTAAAACTGATCTATGTAGCCCAACCTCAAGGCGAACTGCTTCATCTCCTGCAAAATGCCATCCGGGACCTTGGACGCGACCTGCCCTTGGCAGAAATCGTTCACAAAGGAAAAACGGCCATACAGGAATTGCAGGAAAAATCTAAAGAGGACATATCCACAGACCTCTTTTACGCAGAAACCTTCATTCCCGGCAAACATCGTTCCAACCTGCAAAATATAAGGGAGGAATACAACGCCGCTTTTAAACAAATCACAACATACATGGAAGCCGGAGAACTAAAAAAAGCCGGTATACGTATGATTAACCTGTTTTACGATATATATTATCAGAATCAGGTTCAGGAAGACCTGAACCTGACGGTCGGGAAAGCATTAAGTGAAACCTCCGCCCAGCCTTGGTCCCAGGCAGCTCCCATATTATATAGCGCACTGGAAAATATCATGTTGGGCAAATTCAGAAAAAACATATCCCACTTAGCTGCATAAACTTCAAACTTATATGAAACAGGATCTATACCGAAACATATTCAAAGTAAGTCAGGCCAGAGGCTCCGGCAGTTGTTTTTACCTGAAAGACTATGATGTGTTTGTAACCAACAGCCATGTAGTAGAAGGTTTTCAGGAGGTGGCCATCGAAGACCATAACCACAACCGTTATCCGGCGCGGGTCGTGTTGGCCAACCCATCCCTGGACATTGCCTTCCTCAGTTCCGAAGAGGATTTCTCAGGACTGCCACTCCTCCAAATCGCTACGGAAAAAGCCTCGATCGGTCAAAAAATTCAGGTTGCAGGTTTCCCGTTCGGCATGCCCTTCACCGTAACACAGGGTACCGTCTCTTCTCCCCAACAATACATGGACGGACACCACCACATTCAAACCGACGCTGCCGTGAATCCCGGCAACAGCGGAGGTCCGATGCTGAATGCCGAGGGAAAGGTAATAGCCATTACCACCAGTAAATTTACCAATGCCGACAACATGGGATTCGGCATACCGGTCTCCTCCATCCGTACCCTCTTAGAAAACAGTAAAACATTGGATAAAAACAAACTGAGCCTCCAATGCCCTGGTTGCGACACCATTATTTCCGAAGAAAAGGCATACTGTCCCGTTTGCGGAGACCGCCTGTCTTTTCACCTGTTTACCCCCCGTCCCTTAACCGATTTAGCTGTCTATTGCGAAGAAATCATTAAAGAATGCGGACTTAACCCCGTACTGGCCAGAACAGGGTATGAAAGCTGGACCTTCTATCCGGGAAAATCGGAAATCCGGCTGTTCGTCTATCAACATACTTATTTATTCTGCACTTCGCCCATCAACCTCTTGCCCAAAAAAGAACTTCAGCCACTACTCCAATACCTACTATCCGCACCAACAGACTATCAACTGGGCATCAACGGAAACCAGATCTTCCTGTCTTACCGGGTACACCTGACTGACTTGCAAACAGATAAGAAAGATGAGATACGTAAACATTTGCTTGCCATACCCTCCCAGGCCGACAAACTCTCTGATTATCTGGTCCAGAACTTCGGTTGCAGTTACCCCGAAACAACCAGAACACCCGGCAGATAATCAGCAATTCTATACTGAAAAACAGCATGTTAACAGTGTTCCCGAAAGTCCTCTGAATTTAGTCGCAATTTATAAGGCTATCTTCAAGATGAAATGTATCTTTGCAAACCAAACTTCCGTAGTTTATTCTGTACGTAAGCTTACATTGAAATTAACACACAGTTAGCATGTACTGGACACTATTTCTGACATTCGTAAAAATCGGTATGTTCACCATCGGAGGAGGATATGCCATGATACCGCTCATTGAACGAGAAGTCGTCAACAAAGGTTGGCTGGCCAAACAGGACTTTATGGACTTATTTGCTGTTACCCAATCCATTCCCGGAATATTTGCCGTTAACATTTCCATTTTCGTCGGATACAAATTAAAAAAACTGACAGGTAGTATAATTTGTGCTTTGGGAACTATCCTTCCTTCCTTTACCATTATTCTGGCAATAGCATTGTTTTTCAACCATTTTCAGGACAATGTGTGGGTGATCAAAATATTTAACGGTATCCGTCCGGCAGTTGTAGCCCTGATTCTGGTACCTTGTATCAATGCCGCCCGCTCCCTCCACCTGAATGCAATCCAATTGATATTCCCGGCCATCGGAGCTTTGTTAATCTGGAAAGGGGGAGTGTCTCCTGCCTACATCGTACTGGCAGGCATCATCGGAGGCCTGGTTTATTCTTTCTGGATAAAAGGAAAAATCAAAAAAGCTTCTGACCTCCCCCAAAAATAACTCTTGTCTTATTATAATACGATAATAAAAAAATGATTTACTGGCAATTACTTTTAGTATATCTGAAAATCGGAATCTTCGGATTCGGAGGAGGCTATGCCATGCTATCACTAATCCAATACGAAGTTGTCGACAAATACCATTGGCTGACTTTACAGGAATTTACCGATGTGGTAGCCATTTCCCAAATGACCCCGGGCCCTATCGGAATCAATAGCGCCACCTACATTGGATATACCGCCACCGGAAGTGTGTGGGGCTCTGTGATTGCCACTTTTGCCGTATGCTTCCCCCCATTTTTATTAGTGCTGTTCATCTCATACTTTTTCGCAAAATTCAAAAACAACAAATACGTGGAAGCCGCCTTTACCGGTTTACGTCCCATGACGGTAGGCCTCATCGGGGCAGCCTCCCTGATGCTGATGAATAAAGAAAACTTCATCGATTACAAAAGCATTCTCATCTTTGCCGGAGCCTTTATCCTTACCTGGAAATACAAAAT
Source organism: Odoribacter sp. Z80 (assembly GCF_009935865.1). Taxonomy (GTDB): domain Bacteria; phylum Bacteroidota; class Bacteroidia; order Bacteroidales; family Marinifilaceae; genus Odoribacter. The sequence continues at coordinate 69,151 of NZ_QWEL01000016.1, forward strand.
ACACCCCATCTTAATGATTTGCCTGGCAGGTATCACAGGTCTCCTTATATACTGGTAACCTGAAAACTTCTTTGTATTCATTTTTTCATACATCTAAAAAAATTACCTTCTTTCTTTTTGTATATAAAAAAAAACATCCTATATTTGCACCCACATTGGAGAGATGGCAGAGTGGTCGATCGCGGCGGTCTTGAAAACCGTTGACTGTCACAGGTCCGGGGGTTCGAATCCCTCTCTCTCCGCAATAAACGCTGAAAATCAGCAAGTTGCAAAATAAACACCCAATTTTACACCCAAGAATGTAAAATTAGGTGTTTTTTTATACTATTTAACCAAATCCCTAAAATCCTCTTTTAGCAATTCAAAATAATGGCAATCTGTAAACGCTCCATTCTTGAAACAGGCATTACGATATATGCCACATTTGCGAAAGCCTATTTTCTCTAATACTCTCATCGATGCTATGTTGCTAGCATAACATCAAACTGTAAAATCTGACCACTTCATAAGTTTCCCGTTCGAAGTTTTCATATTCTTCTCCCCGTTATAGATTGCGAAACATTGTTCTGACTCTGCCCCAGATAATTTGGCCCATTTAGCAATACCCTTGAAGAAATCCGATGAATAAGTCGCTCCTGATTTTATTTCATACGCATATTGTTTTCCGTTGATATACTGTAACAAATCAACTTCATTACCGGTGCTATCGCGCCAGAATGTGAGATTAGGTTCTTGCCCCTTATTATAGGTCGCTTTGATAAACTCATTGATTACGAGATTCTCAAAAAGACCACCACGCAGAAAATGTATCGAAACCTGTTCAGGGGTTCGTATATCCAATAACGAACACGCTAACCCTGTATCGTAAAAATAAAGTTTCGGTGCCTTAACCAATCGCTTGGCATAATTATTGTAATCGGGTTTCAGCAAATAACAAATATAACTTGCCTCCAATACAGAAATCCATGCGGAAATTGTAGACACGGCTACTCCGCACTCATTCGCTAAAGAGGATTGATTGAGTAATTGCCCAATACGACCGGCACATAGCTTGATAAAGCGAATGAATTTACTCAAATCTCCGATGTTCTTCATCAATCGCACATCGCGTTCTACATAGGTTTGAATATAGAACGAATAATAGTCAGATGGAGTCAGATCTTTATCATAAAGACGTGGATAAGCACCTTGGAAAATTTCCTTGTCAACAGTTTGCGGAAGGATTCCGCTTTTTTGCATTTCCACATGAGAAAAAGGTAATAATTTCAAAATGGCGGTTCTTCCTGCCAGCGATTGATTTATACTTTCCATCAACAAAAAATTGTGTGAGCCTGCAAGCAGATACATGCCTTCCCGTCCCTCCTTGTCTACATGGGTTTGAAGATAAGAAAACAACGCTGGAACCCTTTGGGCTTCATCTATGATTGTTTTATCCGGATAAGTTGCCAAAAATCCCCGTGGATCATCCATTGCGAATAAACGTATATCAGGGTCTTCAAGCGAAATATATTTATAATCAGGGAATGAATGCCGCAATAACGTCGATTTACCCGATTGTCTCGGACCAGTCAGGGTTACAATCGGATACTTTTTTACGAACTCTAAAAGTTTTGTCTGTAACGTTCTTTCTATCATAGCCAGTTTTATTTCTTGCAAATTTACGATTGAAAAATAAATTAGCAAATATATTATCACATTTTGCCCAATTCAAATTAAATGATTACTTTGGTACCAGTAACAATTACGCGAGCAGACACTTGAATGCCAATAGGAAACTATGACAGATAAAAATTTGTTACTAAATCATTACTACGCGACACTTTGACATGATTATCACCTTGATAGTAAGGATTTTGAGGAGAGTTGGTTCATTACCCTCTCTCTCCGCAGCAAGACAAAGAAAAATCAAGAAAAACCCTGTAAATTAACATTTTACAGGGTTTTTCCATTTTGAATGGAAAGCAAAAACAACAAAATCCGGCGACATTCACGTACAAATCCGGTGACATTTTCACATCCCGAAAAATGTCATCGATTTATGAATAAATGATTTATGTTCACCATTTTACCGTATTTTACTTTCCTCCTCATTCCATACTTTTATCAACCTCAAAACAACTAAAAGTGTAGAAAGAAAAATCATTCCATCTCTCTATGACATAAGGGGAAGGGGCTTTTGCGTCTGCCTCCCCCGTCTTCTTGAGTCATCGCTATGTAGTTTCCTGAAATAGGTTTACTTGGTTTAAAATACAATAAATTACAAAATATAGTCTAAATTCTTTTCTAC
>NZ_QWEL01000017.1 GCF_009935865.1 Odoribacter sp. Z80
TTATAGTATCTCTTACAAAGAGATAAATTTCTTCAAAAAAATCTTTTGATTTTCGCATCATAACCGCTACACCAACTTGATACACAATTCCGTTTCTAAATTTTTCTGAGAATCATTTTCCTTTGTTTCCACATCTTCCGGAATTTCTGAAATATAAATTCTACCCACACCATAAAAATACCGGAAGCAGCGCCGACTGCAGCTTCGCTAAAACGTAAAAGCCCGTTTTCCCAGGATGGTACTCCGGGATATTCATGGGAAATAATAAGGACTACAGTTAAAGTAATAGTAGCCATTTTACCGTTATCCGGCACTTTCAAAAGCATACAAATCACTTCTAAAACAAACACAGCTATAATCATGCCTGCAATGGAAAAAGAATAAAACAATAAATACATCCAGGCTATAAATGCTCCGATAAAAGTTCCCAAAACTCTAAGCCAGCCATTGTGAAGGGAGTTTTTCAGATCATTATCCTGCAAAACAACAATGGAAGAAGTACAAGCTAATATAGCTCCGATAGCACTCGATTCCTGATGAAAATGTCCTGTGACATAAGAGCCAAAGAAATAAGACAACAACACCGCCATACATTTTAAAAAAGCAATGTCGGGATGAATACGTCGTATAATATCCAGAATTTTCATACCTGTCAAATTTGCTACCGTATTTCAATACGATACGGTTGCCCCCAGGTTTAGTTATAAGTCATACAGAAGAAAATTGCACAAAAAGGGCTGTATTCGAAAGGATACAGCCCTTTTACACTTGAGCCTCTTGTCGGATTCGAACCAACGACCCCGAGATTACAAATCACGTGCTCTGGCCAGCTGAGCTAAAGAGGCAGATTTCTTAAAACGGGTAAGCTGACTATGTCGCACCGCTACAACCACATACCTTTGCTGCCTTCCGACCCTGGAGGATTCTGCAGGAGCTGGTCGCATAGGACTTACCCGGGCACAAAGGTATAAAAAAAGTAATTACCACCAAAAATATGATATATGTTTTTTTGAAAAATATAAATCAACATACATCGTACACTCAAAATCTGTCAGCAACCTCCCTGTTTCTCCACAATACAAAAGCAAAAAGTTAAATCAGAAACGAAATGCAACCTCAAATAAGATATTTCGATATAAAGAATAGGTTTAACTTCTTTAACCTCTACAAAATTAATATGGGGGCTTATGTTGAAAAACATGGATGATTTTTTTTCTTTTTCATCGGTAGTTTCAGAATTATTATTGCCAATGAATCCATCCTTTTCAGCCTGGAAAGAATTTCCCGGATACATAGAAAAAACTTTAAGGATAATTGGAAAATTGAGCCGGCACAATCGGATTCATATCGTGGATATTCATCCGGACATGACTTATTCTATCGCATATGAATGGTGTGATGATTCAGGGTTGAAAAAAAGAAAAGGGAAACGAGAAAAAGTCTTGTATGATCCGGAGTTGGAAAAACAACTGTGCGAACAAAATTATATGATAATCCAAGAAAACGCCTCATCCCGGAATCCGGATTTACATCATTTCTTACAGGAACAACATTGCCGGCAAATGTTGCTGTTACCTTTGTTTGAAGTGGGTACAAACCTTACATTCATTGCTTTCATGCAGTGTGATGATATACATACCTGGAATATAGAGGAAATCAAACTTTTGGAGAACCTGTCCGCAGTTATTGGAATTCAATTAAACAATTACCGTTTATTAGTTCGTCTGTTAAAACAATTGCAGCAAACCAAAAAAGAACAGGAATCACTGGAAACAATGCAGACCCGATTAAAACAGGTGGAAGCAGCCATTACTTCGGACTGGGAACAACTGAGGGAACATCTCCGGGATTCCGGACAGTTACAACAAATTTCCGCATGGCAAAAAATAGAAAAAGAATTAAAAGAATTAAATAAAATTTGTCAAACCATTACTGTAAAATGATGTAAGATGCCATTGGATAACAGTAAGTTTACTATTTTATTGGTAATATCATCATTAGAACATACGGAAGATCTCATCAACACCCTCTTGAGTGCTGGATTTCATATTTGCAAAACCGAAAATATATCTTCCGCTATTCCTGTGATTGAAAATGAGTTGCCAGATTTGATTTTATCGGATATGGATAAAGCTTTGCCACAGGAAGCTATGGCGTTGTCGGGTTTAAAAAATCGCGGCACAGGCTGTTTCGTTCCCGTCCTGTTTCTTACTTCGCCAACCAATGAGAGCTATATTTCCGGAGATTTCATCCACGACCATGTGGATTTTATTTTAAAGCCTTTCCCCCCGCAGGAGTTAATTATCCGCATCCAACATCAGCTTTTATGGTTGAAAGCAGTGCGTACAATCCGGAGACAAAATAAAAGTTTAAGAGCCACTTTAAAAGCCCGAGACAAACTATATGCGGTCATTGCCCACGACTTACGCTCTCCGATCAGCACGATAAAAATGATTAATTCTTCTTTAAGTTCCGAGAAAGCGCGCATTAAGGACCCGAAAATCCTGAAACTGTTTGAGATGATCAACGATACCACCGAAGAAGCTTTTAATCTGCTGGAGAATCTGTTACAATGGACCCGCAATCAAAATGGCAAAACAAAGGTTTACACCACCTCATTCAATATGACTCCTGTCATTCGGCAAGTATGTTTGTTATTTTCCGCCATTGCCTTAGAGAAAGAGATTGTTTTAACCAATCTTGTCAAAGGCACCCATCAGGTTTGTGCAGATATAGACATGGTTAAAACCATATTGCGCAACCTCATTTCCAACGCCATAAAATTTACTTATCCCGGCGGGCGAGTCGAAGTTGAAATAGCAGATATGCCAGACCATGCACTTATCAGTATCAAAGACACCGGCAAAGGCATTCCACGGTCCATGCACCCCCATTTACTAAATTCCAATACTTATCCGAGTAGTTACGGAACCCGGAATGAAAAAGGAAGTGGACTGGGACTAATCCTAAGCCGAGACTTCGTTCGTATAAACAAAGGAAAACTTTGGTTTCTTTCGCAAGAAGGCGTAGGAACAACCTTCTACTTTACCTTGCCTACCTGCAATGCGGAAGTTTCCAGCAACACCAAACGCTGATACATACACAAGGCACCCCAAGCATCAGTTGCCGCATAACGAACCTGCGCTTCCGTTAATACAAGGGCCTCCCAATTGGTTGTCCGTTGGCGTTTGGATATTCTATAACCGAAAATAATAGCCATCAATTTTGAAAAAGATTTCTCCTCAATACCAAAACGAGAAACATACTCCTGTAAATCAACAAAAGAATGAGGAGAAAAAGCTGCACTTTTATTCAAATTCCGGATATCATCCCGGATGCCAACCCCTATTTTCATCACCCGTGGATCACTAAGCAAACATTGCAACGAAAGACCAAAACCACATTTATTGAGCCGGAAGAGAAAAACTTCTTCCGGAGTAGCCAACTGCAAAAGACTAACGGGATAGCTCTCACCTTTCCGGAAAGAAGGCCGGGTTTCGGTGTCGAACCCCAAATATTCCTGCTGCAACAGAAAACGAACCGCCTCCTCCATCTGTCGGGAGTCTTCTATAACGGTAACAGGCCCATTGAAAACGAAAACAGGTAAAGCAGCTATTTCTTCTTTGGTGATCGTACTTTTAAAATGTTGCATCATTCCTTATCTTTTACCTGATAAACTGCATGATGAATAGCCCGGATAACACCGGCACACGCTTTTCCCCAATAAAGTTCGAAATTATTATTAAGCTGCCACAACGCTTCTCCAATAATTTCCGGAATACCACAACGGAACGAAGAAATAAAATTTTTCAAATCCTGATAAATATCACAGGTTTTCTCAGCAATCGAATGCACCATTGGTACTTCACTGTATTGCATATTATCGTCAAACACTTCCAGATACTCATCATATTCTCCCAGTAAACGATGGAGTTCCCCATAAAGATAATTGTATTGCTCTTCTGTCACAACATCTTCAACAAGCCCCTCTTCTTCCGGCTCCGTTTGAGGTAATAAAGCACCTTTCAAATAGATTAAGGGAATAAATTTTTGTAACCTTTGAATGAAATCCTGAAGCGGAATTTGAGGAGCCGTTTCTATAAAATCACAGAATTCCTTCGCAACAGCCACAAATTCAATGACCTCTTTACTATATCCGACATGTTGAAAATCTTCCATCTTTCTCTTTATTGATTTTGGGACAACCTTTCACCGGATGTCTGTTTGAACTTAAAAGTTACGTAGTACAAAAGTAATAAATTTGTGTAAAAAATAAAGTCCGTGAACAACAACAAAAACCGTCAATCTCCCATTTTATAAAGAAGAAAAGTTTCGTACCTATCCCTTTTTTCAATCCCAATCCGATACCTGAAAAAAACTAATAGAGATGAATGATAAATAAAAATATATTTTTACCTTTGCCACGCAAAAGGGAAAGATGCAGGAGTGGTTGAACTGGCACGCCTGGAAAGCGTGTAAACCTCTAAAGGGTTTCAGGGGTTCGAATCCCCTTCTTTCCGCTAATAGAAGAGTTATAAGATTAACAAGATCTTATGACTCTTTTTCTTTTTCAAAAATTCTGCATCAAAGTAAAAAAGAATTAGCAAACAAACCTATCTGAAAAGCCAATGCCCCTCCATACGCTGTAAAATAAGTAAGAAAGAAGTAAAATCGTTGGACTTTTCTCTGTCCTGCAAAGTCCAACGAATAAGCCCACGGCAATTGCTGGTTTAAGGTCATTTTATTGGAGGACAAGCAGAAAAAGAAAAAATCTCAAAATAGTAAACCAGAAAGGTGAAACAAGAGGACAATGTACGAATTAACAACTAAAATTAGAGCAGACATTTAAGAGACAATAAGTACACAATCAGATATTTAACTTGAAAATCGTTACAATTTTTCACTTGTTCTTTCTGTAACGAAATTGTAACTGTACTTGCTTAAAACGATTCTATTCCTTTCTGCAAAGTCCAACGATTAAGCCCGTGGCAACTGCCGGATTCGGGTACTTTTTGCTTGGGCAAGTGGAAAAAGAAAAAGTCCCAAAGTATTAAACTTCAGGACTTTTCTTGATTTTCGTCTTCATTAAGCGGTGCGGACGGGACTCGAATACACTTCGTAATCCTTTCGTTACCAATATCTTAATCCGTTAAAATTTTTAAAGTCCAACGTTTAATCCTATGTGCAGATTTCGCTGTTTTACTTGGCTTTTTGTAGCAAGTCTAAGAACATGTACAAATATACTTGTTTTTCTTTATAAGAAGCAAATGTTGCAGAGAGAATAAAATCATTTAAATATTTGAAGGCTCAAAAGTATGGCTACCTTATGTTGTGCTACATTTAAATATGTTTATCTTCAGTTCGATACATTTCAAAACGTATTAATATTTCATGCAGTTTTTTCAATGTTTCCACAGCATTTTCGATTGGTGGCATCTTTGTTTTGTCAAAGGTTAGTTTTTTCAAATCGGTAGAATAGGCAGTTGCTGTTTCGGGTAATGCCATGACCTTTTCGGCATCCTTGAATATCGGAGCGTCAGCCAGCGACAAGTGCGAACGCGAATTTCTGCTTAGCCCATCTTCTATCGTTACCTGATACATGGCTTCCAGAAATTCTTCTGAATGTAAGTAATTTTTGTATTCTTTATTATAATAGAGTGCCGATAAGTCATAAACATCACGAATATGTTTTGCCAACAATGCGTTAGCATCGTCATTATATGATAATTTTACCAGTCGTGAAATTTTGTCGCAGATAGTTTTTCGTGGATTGATACATTGTACTTCAAAACTTTCCAATCCGTATGTGGAGATTATTTCTTGCTGACTAATGCTTTCAAGGAATGCGGTTACTATTGGCTTGATTGTCCGAGAGTCCGCCGGGTAGAACATCTGCTTTTTGTCCGGCAAGTCGCAGGACTTTATTTCTACTTCTAAATGTTCTTTCAAACCTACACCTTGAAATACATTGTTATACGAGAAATAGAGCTTACGATAGTTACCGCCCGTTTCCGACAAATCTTCCTTGTAGATGTCGTTATTCTGTTCGATGATAAACTTCGACAGTTTTTTGTTCAAGGTCTTTTCCGCCTGCTTCGATGCCGTTTTATCCCCTGTGAAGACGAACAAATCCAAATCTTCTGAGAACCGTTCAATCAATCCGTAGGCTTTTGACAGAGACGTTCCACCTTTGAAAAAGGTTTTATCTTTATATTCGGACAAGGAAATATCACAGAGTATTTTTGATACCCAATAATCCTTTTCTATGTGCGACTGTTCATAGCCAAAATGTTCCGCAGCCAGTGCAATGATTTCTTTAAACGCTTCTTTGTCCGAATGTAAATTCATATATCTGTTTACACTGTTTTGTAATTCATATTGAACCGGGTTGTGGGAAGTAAAGTCTTTTTCATTTCCCGTTGCAACGCTGCTTGTTTTATATCCCCTAAAATGTCTGCAACGGCTTTACGAACCCGGGGTGGGTAATTCTTTGCCAAAGTTATCACTTTTTTCAGTTCTGCCACAGAATAATGGCTGAAATATTGAGTTTTAACCCGATTATAAATATCCTGTTCTGTTGTTCCAGGAATATGTTTCATGTCTTTTATGGCATCGAGTACCCGCAAAAACGGGATAAGGCTTTCGTTGGTACAATCGCTACAGTAGGCTTTGACACTTTCTACGTCCAAGTTCTTAAAACGGAAATGCCGTACCGGATAGCACGTTGCTATAGTTATAGTGGTTGCTACCTGTTCTGTAAGCCCCATTTTGTTGTAAACATATGCGCCTGTGATATAGCCGTTCAGTTTTTGAGTGAGGTAACGAAATTGCTCATCCTGATAGATAGGCAGTTTCCCCAGCCCTAACGCGGATTTTCGGGGACGATAATAAGCACCTTTCTCAATACGTACCAAAATACCTTTTTTACTTTGTTCGGAGAGCAGTATGGCAACATTGGCGGTTTTATCGTTATCGAACGACAAATCCCGAAATGTAAAAATGCGTCCTGTGGCTATATTTTCAATCTGTTGCAATATGTTTTTTCTGAATGACTCCATATCTTACCTGTTTTATTCTACAAAGATAGAATATTATGTATTTACATGCAAAAACATATCAATAATTTTGCTAAAATGTTGTGTATAATATGGAGGGTTAATTCTCTAATATAACTTTGTTTCCTGTTTTTGAGGTAATTTTTTTTGAGATTTAGCAGTATAGTGATTGTACCAGCTCCGAAAAGTAGGTACCAAGAAAGTTAAGAATAATAATTGCTTTTGTAAAGTTTCATCAATATTGTATAGCTCTTTGGGAAAGAAAATTTAAATGTTCTGGAAAGCTAACAAAGAAATAACCTACGATTTGATAGAATAGGTTGAGATAGTAAGAAATATAGGAAATAATTTTTATAATCTTGATTAATTATATGTCAATATTTATGTTTACATTTATATGGGGCACAAAAAACGTTTTTTTGTAACAAAATAAAAGTTTAAATAAACTATAATGTTTCGGATATAAATACCAAATTTTCGTCTAATTTTGGGGGCACTTCAAGAATTGAATATGAAACATTTGAAATGGTTTGATTGGTTAATTTGGGCTACTCTTTTAATATCTCCCATAGTTGTAAATTTCATATTAGGTGTATCTACAGGAGCACCGGTATATGGCAGTACTGAAGGATGGTTAAATTTTTACGGAAACATGATTGGAACGTTTATTCCTTTGTATATGCTGTATAGAACCAGAATATGGAATAAAGAGGATAATGAAACAAGTCGTCAATTGCAATACGACATTTTAAAATATAACCGTCAAAAAGAATGGTTTCAAAGTCTGAAAAAACAATTGGACGAGAATTATCAGGTTATTGATATGCAGAGTATATCAACAGCTTGTCAAAATATTCAGTTCGGAGCCTATGAAAAAGCATTACAGCTTTTAATGGAATTAAATCGACAAATAGAAATGCAAGGATACAGGTTTGATTTGTATTTCCCGATTGATAATAGAAAAATTCAGGAAGAGGAGTATGCCAGTGTATACACTGATATACTATTCGAATATGGTAATTACGTAAATGACTTAGTGTTAATTTGTAATATTCATACTAATACCTTATCCACTCAGCCTTCAGAAGCCCCAAAGCTCCTTAGAACTTATATTAATTCATGTCATGCAAATTTAGAAAATATTGAACAACAAGCAACCCATATAAAAGTAACAGGCCGAAGTAAGATATTGCCTCAACTTATTGCTTTGCCCGATTCCTCGGACTATCTAAACCGCGTGATGGATATTTGTGAGAAAAGAATGAAAGATTCGACGACAGTACATCTCAGAAAAGAAGAGTTAGTAAAAATAACAAATCAACTTCTCAAATATGAAGAATTTGCAATAGACAAAATTATATCTATTTCGTAAAAAACACGTTGAGAAGTATAACTGTATCCTGTTTTTATATACACAAATCTCCTGCTTTATGCAGTAAATATTATAAAAAGGCAAAGAGCAGATTGTGCCCTTTGCCGGTAGGTTGTATACGTTTGTTTGTAAATAAAGAAGTATATCAGGAGGGAATATCAAAGTATGAATTGAAAATTTTCCCGGTTTTATTGCTGATTATTGAGAAACTCCCCCAATTTCCGGTACACCGCCACAAACTCCCCGAACGTCAATTCCTGGGAATGGGTTTCGTTTACGTCTATATAATACTCTATCTCCGTTTCCCCACCCTCTTCCTGACAAATGCGTTTACTTATCCACGGGACGGTGCGGAACGTGGGCAGCCTGTGGTCTTCTTTAATTGCAAAAACGATGTCGGGCTGTGAGGCTTCGGGATAATCCTCGATGTCCCAATGTATTTTCCTTTCACCATTTTCGCCGTACACCTTTAGAAAAGCGGATACCGCATTGACCATCTTTTCCAACTGTCCGGCAGGCATCCAGTCAAAGTCCGCGTCGATATTATCCAAACTGTAATTGACGTCAAATTCATCCCGGTCGGCATACAAACCGACGTGCTTGCTGATACTGACGTTGTATTCCCCGTAATCTTTAATCTTACACTGAAACGGAGCTTTTTCCCGCTCGATAAAACGTCCCATTACCCGGTAGAGTTCCTCTATCTGAGGATAAATTACACCATAAATCTCTCCCTCTCCGATGGTCAGGCAGTAGCCCATACCTTCGGCAGCCAAACGCTCCTCGTGTTCCTTGTGTTTTCGCTCCCTTTCCTGTTCGTAATCAAACAGCCGCTTTAACTCCTTTTCCTGTGTCCGGAAAAAGGCCTGCATGTTATGGGTGAGCTCGTTCCATTCCGAAAGCAGACACGCTGATACGGTAAAACCGTGCAATGTTTCAAGCAGGCGTTTGCTTTCTTCTTCGCCGGGTTTGCCGTTGGCAAGGTACCAGGCGCAGGCTTTTTGTATGATGCCGCAATTGACAAGCCACGGGCGCTCAAAAGAGATAAAAAGACGGCCTAAACGACGGAAGCTGTCATGAAGCACTTCCAATGGTTTTGGGGCAGTCATATCGGCAGCATGATTTTTCAGGCTTCTTTCCAATTGGCTGAAAAATACGGATTCAGAGGGTGTCAGGTTAAATTCCCGCTCTTTCTTTGGCTCTGGCTGTATAGCCTCTGTTGAAACCGGATGTTTTTCTGTATTTTCCATTATATACCTCCTTCCTGATTTGTGGTTTGTGATTCGGGAGAGACTTCGGGCGAAGCCGCATTGAGCAGGCTTTCGGTTTCCTGTAGCATACGCCGGTAGTATTTGAGGAAGAAGGAAGCTAAACCCCGGTAGCGGTTAAGTGTAAACTGGAAATCAGACCAGCTTGTCCATGCTTCGATGACTTGCTGCCGCTCTTTGCGGGGAATATTATCCCCGGTAAGATAGGAGAAACAGGCTTTTTGCAGGGCAGGTATATCTTCTGCCCACGAACGCTCCAAAAATTCCAGCATTTCGGCAAACCGCTCGGCACGGCGTTTGAAGTTAATTAACCAGGCGTCGTCGGATAGTTCGGGTGTGGTATCCGGATTGAATAGCAACTGATGGTGGAGATAATGTTTTCTTACCTCGTTTTTTTCCTTAATCTGTGCTTGCTCTGTTATTTGGGGAGCATTTGATGTGTCATTAACGGACACGGTGTTTTCTTCTTGGTTCATGTTTTAATAATTAAAATGTTATTTAACTTAGGTTTATTTGGTTTGTTTCTTAATTTCAATGATAAATAATTTAACTTTTATTTTATTTTAGACATTAATGTAATGTCATTATATGTTTAAAAAAAAGCTTTCATTTACAATCATTTGAAAGCTATAATGAACAAGGAAAAAAGTAATATTCAAAAATACGTAAGTCTAAAAGTTAAAGAGTTTAGAGAATCGACAGGACTTACACAAGAACAATTTGCAGAAAAGCTGAATCGTTCAAGAACCTTTATTTCTAATAGAGAAAATCCCAATAGCCGTGAGGCTTTTAGCTTTGAGTTCTTAAATGAGATAGCTAACGAATTTGAAATATCTCCCAAATTTTTTATGCCAGATAAAGGCTTGAAATAAACCATACTGAATTAATTTACAATATAATTATTTTGCGTAATTCTTGAGAGAAGGCAATAAAAAAGTTTCTGCCTTTCCCGTTGACTGACACTCCAAAGAAGCCGAGGGCACATTAATGCACCTACACGGGGGTACAGAAACCTATATCAGAGTAGCAGGCAAAAAAATGCCTGCCACATGATAGAAGCAGGTTGTCTACTTCTTTGGAATTATCAGTCGCAACAAATGTATAAACTGTTCTTATAATATCAAAACATTACTCAAAAAATCTTTTTCCCTTATCAATTAAGCAGGCACAAAACTCCCATCCTTATGCACCAGTCTCTTATGGTGACAGGTACCGAAAAAGTAAAAAACGAGAAATACCAAAATAAATATCCTCCTAAACATATGATGATTGAGCAATTATGTCATTACATACGTGGTATAGTTTCCTGAAAAATTAGCAATTATTCGTATCTTTACCCTTGAATCAGTGGTAAGGTGTATGAATCAACTGGAAATAATACAGAGCAAAATCTATGAAATCCGCGGACAGCACGTAATGTTGGATTTTGACCTGGCAGAATTATACGGTATTGAAACAAAGTATTTGAAACGCTCTGTAAAAAATAATATCCGTCGCTTTCCTCCCGATTTCATGTTTGAACTGACAAAAGAGGAATGGGATTCTTTAAGGTGCAATTTTTGCACCTTAAAGGCTGGGCGTGGTCAGCACCCTAAATATTTGCCTTATGCTTTTACCGAGTCAGGGGTAGCTATGCTGAGTAGTGTACTTCATTCAGAAGTGGCTGTTGAAATAAATATTTCTATCATGCGTGCTTTTGTAGCTGTTCGCCAACTTATAGCCAATCCTCCGGCAGACAAACACACCCTGCTTCAAAAGGAAGTGAGGGAATTGAAAGAATATATCGAAGAAATGTTTGCCGACCAGAACGACATCAACGAAGACACCCGCATACAAATCGAACTCATCAACCAAACCCTTGCCGAGTTGCAGGTCCGCCACAAAGAGCACAAAAAGAAACCCCGTCCCCGAATCGGATTCATCAGATACGACGAAGATTCCACGGAAAAGTAAAAAAGTGCTTGTGCCGTTACCTTCGCCGGGAATGGTCTCACATCGCCGCGGATATGGAGCGGCATTGGAGCAGTGCTCCTGCGGTGTCGACCGGACGAGTACCGCACCAGTACCGCACCAGTACCGGACCAATACCGGAGGAGTACCGGACTATAGTAGCCCATCCATAGCCCATCTCCGGTAAATTTCAGTCAACTACAAGGCTATAATCCTGAAAAAGTTGACTACCCCCAAAGTAAACCTATGTCAGTAAACCATAGCGATACACAGAGACAGGGCATTCTCCTCACGACCTCCATCCCTGTTTTTTCTTCTTCCTCCTTACTTCTTCCAACCACCGCAGCACTGCATAATCAAAAACAGGATTCGGCGGAAGATTTTATAAACCGTTTAGATAAAAAATGAATCTAAACAATAAACTCATTCAACTCGTTTTTTATTGCTCTCCAATCGGGAAAATGGTAATTAAGGCGGGATATGAATTCTTCATTATGTAACCGGATATTAATGTGTAATAATTCATGGACAACAATATACTCGATACAACGCAAAGGTTTTTTTACAAGTTCAAGATTAAACAATATATTCCGGGTCGTATGATTACAACTTCCCCACAGGGTTTTCATCTGCTTTACGTCCCATTTATTGACTTTCACTTTGAGTAATTGTTCCCATTTTGCAATATAATGAAGCAATATTTTTTTTAACTCTCCGCGATACCATTCTTTCAGTATTTCAGCCCGCCGTTCCGTTTTGGTATTTTCCCGGATATACATTACGATAAATTGAGTACCCTGAATTTCTATTTTTGGGGCTGCATCGTGATAGATTATTTTTAACCGATACCGGATTCCCTTGAAATAATGGTTTTCTCCGGACACATATTCTCTTTCCGTCTGTCGCTCCTGCTGGTGAATCTGACGTACACGTTCTTTTATCCATGCCAGTTTGGATATCAAAAAAAGACGTATTGCATCTTCACTCATCTTTTCAGGAGCTGAAACATGTACCCTGGCATCAGGTGGGTATATTGTCAAATGTACATTCTTTATCGCCTTCCATTCAATTTCTGCGGTAATATCTTTTACTGTTATAATCTGCATATCAATATTCTGCCTGAGCTATTATAACATTCATAATTTTTTCAAATTTCTCTTCCGAAAAATCTGGCGGCAAGACCTTCCAAACCGCCTTTCTTACAGCTTTCATTTTTTGGCCTCCGCTACTCGATAAATCCCGGAATCCGTGTTTTGCGCTATTTTTAACAGCCTCATGCACTTTTAATGTCAAATCTTCATTTTTATCGAGGTTATCATACAAAGCCTGTTTCCCTTTGGTATCAATAAACGGAGGGTATTTCCTGGCTCCGCTGCGGACTTCCTTTATTTTGCCAATCAATTGTTCTATCAATTCTTTATACTGCAATTTCCCGTCTTTTTGTTCCTGTAAGAGTTGATTTAACAAATTAGAAATACTGTCAAAATAAGCGGGATTAGTAGGTCGTTCACTGATAATCATCTTGCGCATATTAGCAGCCAGCACTTCAGCTACCGAACGTTCGTTCTTTTTTATTTTTTCAGGAAGTTCATTTATGGCTTCTTCTCCTTTCAAGTCAATTAAATCCAAAAAAGATATATCCTCCAATTCAACTAAAACCTCACTATCTTCGGCCCGCACATAATTATCAATCAATTGCCGCATGGCAGGGTCATAGAGTTTCAAATCAAGCACATCCCCGCTTTTCAGTTTTATTTCATCTTTCAAATCATTATAGAAATCGACTTCACATTTTATTTCCGCGGCTTCTTCTTTTGTATAGCCTGCCTTTTCCATTTCATTGGCAATGTCGATGTAGTGTCGTACTAACGTGTTTACCAATTTATAGAAAGTTTCCCGCTTAGACGCATTTTCTTCGTTTTCCTTTTGTTGTTCTTCAACAGGCGTATTTTCACTGTATACAAAATAAGAGAAAAATGCTTCCTGTTCCCGTGGGGTTACAACTTCACACAAGCTTACAACTGCTTGCAAAGCATCTTCCAGTTCTTTTTTACCTTGCTTTATACGACTATTTAATAACCCTTCTACATCTTCTTTATCATATTGGTCAAATGCCTTGCCCGTAAAGTCTTCTATTGCGTCTTGAATTGCACCAAATAAATCCTGGTAGTCGATGATATAGCCGAAATCTTTTTCTTCCCGATCCACCCGGTTCACCCGGCAAATTGCCTGAAATAAATTGTGGTCTCTCATCTTTTTATCCAGATAGAGATAAGTTGCTGACGGTGCATCGAATCCTGTAAGCAGTTTATCAACTACAATCAACAGCTTCATGTCAGCCGGATAATCCGTAAATTGTTTTTTTGCCCACGTCTCATACTGTTCCGGAGTTTTGTCGCCAATCATCCGTTTGTAGATTTCATATTTTGTCAAATCTTCTGTTTCGCCGACTCCGGTATATTCATCTTTTACCGCAGCCGCCCTGGCTTCATAACTCGTTACAACCGCACAATGTTCTTTTAATTCCGTATTTTGGAATATTTCCCAATAACGACAAGCCTGATAAATACTGTCAGCAACCAGCATGGCATTTCCATATCCGCAGGACAATGCCCTTTTGGTATCCATATCCTGGCAAATATCCGCAACAATCCGCTGCATTCTGTCTTTGCTGCTGAAAAGCTTTTCCATTCTTGCCCAGCGTTGTTTCAGTATGGAGCGGGCCACTCTGCTTAAAGCCGCGGTTTTCGTGTCAAACCACTCGTCTATCTTCTCTTTTTTCCCAAGGTACTGCTCCACATTCCGGGCTTCATAACGTAAATCCAATATGACTCTGTCCGCCACAGCTTCTTTGAACTTATAATTATGTATATACGTCCCGAATATCTCGATAGATTTCTTTTTATCCGTGCGCAACAAGGGAGTACCCGTAAAACCTATCATCATCACCTCATCTCCCATGATGGCCTTCATTGCTTCGTGCAAAAAACCACTTTGAGTACGGTGGCACTCATCGATAAAAACAAAGATATTTCCTTTGGCTTTAAAGTCTGCAGGTAATTTCTCTATTACTTCTTTCAGATAAGTTTCGAGAGATTTTCCGGCTTTTTTATTTCCGACAGTGACCGGACTTTCATCGTTTTTGTTACCGAATTTATGAATTAAAGTACAGATAAGCCAGGGATTGGCATTATCCAGCATTCTAATCAGTTTTGTCCCGTTTTTGGCTCTTTCGATTTTTTCTTCTGCTTCCTTAAATCCGGACTCAATCTGTTTGTCCAATTCGTCACGGTCGGTAACCACTACGACGCGGGCATCATCCACATTTTCATGAATCCAACGAGCCAACCAAATCATAGTAAGGCTTTTTCCTGCTCCCTGTGAATGCCAGACAATACCGCTTTCTTTGTTCCGGATACGCGGCTGTGCCGCCTTTATGGCAAAATATTGATTAGGGCGGGCAGCTTTTTTAATTCCTCCGTCAAAAATAAGGAAATCGTGAATAAACTCAAGAAAACGAACCGGTTCAAAAAGCTGCACCACACTACGCTCCAATTCATTCGGATATTGTTCCGGGGTGATATTTGAAAGGGTATAGGCTTTCCCTTCGACTTCCCCGCATGGCTCTTTCCAGCGTAGCCAAAATTTTTCCGAAGTTTCAATCACCCCATAATGCAATCCTTCCGTATCATTCCCGGCACAAACAAGCTGAATGGTCGTAAAAAATTGAGGGATATAATCATGCTGTTGATTCCGTATGTTTTGCCTGATTCCTTCGTGTACAGAAACCTTGCTTCGTTTCAGTTCGATAACAGCCAATGCTATCCCGTTCACATAAACAACAATATCCGGGCGACATTCACTATTGCCATATATAGTCACCTCTTCGGCCACATAAAAATCATTACTTAAGGGATTCGCCCAATCTATCAGGTGGACGTATTTTTTATTTTCGGAAACATCGGAACTGACATTTACGCCATAACGTAACAAGCGGTAGACCTCTTTATTCGCATGATACAGACCTATACCGATATTTCCTGCTGTTTGTTTCAGTTTATATAATGCACTGTTTATCTCTATGGAAGAATATCCTTTTCGGGATAGAAATTCTTTTAAACGCGATTCCTCGATATTACTATTGCACTTCCGGTCTTTCCAATTGCCCATATAGGTATACGGAAGTTCTCCTTTTAGCCGATAAGCTGTCCCGGAGGTATGCACCATATCACCGTATACAGGCCTATATGCATTCTTATCAAACAAACGAATAATTCTCTGCTGTGTTACAATTTCTTTTGCTCCGATGTTTGTCATCCTATTCTTTTTTGTCTATATATTTCCCCCATCCCGTAGGCACAATACTTTCTTTACGCATATATTTTAATCCATTAAAAACCAATTCCCGGTTAAAATCCAATTTATGTTTACTCCATGCATAAAAATCTTCTAATAAGAGAGTATCGGTAATGGGTTCATTCTTAATAATCCGATTATTCCAAACAGCGTATAAAGTTGAAATAATCTCTGCTCTGCCTAAATCCATAGACTTGATTTTAGCAAGCAACGCGTTAATTTTATCTTGAATGTCAGAGGGATAGTTTTCAAAAGCAATTTCCACCTCTTCTATCCATCCTTCGTTGGGACGGTAATCGTAACGCCATCTCCCTTGGCTGTCTTTTTGTTTAACAATTCTGACGTGTCGGTACTGTCTGAATTTAGCATCAATGTAATTCATCAGAATCTGGTCATCAGGCCCTGCCGTATTTTGGATGTAATCATTCCCGAAATCGAGCTGGCAACAATAACCAATCAGATGTATTGATTTTTGCAATTTAGTACGTCCCCAACCTTTTGAACCGTATAACGAGTTTACAATGTGACCAGCTATAATATGAGCAGCAACAGGTATTCTACGGACTTTTGCAAGTGATTTCGTTTGTGGCTTTACTAACCGAATTTGTCCCGTTAGTAATTTTTGCATCATCCCTTTCTTGATAAGTCTGTATTTATCCCGCCTTGCCTCTAAGTTTGCTATTTCCTTATCTATATCGGAAAGGATGGTTGCGATAGCGGTTTGTTCATTAAGTGCAGGTATACAGATAGGTATTTCACTCAAACTTTTTAAAATGATTGTAGCAAAAGTTCCTTTAGTTTGTCTGTTTCTAACTTCATTTTGAAATTCTTTATGTGATAAAAAATAATATAAAAATTCTACATTTACCTTAGAATCAGGTATTATACCTAATATACCTTGCTTCGTAGACACTGGAATTTTATTTATGGACACATTACCAATAGTAGCCCCATTTGTAAAAATTATGCTATTTTCAGGAATTAACCAAGCAGAACTATTTGATAATCCAGCTTTTGTAATATATGATTTTACAGATGTTATATATTTTCTTATAGTATCTTCTACTTTAACAAATGGAATATTCCCATTTTTATAGAACAAGTCATTATTTGTTTCTGGGGTTCCACCTTCAGAAGCATACTTATAGACTTCAGCAAATTCTATTTCTTTCCATACTTCTGTAAACTCCCGAAGGCGCTTCTTTCCAGTAAGTAATTGCTGCATTGCGCCTTGTTTTATAAGGCGTTTTTTCTCTATCTTTTTATCCAATGCAACAATCAATTTATCTACATCATTCAATGCTTGAGCTATTGCCTTTTGTTCTTGAAGCGTTGGCGGACAATAAATAGGTAGTTTCTTAACAATATCTGCCGTATAGCTTTGTTGTTTTGTTCCTTGACAATATTTAAAAGCCAAATATTGCCCCCACATTCGATAAAACCAGAAAAGGTATTCCACACACATCTTTTCTGTCCCATTTATTGCCAGGCAGGACTGATTTGTTGCCGATGAAGCCCCCACAATAGCACAACGCCCACGAGTTCCTTCTGCCTCAAGCCCTGTTATTGCCATTAAAAATGTTCCGGCGGGATATACGCGTAAATTAGTATTTTTAACTGCTTGGGATGAAATGTGTTCTATCGTTTCTGTTATAAGATTATAGTCCAGCTCTCCACTTGAAATCCAACGGATATTTCCTTTATAATATTCAGAGATACCGCGATAAGGAGTTGCTCCACTCGAAAATGTCGTTAAAACATCTTTGAAGGTGCACAATAGCCAGTCACCTGGAATTAATCCAAATTCACACTGCTGATTCTGAAACAATATCTCTTTAATCACAGTCATAGCTATTTTTGTCGCCTAAAACAATTTTTTCCCTAAAGCTATCGTATGTCGAAGTATAATTAAGTCTCACTGCATAAAAATTCTGTGAACTTCGGATTTTTTTATCTGCCATCATAATTCTTTCGTGATAATCTTTGTATACTTTCCGTCCTTTCGGAATCTTCTCTTCACATATTGCTAAAGTATCAAGAATGTACTCTAAATTATTTGCATGGCAATACACTCCATACGATAATGCTTCCAGAGCATACATAAAAGCCTCAGAATAACCTCTTGCATCGAGCCGTATCTCTGCAACTGTAAGAAGATTTTCGCACTTGATGTTATTGGAAAATTCCACAAAGTCCTCCTGCTGTTTGCTAAGATTCATTTTTATGATTTCGATTTCTTTCAATTTAGCTTTTATTTCAAGGGCATTTACAATTTGCCAACCGATAGCAAACGTAACAAGTATACCCAGTAATGCAACCATCACTCCTATAAAATTATCCAGTGATACGATTGATAACTTGAGCGTATTGCAAATCCATAGTACCCAGACAGAAACCGTCCCGACAAGTGCAATAAGCGATAACAGAATACTCAAACTTTGCTTTTTCATTGGACTTCTGGTTCAATTAATCTATGGTTATTTTTTAGAATTTCTTTTGCAATATGATTTAGTGTGTTCTTGGTCAGGGATAAATTCAACAGTGCAGTCTCTTTTTGTACAGGAGTCATCGTATCATCATTTTTAATGTCTTCTTCATGTGCTTTTTTAATTTTATCAAAAAGCCTGTCAATTTCCACATCCAAAAGTTGCTCTTCACGGCTATATTTCATCCATATATCTGAAAGAACGGGAATCACTTCCAGCCATGCTTTATTTGTTAAGTTTTTGTTTGCCATGCCTTTATAATTATCTATTTATATCAAACCCCATCTCCAAAAGATGTTCCTTTACTTTATTTTCCAATAAATATAACTCCTCATCGATTTCAGAAAGCGTTTGTGCATATCGGTTATTCAGTGCAGAAATTTGATTCTGTAAATTTTGACTTACACGTTGCATTTCCTCGTCCAAACGTAAAGAAAGCGTTGCGTACCATTTCTTTTCAATGACCAGCCGTTTAATTTCCTCTTCGGAAAGATTTTTATACTTATCAATAAGTTTAATCAGGAGTTCATATTTTGTTGCTTTGATAACCCGCTTTATATCTGCAATATCTTCTTTACGTTTTAGATATAACCATAGAATCGAAAGTTCTTCCGCATCTTTTTCGGAATCAAGCGTCTTCATCCGCTTTTTCACGCTATTATCGCTCAACTTTCCATCAGAAAAATTATCTTCATCTAGATATCCGTCTGTTCCGTATTCTTCCAGGAGTTCAGCCAATTTGTTCTCAGTATCAGCTAATTTTTCTTCTTCGGACAGAAGTAACTGTTTTAATTCCGGGAAATAGACATCTATTACAATATTTACCGGCAATAAATCACACACAACATCCTCCGGTGCCGCAGCTTTCTTTTCTTTTTCGGATTTTCCTTTTTTTGCGGCAGGTTGTGGTGTGTATAATTCCGCTTTCCAACCGTCACCAGCAATCAGATAACAATCATCCTGCATGGTTTCCGCCCAGTAATTCAGTAATTGGTCATACACATCATAAGCATCCACAAGTGATTTGTCTTTCTGGAATATTTGTAATAAAGAATCACTGAGTTTGTCAATGAGAGATTTGGGATTTATTCCGACAGACAGATGGTAAAGAAATTCTTTATGCTCGCTGTACCATAAATACAAACTATTTTTAAACCATGCAGCTTGTTTGCAGAAATCGGCATTCCCTTGTATCGTTTCACCAATAGCATGATGAGAACAATTTAATGAAAAATAACCAGGGCGTACCTCAAGCGGAGAAAAAAGGGCAGAACGAAGGGAAGGACAAACATCCCAATAAGCCTGCAACTGATTAATATCATGGCCGGGTAATCCCCCTCGGAGATGGGCTTCTATATCCTGTAACGTTTCAGAATCTGCAGCTTCGATATAACGGGGAATGTTCAGATTGTAGCCGTTCCTTTCTATCTCTTCCAATGGCACAAAACGGGCATAATGTGGAATGTCTTTCTGTGCGTTCCAAGTATCGACAATTAACCGTATATCCTGTTCACGTAATCTGTTTTTTGCTCCGTCTTTGATGTAGCCATTTTTTGCATCTATCATAAAAATACCCTTCCGGGTTGCGGCATTCTCTTTATCAAGAATAATAATACACGCCGGAATCCCGGTCCCGAAGAAAAGATTGGGCGGCAGTCCGATTATCCCCTTGATACACCGTTTCTCTGTCAGAAGATGTTTTCGTATCTGAGCTTCCGCATTTCCCCGGAACAATACTCCATGCGGCAAAATACAAGCTCCATGCCCCTTGCGGTTCATCGAACGGATAATATGTAGCAAGAAAGCATAATCACCGTTCTTTTCCGGAGGAATGCCAATTGTGCTATTCCAACGTCCATACTCATCCTCTTCTTCCGCACTTTTCAGCCAGGATTTTGTAGAAAAGGGTGGATTAGCAACCACGAAATCAAAAGTCTGGAGTGTGTTGCGTTCACTTGCAGATTTATGCTGAGGATTGTTTATGGTATCTCCTTGCTTAATATCGGCGTCTGTGACTCCATGCAGAATCATATTCATTTTTGCCAAACCAGCAGTGGCAATATCTTTTTCTTGTCCGTAAAGAGTCGCCCCCTTGGGTGTTTCTGCCATAGCCCTCAATAACAGCGAACCCGAACCGCAGGTCGGATCATAAATAGTAGTCGTTATGAGGGAAGCTCTGTCTAATCCCAATACTTTAGCTATGACGCGACTAACTTCTGCCGGAGTATAAAACTGACCTTTGCTTTTTCCACTTTCCGTGGCAAAGTTTTTCATTAAATACTCATAGGCATCTCCCATTAAATCATCATCTGAAACTCTGTTTTTTCCGAAATCAAGGCCGGAAAACTGGAATAAACCGATAAGGTTACTTAGTGTTTCCACCAAGTCTTTTCCTTTTCCTAACTTCTGCTCATCACAAAAATCTGCCACATTAATCACGCCATCCAAACCGTTCTTTCCCGCAATAGCAGCTAATTTCTTATTAACCTCTTCACCAATGTTGCTCTTGCCCTTTAATTCAATAAAATTGTCAAAGAAGCACCCGGGAGGAATATCAAGAATATAATCCGGATCATTTTTCGACTTGTCACTGATATATTTAACGAAAAGAATGACCAATACATAATCCTTATACTGGCTTGCATCCATCCCGCCGCGTAATTCATCGCAACTTTTCCAAAGGGTACTATATAATTCCGATTTTTTAATAGCCATACTATTTGTTCTTGCTGTTATTTTTTACAATCAACATATATTGTCACACCTTATATTCTTTCAAAGAATTAATAGTCACTTATTTCTTCTACGGTTTATTGCACAAAATATTCTTTCTGATATCCGCTTAAAGGATATAAGACAAAGGTACTGATTTAATAAAAACAAAATAAAAAAGTGGAATTTAATTTAGTTTAGTTGTTAAGGGGAAAGTATTTCCTTCGTTTTTTGAGAAAAATGAAATCAAGAAATGAAAATTAAAAAAGACGAAAGAGTAATAAAATCTACAAAATTTTATCACTTTTTGGTTTTTAGAGAAATTCATATTCACATATAGTCTGTATTTTTAATTGTGTTTCTTGTCTAAATTTCTCTTTCTCATTATTTCTTTGGACATTTCGTCTATGATGTACATTCGGGTTGTATTTCATACAAATAATAGGAATTATATTATCATCCGAATAGAATTTGTGTAATTCATTTCCTTTTTGTAAAAAAGATGCTTTTAGATAAATAAAAAAGTCTTTTATTTGTTTCATTGCATGGCTATAATTCTTCCATAGCGTTTTATCTCTTGTCAAGGGTTCAACATCCATCTTAAATTCAACTAAAAGCAATTTATTATCATCAAAAATCATGCAATCACATCGACCTCTCGTAATGCCATCCCCTACATAATCCTCTAAGCCATATTTTATTATACCGCCATCAATACAAATATGAATTATTTCATTGTTTCTTTTATTTATTATTATTAATGATTTATCCTTATTCGTATCAGATGCTGTAAAAAAAGTACGTTTAGAAGATTTACAGTCATAGGCATACAAAGATGAATCAAAAAGACGTTCTATCGTATAAGGATTAGACGTATAAATTGTTTGTATTTTCGAACAAAAGTTGTTTCTCATATTTTAGATTATGGAGTATAGAAAATCAAATTCGTTATTAAGATTTTCTGTTTCTTCATCAATAAAATTATCCCCAATGAGTTGTGTTGCATCATCAAGAATAGATTTACAATATATCTCAGAACTAACTTCTAATGCATATGCTTGAAATTTCTCTGGATCAATATTCATACACTCTTTAGCAGCGGTTTTTAATTTTTCTGTTGAAAAGAAATTCTCAATTTCGTTTTTCTTACTTGGCTGGGTTTTAACAACTTTCGTATAATACAGCATATTGTTAAATGTCGCTTGCACATATGGACTATGCGTTGTAATAATAAGTTGGCTATTGGTTTTGTTGGCAACCAAAATCAACAATTCTATCAACATTTTTTGTGCCTTAGGGAAAAGATGTGTTTCTGGTTCTTCTATAATACGTGATGCTTTTTGTTTTTCATTCAATATATATATGGCATCTTGAATTATACGTATAACTTCTTGTTGTCCAGAAGAAGAAATACTCAATGGAACGAACTCCTTTTCGTTATAGAAAATTTTCTCTTTACCATTCTCATTTTTATAATCTCCATGTAGAATTTGCGATATAATGCTTGACACTAGTTGTCTAAAGGGAGTGTTTTCTATATCTTCTCTCACTCCATTAAAATAATCTGCCAGAAACTTAGAATAGCTAACAAACTCTTTAATCAAATTTATATCTATAGTATTTGTTTCTTTATTGTTATATAATGCAGATTTAAGTTCACCAAAAAATAACAGTTGAAATTGTTCAGGATATGAAACTGTAATGTTCCTCCCTGCAGGAAAAAACAAAGTCTCTTTCTCATCGAAGAATATTTTATTTATTTCTTCGGTTATTTTCTTTATTAAGGCATTTTTCACTTTTTCTTGTAAAACAAAATTTACTTTATTATTATTGTTAGAATACCCTATTTGCTTTTGTAACAGAATAGTTCTCTTACTTATGAAATCCCAAAACTCATTATCAAATTTTATTTGCAGTGATTTCTCCTTAAATAAAGTCAATTTGTACCCTTTTTCGCTTGAAAAAAGATATTGGATATAAAAATCATCATTCAATCTTGATGTATATCCGAAATATATTGCAAATTTATTTTGGATATTATTTATTAGTTTTTTCTGTAATTCTCCTAAAGGGCATTTATTAGCTTCGTATAACAAATTAAAATAATCCTGTTTTAGAGACTTAAAAAAATAAATTAATTTAGCAATTGTACTTTTTCCGCTTGCTTGTTCTCCTATCAGAAAAAGAAAATCTTTAATTTCTATTTCTGCATAACTTATTTGTCTGAAATTTCTTATTATAATTTTTTGCATATACCAATATTTATAATACAAGTACAAAGATATGCACACTTAGATAAAACACATTCATTTTTTGAGAAAAATGCTTTAATGTCAATTTTTGAGAAATATCTACAAATTTCTTCTCATCTCCTCCATCCTCTTTTCTTTTTCTTCCTTTTCCTCCTTAGTTCTTCTATCCATAGCGGTTCTGCATAATCGGGCACCGGATTCAACGGAAGATTCCACAAACCTCCCAAACCTCCCGTTTCATGCTCCTGCCGCTTTTCAAAACGTTCCGGTTTCTGGTTGCCATTGTATGCCTGCCTGTAATTCCACTCCTTATTTCCCGGACTTAGGCTCCGTCCTTCGGTGTGGCAGTTCTCTGTAAACCTTTCCCGGAACGCGTTCGCTGAAAACTCTTTCCCCAGTCTTGAACCATTCAGTACCGTCCGGTTTCCGTGGTCAATGAACGTCACCCCGTAAATCCTGCCGTCCTCATTCTGCCGGAAAACCACGCCGATGCCTTTTTCTTTCAACCGTTCTGTAAAATCTTCCCTGTTCCTGACTTGCGGTACGACCTGTTTTAACACAAGGTATAACTTCTCTCGAATCCGTTCCTCCCGGATAAGCCGTGCCGATTCTTTGAATCTCTCCTCCAAAGCCTCGTATCCTACCGATTTCCCGAACAGGGAAGATTTCAAAAGCGTTCCTATCCGTTTCCCGTTGTCATCCGTAGCCACATAGAGTAATCCGTGATATGGTCTGCCGTAAACAGCTCCCTTCACTTCCTCCACCGTCACATTAAACAACTCCAGCAGGGTGCGGAACTCCTCGAAAGACTGGAAACGGTAGTGCTCAAACAGATATTTTACAATGTTACCAATCTGGTGTTTTACGTCTCCCCGTGGATAATCTAGTTTCTTCAATTCGGGTGTGTCCGTCCGTTCTTCCTTGCCCGCCACATGCAGTCCGTATTCCTGTTCCAGTTTCCGGCATATCTCCATGGAACGCCTGTTCTCAAAGTCGCTCTTTATCTTCTTTCCGCTTTCGTCCACCCGGACACTTACAACGTGGAGGTGCTGGCGGTCAATGTCGGTATGCTTGAAGGCAATGTACGGCTGGTTGCCATATCCCATTTCCTTCATATACCTTTGTGCCATTTCCGACAATTCCCGGTCCGTTACCCTATCTTTCGGGTCGGGATTGAGGGAAATGTGAATGACTGGTTTCTCTGTCCGTCTGTTGGCAAAGAGATAAGGGGCAAAGGAACGCATACATAGTCCCAGGTCAAAATGGTTGTCGGGAGATTCGAGCATATTGTTTTGCAGAAGGATTTCCGCCTTCCCGTCTTCCGCTTTCAAACCGTTGTATCTTAAAACCCCGTAGATGGATTTACCGCCTGTAATCTTCGCAATCATGTTGGAGAAGTTGTCGGATTTGTTGTTTCAGCTCATGATTGGCTTTCACCAATTCAATGATTGCCTTTTCAAGGGGATACAGCAGGCGGAGTGCTTTTTTACGCTCAAAATGTTGAAACAGGTAATCCATGACCTGATTGTAGTTGTTGCCTATTGCCTTGACTTGTGCAGGAAAGGAACTGAGCTTGACGATACAGTCATGGAGAGTCTTATTGTATTGGATTATCTTCATGGGAGTATTGAGTACTTTATCTGCGAGGAACTCTGAGCGGGATTTCTTTCCGGAGCGTTCAAAGAGTGTGAGGAACCGGATGTTTTCCTCTTCGGTAAAGCGGACGGCAACACGGTGTGTTTTCTTGTCTGCCTTGCGAGGGCGACCGGCTTTTCTTTTCCCGGATGGGGGTGTTTGTGGCATAGTTTCCTGTTTTAAATCGGTCATGGTTTTCGTTCAATTTTGATGGTTATATATATGGGGTACGACTTGGGAGTACCCCTTTCCCGAACAAGTTGTGAGGGCGAGTTTCGAGGCACTCGAAAGATTTTGAGGCACTCAAAATACAACTCGCTATTAGCTGACGCTAATAAAATCCGCCGGAGGGCGGATTACCAATGAACTGATAAGCGGAGAGAGGAAAACTCCTCACACGATGTTATCGTTCGGTGACAAAATTAGGGGGCTTATTGCAGTGAGATTTGCTCTCCCGCTGTGCCAACCGCTACCATGTTGTGCCAAATGCTGCCAGTTAGAGAGGAAATATAATATTGGTGACATTCTTCCACTTATTTATTACCATACGAACCAATAAAGGATGGTTGGTTGCAATATACGAGCGTTGAGTGAAACCAACCAACGGAAAGGTGGCTGTCCCGTCCGATATATGTATATTGTATGAATACTTGCAATATCCCGCCCAACGTTGTAACCACCCAATGGCGGATTATTGGTACGTTGGGCGGTTGGTGCATATAATAAGGAAATCAGTGCCAACCTCAACCACCTTGTGCCAAATGCTGCCAGTTCGCCCGATATGTATGATAATCTGAATAAAAGCGCTTTACTTCGCAGACGAAATATAATTAGTACTCACACTTAACCCAGTAAAATGTATGGAAGTAATCACCATTGAAAAGAAAACATTTGAGGAAATGACCGCGAAATTTGATGAATTTGTCAAACGGATAGAAAATGCTTGTCTCCGGAACAGTGACAAAGGCATGGGAGAATGGCTGGACAATCAGGACGTGTGCCGGATACTCAACATCTGTCCCCGTACCTTACAGACCCTTCGGGATAACGGTACCTTAGCTTACAGCCAGATTCACCACAAAATCTACTACAAAGTCGGAGACGTCCAGCGTATTGTTTCTGTTGTGGAGAACAAACGAAAAGAAGCCGGGTTCAGGAACAAAACGATTTGAAAAGCATGAATGAAGAACAAACCAAAACTAAATGCCTATGAACAATGAACTGATAACGAAAAACAATGAACAGGTAACTCATTTCATGAAAAGTCTTGAACGGATGACAGAGGGAATAGAACACCTTGCCACCAATAGCCGTCCTCTTTTAAACGGCGAACACTATCTGACGGACAAGGAGGTTTCCGCCCGGCTGAAAGTAAGCCGGCGGACCTTACAGGATTACCGGAACGAAGGTCGCCTTCCTTATATCCAGTTGGGTGGTAAAATCTTATACCGGGAGAGTGACATTGAAAGGATGTTGGAAGTGGGATATCGTGAAGCATTCCGGTTGAAAGATAAAGGTGCTTTCTGATTTTCTTGAAGGAGCGCAGTTCTCCGTCTGCCTTCTGTATGGCGTCAGCCATCCTTAAAAAGAAAAACAGCTTACCGGATAACATCCTGCCGAGATGTCCTGTGTAAGCTGTTTTTTCTGTTTTCTTTCCGTCGCTTGTTCCCGTTGTCGGATGCCTTTCCCGGTGTGTCGCTGACAAATGCAAGGTTTTCGGATAGAATACGCTCCGTAGGAGGAAGATTGTATCCGAAACGGCACTGCCGCCCGACCTTGCAGTTGTCAACAGAAAACACACCCATCTTTGCATCCGGACAGCGGGAACAAGTGACGGAAAGAATCAACTTATTTAATTATACCAATTTCCTTTATCCCGCCCTTGTCGGTTAGAATCGTCCTTGTATATCAGAAAATACACCGGAGGCGTAATAGTGTTATCCTTCCCGGAACAGGCCCGTTTCATCAGAAACTGCCGGCACATACGGCTCTTCTTGCTCTGTATTCTGAACGAAACCGCCATCACCATTTCAAGGCTATACACATCATAACTGATTCCGTCGGCTTGTTTCACATACTTCATCGTTTCAAACCCATACAGTTCTCTATTCCGGTAAATGGATTTGATAACCTTGCGGACATCGTATTCAAACACACCGAACATATCGGCAATTTCCGGTAAAGTCATCCACACGGGAACATCCGGCACTACAACTGTCCCCGTTTCACTGATAGTAATAATTCCTCTTTCCATCATACACACTCCTTTAAAAAACACTTTTCCACCTTTCCCATATCCCGCATAATCGACTGGTCCAGTACCTTCGCGTAATGCTGTGTCATTTTGATATTGGCGTGTCCGAGAATCTTCGCCACATTTTCCATACTCACCTCATTGGCCAAAAACACACTCGTTGCCGCTGTATACCGGGCAACATGTGTCGTTAGCCGCTTCTGAATCCCGCATAAATCGGCAATCTCTTTCAGGTAGGCATTCATCTTCTGATTACTCAACACCGGAAACAAGACATTCCTTTCCACGCATTCGGGACAATCCGCATACTTCTCAATCAACCTTCGGGCAGGGGAGAGGACAGGGATATTACACATCTGTTTCGTTTTCTGCCGGGCTTTCCTAATCCACAATGCTCCGTTATTGTCTTTTACAAGATGCTCCCGGCTAAGCTGGCAGACATCCGAGAACGCCATACCGGAAAAACAGCAAAAAGCAAAGACATCCCGCACCTGCTCCAGCCGTTTAATGGAAAACTCCTTGTTCATTAACACCTCTAATTCCTCCTTGGTAAGGAACTCCATATTCACTTCGTCCATCTTGAAATGGATGCCGTAAAACGGGTCCTTCGTCATCCACTCATTGGCTAAGGCAATCCGGATAACCTTTTTCAGATTCTTCAAATGTTTTAGTGCGGAATTATTCCGGCAATTCATGGTAGTCTTGAGCCAGTATTCAAAATCCCGGATAAACTGCCCGTTCACTTCATTCAGAAACACATCTTCCCGATGATACTGCGAGCGGATAAACATCCTTAAATGCCGGATAGATGTTTCAAACTTCTCCACGGTAGCCGGGGAATACTCTTTCCCGATTAATCCCCTGCACTTCTCGTTATGCTCGGCATATACTTCCAGCAGGGAACGTTGCACTTTATCCCGTCCGTAGAACCTGTCGCGGACAACGGTAGCGGATATTTCCTTGCCGTCCATTTCCAGCTCGCGGTGAATCTGCAAAATTTTAGCCCGTACAGTTCCGATATAGTAATTAAGTTCCATAGAAGCCCGGTCTTTCCCTTTGGAACACTCCTTGGCTTGATTCCATAACTCTGCCGGAACACTCCGTTTAATCATAATCTCAGCTTTCTGCTTGTTCACTGTGAGGCGCATGCAGATAGGTGCCTCACCGTTTTTCAGCAGTTTCTGCTTCTTGATGTAAAACAAAACGCTGAATGTCGAACGTCTTTTTTCTTCTCCCATGTTTTAAACTTTTTTAATGGTACAAACTTAGGTTTCTTTGTTCCGGACGTCGATACGCAAAACATTGTAAAACAGAGAAGAAGAACCTAAATCGTTGGACTTTTTTCTTCTCAGGAAAGTCCAACGATTAAGCCCGTGGCAACTGCCGGATTCGGGTACTTTTTGCAGGGGTGGGGGGAAAAAGAAAAAGTCCCAAAGTATTAAACTTCAGGACTTTTCTTGTTTTTTCGTCTTTATTAAGCGGTGCGGACGGAACCTGTTCCTAATGGCACTTAATATTTTAAAATACAGCTCTTTATCTTTTCAAAATTTCAATCTGTAACGAAATTGTAACGAAAGCTTGTCACTTCATAGCTCCTACTGACATCTCTATGTCTGCCATTTCTCGTCTACGAGTGTAAATATAGTGGATTCATCGGGGAAATCAAACTAATGGTGATATTATTTTAATAATTTAATTCCAGTATTTGGGGTACAAAACTGAAATATTTGTCCTAATTGCCGACAGATTTTTATCTATCATTGTTTTGTCCCAAATTTATTATAATTTTGTGTCATACTGAAATTGAAAATATGATTAATAGTACTATAAATATCATTGAACAGGCTATAAAAGTGGAACCGGCGGGGAAAATACTTTTTTCAGCTGATTATGCAGATTATGGTACTCCGGAGGCGGTAAAGAAGGCTATTTTGCGCTTGAACAAGAAAGGATTGATTATTCGTTTAGCCCAGGGGATTTACTATTATCCGAGATATGACAAGGAATTGGGACTCGGTATCATCTATCCAAGTCTGGATGAGATTGCCAATGCTATAGCACAACGTGATAAAGCAAGGATAGTTCCGACGGGTGACTATGCTTTGAATAAGTTAGGATTATCAACACAAGTTCCTGCAAATGCTGTTTATTTGACGGATGGTTCGCAACGGAGAATTGCAGTGGGGCAAGGACGAGGTATATTGTTTAAGCATACTTCCGAATTAAAAGTTTTAGCTTATCAGTCTGATTTGATGATGCTGATTGTTTCCGCAATGCGAGCTATCGGCGAGGGGATGATAACAGAAGAACAGACAGCAATTTTAGCATCACACTTAAAAAATGTCAGCAAAGAAAATTTTGCTAAGGATATTTCTTTAGCTCCGATATGGGTCCGCAAAATATTAATAACGCTATGGAATTCTATAAATTAACCGATGAACAGCGTAGGCTTATTTTCCGGCAAACTTCTGCACAAACAGGAATTAATGCAAACTTGATAGAAAAAGATTGGTGGGTATGTGTTGTGCTCCGGTCACTTTATTCATTGCCTTATTCAAAATATCTTTCATTTAAAGGTGGTACTTCGCTTAGTAAGTGCTGGCATTTGATTGACAGGTTTTCTGAGGATATTGATATAGCTATCGACCGCGAATTTTTAGGATTTGGTGGCACGCTTTCAAAGACACAAATCAGTGACAGACTTCGTCGTGCTGCTTGCTCTTTTGTGCGTGAGACCTTACAAAATGAATTGCGAGATGCAATTTTGAATTACGGTTTGAGTGCTGACATGTTTAATGTTAATGTAAACATCACACCAATAACCACG
Source organism: Odoribacter sp. Z80 (assembly GCF_009935865.1). GTDB lineage: Bacteria > Bacteroidota > Bacteroidia > Bacteroidales > Marinifilaceae > Odoribacter. The sequence goes on from NZ_QWEL01000017.1 coordinate 30,168, forward strand.
ACTGATCCGGAAGTAATAGAAGTGGTCTATCCGTCCTTGTTTGAAATAAATCCATATATTAAGAATGCAGTAAAAATTGAAATTAGTGGCAGGTCAATGAGTGAACCTGTTGCGGAAAGTAAAGTATGCTCAATTATTGATGAAACATATCCAACAGCTGCATTCATAAGTCCACCATTCAAGATTCGTGCAGTTCTTCCAGAACGTACCTTTTTAGAGAAAATATTCTTGCTACATGAGGAATTTGCCAAGATGAAAGAATTGATACGTACGGAACGAATGTCGCGTCACATATATGACATAGGACAGATTTTGAAAACACCCATAGGAGAACGGGCTATTAATGATGAGCAACTTTACCGACAGGTGATAGAACACCGTCGTACTTTCATTGGATTGCGTGGTTTTGATTACAACACATTATATCCGACAACCCTCAGCATCATCCCTCCTGTAGAAATCATTGAGTATTGGAAAGCCGACTATGAAAATATGTGTCTCCACATGATTTATGGTAATTCGGTGTCATTTGACGATTTAATAGAAAGATTGAGAGAATTGAACGAAAAAATAAAGAAATTAGACTATTCCTTATAAGGATACACAATATGACAAACATAAATAGAGATTCTGAATGATGTATGTGGAATTTCTACTTTCTCATTCTGCTATCACCGAATGAACAGTCAGATTAATAGTATGAACCGTCATTCTAAAGAAAATTAAAAAATTTCTTCGCTCAAAAGCTCTATTACAGACTGAATATTATCAACCGACGTTATTTCTATTTTATAATCACCACTTCCCAAATGTCCTTTATCAGATACATCCATTGTCAATCCGTTTTTATCCAAAAGTGTACCTTTCTTCTTATTTATAAATAATAGGATTTTTTTGGACTGTATTTCTATGGATAGAATATTCTGGCCCTCCTCATTTTTCAATGCTACATAATGCTTAAGTGGACATATGGTAATAAGATTATTCCGGGCAGTTATTGATGTTTTCAATGCTTCATACAGGTGTACGATGTCTTTATTTTTTCCCTGTAGCAACATCTCCTCCGAATATAAATTTGAGCTTATTATTGGTTCCGGGAAAAAATAATCTACCAAGTAGTCTAAAAGAGGTTTAAATTTATCGTAATATTTCTTGAAAGCTTCGTCAGCATAATGCTCCTCAATATGACATTTTATTGCATTACAAGTACTCTGTGTACGTTTCTTGAAATCATTGTAATGAGAAATACTTTTTAATTCATCCAAAATACATTGATAAGCTGCCGGTGGAAACAAATCCTCAACATAAAAAAGAGCCTTTTCCTCCAGAGGAAATGAATAGTCTGGCTGATAATAAATGGCATCAATTTTAGGCTGATCAGCTTTGTATTTATGGATTACACTATATCCGTTTTTCCCATTTTTATCATGATCGTAAATAAACAGAACCCGTTCAATAGGCTCTAATGCCTTTACAATAACTTCCCGATAGAAATTTTCCGTATGATCTGCACTTCCCTGGGGTAAGTAGGATAGTTTTTTCAGACAATTATATTTATTATCCCGGGTGCTAAAAACCTCTATTGCCCGTTTGATATAATTAATATCTGTCCCTCCTTCTACAATCAAAACATATTTTGAAGAGAGTATAAAAGCCCCGTCCAAATAATTTACCTTACCTCCGCTGAGTTCTACTATATACTTTAACTTTTCAACATTTTCGAGATGCCCGTTTTTCAAAAAACGAATATTCATATCGGGCATTTTTTCTATGAAGATTGGCGAATGTGTGGATACTATACTATAACGATTTTCTGTATTCAGTAATTCAACCAATTCGGATTTACGTGCGATATGAACGTGTGAATCCGGTTCGTCGAACATCGTTAAGCTGGTTTCTGTTGCCAAAACATGCAGTATGGTATAAGCTAAAATCAATTTCTTTTCACCTTCACTCAAACCTTCTACATTGCATCCATTCTCGAACTCAATGTCTATGCCGGAAATTAAACAATCATCCTCAGGTCCGGTTGCTTGATAAAGTAACAGAAATAATGTTCTTTCGTTATCTATAAAACCAATGCTTTGAATGAGTGCCCGCAACTCTTCAATAGTATATGACTCACGCTTTTTTAATTCATCGATAAATACTTTCGCAAAATTCTGTTCCCAATGTTTGAATGCTTCCGAATTATATTCAAACGATATATTCCGCACTGAACCGAAAAGAGAGCTTACAAATATTTTAATATCTTCACTTTCAGAACATAATAATATTAATAGTGCTATTTCCCAGCAATATCTATCGACGTAAAGCATCTGCGGCGTCTCAAACCGCTGCGATTCATCCGTCAGTTTGCTACAGAACTTCAAATAAATGGGTTCATAATATTGTCTCCATAGGCGGTCCTCTTCTCCACTATAATTGACAATAACATTTTTGGGGAGAATATCTTCCGTGACTTTCTTCCCGTCTTTTGTTTTCCCGTTCTTAATCTCAATCAAATGCTCTTTGTATATATACGATATTCTATAGTCAAACGGACATTGGTCGGTTTTTCTGGGGCTTCTTAACACCGTTAACCGATAGAGGCTGTAAAAAACGGCACTTATAGCTTCGATTATATTGCTTTTTCCTGAACCGTTCAATCCGATGAATGTACAATAAGATGATGTACTCCGGAAATCAATGTACAATTTCTCCAGGTTCTTATAGCGGGTAATAATCTCAAATTCCTGCAACTTAAAATATTGTCCGGCATATGGATTAAGGGGCTCAGATTCAATTTGTTTTGTCTTGGATATAGTAGTTTTGGTTGGCATTTGTTTCCTTCCACCACCAAACAAAAAAGCTGGTGTCGTATCGGCTATTTTCGCTATTCCAGGAAGCATCGGCACCCATTGAGGAGCTTCTTTCAATGGCAAGATAGGTATTTGGGGTAATACCGATTGAATTTTATCGGCTGTTAATGCAAATGCATTAATGTTTCTTATTTGTTCCTGCATTATTTCAGAAAATGATTTTGCCATAACTCTATTCTTTAATCAAGGATATAAATTTAAATGCCCCTCCCAACAGTCCGGATAGTAATTAAATTAGCACGTTTCATATAAATCTTTATCATCATAATATCCCCCAACTTCGGGAAAAGGTTGGTTGATATTCTAACTGGGATATCGTGTTTTCTGTTTCTCTATGAGTGAACCTAATATTAGAGCTAAATTCATATTTATTCAAAAATTTGGGTTTCGAAATTTGTTTTGATATTATATGTATATTCATTGATTTTTGCATATCCACGTTTAACAATCTGGATGGCTTCATTATAATTGTCTACTATCTTTTGCTGTATATTCAAAGGCGGCAAAGGAATAAGCAAATTGGATAAATATGACGCAGGGACACGTTGTTGACCGGCAGAACCTGTAAAATATTTCATAGCATCATATAAAACGAAATGATGACGCAACAAAGTATGTATATATTGTGGCATAACCTTGTTGCTAACCAACCGAATAACATGAAATTCTGTTGAACCATATCCTTTTCCATTAACTAAATTATCAACTAATGCTGATTTTCCGTTCTGCATACAAGGAGTAATTCGGGCCCAAATAATATCTCCATTCTGAAATTTCGTATAACCCTTGGTTTGGGATTTTGTTCCAACCTTTTTTCTATTCCACTCACCATAATCATTAGAAACATCTTCCATTGGGATGAATGATAATTCGTCATCGTCTTGCAGGATAGATAGGTCGGTTTTCGGATTTATCAATGCTAATTGAGATAATCTTTTACAATTATATTTGCTTTGTCCATATGGAGAAATACTTGGATATAAAGTTTGTTCAACACTCCAAACATCTAAATTCTTAAATTGAGAAAACTGTAGAAGCTTTTTCGTTCGTAATCCCGGATAAGGTTGAAGTCCAAGAGCTTCTATCACTGCGTTGGATGATTTGACGTCGAGATCAATAATTTTCATTTTCTCCATCTTGACAAAAAAAATCAAATCATTATATTGCTTTACCAACTCATTTTGTTTGTCTAATGGAGGCAAAGGAATTTTTATATTTAAAAATAAAGGTTCTTGTAAATAATGACGATTGGTAGTACCATTACTTGCCTGTGCACAAAATTCGATAAAAGAGTTGGTTGTGGTTAGTAGGGCAAGATAATGAGGATTGATTTGGTTGTAATCTACGTCAAATGTCCAAAAATTACCAGTAATAATACCTCCATCCAATTCTTCTGGAACTACTCCGAATGCACCATTACGGGCATCTATTTTGGAGAGTAAAAATTGTCCTTTTGTAAGAAGAAATTGTTTTTTAGTTCCAATCTTATCTCCCGATTGAATATTTCGCAAAAATATTCCTCCATTACGAATTTTAATCGTAGCACGCTTATATTCCTTGTCGTTTTGTATAACAATGGCAGTTTTATTGCGAGTAAGAAAATCTCCGATTCTAACCAGTGGATATTTTTCATTAAACTGAATTTTCGACTCGTTCAAGTATTGTACACTCCAATTGTAAAGCCCGGAAAAACTTACAAAATCTAAAAACTTATATGTGGTTGCGGTGGTCATAACTCTTTCGTATTTCCGTCCTGATCAATACGGATGATTTTCTTTTCTTTGATGTCGTACTTGTATTTTAATTCCTTAGTCGTCCACAGGTGATTAGCCTTTCGATAGGGGGTGTACTCTTGTACGAGATCAACCAATTCATTTTCACAAGCTGCTCCGGTCGTCGTAATCCCTGCTTTCTGCACTTGGGCAATAGGAATTGTATAATCGAATTTTTCTTTGACGATTTCCCATATTTCAGAGGCAATTTTCGCATCCAAAGTTCGTTTTTCTGTTCGTTTCACATTTTTCTCGCTGGCCGGATTCCGGCTTGATAAAAATGTTTCAAGTGCTTCGAGCTGTTTTTGGTATTTAGCCTTAATCTTTTCGGTCGCCATCTGTTTTATTTCATCGAATTGTAAGCGTTCTTCCATAGTGAATTTCTTGAAAAACAACAGGCTGGGTTTCACAGTTGCCCCCGATGCCATAAATACATCCTGCGGAATCGACGTAATCAGCACAATTTTCGCCATTCCCTCAAAAAGTTCCCGGACGGTTTGCAAATTGGTATTGTTGAGTACACCTTCGGGCAGAACAATTCCCAGACGGCCTCCTGGTTTGAGTAGTCGAATACAACGCTCGATAAACAATACCTCCGTCAAGCCACTCAATTGTCCTGCACGGAACAAATCGATAACGGGCGTTCCGATATGATCCGTTATCTGTTTCATAGCGTTGATATAGTCATCGCCATAAAGACCGATATAATATTTTATCTTTTCCTGATTCCTAAACCGATCGGCATCTGTAACCAACAGCGATTTTTCTACACGAGCCCCAAAGGGAGGATTAGTCAGGATGACATCAAAACGATTTTCGAAAACGCCGTTCACATTGAGTAATCCATCGTGATGATGTACGCCCCCATGGCCATCCCCATGCATGATCATATTCATCTTAGCTGTACGTGCCATACGAGGATTCGCATCCGTTCCGAAAATACAGTTATGAGAAAGTGCATAGACACGACTGCCCGGATTTTGTGTATCGAGTTCCGTATTCAGTTGATGAAAATAAACTGCCAACTGTTCAGAGATTTTCTCTTTTCGCTTATCGGACATCGATTCGAAATTATCGCCTAAAAGTTGCTCTTTCAAACAATTCTTCGCCAACTGAATATCATGCTCAATTTTTTCACGGACATACTCGAATGCCCGGATAAGAAAACCACCGCTACCGCAACACGGATCACAAATAATTTCGCCTTCTTGTGGGTCGAGAATATCGATAATAAAATTAACAATGGTACGAGGCGTGAAGAATTGACCGAGTTCTCCCCGGAATGTACGACCGAGAAACTTTTCAAAGGCTATGCCCTTCACATCATCCGCAGTACTGGAGAGATTATAAACCTGTAATTTCTCAACAATAGCCTCAAAACTTGCCTCTTTAATCTTTATCGTATCATTGGGTTCAAACAGATCGTCTTTGGCAAAATCCTCTTTGGTATTTTCGAACAACTGTTGATAAAACGGACGACTGTCACGAGATTGAACCGCCTCATATGCCCCTTTTAATTTCTTGAACTCATCCAAGGAGAAAATTTGTGCACCGGTATTTTTCCGTTCGTAGCGAATCTTGATAAACAAAATTTTACTGATTTCATCAAACGCTGCCTCCGGAGACAATTTGTCGTTATTCCGAATAATGTTATGACAGGTAAACAACAGTTTTGAAAATTCGTCGCGCGTAAACGCTTTGGTTTGTGTTAATAACTCTTTTATCTTCTTTCCGTTATCCGTTGCTTTAGGTATATCCACAATTTCTTCCAGGCGTTTGGGCATATGACCTTTAACAACGCGAAAAACGCGTGTTTCTTTCTGGTTTGTGGTCACAAAAAAATCAGCTCCGGCCCATGCTGCATAGTTATATCCCTGATAATAATCCTCTTCGTGGATAGTAACCGTTTCAGCCTTACACTCTACTACTATCAACGGACTTTTTTTGTGTTGTTTATCTTCTTTGGAGCGCCACACAACAATATCAGCACGCGCCTTTCCCTGCCCACGATGCCCATTAGCAACGGTTATTTCCTGCCCCATTTGTTCTCCTTGATACAGGTATTCGTTTGCCAACCGGCAAATGTATATTTGACGAACCTGCTCTTCCGGAGTAGTAATCAACCATTTATCTTTGAGCGGACAATATATTTTATTTCCCTGAATTTGGATTTCCATATCTTATTCGTTATTTACTTTCAATCAAATCTTTCGGATCCACCTGAAGAACTTTTGCAATCTCGAACAGCTGTTCGAGACTGGGTTGACGGCGGTTGCATACATAGGCATTGACAATACTGAAACTCTTACCGTTTTTTATCAGCCAGATTTGTTAATTCCTTTTTCTTTTATTCCATTCATGTGCACAGACATCTTGATAGGACGATATTTGCCATAAAGATATGAAAAATCTGATATATTGAGATAAAATAGTCGGTATTATAAAATATGCAAAAAAATATTTTCTGATAAAAGGATTATGTTTTAGGGACCCTAAAAATTTATTAGTTTTCTTTTTTCAAGAAGGAAGTATTTTTCTTATTGTATATTTTGTCTGAAATTTTTGATTTATTCTGAATCATTTCTTCTCTTTATATTTTTCCCCTGTCCGGGAAGTTAACCTGAGCCGGGTGGAGGGGCTCCGTAACTTCCCGTCCTCTCGCGAAATCCTTGAAAAAGTCAGAATAACCCCAATGGGTTATTTCCGGCTTTTACAACAATTTCTCCCTTCGCACCTTGAAAGTATTTCTTATTTTCTTTTCTTAATATATAGCCATATAATTGTATGGTTAGTTGGATTATTCAATACAACAATACGTCAGTACAACAATACGACAGTAAATCTATACGACACTACGTCTTCACTATATTGGGTACACAAAACATCGGTGTTGCATTGCAACAGATGATTAGTCCGGTGAATTTGTAATGATATAATTCGCTGTTTTTGTCGTTTCATATTTCTGTCGTTATTTGAATCAGTAGGTAAATAAACGACTTGTATCATTTTCCGGACAACTGGCAGCATTTGGCACAGAGTGGTAGCGGTTGGCACTGATTTCTTTATTGTATGCACCAACCGCCCAACGTACCAATAATCCGCCATTGGGTGATTACAACGTTGGGCGGGATATTGCAAGTATTCACAGTTTTTCCGTTGGTTGGTTTCACTCAACGCTCGTATATTGCAACCAACCATCCTTTATTGGTTCGTATGGTAATAAATAAGTGGAAGAATGTTACCAATTATTATATTTCCTCTCTAACTGGCAGCATTTGGCACAGGTTGGTCGTAGTTGGCACACCCGGAAAGCAAATCCCACAGCAATAAGCCCCCTAATTTTGTCTCCGAACGATAACACAGAGTGAAGGGTTTTCCTTCCTCCGCTTATCAGTTCATTGGTAATCCATCCTTTGGCGGATTTTATTAGCGTCAGCTAATAGCGAGTTGTATTTTGAGTGCCTCAAAATTCTTCGAGTGCCTCGAAACTCGCCCTCACAATTTGTTCGGGAAAGGGGTACTCCCAAGTCGTACCCCACATGAAATTAAGATAGAAATGACAATAAAATAGAAATGAAAAACAGAATGAAAATGAAGACTAAAAGTACAATTAAAACTAAAACCATGACCGATTTAAAACACACTACTACGCTCCAAACACCCGCATCCGGGAAAAGAAAAGTCGGTCGTCCACGCAAAGAAAACAAGAAAATCCACCGCGTGGCAGTCCGTTTTACCGCAGAAGAAAACATCCGGTTCCTCACCCTTTTTGAACGCTCCGGAAAGAAATCCCGCTCGGAATTCCTCGCGGATAAGGTGCTCAATACCCCCATGAAGATAATCCACTACGACAAAACCCTCCATGATTTCATTGTCAAGCTCAGTTCCTTTCCTGCACAAGTCAAGGCAATAGGCAACAACTACAATCAGGTCATGGACTACCTGTTTCAACATTTTGAGCGTAAAAAAGCACTCCGCCTGCTGTATCCCCTTGAACAGGCAATCATTGAATTGGTGAAAGCCAATCACGAACTGAAACAACAAATCCAGCAACTTCTCCAATATGATTGCGAAGATTACAGGCTGTAAATCCATCTACGGGGTTTTAAAATACAACGGGTTGAAAGCGGAGGACGGAAAGGCGGAAATTCTCCTGCAAAACAACATGCTTGAATCTCCCGACAATCGTTTTGACCTGGGACTATGTATGCGTTCCTTTGCCCCTTATCTCTTTGCCAACAGGCGGACGGAGAAACCTGTTATCCACATTTCCCTCAATCCCGACCCGAAAGACAAGGTAACGGACCGGGAATTATCGGAAATGGCACAAAGGTATATGGAGGAAATGGGATACGGCAACCAGCCGTATATCGTCTTTAAGCATGCCGATATAGACCGCCAGCACCTCCACGTTGTAAGTGTCCGGGTGGACGAAAGCGGAAAGAAGATAAAGAGCGACTTTGAGAACAGGCGTTCCATGGAGATATGCCGGAGGTTGGAACAGGAATACGGACTGCATGTGGCGGGCAAGGAAGAACGGACAGACACGCCCGAATTGAAGAAACTGGATTATCCGCGGGGAGACGTAAAACACCAGATTGGTAACATTGTAAAATACCTGTTTGAGCACTACCGTTTCCAGTCCTTCGGGGAGTTCCGCACCTTGCTGGAGTTGTTTAATGTGACGGTGGAGGAAGTGAAAGGAGCCGTTTACGGCAGACCTTACCACGGTTTACTCTATGTGGCTACGGATGACAACGGGAAACGGGTGGGAACACCTTTGAAATCTTCCCTGTTCGGAAAATCGGTGGGATGTGAGGCTTTGGAGGAGAGATTCAAAGAATCGGCACAGCTTATCCGGGAGGAACGGATTCGGGAGAAGCTGTACCTTATGTTAAAACAAGTGATGCCACAAGCCAGGAACAGGGAAGATTTTACAGAACAGCTAAAGGCAAAAGGCATCGGCGTGGTTTTCCGGGAGAATGAAAGCGGGAGGATTTACGGAGTGACGTTCATAGACCACGGGAGGCGGACTGTACTGAACGGTTCAAGGCTGGGGAAAGAGTTTGCTGCGAATGCGTTTCAGGAAAAATTTACGGAGAATCAGCAGACAGGAAGCGTAAATCTAATCTATGAAAATAAGGATTGGAATTACAGGCAGGCATATAATGGCAGCCAAAAAGCGGAAAGTATTGAAAGATGGCAGGAACATGAAACGGGAGGTTTGGGCGGTTTGTTGAATCTCCCATCGAATCCCGTTCCCGACTATGCGGAGCCGCTATGGATGGAAGAACAAAGGCGCAAGAGGAAGAAAAAGAAAAGAGGATGGAGGATGTGAGGGGGACGCAAAGAGACATTTTTATAACCTCTCTATTGGTTTGTAAAGAAAAGATTTTTGGTAAAATATTTTGGTATGTTCAGAGCATTTCTTATGTTTGCAACGAACGTCATAACTCAGAGAGGCAGGAACCTGCTTCTATCGTGTGGCAGGCATTTTTTTGCCTGTCACCTCATATACGGTTCCCCTCCCGTGGGTGTCCTGTAATAGGCACCCGGCTTCTCTGAGGTGACGTTCAACGGGTCAGGCGGAACCGTTTTTTCTGCCTTAAACATAGAAATGTTATGACACTGGTACGTTCACCCTAAAGCGACTTTTTATCGTTAATAGGATATTGAGGTAATAAATCCCATATTTTGCATTCAAATATTTTTGCTAATGCATCAATATGGTCTAAATTAAAAGCATCGTCAGTCTTTGGATTTTCCCTATTTGAAACGAAAGATGCGGAAAGGTTTATACAATCAGCTAAATACTGCTGGCTCCAATTTCTTTTATCTCTATATTCTTTAACCTTTTGGCTAACAAATAATTCAATAGCTGATTTCATAACCTTTATATTTTTACAAATAAAGGTTTTTTTTGGAAACAATTTACACACCTATATGTGTTGAAATAATATGTATAGGTATTGGAATATGTATTAAATCTCAAAAAATAAACCACAGTAATTAACCCATTTAATTGACAAAACATGAACCAAGAAGAAAATACCGTGTCCGTTAATGACACATTAAACGCCCCTCAAGTAACCGAGCAACCACGGTGCAAGGAAAAAACCGAGGTGAGAAAACATTATCTTCACCATCAGTTGCTATTCAATCCGGATGCCACGCCCGAACTATCCGACGACGCCTGGTTAATCAATTTCAAACGCCGGACCGAACGGTTTGCCGAAATGCTGGCATTTTTGGAGCGTTCGTGGGCAGAAGATATACCTGCCCTGCAAAAAGCCTGTTTCTCCTATCTTACCGGGGATAATATACCCCGCAAAGAGCGGCAGCAAGTCATCGAAGCGTGGACAAGCTGGTCCGATTTCCAGTTTACCCTTAACCGCTACCGGGGTTTGGCCTCCTTCTTTCTCAAATACTACCGGCGTATGCTACAGGAAACCGAAAGTCTGCTCAATGCGGCTTCTCCCGAAGTCTCTCCCGAATCACAAACCACGAATCAGGAAGGAGGTATATAATGGAAAACACAGAAAAACGTCCGGTTTCACCAGAGGCTATACAGCAAGAGCCGAAGAAAGAGCAGGAATTTAACCTGACACCCTCGGAATCCGTATTTTTCAGCCAATTGGAAAAAAGCCTGAAAAATCATGCTGCCGACATGACTGCCCCCAAACCGTTGGTAGTGCTTCATGACAGCTTCCGTCGTTTAGGCCGTCTCTTTATCTCTTTTGAGCGCCCGTGGCTTACTGATTGTGGCATCATACAAAAAGCCTGCGCGTGGTACCTTGCCAACGGCAAACCCGGCGAAGAGGAAAGCAAGCGTCTGATTGAAACATTGCACGGTTTTACCGTATCCGCCTGTCTGCTTTCGGAATGGAATGAGCTAACCCATAACATGCAGGCCTTTTTCCGGACCCAGGAAAAGGAATTAAAGCGGCTGTTTAATTACGAGCAGGAAAGGGAGCGGAAACACAAGGAACGGGAGGAGCGTTTGGCGGCCGAAGGCACGGGATATTGCCTGACCATCGGTGACGGAGAAATCTACGGGCTGCTTTATCCTCAGATAAAAGAACTTTACAAAACGATGGAACGGTTTATCGAAAGGGAAAAATCACCATTCCAATGTAAGATGAAAGACTATGACGGATATGGCATCAGTATCAGCAAGAATATTGATTTATACGGGGATGAAAACCATTTCCACGTTAATTACAGCCTTGGCGACTTACATGCGGATTCAGAGGGTATCCCTGCCGGACAAATGCAAAGGATGGCCTGTATCATATCGGATTTCCTGAAAGTGTTCGGGGAAAATGGGGATAAAAGGGTATGTTGGGACATTGCAGACTACCCCCAAGAATCACAACCCGATATTACATTTGAAATAAAGGAAGACGGCAGGCTGCCCGCTATCAGAACTATACCGTGGATAAGTAAACGCATTTCTCAGGAAGAGGGCGGGGAAACGGAGATAGAATATTGTATTGATGTGAACGAAACCCATTCCGAGGAATTGACATTCGGGGAGTTTGTGGCGGTGTACCGGAAATTGGGGGAGTTTCTCAATAACCAGCCCTTATAAGGCAGAAGTGTAGAAAATCAGAAGGCGGATAGGAAATTTCCCGCCTTCTGATTCTTCATTCTGACACATCATACCGCATTTTCCAGCGCCGTTTCCACCAACTTCATTTCCTCTTTCACTTTAGAATTCAGGATGCGGGCATAAATCTGCGTCGTGGTAATCTTCGTATGTCCCAGCATTTTACTCACGCTTTCCATACTTACCCCCTTACTCAACGTGATAGTCGTCGCAAACGTATGGCGGGCAAGGTGATAGCTTAGATTCTTCTGAATCCCGCACAAATCTGCAATCTCCTTGAGATACGCATTAACCTTTTGATTGGTGGAAATGGGGATAAGGGAATCCCCGGGAACACGCCCCTTGTATTTCTCAATGATAACTTCCGGAATTTTCAACAAAGGCACTTCCACCAGCGTATCGGTTTTCTGCCGTCGTGTCTGTATCCATTTTTCCCCGTTGATGGTGACGATATTATGCTGCTTCAGATTGCAGACATCAATATAGGCCAACCCAGTATAACAGGCAAAAATGAAAGCATCCCTTACTTTCTCCAGTCTAGCAACATTTAATTCCTTGTTCCAGATAGCATCCACTTCCGCTTGCGTCAAATATCCCCTGTCTACCTTCTGGCTTCCGATGACGAAATTATCAAAAGGGTCTGTTTTTATCCAGTTATTTCTCTTGGCAATCAGAATGACCGAATGAAACCGCTGTAAAAACTTCGCCCTTGTATTCTTTCCGTAATCATACTTTTGAATAAGGAAGTTTTCAAAATCCACGACAAATATATTCTTGATATCCCGGAGGGGGATATCAAGAATATTGTACCTGCTTTTCATAAACTCCTTCACTCTGCGAAAAGTAATCTCATACTTATCATAGGTAGCTTTTGCCATGCCCTTACCGACAATATTTTTCAGATTGTCCAAATGTCTCTGGAAAAGTACCATTAAAGTCGTTTGTTTATCGGTAACGCCTAAAAACGAATCGCGTACTTTCTCTGGGGTCGGTGTTTCTTCGAGAGCGATTTCATGAAAATGGTTTTGAATAGAATACTTGATATTAGCTAACAGCGTGTTGAACTTTCTTGTCTGATTCCCGTTTCCGGTAGCTTCCTGCTTCTTTGAATTCCACAGTTCCGGCTCAATATCCAGTTTGGAATTGAACTGCACCATCTTTCCGTTGATAGTCACCCGAATCATGATGGGGGCTTTTTTCTCCTTGTTCAGATAATTCTTTCTGATGTAGAAAAGCGTTTTAAAAGTACTGCTCATAATTTTTTCATTTAAACTCCTTTGATAAACGAGGGGACAAAGGAAGGATTAACGACTAAAATCAGGGCAGACATTTGAGAGACAAGAAGTATAAAATCAGATGTTTAACTCAAAAATCGTTACAATTTTTCTCACTCCTTTTTCTGTAACGAATTTGTAACTGCACTTTGTCTTTTCGGGGCATTTTTGTGACTTCCGTAGTTTTCTGAAGGGCAATAAAAAAGCACGTAATCTGTTGAATATTACGTGCTTTGTCCGCTTTTGTCAACCTATTGTCTTGACTCTCAGCGGTGCGGACGGGACTCGAACCCGCGACCCCAGGCGTGACAGGCCTGTATTCTAACCAGCTGAACTACCGCACCAAAAACTGTTTTAAGAACAGGCGAAATCCATACTCTTTGGTTGATTCCGGATGCAAAGGTAGGACTTTATCTTAAAACACCAAATATATAAAGCTTATTTTTTTAAATTCTTTGTTTGTTGCATAAATTTTCCTTCTAACCTTCCGGTCTTGCTCTCCAGCCGTGTAAAAATAAAGATACTGATTCAGCCCCAAGGGCCCCGTTTCGGTTTACCGGTAATAAGTTCCAGAGCCAGGCTAACATGGAATCTCTGATCTCACCCAAAGAGTAAACAGAAAACAAAAATATTTATATACATCTTTACACATAACCCATAATTCTTTCTTCCGTTACACAACGTTGAAAGGATATATCAACACAAAGGGAATGAAACTGTGCTGACGGACTATGGGAGCGGTGTCCGGAGGATTCTGTTAACTGCTTAGAACGGCTGCCCGAGTTCCTCGAAAGCAGTAAAGGAACGGCTTACAAAGGCAGTCCAGACAACCGGCACCTCAGTTCAAATACATGAACCGAATAAAAGAATACCAACATGCAGTGGCATGATACATATAATACTATTCTTATTTAACGCCAGTTATTTATTTATAAAAATAAATAATATTTACATGAATTATGCCTTTTTTATGAGGGAAAAACGTACATTATTCAAAAATCTTCATTAATTTGAAAATTATTTTGAAGTATAAACCTTAAATAAATTGCCATGAAAAAGCTCATTACATTTAGTATCTGTCTATTCGCTATTCTCGGATTTGCCAAAGCAGACAATGACAAACCGATTTCCTGGAATGAATTACCACAAAAATCCCAGGAATTCATCAAAAAGTATTTCCCCAAAAATGAAGTCTCTTTTGCAAAAATGGAAAATGAAATATGGGATAAAACATACGAGGTAGTATTTACCAACGGAGAAAAAATTGAATTTAACAACAAAGGAGAGTGGAAAGAAATAGACTGCAAACTTTCCTCCATACCGGACGCGTTAATTCCTGCTGCCATAAAAAAACACATAACGGAGCAATTCCCTCAAAATAAAGTTGTAGAAATAGAAAGAGACAGCAAAGGTTATGAGATTAAACTGGACAATAAGCTGGAATTAAAATACACGCCCACTTTCCAATTGAAAGAAATCGACGATTAATAATCGTCTCCGATATTCTATTATTTTCCCGGAATAATTCCGGGATTTTTTATGTCTTTATTTTATAAACATTTTCAAATCAATTCCGTTTTCTCTCCTAAAACACCTAATCTGAATCAAGAAAATAAACTTATTTCACAATTATATAAAAAATCCACATCAAAAAAATATGGAAGCAACAAAAAATAAAATACATTCGCAACCAGAAACCAGAATGTATATGACAACATTCAGCCCTATCACAATACAAGATAAAGACCTAATCACTTCCTATATATACCATTCAGAATCAAAAGATTGTGAACTCTCTTTTGCAAACCTGTGCAGTTGGCATTTCATGACAGAATCCAGTTTTGCGATTATAAACCACCAATTAGTCATTCGCTTTCTTCATCCTGAAGGGTTTCATGAATACTTCCTGCCCATAGGTCAGGAAAATCCGCTCCCCGCTATCAAGGAATTAGAAAAACAGGCGGCAGCAGAAAATGCCCCGCTCGTTTTCCGGGGAATCCTTCCCGAGCTAAAGGATAAATTGGAAGCTTTTTATCCACATGCATTTGAATATAAGAGTGACCGCAATTATTTTGATTACATTTATAAAAGACAAGACCTGGCCGAACTCAAGGGGAAAAATTATCAGCCCAAACGTAATCATGTCAATAAATTCAGAAAAGCCTATGAATTTAACTATGTGCCTTTAACTGCTGAATCCGTACCTGAATGTTTACAATTCGAAGCGGAATGGTGTATGAAACACGGATATATCGAAAATGAAAATATCCGGAACGAACGGCGTGCACTGACTTTTGCTTTACACCATTTCGAAACCTTAGGGTTAACCGGAGCTATTATCCGTACAGAAGACAAATTAGCCGCCTTTACTTTTGGAGCTCCTATTTCTCAAGAAACGTTCGGAGTACACTATGAAAAAGCAGATATTCACATTGACGGTATTTACAGTGCAATCAACCAACTGTTTGCAGCTAACCTGCCAGAACAATATATCTACTTGAATCGTGAAGAGGACCTGGGAATACCGGGATTAAGACAGGCCAAATTATCATACCATCCTACAATTCTGCTGGAAAAAGCAAGGGCTATAAAAAAGTAAGTTATGGGGAAAAAACAGCAAATCATGGAATTATGGAAGCAAAATTTTCAAGATCCGGAAGATTTCATCCAATTCTATTTCAAGAAGAAATACAGCAACGAAAATGCTTTGGTATATGAAGAAAACCACAAGCCTGTCTCTTCCCTCCTCCTGCTACCATACCCTATGTCCTGGCTCAAAACAGTTATCCTTACCTCTTACATCTCAGGAGCATGCACCTGTCAGGAGGCCCGCAACCAAGGCTATATGACTCTTTTGCTCAAAGAAGCACTCACCAAGATGAACAAAGCAGGAGTGATTCTCAGCACTCTTATTCCCGCAGAAGACTGTTTATTTGAATATTACAACAAGTTGGGATATGCCAGCGTCTTTGACTACTCAACCGAAATATATGTGCCTGACAGTATTCCTCACGATTTTTCTTTTCAAGTCACCAGTCCAACAACTTTTCATCCTGAATTCACTACTGCAACCTATCGTTTTTTCAGCCAAGCGATGGAGCACAGAATTTGTTGTATACAACATTCCTATGAAGATTATATGGCTATTATCGAAGAAGCTTACTTATGCGGAGGACGTTTGCTAACCATTTCCCGAAACCAGGAAATAAAAGGATGGGCCTTAGCAATCCCCGAAGCAAATCACACCTTCATCAAAGAAATCCTCTGGGAAAACGAATCATGCAAAAAGGCACTGCTGAAACAAGTTTTTAACATATGGCCGGACAAACCTATCATTTGTAAACTCCCACCCTACGGTCTCCATCACCACAGTTACGGAATGGCCCGCATTATTAACGCCCAACAAATGCTAAAGCAAGTTTCCAAACAAAACCCAGGCCTAACCCTTACCATCAAAATAGATGATCCCCAACTTTCATTCAATACAGGAATTTACAAACTCTCCCAAGGAGAATGCCAAAAGATAAAACCGACTGGTACAACTACAGATGCCGAAACGGATATTCCCACACTAACCCAAGCCCTCCTGGGATACCATCCGGAACAGCTTCCTTTTCCTCTGAATCATTTAGCTCCTGCCCAACAACCCTATATGAATCTAATGTTAGATTAAAATCCTTGTTTCCACAAACCTTTTCACAGTACTCCTGCGTATAACTTCCCGAACAACAGATTTTACCCAAACCTGCTGCCTTACAACATTAGGCATTAAATTTCCCCTTTTCCTGTTTCAGGAAAAACCGGAAATCCGTTTTCAGTAAAATCGGTTTACCGGAAATTAACTATAAAACAAAAAATATCATGGAAAAAGAAAGACCTATTCCCCGCATCTATCCGGAGGTATCCATCGGAAACTGGGTTATCACCCTTATTATACTCGCTATTCCCTTAGTGAATATCATTATGTTATTCGTTTGGGCCTTTAACCGGAACACCAATATCACCAAAGCCAACTGGGCCAAAGCAACCTTAATCTTACTGGCCGTATGGATTGTTTTAGGGTTGTTGTTCGGTTCACATATTATGCACTGGTTTTACCAGGGCTACCCTATGGGATATTAATACTTTCACACTTAAGTCTGTTCCCCTCAAACTACCCCAGGGAACAGGCTTATAAAAACAACATAAGCAATAGTTGGGCTATAATCACCCTGACAAACATACACAAAGGATAAACAGTCGCATAAGAAACAGCAGGATTATCTCCTTCCACTGTTGCATTTACATAATTCAATGCCATCGGATTAGCCATACTTCCACACAACATGCCTGCCAAGGAACCGAAATCAATTTTCATGGCTTTTAAAGCAAAAATGGCAACTAACATAACAGGTAGAATGGTAATAGCAAATCCTAAAACAATCCACAACAGACCTTCAGGCCGAAAAACCGTCTCAAAAAAATGTACTCCGGCATCCAATCCGAGACAAGCCAGATAGATAGACAATCCCAACCCTCTGAGCATCAGGTTTGCACTACGGGTCGTATAAGTAACCATATGGAAACGCGGTCCGAAAGCCCCCATTAAAATTCCCACAACAATAGGTCCGCCAGCCAAGCCCAACTGTACCGGGAACTCTACTCCGGGAATTGAGAAAGGAATTGCTCCGACTGCAAGCCCCAACACAATACCGATAAAAACCGCAATCAAATTGGGTTCTTTCAAACTAATCAACCGATTGCCCAAAACCCTCTCTACATTGCTTATGGCTGCAGCTTCCCCCACCACTATTAATTTATCACCCAATTGCAGTATCAGCTCAGGGGTAGCTAACAGTTGAACTCCAGCCCGGTAAATACGAGTAATATTTATACCATAATTATTCCGTAACCTTAATGTTCCCAATTTTTTTCCATTAATTTCCGCACGCGTCACTACAATCTGCTGAGATATCAGCTGGCTATCAATAGCATTCCAATCAATATCTTTTTTGTTCCAATCTACATTCTCCTCTTCTCCAAAAAGGATTTTCATCGCTTCTTCGTCAGCTTCAGTAGTAATCACCAATAAACGGTCTCCCTGGTGCAAAACAGTATCTGAAGTTGGAATAGTTACTTTCCCTTCCCTCCACAAACGAGAAATGACAAAAGAATGAGTAGCCAAACGGGCCACTTCTTTAACACTTTTCCCAAAAATACCGGGATTACAAACCTCAAAACCGGCAATGAAAGTCTGCTTGCTTTTGT
This sequence comes from Odoribacter sp. Z80, assembly GCF_009935865.1. GTDB lineage: Bacteria > Bacteroidota > Bacteroidia > Bacteroidales > Marinifilaceae > Odoribacter. The sequence goes on from NZ_QWEL01000017.1 coordinate 48,931, forward strand.
CATCTGCAACAATAACTTCTTTTGTCTTCTTAGGAAACATTTTTCTTAAAACAATCACTGCTAAAATAACTCCTACAACTCCCAATGGATAAGTAACAGCACACCCTAATGCAGGGTCAGCAGCATCTATATGCATCTGCTTCAATGTCTGCTGGGCAGCCCCCAGAGCAGGAGTATTGGTAACAGCACCACTTAATATGCCTACCATATCCGGCAAAGATACACCAGTCAGGACATGAAAAACTAAAGTCATAACGGTACCCACCAAGATAACTGCCATAGCCAAAAAGTTCAAAGTCATTCCTCCCTTCCGGAAAGATCCAAAAAATCCAGGCCCAACCTGTAACCCCAAGGCATAGACAAACAAAATCAAACCAAAACTTTCAGCATAGTTTAACATCTGAGAGTCTATAGAGAAACCCAAATGCCCGGCAGCAATGCCGGCAAAAAAAACAAAAGTCACTCCTAAGGAAACTCCGCAAACACTAATTTTACCTAATAACAAACCTATTGCTGAAATCAGGGCAATCACAACAACAGCTTGAATAACAGTATGCTCAACCAAAATACTATTTAACCATTCCATTTCTGAACACTTAATATCCTCTCTTGTTACTTCTTTCAAAAGCCAGGCAAAGGTAGTACAAATAAAACTAAAAGATAAGCAAGAAAGAAGGTAAAATAAGGAGCAAATATAAATTTCTCCGGAAACGTTACCATGTTAAAATTAGTTGTAAAACAAGGAGTTTCACTAATGAAAGCAACTTAATATATTATATTTGCGTAGCAAAAACATTACTATAAATAATGTTGCATATTCATTCACCTAAACAGATTACATGGGATTTATTCAACGAACACGAACCATCATTTGTATAATAGTAGTCATTTTCTGCTCCTGCTCACGCCGCACTACTATCCCTACTCAATTATCCTATACCCCTCCACCTGTTTTTAATCTTCCAGACAGCCTGCTTTCAGACTTAGAAATTGATTTTGCTTTTTATCAGACCCAGCCGGCAAAATTTTACGAACCCATACTGGAACTCCGGGATTCATTTTCCTCGGTAGAAAAACACATCGTCGGCCTTTCCCATGAAGAACTATTCGCACGCAGGCAGGAATTGGTACTTGACCTGAAAAATATTCCGGAAGAAGCTTTTGTTTTTCCCCTTCCCGGAGCCCGTTTATTATCCCCTTTCGGACGCCGCAACGGTCGGATGCATACCGGCATGGATTTAAAAATCAATTGTCAGGACACCGTAGTAGCTGCTTTTGACGGAGTGGTACGTATGGCAAACTGGAGTCGTGGATACGGTAACGTCATCGTTATCCGTCATTACAACGGTTTAGAAACCGTTTATGCCCATAATTCGAAACACCTGGTCCACTCCGGAGACCATATCACAGCCGGCACTCCCATTTGTCTTACCGGAGAAACCGGACGAGCCACCACAGACCATGTACACTTTGAAATTCGGGTAAACGGTAAACCCATCGACCCTACCCTTTTGATTAATTTTGAGAATCAGTCTCTTCATCGTAAATGTCTGGTTTTCACTCCTGAAGCTCAAGGGAATATACGGATAGAAATCGTATAATCCCAACGTCATGAATTCATTCATAGAATTAGGGTATTGGGGCTTATTCCTGGGATCTTTTTTAGCATCAACCCTCATTCCCATGAGTGCAGACGTGCTCTTGATAGGTACACTCGCTTTAGGCGGAAACCCCTGGATCTGTCTGCTTATAGCCACTATGGGCAATTGGTTAGGAGGACTCACATCCTATTGGCTTGGACGGATTGGAAAATGGGAATGGATAGAACGGTGGCTGAAAGTAAAAGAAGAAAAACTTCTCCAGCAGAAAAAAAACATAGACCGGTACGGAATATGGCTGGCTTTATTTACCTGGTTACCCATTGCTGGTGACCTATTTGCTATTGCCCTCGGATTTTATAAAGTTAATCCATGGCTTTCTGCCATTTATATGCTAATCGGTCGTTTAGGCCGTTTCTTGGTCTGGATTTTTCTATATCTTCACTTTGCAGAACGCTTCTTTCCCCACATATCCTGAAATGTTTTCCGATATTTTCAGAATTTATTTTCAAAACAAACCTTCAGCTTGTTCATTCGTACACCTGTATGAAAGATTATATGATGGATTACGATTCAATTTTTATTCTACTCACTCCTCCTAACTGGACAAGCTACGGATATTTAGGCCTATTTGCCGGCTGTTTCTTTTCCGCCCTTTTCATTCCCCTGGGAGCCGATGTTTTATACGTACTCCTGCTCTCCAAAGGATTTAATCCCTGGACTTGCCTAACCATTGCCTCTATCGCAGGATGGTTGGGTGGATTAGTTATTTATGAAATAGGCCATGCCGGCAATACCAACCGAATAAAAAAATTCTTCCACATTAAAGAGGAACAATTAGTAAAACAAAAAAAATGGATTGTAAAATATGGCAGCTTTCTGGCCTTGTTTGTATGGGTTCCGGTATTGGGTGACATTTCTAACGTTGCCCTTGGATTTTACCACACCAACCGTACCCGTACCTTTATTTATATGTTTATCGGACGTATGTTCCGTTTTCTGTTCTGGACAATTTTGTATCTGATTTATGCCAACCGCCTGATAAAATTTATAGATAAAATCTAAAAACTTCCGATCAGAGAAGTCAGATTTCCGGTCAACAAACGGACTGCAATAGCCAACAAAATGATACCAAAAAATTTACGCATAACATAAATACCACTTTTCCCAAATAAACGTTCCACGTAATAAACATACCGAAGCACAATCCAAACCACCAGCATATTCAAAGCAACAGCAATAATAATATTCAAAATATTGTACTCTGCCCGCAAAGAAAGTAAAGTAGTAAAGGAAGCTGCACCTGCTATCAAAGGAAATACCAAAGGAACTATCGTTGCCGAACCGCAGGGACTATCATTCTTAAATATTTCAATACCAAAAATCATCTCCACCGCAAGCACCAATAATACCAAAGCTCCTGCTACCGCAAAAGAAGATATGTCTACATTAAACAATCCCAATAAAGCTTGTCCCAGAAACAAAAAAGATACTAAAATTACAAAAGATATAATAGCAGCTTTTCCTGCTTCTATTTTCTGATTATTCTCCCGTAAACTGACAATAATAGGTATCGCACCTAAAATATCAATGACAGCAAAAAGAACCATAAAAGCACTAATGATTTCCTTAAAACTAAAATAAACTGACATATCACTATATTTAAAAAGAATTATCCTGAATTCAAAACAAAAAAATGTTTCAAATACAACAATATTCATTTGAATTGTTGTATTTTCCACGCAAATTTACAATTATTTATAATTTATCTCTTCTTTCTAAAAAAACATTCTACACTTTATTAAAAAATTTCCCTACGTAAAAGAAAAAATAGAAGTTGCATATTTCCATCAAAAATTATATTTTTACAACATACTTATAATATATTTATATTTTTTATATAATAAAAAGAATTGATTATGAGAAAGTTTATTACAAAAACTACTGTTGCAGTATTATTGGGAGCTACAGCTGTTTCCATGACAGGATGCTATGGTTCATTTGCCTTAACCAGTAAATTACATGACTGGAACGGTCAGGTATCTCAAAAAAAGTTTGTAAACGAACTGGTATTTTTAGGTTTATGCATTTTACCCGCCTATGAATTAACAGTATTGGGTGACGGATTAATTTTTAATTCAATCGAGTTTTGGGGAGAAAAAAATCCCATTGCTATGAAATCGGGAGAAGTAGAAGAATCCACCATCCTGCACGAAGGACAGATATACAAAATCACCAAAAGTAAAAACAATATGTCTGTTGCCTACCAGGACGTACAGGTAGATTTCCAATATTTTCCCAAAGAAAAAGCTTGGTATCAAATGAATGGAGAGACTAAAATCAAAGTAGTTGACTTGAAAAAAGATAAAGTTTTTACCTATTTGCCTAATAATAAGACAATGGTTTTTGACCAGGCTAATATTGATCAGGTTGAATCTCAGATCATGGCCAACAGATAATCTTTTGCAATTACCTCAAAAAGTTTATCTTATAAAATCTTCAATAAAAAGCTATCTGAAAACAGATAGCTTTTTTATAAACATATATCAATCTATTCCCTCACTCTTGAATCCAGCCCTGCGGCAATATCCCCCTCCACTGCCCCCTCCATGCATCCGTACTAACGGTACGCCAACACAAATACATTCCACTTACGT
>NZ_QWEL01000018.1 GCF_009935865.1 Odoribacter sp. Z80
TGTCTGTCATGGATAATAAACATTTTGCCGTATGCACGGGTAAAGATAAACGTTTATGGCTTTCTTCCGACATTATGCGAGGTTTATATTTACGCAACCAATCTCCGAAGGTGGAAGAACTCACGCTGTATTTCTCCAAGACTTCGGAATAATCAAGCTCATGGATCACACGATCCCGGACTGCCGATAATTTTACTCGAACCGGAAAGTGGCGACGATGAATAGGTTTAGATAATTCTGACATAAGTTTACTCTTTTATGTTGTAAACTTTTTTCAGGGTAATACACTACCTTAGTTTCGATTTTTAGTTTATTTACAAAAATATCTGTTATTTTCATTATCGTTTCTTTTTTACACTCTTAAATCCCTGCAAATATTTCAACAATTCTCTGCATCGGAATATACATATTTAATCTTTCAAACATCCGATAGGTATGATTTTTACACTATCTTCACGAGTATATGCCATTTCTCCGCCGGTAAGGACAATCAGCAAATCCGGTTCCCGCAATTTTATTTGTTTTTCAGATTTATTCTTTTCTGCTACAAGACGTTTGATTTCAAGAAGATGATTTGCTCCTTCTTCAATCTCCCTACTGCCAAGTTTACATTCTATCAAAGCATATCGTCCATCATCAAGGTGTAAGACAGCATCCGCTTCCAATCCATGTCTGTCATGGTAATAGGATAAACGTCCGCCCATTGCCTGTGAATACACCCGCAAATCACGGAAACAGAGGCATTCAAATATGAAACCGAATGTATTTAGGTCAAGTTCCAGACTTTCCGGCGATGCACCCAATGCAGCGACTGCAATAGAGGGATCCACAAAACAACGCTTCTTACCTGTACGAATGACGGTTTTGGAACGTATTGCAGGTGACCATGCCTCTATGTCATCTATAACAAATAATTTCTCCAATGCGCCGACATATTCATCAAATGTCGGCATTGAAGTACCCTCCATTTCCTCTGAAACATCAGCAAGCATTAACGTTTTCTTTGCCAAAGTACAGATGTTTCTTGCATATGAGCGAAGAATCAGCCGCGCTAATGCCGGATTACGCCGTATTTTATCCACTCGTGAAATATCCTCGTTGCAAATTACATCAATGTAATCTTTCGCTATCAATAGCTTTGCCTTCCTACTTATCTCATCAAGCGAAGCCGGCCATCCTCCACGACAAGCTGCAAATATAAGTTGTTCAATAGAAAGCTGAGAGATTGCCCCGTCAATATCATATTCAGGTTCATCAAAAAGGCGTCCTAACGAAACAGTTCCGTTTGATTCAAGTGATTCAAACAGACTCATCGGATACATTGCCATTTTGGAAATACGCCCTGTACCAGTATGCATTATCTGCTCATCATCAATCACCGTGGAGCCGGTTAAGATAAACTGGCCTTTAGCTCTCCGCTCATCTACGGCGTGACGCACGGCATCCCATATTACCGGAGCAACCTGCCATTCATCAATAAGGCGAGGTACCACACCTTTGAGCAACAGCGACGGTTTTGTCCTTGAAGTTGCAAGATAACCTTCCCGTCGGTCAGGATCCTGCATCTTAATAACGCTTGCCGCGCGACGTTCGGCAGTGGTAGTCTTTCCACACCATTTGGGACCGGCAATTTGTACTGCACCGAAAGCTTCAAGTCTTAAATCAAGAGTCTTGTCAGCAATTCTACTTAGGTATTTTATATCTTTCATAATCAACACAAAAGTAGTGATTTAATCTGAATGAACAAAACAATATAGTGTTTTTGATGAATTTTATTTTGTGTTTTTGATATAAATTGCTTTGTTAAATTGATGCAAAACATTCCTGTAATTACATAACACCACATTAAATGATTAACTTTACATATACAGAACGAATATTGAGGTGTAGGTAAAAATGCCGGATACATATATTCAAGCGTAAAATGCACAAATATAACGATAGATTGCGCAGAACTTTTTCTCCACTTTACAAGATATACCATCGTAATTACTAAAATTTGCAAATGAACTTTTAGGTAATACAAAGATATTCCTACTTTTGAGTCCCCATGTTCAAATGATTTTAGTTAATTCTCCCTGCAATATTTGTTCTTTATAAAGAAAAACAAGTATATTTGTACATATTCTTAGACTTACTACAAAAAGCCGAGTAAAACAGTGAAACCTGCACATTAGGATTAAACATTGAACTTTAAAAATTTTGACGGATTAAGATATTGGTAACAAAAGGATTACGAAGTGTATTCGAGTCCCGTCCGCACCGCTTAAAGTCAAGACGTTACATTAACAAAAGCGGACAAAGCACGTAATATTCAAAGGATTACGTGCTTTTTTTATTGCTCTTCAGAAAACTACAGAAGTTACAAAAATGCCCCAAAAAGACAAAGTTCAGTTACAAATTCGTTACAGAAAAAACGTGAGAGAAAAATTGTAACGATTTTTGAGTTAAAATCTGATTTTGTACTTCTTGTCTCTCAAATGTCTGCCTTGATTTTAGTCGCACTCCCTTCCTTTCCTCTCTCGTTTCACTTTTCTGATTTAATACTTCGGAACTTCCCCTTTTCCCACTCCTCCAACAAAATTACCTCAAACCTGCAATTGCTGTGGGCTTATTCGTTGGACTTTTCCCTATCTTGAAAAGTCCAACGTTTTAAGTAATTTCCCACTAATGCACAACACCTTACCTATAAATTGTCTTATTAGTCCACTGCCAACGGAAATACGCCGGTGATGAACATTCCACCTGATGAATGCGGACGCATACGCGAATACGAAGCGAATGCAACTATCAGACCGGGCAAACGGCCGGAACTGAAGCAAGGAAAGCCATTGCTCAAAAACAGCCGTCCGAAAGGCGAAAAAAAACACCATACCAATGCCCCGTCCCCATGCGTCATAGCCCTACGGACTTTTTGAGGCCGGAAAATAAGGTTTTCCAAAGATAATTGAACTGCGAGCGGTAAGGGTCCCTTTCCGCCGAACCGCACACTTTGCGCTCGCCGCCGGAACCGGGATTGTTCTCCCTCACGATAAGCCCGTTGGCTAACGTGGTAAGAAATGAACGGGTTTCCAGATGCCCGTCCTTTTCCTTCATAATGCGGATGCGCAATTTTTCATACAGGAACAACACATCCGCATCCGCCCTCTGCGCATCCCCTTTCATGCTGAAAGTCATTCCTTCCACCCGGCCTGAGGCGATTTTTACTTTAGCCAAAGGCTCCGTCATCGGATTCAATGCCGCCAGATTCATGGCCCCCAGACGGCCCTCCACTTCAAAAAACGGATTCGAACGCCCGGCAGGCAAACGGAAAACGGCCTGCATCTCCCCCCGATTCATCAACTTCCCTTTAGCCTTAACAGTAAAAGCAGTGCCCCGGTTTGTCAGCCCGTAAAACATCCCCTGCAAACCGTTAAATGTAATCCGCCCCGGAGCCGAACCGTGCTTCGCCAGCTCCAGGTATTCCACATCGGCATGCTGCAAGGCTATCCGCCGCACGGACAACGGAAACGGAAACTCCTGCACCGACTGGTAAAACAGGCGTTTGACCCTGGGCGTCTGCTCTATCTGCCGGTTCTTGAAGTTCCGGACAGAGAGCTTTCCGAAAGAAAGGCTATCCACGTCTATCCATCTCTCCGCCATAAACCGCCGCCAATCAACCCCGGTCCCTTCCAGTCCCGCCGCCTCTATGCGGGTCCAGTCCGCATGCCCCGGCGACCTTCGGGCAAACTCATACATCCCGTACTACGGCAGCAACCGGAGCGCACCCACCGTGAAACGCTCCTCATCCCCCTGCCACCGTAAAGAATCCACTTCCAACAGGGAAGCCCCCTTTGCAAAACGACATTGAAAGGAAGACAACGCCAACTGAATATCCCCGCAGGCGAAAGGCCAGCCCTTTCCCGCCGGAAAGGTACGGAACTCACCGTCCGTGACTTTCCCGGAAAAACCATTCAGGCGATAGTCCACAGAATCCCTGCCCTCTATCACCCGGCAATACATCCGGTCCAGCCGCACACTGACAGTTTCAACCTCCACCTGCACCCCCGCCAGTGTCCGGGCCGCAGACCGTCCGCCCGGCCCCGGCTTCAATATATCAGCCGCCAACCGGGATATTCCCGCATCCAATTCCCTGGCCCGCAGATAAAAAAGCGAATCTCTCTTGCGGAAATGCACCCCCCTGGCCCCTAAGCGGTCAAAATACCCTTCAACCCTTTTAAGAGGCCACCCGGAACGACGCAAAGCCACCGTGTCCGAACTGATTTTCACCTCCTCCAGCCACAACGACCTGCCAATCAGCCGCAACGATACAGAACCGATTTCCGCACGGACAGCCCCCCGGCTCACCTCCTCTACCTTCTTTTCCACGAAATACCGGATTTTTGCCTCCAAAAACCACTCTACAACGAAATAAAGCACCGTCAGTGCAAAAACAACATAAACCGTAACCCTGATACCCTTTCTCATTTCATCTCCGTTTTTCCTTACAAACGGGAAACGGCACAAGAAGTTACGCGCCCGGCCCCGTCCAACCCGTCAAACCTCCCCTCCATTCAAACCATTTCCCCGCCCCATCGTTATAAAAGAAAACAACAAACGAAAATGTACAGATTCAAAAACAAAGTCATCCTCATCACAGGAGCCGCTTCCGGCATCGGGGAAGCCACCACCCGGCGCATCACCTCGGAAGGCGGCACAGTAGTCATGGCAGATTTTGCCAGGGAAAAAAACGAACTCCTGGCCAGGGAACTGAAAGCGGGAAAAGCAGAAGTTTTTCCGGTCTATTTCTCAGCAGAAGACCTGGAAAGCTGCCGGAGCCTGATAGAACAGACGCTGGATAAATACGGACGGATAGACGTCCTGGTCAACAACGTGGGTGGCACCGACCTGCAACGCGACACAGACATCGGAACCCTCGACATCACATTTTTCGACCGGGCTTTCCACCTCAACCTGCGTTCCGCCATCTGCCTAAGCCAGCTCGCCATCCCCGCCATGCTCCGGCAAAAAGGGGGAAATATCGTCAACATCGCCTCCATCGGAGGATTCACCGGAGATTTCAGAGGCACTTACTACGGCACATCCAAAGCGGCACTTATCAACCTAACCCGCTACATCGCCACCCAAACAGGGCGTCACAACATCCGCTGCAACGCCGTTGCGCCGGGACTTGTGCTGACACCCGCCGCACTGAAAAACCTGCCGGAAGAAACACGCAGGATATTCGAACGTCACAATGCCCTCCCCTATCTGGGAGAACCGCAGGACATCGCCTCCGCCATAGCCTTCCTCGCCTCCGAAGACGCCCGGTACATCACCGGACAGACCCTGACCGCCGACGGGGGGCTGACCATCCACAATCCAACCATAGCAGATTTTACAAACCATTAAACACCATACCCATGAAATATCTTATCATCAGTCTGTCCGTTATCCTCCTGAACCTCCCCTCCTCCCTGAACGCCTGCACCGGTCTCTCGCTCAAAGCCAAAGACGGCGCATACGTCCAGGCACGCACCATCGAATGGGGAAGCAGCGACCTGCCAAGCGAATATGTGATTATCCCCAGAGGACAGCAAATTACGTCCTATACCCCGACAGGCGTAAACGGCGCGGTGTTTCAAACCAAATACGGCGTCGTGGGACTCGCCATCATGCGAAAAGAGTTCATCGCCGAGGGACTGAATGAAGCCGGACTTTCCGCCGGGCTTTTCTATTTCCCGCGCTACGGGAGCTACGTAAGCTACAACCCCACAGAAAACCAACGCTCGGTAAACGACCTGCAACTGGTCACCTGGATGCTGTCGCAATTCTCAACCATCGACGAAATCAAAGCGGCACTTCCCTCAATCCGTATCATCGGCATCGACCAGACCGCCGGCTCCACCTCCACCGTCCACTGGCGCATAGGGGAACCCTCCGGCAGACAAGTCGTACTCGAAATCGTGGACGGCATCCCCCATTTCTACGAAAACCCGGTGGGAGTGCTGACCAACGCCCCCGGATTTGAATGGCACCTGACAAACCTGAACAACTACGTCAACCTCACCCCCGGAGGCGTGGCCCCCCACGCCCTGAGCGACCTCACCTTAGCCCCCTTCGGCTCCGGAGCCGGATTCCTGGGCATACCCGGCGACATCACACCCCCCTCCCGTTTCGTGCGCATCGCCTTCTACCGGGCCACAGCCCCCCAACGCCCCACAGCCCTCGAAACCATCCTGGAATGCTTCCACATCCTCAACAACTTCGACATCCCCATCGGCATTGAACACCCCCTCGGCCAATCCCCCGACATCCCCAGTGCCACCCAATGGACATCGGCCACCGACCTCACCAACCGCAAAATATATTACAAAACCGCCTACAATTCCACCATCCGGTGCATTGACCTCCAGACCATCGACTTCGCCGCCACCCCCTACCAGTCTTTCCCCCTGGACGCCACCCGCCAACAACCCATCGAATACCTCAACATCAAATGACACATGGGGACGGGGCATTTGCGTCATGACACAAAAGCCCCGTCCCCATGCGTCACCCACGAGCCAGATGAAAATAGCAATTGCCGGAGCAAGCGGATACATCGGCGGGCATCTCACCCGCTTCTTGCAGGAAAAAGGAAACGAAGTAATCCCGATAGGCCGGGATTTGCTTCAGGAACAGAATTTCGACGCACTCTGCCGGAGAATGGAAGGTGCCCGCGTCGTCATCAATCTTGCCGGGGCATCCATCAACAAACGGTGGACAAAAGCCTGCAAACGGGAACTCTATGACAGCCGTATCCCGGTAACCCGCCGAGTGGTAGAGGCCATCCGCCGGATGCCTGTCCCGCCGCAACTGTTTATATCCGCTTCCGCCGCAGGATACTATGCGGACAACGGAGAACATGACGAATACAACGGCAGGCAGGGCGAAAGTTTTCTGTCCCGCCTGTGTGCCGACTGGGAAAAAGAGGCACGCCGCTGCCCTCCGCCTGTACGCCTGGTCATTGCCCGGTTCGGAATCGTACTTTCCAGGGACGGCGGGGCTCTGCAACAAATGCTGCGCCTGCAACGCCTCTTCCGGACAGGGACGGTGATTGGCAACGGACGGCAGTATTTCCCGTGGATTAGCATACACGATTTATGCCGCTCCTTTGAATCTATGATAGAAAATAAAGAACTGAAAGAAGTGGTCAACCTGGTCGCGCCGGAACGCATCACCCAGAGGCATTTGGCGGACGTGCTCGCAAGGGCCGACGGAATCCGTTGGAGAGTGCGGTTGGGCAAAAGCCTTTTCCGGCTGCTGCTGGGGGAAAGAAGTTCATTTCTGACCCAAGGCCAGCAGGTCCTGCCCGCCAAACTAACGGAATCCGGTTTCACCTACCTGTATCCCACCATCGAGAAACTGATGGGAGTGACGGACCACCGCACGGTACGGCAACTGAATATCAACCGGTATATGGGCCTTTGGCATGAAATTGCCCGCTATGAAAACCGTTTCGAGAAAGGCATGACCAGTGTCACGGCCACCTACACCCTGTTGCCGGGCAATAAAATCCGGGTGGAAAACAAAGGACTGAAAGGCACCAGACCCCGGAAAGCGGCAGGACGCGCCAAACAACCGGACCCGGAAAATAACCCGGGCAAATTAAAAGTCGCCTTCTTCCTCTGGTTCTACGCCGATTACTACATCCTCGAACTGGACGAAGCCTACCGCTACGCCATCGTAGGAAGCAGCTCGGACAAGTACCTATGGATTCTGAGCCGCGAAAAAAACCTCCCCCCGCCTCTCCTCGATGAACTACTCCAACGCATAAAAGACCGGGGATACGACACCGCCCCACTGCTCTTTGCAAAGTGATACATGGGGACGGGGCATTTGCGTCATGACGCAAAAGCCCCGTCCCCATGTGTCATGCTCCCCTGTCGCCGCGACGATAAAGCAATCGCGCCAAACCAAACAGATAACGCCGGAATCCCGGAATATAAGCCAGCACACGGTCAAACCACCCCAGATACGGGGTAATGAACTTCACCACGAGGCCGACATAGACCATCGCGAAAAGTGTCCCGACACCGATGACATTCCATTGCCAACGTCCGAAAAAGAGATAGCAGCTTCCCACGGCAAGCACGACAAGGGCCGTATCCACCCCAATCTTGACTTTGGCGAAAGGACGGCGCGCCACCTGGCTGATAACAATAGAAATACCCTCACCCGGCATGGTAACCGAACCACACCGCACCTCAAAGGCTATACCGATACCCATGATGGTGCATCCCGCAAACTGGACAAACAACTGCGACGGCAGAGTCGCACACTCCAAAGCCGAGGTCAGAAACATATTCAAATCAATGAGCCAGCCAAACACAAACCCGATAACCAATTGGAACAGTTGCACAGGCTCGAATTTTTTCCGCAAAATGAGCACCTGACAAAACACCAGTATGAAATTCATCGCAATGGTATAGCCGCCGATTGTCCATTCCGGAACGCGGCTCACCGGCCCCGCCAGCGAAAATACAAACGGCAGGGAAGATATCACACTGCTGCCCAGGCAGGATTTTACGCAAAGCACCACCCCCAGCGTCATCAAATACAATGAAACCATAAGCAGCAAATGCTGCCAAAAAAACGATATTACTTTTTCCTTCGTTGTCATCACGCCCGAATTTAATCCGTTCACCCCTATTCCGACGGCAAAAATACATAATTTATCCGGGAATCACTCCCCCACCCCCGTCCCCCCATGTGCCACTTCAATATTAATTCGTATTTTTGCACCACACCATAAAAATAAACATCATGCAGGACATCATAAACGGACGCTGCGGCTGGTGCGGAACAGACGAATTATATGTAAAATACCACGACGAAGAATGGGGAAAATTAGTCACCGACGATAAAACACTATTCGAATTCCTTGTACTGGAAAGTGCCCAGGCCGGACTGAGCTGGATTACCATCTTAAGAAAACGCGAAGGCTATCGCCGGGCCTTTTGCAACTTCGATGCCGGACAGGTGGCAAACATGACCGACGAGGACGTGGAACGGCTGATGCTATTTGACGGCATTGTCAGAAACCGACTGAAAATCAAGGCGACCATCACCAATGCCCGCCTATTCCTCGACATACAAAAAGAATTCGGAAGTTTCTACAACTACACCCTATCGTTCTTCCCCAACAGGCAACCGATAACCAACACCGTCCGGTCATTGAGCGAAATTCCGGTATCCTCCCCCGAATCGGATGCCATGAGCCGCGACATGAAAAAACGGGGCTTCAAATTCTTCGGGACAACCATCTGCTACGCCCACCTGCAAGCCTCAGGCTTCATCAACGACCACCTCACCACCTGCATCTGCCGGAAATGACACATGGGGACGGGGGTTTTGCGTCAAACCGGCAGTAAGCCGAGTTCTCTCAGAAAGCGATTGTGTTTTTCTCTCGCCTCATTGATTTTTTCCTCTATTCCTTTCAATTGTTCGTTTACCTCCCGGAGGTCAATTTTTTCTTCTTCTTTGGCCGTGCTAACATAGCGGGAAATATTCAGATTGTAGCCGTTTTCCTCTATTTCTTTCATCGAAACACGGCGGGAATAGCGTTCTTCTTCCTTACGGAATTGATAAGTATCCACTATCTTCTCAATATCCTCCTCCCTTAAAACATTCTGCCGCTTTCCCTTTTCAAAATATTCACTGGCATTGATAAAAAGCACGTCTTCATACTTTTTACATTTTTTCAGCACCATAATACAAACGGGAATACCTGTAGAGAAGAACAAATTGGCAGGCAGTCCGATAATGGCATCTATATTCTCGTCCGTAAGCAATTTGGTGCGGATACGCTCCTCCGCCCCCCCCCGGAACAGAACCCCGTGGGGCAAAATAATTGCCATCGTACCGTCATTCCGCAAAAAATGAAAACCATGCAATAAAAAGGCAAAATCCGCCGCTGACTTAGGGGCAAGCCCATAGCTTTTAAAACGGAAATCCTTCCCCAGTTCCTCCGCGGGTTCCCACCGGTAACTGAAAGGCGGATTGGCAACCACAGCGTCAAACTCGGTCTTTTTAGCAGGATTCATCTCATTCAGCATCCGCCAATCGTTCAGCAGAGAATCGCCGTGGTGAATTTCAAACTCCGAATCTTTCACGCCATGCAGAAGCATATTCATACGGGCGAGGTTGTATGTGGTGATATTTTTCTCCTGCCCATAGATTTTACCGATACCATGCTCTCCCATTTGTTTCCGCACATTCAGCAATAACGAACCGGAACCGCAGGCAAAATCGAGTATCCGCTCCATTTTTTTCCTGGTCCCCAGTGCGGGCTCCTGACAATCCAGCGTCACAATCCGCGACAAGATGGTGGAAATCGGTTGCGGAGTATAGAACTCTCCGGCTTTTTTACCGGAACCGGCGGCAAACTGTCCGATGAGGTATTCATAGGCATCTCCCAATATATCGGTATCGGTTGAAAACCTGGCAATGCCTTCGGCTATTTTCTGAATGATAACGCACAGTTTTGCATTACGCTCTTTATAATCCCGGCCTAATTTCTCCGAATTCAGATTTATTTCTGAAAACAAGCCCTGAAAATTACTGTCGAAGGACTGATTTTCAATGTACTTAAATCCCTCCTCCAGCGTATGCAATAAATCTCCGCTTTGCGTACGCGCCAATTCCGCTATGTTGCTCCACAAATATTTCGGCTTTATCACATAGTGCATCTTACGACGCATCAGTTTTTCAAATTCTCCGACATCCTCCTGATTCTCATCGTACCAAATGGCAAAGGGTATCCGCTGGTCGTTCTTATCCCGTTCCGGATATTCGGGTCCTAATTCTTTTTTTACAGCCATTTCATAGTTGTCGGACAAATAACGTAAAAAGAGAAACGAAAGCATGTAATCACGAAAATCATCGGCATTCATGGCTCCCCGTAACTGATCCGCTATGTCCCAAAGGGTTTTACCCAACTGTTGTTGTTCTTTCGCTGTCATGATTAAATTTCTTCTGTTTCCGTTTCCTGAAATAAATCTTGATTGAATCGGTAGGTATCTGTAAAATCTTTCAGTATTCTCCTGAAATGTTCTTTATTCTCCTCCTGCATTTCCACGGGCTCGAACAACGAGTAATTACCGTGACTCAGAATATTAATCATTCGGGCATGAATAATCCCGTCCACATCGTCTTTCGACCGCTTAATACAATCCCTGAAATCATTGAACCCGTGAAATGCGGCAGTCTTCTCCAATATATTCCGCAAAATATTAAAATGATACGTATACAACTCGCCGGTAGTTGCCGCCTTCTGCAAACTCTGCATCAACGAAACATGATGAAAAAAGGGCGTATCCCTCGTGTCCATCAGCTGAATTTCCTCTTCTTTTCTGCCTTTACACATGTAATACTTCTCAGCCCTTTTCAACTCGTTGTGCATTACATTAAAAAAAAGTCCGTGGTGAGTTGAAATTATTGCATCAATATTATTCTGATTTTTGAGCAGTTGTGCCAAATGGCTGGCCACGGCAATGGCATTATTGTCGTCCAGGGATGAAATAGGATCATCAATGTAGAGGTACTTCACCCATTGATAATTTTCATGCCCATCTATCGCCATCTGAGCAACAGCCAGAAAAAAACACCAGATAAAAATATTTTCCTCTCCTCTGGAAACCTTTATATTATCCACAATTTTCGTCGTCTCAACCGGTTCCGGCTGCTTTTTTGTCGGTTTCTTTACGGTTTTCACCTCACGTTTAAAACTTACTCTTGCCTTTTCGTAATTGATACTAAAATCAAAATCCGCATATCGCTGCAGGAAGGGTCGGATTCTGTTCTCCATATCCGCCCCGTCCAACCCGTCAAAAAAATGAGACTCTCTGTTAAAAACGAGTCCCCTTTCCACATCATGGTACAAATCATTATCCCATGTAAAAAGGTCCTCGGTAAAGGCGTTAAAATAAAGCGTATCCCGTTTATCTTTTCCCCCCTTTTTCCCAGCTTCTTTAAACGCCATCGACAAACGGGTCTTTCCCGTCCCGTTATGGGCAAAAATAAGGGTATTCTTCTTCCGCGAACGAAGATGCTCTACTAAATGATTCAAGTCTGTAAATGTGAGCGTTTCTTTAGCCATACTATATCATTCATATCAGGAAACAATTGTTGCATTAACCCCTTTTTATGGGTTTTAAGCGCGTCCAGTTTTTGCGACAAAGCCGCAATAAGATTATCCAATGAGGAGAGACAACCGGCAATTTTTTGCTGTTCTATCATTTTCTCAGGCAATAATATTGGACATCTCAGCACTTCCTCTTTTTTCAAATTTGTTTGTTTAACCCCATCATCAAAAGATAAAAAATAAGGGTTTCTATCAATGCTATAATATAAAAATAAACTCACAACACTATGAGGTGTCAATTTACAAATACGCTGATTAACAACATATAAATTAGGAATATCCACAATAAAACATTTTGCAATCGCTCTGCCATTGGGAAGATCGCTTAAAACCATTAAAATATCATTTTTGTCAGCTACACTCAAAGCATTATTCGTAAATTTTTTTATTTTTCCCTCTGTTGAAATATACTTAGAATTAACAACAATATATTTTCCGGTTTCCGAAATCTCACTCTCATGAGCCTTCCCATTTTCATAAGACACAACTTCTTTTAATGTTTTTTCCTTCCACTCCCCAGCCCCTCTAAACTCCGGGAATCGCATTGCAGGAACTTTCTCACCTTCGGCAGGAAATAATTGTTGCATCAATCCTTTTTTATGGGCTTTTAATGCTTCTATCTTATTAGCAGTCAATGTTATTAAATCGTCTATAGAAGAAAGACAATCGGCAATTTTTTGCTGCTCAATAACTAACTTCGGAATTATTATTGAAAATTGTTTAAGTATGGGCAAGCGTAATGATAACACAGTTGATTTTACAGCTTTTAAAGCCATTAAGTCATGATGTGCTAAAAGTAAATAGTATACAAATTTTCCAAAACAAGAAAAATTTTTCAATGCATATGCTCTCTGATGCAAATCAAACTTTCCAACATAATATTTAGGAATAAAACGTACACCTTCACCCGGAAGAATTACTGCTTCACAATTAAATAAATAATTATTCGATGCTTTTACTATTTCAGAACGATCAAACAAAGGATATTTACCATTTTCAATATGATCCTGAACATTTGATTTTCCATTCTTAATTTCACACACAGCACCTAAGATTGTTTCCTTCCACTCCCCCTCCTCCCTAAACTCCGGAAACCGCAACTTCGGCACCACCGTTTTCATCTCTTTATTCTTCATACGCTGACAATCCTGAAATTTCATGCCCTGCGGCCAATCGTCTTAACAATGGAATCAAGTCTTCCATCAATACCAGCTCCTTGCGGGTCCGGGCTTTCCATCCCAAATCCAGGGGAGCTAACAAGTCGCTCAGTTTCTCCCCGTCGAATATCATCCGGTCCATAATCTCTTTTACAAACGATTTCAGCGCATCCGCCTCCAAGCCGTGGTTTTCTGCAACCTTAGCTATCTCCCGATCATATTTATTCCGCTTAAACTCCTCGAAACCTTGTTTCACCTCCTCTACCGTCATGCCGTTTACTTCGTCCAAGCTATTGATATACTCCATAATATCTTCCCGTTCCTCTATGAGATCGGCACTCGACATAACCAGATTGATTAACTGCTCCTTCGTCACCCTTCGTTTTGCAGGTTCCCGGCCCGCATATTTGGCAATCAGCCCCATAATATAATCATAGTCGATCACCGACGAAGCAAACAGGACCAATTCAAAATCCAGATCGTCAATCTCCGGGCTCACTCCGCCATCTGCTTTCTCCCGTTTTTCCCTCAACTGTTTTACCGTCTCGATATAAGCCCCCCGGAACGCACGCAGGGATTCGTCCGGCAACAGATTCTCTATCCTCTGGCGGCTCTCCTCGTTCAAGTCCGTGTATTGGTCCAATTTCGTGCGCAGACGTTGCACCTCTTTAAAACAACCGATAAAACCGGCACGGGCTTCGTCGCCTTTCAAATTGCACACCTCCTCCGCTTTACATGCCAGACCGTGGGATTGCATAAACTTCTCCAGTTCGACCACCGCCTCCTTGTATTTCTCCACTACGACCGGCGCAGGGTCCACCAACCAAATCTCCTTCGAGCGTTCCTTTTTCTCATCGGAAAACAAAACAATGGCTTTATCCACAGCCTCCTGCTGACCGCGAAAATCTAGCACATTACCGTACGGCTTCGTATCGTTCAAAATACGGTTTGTACGGGAAAACGCCTGTATCAATCCATGATACTTCAGATTTTTATCGACATACAGAGTATTCAAGTATTTCGAATCGAAGCCCGTCAGCAACATATCCACAACAATCGTTACATCAACCTTGTTCCGGTGTGCATAATCCTTATTACTATACTGCTGGTCCTTTATACGCTGCTGGATATCCTGATAATACCCATCAAATTCATCCAGAATATGATTGGTGCCGTACTGCTGATTGTATTCCCGGATAATAGCCTTCAACGCCCTTTTCTTTCCGGCCGGGTCGTGCATATTATCCATCCTCTCCTGCCACAAATCCTCCTGCATTTGCTGCACATCTTTATTGCCTTCGGCAGGCGGAGAAAACACACACGCGATATTCAACGGCTCAAACTCTGCATTTTCCTGCTGCAATTTCGCCTGTGTCCTTTTAAACAAACGGTAATACTCGATTGCGTCATTGATCGACGCCGTAGCAAACAAAGCGTTAAAACGCCGGGAATGAGTCGCCGCGTCATGCTTGGCCAAGATAGAATCCTTTTTGAATACACATTAATGAGCTTGCTATCCAACGATTTGGCAGAAGGGAAATTCAAAAATATTTTTGGAGATTATTCCGACTATTTGAGTTATGTTCCCACCAGTTTTGAACGGGAAATTGACATGTTGTTGATTTTCAATCATCCTAAAAATCCACAACAAATCATTGCCTATAATATTATAGAACTAAAAAAAGATAGATTCGACAAATCGGGCTTGAAACAGCTGCTGCAATACGAAGACTGGTTCCTGAGGAAAAAGGCACATGGAGATTCCTCCATGCTACGCACTACAGCCATAGCCCAAAAATTCGACAACGAGGTAATAAGCTACCTAAAAAAACGCAAAGAATATGAAAACAAATCGGTATCTCTATTAAAATACGAGTACATCTCCGACAACCTCAAACTAACTGAAGTTCCCTTTTAATTTTTACAAACCCAAACATACTGTCCCCAAATATCATCCCCTATGTGTCCATTTTTTAATAAATGTATCATAATGCCAAAGCCATTGAAATAAAATCACCTATACTTTTACCTAATATAGCCATCCCCGCATCGTGGGGATTTTTTAATTTATAACGCCCTTTTGCAGCACCATTTAAAGCATAATCATATCCGTTAATAGTTACTATGCACCAATGCTTCTGCCTACGTTCAATAATTACTTCATCAACGTAAAAAGGCCAATCACCACTATAATCGCATTTCTTTATCTTTTTTGATTTGAAATCAGGGTTGAAGTTTCTATTAAACCAATCCAACGCCGTCCGCTTGTGTATAGATTTAGGAGTTTCTTTATACTTTGTTGTATGCTTACGATAATCTGTTTTTCCGAAATTTTTTCCATACAACACTCCATAATCAAAAAAAGACCCTATCGTTAATTGTTTTCCTAACTGTCCTAATGTTCCCCAAATTATTTGTCTTGAAAGACTTGCTATAAATCGTTCAAAAATTTCCACAATATAATTTGTTGTTTCTTGGTATACTTCACCATCTAATTCTTTATTTACCAATCTTATAATAATCTGATTATCAGCATACTTCATTTTATTTTCAAATTTACGCCATGACTCTTTCGGATTTATCCCTATTTTGGGACTTCCGGTAATGACGTCAAAATTGTAATAGCGGGCAAATTTCCCAAATTCAGATAATATAAATAGAAGTTCTCTTAAATTTGCATTATCATTTATCAACAACCAATCTGATTCAAACTGAACAGGTTGGTAATGGATATAATAATTTGTCCTAATTTCTGTCAAAAGCCGTTCTAAATCATGTCCTAACGATTTTATATATGAAGAATCAGGCAGAGTTCCGTGCTTCTCTCTATAAGCCACACAGATATAAGTTTTCATGAAACGTTCAAATCCTTGTGACAAAAGTTGAAACGGCAAAAAATAGAAATCATTGACAAGGTTAATATTTTGAAGTTCTCCAAATCCTAACCCAATCAATTTACCAGCAGTCTCAAACTCTTCATTCAATGCAAAAAATTTTGCTACCTCTATTTTGTTCATATCTTATATTCTAAAAACCTTCGATAAATTTCCTCTTTCTTTCCCAATTTGCATATTTTAACGCATATTCAACTTTGGAATTAAGATATTTTTATGGGTATCAGTTTTATTCCCACATCTGATTTTTCCACAATAGAAAATATATTCCGCCACACAGAGGCCTCTAATAATCCTTCTTTTCATCAAAATGCTGGTATTCGCAATTCTTATACGAAAGACAAAAAGCATTATAAGATAAATTTTCCGTCCAAAAAACATTCATTACTTCAATGCTATTTTTGTCTTCCCAACCCCTGCCGTTCCGGTAATTATCAAAAAATCACTCTGACTGACCAATTGCCTGATCTTTTCCAACTCTTTCTCTCTATGCAAAATGTATTATTCAAAAGTGTTGCAATACCCTTAGACGCTTTATTATATTCGTCAACAAAAGTATGGACAGAAACAATTTGCCCTGTATCCAAAGGCAATCTCCTAAATACTCATGGACCAAATCCCTATGTTGCAGATGCAACTCTAATACCAAGGAATCAAGCATGTAAACTGTTAACCTGATTTTAATTTCCCCCAGTAGATGTTCCAAAGACTGAATTTCCTCTGTACTTAAATTGAAGTTTATACAAAGCATTATTTCTGCTATCCCATTTACCGGAATTTTTGTTTTCGTAGCATCGAGACATTTCTCTATATCTTCCTGCAATTTTGCAACACCTTTGGTAACATTGGTTGAGTATTCTACAAATACGTATTTACCATGAGACAACAAAAAAAGTATCAGGTGTTCCTTTTATTGTTTTTTGTTTTCCGCACTGACTTCCAACCCTCGAGAAAATACGATAATTCTCGTTCTTACGAATTAAGAAATTATCACATAGCTCTTGAAAAGCAGCTTCATTTATACTTGCAAGAGCATTTTCTATGGTTTGTAATCTACTCACTGGTTATCTTTCAACTTTACACAATTATTACATTACAGCAAAACAACCGAATTAATATAAAAACTTATATTAACCGAACCTCCTTCTTGTTTGTAAAACTAATAAATATTTGGAAACAGCTAAAATTATGTCTACTTAATAGTATTAAAAACTGCTGATAATAGCATTATAGATTTACTTTTCCCTGCTTCGTTTGGCATCTTATGGCAATAGAAATCATTTTTATGCCATGCCCAACCCCATATATTACAACCTAATCCCCTCCAAATCGTCGGGAACGTAGATGTTGCCGGAAAATTCAGAGGCGGCTTCGGCGGTGTAGGTGGTTTTGCGGATTGCCAGATTCCTATCCTCCGTATGATACAACACCAGATTCTTCACGCCCAGGCTCCCGGCAAGACGCCCGGCATCGCGGGCGGTGCTGTGATGCTTTTTATAAAAGAAGCACGGGAATGGAAGTTCTTCCGCTTTGCTTTTCAATGTTTTGAGGGAAACGGATAATTTGACTATTTTTGTCCAAATTCGTTTTGCCTATGATGGAATATACTATAAATCCGGTAGCATTCATCAGCGAGGAAACCGGAACAGACGGAACCTGTATCGGCCATTTATTGGCCTTGTTGGAGGAGGGGGCAACCATTCCTTTTATTGCCCGTTACCGAAAAGAACGCACCGGTAACATGGATGAAATACAAATCGGAAAGATTAAAACGCTTTATACCCGATTTCAGGAATTAGAAAAACGGAAAGCTACAGTTTTAGAAAATATCAAAGAACAGAATAAGCTGACAGAAGCCCTGGAACAACAAATCCGGACTTGCCGGGATTTACGTTTATTAGAGGACCTGTATTTGCCCTACAAACCTAAAAAACAGACACGTGCCGCAAAAGCCAGGAGCAAAGGACTGGAACCCCTGGCGGCTATTCTGATCAAACAGGAAAATGGGGATATTATCCCCAGAGCTGCCCGTTTTGTGAAAGGAGAAGTGAAAGACATTGAGGAAGCTTTGCAGGGAGCCGGAGATATTATGGCAGAATGGATGAATGAAAGTGAAACTGCCCGCAACCGCCTCCGGCGAATGATAGAACGGGAAGGTATGATTTTTGCCAAAGTACTCAAAGGCCAAGAAAAACAAGCAGAAAAATATACGGATTATTTCGACTATAAAGAACTGCTGAAACGGTGCCCGTCCCACCGCATGTTAGCTATCCGGCGGGGAGAAGCAGAAGGCATGTTAAAAGTAGGACTGGATCTTCCGGAGCCGGAAACACTGCAAATGCTGGAACGTATTTTCGTAAAAGCTGACAACGAAAGCGCCATCCGGGTAAAAATGGCAGTGAAAGATGCTTACAAAAGGTTGTTGTTCCCTTCGATTGAATCTGAATACCTCGCCTGGGGAAAACAAAAGGCGGATGAAGAAGCGATCCGGGTATTTTCAGAAAATCTCCGGCAATTACTATTAGCATCTCCATTGGGAAATAGGCGTGTCCTGGCACTGGACCCGGGATTCCGGACAGGATGTAAAGTGGTGTGCCTGGATGAAACCGGGAAGTTATTGCATAATGAAACAATCTATCCTCACCCTCCCCGCAACGAGGTCAGGCAAGCCTCCACCAAAATAATAAATTTAGTGGAAATGTACGACATACAAGCCTTAGCGATCGGAAACGGAACGGCAGGCCGGGAAACGGAGAATTTTATCCGGAACCTGCGATTTGAGCGCAAGGTGCAGGTATTTGTCGTTTCAGAGAACGGAGCGTCGGTCTATTCGGCTTCTCCTATTGCACGGGAAGAATTTCCGGATTACGACGTAACAGTCCGCGGAGCAGTTTCCATCGGCCGTCGCTTGATGGATCCATTGGCCGAGTTAGTGAAAATTGACCCGAAATCCATCGGCGTAGGACAATACCAACACGATGTAGATCAAGGAAAATTGAAAGAAGCCCTGGACCAGGTTGTGGAGTCCTGCGTCAACCGGGTCGGAGTAAATGTAAATACAGCCGGGAAATATCTTTTGATGCATGTTTCCGGCTTAGGTCCCGTCCTGGCCGAAAACATCGAGCAATACATCCGGGAAAACGGAGCATTGAAAAGCCGGGAGGAACTGAAACAGGTAAAGCGAATGGGAGCAAAAGCTTTTGAACAATGCGCCGGCTTCTTACGAATCCAGGAAGCGACAAATCCCCTAGACAATTCTTCCGTACATCCGGAAGCTTATTACATGGTGGAGAAAATTGCCCGTGACATGGAAGTAGAAGTAAAAGAACTCATCGGAAATGAAAAACTCTGTAATCAGATAAATATTCAGCGCTATGCAGATGATAAAATAGGCCTCCTGACCTTAACTGATATTGTGGAAGAGCTAAAAAAACCCGGACGCGACCCCCGTTCTATGGCAAAAGTATTCAGTTTCGCCGAAGGGATCCATACAATAAACGATTTAGAGATGGGTATGGTTTTACCGGGAATTGTAACAAACCTTACCAACTTCGGAGCATTTGTAGACGTCGGGGTACACCAGGACGGATTGGTGCATATTTCTGAAATAGCGGACCGCTATGTGGCCAATCCGGCAGAAGTGTTGTGCGTACATCAGCAAATAAAAGTGAAAGTGATACAATTGGAAAAAGAAAGAAAAAGAATTGGCCTTTCCATTAAACAAGTGGAAAATTAAGCCTAATAAAATAACAACTCTCATTTTGCTCTTGCAACCTATTCCGGCAAATCTCGTAATGGCGGGAAAAGGCCATGAAAAAAGAGCAAACCAGAAAAGATACATTTTACATTACCGGAATGAGTTGCGCCGGATGTGCTGCCCATGTGGAAAAAGCATTAGCAGCTACAAAAGGCATAAAAGAAGCCAAAGTCAATTTTGCAGCATCCACAGTGATGGTGACGTATGACCCGGAAATCGTAAATCCTACGGATTTACAACTCATTGTCCGGCAGCACGGCTATGAGCTGTTTCTCGAAGAAGAATCCCAAACAGACCCGACAGAGACAATCCGACTCCGGGACTATCAACAACTGAAATGTAAAACAGTATGGGCCATCCTGTTAACACTGCCTGTAGTTATTATCGGCATGTTTTTTATGCACATGCCTTACAGCAACTGGATTATGCTCTTTTTTACCATACCGGTGTTGTTTGTTTCTGGACGAAGTTTTTATGTGAATGCCTGGCAGCAACTAAAGCACGGCCATGCCAATATGGATACCCTGGTTGCCATCAGCACGGGTATTGCTTTCCTTTTCAGCCTATTTAATACCCTATGGCCCTATTACTGGACCACACGAGGCCTAGAATCACACGTATATTACGAAGCTGCCGCCGTTATTATCGCCTTGATTTTATTAGGCCGCCTATTGGAAAGCCGGGCAAAGGCCAATACTTCTTCTGCAATCCGCAAATTGATGGGATTGCGTCCCAAAACTGTGGTTCGGGTACTGGAAAACGGTACTGAGCAGGAAATTCCCTTGAAAGCAATACAACCGGGAGATATCCTGGTGGTAAAGCCAGGCAATCAAATTCCGGTAGACGGTACCGTCACAGAAGGTAGTTCTT
Organism: Odoribacter sp. Z80; assembly: GCF_009935865.1. Lineage (GTDB taxonomy): Bacteria > Bacteroidota > Bacteroidia > Bacteroidales > Marinifilaceae > Odoribacter. The sequence continues at coordinate 20,845 of NZ_QWEL01000018.1, forward strand.
TTGTAGATGAGAGTATGATTACCGGTGAACCCATCCCCGTAGAAAAAGTTACGGGAACTCCTGTGTTTTCAGGAACGGTAAATCAAAAAGGGAGCTTTCGGTTTATAGCGGAAAAAGTCGGAAGCGAAACGGTATTGTCACACATCATAAAAATGGTACAGGAAGCCCAGGGAAGTAAAGCCCCTGTCGAGCGTTTGACAGATAAAATAGCAGGTATATTTGTGCCTGTCGTGATAAGTATTGCCGTGATTACTTTCATCATCTGGATGCTGGCCGGCGGAGAAATGGCTTTTACCCGTGCTTTGCTGACCTCGGTAACAGTACTTGTCATTGCCTGTCCGTGTGCTTTAGGATTGGCCACCCCCACCGCTATTATGGTCGGAATAGGCAAAGGAGCAGAACACCACATTCTCATCCGGGATGCTGAAAGTCTCGAGCAACTATACCGTGTGAGTGCCGTAATTCTGGATAAAACAGGCACCATCACGGAGGGTAAACCTACAGTTTCGGCCATTTTCTGGACCCAGGAAGCAGACCATTCTGTTTATCTGCCCATTTTGCTACATCTGGAAAGCAAATCAGAACACCCTCTGGCAGATGCAGTAGTCACTCATTTGACAGAAAAAGGAATAACCTCTTCTTTGAAAGGGGAGTTTGAAAGCATCACCGGACAAGGCGTGCAAGGCGTTATAGACGGAAAGACTTTTTATGTAGGAAACCGCCGTTTGCTGGATGCTCATGATATCTACAGCACGACGGAACAGGATATTCTGGCCGATACTTGCAGTCTGGAAGGCAAAACGGTAGTCTATTTTGCCGACAGCCGACGAGTGTTGGCTCTAATTGTGATTGCCGACCGGATAAAAAAGGGAGCTGCGGATGCGATACGGCAGTTACAGAGAGAAAATATTAAAGTATACATGCTGACGGGAGACAATGCTATCACTGCCCGTGCAGTAGCAAAACAAGCAGGCATAAAACAATACGAGGCGGAGGTCATGCCTTCGGATAAAGCCGGCTTTATAAAAAAATTACAGCAACAAGGGCATGTTGTCGCAATGGCAGGAGACGGGATTAACGACTCTGAGGCATTGGCATTGGCCGATGTCAGCATTGCTATGGGAAAAGGTTCGGATATTGCCATTGATGTGGCAAAAATCACACTCATCACTTCCGACTTGCAAGCCATCCCCCAAGCCTGGAAATTATCCCGGCAAACAGTAACAGCTATCCGGCAAAATTTATTCTGGGCATTTATCTATAATCTTATCGGAATTCCTTTAGCTGCAGGCGTATTATATCCTTGCTGCAGTTTTTTACTGAATCCGATGATTGCTGCGGCAGCTATGGCTTTCAGTTCTGTATCGGTGATAACCAATAGTTTACGGATAAAAGCTAAAAAGATAGAATAAACCTGTCTCCTATCTATTTCGTATAAGAAAAACGGGATAATAATCATTATAAAAGTAACCAAATTATGAATCACGAAGAAAAGAAAAACATGCCTGTCTCCGATGAACCTGTAAAACCAAACAGATGCGGATGTAACAAACCGGGAAAAAGTCAGAAAATGGCAGAAGACCAAACGACGGAAAATGATATTGCAGGAGCTTCCCGGTATGAAAGAGTAGAAAGCGACCAGTCTACCGGAATTTTTGCCCAACAGACACAAGCATATAATAAAGCCATGGACAAAATCCAGGAAAATGATAACGAAAATGCCAAAGACAATCTTTCAGACTATATGGATGAATTGAAAGAAGAATCAGAGACTTTGAACGACCATCCAACTCCTTACGGAAATACCGAGGATTCCTCCGAATTCCCCTCTGAAGGGAAGTTCACCCCTCCCTATTAGAAATAAAACTCCTGCCATCCAGAATCCGGGATGACAGGAGTACATACCATCTCTCTTTCCTATTTCTTTTTCTTGAAAAGATTTTGCAACCCATCCAATAAATTTCCTTTTAATTCTTTTTCAGCTTCTTTAGTCACCCTTTTTATTGCCTTCGAAAGATCCGGTTTAATCACCGGTTTTGTCAGTGTTCCTTCTACTTTAGCATCCAAATCCAGTGATTCTATATTACCAGAACCGGGAATAGATTTTAACAAATTGTTGATGTCACTGCCGAAATATTCACGTCTGACAGTCATGGAAAGGGTGTAATCAAGCTGACCTCCGGCCGTCTGAGTACCGTAAATCGTGACAGGATTACCGGCAAAGGTTGTCTTAAAAGGCTCTACCCTGATATTCCCGTTTTCAAGTTTAAAATCAATTTTCAGGTGACTGATGCTCAATCTGCTGAGTTCCTCATTTTTCAAAACGCTGGCCAATTGATTCATGGCCGGATTATCTTTCAGCAATATTCCCTGCGATTCTACATAACCGCTCCCGTTAGCTGTGGTCATGACAGGGCTCATGGCCTGGTCCAACTGAGAAGAAAATTTCATGGAAGCGGAAATCCGCCCGTTACAATTCATGGCAATGGGTATACTCTGACGAATAAAGGTAAAAGCCTCATAAGCTTCATGGATATCAAAATGATTGACCTGCAGGTTAAAATCTACTTCCGGCGCCCGGGGATCACGCGTATTGTACCGACCATTCATAACCATATTCCCGTCCAGCATATCCATACTCAGATTTTTCAAAGTAGCTACGGCATTGGCCAGGCTCACCCGCCCTTTCACATTTTCAACGGTCAAACGGTCAAAAAGAAGAGTATGGATTTGAGTTGTAAAATGGATATCTATATTTTCGGGTATTTCCAGAGCACCTTCTGTTACAGGAGTTCCTCGCTGCGATGTCCGAGATGCCATGGACACAGTATCTTTCCGGGCCGCCTGCATCTGAGCGATGATAAATTCATTCAGATTGACTTTCGTAGAATTTAAAGAAAAATCCCCCTTTAAAATCCCGTTTCTGAAAACATAGGGCAAATAACCGGACAAATCTCCCTGTAAAACAAAATCTGAAGAAAAAACATTCGCCTGGAACTGATTCAGCTTTAAAGAAGCTGGAGTAATCAGAATTTGGCCCCGAGGTATCGAAAAGCCCTCCGGAAACATGGAATTGACAAACAAAATATCCTTGAAATCCACGTTTCCTTTGGCAACGAACTTCTCATACTGCTCATTTTCAATGTATTTATACATCCCTTTAAAAGTGACATCCGTATTAACGACTCCTTCAAGCCTAACTTCTTTTAAAGGCAAAGCTTTTTTCAAATTAGCAAAATTGAGGGTCCCGACCGCCCCGCCGTTCAATTGAGGGTCATGGGGATTTCGGATGTACAGAAACAAATTGAAAGGATTATCAGCAATAGCAAAACTCATCTTTTTCAAGTTGATTTGCATGGAATCCATAGGGCCACCTGGATGAGTCATGTTTAAATCCATATTGATATTTTGAACGGATTCCGGTAATCCAGGATATTGAATCATCGCCCCGTTTACCTGCAAATTCACCTGAAAAGCCGGCCAATGACCGGTGTAATAATCCCCTTTTACGGTTGCATTTAATTTAAAATCACCGTTTGTCTTCAAGTCTTGAATACACTCCCGGAAGGCCTTGGGAATCAAAGCCAGCAAGCTTTCAAATTGTGTCTCGGGAGAATCCAGCTGCAGATCCATCCGGTATTTATCAGGAAAAACGGCTAAATTTCCGGTTAGGTTGAGTTTGAGGTCATTCATGGTAAGGTCATTCTTTTCAATCTCAAAAACCAAATCCTGCAAATCTGCCTTTATGATAGCCCGCCAATCCAAACCAACCTTATTTAACCATACACTGTTCCGGTGACGCAAAGAAATATCTTTCACAGACAATGATAAATCCGCCAACGTGCTTCTTTCAGAAAAATTTCCCTTCAATTTCAAATCCAGATGCTCCATGCGGAAATAAGTGGAATTTTGATAATCCAGATCATTGATAAAGAGATTATCGATGTGTATATCACTCAATTGCAAACTTTTACCGGCAAACCCTTTTCCCTCAGCCGGAACAAAAGCCCCGGGAGCTGAAGTACCTGTATTATCCTGTATCAGAACATCCCAATTTTTATATCCGGCAGTGTCAGTAATCAGATTTAAACGACAATCCTTCAACAAAAAACGGTTCACAACAACTTCTTTACCGCTAAGCAGGGATTTTAAATTGACGGAAGCCTCAATGCGCGGAATATTCAGCAACGTATCTCCTGAAAATCTTTCACGACCTATAAGCGAAACCTCTTCCAAGGTTACGTTCAAATCCGGAAAACTCCTGAACATACTCAGGCTCATATCTCCAATTTTTAATTCAGCCTTGGTATGGCGAGATATATGTGTTTCAACAAGTTGCAAAATATCCCCCTTAAATAAAAAAGGAATTAAAAACAATAAAACCAGGATTATACCCACAAAAGCAGAAAAAAGAAGGACACATTTTTTCATAGTAAAACAATTTATTGTTTCGAACGGCTGACTTCTGACAAAGTTATAAAAGCCGGAAAAACTATTTGAAATAAGGTTTAATTTTTTTCAGTCTATAGCCCGGCAATACTCCTTTAGCCTCCAATAACCGGTAAGAAAGATTCCCGTATTGTTGTTTCGCCTTAAAAATCATTTTAACATCTTCATATTCGAGGTAAGGATGTCTCAATACAGCCTTAAAATCCAGGCTATCCAGATCACGTTTCACGATTCGGGTGGTATCTACACAGAAAAAAGAGGAGGCCGAGTCCACATCAAAATAAGCCATCTTTAACTCTTTCAATTGTTTTAAACTATAATATCCCCCGAGACGTTCCCGGTAACGGATTATTTTAGAGGCATAATAGGGTCCGATGCCTCTGACTTTAAGCAAGGCCATACTATCGGCAGTATTGAGTTCCACAAGCAGACCGGATTTCTTATTTTGCCTTATAGGAATAACCTGCTGACCGGAATCAGTATGTAAAATAAGACTATCGTGGAAAATCTCCGCCGCTACAGGCAACAGAAATAACCCGGAATCGTCAGGCAGAAACTGCCTGGGAAAGATTAATAAAACCATAATCAAAAAAAGCAGGACGACCACTCCTTTCCTTTCAGATGCATTAAAAATCATAGCACACAGATATTAATAGAACCTATTTGTAATTTACGACAAATGAAAGAAACAACCAACAAGAAAAACCAATTACAGCATTAAAACTTCCACTACGCACCCAAGCTCATCCGAAACGAAAAAATAGCACTTATATTTTTTGTAACTAATAAAAAATGCCCTATATTTGCACCCGCAATCCGGAAGGTATTGCGGTTTGATTCGCTAGCTCAGCCGGTAGAGCACAACACTTTTAATGTTGGGGTCCTGGGTTCGAATCCCAGGCGGATCACTGAAACGCTGGACAGAAATGGACAGTAAATGTACAACTCCTACAATATCAAGGTATTGTAGGAGTTTTTCTTTGTATAATGTCTGTGACCTAAGACACGAAAAGGTCACAAAAAGACACAATTTCGTGACCAATTCGTGACCTGTCCACCCTCTAAGATTTTAGGTCACGGAATGTCTTAAATTGGCGGTTTGTTGTCTTGATTTGTCCGTACTGCAAATATCTCATTTTCAGTTTATCAATTTAAGTTTGTAACTAAAAAAAAGAGATTATGAGAAGTACTTTTAAGCTACTCTATTTCGTCAAACGAAATGCAGTAAAGAAGAACGGTAATGCACCGATTATCGCACGTATCACTATCGACCAAGTTGTAGCCCAGTTTAACACCAAGTTGGAAATAAATCCGGCTCACTGGAGCGTGGAATTAGGCAAGGCTTCCGGCAGAACCGCAGAAGCCGTACACATCAATTCCATGCTGGAAAGTATTCGTAGCACAGTTCATCAACATTACCATGCGTTAATGGCGCAAGACGGATATGTAACCGCAGAACTGGTAAAGAACGCTTTTTTAGGCAAGATAGCAAGGGAACGGACTTTGATAGAGTTCTTCAAACAGCACAACGAACAGTATTTGCAAAAGGTTAAAATGAATACCGCAGACAAAACCTACTCACGTTATGAACTGACAAAGAAACGACTTATGGAGTTTATGAAGTTTAAATACTCCGTTTCCGATATGCTCATTAAAGATATAAATGTGGTATTCATTGAAGATTTCCTGTTGTATATCAAGAATAACTATGGGTGCAGCCATAATACGGCTATGAAGTTCGTACAACGTTTTCGCACGGTAGTAAACTTTGCCAAGAATACGGGTTTAGTGACTGCCGACCCTTTCGGGAGTTATCGGGTAAGGTTTGAACGTACCGATAGGGATTATCTGACTATGGAAGAAATTACCACCATTTACAACCACGAGTTTAGCTCTAAACGGTTGGAGCAGGTACGTGATTTGTTCATTTTCAGTTGTTACACGGCACTTTCCTACATTGATGTATGCGAGTTAAGGCAGGAGGACATTCGTACCGGATTTGACGGTAATTTGTGGATTATACGGAAAAGACACAAAACAAATGTTACATCTACCGTCCGATTGCTGGATATACCAAAAGCCATATTGGAAAAGTACAAAGACAAATTGCCAAACGGTAAGATTTTACCAGTTATCAGCAATCAAAAAATGAATGATTACTTAAAAGAAATCGCAGCCATTTGCGGAATTGAAAAGACCTTGACCTATCATGTAGCGCGCCATTCGTGCGCCACTTCGGTGCTGCTCGCCAATGGTGTACCTATTGAGACAGTATCTAAAATTTTAGGTCATACTAATATCCGGACTACTCAAATTTATGCGAGGATTACCGATTTGAAAGTAAGTGGCGACATGGAAATGTTGGCTCAAAAACTGGACGTTCCAAATCGTACTGCCAGCCGTTAAAATCGTGTTATCGTCAGATAACAGCAAGGTGTGATTTGTGGCACACAAATCTGTTTTCCGTGCCGCAAAACACCTTGGGCAAATTCACTCCGAAGTCGTGTTGCCAATGAAAGAAAGACATTCCCTAACTAAAAATTTTTTCGCTCGTCGGGACGGGTGGTCCCGCCCCTTGCCGCTGGGCGTTCCCCGACCGATGAGTTTATTTCTGTAATTCTACAATCTTGTTTTATTGAAATATTGATAGCTTGATTGATTGAAAGCAAGATTTCAATATGGCAGGATTGAATGAAAACAATAAACCATTCAATATTGATTGAAATACTGAATGGTTTATTTATTGCCAAGAATATAATTACTTGCGAAAATAAAATAAAACTCGCATCATGTATCGTTTTCATCCATTCTTCGGAGCAGACTTTTTTGCAATGTTTCCAAATACCGAGTTCTATTTATCTTACGGCTTCGCATTTCCAAATAAGAATGATATAAATCACCAATATCTATACTGAACACATTTTCAAAATATCCTGCAATCTCTTTTAAAGTAGCCGTTCCTTTATTAAAATCCCCATTCGCTTCTAAAGCATAAATCAGTTCTACCAACGCCCTTTTAGAGCCAGTCCAACGCAAAATAGTTTCTACAACCTGTCCGTTATCCGCTTTGCGCTGTACAATACGCTCCAATTCTTGCAATCTGTTAGTCAAATAGATTTTCAACAGTTCGTTAGTAATAATTTTAGCCACTTTAAAATCATATCCGGTTGAATATAGAGGGTCTTTATCAATATGGGAACTGTCTGTACATATTCGTAAATCGTTTTGGTTTCGGGTAAAATAGTATCTATCCAAATAAGTAGATTTAGAACGGTAATACTGGTAAAAGTCCAAATTCCTACTGAAATAGAATGTTAAACTATTTAGTTCATTGTACAGATATTCTTTTTGCGCAACATCACTACCTGTTGGGAATTTGCTTTCTATAACATAAATTTTGTTGTAGTACATATATTTACTTAATACTTCCGGCTTTAGTTCTTTAAAGAAATAGATTTCTTCCGCCTCGTCCCTAAACTGATAATTTACTGTATACTTCCTAAGTTCATCACACAAAGGTCTAATAAAACGCATCATGTGTAACGCCCTATCAATCCCTATACATTCGTCAGAATTAGAAATATTTATTTCGGTCTGTATCTGAAAGAGTAATTTACTAACGTAGCTTTTAATTGCTGCATATTCCATACTCACAACATATTGCGGCTATAACACAATGTTATAAAGATAACCTAACATAATAATAAATAAGGTTATCAATCCAAAAAATATCCCTATCAGCCGCCAAGTCATTACTTTTTTCAACAGCGTAGCTTCGGGCAATGACAGCCCAACAACTGCCATCATAAAAGCAAGCGCAGTCCCTATGGGGATACCCTTAGCTACAAAAACTTCAATTACCGGTACTATTCCGGCAGCATTGGCATACATTGGAACAGCCAACACTACTGATAAAGGAACTGCAAACCAATTATCCTTAGACATATACTGCTCAAAAAATCCTTCCGGCACATAGCCGTGCATAAATGCACCGATACCGATTCCGATAAGGATATACAGAAGTACACCTTTGACAATGCCCCATGCTTCTTGCATGATAATCGGCAATCGTCTAAAGAACGGAGTATGCTCTTTTTCCCATGTTCCGGAGTCGGAAGTTGAGTTTTGCTGAATTTGTTTTACCCAATCACTCAAATAAGGTTCTAATTTCATCTTGCCCAAAATAAATCCACCTACCATACCTAACAGAATACCGCTAATCACATAAATAGAAGTAATACGCAACCCAAAAGTACCGATAAACATGGCAACAGCAACCTCATTTACCAAAGGCGAGGTTATCAAATAGGCGAATGTTACCCCTAAAGGAATCCCCCCTTTCACAAATCCGATAAACAGCGGTATGGAAGAACAGGAACAGAACGGGGTAATGGCACCAAACAGGGCGGCAAAGAAATATTGTAATCCATATAATTTACGAGAAGTCAAATAATTGCGTAAACGTTCTATCGGGAAATAGGCATTTATAATGCCCATTATCACACTGATAAAAAATAATAATATCAAAATCTTTATCGTATCGTAAAAGAAGAAGTTTATAGCTTCTCCTAAAGCTGTTGAAGCATCCAAACCGAAGATGTCATACACCAGCCAATCTGCAAATCTTTGTATCATAATCCTATTATTGTTTGTGATAATACGAACATATTACCTAAAAAATTAGCGGTTACAAGCACATTTAGGCAGTTCTTGTTTTTTTATCTCTGTAATGTAAAACTTGGCAAATTCATTTTTGATTTCATTACGCACTCTTTCAAATTCGCTTCTGATGAAGTCCGTTGTCCCTATTGCTTCCGAGGGGTCATCAAAACCAATATGCAACCGTTTCCCTACATTGCCCTCAAAAGCCGGACACGTTTCGTTAGCACTACCGCATACTGTTATCACATAATCCCATGTATCACTTAAATAAGCAGTTACATTGGTAGGAATATGCTTACTTATATCAATGCCAACTTCTGACATTATCTTAACAACCAAAGGATTAACTTTCTCTGCCGGATGCGTACCAGCGGAATACACTTGTATATTCTTATCAAACGATTGCAGGAAACCATGCGCCATTTGGCTGCGACAGCTATTTCCTGTACATAAAATTAAAATTTTCATATTATACCCAAATTTATCAATCCATAATAAATGCCAACCAAAATAAACAGTATAGCTACCATGTTATTAAACCACTTCTGAAAAGTCTGCACACGGTTATAAAACTTTCCTATCCCTGCTACACTGTATGCCAAAATCCAAGCGACAAGCATAACTGGAAGCCCTGTTGCCAATGCAAAAATGACAGGTAGCAAATACCCCTCACTTTCCATAGCTGACATGGGAATAAGCATGCCAAAATAAAATAGCCCACTGGTCGGACAAAACGCCATGGCAAACAATATCCCCAGCAACAAACTGCCCCATGAACCTTTTAGTTTTTCTGTCTTTTCAGTAGCGGAAAATCCGAACTTAGGTAATTGCAATTTATCTCCGAATAGCATAAACAGCCCTATCAATATCAAAGCAGGAGCAAGCAGCAGTTCCCCCCATTCGCTGATACCTTTTTGTATGGCAAACATATCTGCACCCTTTCGGAGTATTGCGATAAGTATTGCGCCTAATGCAGAATAAGCCAATACACGCCCTAAAGTATATAGAACACCATTTGTAAATATCCGGTTACGGTTATTTATATCCTTACTGATAAATCCAATAGCGGTAATGTTGGTAGCCAATGGGCAAGGACTTACAGCAGTCAACAGACCGAGCAGAAAAGCGGTAATAATAGGTATCTCACTATTATCCAACCATGTTTGCAAGTATTCCATAAAACTGTATTTATTTTAGCAACTGATTGATTTTCTGTTTTAATTCTTTCTTGAAAGCTGATGTGTTGTTTCGGGCATTCTGAAAACCAAAGCGTGTCATGTCGTTACGTTCTTCTTTACCGTCCTTCCATTTATTAACATAAAGAGAAGACCAACTTACACGATATTTCTCTGCCAGCTTCTCGCCTTCGGGAGTTGAAATATCTACTTCTTTGAAACGTAGTTTACCATTTTTAACCAACTCTGCCAAATCTGCATTGACCACTTCTTTCGTATATTTCTCAATGGCTTTGCAAGTTACACAACGTTGTTTCCCATGAAAATAAAGAACTTCCACATAGGTATCTGCGGCAATCTGAGCCATTCCACAAATAGAAAACAAACAAGCAATGGTAAGGAATAAAAAGCGTTTCATCATAATCTGATTTACTTGGTTAATACATCTTTTACTTCTTTGGCAGAAAGTTTGCCCTTTGCCACAACCTTACCGTCAACAACGAGGGCAGGAAGTGCCATTACATTGTATTCCATAATCTTCATCAAATCTTCTTCTTTGGTTATTACCGCTTCCAAAGCTAATTCTTTTACTACTTGTTCAACCGTTGCATACAGAGCCTTGCAACCTGCACAGCCTGTTCCTAATACTTTAATTTCCATAATTTATAAATTTATTATATTAAACGTAATTCGCAAAACAACGAACATTAATATTAAAAAAAGGGGATTATCAGCAACACTCCCCCGATTTACAGATACATTGCCCGAAAAACTCCTTAAAGAGTTCACGAGCCAATTGCCAATTCTCTCGGTTGATACAGTATTTCACTTTAGGCGTTTCAACCTCTCCTTGTATAAGTCCTGCATCTTTCAACTCTTTCAAGTGCTGTGATACGGTTGCTTTGGCAATGGGAAGTTCTTCGTGAATATCCCCAAAATAACACGTTTTCTGCTTTGCCAAAAAGTGCATAATAGCAATTCGGGCAGGATGTCCCAATGCTTTGGCAAATCTTGCCAACTGTTCCTGCGTAACAGTATAATCTTTCTTTTTTTCCATATCTCGAATATCGTTCGCAAATATACGAACAATATTCGAGATAGCAAATTTCATCATATTTTTTTCAGTGCAAGGTGCAAGTGCGTATATATATATACGCTTGCACCTTGCACTTGAACTATATATATTCATAATCAACCACTTGCATAATTCAAAAATAATGCGTACATTTGAACCCAAGATGTTGGCAGACAGACACCGGACAACAGCAGACAGTTTTTAAGGACTAAAGCGTGACGGATGCAAAGCCAAAATTTCTGAAAGTGCTGATATTGAGGAAGAAATAACGTTTGGTTCATAACCCAGGCGGATCACAGAAACCAAAAGGCTTAAACATCTAAAGTCCGTAATATCAATATATTACAGACTTTTCTTTTCTCCGTCAAAATCCCCGGATATGTCAGAAAAGGTCACTTTTAGACACAAAAAGACACTTTCGCGTGTCTAAAACGTATCCTGTATTTATGCTCCATTGTGCATAAAAAAACAGGATACCCGAACGGGTGGAATTAACTGTATTTGTCTCCATTTGCCTATGTTACTACGGAAGAACCATTGTTGGTTACAATTTGTTTTACCCGGAGTTCCCGTTTTAAAACTATGATTTCGATACTTCCGATCACCCATTTTCCCCCTGCCTGTGTAAGGACTACTTTGTATTTTCCTGCTTCAAAGTTGACTGGTATCGTAAAAGTACCTTCCGTAGTAGTGAAAGTTGCATCGAGTTCCAGGTTTTCTTTGTTCTCATTTTGCAAGGTCAGTTTAGCTGTTGTTACAAATCCTTTTCCCGTAATTGTTACTGTTTCTCCGGTTTCCGCAGAGTCAGGCATCTTTATTTCAGTCACCGGACATTCCTTGTCTCCACCTGCAATGTCTTTCTGTTTATCATCGTCATCTGAACAAGCGCTGAAAGCGCACACACTGCAAATCATGAGCAGCATACACCAAATTTTCTTCATAAATTTAAATTAAAAGGGTTATATATATCAGATAGACAAAAAAGAAAAAAAACGGGTGAGTGATTTTTGGATTTTTTTAACCTTATTTTTACACAACAGGTTATACCACAAAATAGTTATACAAGGTTTTCTACCGGTTTAATTTCTGTACTCCCTATTTATCCTGAGGGAAAGCATCTGATCCCCAAATGCTTGTAAGAAAAGTTGTGATGCTTTGCACTGAAGCTTCTTTAAGAAGTACGGTTTTATCTCTGTCTAAAAGATATAAGGCCGGCAAATTACGCCATACATACCGGTCATGTGCTTGCATACCGCCTTTGTCAAAAGCGGTTTTCCACTCTGGCGGCCATGTCGGGAGCACATGCTGCCATGCCGTGTAGCTGAGACCGGTATCCACAATCAACAGGGTCAACTCTCCTGCCTCCGTCAAACGGCGAAGCAAAATATCTTCTTTCAAAGCCGACATTACTTCATGACAATGGTCACACCCGGTATCATAAAAAACAAGCAACAGATAACGGCCCGGTATCTGATAAAGCAGATGCGACCTGCCATCGGGCAAGAGAAAAGAGAAATCTGCAGCCTGTGTGCCCGGACGGTTTTTCTTCACTATTTCCAATAAATAAGCAGAACGCATTCGGGTATAGCCATTCCATACAGAACTACAAACAATCTCTTCCAAAAACAACAGGAAACAATCTTCACATACCATCGGTGACTCCGGTTCATACAGATATTTTTCTGCCAGTGAGGCCAGAAGAGAATAAACGACACTATCGGCTTCCGCAGCTTTCATTAGTCGTTTTACTGCCACCACCCGAGCTTCCCGGGAAGCATGGGGAAACAGAGATACAAAATTAACGAAATTCTGCTCCATAAAAATGCAGTGACGGCTGTAAAGTGTATCGCTAAAATCCAACGCGTCCCAAAAATGTTCCAACACATATGCCGCCCGTTCGGGAACCGTATGCAATGTACCGGGAACCTCCGGCAGCGGCAACTGAATAACTGTCAACGAATCCGTTCGGGATAAAATTCCCTCATCTAAAACATTCGCCCTGCCGGCTGGATTACCGACAAGGAATCCTACCGACAAGACGAACAAGAAATAAAGGAAATTCATATTTTGAGTATACACTATTTTTCTACGCAACGTACAAAACAGGCATCATTTTTTATAATCTCTGATATATAATTAAAGTCAAAAGTAAAATAATTAAAATCCCATCCTATAGCATCATCCTCATACCTCGAATAAAAATTTCTGCTCACAAATTGTTTTGCCCAGTAAATAGCCCCCGGACGCATATAAAGGTCATAAAAGAGAGGACGTAATTTCAATTGTGTTTCAGGCGAATATTGTTCGTCCCTGCCTACCGAATACCTGAGAATTGCACTTCCTGCCGCATCGGAGTTTTTACGGTGACCATAACCGGAAGCTCCTATAGGGAAAAACAAATTTCTACCGCCATATACTCCATCTTTTTCGTTGGCATTATAAACAAAAGTACCTCTCATTCCATAGCCGCCACTTCCTGATTTACGCTCATCATAGCGATATCCGTATACTTCCTCCACCTTGGTGAGTGTCTCCGTAGCCTCATCACCATATAGTACCCCATAAGCGTATCCAATATCGGAAGATTTGTACAACTCCTCATAATCATGGATAGTAGCCACTGAAAGAGTCCTGCTTTTACCGTTATTTGTAATAATTACATCATCAAAACTTTTAGTTCTGGTATCCAAAGAGGTTATAGAACTCCATTTCACCCTTCTATCGGTGCCCGCTATAAGAAAAAGAGAGTCTTTATGATCCTTGAAATCAGCAGGTCCTACGTTTATCCAAGAAGCCTTGTCATTTTCATTATTCGTTGCATCAATGGGAGCATTCCAATTACCAAACTTAAATAATGAACCTTCTTCCAACGGACATTTCGCTTCCTGAGTTTTCGTACGCATATTGCCAGCCAGCCACTTAGCCTTGCCAGACAATAATGCCATAGGCGCTCCCCCCTGCCGGACAAAAATCAAGTGATAACAACTATAATCCTGATATTCCACCCGAATAATCGCACAGCGGTTCTGAGTACTGTCAAGGCATTTACCATTAAAACCGATAGTAAAATCAATAGGAGAACCTGTACTTCCCCGGACAGTGTCTGTTCCGCCCAAATTAACCAGCCCTGTCGGGTCGATAATCGGATAAGCCTTCCATTTCCCTTCGGAAGTAAACGTCTCAAAAGAAGTCGAATTCTCCATAGGCAAACGCTTTAACACAACATGAAACGAACGGGTACTGTTCCATTTCCGCCAGATACCTTTCGGATTTACAATCCGGCGCACCTGCATGATGTCAGCATGTTTTGTAATGGTAATTCCATTGCTCAGTACCGCATTAAATTCAATAACCGATTTGCGTTGATAAGCTACAAAAGGATTATTACCTGTATAACCTGAGGATATAATCATTTGTTTTGCACGAGTATACATAGGCAACAGAAAATTCGTTACCCCCTCCGCCTCTTGGGTTACATAGTATTTTCCATCTCCATCATCATCGTCATATCCGTTGATATTCGGAGTTACATTATAACTCCTGTTGCCCCGATTATTATCTTCATAATACTTTCTGTTTATTTCTTCACTGTTTTCCCCCCTCTTGGCTTCAATCACTTTTGTCTTGGTCCTCCTCAAAGACAAAAATCCGTTCCACGGTCTCAATCCCCATCCCCCATTAAAATCTTCATTGAATTGTGCATTGTAGGGGTCTAATTTTCTGTAATAATCAAGTCGGGGTGCTGAATAAGGTGCCCATGAATTGGTATCTATTTTTGCCGTGAAACTCCGCAGAGAAGCATTCCCTGCATTGACTTTCACGGGTAACATCATCTTATGATTGTACAAATAAGAAATATAATAAGGATGCGGTACCTGTATACTGGGTTCAGGTTCCTCATAATCAATATGCCAGTCTGCATCGTTAGCGAAATTTTTGAAACGCAAAGTCAGCTTATAATGATGGTTGCGTTCCGCATCATAGTCTGTCGTAACATTCTTCCCCAGCATAAAACGGTAAGTAATATCCCCATTTCCCAAACGCTCCGAATTAATGGAACGATAATAAGCTTCTACTTCTATGTAAGTACCGTAAAGTATACCATCCTTGGGACGATACTCAGGAGACGGATGTTTTGAGGTACCAGGATGATCAAGGCTTCCGTTATGATCTGCATCCTGCTGTTTATTATGGTCCGGGTGAATTCCCTGCATGTTCTCAAAAAAGAAAAGTGCACGCTCAGTTTCCGAATGGAAAGCTTTGTTATACTGATCATCATGCGGATAATAAGGCCTTCCTCTGGTGACCCGTGCCGGATAGTCTTCATCAAAAGGAATTCCCGAAGCAACATATAAAATCGTATCTCCCTCCTCTATCAAAGAATCCCTGGAAGCTTTAACAGTATTTTTATTTCCCAAACGGCAATAAAGCGGAATATCCTTAATCTGTACAGATTTAACGTATACAAACACTCCTTCTTTGAGTTGCGAACCGTCAAACGCGAGTGTAACTTTTGATACCACCCGTCGAATACCTGCCCTCAGCTCCATGTTTTTGCGGTTGATAATCACCCCGTCCACATCGTCGGCATAGTGCCCTTTCTCAGTAAAATGTCCAAGCATCTGATTATTCTTTTCCACATCCTTTTGCCATGTAAGGGAAATATTTTTGAGGCCGTCACGAGTTTGTATCGCTTCTGTAACTTCAGCAGGAGAGGTCAAATCCCCCATATTGGCAACAGCATAAATATGATAACGTCCGTAAGGAAGTTTCAGATTGAACCTGGCATAAGGTGTTGCCGACTCGGCAAGGGTATCACCTTTGCGAACCTGCTCACCTTCGATATAACCCGACACTTTCCCATCTTTCCACTTTATAGGATAATTCTTTATCAACTTGCCGTCCACCCCATACACCAACACACACAGGTCCCTGATTTTTCTAATCGTGTCCCCTGCCACCGCACGAGTCGCCAATGCCGGCGTCAGCGATTGAAATTCCACGGTGACATTTACCGTGGTTTCGCCTTCCGGCAAAGCATCAAAAGAGCGTATTTCATCATCCACACATGCTGTCATACACAACAACATCCAAAAACAGAACAAAACACTGCGTTTCATATATTTTTTAATCCTTTTTATTATAATCCGAAATCCGGCTCAAGAGGAATACCGATATAGGGATGAACGTGTACTTCACACTTTATCTCCAGGTCAGGCTGAATCGTAGCAAAAACCACCACATGCGTGTTGCGACGCAAATATTCCGGCAGGCTGGGAAAATACTCGAAAGTAGTTTCCCACGAATCCTTTCCGAATTCGTCACATTGTAGTTTAAGCGCCATTTTATAATTCAACATTGTATCTTCCTCATCTGACTTCTCATCTTCATATTTCCCCTCCAAAAGGTACACCGGCTTTTCACCTGCCTGCTGCAATAAATGGATATTTTCCGCTTTTGCCGGTATATCAATGGCTTTGGAAAAATTATGTAAGAAAGAATAATATTCATTGCTGCCATTTACAGAAGGAACAACAAAGTATCCCCCATCAAATTCCCTCGGCATAAAATATTCGCTATGTGCCATTTTTTCCATTTTCAACCCAACAACCCTCAGATTTTTATCGCTTTTATTAGTCACATAGTATGTAAATTTAACAGCAATACGCCTAACTGTAAGCGGCACTTCCAACGAATGTTCCTGACCGTCCGCAGAGTAACGCGGTATTTCCACCTGATGCATATCGCTCATAGGCAATGGCCCAGTCAATTGTTCGGTTTTCCCATTCAGACAGACTGTTAAATTGTAGATAGTATCCACCGGAAACAATTCCCCCTGTCCGATTTTCGAAAAATCATAAGAGACTACCGGCCTCACAATTCCATTTTCTTCTGTTTTTGTTGCATGTTCGTTGACAACCAGAAAAATCCTTTTACTCTCTCCGCTGACAATCTCTTTAAATTCACAAACACGCTCGGTTACAGGTTCGTTTTCCAAATCTATATATTCCGTTTTTTCAACGACCCCATTCGGACGAACGATTATGACACGTAAAGAATGCATCTTTTCATCTTCATTCTCCGCATCGGAATAATCAGCCCGTGTTTCTGGCAGAGAGCCGGACAATCCCACGTTGATTTTCAGTGTCATCAACGCCGGCAGTTCCTCTGTATATTCTCCTTTTCTGCAACCAGCAAACCAAAGGGATGCAGCAAACAAGAGTATGATATATACCGATTTGCTCATTTTATAAACCCGTTTCGTTAAGCCTTACCGTCCAATCATTAATCTTAATATAAGTTTGCACCCATCTTTTCTGGCTGTCCAGCAGGAAAAGCATCGTCCATTCGCTCTGGCGGTCAAGAAATTCCTGTGTTTCCATCCTGGCATAAAGGTCGCTCTTATATAACATCAGATATTTCAACAAGGGGATATCAATGACATATTCCCCCGTCAACGTACTCCTTATTTGCAGTACAGGTGAATTCCCCGTCATCAGCCGCGATACAGATAACTCAGCATAAGCACCAACTACCTCTCTCCCGGCATCATCCATACCGATAAACGTATTGCCCTGTGCCCAAGGAGTATAAGTTACCCGACCGTTCTCTATCAGCTCGTTGTTCTGGCTGAAAAGCGTATTGTCGTCTGTTACGGAAAAAATGAAATCTTTTCCGTACACCGGCTGTTCACTATTCACGTCCTGCAATACAATACGGATGTTATTCGTATTTTTCATCATTTTCACCGTTCCCTCTTGGAAAAGGTCAGCTGTTTTCAACTGTAAATCACCCCAGTAAAAGCCATGAAGGTTGCGTCGTGCCGAATCTTCCGATGTCAGACAATCCATATCCATCAATGTCCGGAGTTCCTCAAACCGGGAAGTTTCTCCCGGCTCCTGCACTAACGAAAAAGAACTCTTGTCACAAGCAAGCCCACCATAAGCCACGAAATGATAGCTCCCCTCAGGCAATTCCAGTTGCATCCGCCATTCCTCATCCTGCAACAACGAATCGGCAGTCACGACATGTGTTGCAATATAATTTTCTTCACTATCGTACACATAGAGTGTCAGACAATCCACCTTTTTGGGGAATGCATTAGCATAAGCCATATTATAATCATACACGAAACGCAGGGAAACCCCATGCGGACAAGCCTCCAGATCATCGTAAATCTTCTCGCACGAAGACAGGGAGACGAGCATCAGAAAGGCATACACCATTCCCGGCCAACGTAACATCATATCTCGTTTCATCCCTTGCATGATAGTTTAAAATATAATATTGTTTACCCGAACAGTCCAAGGCAATACTTTCACGTCTACGGTAAAATACAATTTGCCTACTTCATCAGGAGTATCCGGAGTCGGTTTTTCAGGATCATTATCGGAAATACGCGGATGCCCCAAACTATGGATTTCCGTCACAGACAACTTATATACATTATTACGGACCACAGCAAATTCCATCGGTCCCATTACACCGTTTCTACCGTTATTGTTATGGCGGTTCCAATAGTAATAATAAAAATAATAACCGGGACCATATGTTTCCTCTTTTTGTTGATCCGGATTGTAATCCTGGGTATCATCACTTGCCTGATACAATGTAAATCCTTGCTTTGTAGCAGCTTTACGGAATTTACCCAATGCAGTCTCGACAGCAACTTTAGAAGAATTTTCATCATTGGCAATTGCTACCAATTCCTGATACAATTCATCAGCTGATTTCCCCTCTTCCACTTTATCGTGCACAGCCGCATATATTGCAGAACCGGGTTTCTCCTCACTATATCCTTTTACCTGGTTGTTCCATCCGACAAACAAACTACCCATATATTGGTAAAGTATCGGATAATCGACACCATCGACCGAATAAACATATACTTTTCCCTTTAAATTATCAGGTACTTTATATTTTCCGTTAACAGCCATTCTGAGAGTTTCATTCACGGATTCATCGTTTTCATTAATCAACAATTTTCCTTTAAATACAATTCCGGTTGAAACAGCATTGGCCTGGTACTCATTATTTGAAACTGTATTTTCTGTAACATACCGCCAAATATGGTAACCGGATTTATCTGTTGCACCATCTGCCCCTGTCCAGTTGTTTCCTTCTCCAAGTACATCACCATCATTGCCAAGCACTGCGTTTATGTTCCAATTGTTCCAATAGTAACGGCTTCCTTCATCTATCGTTCCATCTCCATTAAATAAAAGGAAATTGAAATATTTTCCCAATTCCAGCTCATCCGGAGTTTGTCCTTTTATATCCGAGTATTTGTGTTTTTTTGCCGCATCAACATCCACCACATGATTATTTCGTCTCTCCACCCCACAAATCACCGGTTCTCCATATCCGTTCGTATGATTTGAAATGCGCCGTAAATAATAAAAATTTTTGCTCATATTCACCAGGGCCATACGCACCAATTGTACACGTAAAGCTCCTCCTGACTGCCCTGTGACTTTATCTATAATATAAGTATTGGGCAGAGTATTTGCAGGACTGCCGTCTTTAAAATCAAAACGCGCAACGGAACGTTCCACCGGAACAACTTTCGTAAACTCAAGAGGCGAATTGATTTCAGCGTATTTTACCAACCATTCATCGAAAGTACGCGGAATTTCTACCTCAACGATTTCTGCACTCGACATCAGGAAGTTTCCTTTTGCCCAAATGGAGCGGTTAGTACCATCCGTTGCCCCGATTTCGTCATCGCCTGCCTCATAGTTTTTTCCTACCACCTCACAAAAGGCGTCCACCCAAGCAGTGGGATTATTTTCATCCCACTTGTCAAAAACATCCAGCAAATCTTTCGGCGGATTACAATAAGCAAACACATAAATTTTCTCAGCTCCCTGCGGAAGAGAAGCCCCCCGGTTATTGCCCGTTTTTTTATCATAGTAACTGGCAAGTGCCGTCTGGGTAATGGCTGCCGTCGCAGACACCAATCCGTCATTCTTTACTGCCAATGCACCGGCCAGACCATGCGCAATATAAGTATAGTCCTTTTCTGCCAATACCAACAAAAGGCTGCTTACTCTATTTTCATAATCTTGCCCTGTTTCCGTTCCACTCTCTGTTCCCCCTTCCTCTCCAGTTACACTACGTGTGCCAGGACTTGCCGGAAGTTGAAGATTAACATTCATATAAACGACATTTTTATCGTCTATAGGTTCCCATTCCTTGTTTAAACTTTCGGAATGTTTATTACATCCTGCCATCACGATGAAGGCAAACACACCCACTAAGAATTTACCCCAAAGTTTCATCTTACTCTGTTTTTGATTATATATAATTTTATCTCTTTATTTCTTCTAACTGTCTGAGTGCTGCCGCAGCCTGAGTAATCCCTTTCTGTTGTGCTTCAGCAAACAGTTTGCCGGCCCTCTCATAATCGTTACCTAAGGCCGCGTAAATGGCCCGCGCATACACAGCTTCTGCACCCGTTCCCGCCTTAGAAAGATAACGTCCGGCATTTTTCAGGTCGCCCAATTCCATCGCCATATTGGCAGCATTGAGGTTAGCTGTCTCATCATTAGGAAACATACGCACCGCAATAGCAAATACCTCATTATATTCATCGCTGCCTGGTACACAATCCAGAGCTACGAGATACAATTCCTGCAGACTCAGCTTTTGTGGTTCCGTAGTCATCAACTTCCGGATTTCAGCTACATCTGTATAAGTGCGTACATGATATTGAACCGCATAATCCGAATGACGCAATCCCGGATATACATTCCGGTAGAGATAAGCATAATCCGACGGATAACGTTTCTTCAACTCAGCTTCTTTTCTATCCGGCTCCATCTCACTACCAATCAGGTCCAAAATCCCCGTCTTATTGGGAAGGTCAGACGTTTCCACATACCGTGTCAGTCCCTCCCAGTCTTCCGGTTCATAAGCCGTGACCATCAAACTGTCGGGAAATTCATACAATTTGCGTACATATTCTTTCACCGCAGCAGTACGCCCTTTCGCCAAACGAGCATTGTTGGCATACAAACCTTCCGGAGAAGCAAATCCTTTTATAAATACGGATGTAATCCGCGTATCGGCATCATTACGCACAATGTCAATGGTATTCCGTATCTTCTGCAATTCAACATAATTGTCGCGGTAATTTTCATTAATATAGGTGCGGTTGACCGGAAAATCAACATAAGCCGAACCTTTTACCTCCCGGATCTTCACCGTTTCTGCCTGTGGTGCCAAATAGACGAAAGTAGGTTTGAATACATCTGGTTTAAAATTCAATGCCATCAACATTTCATTATCCGACATGACCACCTCACACCGACACCCACATTCCCCTTCATCCATCATCAAGGTAGCAGCAGCCATCCATCCTTGAAAAGGCACTACGGTACGATAGTTAACCACAGTATCTTTTTTGGTACGTCTCACCAACAACTGCTCTGGCAGTGAATCGTTGCGCCTATGATGGAAATAACGGTTGCGTCCAGCGATCACCATCGCCGGCAAACGCAATGAGTCGGTTCCGTTGCATAACACAGGCGTCAGCACCATCTCACGTTCTATTTTCAACTCTAAACCCGAAATATCCACATCCATCGAAATAAACAAATTACCTTCCGTACGAGCGATATCCAGATTATTTACTGTTACACGTCCATCCAACAAGGCCTGGGCCTGCAATGCCGTTGACATGAACCACGCCAGCAGGCATATCGTATATATTCTCTTCATCATCATCTTTCGTTAAAAAGTATATACTAAATTCACCGCCGCTTTCGTCGGACCAACATAATTGTGCGTCTTATTCTCGGACAATTTCTTACCACAATTAGCGCACGGGTATGAATCATAACGGGTATAAATCCACCCAAAACCGATTTCACCTTCCAAGTTCCAGTGTTCTCCCAAAATCCAGGCATAACCATACGCTACCCCCGCTCCCATCATCCACCCCTGATAACGTTTGTGCCCGATTTGAGAAAAATCACTTCCTAAAAAACGAATGTGATTCTTCAATCCGCCGATATTAAACTGCCCGCCAAGCAAATGTGCACCTACGAAATGCCCTGCAAAACGGTCACAAAACCAATAACGCGCCTCCGGTTGCAAAAGCCAGTGCTTCCACCGGCGATCGTGAGAAAGCGTCCAGCCGTTGTAATTGGCAGAAATATCCAATGTCCAGCTTTTAAACAGACCAAACTCAATACCTGCATTAGCAGTCAAAGCAGGAATGTCATAAAGCAGATTGGTCTTAACTGCTATTTTCTGACATTTCCCTCCCGTACCGAGAAAAAGTCCCAGAAGCAAAACTCCATAAAGTTTTAAAATCCTCTTATTCATATTTGATATTCATTGATTATACAGCACCTGTTTCACTTACCTTCCCTTTTCTATCTGCATATAACACAATAAATGCATTCCTATCTCTTTGTAAGAGATACTATAA
>NZ_QWEL01000019.1 GCF_009935865.1 Odoribacter sp. Z80
CTGAGCAATACTAATGACCCGAAAGTTTACTTGTTAGTGGATGTATATTTTTCTGATGTTTCCGGTGTAATGTCAAAACGGCGAGGTAGCTCAGCTGGTTAGAGCGCATGATTCATAATCATGAGGTCGGCGGTTCAAGCCCGCCTCTCGCTACCAACGCAAGATTACTGAACAAGTGTGTTCATGGTACGTAGTCGTGAATTGAAAAATATTAAAAGGTGTCTATAACCTGGGGGATCCACCTCTATCCATTCCGAACAGAGAAGTTAAGCCCCAGCGTGCCGATGGTACTGCCTTCCGGTGGGAGAGTAGGTCGATGCCGAATTAGTGAAGCGAGTTGCAGTGATGCGACTCGCTTTTTGTTTTGGATATGGAATAAAGAGTAGAAACGGATGCAGATATTATTATCTTGTGCTAAGGATATGACGATAAGGCCGGAGATTGTGACCGGGATATTAACGGAGCCACGATTTCAGCAAGAAGCCAACCGCCATGCCTTGCAATTGGCTTCTTTCACAGCCGAGGAGTTGGGTAAGGCATTGAAATGTAATGCACGGTTGGCAGTACTGAATAAATTGCGTTATCTTTCTTTTTTTGATTCGGAGGGAAGTGGGGCGGCTGTATTGTCGTATAATGGAGTGGCTTACCGTTATCTGAGGGCCTGGGAATTTACGGAATCAGATTTTGTTTATGCCAATAGTCATTTGTGGATTTGTTCTTTTTTATATGGTTTGTTGCGGCCAATGGACCGTATTAAAAATTATCGTCTGGAGGGAAGTGTAAAATTACCGGATGATGATGCCCGAAATCTGTTTGATTTTTGGAAACCTTTGTTGACGGATGTATTGATTGATTCTGTGAAACAGGATGACGGTTGTTTGGTGCATCTTGCTACCGAAGAAATGACCCGTTTGTTTGATTGGGCGCGTGTGAAGCGGGAAGTAAAAGTGATAGAACCCCGGTTTTTTATTCGTCAGGGGGAAAAACAGAAGACGGTAGTTGTGTATGCTAAAATGTGCCGTGGGGCTATGACTCGCTATATTCTTCAAAACCGCTTGACCTTGGCGGAGGAATTGACTGCTTTTTCTTTTGAAGGGTTTGATTATGAATCTCCAACTATCCAGGGAAATCCTGAAATATTGCGGTTCGTGTTGTCGGTGTAGAAGGTATTATCCCATCTGGTTGATTAGTTCCAGTTTTTCTTTATTGATGATTCGGATTTTTTTGCCTTCTAATTCGACTATTCCTTCGGTAGCAAAAGATGAAAGGGTCCGGATAGCATTGGCAGTTGTCATGTTGGATAAGTTCGCCAGGTCTTCGCGGGTCAGGCATACTTTTAAAGTGCAATTATCCTCTTCATAGCCGTAGGTCTCTTTTAAAACCAATAACGCTTCTGCTAATCGTCCCCGAATATGCTTTTGGGTCAGGGTGACTGTCCGCCGATTGGAAAAACCGAGGTCGGTAGCCAATGCCCGGATGATACTCATAGCCAGTTCAGGGGTGGTACGGACGATATTCATTATCAGGTCTGTTTGAATACGACAGACGATAGAATCTTCCAGCGCTTCGGCAGAGGCTATATGTATTTCTTCTGCAAAGAAAGCACGGTAGCCGATGAAACCGACAGGTTTGGCCATGCGTACGATTTGCTGTCTTCCTCCGATACCTTCTTTGTATATTTTTATTTTTCCGGAGAGCAAACAGTGAAGTCCGGCGGGCATATCTCCTTCCTGGTATATGGCTTCACCTTTTCGGTACAGGGTACAAACCGAGGTTTTCAATATTTCTTGCTTTTCTTCGGGTTTCAGTTCCGAGAATAGGGAATGAGGATGGTTTATACAGTGTTGACACCACTTGTCATGTTGTTCTTTGTCAGTAATGATAGTCATTTTAAAAAGGGTATTTTCTGCCAGTTCCAAAGGATTTTTTGCTTATTTTGATGATTGGCGGACATTGGGCACGTTTATAATCGTTTTGATAGAGTAACCGGATTATTTTGCGGACTGTCTCTTGCGGATAGCCCTGAGCTATGATTTTTTCCGGGGTCTCATTTTCTTCTATAAATCGTTTTAGGATTGCGTCCAGCTGATCGTATTCCGGCAAAGAGTCCTGGTCTTTCTGTCCGGGGCGTAATTCAGCGGAGGGGGCTTTGGAAATTGTATGTTGGGGGATGATTTCTTTTTCGCGGTTCAGATATGCAGCCAGTTCATAGACTTCTGTTTTATAAAGGTCTCCGATGACTCCTAATGAGCCGCATAAATCACCGTAAAGTGTTCCGTAGCCTACTGCGGCTTCACTTTTATTGGAAGTATTCAAGGCAATATAGCCGAATTTATTAGAGGTGGCCATTACCAGCATACCCCGTATTCTGGCCTGAATATTTTCTTCTGCTACATTGAAGGGATGATTTTGAAATAGAGGATGTAGATTCTTGAGGTATTGTTCATATATTTCTCCGATGGGGATAATTTCATGGGGGATATTCAGGTTTCGGGCCAAGGCTTTTGCATCTGTAACGGAATGGTCTGAGGAAAAATGGGAGGGCATTAATAAACCCATAATGTTTTCAGATCCGAGGGCTTCTGTTGCAAGAGCCGCGACAACGGCGGAATCAATACCTCCGGAAAGTCCCAGTATAGCTTTGCTGAAACCGTGTTTCCGGAAATAGTCTTTGATGCCAAAGACAAGAGCCTGGTGTATTAAGGCTATCTTATTTTCCGGGCGGTGGGGAAGGGCTGGAAGATTTCCGGTTTTGTTGGTGTCTATGATTTGAAAATCCTCTTCAAATCCCGCCAGTTGGTAGACGATTTTACCTTGGTGGGTACTGAAGAATGAATTGCCGTCGAATAAAACAGAGGTATAACTGCCGCAATGATTTAAGGCGATGATATTTTTGCCGTATTTTCGGGCAAGGGCTGTTACTGTCTGTTTTTTAGTTTGCAAACTATCCTGGGTAAAAGGAGTCATTCCTAAGAAAATAACGAAACTATCCTTGTTTTCAATATATTCTGCTTCATATTCATCGAAAATGATACGGATATTTTGATTTTTATAGCGGATTGGTGTGTTATCTTCTCCTGCGATAAAATATCTGCTTTCATTGAAAATGTCGTAATCGCTTAATATATTTTTATGTACACCATCCACAACTTCCCCGTTTTGGATAAAATAGGCGGAGTTGTACATGATGCCATTGGTGGAGTCTAAGTTGGGGGCGCCGACAATAGCAGCTATACGGGTACAGTGGCTGGCTATTTTTTCAATGGCCATGCGGCTTTCTGTGATAAAATCTTCCTGTTCCAGGAAATCTTGCGGAAGAGCTCCGCACACAGCTAATTCCGGAAATACAATTAATTCCGCTTTGTTTTGTTGGGCCTTGTGAATGGCTGAAATTATTTTTTCGCTGTTGCCAGCGATGTCACCTGCTTTATAATTGAGTTGAGGTAGTGCTATTTGCATGATTTTTACTTTTCATTTTCATTCTGAAATTTTGAATTTCAGTTATCTTTGCTGTAAAAATACACTTTTAGAATGAAATTAGTAAAGATTTTGGCGAAGTTTATTGTTACTGGTTTGATAGGAAGCTTCATGTTGGGGGGGTGTAAAGATAGGAAAGTACCTGATGTGAGTTCTTTGTTGCAACCGGTAGAGATTGGACGTTTGGATATGGAATTATTTCGTTTGGATACGCTTTTGCCGGATGTGCTGGTTTTGAAAAATAAATATGGACGTTATTGGGATGCCTATACCGCGGGGGTGTTGAATTTAGGTACGGTGGCGGATTCAGATTTTATGAATGTGTTTCCCTTGTTTATAAAGGATAGAGTGATGAGAGAAGTGGCGGATTCGGTGGCTCTTGCCTTTCCGGATATGAAAGACCAGGAGGAGGAATTGAGCCTCGCTTTTGCCTATTATGCCTATTATTTCCCGGGGTATCTGATTCCTCGGGTGTATACCCATATTTCCGGATTTAATCAGTCTGTTATTGTTGATAGTGCTATTGTTGGGATAGGATTGGATAATTACCTGGGGGAGCATTGTATTTTTTACAATATGCTGGCTGTGCCTGTTCCGGTGTATGCAAGAAAGAAAATGACCGGGGATGATATCGTGCGGGATGTCTTGTCGGGGTGGATATGTTCGGAGTTTCCATTCCGTCCGGTGAAAAATGATTTGATTAGCGGAATGATTTATCAGGGGAAAGTTGCTTATTTGTTGGAAAAATTATTTCCGTTGCGTGCTGTTCATTGGTTATTGGGATTTACTCCGGAACAGGAAAAATGGTGTGAGGATAATGAAAGTCAGATCTGGGGCTTTTTAATTGAAAACAATTATCTGTTTACTACCCAGCAGAAAGTGGTCATGAAATATTTGAATGATGCTCCTTACACTTCCGGAATGCCATTGGAGTCTCCCGGAAAGACGGTGGTCTGGACTGGTTTTCAGATTGTAAGAAAATATATGGAAAAAGAACCGGGTGGAATGGAGGAATTGATGAAAGAACAGGATTACCATAAGATATTGCGGGTCTCGGGATATAGGCCTTAGGAAAATGAAAGAAATAAAATGGAGACAGTAAAAAAAGAAGTCAGGAAACAGATTCGGGAATTGAAAAAAAGGTTCTCTTCGGAGGAAAAGAAGAGAATGTCTGAATCGGTATGGGCGAAAGTGGAACAGGATGAATATTTTCGGGAGGCCCGGATTGTACTTGCTTATTGGTCTATGGAAGACGAGGTGTTTACACACGATTTTATCTGTAAATGGGCCGGACGGAAGACGATACTATTACCTTGTGTGCGGGGTGAGGAATTGGATATCCGTTATTTTGAAGGAACAGACCGACTTTGTCCGGGAGAAGGTTTTGCAATACCGGAGCCTGTAGGAAATCTTTTTACGAATCTGGAGCAGATAGACTTGATGATTGTGCCGGGGGTTGCTTTTGACCTTCAGGGGAACCGGTTGGGGCGCGGTAAAGGATATTACGATAAAATCTTATCCCGGACAAAGGCTTATAAAGTGGGTGTGTGTTTTGATTTTCAGCTTATTGCCCAGGTGCCGGTTGAAGAACATGATGTAAGGATGGACCAGGTTGTGTGGAGCGGAAAACCGGATAAAAAAGCGGAGCCTCTTTCCTGAGAGACTCCGTTTTATTTTTCACGCTATGGTTATTAAGCTTGTTTGATTGCTTCAACCGGACATTGTGCAGCACAAGTACCGCAATCAGTGCAAGTGTTAGCATCAATTTCATAGTGATCAGCCCCCATTGAAATAGCACCTACCGGGCATTCTCCTTCGCATGAACCGCAACAAATACAGTCATCAGATATTACGTAAGCCATTTTTTATAGTTTTATTGATTAATAATATGCGAAATTAAAACCAATATTTGAAAGAAAAAAACTTTTACCTGATTTTTGTATGATTCCAAGATGAATTTTTGCAGAAGGGAAGTGGATGTGTTGGAGGTGTTAAATTTATTTTGTACCTTTGCCCGGCAAAATTACGGGGGATTGTTAAAATCGTGTGATGGGGAAGCAGGTTGGCTTAGATCCCCGGAGTGAAAACCTGTTTTTGAGTAACACAAAAATAATTTGTTATGCAAGTATTTGAATTAAAGGGAGAATTAAGAAGTGATTTAGGTAAAAAAGCTACAGCAGCATTGAGAGCTCAGGGAAAAATTCCTTGTGTACTTTACGGAGGTCAGGAGAATGTGCATTTTGCTGTAGTAGAGAAGGATTTACAGAAATTATTGTATACTCCTATTGTTTATATTGTTAAGTTGCACCTTGCTGGTAAAGAATATGAGGCAGTAATGCGTGAGCTGCAATTCCACCCGGTTAGTGACCGTATTTTACATCTGGATTTTTATCAAATTTCCGATAATAAACCGGTTGTCATGGAGGTGCCTGTGAAATTGCAGGGATTTGCTGAAGGTGTGCAAGCTGGTGGTAAGTTGTCTTTGGTTGTTCGTAAATTGAAGGTGAAAGCTGTGCCTGCTAATTTGCCAGGTGAGATAGTTCTGGATGTGACCAACCTGGGATTAGGCAAATCCATCAAAGTGAAAGATTTGTCTTTCGAGAAGTTTGAAATCGTTAATGCTAAAGAAGTGGTCATTGCACAGGTTAAATTGACACGTGCTGCCCGTGCGGCTGCTCAAGAAGCAAAATAATTGAAAAATTATGAAGTATCTTATTGTTGGGTTAGGAAATATCGGCCCGGAATATCAGGATACGCGGCATAATATTGGATTTAGTGTGTTGGACGCCTTTGCTAAGGCGTCCAATGCTGTTTTTGAAGAGCAACGTTATGGAGCGGTTTGTGAAGTGAAGGTGAAAGGCAGAACGTTGGTCTTACTGAAGCCGAATACTTATATGAATCTTAGTGGGAAGGCTGTGAATTATTGGCTGCAGAAAGAGAAAGTAGCTTTGGAGAATTTACTGGTGGTAGTGGATGATTTGGCATTGCCTTTCGGGACCTTACGCTTGAGGGGACAAGGTAGTGACGGTGGGCATAACGGTTTAAAAAATATCAATGCTTTGTTGGGCAGTAATGCTTATGCTCGTTTGCGTTACGGGATAGGAAATGATTTCCTGAGAGGTCAGCAGGTAGATTATGTGCTCGGAACCTGGACGGAGGATGAAGGAAAGGAATTGCCGGAGTTACTGAAAAGGGGGGGCGAAATTATTACCTGTTTTGTATTGCAGGGAATTGCACGGACAATGAATGTTTTTAATACCAGTAAAAAGTAGCAGAATAGAAAAATCCTGACGATGGAAGAAGAGAAAATCCGGATAGACAAATGGTTGTGGGCGGTGAGAATTTTTAAGACCCGTTCTTTGGCTGCGGAAGAGTGTGCTAAAGGGCATGTGACTATCGGGGAGGTTCATGTGAAAGCTTCGCGGGAATTGAAAGGGGGGGAGATCGTAAAGGTAAGGATGTCGCCGATAGAGAGGCATTATTTAGTAAAACAATTGACCGGGAAGCGAATGTCGGCTCAATTGGCAGTTCAGTTTGTAGAGGATGTTACTCCTCCCGAAGCTTTAGCATTGTTGAATGCCGTAAAGGTATATGGTTTCGAGTCGAGAGCACGGGGATTAGGACGTCCGACAAAACGGGATCGCCGGATGATTGACAGACTGAAAAGTGGAGAAGGGGATGATGAATGAATTTGCGGTTGTAAATTATAGTTATTGTGTTAATTGCCAGAGAGAAAAAAAAGAGTAATATTGCCGAGTATATTTTATATATGTGGCAAGTGGAGGATATGCTTCGGGCGTTGGGATTGGATATGAAGCAGGTTGAGCGTCATATTGTTGCCCGGTTTGAAGCGGACGAAGAAACCGGGCGTGAGATTCATGATTGGTATGATAATCTGATTGCTATCATGAAGCAAGAAAAAGTGGAAACAAAGGGACATATCCAGGCTTTGAAGAATACGGTGAATGAATTGACGGAATTGCATTTTTTTCTGTTGCATCAGGGACATGACCGTCGTTATCAACAATTGGTCACTCTGGCTGCCGGGAATCTGGTTGAGTTCAGGCGTAAAGCTGGTGTGGATGATTCGGTATCTGATGTGGAATTGGCCTTGAATGCTCTGTATGGAAATCTGATGTTGCGTTTACAGAAAAAAGAAATACATCCGGAAACGGCCACGGCAATGGAATCTTTCAGTAAAATGATTGCCTATCTGGCAGCCGCTTACAAGCAGATGGAAGAAAAAGAAAATAAATTTTAAGAATGTGCTAATTAAAATCTGTTTCTATGAAAGCAATCTTTACCTTATGGTGTGTTATCGCTATCGGCTTACAGCTGAAAGCAGAAGAAAGTAAAAAGATTTATGAGAAAAAATTCCCTAAGGAAGATCTGGAGGAACTGGTACTTTCCAATAACTACGGGAAGATAGAAATAGTTCAAACCGAAGGAGAAGAGATTGAAGCATGGGTGGAAATGAAAGTTGTGGCGAAATCCGGAGTGAAAGCAGAGGAAACGCTGGAATTGATTGAGGTGTTGGAAACGCGTACCGGACGCCATCTGAACTTAGAAACCCGTTTTGGTAAGGATATGGCTATAAAGCAATTTTTGACGGGAATAAGCGTCAGTGTGTTTTATAAGATTCATTTACCTAAGGGTGTAAAATTGCGTTTGATTAGTTCCAATGGAAATGTTTATTTGGGAAATTATGAAGGGGAGTTGAATGCTGATATAAAGGACGGGGATTTTAAAGCTGCGATCCTAAAAGGTGGAGAGGTTTATGTAAAACAGGAGAGGGGAAATTTCACTGTAGAAGGAGTCAAGAATCTGAACGGAGATTTTAAAAACTGTGTATTGGAAGTGGAATCGGGGGATGATGTACGTTTGGTGACAAACGGTTGTGAGGGACATTTGGAGTCAATAGACCGGCTAAATATACGTTCGAACGGAGGAACAATGAAAATAGGAGATGTGGAAGAAATAAACGGAAGTTCTTCTTTCACTAAATACGAGGTATTGGATTTGGGTAATATTTTGGATTTGGATATGAAAATGGGAGAAATAAATGTCAGGAATATCCAGTTGCTGTTTTCTGAGGTCCGTATAAAAGGGTCTTTTACCAAAGTGGGACTGACTTTTTCTCCAGATGCCGGGTATCATCTGGAGTTGAAACGCAATAAGTCACTGAAAGTGGATTTGCCTCACAATATGAGATTGGAGGAACGTCCTACTACAGAAAGAAATATGACTGTTGGAACTAAATTTACAGGAAATCCCAAATATTCCGGTAAGGTTTTTCTGGAACTTTCGAATGGAAATCTTTTTATTCAATAGTTATTTCTCCGGATTTGACAAAATGCATCGTAAAACCCGTCTGCTTGCAGACGGGTTTATATTTGATATAAAAATATTTTCTTACTCTTCATTGAGTGTTTTCCATAACATGTCTTTCAGTTCTGTGATGCCTGTTCCGGCAACTGATGAGATAAAGACATAAGGAATATCGGGTAAATCTTTTTCTAATTCGGCTATTAGCTCTTTGTCCAGAAAATCACATTTAGAGATAGCCAATATTCTTTTTTTGTCCAGTAATTCCAGATTGTATTGTTTAAGCTCGTTGAGCAGGATGTTGTATTCCTGACGGATATTTTCACTATCGGCCGGAACTAAGAACAGAAGGATTGAATTTCGTTCGATGTGGCGCAGGAAACGGATGCCTAGACCTTTTCCCAAATGGGCACCCTCAATAATTCCGGGAATATCCGCCATGACAAACGAACGGTTGTCTCTGTAATTGACAATACCAAGGTTGGGAACTAAAGTGGTAAAAGGATAGTTGGCTATTTCCGGTTTTGCAGCCGAAACAACAGAAAGGAGAGTTGATTTACCGGAGTTGGGGAAACCCACTAATCCGACGTCAGCCAATACTTTTAATTCCATAATAATGGCTCGTTCGACCCGAGGTTCGCCCGGTTGGGCGTAACGAGGCGTCTGATTGGTTGCCGATTTGAAGTTCCAGTTTCCCAGTCCTCCTCTTCCTCCTTTTACCAGGATACGAGTTTCTCCGTCTTCTGTAATTTCACATATTGTTTCTCCGGTTTCGGCATCCCGGGCTACTGTACCAAGGGGAACTTCAATAATCACATCTTCTCCGTCTGCACCACTACTTCTGTTTTCACTACCGTTTTCTCCGTCTCCTGCAAATACGTGTCTTTTGTATTTGAGGTGAATCAGTGTCCAGTAGTTCCGGTTTCCACGGATAAGTACATGTCCTCCTCTTCCCCCGTCACCTCCGTCCGGTCCTCCTTTAATGGTCCGTTTGTCCCGGTGCAGATGGGCGGAACCTTTTCCTCCTGCACCACTGCGACAGAAGGTTTTTATATAATCAACAAAATTTGTAGAAGCCATTTTTTAATTTAGCATATAAATGATTATCTTTTCAGGTATTCAAAATATAAAGATCCGGATAATTTCTGCCGAGGCCGTCGTAATCAAGACCTCTTCCTACGACAAAATCATTTTCCAGTTCAATTCCGCTGTAATCGATAGGTACCTGGCATATAGCGGCTTTGGGTTTGTGAAAAAGAGTGGCAACAACCACCCGCCGGGGATTTTTAGTCGCCAGATAATTCAGTAAATGACTCATGGATCTACCAGAATCAATAATATCTTCGAGGATAACGACAGTCCGGTTTTTAATTTCTTCTTTCAGTCCGATCAATTCTTTTACTTCTCCGGAAGAACAGGTTCCTGCATAGGAAGCCACTTTTATAAAGCTGATTTGTGTTCCCGGAATGGTGATTTGTTTTATTAAATCGGAGGTAAACATGAAAGAGCCGTTCAGAATACTTAAAAATAGAGGAGCTTCTTTGTTTAAATCTTTGTTCATGCGCTCTGCCATGTTTGCGATGACCTGGTCAATTTTTTCCGCGCAGATAAAAGGGCGGAATTCTTTGTCATGTAATATGATATTTTTCATATCGGTAGCTAAGTTTGCTTACATTTTTATTTTGACAAAAATAATATTTTTGAGGCATATATGTCGTGTCGAAACGGATTATATTTACTTTTGCAAAAAGTAAATATATGAATTTTAGCTTATCAAAACCAATAGAATAATGAAGCCAAGAGTAAGTATAATTATGGGAAGTACTTCCGATTTAGTAATAATGGAGAAAGCTGCTAAGGTGTTGGATGATATGGAGATACCCTTTGAGATGAATGCTTTGTCTGCTCATCGGACACCAGCGGAAGTAGAACAATTTGCTACGCATGCGGCCTCGCGGGGAATTGAAGTAATTATTGCCGGGGCCGGGATGGCTGCCCATTTACCCGGAGTGATTGCGGCTATGACTCCGGTTCCTGTCATAGGAGTGCCTATCAGTGCTTCTTTGGATGGAATGGACGCTTTGTTAGCCATAGCACAGATGCCTCCGGGAATACCTGTCGCAACGGTGGCTATAAACGGGGCGATGAATGCCGGCATCCTTGCTGTACAGATTCTGGCAGTCGGAGACCAGAAGTTGAAAGATAAGATGGAGGAGTTTAAGTTTTCCCTGAAGAATAAAATTGTAGAGGCTAACAAACAGTTGGCTGAGGTAAAGTATAAGTTTAAAATGAACTGATTGTTTTTTCTTCGGAATGAAGGCCTGAAAAGTTTTCGCTTTTCAGGCCTTTTTGTTGGATTGTGTGTGGAAGAATTTGTTTTTTTCTCTTTTTTTCGTATATTTGAAATATAGGTTATCTGTGTATGTTATTGTAACGGGATGAATGGAGTAATTATGTTTGCTTTCTGAGTGTGCGAAATCCGGCCTTTCAGCAGGCATTTAGCTATGAAAATGTAATGAATTTCAAGAAAGTATATGTGTTATTACTTTCATTTAGCTTTGTGCTGCAGGTCATTGCTCAATCTGTCCCGGACATCGGAGAATTACTCGAAAGCAATGATATTGAAAGTTCTGCCGAGGGGTATGACGAAATGGTGAATACTCTTTTGGAATTGTATGCATCCCCCTTGAATATTAATACTGCTGACTTTGATTCTTTAAAGCGGCTTTTCTTTCTTTCGGACGGTCAGATTGACCAGATATTAGGTTACCGTAAAAAGTACGGAGGTTTTTTCCATGTAAATGAATTGTTATGGGTGCCGGGAGTCGGTAAACGGGATTTGAATAATTTGTTACCCTTTATAACTACAGGACAAAGGACAGCGCAAGAAAAACTGGGAATATTGAAAAAGCGGACCAGGCATGAATTGTTGGTTAAAGTAAAGACAAGTTTTCCCATTCAGGAGGGATATAAAGTTTATAGCCTTCATGATTTTGAAAAAAAGAAAGACTACGAGCGTAAGGTGGTCAGTCGTTTTCAGGGGCCGCCCCTTGGAACCTTAATGAAGTATAAAATGAATTATGCTCATTTTCTCCAGGCAGGATTTACCTTGGAAAATGATGCAGGGGAAGGATATTTTACCCGAAGTCAAAGGATGGGATTTGATTTTCTGTCGGCTCATGTTTGTTTGACGGGGCAGCATTTATTTCGTCGTGTCATATTGGGAGATTATCGCATTCAGTGGGGACAGGGATTGGTTGCCTGGGGTGGATTTGCTTCCGGGAAATCGGATATGGCAGTAGGAAATGAAAAATCCGCAAGAGGTTTTTCACCTTATACTTCTACGGATGAGAATCGTTTTATGAGGGGGGTGGCTATGTCACTGGATGTTTTGCCCGGTTTTTCAGCAGATTTGTTTTTTTCCAGAAAGAAGACAGATGGAAATCTTACTGTTGCAGATACCTTGTCGGAGGAAGACTGGCTGGCTGTGTCTCTTTATGAATCCGGTTATCACAGGAATCAGAAGGAGTGCGATAAAAAACATACGTTAAAGGAGATGGCTGCCGGAGTTTCTATCGGTTGGAATACTGCTTATTTTAAGGTTGGGCTGAATGGATTGTATTATGATTTTTCTCCCAACTTAATTCCTGGGGAGCGAATTTATCAAAGGTATAATGATACTGGTAAGGGGCGTTACCTATGGAGCTTGGATTATAAAACCTCATGGCGGGGGATTTACCTTTTCGGAGAGACAGCTTTTAGTGATTGTGGAGCGTTGGCTACGGTGAACGGTTTACGGGGAGGCGGAGCTTATCTGTCGGGATGCGTGCTTTACCGGCGTTACGACAAACGGTATATTTCTCATTATGCTTCCGGATTCGGGGAATATTCCAATACTTCCAATGAGGAAGGTGTGTATTGCGGAATAGATGTGGTTCCTGTAAAGAATTTGAAAGTGAATGTATATTACGACTGGTTTCGGCATTTTGCTCCCCGCTATTTGGCTGTAATAACCGGTTCCGGATGGGAATTATTGGCTCAGGCAGATTATCGTCATGGTAATTTCGGTCATCAATGGCGGTATAAGAGGGAATGTCGACCTGAGGATGTGAAGGGGCAAGAATCGGTTTTGCGAACAAAAAACGAATACAGATACCAGATGTCTTTAAAGTGGTATAAGACGTTAGAATTTCGCACCCGTTTCAGTATGATGCAGTATCATAAAGCCCAGCAGCGCGATCTGGGATATATGGTGTATCAGGATGTCATTTGTGTTTTTCCGGCAACAGACCTGAAAATGCAGTATAGGGTGGGATGGTTTAATACCGATTCTTATCAGTCCCGTATTTATGCTTATGAGAATAATGTTTTGTATGGTTATTCTTTTCCTGCTTTTATGGGAGAGGGATGGAGAACTTATCTCAATTTGAGCTGGAAGCCTGTTGCCTGCCTCACCTGTTATTTGAAAGCCGGATTTACCATTTATCCGAAGCAGGGAACCATCAGTTCGGGTGTGTCCGAAGTTGATAATAACAAGTTATATGACCTTACTTTTCAACTCCGTCTGAAGATTTGAGAGTGCTGTCAGGAAATGGATGTAGGTTTGTTTTTGTTGGATAGAAGTTGGTGAATTTCTTCTTCTGACAGTTTTTTGACGTTGGTGATGATCATATTCTCATGAAGGAAGTGGCCGAATTCATTGCATTCGTCAATAATGCCGGTAAATAAAGAGCGCAACTCGGTTGTTAAGGGCAATAGCAGTAAAGTGGTGGCATATTCTTTTTTGAATTCCATAAATTCGACCTGTCCCTTAGCTTTATGGATGGCTGCTTCCGTTTCATTTTTCAGGATGTTTTGTTGGTAAGCGGGGAGATGCTCTGGTATTTTATAAAAAAATACACAGAAATAGCGCAACAACAATCCATGTCCTCCTAAACCAGTGGAAATGAATATTCCGGGGTCGTCCAGTAAGGTGGATTGTAAAAGTATGCGGGATTGCTGTAAGGCAATGATAGACCATTTTTGCAAGGGAGAGGCTTGCTTTGAAAAGTTTTCGATGGCTCTGTAAACGGTTACTTCGTCCAATGTGGCGAGAACGACCAACATTCTTTTTTTGATTTCCAGGGTAATGTTTTCGTCAAAAAGGTCATTGATATTCTCCAGATACTGTTTGCTGAGTGCCTGATAGTTTTTAGTTTCCCTGGCTAAGGAATTCAGCATTTCAAAATACTCTTTCTGTACTTTAATATCTACCTCTTCTTCCAGGATATTCAGGTTGGAGCCGGCCATGGCTAACAACTGGTCAATATCTTCGATTTTTTTGCCTTGTTTTTCCATGTTGAGTATATTTCCCTGGGACAAAGTTAGGTTATTATTTTCAGATAAAAAAAAGCTGCTCATAGAGCAGCTTTCCTATATCTTGAAAAGAAATTATGCTTTATGTCTGCGTTCGTCAGATACTGTTAATTTCTTTCTTCCTTTAGCTCTTCTTCTGGCTAAAACTGCTCTTCCGCCTGCTGTCGCCATTCTTTCTCTGAAACCGTGTTTGTTTCTTCTTTTTGTGTTTGAGGGTTGAAATGTCCGTTTCATGGTAAATTATATTTTATCATTGTTTTTTCACTTTGGACTGCAAAAGTAGGGATTTTTTTTGTGACTCCAAATAAAACAATCTTTTTTTTGCCGGGAGGAGTGAAACTCAGACAGGGGAAAAGCGTATAAAAAATGACAAAATGTAAACCAAGTGAGAATAAAAAGTTGGGAAGGAGGGATAAAATAAGGTAAGTATACTTGTTTGTTTTGTAAAAATTTATTAACTTTAATGCAACAGTCAAAGATATGAGGCAACTTAAGATTACAAAGCAGATTACAGGGCGTGAATCGTATGCTATAGAAAAATATCTTCAGGAGATTGGAAAAATTCATGTACTAACCCCTGAAGAAGAAGCTGATTTGGCAAAAAGGATTCGTGGCGGAGATGCCCAGGCCCGGGAGAAATTGGTTTTGGGTAATTTGCGTTTTGTTGTTTCTGTTGCAAAACAGTATCAGAATCACGGTTTAACTTTGGGAGACCTGATTAATGAAGGAAATGTTGGGTTGATTAAAGCTGCGCAGTGTTTTGATGAAACAAAAGGGTTTAAATTTATTTCCTATGCTGTTTGGTGGATTCGTCAATCTATTTTACAAGCTATAGCTGAAGATGCCCGTCTAATCCGTTTGCCTTTGAATAAAATCAGTACAATGAATAAGGTAAATCGTTGTTATATGGCATTGGAGCAGGAGTATCAACGGGAACCTACAGAGGAAGAAATTGCAGAGAATATGGATATCACACCACGAGAGGTGAAAGAAAATATGAAAATAGCCCATAAACCGATTTCTATGGATGCGCCTTTGACAATGGATGAGGAGTCGGTTTCCCTGTATGATATATATGTTTCGCCTGATCCGGTAATCCAGGGGCCAGAGATGACTTTAAACCAGGATTCCCTCAAAAGGGATATTGAGCGTTCTTTTAGTATGCTTTCTCAAAGAGAGGCTGCTATTTTGAGTATGTATTACGGGTTGAACGGTTACGCTGCCATGTCTCTCGAGGAGATTGGTACGAAACTGGGATTGACCAGCGAACGGGTCCGTCAGGTGAAGACAAAGGCTATCCGTAAACTCAAAGAGATGCAGAATAATAAACGCCTGAAAGCTTATTTGTAAGTTTGTAGGGGAAAAGGAAAAACGGAAGTCCTTGATGGGCTTCCGTTTTTTATGTATTTCTGTTTTTTAGAAGAAAACAGTGTAAATGATAGCCAGTAGAATGCAGATGATGTAAGCACAGATGTTAAAGACTTTATCTGTTTTAAACATATCTGCTGTTAATTTGATGGCTTTTGGATCATCATCTGTCGGACAACTGCTCAGGCTGACCATGAAGATAATAACGATGGTTAGGATACAGGTGTAGAACATTTGATCCATGAAAGGCATCTCGAATGGCAATAGTTTGAAGATCAAAGCGATTGGAATAGAACAGAGTACTCCCCAGATAGCACCCTTGTTAGTCGCTTTTTTCCAGAAGAGTCCCATGAGGAATACTGCCAGGATTCCCGGGCTCACCAATCCGGTATATTCCTGAATGTACTGGAACATTTGGTCTATGCCTCCCAGTAGCGGTGCCAGTAATACGGCTATGACAAGGGCAATGCCGGCAGTCAAACGGCCTGTATTCACCAATTGATGTTGGGAAGCGTTTTGATTGAGATAAGGTTTGTAGATATCCATGGTGAAGATGGTGGAGGTGGAGTTTAGCATGGAAGCCAAAGAAGATACAATGGCTGCAGCTAAAGCGGCTAGCACCAATCCTTTTATTCCGATGGGAATGAATGTGCTGATTAACCAGGGGTAAGCATTGTCATTGTTCAGCGCCGACGAACCGGCAATTTCAAATGCACTTTTAGCTCCATGTAAGTTTTCAGTGAACATGACCCATGCAATAATACCGGGAATGGCTACAATGAAAGGAATTAACATTTTCAGGAATGCGGCAAAGGCAATACCTCTTTGTGCTTCTTTGAGGGATCTGGCAGCCAGTGTGCGTTGGATGATGTATTGATTGAATCCCCAGTAATACAGGTTTGCCACCCAAAGGCCTCCGATAAGTACATAGATACCTGGCAGGTTATTATATTCTTTGTGGTCGCGGGAAAGAATCATGTCAAATTTATCTCCGGCTACGTTAGCTACGTGGGAGATTCCGTTCATGATTCCGCCGTCGGGAGTGACGTAATGGAGGGCTACCAGAGTTGTAATGATACCGCCGATGACGAGCAGGGCTACCTGAATGACGTCTGTCCAGGCCACAGCCGAAAGGCCTCCGTAGAGAGAATAGGCTGCGGCAAACAGTGCTA
This sequence comes from Odoribacter sp. Z80, assembly GCF_009935865.1. Lineage (GTDB taxonomy): Bacteria > Bacteroidota > Bacteroidia > Bacteroidales > Marinifilaceae > Odoribacter. The sequence continues at coordinate 16,698 of NZ_QWEL01000019.1, forward strand.
AGGCAATGATGGCCGGAATAACCATGGTGCCGTCTCCCACCCCTATAATGGTGTCGATGGCTTTACCTCCTAAATAAAGCACGGAAGTCAGGTTGACGAAGATGAACAAGGCAATCCAAAATACAGCTAAAATGGTTTTCAGATTAGTAGAAAAACGTTTCTCAACAAATTCAGGAATGGTGTATATGCCTTGCTTGATGAATACCGGCAAAAAGAATTTACCGACGATAATCAAAGTCAGTGCTGCCATAAATTCGTAAGAGGCAATGGCTAATCCTCCCGCAAAACCGGAACCGGACATTCCGATAAATTGTTCGGCGGAGATATTGGCTGCAATCAGGGAGGAACCGATGGCCCACCACGGCAGAGCCTTGCTGGCTAAGAAATAATCTTCTGCAGTTTTTGTTTGTCCCTTTTTGGTGCGGGAAACCCATAGACCTACCCCGATCAGTAGAATGGCATAGATGCCGAGGATAATAAAATCTATGATATGGAAACTCGGATTCATAAATGTTATTTTATCTGGATTATTAATAAAGTTTTCGTGCACCTTCGCCTACATCGGCAATATAGAAAGTTGCTTCCAAATTTACTTTCTCTTTATAGAGTTTACCTACTTTTTCAATGTAGTCGTTGACTTTGTCTGCTTGTACGAGGGTAACCGTACATCCTCCGAATCCAGCCCCGGTCATGCGGGAGCCCAGAACTCCTTCCAGGTGTTGTCCTTCTTCGGCCAGAGTATCCAGTTCTATACCGGTTACTTCGTAATCTTCTTTTAAAGATTGATGTGAAGCATTCATCAGGAGGCCGAATGTTTTAAGATCGCCTGATTTCAGCGCATCAATTGCTTTGATGACTCTTTGGTTTTCGTATACGGCATGTCTGGCCCGACGGCGTACCGTTTCATTTTGGATCAGGTGACTGTATTTTTCAAATTCTTCTTCTGTCAGTTCGCACAGGAAATTGATTTTGCGGGCAGTAGAAATGGTTGCTACTGCTTCATCACATTCACTTCTCCGTTCGTTGTATTTGGAATCAGCCAGTCCTCTTTTTTTATTGGTGTTGGCGATTACCAGTTTGTAACCTTGCATTTCGAGAGGGACGTAGTCATATTTCAGTGAGGCACAATCCAGGGCAATTGCTTTCTGGGCTTTTCCCATGCCGACGGCAAACTGGTCCATAATTCCGCAGTTTACGCCGACGTAGATATTTTCTGCTTTCTGGGAAATTTTTACCAAATCAACCATGTCCAGGTTGGCCTTACACATTTCGTTTAACATGACGGCTGTTACTACTTCGATAGAAGCTGATGAAGAAAGCCCTGCTCCGTTGGGTATATTTCCGTAGTATAACAGGTCATATCCCCAAACGTCAAATCCCCGGTTTGCAAATTCTTTCATAACTCCTAACGGGTATTTAATCCATGTGCTGGGTTTATTGATGAAAGCGTTTGCATCTACCGTTCCGGAAAACTCCATATTGATACTGGAGAAAGAGGTTTTTTTGTCGTTTCTGGGAGACAACAAAAGATAAGTACCAAAACTTAATGCACAAGGGAATACTAAACCTCCGTTATAGTCGGTGTGTTCGCCGATTAGGTTGACACGCCCTGGTGCGAAAAAAGCGTGTTCTGCTTTTTTGCCATAGATTTCTTCGAATGTATGTTCCAGATCAAGTATATTCATAAATATATTGTTGGTGATTTTACTTTGCACTACATTAATTTGACAAAAATATAATATTTTTTTTAGTACTGCAATTTATAGTAAAAGACTTCCGTTAGTTTAAATAAAAAGGTGGTATAAATATTTTTTTTTATCAAAAATTGATACCTTTGTAAATCATTCTAATGTGTGATGGAAGCAGAATTATATGTATTGAAAAGTCCGGAGCTGGAAGTGCATGTGACTAATCTCGGAGCAACGCTGGTGCGTGTGATTACTCCGGACAACGCTGGTAAACCTACGGATATTTTGTTGGGGCTGGAACGGGCATCCGATTATGATAGTCCGGCCTATATTGCGGGAGGATCTTATTTGGGTGCCTGTATCGGAAGGTATGGGAACCGTATTGCCCAGGGAAAATTTTCTATTGACGGTCGGGAATTTCAATTGGCTGTGAATAATGGACCTAATCATTTGCACGGGGGGCACAGAGGTTTTGACCGGAAATTATGGACAAAGGTGGAACAAGGGTCTTCGTCGGTTGTATTGCGGTATAAGAGTCCGGACGGAGAAGAAAACTATCCCGGTAATCTGGTGGTGACTGTGACGTTTCGGGTGGAAGGCAAAGAACTGAAAATCAATTATGAAGCTGAGACAGACAAGAAATGTTATGTCAATCTGACACATCATCCTTATTTTAATCTGAATCCGGGGCTTGCTGATGTGCGTTCGTTGCGCTTAAAGTTATTTTCCCGACAATATTTACATACGAACGGATTGATTCCGGATGGTACTTTTGTGCAGGCTGAGGGAGCATATGATTTTTCAGGTTTCAGGGCTTTGAAGGAAGTGATTGAAGATTATGGCGGACTGGATGATTGCTATGTGTTTGAAGCGGATGGAAAAGTAGAACGCAGGGCTGAGTTATGGAGTCCGGAGTCCGGGATAAAGCTTTATGTCTGTTCGGATTATCCGGGTTTACAAGTGTATACCGGCCGTTTTTTGCAAGTAGAAGATGCAAGGGGGGGATTGTCTTATGGTGCTTATACCGGAGTGGCTTTAGAGGCTCAGTATTGGCCGGATTCTCCGCATCATGCTTCTTTTCCCACCACTTTGTTACAACCAGGAGAAGTTTATCGGAAAACTACGATATATGGTATCGAATAACCAGGAAAGTTCAATATGTTTTATTTGTTTAAACTGACAAGAAATTATGGGAAAGTACGAATTAAATAAGAACCTTGCTCAGATGTTAAAGGGTGGGGTTATTATGGATGTAACCAATGCTGAACAGGCGAAAATTGCGGAAGCAGCAGGAGCCTGTGCTGTGATGGCATTGGAAAGGGTTCCGGCAGATATTCGGCGTGACGGTGGTGTCGCCCGAATGTCCGATCCGCAGATGATTAAGGCTATCCAGAAAGCTGTTTCCATTCCGGTGATGGCTAAAGTGAGAATCGGCCATTTTGTGGAAGCACAGATATTAGAGGCGATAGGCATTGATTTTATTGATGAAAGTGAAGTCTTGACCCCTGCCGATGAACTTTATCATGTGGACAAGACTGCTTTTAAAGTTCCGTTTGTATGCGGTGCCCGTAATTTGGGAGAAGCTTTACGCCGGATTGGGGAAGGTGCAGCCATGATACGTACAAAGGGAGAGGCTGGGACCGGAAATGTAGTGGAGGCTGTTACCCATATGCGGCAAATCAGTGATGATATGCGCCGGGTGAAAAATGCGGGAGTGGAAGAATTGATGACTTTAGCTAAAGAGTTTGGAGCCCCTTATGAATTGGTAAAATATGTGCATGAACATGGGAAATTGCCGGTTGTGAATTTTGCTGCAGGAGGTATTGCCACCCCTGCTGATGCTGCTTTGATGATGCAACTGGGTTCGGAAGGTGTATTTGTAGGTTCTGGTATTTTTAAATCCGGAGATCCTGAAAAGCGGGCAAGAGCTATTGTTCAGGCCGTTACTTATTATAACGATCCGTTGAAGTTGGCTGAGCTCTCAGAAAATCTGGGAGAGGCGATGTCCGGTTTGGAAATTAAAACTCTGGAAAGCAAATATGCCGAGAGAGGATGGTAATGTTTTAACATAGTCTATAAAGTTTGTCTGCTTTATAGGCTATGTTGTCCCTTTTAGCTATGAAGATAGGAATCTTAGGTTTTCAAGGAGCTGTTGTTGAACATCAACAGCATATAGAAAAGATTGGAGAGGAGGCGGTGGTTGTCCGTTATCCGGGGCAATTAGATGATTTGGATGGAATTATCTTGCCGGGAGGAGAGAGTACTACAATGGGAAAGTTATTGAACCGTACCGGTATGATGGAGCCTTTGAAGGAGAAAATATTGCAGGGACTTCCGGTGTGGGGTACTTGTGCCGGAATGATTTTGCTTGCTAAAAATTTGGTAAATGATTCTGTAAGACATCTGGCAGTGATGGATATTGAAGTGAAACGAAATGCTTATGGAACTCAGATCGATAGTTTTGATATGGAAGTAAGTCTTCCGGAAATTAGTCCGAAGCCGGAACCATTGGTATTTATCCGTGCGCCTTATATTATCCGTGCCGGAGAAGGGGTAAGGGTATTGTGTCGGGTGGACGGCCATATTGTGGCTGCCAGGCAAGGTCATATGTTCGCCACTTCTTTTCATCCGGAGCTGACTGACAGCCTGGCTTTTCATCGTTATTTTGCAGAAATATGCCGGGAAGACAGGGAAGGATAAGCTTTCCTTTACAATAAAGGGGCAAGTTCTTCGCGGGTCAGCGTTGCCGTACCTATTTTTTTTACTACAATACCAGCTGCTATATTGGCGGTTTTTATGGCGTCTATTATATCCATACCGGCGGCAAGGCAAATACTGAGTGTGGCAACTACCGTGTCACCTGCTCCGCTAACGTCAAATACTTCTTCTGAATGGGTTGGAATATGAAGGGGAGGAAAGTCTCCGATGAGGCTCATGCCTTTTTCGCTTCGGGTCACTAACAGTGAAGTGAGCTGGTTGGTTTCCATGGCTTCCCGTGCTGCTTTTTCAATTGCCTGGTCAGTATTGGGTACCGAATAGCCCACAATATCGCTTAGTTCTTTTACATTTGGGGTTATTATGTCCGCTCCCATGTATTTTTTCCAGTTTTTCCCTTTGGGGTCAATAATGACTTTTTTCCCCTGATTTTGGGCCAGTCGGACCAGGTAGCAACAAAAATCTTCTGAAATGAGTCCTTTGCCATAGTCGGAAATGACTAAAATATGATATTCCGGTAATGCCTGGCTGATTTTTTCCTTTAATTGTTGTTTTTCGTTTTCGCTAAGTCCGTTTTTTTCTTCATAATCCACCCTGACAATTTGTTGTTTCCCGCCGATAATCCGGGCTTTGGTAATGGTTGGATTGGAAGTTCTTAACAGAAAAGTGTGAATGTGTCGCCGGTGGCTGATATTTTCTATTTCCCTGCCAAAAAAATCATGGCCAATTGTGCCGCATAATAGGGTTTGTCCCCCGAGACTTGCTATGTTGTTGGCTACATTGGAAGCTCCTCCCAGACGAGACTCTTCTTTATGAATGTTGACAATAGGTACAGGAGCTTCCGGAGAAATTCTTTCTACTTGTCCGAAATAATATTTGTCAAGCATGACATCGCCGACAATGAGCACTTTATAATTAGAGAAATCCAGTTCCTTCATTTTCGTTTTATTCAGTTCCTCCGAATTCCATGAGGTAAGCTTTGATAAATTCATCAATCTTTCCGTCCATTACTCCTCCAACATCAGAGGTTTGGTAATTGGTTCGGTGGTCTTTTACCCGGCGGTCATCAAAAACATAGCTACGGATTTGAGAACCCCATTCGATTTTTTTCTTGTTGGCCTCTACTTTGGCCTGTTCTGCCATCCGGTGTTGTAATTCTTTGTCGTAGAGGATAGAACGCAATTGGCGCAATGCATTCTCTTTGTTTTTAGGCTGGTCCCGGGTTTCTGTGTTTTCGATGAGAATTTCTTCTTCTTCGCCGGTATAGGGGTCTTTGTATTGATAGCGCAGACGTACACCGGATTCCACTTTGTTAACATTCTGTCCGCCGGCACCTCCGGAGCGGAAAGTATCCCAGCTGATATCTGCCTGATTGATGGAAATTTCTATGGTGTCGTCTACCAAAGGTGTAACAAATACCGAAGCGAAAGAAGTCATTCTTTTCCCCTGGGCGTTAAAGGGAGATACCCGTACCAAGCGGTGTACTCCATTTTCTCCTTTCAGATAGCCGTAGGCAAAATCACCTTCTATTTGCAGGGTTACAGTTTTGATTCCTGCTTCGTCCCCATCTTGTAATGTGCTGACAGAACATTTATAATGGTTATTTTCTGCCCATCGGATATACATGCGCATTAGCATGGATGCCCAATCCTGGCTTTCTGTGCCGCCGGCTCCTGAGTTGATTTTCAGTACACAACTCATTTCGTCGGCTTCGCCCTGCAGCATGTTTTTTAATTCCAGGTTTTCTACCAAACTCAAGGTTTCGGCATAGTGGGTGTCCACTTCTTCTTCGGTGGCTTCTCCTTCTTTAGCAAATTCATACAATACATTCAGGTCATCTATGGAACGGCAAACTTCTTCACAACCTTCTATCCAGCCTTTCAATTCCCGCACTTGTTTCATCACCTTTTCTGCTGTTTTGGCATCATTCCAGAAGTCCGGAGCCTGCGTCCGCATTTCAATCTCTTCCAGTTCTATTTTCTTATGGTCGAGGTCAAAGATACCTCCTCAGAGCGCCGCCGCGTTCTTCAACTGCTTTCAGTTGATCTATTGTAATCATAACTTGTGTTTTAATTTTCTAATTCAATGGTTTGAGCTGAATCATTTTCTGGCATAACCGGCCGGGAAGGACGAAGCAAGCCGGGGTTGAGCAATTTCTCCACCTGTTGGCTAATGTCCATAGCCAATTCTTTGTCGCCATGTTGATAGGTTATTTGCATCAGCTTTTGAAGTATATTCAGGCTCATTTCCTCATTTTGCCGGATACTGGGTGTATTGGCAAATTTAGGCGACAGAGAATTGATGTATTTTAGCATCTGGATGTTGTTTCTGGTCAGTTCATTTACCAGATGACGGGCTGATTCTTTTTTATCCAACATATAATAAAGCTGGGCATAGAAAGTCAGGGTTCCGTCTGCGGGGATTTGATACAGAGGTAATTCTTCCAGGCTTTTATCTAAGACAGCAGCAGCTTGTTCATACTTTCCTTCTTGCTGTAGTTGATCTGCCAGACGGAAGAATGTACTCCGGTATTTCATTACTCCAATGTTGTTGTCATGGAAATAGTCGATATTGACTTTTGGATCTTTGATATTTCCCCATACGAATTTATTCATCATATTGTCGTAGAGGATATCGGAGTCTATTTTGCCATATTCGTTGAATTTTTGAGAAGGAGTTTCAACCGGTATCAATCTGTAAGCGGCACCTTCCAGTTGGAAATATTTCTCAAATCCCATATAGGAGTCTGCTCCCATACCTATTCCGAAATAGATCGGACGTTCCCAGTCGTTTGTTGCAATGATATCCAAGACCATAAGCTGGGATTTGTTCAGGTATCTGCCTTTTAAGTTAATGTTCAGTTCTTTTACAATTTTATCGCTGTCCTGGGCTTTTACCGTACCGTTGGCTATGACTTTTGCTGAGTCTATGGGTAGATAAAGATTTCGGGTTGGAATGTAGTCCAGGCTGGATATGGAACCTTTTACTTTGGTTTGAGGCAGATCGCTGGCTACAAATTCCATGGCTTCCCGTAAGTCAGCCCGTTTGAATTGTTCCATAACGACTATTGTTTCCCGTTTCCCGTCACGGTATTGTTCTTTTGTGAAAGAGATCGGGACTGCCGGTGATTCGTAAGCTTTCCGTTTGATTTGGTCAATATACCATGGTCCGGCAAGCAAACTAAGATTAACGATACGGATGTCACGTCGGACACCTTCCACTTCTTGTGCATACCAGAGCGGGAAAGTGTCGTTATCTCCATACGTAAACAATATCGCATTGGGAGCGCAGGAGTTCAGGTAGTTCTTGGCATATGCAATGGTGGCATAGCGTCCGGCACGGGTGTGGTCATCCCAGTTTTGTGCTCCCATATTTACGGGAACTGCGAATAGACAGACTACGGTTGTGATGAGGGCGGATGCTGCCGGATTCAGTTGTCTGATGTGTTTATTCATAAACTCCCAGATAGCCAGTACGCCCAAGCCAATCCAGATGGCAAAAGCGTAGAAAGAACCGGCGTAAGCATAATCCCGTTCACGGGGTTCAACAGGCGACTGGTTCAGGAATATGATGATGGCTATACCTGTGAGAAGGAATAATAACATGACAACCCAGAAGTCCTGTTTGCCGGTTCTGCTTTTCCGGTATTGATAGAACATGCCGAGAAGACCCAGTAAGAAAGGAAGCATATAATATTTATTATAAGCTTTCTCATTTTTTAAAGTGTCGGGAAGTTCGGATTGGTTGCCTAAACGTAATTCGTCCAAGAATCTGATGCCTGTAATCCAGTTGCCCTGTGTAATTTCTCCGTTTCCCTGTATGTCATTTTGCCGTCCAGAGAAATTCCACATGAAGTATCTCCAATACATATGTCCCAATTGGTAATTGAAGAAAAAACGGAGGTTGTTGCCAAAACTGGGTCGGGTAATCGGTTCTCCGTCGACCATGTAAGTTGGTCCGTTGTTCTTACCAGCCCATGCCTGGTATTGTGCGGGATAAAAGGAACGGCCATTGTTGTGCATCCGTGGGAAGAATGTACAAAAGCGTTTGTCATATACACCGATAGGTTTGAAACTGACTTTTTCGTATAATCCGGTTTCTTTGTTTTGATAATAAACAGGCTCTCCCTCTTTATAATCGAGTTGGGGTGCATTGTAATATTGTCCGTACAACAGAGGTGTATCTCCGTACTGGTCCCGGTTGATATAAGAAAGCAGGGAAAATACATTGTCCGGACTGTTTTCATCAATAGGAGGGTCGCTCAAAGAACGAATAACTACCATTGAATAGGAGGAATAACCGATCAGGATAACCATAAAGCAGGTCAGGATTGTATTCCAGATGGGCATATTCTTTTTTAAGGTATACCGGATACCCCATATCAATCCGCTTACAATCAGGAGAACGTAAATGATAACCCCGGTATTGAATGGGAATCCCATGCCATTGGTGAACATAAGTTCAAACCAACCGGCTATTTTAATGACTCCGGGAATAACTCCGAAATTTACCACTCCGAGGATAATCAGGGAGAGAAGTCCGGTTTTAATGATTCCTTTTGGGGTTGGGGTATATTTTTTGAAATAATAGACGAAGACGATGGCCGGAATTGCCAGTAAGTTCAATAAATGAACTCCGATGGATAATCCAATCAGATAAGCGATAAACACGAGCCAACGGTTTGCATAAGGTTCGAATGCTACATTTTCCCATTTCAGGATAGCCCAGAATACCAGGGCTGTAAAGAGGGAGGACATGGCATATACTTCTCCTTCCACTGCCGAGAACCAGAATGTGTCGGTGAATGTAAAGGTCAATGAACCTATTAGAGAAGCTCCCAGTATGGCAAACATCTGTCCTAAGGTCATTTCTTCCCCATCTTTTACTACTAATTTACGTGCCAGATGGGTGATGGACCAGAATAAAAACAGGATTGTGAAGCCTGAGCATAGAGCAGACATGTAATTGATCATCAATGACTGCTTTTCCGGTGAGGGGGCGAAAATAGCAAAGAGCCGGGATATAATCATAAACAAGGGGGCTCCGGGAGGATGTCCCACTTGCAGACCGACTGAGGTGGTGATGAATTCTCCGCAATCCCACAAACTGGCAGTTGGTTCGGCTGTGAGTATATACGTCATGCTTGCAATGATAAAAGTCACCCAGCTGGTAAGTCTGTTAATCAGCCGGAAACTTAAATTGGGATGATTCTTGATGGTGTACATATTCATTTTTTAGATAATTGGCTGTAAAATTAGATTTTAAAACAATAATGATGCTTTTTTTCTCTTGTAAAAAATGTCCTGGATTATAATCTGCTTATATCCAGAATATAAAGAGAAAAGGGTGTTTCATTATAAAGCACGAAAATAATTATTTTATTTGAAATTCCCTCGTTTTTTTTGTTAGAAAACAAAAAACATTCTATATTTGCAGCGTCAAAAACGACACATCAATGATTGTCCCATTGTGTAATGGCAGCACAGCAGGTTTTGGTTCTGTCAGTCCAGGTTCGAATCCTGGTGGGACAACGAGTTGATGCCCAAGTGGTGAAATTGGTATACACGCTAGTTTCAGGTACTAGTGGCTTTACGGCCGTGTAGGTTCGAGTCCTATCTTGGGCACTCCTGTTCTTTAAAATGCCCGAATGGTGAAATTGGTATACACGCTAGTTTCAGGTACTAGTGGCTTCACGGCCGTGTAGGTTCGAGTCCTATTTCGGGCACATGACTGTTTCGAGAGAAGTGGTTTCTGTTTATAAGAAGCCGCTGAAATCTTGAATTTTTGCCCAGGTGGTGAAATTGGTATACACGCTACTTTGAGGTGGTAGTGGTCGAAAGGCTGTGCAAGTTCGAGTCTTGTCCTGGGCACTTATTCTATTTTTTCTCCTTTTTTATTTTTCTGTATTTTCTTGCTTTGTTTTAAGTGGGGAAGTGGAATGGTTCATCCTTAAAAAATATTAGTTTTGTCAATAAATTAAATGGAAAGTAAAGCTTTCTGAAAAGGATTGTGTTTAAAACGAAACAAGCAAGAAGACTTATGGATGATAAGATTGACGGAATAAAGGAGAAAGTATGTGTGCTGTATCGGCAACATTTTGGGAAAGGTCCCGAATATGTGGAGTTGTTACCGGCTTCAGGTTCTGCCCGGAAATATTATCGGCTGGGAGATGGGAGGGAATTCTGTATAGGGGCATATCATAAAGATGTAGATGAAAATCGTTTGTTTATCCGCTTTTCCTGTCATTTCCGGGAAAAAGGCTTACATGTTCCTCAGGTCTACAGTGTTTCTCATGATGGTTTGGTATATCTTCAGGAAGATTTGGGAAATACAATGTTGTTGGATGTCATAGAACAGGAGCGGCAAGCAGAAGGGTGGGAGAAACGATTACCAGAGCTTTACCGGAAATCTTTGGCTGAACTGTTGCGTTTTCAGTTTTTGGGAGGCGAGGGGTTGGATTATTCGCTTTGTGTTCCCCGGCCTGTTTTTGACCGGAGATGTATTTCATGGGATTTGAATTATTTTAAGTATTGCTTTTTACGTTTGGCAGGAGTTCCTTTTTCTGAAGATGCATTGGAGAATGATTTTGAACGATTGACTGCACGGCTTCTGGAGGTGGAAAGAACTGCCTTTATGTTTCGTGATTTTCAGTCCAGGAATATCATGGTTCGGGAAAATAATGTTTGGTTTATTGATTATCAGGGAGGACGTCAGGGGGCTTTGCATTATGATGTGGCCTCTTTGCTTTATGATGCGATTGCGGAGGTGCCGGAAGTATACAAGGAGTCTCTGTTAGACGATTATATAATGATGCTGCAGCAATACCGGCGAGTGGATGCAGACCTGTTTCGGAAAGAATATTATTGTTTTGTATTGATTCGTTTGTTGCAGGCCATGGGAGCTTTCGGGCTGCGTGGATTGTATGAGCGAAAACAGCATTTTATAGATTCTATCCGGCCTGGTTTGTCGAATATTTCTTCTCTTTTTAAACCCGGGAAATTAGGCAATGATTATCCGGAAATTCAGAAAGTGGCAGATGAATTGATTTGTACTTTTTCGAAAACGTCTCTGAGGGAAGGATAGGTATTGCAGAGTATGCTGCTGATTTCCGGCAAGGGAAGCCAGTATACCTCTTCTATATCTTCTTCTTTTTGGGGGCTCAAGTCTGGATTTGCCGGGCAGTTCATGGCATACCAGTAAGTTTTTTTCAGATACCAGTTTTCGTTCCGGTAATAGATGTGTAATGTATCTGTTAAATGTGAAGTAATTTTTACATTTTGAAGACCGCATTCTTCTTCCACTTCGCGTATGGCGCATTGCTCAATGCTTTCTCCTGGTTCCTGATGGCCTTTCGGAAGGTCCGGAGTTCCTGAGCGTTTGATGATTAAAATCCGGTTATTTTGTTGTACAACCCCTCCGGCTGCCTTAACGTACAAAAAGCAGGATTTAAAGATGGAAAAAAGCTCTTCTAGGTCTTCAGCATATAAAATTACAGAGAATTTCTCCGGTTGATTTAATTTTTGAATAATGAATGTTTTGGTTTGATGAAAGTCTAGGTGTATAAATATTTGTTCTTTTGTTTTCAGTAAATTCCGCTCATCAGTGAGTAAAAAACGGCTTTCTTTAAAAAATACTTTATACATTTGTAAAAAATTAAATTTGTCATACAAAAATACAAAAAAAATGAATGCTGTTGCAGAAAAAGTGGCATCTTATTTGCTGGATATTAAAGCAATAAAATTAGAGCCGAATCATCCTTTTACCTGGGCTTCGGGTTGGAAATCTCCGATTTATTGTGATAACCGTAAGACTTTATCTTATCCGGAAGTACGTTCTTATATTAAAGAGCAGTTTGCTGCTTTGGTACGGGAGAAATATCCTCAGGTGGAGGTGATTGCCGGAGTAGCCACCGGAGCTATTGCACAAGGAGTATTGGTTGCGCAGGAGTTGAACCTGCCTTTTATTTATATCCGTTCTTCTGCCAAAAGTCATGGCCTGGAGAATTTAATAGAAGGAGAGTATTCTGCCGGTCAGAAAGTGGTTGTTATTGAGGATTTGGTTTCTACGGGAGGTTCCAGCTTACAGGCAGTGGAAGCTTTACGGAATGCTGGTTGTGAGGTGTTGGGTATGGCTGCAATCTTTACTTACGGTTTTCAAAAAGCCGAAGAGAATTTTAAAAACGCCGGTTGCGAGTTGACCACTTTAAGTAATTATAGTGCTATGATTGATTTGGCGGTGAAAGTCGGTTATGTAAAACCTGAGCAGGTGGAAAAATTAAAAGAGTGGCGTCTGAGCCCAGAGACTTATAAATAATTACGATGTGCTGATGCAAATCGGGCATCAGCACATTTGCATATGAAATCAGTCCTATGTCTACAACAAAAATTGCAAGCGAAATTTTTAAAATTGAAAGTCCTGTGAGGGATGTGTATGCTTTTCTTTCCGATTTTGGGAAAATCGGTCGTTTAATTGAAATGGTGAAGCAAACAGGAATGCCCGTCGGAGAAAATGTGGATATGCAAAAAATATCCGAAAAAATAGAAAGTACGCGGTTTACAGAAGATGCTTGTTATGTGGTGGTGAAAGGAATGGGAGAATTGGTTGTCCGGATTGTGGAGAAAGAAGAACCAAAATTGATTAAGTTGGGAGGCGATGGAGTTTTTCCTTTGGAGTTTAATCTTTGGATTCAGTTATTGGAAAACGGGCCTTATGATACTCGTATGAAAATAACTTTCCACGGTGAACTGAATATGATGATGAAAATGTTGTTGAAAGGTAAACTGGAAAAAGGCATAAACCAACTTGGGGAAAGTTTGTCTAAAATTCCTTACGGACTTTTACAGTCTGCTCAATTTTGAGAAACAGATTTATGATTTCGTCGAATACACCGAAATCATAAATCTGGTATGAAAGTAAAAAGGTCAGGCTCTGAGTTTCTGTGCCTGTACTTTACTCAGATACTTTTCTGCATAAGCTTTGGTGATTGTAATCTGTTTTTTATTCTGGGAAGGTACTTCAAACATTAAGTCTGTCATGATTGCTTCACAGATTGAACGAAGTCCCCGGGCTCCCAAACGAAATTCAATCGCTTTGTCCACAATATATTCATAAACTTCTTCTTCGAATTTTAAGGTGATGCCATCTAATTCGAATAATTTGATGTATTGCCGGATGATAGCGTTTTTGGGTTCCGTCAGGATGTTCCGTAGGGCCTGGCGGTCGAGAGGTTCCAGGTAAGTGAGAACCGGCAGCCGACCAATAATTTCCGGGATTAATCCAAAAGCTTTTAAATCTTGAGGGGCTATGTATTGCAGATAATTCTCCCGGTCTATTTTTTCAGAAGCCTGACTGGCATGGAAACCGACCACCATGGAATTCATGCGGGCTGCAATTTTCTTTTCGATGCCATCAAAAGCACCTCCGCAGATAAAGAGAATGTTTTTGGTATTTACCGGAATCATTTTTTGATCAGGATGTTTGCGTCCTCCCTGGGGGGGGACATTGACGACAGAACCTTCCAGAAGTTTGAGCAGCCCCTGTTGTACGCCCTCTCCGCTGACGTCCCTGGTGATTGAGGGGTTATCTCCTTTGCGGGCAATTTTATCCAATTCGTCAATAAAGACAATACCTTTTTCAGCAGCTTCTACATCGTAATCGGCAGCCTGGAGCAAGCGGGTTAATATGGATTCAATGTCCTCACCGACGTAACCGGCTTCAGTGAGTACCGTTGCATCTACAATGGTGAAAGGAACATGAAGCATTCGGGCGATGGTGCGGGCGAGTAAGGTTTTTCCTGTACCTGTACGGCCTACCATGACAATATTGGATTTCTCTATCTCTACGTCGTCTTTTCCTCCTTTGTGCAAAAGACGTTTGTAGTGGTTGTAGACGGCTACTGCCAGATGTTTTTTAGCTTCATTTTGGCCAATTACATACTGGTCCAGAAAGTTTTTGATCTCGACCGGTTTTTTAATTTCTATATTGTCTAAATTTAGGGTCGATTTGTTTTTCAATTCTTCCTGAACAATTTCATAGGCTTGTGATGCACATTCGTCACAAATGTAACCGTCTGTTCCGGCTATCAGTAAGTTAACCTCGTTGCGGGTCCTGCCGCAAAATGAACATTTATCTTGCATTATGCTTATTTTTTATCTCGGGTTAATATAGTATCAATCATACCATATTCCTTTGCTTCTTCTGCAGTCATCCAGTAATCCCGGTCTGAATCTTTTTCAACTTTCTTGAAAGTCTGACCGGTGTGGTCCGCTATGATTGAATAGAGTTCTTTTTTCAGTTTCTGAACTTCTCTGGAAGTGATTTCGATATCGGAAGCCTGACCTTGTACTCCGCTCATGGGCTGATGGATCATGATACGGGAGTGTTTCAGGGCCGAACGTTTGCCCTGGGCACCAGCACACATTAATACGGCAGCCATAGAAGCTGCAAGGCCGGTGCAGATAGTAGCCACATCGCAATTGATGAATTGCATGGTATCGTAAATACCTAATCCGGCATAAATGGAACCTCCCGGGCTATTGAAGTATAACTGAATGTCCCGACTGGGATCTGCTGTTTCCAGAAATAATAACTGAGCCATGATGATATTGGCAACGTCGTCATCAATAGGTACTCCTAAAAAGATAATCCGGTCCATCATCAAACGCGAGAACACATCCATAGTTGCAATGTTCAATTGTCTTTCTTCGATGATGTTGGGAGTGATATAACTGTTGGTTGCAGTTTGATAACGATGTAAGTTTAAACTGCTGATTCCTCTGTCCCGGAGAGCATATTTTTGAAATTCGTTCTGTAAGTCCATAGTGTATTTGTTGTTTTCAAGGTGCTAAGTTACAAAAAATAATCATATGAGCGTTTTCGGTTTTTATTAAAACTGATGAGGGTAATGGATAAAGAGGTAGTCATATGATTCAATTTTAAAAATTGTCATGAGCGGATGAATATGTTTTTAGAGGCTAACGGTAGCTACAGCATAATCCATTTGGCGGATGGGCGCAACCTGACCATTTCATTCAATCTGTCGGTTATCCATAAGGAACTTCCAAACAGGGATTTAAGATATTTAAGTTCTATTTTCTAATTAAGATACAACCAATTAGAGTCTTCATTCTCTTAAATGGATTGCGATTTAGAAACGAGTGAACCACACATATTCGCCATATTTTGCATTAAATCAAAAGAACACTTTATTGTTATACAAAGATAGCATTTTTTCTTATCATAATTTCAATAGCTAACCTCTATAAAGCTTATAACCTCCGATTTTTCTTTTCTTAATTATTGTAATGCTGGTTTAGTAAATTCACTGTTAGAAGTATTGGGGCAACAAGAGTTGTTTGTTGATTCCATGGTGGTGCAACTCGGATGTAATATCCTTTGGGAAATGTTCCGGAACAGGATGATTGAACATCATGGGTTATTTCTGAATTTGGGAACGATGAAAGTAAATCCGGTAAATATATTCATGAAAAATACATAAGTGTATTTGGTTGCTTTAGAGGAATATATTACTTTTGCACCCGAAAAACGAAAAAAGGAGTTTTGTAATCCTCATCGGAGGGCAGAATTATAGAATGCCGGATAAGATGACTGGGTAAAACCAATCAACTTGTCCGGCATTTTTCATTGTGTCGGAATATTAAAAATGTAAAATATGGAAAGAGACGCTATTGATTTGGGAAATGTGAATGTGTTCAAGCTATTCAACAAGTATTTCATCCCCACGTTGCTGGGGATGCTGAGCATGTCGGCTGTAACGGTCATCGACGGCATCTTTGTGGGACACGGTGTGGGCAGCGATGGTGTGGCTGCCATTAACATCTGCATTCCCGTACTGATGTTACTCATGGGAGTGGCGCTGATGCTGGGCGCAGGATGTTCGGTTGTGGCTTCCATCCATCTGGCGCGGGGCAAGGAGCGGGTTGCGCGGATGAACGTAACGCAGACCCTCGTTTTCGCTACACTGATAACGCTGGTACCGTCGGTCGTCATCATGCTTTTTTCCGATACTACGGGACGTCTGCTCGGTTCGTCTGACCATCTGTTACCGTTGGTAAAAGACTACTTGCAATGGTTCATTCCCTCTCTTCTGTTTGAGATGTGGATGGCCATATCGCTCTTCATCATCCGTTTGGACGGTGCGCCTAAACTGGCCATGTGGTGCAACATCATCCCGGCAGCCGTCAATATTGTGCTGGACTGGCTCTTCATTTTTCCGTTGGGATTGGGAGTAACGGGTGCAGCGGCTGCCACGACAATCAGCTTGGTTATCGGCGGTGTTATCAGCATGGGGTATCTGCTGTTCCGCGCACGGCACTTGCGTCCGATTATGCCCAAATGGAGCCGTAAGAGCCTGCGTCTGTCGCTACGCAATATTGGCTACCAGTGCCGCATCGGTTCGTCGGCATTGCTGGGCGAATGTACGATGGCTATGTTCATATTCGTCGGCAATCAGGTATTCATGCACTATTTGGGCGATGACGGCGTAGGTGCCTTCGGTATAGCTTGCTATTACATGCCCTTCGTCTTCATGATCGGCAATGCCATCGCGCAGTCGGCGCAACCCATCATCAGTTACAATTTCGGTGCGGGACTACATAGTCGTGTGGCGGCAACGGAGCGGATTGCACTACTGACTGCCGTGGTGTGTGGTGCGGCGGTTACCTTGCTTTTCGTTTATTTTCCTGAATGGCTGGTCGGACTGTTCGTAGATCCCACGGTATCTGCGGCATGGATCGCCATCGACGGGTTCCCGCTCGTCTCCGCAGCTTTCGTTTGCTTCATCCTGAATCTGACGGCTATAGGTTACTATCAGAGTGTGGAGCGCATTCGCCCGGCCACAGTTTTCGCCCTGTTGCGTGGTATGATTTTCCTCGTCCCAAGTTTTATCCTGTTGCCCCGTGCGTTGGGTGTTGCCGGCATCTGGCTGGCACTGACACTGTCTGAGGCGGCAACTACGGTGTGTATCGCCGTGTTTTACCTATGGCGACAGAGAGATGATATGATACTTGAATGAAGCCTTGAATATGTTTTTAAAAAAGCGGAGAACAGACTTATGTCCATTCTCCGCTTTTTGGAAAAAACGGTAAACTTGCCCCCTTAAAAACGGATGAAGGTGACCACCTAAAGTTCCTCCTTCAAAAAAGTGTAAAGTTGTTCATCGG
>NZ_QWEL01000020.1 GCF_009935865.1 Odoribacter sp. Z80
GTAGAAAAGAATTTAGACTATATTTTGTAATTTATTGTATTTTAAACCAAGTAAACCTATTTCAGGAAACTACATAGGAATCCCCGGTGTATTATCCCAAATAAGTTGATTTTAATGTAAATAAACCAATGGCAGGATACAAAGTCCCCTCCCTGCGCGTCTTAATTTTATGTGGGATACGACTTTGGAGGTTTCCCCTGCTAAGGTTTAGGCTCTTTTCGGATGCTCAAAATGTTTTGAGCGGCTGAAAAGATACCTTGCTATTAGCAGACGCTAATAAAATCCGCCGGAGGACGGATTGCCAATAAACTGATAAACGGAGGGAGGAAAACTCCTCACATGATGTTACCGTTCGGTGACAAAATTAGGGAGCTTATGTGTCTGAAATCTACTTTTCCGGTACGCCAACCGCTACCAATTAGAGAGGAAATATAACATTGGTGACATTCTTCCACTTATTTATTACCATACGAACCAATAAAGGATGGTTGAGTGCAATATACGAGCGTTGAGTGAAACCAACCAACGAAAAGGTGGCTAACCCGCCCAACGTTGTAACCACCCAACGGCGGATTCTTGGTACGTTGGGTGGTTGGTGCATTTAATAAGGAAATCAGTGCCAATCGCTACCACCTTATGCCAAATGCTGCCAGTTCCTCCGATATGTATGATAATCTGAATAAAAGCGTTTTACTTCGCAGATGAAATAAAACCAGTAGTTACACTTAAACCAGTAAACGTATGGAAGTAATCAGCATTGAAAAGAAAACATTTGAAGAAATGACCTTGAAATTTGATGAATTTGTCAAACGGATAGAAAATGTCTGTCACCGGAATAGTGACAAAGGCATGGGAGAATGGCTGGACAATCAAGAAGTTTGTAAATTACTAAACATCTGTCCCCGTACCTTACAGACCCTTCGGGATAACGGTACCTTAGCTTATAGCCAGATTCAACACAAAATCTATTATAAAGCCGGAGACGTCCAGCGTATTGTTTCCGTTGTGGAGAACAAACGAAAAGAAGCCAGATTCAGGAACAAAACGATTTAAAAAAGCAGCAAAACCACTAAATCCCTGATAATATGAACGAACTGATAACGAAAAACAATGAACGGGTAACCCGCTTCATGAAAAGTCTTGAACGGATGACAGAGGGAATAGAACACCTTGCCACGAATTGCCGTCCTCTTTTAAGTGGCGAACACTATCTGACGGACAGGGAACTTTCCGCCCGGCTGAAAGTAAGCCGCCGTACCTTGCAGGATTACCGGAACGAAGGTCGCCTTCCTTATATCCTCTTGGGTGGTAAAGTCTTATACCGGGAAAGTGATATTGAGAAGATATTGGAAGAGGGGTATCGGGAGGCATTCCGGTTGAAAGACAGGAGTGCTTTCTGCTTTTCTTGAAAGAGCGCAGTTCTCCGTCTGCTTTCTGTATGGCATCAGCCATCCTTAAAAAGAAAACAGCTTACCGGGTGACATCCTCTCGGAATGTCCTGCGTAGGCTGTTTTTTCTGTTTTCTTTCCGTCGCTTGTTCCCGTTGCCGGGTGCTTTTTGGGGTGTGCCATTGACAGATGCAAGGTTTTCGGATAGAATACGCTCCAAGGGAGGAAGATTGTATCCGAAACGGCTCTGCCGCCCGACCTTGCAGTTTTCAGCAGAAAACAACACCTATCTTTGCATCCGGATAGCGGAAACAGGCGACGGAAATGGTATAGGTTCGTTTAACTTTCTTGTTTTATTAAAACAATCTTCTTTTTTGATTATTTTTGTAAGGACTTGGTTGTTTTTTCAGTTACATTAAAAAGTGCTGTTATGTTTTATTAACTTGTTGTATATGAAAGTTATTTATAGTTTTATATTAATCGAAGTCTTACTGTGTATTGAATCATGTTGTCTTGTTTGTCCTCGTCTATCAAATGACACGCCTGTTGAATGTTCAAGGTTAATTGTCAATCGGTTGGAACAGGATATAGACCTAAAAATTTATTCTCCATTCTCATTGGATGTTGGGAATATTAAGCGAGATAGCATATGGCTTATGGAAAAGATAGCCATTGTGGAGGAATTTGAACCTTTTGACTTTCTGAATGCCAATATTGATTCAGTTGTTGTTTATGCACTTGACGGTAAAACATTAAAAGTATGGCGTAAGTCTGAACAAAACGAAGAGGGACATCATTTTTTTGACGAAAGTTCCCATAAAAAAAGAGAATGGGAAGATAGAAAGTATACATATTATGAATGGACGTTCGAATTACTTCCGGAAGATATTCAGGGTGAAATATCAGGTCTTGAGGCAAGATTTAAAGAATATGGTTTTTAACTATTTAATAGTTACATTGATTATTATGATTCAGGCTTGTGATCCTTCAGATTATAGAGATCCGAGAAATAAATGTGAGTGGTATGTAACCAATCTTACAAAAGATTCTTTATTAATCAAAACCACTTTTTCTTCTTATGAATCAGTGATATTAGTTCAGGATACTACAATACTAATTGACAATACCGCTTTCCCAAAACATGATAATGGGATTTTTTTCCAGGGAATATACAACTTTAATACAATAGATGATTCTGTTGTTGTTTGTAATATAAAAGGAGATGAACTCATTGTTTGGAAAGAATCCCAGCGGAATGATCCCGGCAAACAATTTTTCAATGAAAAGTATTGGCAAAAGCGTGAATGGGAGGATGGGAGATATACATATCATGAGTGGACTTTTGAGTTATTGGCTGAAGATTTATAATTTCTAAAATATGAAGATTATTCCAGCTACCCTGTTCTCAGATACACTTTAAGACTGCATCTTATAAATAATGGTAATGATATACAATCTAAAAATAAAATAGAGATTGTATATCATTACTTTAATTAATTATACAAATTTTCTTTATTCCGCCCTTGTCGGTTGAAAATTCCTGTGTGTACAATAAGGTAAACTGGAGGTGTTGATGTGGTATTCTTCCCGGAACAGGCCCGTTTCATCAGAAACTGCCGGCACATACGGCTCCTTTTGCTCTGTATTTTGAATGAAACCGCCACGACCATTTCAAGGTTGTAAACATCGTAACTGATACCATCGGATTGTTTCACATACTTCATCGTTTCAAACTCATATAGTTCCTCATTCCGGTAAATGGACTTGATACTCCTGCGTACATCATACTCAAACACACCGAGCATATCGGCAATTTCCGGCAGGGTCATCCATACGGGGACATCTGGCACTACGACTGCACCCGTTTCACTGATAGTAATAATCCCTCTTTTCATTATACACACTCCTTTAAAAAACTCTTTTCCACTTTTCCCATATCCCGCATAATAGACTGGTCCAACACCTTGGCATAATGCTGTGTCATTTTGATATTGGCATGTCCGAGAATCTTCGCCACATTTTCCATGCTCACCTCATTGGCTAAAAACACGCTCGTCGCTGCCGTATACCGGGCAACATGTGTCGTCAGCCGTTTCTGAATCCCGCATAGGTCGGCAATCTCTTTCAGATAGGCATTCATCTTCTGATTACTCAACACCGGGAACAAGACATTTTTCGCCACGCATTCGGGACAACCCGCATACTTCTCAATCAACCTTCGGGCAGGGGAGAGAACAGGAATATTGCACATCTGTTTCGTTTTCTGCCGGGCTTTCCTTATCCACAAGGCCCCGTTGTTGTCTTTTACAAGATGCTCCCGGCTAAGCTGGTATACATCCGAGAACGCCATACCGGAAAAACAGCAAAAGGCAAAAACATCGCGTACCTGCTCCAGCCGTTTAATGGCAAACTCCTTGTTCATCAACACCTCTAATTCTTCCTTCGTAAGAAACTCCATATTCACTTCGTCCATCTTGAAATGAATGCCGTAAAAAGGGTCCTTTGTCATCCACTCATTGGCTAAGGCAATGCGGATAACCTTTTTCAGATTCTTCAAATGTTTCAGCGCGGAATTATTCCGGCAATTCATGGTAGTCTTGAGCCAGTATTCAAAATCCCGGATAAACTGCCCGTTCACTTCATTCAGAAACACATCCTCCCGATGATACTGCGAGCGGATAAACACCTTTAAATGCCGGATAGACGTTTCAAACTTCTCCACGGTAGCCGGGGAATACTCCTTCCCGATTAATCCCCTGCATTTCTCGTTATGCTCCGCATATACTTCCAGCAGGGAACGTTGTGCTTTATCCCGTCCGTAGAACCTGTCCCGGACAACGGTAGCGGATATTTCCTTGCCGTCCATTTCCAGCTCGCGGTGAATCTGCAATATTTTAGCCCGTACAGTTCCGATATAGTAATTAAGTTCCACAGACGCCCGGTCTTTCCCTTTGGAACACTCCTTGGCTTGATTCCACAGCTCTGCCGGAACACTCCGTTTAATCATAATCTCAGCTTTCTGCTTGTTCACTGTGAGGCGCATACAGATAGGTGCCTCACCGTTTTTCAGCAATTTCTGCTTCTTGATGTAAAACAAAACGCTGAATGTCGAACGTCTTTTTTCTTCTCCCATGTTTTAAACTTTTTTAATGGTACAAACTTAGGTTTCTTTGTTCCGGACGTCGGTACGCAAAACGTTGTAAAACAGAGAAGAAGAACCTAAATCGTTGGACTTTTCCGGGAAGAAAAAAGTCCAACGATTAAGCCCGTGGCAACTGCCGGATTCGGGTACTTTTTGCAGGGGTGAGTGGAAAAAGAAAAAGTCCCAAAGTATTAAACTTCAGGACTTTTCTTGTTTTTTCGTCTTCATTAAGCGGTGCGGACGGGACTCGAACCCGCGACCCCAGGCGTGACAGGCCTGTATTCTAACCAGCTGAACTACCGCACCAGTTCTTTTAGGGAGGGCTATCATTTGATAGCGGTGCAAATGTAGAATGTTTTTTTGAGGTTTGCAATAGTTGGAGTGAGAAAAAAGAAAAATATTTAATAAAAAAGGGAATGAGGATTTTAAGTTTTTGATTAACTTTGGCGATAGCTATATTTGCTAAATAGGTGAAAGCACATGGATGTTTTTGGCTATAAAATTAATGTTAACACTAAATTATTAATAATGAACGTACCAGCAGGATTAAATTACACCGAGGAACACGAATGGATTCGTGTGGAAGGTGATGAAGCAGTCGTAGGAATTACCGATTATGCTCAAAGCCAATTGGGGGATATTGTTTTTGTAGAATGCGAGACTGTAGGGGATGAATTGAAGGCAGGAGATACTTTTGGAACAATTGAAGCTGTAAAAACGGTATCTGACCTTTATTTACCGGCAAGCGGAGAGGTTTTGGAGTTCAATGAAGCATTGGAAGACCAACCGGAGTTAGTGAATAAAGATCCGTACGGTGAGGGGTGGATTGTTAAAATCAAATTAAACGATAAGGCTGAATTAGATGGTTTGTTGAGTGCTGATGCTTATAAGGCGATTATTTAATTTCAGGTAAAAATCATGAAAGCTGTATTTCTTTAGAGGAAGTACAGCTTTTTTTGTTTTAGGTTTGTAATATTTATGTCTATTTTAGGAGAACTTAGTAATTTTTTTTAATTTTGAGGTGCATTAGAAGAAAGAATAGTTTTCTTTATATGGTGTGGGAAGGGAATAGGAAGTCGTACCATTTATAATTATTTAAGTTATGACATTAATCAAATCAATTTCCGGAATTCGGGGTACAGTAGGGGGATGTCCTGGTGATAATCTTACTCCGTTGGATATAGTTAAGTTTGTTTCTGCGTATGCCACCTGGTTGAAGACTGGTGCGGGCAAAAAGAAAGCGCGTATTGTATTAGGGCGGGATGCCCGTCTTTCCGGTGAGATGTATGCGAAACTGGTGTCTGCCACTTTAGTAGGACTGGGGCATGATGTCGTAAATATAGGAATGGCAACGACTCCTACGACGGAAATTGCGGTGACTGCGGAAAAAGCGGATGGCGGTATTATTTTGACAGCCAGCCATAATCCGAAGCAATGGAATGCCTTAAAGTTGTTGAATGCTGACGGAGAGTTCCTCTCGGCTGCCGATGGGGCACAGGTATTGGAGCTTGCTGCAAAAGAAGATTTTGAATATGCCGGAGTGGATGAGTTGGGGTGTGTGGTGGAAAAGGATTATACGCAATATCATATTGATGAAGTTTTAGGTTTGAAACTGGTAGATAAGGAGGCAATAGAGAAAGCTCACCTGAAAGTTGTGGTGGATGCCGTTAATTCTATCGGAGGGGTGGTGATTCCCCGTTTGCTGAAAGCATTGGGAGTAAATGACGTGGTTGAATTGAATTGTGAGCCGACGGGAAAATTTGCCCATAATCCCGAACCTATTCCTGAGAATCTTACCCAGATTGCGGCAAAAATGAAAGAATGCCATGCGGATCTGGGTATTGTCGTTGATCCGGATGTAGACCGTTTGGCGTTAATCAGTGAGACGGGTGAGATGTTCGGAGAGGAATATACTTTGGTTGCTGTTGCAGATTATGTACTGAGGCATACACCAGGGAATACGGTGTCTAATTTGTCTTCTTCACGTGCATTGAGAGATATAACGGTTGCTGCAGGACAGGAGTATAATGCAGGAGCAGTGGGGGAAGTGAATGTGGTGGCTAAGATGAAGGCGACTCAGGCAGTGATTGGTGGGGAAGGGAACGGGGGTGTAATTTATCCGGAGAGTCATTACGGCCGTGATGCTTTGGTGGGGGTCGGACTGTTTCTTTCCCATTATGTTGCCAAGGGAAAGAAAATGACAGAGTTGAAAAAAGATTATCCTCAGTATTTTATTTCTAAAAATAAAATTACCCTTTCGCCTGAGATGAATGTGGACAAGATATTGGAAGGGCTGAAAAAGAAATATGCTAATGAGAAGGTGACGGATATTGACGGGGTAAAGATTGACTTTGCGCATGGCTGGGTACATTTGCGGAAATCCAATACGGAACCGATTATCCGTATTTATTCAGAGGCGAAAGATGAAGCTGCTGCCAATCAGCTGGCTGAGGAAGTGATTGCAACTGCAAAGACTTTATTCTGAGATTGAGTGGGATTTATGCTTCACGGGACGTGGTGTGACGGAGCAGAAGGAATATTTGCCGGACAGAACTCTCTCTGTCCGGCAGGTTTTTATATGGCCTTATTCAACATACAGGACTAATCCTTTCAGGTATTCTCCTTCGGGATGGTAGATGCTGACCGGATGGTCTGCTGGTTGTGTAAGCTGATGGAGAACGGAGACTTTTCTGCCGGTGTTGGCGGCAGCCGTAAATACGGTTTGTCGGAAGAGTTCTCTGGTCATGACCTGGGAACAGGAAAAGGTAAAAATGATGCCGCCGGGTTTGATAACTTCAATGCCTTTCCGGTTGAGTTTTTTATATCCTTGGATGGCATTGTTCAGGACGTTCTGATGTTTGGCGAAAGCTGGCGGGTCCAGGATGATCAGGTCGTATTTATTATACGAATCTTCCAGGAATCTGAAGGCTTCCTCTGCGAAGGCTTTATGGCGGGTGTCGCCCGGAAAATTTAGTTCTACATTTTGATTGGTCAGTTCAATGGCACGGGCTGAGACATCCACAGAATGTACTGACTCGGCACCTCCGCGCATGGCATAGAAGGAAAAACCTCCGGTGTAGCAGAACATATTGAGTACTTGCTTGCGGTAAGCATATTTTTCCAATAGCTTTCGGTTTTCTCTTTGGTCAATAAAGAAGCCGGTTTTTTGTCCTTCAAGCCAATCCACGTTGAATTTCAGTCCGTTTTCGAGGGCTATAAAGTTTTCTGCTTTCCCGTATAGATAACCGTTTTTAGGTTCGATGGCAGCTTTGTAGGGTAAGGTCCCTTCTGATTTATCGTATATGGCTGTGAGTTGCGAACCTAAGACTTCTGATAATGCTTTGACAATATTGTTTTTTTCGAGGAACATTCCCACGGAATGGAATTGGATTACAGCCACGCCGGCATAGTAGTCAATGACCAGGCCTGGCAGGTTGTCTCCTTCGCCATGTACCAGCCGGAAGACATTGTTGTCCGGGGTGGGGGTTAAACCAATGGCTTCTCTTTTTTGGTAGGCTTTTTCAATTCTTTTTTTCCAGAAAGAATAATTTATGGGTTCGTCGGTAAAAGTAAGTATCCTGACTGCGATAGAACCGATTTGGCAATGGCCGGTGGCTAAATAGCGATTGTCGGAAGAGTAGACTTTTACCAGTTCTCCTTCCTGCGGATGGCCATCTGCCCGGGCGATGGCTCCGGAAAAAATCCAGGGATGATACCGGAAAACAGAACGGTCTTTGCCAGGTTTGAGTATAATTTTATTCATGGAACAGAATGGTTGGTTCTGTTGCAAAAATAGATAAAATATGACAGAATTTCATAAAATTCCGTACATACAGATTGAAAAAGGTTGTTGAATACAGTAAATTGACGGAACTTTAAAGTTTAAATATTCAGGAAATGAAGCTTTGTATTTTTAATTCTGCGGAAGAGGTTTTGCAGTGTCTGAGTAAGAATCTGGCATCTTGTATGGAAAAACACGATGCTCCTTTTCATTTGGCTCTTTCCGGGGGCAGTACAGCCCGGATGATGTTTGAATTTTGGGCGGAGAAGTGTAAGGGTAATATTCATTGGGAGCAATTGCGCTTTTATTGGGTGGATGAAAGGTGTGTGGCTCCTGATGATGAGGAAAGTAATTTTAAATATGCTGAGGATTTGTTGTTCAGGCCGTTGGGTATACCTGCAGAGCATATCTGTCGTATTCGTGGAGAGGAGAGACCTGAAATGGAAGCGGAGCACTATTCGGAATTGGTGAGACGGTCATTACCGGATTTTTCTGGTTTGCCTCGTTTTGACGGGATTATTTTGGGTATGGGAGAAGATGGTCATACCGCATCTATTTTTCCGGAATGTCCGGAATTGCTAACGGACAAACGTTGTTATGCGGTAACCCGGCATCCTCAAACCGGTCAGAAAAGAATCACCATGACCGGCACTTTGATATTAAATGGAAAAAACATCTGGATGCCTGTCGTGGGTACACGAAAAACTGCTGTTTTGCAAAAAGCAATTTCCACTACCTGGCCTGGAGATTGGCCGGTTGCTTATATTATTTCCCATGCCCGTGAGGTGATTGTGTTTACGGATTCGGGTATCGAACTTTAAATGCATTTTGCATTCACTTTTGTTTTATAATTTAATATTAACAACTGATGTCCGCCTCGCATTACAGGCTATTTCGGGAGTGAATACAAAATGCATGCATGGTTTTAGCATTCTAATAATTCTTTGGCTTTTTGCAGGATGGTGGTGTCATCCAGTTTAACAATACCTCCATTGGGTCCTTGTTCGATATGTAGTCCGACGGCTTTACCTTCTTTGTAATGGTCTCCACCGAAGTAATTACGGACTGTTTCTACGGAAATCCCCAGGTCGTCAGCAATTTTCTGCATACTTCCTGAAGGTAGCATGTCTTTGATTTTTCTCAATTCATTGAAAGTAATCATTGTAGTCATATCTCAAAAGTTTTTATGGTTAATCAGTGGAATAAATATAGAATTTAATTTTATAACAAACAAATAAAACGTTTGCGGAAAGTGGATAAAAAGTAGAAGAGAATTATTAAATGATTGAAACAAAATAGTTTGCAAAGCCGGATGGAAAATAATTTTTCTGCCGGCGTTCTTTTTTGTATTTTTGTGGCTGAGGGGTGGAGTGTTTTAATCATTTTTAATGAAGGTAATATGGCTTTTAGGGATTTGAATATTAGTAAACAGATACTCATGGCTTTGGAAGAGGCGGGTTTTGAACAGCCTACTCCGATTCAGGAACAGGCTTTTCCGGTTATCCGGTCGGGAAAGGATATGATAGGAATAGCTCAGACCGGAACGGGAAAGACTCTGGCTTATCTGATACCTTTGTTGATGAAGTTGCATTATGCCCAGGGGAGTTATCCGAGGGCCCTGATTATTGTTCCTACCCGGGAGCTGGTGGTACAGGTCTGTGAAAGTGTGGAGTTGTTGACGGAATTTATGGACCTCCGGTGTGTGGGGATATATGGTGGGACGAATATCAGGACGCAGCAGGCTGCTGTGTATGAGGGGACGGATGTGCTGGTGGCTACTCCAGGCCGGTTCATGGATATTTATATGAATGGTATTATCCGGACGAGTCAGGTTAAGACAGTGGTGGTGGATGAGGCGGACCGTTTGATGGATTTGGGGTTTATGCCTCAGTTGAGAAGTATATTGGAAGTTATTCCGGAGAAGCATCAGACTTTGTTGTTTTCGGCTACTTTTTCTGCGACTATAGATGAAATGGCCCGGGAGTTTTTGGCTCCGGCTCCGGTGAGGGTGGAAACGGTAGCTCCGGCTACTCCGGTGGAACATGTCTCTCAATTGAGTTATGAGGTGCCGAATATAGCGACAAAAATTAATCTTTTGAAGTTGTTGCTGGAGGATAAGGACGTGTTTTGCAGGGTGATGGTTTTTACGGAAACCAAGAAGAATGCAGATCGTATTGTAGAAAAACTGGGGGATTATTGGAAGGGAGAGTTGAGTGTGTTGCATTCCAATAAAGCCCAGAATTCCCGGTTGAATGCCTTAAAAGCTTTTAAGGAAGGAAGAACCCGGATTTTGGTGGCTTCGGATGTTGCTGCGAGGGGGATTGATGTACAGGAAGTTTCGCATGTTATTAATTTTGATATACCTTCTATCCCGGAGGAGTATGTACATCGTATCGGGCGGACAGCCCGTGCGGGTAGGGAAGGGACAGCCATTAGTTTTGTGAGCGGCAAGGAAGAACCCCGCTTTGAAGCTATAGAGATGTTGATAAGTCAGCAGATTGTACGGGCTGAATTGCCGGAGCATCTTGAGATTTCAGATCTTCTGATGGATGAAGAGAAGGTACAGACTGCTAATATTGTATATCAAAGAGGCAGACCCCAGGGGGGAGGTGCTTTTCATGCAAAATCTGCCAAAAACAGTAAAACACCCCAGAAAGTCCGGATGAACCGGACAAAAGAAGGAAGAAGGAAAAAGAGATAAGGGGGAAAAGGTGGTCTGTTTTAAGCAATTTTTGTGTTTTTCATTGCTTCGGCTTTTATAATCTTCAAAATTTTGTCTGCTTGCAGCTCAGAGGTGATGTACAATTCCAAAATTTTTTGTGCCAAAAGACTGGCGGGTGAGTCTTCCCGGCATTCTGTTGCGGCTTTGTTGATGAGGGTGGTCATGTTGTCTTTAAAAGCTACGGTGACCGTCCAGGCGTTTTCACTCAGATAAAGCTGCTGGGAAAGGTTGTATTCAAACTCCTGTCTGATTTCATTTAATAGTAACAGTTGGTATTCTCTGCAAGAGGATGTTGAGGACAAAGTCCGCGGAATGAGAGAATCTGCTTTCAGGCGCTCGATCAACAGGATGATGCGCTCGTAAGCCAACAGTTTGAGATGGAGAAGGGTTTGGACCGGAGAATGGTTTGCTTCCGGTTGTGATTGTTTTTTAGCGGATAGTTGTATGTATTTGTTGACTAATATTTCCAGTAAGGAAACGGTTTTCCGTAGTAACGGATACAATAAAACGGTGAAAATGACTATGGGGATCAGCAGATAAAAGGTTGCATTCATAAGGTTTTCTTGTTTCTGCAAATATAAGAGATATGCTTTATTCCTAAAAGTTTATTCTGCATGTTTTTTAGGTCGACAGGATATTGCCCGATATTAGCCTGATTGCTGGGGAAGAAAGAAGGGGTTGTTTTGGATTTTTCGGATTATTTTTTATTTTTGCAATCGTATGCGAAAACAGCAAAATAACATATTGCCGTTAAATCATCTTTTCCTGAATATTAAAAAACGGGACGAGTTCAATTTCTGAACTTTGTCTTTTTCATTATCACTTTTTATACAGAGGATTTCATCCAGCCATTTCTTGGGTATTATGAGTTGGTAGGTAAACCGGACTCAGAAATTATATTTTTAAATTTAAAATGATAAATATTATGGAGTTACCATTTGCAGAATCGTTTCGTATTAAGATGGTGGAAACCATCCGTAAGAGTACGCGTGAAGAGCGTGAACAATGGATCAGGGAAGCAAAATATAATCTTTTTAATCTGAAAAGCGATCAGGTGTTTATTGATTTACTGACGGATTCCGGAACAGGGGCAATGAGCGATAAACAATGGGCGGAGTTGATGCTTGGAGATGAGAGTTATGCCGGCGCGCGTTCCTATTATAAGATGAAGAATGCCATTGAGGGTATACTGGGATTTGATTATTTTTTGCCTACCCATCAGGGACGGGCTGCCGAGAATGTACTTTATTCCACAATCGTCAAGGAGGGAGATGTGTTGCCGGGTAATTCACATTTTGATACTACCAAGGGGCATATTGAATTCCGGAAGGCATTGGCGATTGATTGTACGATTGATGAGGCTGCCGATACCCAGTTGGAAATTCCTTTTAAAGGGAATATGGACCCTGCTAAACTGGAGACTGTGCTGCAGAAGTATCCGAAGGAAAAGATACCTGCTGTTGTGTTGACGGTAACGAATAATACGGCTGGCGGACAGCCGGTGTCTATGCAGAACATCCGGGAAGTTTCTGCTTTGTGCCGGAAATACGGAGTGAGTCTGCAGATTGACTCTGCCCGGTTTGCAGAGAATGCTTATTTTATCAAGACGCGGGAAAAGGGTTACGAGAATAAGACCATCAAGGAGATTGTGAAGGAGATGTTTTCTTATGCTGATATTATGACTATGTCGTCTAAGAAGGATGCTATTGTGAATATGGGTGGTTTTGTGGCATTCAGGAGTGAGGAGTTGTGGAAACGCTGTCAGATGTTTTGTATTATGAATGAGGGTTTTATTACTTATGGTGGGATGTCCGGCCGGGATATGAACGCTTTGGCGCAGGGGTTGGATGAGGGAACGGAGTTTGATTATCTGGAAACCCGGATTAAACAAGTGGAATATCTTGGTACAAAATTGGATGGATATGGAATTCCTTACCAGCGGCCTGCCGGCGGGCATGCTATTTTTGTGGATGCGAAGAAGATTTTAACTCATGTGCCGAAGGAGGAGTTTATCGCTCAGACACTGGGTGTGGAACTTTATCTTGAAGCTGGTATTCGCGGTGTGGAAATCGGTTCTATTCTGGCTGACCGTGACCCTGTGACCCGCGAAAACCGTTATCCACGTCTGGAGTTGTTGCGTCTTGCCATTCCGCGTCGTACTTATACCAATAATCACATGGATGTGATTGCCGCTGCATTGAAGAATGTGTATGACCGTCGCGAATCTGTTACGCGGGGATATGTTATTACGAAGGAGTTTCCGATTATGCGCCACTTTACTGTGGAACTGGAAAAAGCTAAATGATGGTGGAATTGTGATTTCTGATTCCCGGTAATTTTTATTACCGGGAACTGAAAATCATTATTTGGGGGTTAGAAACTGATGAAACCGCTTCTAAAGATACCCGATTGTGAAGTGGGTACCAGTATTCCTGAAAAAGTCAGATTGTTGTTGTTCATCATCGGATAGACGGTTGCGTTGGCATAGTTGCTGGAGGCGCTCAGGTTAACGATGACCTGTGCTGTTAAAGCTGTGCCGTTGACATAAAAGGAATAGGTGATATTACCATGTTTATCGGTGTTACTGGTGATTTGGGAGGGGGTGCCTTGTACAGTGATGCCTCCGAGCCCGTTAGGTCCTGCAATGCCGTTAAAGGCCAATTGGACGTAAACCGTATTTCCTTTGAATTGAATGAAATTGGTGTTGTCAGATACGGGAATTGCTGCTCCCCGCGGACCGTACAGTGTGTTTGCCATCAGGACCCAATTCCGGTCTTTCAGAGCTTCTATTGCAGCTTTAAAGGCTTCCTGGTCTGCTAATTCCCTGGCTTTTTTACGTTGGTCTTTTTTGAGTTGCCGGATTTGTTTTTTGGTTAATTCCTGGTAGTGTACCGGTGTTTGGTTTTTAGGGGTCTGGGCCTGACTTTCTCTTGCAGGCAGAAATAGTGCCGCAATTAAGAGCAGAAATAAGAATTGTTTCATAACGAATCGTTTTACTTGGTTGTTTGTAATAGTAGTGTTATGTTTGGTTGATATTGATGTTTGTTTACTGTCTGTTCATTTTTACAATATACGTGCAGTTTTTACTTTAGTTTTGGATATCCGTTATTTTTCGTTATTTTGTGAAATAAATCAATATGGTTTCTATGCAAAATTTTTTATATGCTGTCTTATTATTGCAATTCTTTATTGTGTTTCCGGCTTTAGGTCAGGATTTTTCTGCGAAAGAAATCAAAGTGAGGGCGGCTGACGGCGTGGAAATGGGTGCGACTTTGACCTGGCCTGCAAAAGAAATTCGACCTAAGGCTGTGTTGGTTCTTGCTACCGGTAGCGGGATTCAAAATCGCGATGAAGAGATAATGGGTAAAAAACCTTTCAAGACGCTGGCAGAATTCTTATCCTCAAATGGATTTGCTGTTTTAAGGGTGGATGACAGGGGTTTTGCCAATCCCGGGGATGCTGAAATTGCTACTTTTGACACTTACACCGATGATGTTGCTGCGGCTGTGTCTTTGGTTGATTCATTATATCCTGCGATTCCCGCAGGCATAATCGGACACTCTTGTGGGGGGGCTTATGCTATCCGCATTGCTGCCCGTAATGGCGGTGTGGATTTTATTGTGACGCTGGCGGCTCCGGCATGGAGTGGTGATTCTCTCATTATATCACAATCCCGGACCATTGCGACACAATTGACCGGACGTTGGGATGGGGAACAACTGCAGAGACAAATTATGGCTATTGCTAAATCGGAAGAGCCTGACCTTTCAGCCAGAGAGAGGATCGTTGAGGCTTTTCATGAATTTGCGGGAGTGACAGCTACGCTTCCCCAGGTGCAGCAGCAGATACAACAACAAGTATCGGGCATTTTATCTCCCTGGTACCGTTCTTTGCTTCGTTATAATCCAGCCGGAGATATAGCTTCTGTAAATATACCTTTCCTGGCTCTGAACGGAAGTAAAGACATGCAGGTCCTGGCATCAAATCTTTTGACGATAAAGGAATTGAATCCGAAAGCAGAAACGCGGTTAATTGAAAACCATAACCATCTTTTTCAGTTTTGTCAGACAGGGATGATGCAGGAATATGCTACTTTGCCGGGGGATTTCAGTGACTTAACCCTGCAAAGCATCCTGGAGTGGTTAAATAAGATTGTTAAGTAGCAGTGATTTTATTCCGGCCTCATACATTTAAAACTACGGAAGGACCATAAAGACGGAGGTTTAAAATAAAAAGAGGTTAGATCTGTTATCTAACCTCTTGATTCTCAGTGTCGGGATGACAGGATTTGAACCTGCGACAACACGCCCCCCAGACGTGTACTCTACCGGGCTGAGCTACATCCCGAAATGCTGCACAAATGTAAAAGTAAAAAATGGGATTTACAAGAAAGATAACGAAAAAATATTTAACTTGCCATCCTAAAAAATGATAGCATGATGAAAACATTAGCACTATTTTGGGTATTCGTTTGTATTTTTGTAGGATTGCGGGCCCAGGAGTTAAATACGATTTTGTTGCATCTTCCTGATGTAAAGCGGGGATTGCCCGTAATGACGGCGCTGGAGCAACGTCGTTCAACGCGGGAATATTCGGAAAAGAGATTAGAATTGCAGGATTTGTCCGATTTGTTGTGGGCTGCCGTTGGAGTCAACCGTCCGGAGTCCGGGAAGCGAACGGCTCCGTCTGCTCTGAACCGGCAGGAGATAGAGGTATATGTTTGTTTGCCTGAAGGAGCATACCGGTATGATGCTAAGTCACATGCCTTGCAGCCTGTGGTTAAAGGGGATTACCGGCCGGCTGTTGCCGGCGGGCAGGATTTTGTGAATCGGGCTCCCGTTTGTTTGGTGATTGTGGCCGATACTGATTTATTTCAAGGGGAAATTTTGATGCCGGCCGTTGATGCCGGAATTGTTTCACAGAATATTTCCTTGTTTTGTGCTGCTACGGGTTTGGTAACTGTGCCCAGGGCTTCGATGGATCATGCACAATTGAAAAAAGTATTGAAATTAAAAGAAGGACAGCGTCCTTTAATGAACCATCCGGTTGGATATGCGAAGTAAATATTTCGGAATGCCGGAGCGCTAAAGATAGAATAAATGAACTTACTTGGAAGATTAGGAATACTGCTATGGGTGGTGATGGCAGTATGCAGTTGCAGCAAAGAAACGGAAAAAGTGGTGATTCTGGCTACTAATGATATGCATGCCCAGATTTCCAGATTCCCTCAACTGGCTGCCTTTGTGGAGCAAAAGCGTGCAGAAGGGGGAGAAGTGATTGTGGTGGATGCCGGGGATCGTTTTTCCGGAAATCCGTATGTAGATAATGCCGGGGAGCGGGGTGAACCGATGATTCAGTTGATGAATAAGGTCGGTTATGAAGTTGCTTGTATGGGGAATCATGATTTCGATTACGGACAGCAAACTCTTAAGAAGAGATTGGAAGAAGCAAATTTTCCGGTGCTTTGTGCGAATATGGTTTCGGAAAATAGCGAATTGGGCGCGTTATCTCCCTATTATATATTGGAAAAGGGCGGGTTGAAGTTTTGTTTTTTCAGTTTGATTCAAACGGGGACCAACCATATTCCGGCTACTAATCCCGGGAATCTGGAAAATATATCGTTCCGCTATTATAAAGATGTGGCCCGGGAATATAAGCAGTTGGCGAAGGATTGTGATGTGATGATAGGGTTGACACACCTTGGGTTTGCACATGATTCGTTGTTGGCGTTGGTGATGCCTGATTTTGATGTGATTGTGGGAGGACATTCCCATACGGTTATCCGGGAACCTCAGTTGATAAACGGGGTTTTAGTTACCCAGACAGGCTCTAACCTGAATTATGTCGGAGTAACGACATTGGAATTTAAGAGGAAGAGGTTGGTGAGTAAATCTTATACGTTGGTTAGTCTTAAAGATTTTGAGACAGCAGATGAGGAGGTTGCTTTGATGGTAGAGAAAATCAACAATCGTCCTGAGTTTAAAAAAGTGGTGGGACAAGCCGGTGCTGACCTGTCAACTAAGGAAGAGGTAGCGTCTTTGATGACTGATGCTATGTGTGAAGCAGCTGGTTGTGATTTTGCTTTTTACAATAAAGGAGGAGTCCGGTTGAACTCTATTCCCAAGGGCGATATTACAATGGAGATGCTCTATAAATTGGAACCTTTTGCGAACTATATTGTGAAGTATGAATGGAATCTGGAGCGGATGAAGGAATTTATCTTAAGAGACTATAATCGGGTAGCAGAGCCGGAAAAACGTTATATCAATTACTTTATATCTGCCGGGAGGTATGAAATTGTCCGGGATGCTGCGGGGAATGGAGTGGATGTTCGGTTTTACGATAAACAGGGAAAGCTCCTGCGGAATGAAAATAAATATAAGGTCGCGGTTAGTAATTACGTGGCTTCTGCCGGTAAACTGGGAGAAGAGGGCGTGGTAACGCATATTCCCATTACGGAAGCTGTGGTCGGTTATCTGGGAAGGCAAGGGTGTGTGGCTTATGAAGGGGGTAGGACCCGAATAAAATAAAACTGCAAAGTTTTAAAGGGACCTTGAACGAGTGGGGAAGCGAAGTTCAAGGCTCTGTATTTTTAGAGATACTGAACTCTTCAATTCCCAGAAGTTCATAGACTTTGCGGAGTTCAGTTTCGTTGTCGGAAATAATCAAAAGTTTGTCGTTCGGAAATAGTTGGGAATGTCCGTTGGGTACAAAATAGCGATTGAATCTTTTGACTAAGACAATCAGGGTGTTTTCCGGAAGGGGAATATCAATCAGGTGGTCGCCGGCAGTAAGCATATCAGTATTCACTGTGATTTCTGAAAATATGGATTTTATTTCTTCCGGCAGGTCCATGTCAAATTCCCGGACAAGTTTTCGGGTTTTAAAAGATAGTTTGAGTTTACGGGCAACGAAACTTACGGTAGCGCCTTGAAAAACCAACGAAAGCAATGTAATGAAAAATACGATGTTGAATATCTGGTAAGCCCCCTGGATTCCGGCGATGAGGGGATATGTTGCGAAGATGATGGGCACGGCTCCCCTTAATCCTATCCAGCAAACGTATAACCTGCTTTTGAAAGTCATTTTCCGGAAAGGAGCCAGACAAATCAACACACTGACGGGCCGGGCTATCAGGATCATGAAAAATCCAATCAGTAGTCCGATCCAGGAGATATGGAATAATTCTTTTGGATTGACTAACAGTCCCAGAGAAAGAAACATGATAATCTGAAATAACCAGGCGGTTGCATCAAAGAAGTTGGCTATGTTTTTTTTGTAAACAATCCGGCGGTTACCGACAATCAGACCTGCAATGTAGACTGCTAAATAACCGTTGCCTTTCAGGGCTTCGGTGAAAGAAAAAATAAAAAATACCAAAGTGAGCAGGATAATCTGATATAACGAAGAATTGGGTATCTGAATGTGATTCAGGATATATACGGTAAAGCGGCCCAGTAAATAACCTGCTAAGGCACCGATGCAGAACTGCCGGACAAAGGAAAGCAGAATTTGTCCGAAATGCATCTCTCCCGATTGTATAATTTGGATGAACAGAATAGTTAGCATATAGGCCATGGGGTCGTTGCTTCCGCTTTCAAGTTCCAGTAAAGGACGTAAACGGTGTTTGAGTTGTAAATCCTTGGAACGTAGTATGTTAAATACGGATGCTGAGTCGGTGGAGGACATGACTGCGGCCAGTAGCAAGCAGCCCGCCCAAGTGGCTTTCGTTGCCGGAAAGGTCCAGTGAGAAATGAAATAAACGAAACTGCCCGTCAGAAAGGTGGTCAGTAAGACGCCTAAAGTGGCTAATGTAATTCCCGGACCAATAATGGGTTTGATTTCTTCTATTTTAGTATCCATTCCTCCGGAAAAAAGAATGATGCTCAGAGAAATGACACCAATAAATTGAGCGGTGGCCGGATTGGAGAATTGGATGCCAATGCCGTCTTGTCCGAATCCCATTCCCACCAAAAGGAAGAGCAATAAGACCGGTATACCAAGCCGGATGCCGGTTTTACTGATGACAATGCTGATAAACAACAAAACAGAACCTATCAGCAGTATATTTTGAGTGGTGATAAACATGTGCGTTCTTTTGGCATTAAACGCAGTTCAACCGGTAAATGTTTTTTCAATATTTTTTTCTGCTTGTCTCAATTGTCATTGTAGATCGTATCATCTCTCCTTTCGGGGTGATGCCTTCCAGTTTCACGGTGAAGGGCCCTTGCCGGTCTGTGGTGTAGAAACGCAGCGTGGCCGGTTCTCCTTTTCTCAGACGTACATCCGGGTTCCAGTATAGCGTTGGACGCTCGTTGGGAAGAGGGTTGCTGCATTCTTCTTTTACCTCGTATCGGGGTACATAAAACTCTGCAGGCTGGTGGTACCCCAAAGGTGTAAAACGGTAGAAATCCAGTCCGCGCAAAGTAAAATCCGTACCTTTTTTAAACTGGAGAAAAATATACATACATTGGTCGTCAGCGCTGGTTGTATATTCTGCCCGGTCAATACAATTTATCGGTATATTGGCGAGTAAGTATGACATATCCACGGTCCCGAAATCTTCCGGAATATTTTCTAAAGAGATATGAACTTCTTTTTGTTTTATTTGACCGTAAGATATGATTTTTTTGCCAAGGGTATCTTTGGTATATATTCCCGGAATGGAAAGAACCCAATCCAAAGCCTTTTTGAATTTTTCTTCTTTCAAATCATGTGCCTCCAATGCTTTCAGAGGTTTTGTTCCGGAGAGATATTTCGGTTTTGTAATTACAGCTTCCTCCAGCCGGTATATTTTCTGTCCGTTCACATAGTAATACCCCAATGTACCGACTTCCCGGTAAACGGAGTCTTCTTCTTCTTTCCCGTTTTTCCATCCATGCCGGGACATTAAAGGTATCTGCAAATTTCTTATGGAATCCTTATTAAATACCAATTCAATCCATTTCCTTCCAGCCTGTGTAAAAGATTGGAATATAAATTCCGTACTGTCGGGATATTCCACACAGAAGTCAAACGAGCTTGTACTGTCAATGGGAATTTC
>NZ_QWEL01000021.1 GCF_009935865.1 Odoribacter sp. Z80
GACTCGCACTTGCTGTTTGTTTCAAACCTTTCAATATCTTTAAGAACTCTTATCTCATTACTCGCTTTATACCTCCAGACCGGAAGCGAAAGCGGATGCAAAAATAATACTTCACATATATTATCTCCAAATTTTTTCAGAACTTTTTTCTAACTTTTTTCAATGCAAAAACGTTAGAAGCTTATCCTGAGGTATTTCCAACACACATCAACAATATATGAACAGAACGAAATGCTATGGATAAACCCGCCACTCACACCAACATCTCCGGAAGACTCCTTTACATACCATTATGCAAACACCCCCAC
Source organism: Odoribacter sp. Z80 (assembly GCF_009935865.1). GTDB lineage: Bacteria > Bacteroidota > Bacteroidia > Bacteroidales > Marinifilaceae > Odoribacter. The sequence goes on from NZ_QWEL01000021.1 coordinate 309, forward strand.
ATCCAAAAGCGGATGCAAAAGTAATACGATAATTTTTATAAACAAAGAAACTCTCTGTTTTTTTTGAGAAATTTTACAAATCAATCAAAAATAACTCATTATCAAACCTTTAATAAAAGAAGATTTAGGCACACGGATACACAGAAGAAATTATAAGAACAACAACGGAAACCTGTCCTGAAAATCAATCCAAGTACAACAGAAAAAAGAAGAAGAATTTATAAAAGCAAAAAAAGTGTGTCAAAATCTTGAAGCAGATTTTAACACACCTCCTTATAATGCACCCAATATATAGATGCTATTACTTAATAATTAAGCCGGAATCAATCCAGATATCAGAATCAATACCAACAAACCCAGGATAGCATACAACTCAGGGAAGACAGCCAAGACCATAGTCGTTCCAAATACATTGTAACCGCTACCGATAGCCACAATACCATTGGCACAAACCTGCGCCTGACGAATAGCTGAAAACAAAGCAACCAGTCCCAGTCCCAATCCGGCTCCAAATACGGCAGCAGCAGCATACCAGCTAATTCCCGGCACTAAATAAGCACTCAACAGAAAATAACCCACAAAACCGTACAATCCTTGAGAAGACGGCAAAGCAGACAGACCAATATACTGACCTGATGCTCCCGGATTCTTTTTCAAAGCCCCCACTGCGGCACTTCCGCAAATAGTCACACCATAAGCACTTCCGGTTCCGGACAAACCTACCATCAATGCAATTCCTAAATAAGCTAAAATAATTGGTTCCATAATTTCAAATTTTATTTGTTTATTATCATTTTTCTACAACAACTCTCCGGCGGAAAGGCGAATACTTCTTACCACCACCTTCAAAACTTGCATTTTTATAAAACTCCACAAAGGTCAGACGCATAGGATGTACAAAAGCCCCAATCATACACAATCCGAAATTAATAGCATGCCCAACCAGCAGAATCAGCAATATCACAATAAAGCGAACTGATACTGGCAATGAGGCTGTCAAATCAAAAGCGAGTGTATTAAACACTCCACCCAAAATACTTCCGGTCAAACCTAAAGCAAACAAACGGATGTAGGAAAGCGTATCTCCAAGCAATCCCGTAGCCATATTATAAGTACCCCACAAAGCAGAACCGAAATTCATCAAAATTCCTTTACCGGGAGAATTCATAAATACGATAAAAAATGCACAAACAGCCAATAAAACGTAAAGAAGATACACGAACACGAGAGGCAATGAAATACCCAAGGCAGGTAAACCAAATGTTACCCCCAACAAAATCAAGGCAACCACCCAGGCTATTGTCGACATCGCATACTTAAAACCAAACTGCTTGGTCAATTTTGCAGCACTCAGACACATTCCAAAAAGAATTTGGGTAATACCAATGACCACGGCCACGACCATCATCGGATTATAACCATTCAGATATTTCCCGTAATTCGCCTCAGTCACAAAATACTGCTTCACTCCTTTCAACCAGGGCCATTCAACTGCATCCAGAGCCACTCCAAAGAACGAGCCCGTTAACAGTCCGACCACAACAGTCGCTATGCCTAAGTATTCACCCAAAACTAAATACCCTTTCAAAACAGGAGTCGCTTTCCGGGCCAGGATAAAACAAACCAGCCAAATCAACAAACCATACCCCCCATCTCCCATACACAACCCAAAAAACAACATGAAAAAAGGAGCAAAAAAAGGCGTTGGATCCAATTCATGGTAATTGGGCAAAGCAAACATCTCCGTAATGGGTTCAAAAAGCTTAGTGAAGCGATTATTCTTTAACAATACTGGTACATCTTCATCAGGAGTCGGAACAGAAAATTCGTAGTACACTTCATGTTCCTGCAAAAATGCCTTCATATCGGTCACTTGATTGTCAGGCAACCACCCTTCCAGAGCAATCACTTTTTCTTCTACCAATTCCTGTGAAGCATTTTCAACCTGCATAAAATCCGTCACTTCACTGACAGATTCCCGATAATGTTTCAAACGACGGATAGAATCAACAGCAATCTTATCCAGATGAGCAGCCAGATTCTCCCGTTCATCCTGTAATTGCTTCACACTCCCCCGCAGTTTTTCTTCCGATTCTTGCGGAAAGACAAAAACATCAGCATCGGGTTTTTCCTGCATTTCGGCAGGTGTAACCGTAACAAAATACTTTTGGCCTCTCAATTCATTAATCACAGTAGCATGATATTGCTCTTCCCATTCCGGCATATATCTTCTGTCAGGCACAGTAAAAAAACGCAAATCCCAACCGGCTGCCGCCAGTCCGTTAATACGTTCCATAGAAAACGCCCCCCAAGGTTCATACAGGGCAACCTCCTTTTCCAATTCACCCAAACGGGCAGCTATTTGCTCCTGTCGGCGATACAGTCCTTCTATATAGGACAACAACTCCTCCTCCGCAACTTCCGCTTTTCCCCCTTCATCCTTTACCCCGCGGTTCTCCAACGCACGGATCGTCTCACCAATTCGCTTGACAAAACGCAACTTCCCCTGTAAAGTCTCATCTTCAGATGAACGTTGCCTGTTCTCATAGATATGAACCACTCCCCTATCCCGAAGTTCTTCGAGAAAATGCTGATAATCTTTATAAAAGACCAACAGAGATAATTTTCGCATCGGTACTATCATGCCTCGTCCTCCATTGCTTTACGGGTTTTCACAATCTTTTGAGCCGATTTGGAAAGATTCTCCTCATCTTCCAGAAAACGTTTTATCTTCCGGATGGCTTCCTGAAATCCGGGAATCTGTACCTTCTCATACAAATTCACCTTCTGGGTCGTTTTCTTCCGGGCCCGGTCCAATAGATCCATTTTACGCATATAAAATTCACGTTCGAGAGCTATATTCACAACCTCTTTCACATACTGTATCCCATCCAGAAACCACCCCGGAGCATTAAACAAACTGAAATTCTTTACCTCATACTCCACCTTATCCAACACAGGAGTACGGACGCCTGCAATTTTTTTCACCAACATATCCACATCTTTCACGGTAAGAATATCCGGCGTATATTCATCATAAAGCTGCAGCATACTATGAATGCTATTGAGCATATCATCTAATTTCCCATCAAATTCATCAGCCACTTCCTTGGCTTTCTTCACTTCCGACCGCAGCGCAGATTCTTTATTTTTAATGGTAGGCAAAGCCCTCACCCGCATCTTGAGCTGCTTATCCAAATTCTGAAGAGAAGTCTTATTATATTGAAACTTAATCATCCACTTTAAACTTTATATGGCAGACTTTAAATTTTCAATCAGAGAAATTCCCGAATTCATCCACAATTTCCTTCTTGATACCAAGCTCCGAACGGTTGAAATACTTCCGGAACAAAGCCCAGGCCGTATCCAACATTTGAGTAATACTCACATTCACGTCAATTGCCAACAGCTCGTTAGAATAGTCCCTGGCAAATTCAAGGGTTCGTTTATCGTAATCCGTCAAATCAAAACCGTTTTCCAGTTTGGTCCGGGCATTGGCAGCATCGGCATAAAGACGGATCGCAGCATTCATTACCTGCGGATGGTCCTTCCGGGTCTTTTTACCAATCACCAATTGCTTCAAACGGGACAAACTCCGGAACGGGTCTACAATAACCTTTCCGATTTCCGTGTCCTTCCGCAAAAACAACTGGCCCTCCGTAATATAACCGGTGTTATCCGGAATAGCATGGGTAATATCCCCGCCCGACAAAGTAGTCACTGCGATAATCGTAATAGAACCACCTTCCGGGAACTGCACCGCCTTCTCGTAAATTTTTGCCAAATCGGAATACAATGACCCTGGCATAGAATCCTTGGAAGGAATCTGGTCCATACGGTTAGATACAATACTCAGGGCATCAGCATACAACGTCATATCAGTCAACAATACCAGCACCTTTTCATTCTTGTCCACCGCAAAATACTCTGCTGCCGTTAAAGCCATATCAGGCACCAGCAAACGCTCCACGGGAGGCGCTTCCGTCGTATTGACAAAACTGACAATACGATCCAACACACCGGCATTGTCAAATAAATTTTTAAAATACAAATAATCGTCATTGGTTAATCCCATACCGCCCAAAATAATCCGGTCGGTCTGGGCTCGTAAAGCCACATTAGCCATTACCTGATTGTACGGCTGGTCCGGGTCGGCAAAAAACGGAATTTTCTGCCCGGACACCAGGGTATTATTCAGGTCGATACCTGCAATACCTGTTGCAATCAGTTCCGAAGGTTGTTTACGGCGGACCGGATTTACCGACGGACCGCCAATTTCGCGTTCTTCTCCGTCAACAGCAGGGCCACCGTCAATCGGAGCTCCGAAAGCATTAAAAAAACGTCCGCACAAATCATCGCCCACTTTTAACGTAGGCGCTTTACCCAAAAAAGTCACTTCTGCATTTGTCGGAATCCCTTCGGTGCCTGAAAACACCTGCAATGTGATGTCCTCTCCCCAAATTTTCACAACCTGGGCCAGACGACCATTCACAATAGCCAACTCGTCGTTACCAACACCCTGTGCCTTCAGTGAACAAGTCGCTTTTGTAATCTGGGTTATCTTGGTATATATTTTCTGAAAAGCAGTGTTCATACGTTATTCTTGATTTTTGATTTCATTCCTGAAACGTCAATTAACTCTTTTTTTCTCACGGATAATCTCCTTCACTTCAGTCTCAAATTTCCTGAATTTATCAGACTGGAATTCAGCATAGTTCATCTGTTTAAAACCATTGATAATCCGCTTAAAGTAAGGATTAACTTCTTCAAAAGAATCAAAGTCGAAATCCGAACGGACCACATCCAGTACCATATTTAACATATATTGCTGGCGTTCCATAGAAGTTGAACCGTCTATGCTATCAAAAGCATCTTGCTGCAAAATCACAAAGTCAATCAATTCTGATTTCCAGAAAATCAGATGATACTCCAAAGGCACACCGTCATCTCCCAGAATATCAATCTGTTCAGCCGTTTCCCGTCCCCTGACCAGCATATTGCGGGCTTCATTCACATCCGCAATCCAGGTATCTGACAAATTTTTCCGGGCATATTCGATAAACTCGGGATACTCTAAATATTTAGAATAAGAATCCAAAGTGTCTATTGCCGGATAACGTTTGGAATCAGCACGAGCCTGGGACAATGCATAAAAACAACGGGCTACTTTTTTGGTGGATTCCGTCACCGGCTCTTTCAGGTTACCTCCTGCCGGAGACACCGTACCGATAAAAGTCACAGAACCTGTTTTCCCGTTGTTCAGGTATACCATTCCGGCACGGGAATAAAAATTCGAAATAATCGCTGACAAGTCCATCGGGAATGCATCCTGTCCTGGCAACTCCTCCATTCGGTTGGACATCTCACGCAAAGCCTGTGCCCAACGGGAAGTCGAGTCAGCCAACAACAACACTTTCATACCCATCGCCCGATAGTATTCCCCGATCGTCATAGCAGTATATACGGAAGCTTCACGGGCTGCCACCGGCATATTGGAGGTATTGGCAATAATCGTAGTGCGCTCATACAGCGAACGTCCAGAACGCGGATCCTGCAACTGCGGAAACTCCGTAAAAATCTCCACTACCTCATTGGCACGCTCTCCGCAGGCTGCCATAATAATGACATCCGCATCCGCAAAACGGGCCAACGCATGTTGCAGCACCGTTTTACCGGTACCAAAAGGGCCAGGAATAAAACCAGTCCCTCCCTCTAACATAGGGTTCATCGTATCAATAACACGGACTCCTGTTTCCATCTGACGGGAAGGACGGGGTTTATCCACATAATTCCGGACAGCTACTTTTACAGGCCATTTCTGTACCATAGTAACAGGGAACTCCTTGCCGGCTTTATCTTTCAAAACAGCAATGGTATCTTTAATCGTATATTCTCCCTCCTCGGCTACGGAAACCACCGTATACTCCCCCTCCATCTTGAAAGGCACCATAATTTTATGATCCAGCCAGTTTTCTTTCACATTTCCCAGCCAATCAGCCGCCTTCACCTTATCACCAGCCTGAGCCAAGGGAGTAAAACTCCACTTCTTATCTTCTTCCAACGGATTGGTATACTCCCCACGCTTCAAAAAAACTCCTGTCATCTTATCCAGGTCATTCTGCAATCCGTCAAAATTTTTCGACAGCAAACCGGGGCCGAGACTTACTTCAAGCATGTGATTCTCAAATTCTACAGGCATTCCCGGCTTTAATCCTCGGGTACTTTCAAATACCTGTACATAAGCAAGCTCTCCAACGACCTTGATTACTTCAGCCATCAGACGTTCACCATTTTCCTCAATAAAACAAATTTCATTTTGGGAAACAGGGCCTTCGACTTTCACAAGTACCAAGTTGGAAATAATGCTATGAACTTTTCCTAATGTTTTAGCCATTATTTAATTATTTAAATTGTTCTTCAAATTGAAAACTCTGCCGGAACCTTTCTATCATTTCCATAAACACCTTGCGGCCGGATTCCGGGCTCATCTTGCTCCAACGTTCTACAATCATGAGTCTCAGCATATAACTAATTACCCGGTCCAGCGAAAAATATTCGAAAGTAACTGCCTCATCCAGAAAATTCCAGATAAGCAGATCCAGTCCACGCTCACGTTCCACCAGATTGTCATTCTCCATCAAAGCCATTACCTGCTCAACATAAGGATAGTCCATGGCCAGACCAAAATCCTTCGTTTTAGATGTCCGTAAAGCCATAGCAAAATCATTGTTCCCCACCACCTCCCCGGCAATATCCAATCCATATTTCCGGGCGTTGAGAGCAGTTACCAGATTTTTCAGATTCATGGAAAACTCAGCGTACTTTCTTACTAACGGATGTTCTGTTTTCATCATTTCATCGTAATACATCCAGCTCAGCACATTCTCAGGCGATACCTCATAACGCAGATGCTCTTCCTTAAAATCCGTAATAAATTCGTATAGATAACTAGGAATTAACTCATCCGGTTCCTGCACTTCATCCTCCAGTTCCTTCAACGGGAATACGGTTTCCAGAGCCCTGTCCGGCTCCTGCTTATTCAGCAACCGTAACACCTGAGCATTGTCATTAGGTAAGAAGAACAAATCCACCAAACGTTCATCCTGCTCACTGATATAATCCTTCAACTGCTGCCGGAATTCAGTCACAGTCAGTGACAACTTCCGGTCATCCCACGTTATCTCCGGCAAACCTGCTATAAAAGCTATATAACTCACGTTTTTAATTTTAAATCTTAAACTTTAAATTTATATGAAAAATATTCCCGTCAATCTAAAATTTACAATCATTGATAAAGCAAGCTTTTCGTAAAACTCCTTATATACTGTTCGAAGAATGCTTTAAACAATTCTTCCGAAAAAACAATCTGATACCCCCCCTCTTTCGGCTGAATGACAAATGCACCGCCCGTATCTCCCACCTTCACTTCCAAACCTCCATCCAACAATTCCTTATATTTGGCAACCACAAACTGCTGGAATTCCACCTTTTCCTCTTCGGAAAGAATCAGTTCCAGATTCAGATTTCCGGAAGCAATATCCCACTTCTTCACAATGTTCACCAACAATTCCTGCACAAAAGATTCGTCTCTAAAACCGTTTTTTGCCATATCTCCGGCCACTTTCCCCGCAATCAGATCTGTAATGGACTGCTTTAAAGCAGTGATAGCCTGACGGGCACTCAAAGCCAATTCAGCATCTGCCTTCTTCTTCAAATTCTCTGCATCCGTTTCGGCCTGAGCTTTGATCTCACTGGCCTTAGCTTCAGCCTCAGCAATTAATCTTGCTGCCTGCTCTTTTGTCGAGGCTAAAATCTTCTCCGCTTCCTGGTTTGCCTTACCGATCCCCTCTTCATACAACTTTTTCGTCAAGACATCTAACTTGTTTTCCATATTTAAATTTAGTTTTGAATAATTCTTTTTATTTATATCTGCTATACAATAGGCATACCAAATTTGTATTTTCAAGCCTCCAAATTAGATATTTTCACCTTTAATAACAAATAAATTATCAGAATTAAAACGATTTAAATTAATAATTATTACTTATACCCAACCCGGTAATACATACTTTATCAGCACATAGCTGCCTCCCAATAACCAACCATACAAAATTAACGCCAACACAAAAGGCTTAGCCCCCGCTTTTTTAAACTTTTCAATACTGGTCTCCGCTCCCAAAGCCGTCATGGCCATAGTTAAAAGAAAAGTATCTACCTGATTGATAAAATCGATCACAACAAGAGGCAATAAACCCAAGGAATTAAAGCCGATAACCATCAGAAAACCAATAGCAAACCAAGGTATGGCAATCTGAGTTTTTCCTTCCCCCGACGCCGTCTTCCCTCTTTTTACCACCGACAGACTGATAAACAACAAAGCAGGAACCAACAACATCACCCGAATCATTTTCACAATCACGGCAACATCGGAAATCTCTTTTCCCATTGCATTACCGGCCCCCACAACATGTGCCACTTCATGCAGAGTAGCTCCTGTATATATCCCCATCTGATCGGGAGTAAACGCAATAATACCGTTCCGGTATAAAATCGGATAAAGAAACATGGAAATTGTACCGAATATAACCACCGTCGACACTGCAACAGCCGTTTTATAAGGCTTGGTCTTAATGGTCGCTTCAGCGCCCAAAATGGCAGCAGCCCCGCAAATACCACTGCCGACGGAGGTCAACAAAGCCACTTCCTTATCCATTTTCAGGAGCTTGCCGACATATACCCCACCCATAATAGTGGTTAGCACAACAAGCACATCTACTAAAATAGCCGGCCCACCCACATCAATAATATTCTGAAAAGTCAACCGAAACCCATATAATATAATTCCCAAACGTAACAACTGTTTGGAACTGAACAATATTCCGGGAACCCACGTCTCAGGCAAACGGTTCCTCAAACTATTGGCATACAACATACCCAAAACAATACCGATTATTAACGGACTAACAGACAACTTTTTAAAAAACGGAAAATCCCCAATATAAAAAGCTGCACATGAAAACAAGGCAATCAACAAAATACCGTGAAGCATATTGCTTCTTTTTTCACTTAATCTCATATAACATCAAACTAATTTTTTATTATCACAAAGGAACAACATTTTCTTCAAATAACACGAATCAAAATTTTCATAGAAAATCATAAAAAGTAAATTTTATATTATCTTCGCAGACGCAAAACCGAACAAGATGAATAAAATGCTCCTATTCACTGCAACTGCAATGCCTGTCCCACAGGAAACCGAACTGACTTTATGGGAAATGATTATCAAAGGCGGATGGTTAATGATACCCATTTTTATTCTCTCCATCATCGCCGTATATCTTTTCTTTGAACGTTATCTTCTTCTGCGGAAATACACCCGCACATCCTCTTCTTTCCTGGATAAGATCCAGGATTGCATCTATGCCCAAAACATCCGGGGAGCCATTCAGATATGCCAGGAGGAAAATACTCCCATGTCACGCATGTTGGTAAAAGGATTGTTTCATACCAATCTCCCGGTTTCCGAATTGAGAGCCATGATTGAAAGCTCAGCCAACCTGGAAGTCTCAAGCATGGAAAAAGGATTATCCACTTTAGCCACCTGTTCCGGCATGGCCCCGATGATTGGCTTCTTAGGAACAGTTGTCGGAATGGTACAAGCCTTTTATGACATGGCTATGGCTGGCAACAATGTTAACATCACCCTGCTTTCCAGAGGCATATACACGGCCATGATCACCACAGTTGCCGGTTTAATAGTAGGAATCATTGCTTATTTTGCCTATAACGCCTTAACTGCCCGCATTGATAAAATAGTCAATCACATGGAAAGTACAAGTGCAGAATTCATGGAAATCATTTATGAACTAAAAAAACAAAAATAACTTTCATTTCTAAACCCAAAGTGCCATGGCCATCAAAAGAGCACGTAAAGCAAATCCCAATTTCAACATGTCCTCCATGACGGATATCGTATTCCTGTTGCTCATCTTTTTTATGGTCACCTCTACCCTTATCAACCCGAATGCTCTGAAGCTTCTGTTGCCTAAAAGCACCAATCAAACCTCCACCCAGCCTACCGTCGTCGTATCCATTGACAAAAAACAAACCTTCTATTTGAACACCAAGGTAATTCCTTTCTCACAACTGGAAAGTAAAATTGTAGAAATATTGAAAAACAGCGAAGACCCCTGCATTTCAATAGAAGCAGAAAAATCCGTCCCCATCGAACAAGTGGTCAGAGTCATGAACATAGCCAAAACTTACGGCTATAAATCCATTCTGGCAACCGACCCGGAATAGCTCCTTCCGATTCCTAAAAATCTGCTTTAAAATATTGCAACCCATTTAAAATTGTAAACGTATAACACCGTACAATTATTTAAACCATTGTTACCACATCATGATTGTGGGGGCAATAAAGTATTTGTTAAACTAAAACAAACTAAGTATGAAACGTTTACTATTTTTATTACTCACGGGTTTGTTTGCGCAACTGATGGTATCCTGTTATCCGGAAGGCGCAGATAACATTGAAGACTATGATGTAGCTATCACCAATTACGACAAAAGCGCAAACTTTAATGAACTGACCACTTTTTCTATTCCCGACTCTGTGGTCTTTTTCAGCAATGACAAAAATGCGACTCCTCCCTCTCATGCCTTTGATGCTGAAATTCTGGATGTCGTAACCAACAATTTTATCGCAATGGGTTATACCAAAGTAGCCGATCCGACTGCAGAAACCCCTGTTGATCAGTTTCCTTCTTTTATTGTTACCGTATCAGCTTTTTCTAACGTAAACTACTCCTACTTTGTTGATAACTGGTACAACAACTGGGATTGGTACTGGGGCGGCTGGTGGAACGGCCCTTTCAACCCGTACTACCCCTGGTATCCGGTGAGTGTTTACTCCTATCGTACAGGCTCCGTGGTCGTAGAAATGATTTCTACCCAGCAGCGGAAAGACAACAAAGCAAATGTACTCTGGACCGGAATTGCAGACGGTTTGCTACAAGGTTCGGATGCATTTATTTTAAGGCGGATTAAATCACAATTAGACCAATGTTTCGTGCAATCACCTTACCTGACAAAAATGAATGCTTCAGAATGATTTCTCTATCCCAATGAGAACGATCTGAATAAATTACAATGTCTTACAAATTACAAAAATTATGAAAAAGCTATTTATAATTGCCATCTGTCTTTTCGGCCTGAGCCCTTTCCTGAAAGCTCAGATGCTTAATCTCAACTACCAGATCAGCTTGCCGATGAACCAAGTGAAAGATTTCACGGATAACGCCAGTTTTCGCGGTTTCGACCTCGAATATCATCATTTTCTGGGAGAGCATTTCTCAGTAGGTGCAGCCATCGGTTGGAATGTCTATTATCAAGACAAAAAACACACATCCGGTAACTTTACCTTTTCCGGTAACGACAACATCTATACCATCACCGGCAATCAGTACAGATACATCAACACCGTACCCATGTTAGCCGTAGGACGCTACTATTTCACAGACAACACAACAGCTGTTCGTCCCTTCTTCGGTGTAGGCATCGGAAGCAGTTGGACAGAAAAACACTTAGAAGTAGGCCAATTCTCCTCCACCATCTCCCGCTGGCAATTTGCCGTGGCCCCCGAGTTGGGAATGTATATTCCGGTCAACGACCAGTTTGGCTTTAATGCAGGCGTTCGCTACAACTATGCTACCAAAGCAGCAAACGGTAGGATACCGGAAATCCAATCCTTTACCTTCAACATCGGTGTCATTTTCATGAGTGCCCGTTAATGCTATAAAAGCATATCCATAATAAAAATCCGGGAAAATTCCCGGATTTTTATTATTCCATTAAAACGGTATGAATCTCTTTCAGTTCAGACGGACTAAAATCGCACCGCTGTAAAGCTTTCAAGCTATCCCGTAATTGCACTACAGAACTCGCCCCCACCAACACACTCGTAACACGCGGATCTTTCAACAGCCAGGCCAAAGCCATCTGAGCCAGGGATTGTCCCCGTTGCCGGGCCAGCTCGTTCAGCCTACCCACCCTTCCTCTGATATCCTCAGTAACCTGTTCCGGCTGCAATCGCCCGCTTGCTTTTGCAGCCCGGGAATCTGCCGGAATACCATTCAGGTATTTTTCAGTCAACATCCCCTGAGCCAAAGGCGAAAAAGCAATAAATCCGACACCTTTTTCTTCCAGCACATCCAGCAACCCGGACTCCACCTGACGCTCCAACATGGAATAACGGGCCTGATGTATTAAACAAGGCGTCCCGTTCTCCTTCAACAACCGAACCGCCTCCCGGGTCAACCGGGGATCGTAGTTTGAAATACCCACATACAAAGCCTTTCCCTGCCGGACTAAATCTGAAAGAGTCCCCATGGTTTCTTCCAACGGAGTGTTGGGGTCAGGACGGTGAGAATAAAAAATATCCACATAATCCAAGCCCATCCGCTTCAAGCTCTGCTCCAGGCTGGCCGTCAAATATTTCCGGCTGCCTCCGACACCATACGGTCCCGGCCACATATCATAACCGGCCTTCGTGGAAATCACCAGCTCATCCCGGTATCTTCCCAGACCGGCTTTCAGTATCCGACCAAAATTTTCCTCTGCAGAACCATACACGGGTCCATAATTATTCGCCAGATCAAAATGAGTAATACCCCGGTCAAAAGCCTCAAAAGCAATCCTGCTATAATTTTCATAAACGTCCACACTCCCAAAATTGTGCCACAATCCTAAGGAAATACGGGGAAGCTGCAAACCGCTCCGCCCGCAATAACGATATTCCATCGAATCATACCGCTCTGCCCGTGCCAGATATACTTCCGGTTTCATGTCTTATTCCTGCATTATCTTTAAATTCGTAATTTTACTCTTAAAATGACCTGCCTTCTCCAAAGGGAAAACCAAAGTACGGACATAACTCATCTTTGCTTTACCTTCATTAAAATACAACGTTTGTTTATTCAGCGTCTCTACCAGCCGGTCATTCACATACAAACTTGTTTCACGGGCATTTCCCGCCACCGTAATTTTCACCTTCTCTCCGTTCCGGATATTAAAACGGAATGTATTTAAATAACCGTCCCGGGCAAATCCCAACATCCCCCGGACCGGATCAGACAAATAAAATACAGCATTTTCAGAGCGGAACAGTTCCGTTCCCGGAAGTTCATCTTCTCCCTCTACGTCAAAAGACACCCGATAGTTATATCCGATTTCAGTATAAGGGGTATGTTCGCCCGGTTTCAGAACAGACTTTTCATACACCAGACCGGGCTGTGCAGCCAACTTACCGGCTTGATTTACTCCGGGAGCTTCAATCACTCCCACCCGCTTTTGATTAAACTCATCATAAGAAACAACGGCTTCTTTTCCGGTCCACATTTTAACAGCCAAAGTCTGTAAGGCCGGAAAAACACGGTCATGAATGTCTTTCGTTGAAATTCCGTTTCCGGCATGGTCGTTCCACACGGCAAACATTCCTCCCAGAACAGACGGGTCTTTTTCTTTAAACACCGCTTTCCCAATCTGAACGGGCGTCCAATTTTCATACAGATGCTTCGTATTCAGATAATCATAATAATATCCGGCTGCCGGAACAATATAAACCAATCCGTCCGGAATACTGACCAGTCGATACCCTTGCTTAGCCATTTCCACCGGATCGGCATAACCATTATACCACGCATTCATAACCACATTCTCCGCTTTGACCGGAGTTTCCCCTTGAGCATGCGTCAAAGCTCCCCAAACACAAGCCTGTTTCCCGAAACTCTCCACATAGCGAATATAATAATCAGTAAAATAACGGAATTTCTCCACCACATCCTTTTTCTTATTAGAATATTCATCCGTTCCGATATGTACCCGTTTCCCCCGGAAAACCGGTTCTTCTCCCTCTAAATACTCTTTAAACAAACCGTCCAGAAAATGATAGGTCTCCGGATTGAACAAATCCAAATGGTCCATGCCATATTCCTTGCTGCCTATTTCCGGTTTATACTGTGTAAAAGCCAGTGAATGGGCCGGAACATCTATCTCAGGAATGATTTCCACAAAACACTCCTCCGCCTGCTTCTGCAATTCAATAAATTCTTGCTTGGTATAAAAACCGTCCCGGGCCGTCAGACCGGGATAAGTATCAGATTCCAGCCGGAAAGCAGCATAAGTCTTCATCCAATCATCCTCAAAATACTGCTTGAAGCCATTATCGTTCAAATGGATCTGAAAAGTATTCATTTTATAATAAGACATCATCCGGACATAATCCTGCAAAAAAGCCAACGGGATAAATTTACGGCCGCAATCCAGCATAAATCCACGTAAGGCATAATCCGGAAAATCACGGATTTCCCCCCGGGGCAACGTCTGGTTTTCTGTCTGGTCTGCCATCTGCAACAAAGTGCGGGTTGCCCAATATACCCCAATAGGCTGCAGAGCCGTCACAACCACCCGATCGGAGATGCGGATATCATAACCTTCCTTCCCCAATTCCTTGTCTTTCCGTATTCCGAAAACAATATCCCCGGGCTTCGCCTTCCCGGACACTACCTCCGGTCTCTTCCCGAACATCTTTTCGTAATCGTCAGCAAAAAGTGCGGCAATCCGTTTTAATTCCGCATCCTTTACCGGATAAACAATCCTCAACTGAGCAGGCACAAAAAAACCCGTGTTTCCTTTCCATTCTTTCAACTCAGGTATCACAAAAGGTTTTGGATGTACTCCGGTTCCCGAACACCAAACGGTAATGGTACACCAAACCACCACCAACCAAAAACGATGTAAATTTCTCATGTCTGTTTTTATTCTGTTTTTTTATTAAAGATGAAAAATATTTGTCCACACACCACCAAGCGTAAAAGCCTGAACTCCGGGTATAAAGTTATGGATAATTTTCGGATTAGCCGCCGTTTTGAACCTCCATTGTTTTACACAGAGAGAATAGCAAACAAAAATATCGCTATTATATTTGTTTTATAAAAATAAATGATTATATTTGTTAATATTCCTTCAGACATTCTGTTTAGCAGACATGGATTGGCATTCCATTTTACAAAATAATGTCGTCAATAAGGATTTCTTCCATTTAAATAAGAGATTGCCCGGAAAATCAATTATCGCAAAATTCAAAAATGGTATTAAATTGTTAACCTAAACTTTACAGTTATGAAATCTTTTTATCCGACAGTAATTTTTACTCTTATTATAATAGGAATTGCAGGGTGTCTGGGTACTTCAGAACCTCTTCCCGAACAAGAAACTGAAAATCTGAACCGTACACAAATTCAGGCACAACTGAATGGAACAGTGAGTTCTGCCCGGTTAACAGGTTTCGATTACATGCGTTCCTCACAACATCAGCCGGATGTCTACCGGTTGGATTGGAGTGCAGTCCGGGAAATCCACAATGACAATGAAGTGATTTGGGAAGTGCCTATGGTTTCCCGATATCGTACAGCCATGATGGCAGGAAGAAAGAACGGGGAATTATTTCAATCTTCACGACTTCATGTTCAGCAACACATGCTGTTCCGGAAAAATGGACAATCGGATGAAATATCCGGTGAAATATGGACTTTCTTGGGAAAAAATACAGAAGGTGCACATGCAGATAATCTGACCTCATGGGAAGGCTTTGTCATTCTGTCCGACTTAAAAGGCGAAAGCGGCTCCACCTACCAAATACACAATGGTCAAATGACAAGAATCCTGGCCGGAAATGCAGAATTACAAAAACAAAAAGAGGATTTCTACTGTTTTTGCTTTGAAGTAGATGACTGGATGCCATTGACAAGAGCGGGAGATGATGATGAAGTTACTATTGAACTATTTTGTACATTTTGTCTTCATCCATTTGAATATTGCACGTGTAACCGATGTCCAGAATGTAATCTAACTCCATCTCTTTGTACATGTAATTCCTGTCATATTTGCAATAAACCAAGAACTGAATGTCTTTGTAAAACAATATGTCAAAGTTGTGGAAAGCCAATGCATAACTGTATGTGTTCAGGAATAACTCCAATAACTCCTCCAGACCCACCCACAATAGCATGTACAATCTGCCAACAAAATCCATGTTCTTGCTCAAGTCCCACGCCTGATGGAAAATGTAAATGTACCAACATTTATTGTCCGGGAGGATCAGGATGTAACTGCCGGTATTTAGGAAATTGTTCATGTCAGGCTTGCCTTTCCGGTAATTGCAAATGTTTACCCCGTACAACATGATAAAACAAGCTATTGCCCTCTTTATATTGCTCACCTCTGTCTGGAACCTGCATGCACAGGCTCCGGACAGACCCGCCACACTCCGGCAACACTTCTCCTCC
>NZ_QWEL01000022.1 GCF_009935865.1 Odoribacter sp. Z80
AAAAATTTTATACTATGAAGAGTTTGATCCTGGCTCAGGATGAACGCTAGCGACAGGCTTAACACATGCAAGTCGAGGGGCATCATGATGTAGCAATACATTGATGGCGACCGGCGCACGGGTGAGTAACGCGTATGCAACCTGGCTGATACAGGGGTATAGCCCATGGAAACGTGGATTAATCCCCCATACCATTAATATGTGGCATCTTATATTAATGAAATCTTCGGAGGTATCAGATGGGCATGCGTCCTATTAGCTAGTTGGCGGGGTAACGGCCCACCAAGGCGATGATAGGTAGGGGTTCTGAGAGGAAGGTCCCCCACATTGGAACTGAGACACGGTCCAAACTCCTACGGGAGGCAGCAGTGAGGAATATTGGTCAATGGCCGGAAGGCTGAACCAGCCAAGTCGCGTGAGGGACGACTGCCCTATGGGTTGTAAACCTCTTTTATAAGGGAAGAATAAATGCTACGTGTAGCATGATGCCTGTACCTTATGAATAAGCATCGGCTAACTCCGTGCCAGCAGCCGCGGTAATACGGAGGATGCGAGCGTTATCCGGATTTATTGGGTTTAAAGGGTGCGTAGGCGGTTTTTTAAGTTAGTGGTTAAACGTCGGGGCTTCACCTTGATTTGCCATTAATACTGTAAGACTCGAGTTCAGACGAGGTAGGCGGAATAAGTTAAGTAGCGGTGAAATGCTTAGATATAACTTAGAACTCCGATAGCGAAGGCAGCTTACCAGACTGCGACTGACGCTGAAGCACGAGAGCGTGGGTAGCGAACAGGATTAGATACCCTGGTAGTCCACGCCGTAAACGATGCTCACTGGTTCTGTGCGACATACCGTACGGGATTAAGCGAAAGTATTAAGTGAGCCACCTGGGGAGTACGTCGGCAACGATGAAACTCAAAGGAATTGACGGGGGCCCGCACAAGCGGAGGAACATGTGGTTTAATTCGATGATACGCGAGGAACCTTACCCGGGTTTAAATGGGAAAAGACAGATGTGGAAACATGTTATCTCTTCGGAGCTTTTTTCAAGGTGCTGCATGGTTGTCGTCAGCTCGTGCCGTGAGGTGTCGGGTTAAGTCCCATAACGAGCGCAACCCTTACCGTTAGTTGCCATCAGTTCAGCTGGGCACTCTAGCGGGACTGCCACCGTAAGGTGAGAGGAAGGCGGGGATGACGTCAAATCAGCACGGCCCTTACACCCGGGGCTACACACGTGTTACAATGGCCGGCACAGAGGGTCGCTACCCAGTGATGGGATGCTAATCTCAAAATCCGGTCTTAGTTCGGATTGGAGTCTGTAACCCGACTCCATGAAGTTGGATTCGCTAGTAATCGCGCATCAGCCATGGCGCGGTGAATACGTTCCCGGGCCTTGTACACACCGCCCGTCAAGCCATGGAAGCCGGGGGTGCCTGAAGTCCGTAACCGCGAGGATCGGCCTAAGGCAAAACTGGTAACTGGGGCTAAGTCGTAACAAGGTAGCCGTACCGGAAGGTGCGGCTGGAACACCTCCTTTCTGGAGTACCGGTTATATAAGCACTTGCTGTAAAACCCTTCAACCTGACACAGGTTTTCGGAACACTGAAAAGGTTCGATTCCTTTTAACCTGTCAGTGGTGATATGATTAAATCACCTCAGTTCTTTGACATACTGGAAACATAGAAAGATATATTCCACAATGACTCACATGTTTATTATATATAATATATGGA
>NZ_QWEL01000023.1 GCF_009935865.1 Odoribacter sp. Z80
CATCCCCGCAGCGGGGCATGACCC
Organism: Odoribacter sp. Z80; assembly: GCF_009935865.1. Taxonomy (GTDB): domain Bacteria; phylum Bacteroidota; class Bacteroidia; order Bacteroidales; family Marinifilaceae; genus Odoribacter. The sequence continues at coordinate 25 of NZ_QWEL01000023.1, forward strand.
AGTCTCTTAGCTCAGTTGGTTAGAGCGCTACACTGATAATGTAGAGGTCCGCGGTTCAACTCCGCGAGGGACTACGTGACGGGGGATTAGCTCAGTTGGCTAGAGCGCCTGCTTTGCACGCAGGAGGTCAAGGGTTCGACTCCCTTATTCTCCACATGATTCTTTCCTGGTAAACAGGATAGAGTACAGTTCTTTGACATACTGGAAACATAGAAAGATATATTCCACAATGACTCACATGTTTATTATATATAATATATGGAAAATGTGTGAAAATCGAGAAAAAAATATAAAATAACGAGTAAATCAATAAGGGCGTATGGTGGATGCCTAGGCTCTCAGAGGCGATGAAGGACGTGATAAGCTGCGATAAGCTGCGGGTAGGTGCAAATAACCATTGATCCGCAGATTTCCGAATGGGGCAACCCGGTATGTTGAAGACATACCATTCCGTAAGGAAGGCAAACGCAGGGAACTGAAACATCTAATTACCTGCAGGAGAAGAAAACAAAATGTGATTCCCCCAGTAGCGGCGAGCGACCGGGGATCAGCCCAAACCTTAAATGTTTCGGCATTTATGGGGTAGTAGGATTGCGACATTGACAAAATAACTGAAATGGAACGCATTGGAAAGTGCGATCATAGAGGGTGACAATCCCGTACATGTACTTTTATTCGTCATAGCAATATCCTGAGTAAGTCGGGACACGAGTAATCCTGACCGAATCGGCCGGGCCCATCCGGTAAGGCTAAATACTCCTGAGAGACCGATAGTGAACAAGTACTGTGAAGGAAAGGTGAAAAGCACTTCGAACAGAAGAGTGAAATAGTTCCTGAACCCATACGCCTACAAGCAGTCGGAGCCCTTTCGTAGGGTGACGGCGTGCCTTTTGCATAATGAGCCTACGAGTTACTCATCTCTGGCGAGGTTAAGCACTTCAGGTGCGTAAGCCGAAGCGAAAGCGAGTCTGAATAGGGCGCAAAGTCAGGGGTGGTAGACGCGAAACCTTAGTGATCTACCCATGAGCAGGGTGAAGGTTTGGTAACACAAACTGGAGGCCCGAACCGGTAAACGTTGAAAAGTTTTCGGATGACTTGTGGGTAGGGGTGAAAGGCCAATCAAACTGGGAAATAGCTCGTACTCTCCGAAATGCATTTAGGTGCAGCCTCTGTTGTTTTGTTCCTGAGGTAGAGCTACTGATTGGATGCGAGGGCTTCACCGCCTATCAAATCCGGCCAAACTCCGAATGCGGGAACATGAAGACAGGGAGTGAGCCAGCGGGTGCTAAGGTCCGTTGACGAAAGAGGGAGAACTCAGACCATCAGCTAAGGTCCCCAATTATATGCTAAGTTGGAATCAAAACGCAGTGGGACTGCTTAGACAGCTAGGATGTTGGCTTGGAAGCAGCCATTCATTTAAAGAGTGCGTAACAGCTCACTAGTCGAGCGGTCCTGCATGGATAATACGCGGGCATAAGCATATAACCGAAGCTATGGGATATACAGTGTATATCGGTAGGAGAGCATTCCATTCAGCGTAGAATGTCGACCGTGAGGTCTGCTGGAGCGTATGGAAAAGCAAATGTAGGCATAAGTAACGATAATGCGGGTGAGAACCCCGCACGCCGAAAGATCAAGGATTCCCCGGCAATGTCAATCACCCGGGGGTAAGTCGGACCCTAAGGTATAGCCGAACGGCGTAACCGATGGAAAACAGGTTAATATTCCTGTACTGATGTTAACTGCGATGCAGCGACGCAGAGATGACACTGCTGCCACCTGACGGAATAGGTGGTTGAAGCCCGTACCCGTAGATTCCGGTAGTCAAGAACGCCGGGAGAGGAGAAAGGTGATAGTACCGCAAGGCTTCGGCTGCGCGGATAATGCAGGTAATTTGACTGCCAAGAAAACCTGCTAAGCTTCAGGTTATCATCATCCGTACTGTAAACGGACACACGTGATCGGGTATAATATACTAAGGCGCTCGAGAGATTCATGGTTAAGGAACTAGGCAAAATGGTCCTGTAACTTCGGGAAAAAGGACGCTCCAGTGATGGAGTCGCAGATAATCGGCCCAGGCGACTGTTTACCAAAAACACATGGCTATGCTAATTCGTAAGAAGATGTATATGGCCTGACACCTGCCCGGTGCTGGAAGGTTAAGAGGAGAGCTCAGACTAGAGTCGAAGGTTTGAATTGAAGCCCCAGTAAACGGCGGCCGTAACTATAACGGTCCTAAGGTAGCGAAATTCCTTGTCGGGTAAGTTCCGACCTGCACGAATGGTGTAACGATCTGGGTACTGTCTCAACCATGATCTCGGTGAAATTGTAGTTCCGGTGAAGATGCCGGATACCCGCAACGGGACGGAAAGACCCCGTGAACCTTTACTGCAGCTTTGCATTGAAATTGGGTAACCGATGTGTAGGATAGGTCGGAGGCATAGAAGTAGCATCGTCAGGTGTTATGGAGCCGTCGTTGAAATACGACCCTTCTGTTATCTGAGTTCTAATCCCGTTAGGGAGACATTGCATGGTGGGTAGTTTGACTGGGGTGGTCGCCTCCAAAAGCGTAACGGAGGCTTCTCAAGGTACCCTCAAGACGTTTGGTAATCGTCTGTAGAGTGCAATGGCAAAAGGGTGCTTGACTGTGAGACCGACACGTCGATCAGGTTGGAAACAAGAGCATAGTGATCCGGTGGTTCCGCATGGAAGGGCCATCGCTCAAAGGATAAAAGGTACTCCGGGGATAACAGGCTGATCGCTCCCAAGAGCTCAAATCGACGGAGCGGTTTGGCACCTCGATGTCGGCTCGTCACATCCTGGGGCTGGAGAAGGTCCCAAGGGTTCGGCTGTTCGCCGATTAAAGTGGCACGCGAGCTGGGTTCAGAACGTCGTGAGACAGTTCGGTCCCTATCTGTTGTGGGCGCGGGATATTTGCGGAGCTCTGACTCTAGTACGAGAGGACCGGGTTGGACATACCTCTGGTGTATCAGTTGTGTTGCCAAATGCACTGCTGAGTAGCTATGTATGGATTGGATAAGCGCTGAAAGCATCTAAGCGCGAAGCCAGCTTCAAGATGAGATATCCTTACAGGGTCGTTCGAGATGAGAACGTTGATAGGTTGCAGGTGTATAGTCGGTGACGGCACAGCTGAGCAATACTAATGACCCGAAAGTTTACTTGTTAGTGGATGTATATTTTTCTGATGTTTCCGGTGTAATGTCAAA
>NZ_QWEL01000024.1 GCF_009935865.1 Odoribacter sp. Z80
GGTTTGCTTGTGTACCGTTCAGAGGATGGCCAGGGCGAGTCGGCTGTGACCCTCCATCTGCGTTGGTCGCTTGACGGTAATGCGTCCGCCCCGGTGAGTGCGGCCTCCGTGTCTTCCGGGGAAGTGCTTGTATCTTTACAGGGTCTGGAGATGGTTTATGTCCCGACCTCTCCTTTCTATATGGGAGACGGATTTTCTTCCGGCAGTTACCGTACTCCGACTTTCGGAGTACTTCCTTCTTCTAGCGACCTTATCGGGACGAACAGTAATTTTGTTTATACCGCTTCCACTAACAGCACTTATGCCGTACGTGCGGCAGACCGTCGGAATAATGCCGTTGACGACGGCAGCATGTCCCATTACTGGAGCAGTGCCGGTGGTAATTATCCGGCGTGGTGGCAGGTTGATTTCAAGTCCGACCGCCGGATTCTTTATTTTGGGGTGTCGGGTCTGTGCTGGGAGGAGTCTTCGCCTTCTCCGGGTGGCACCTGGTATCTGGAAGGTTCTCCGAGCGGTTCTTCCGGCAGTTGGGTAGAGCTGTGGCATGGCGGTCCGGAGGATTGGGGTGAGTCCCGTATATCTTACCCAGTCCAGCATGCAATCCGGGTGACTTCTCCGGGAAGTTACCGTTATTACCGCATCCGCGTGGATGATTCGCGCCGTAAAGATTTCTGGGACAACATATCGATCGCAAATGTCGCAATGACCGAGGATGACCTGTCTTGTTTTTCAGGTACCGGCTTCCTGCTTCAGGACGGTTGTTCTAACAGCCTTCCTTCTGGGTATGCCGACGGAGTTCGTGGTTATTATGCTATGAAATATGAGCTGACCCAGGAGCAGTATGTAACTTTCCTTAACCGTTTGCCCCGTTCCGCACAGTACAGCCGTACTATCGGAGGTTTGCTTGACGGGGTCCGGGAAGGAGAGTATGTCTACGGTCCCATGCGTGACCGTCCTTCTTTCCGGAACGGAATCATCGTCCAGGAGCGTCGTCTGAACAGCCGTTCCCCTTACTTGTTTGCGTGTAACCTGAATCCGGAGAATGTAGCAAACAGTCTGGACGATGGTCAGACGGTGGGTTGCAACTACCTCAGTCCCGGCGATATGCTTGCCTATGCCGATTGGAGCGGTCTGCGTCCGTTGAGTGAGCTTGAGTATGAGAAGATGTGCCGGGTGTTGTATCCTGAGTTGCCGTCTTCTCCTGATTACGCCTGGGGCAGTGTGTCTCCCTCCCCCGGCAGTGGTTGGCAGTCCTCCGGAACGGAGAGCGAACATGCTTCTTCTGGTAATGTGAATTCGGGAGGGAGTCTGGAAGGTCCTTGTCGTGTTGGTTCTTTTGTTGGTAGCGGTGTTCGTTCCTCTTCCGGCAATTCTTTTTTAGGTTTTTCCGATCTGAGCGGCAACCTGAGTGAGATATATGTGAATACAGAACTTTACGGTCTTCAGTTCCGCCGGGACCATTCGGGCAGTGGCGTCTTGTCTTCTTCCGGTGATGTGAGTGTGAGCCGGGAGTACTGGCCTCTGGAGGTGTCCGCTTACGGAGTTCGTGGAGGTGATTACAGTTCTTCTGATTCTTTTTTGCGTGTGGCTGACCGTAGCCGGATGTGTTCCTTTTTCGGAGATCTAAACGATAAGTTTCCAACAGTGGGGGTGCGTCTGGGTCTGAGTTGTGAGCCTGGAACCATGGAAACGGTACTAAGTCTTGAAAACGGTCTTCGTTCTGGTGCTACCGAAGTTTTTGATACGATTTGCGATGGTTCCGACTATGTGATCCGGGGTAGTGTGTTGCCCGTGGAGCATGGTCATTATTTCTGGTTTTGCAGTAAGGACAACGGGGAGTCCTGGGAACGTCTGGATGGCTGTACCTCGGCGGACCTTCATCTGCGAAACCTGACCTCCTTATTACCCCGTAACAGTCTGGAGGTTTTCCGTTATAAACGTCTGACTTATACGTTGCATGGTTATTCGGAGAGCGGCGTTGTCGGTCTGGTTGTTTCCCACGGCTATGAGTCCGACCGTATTTGTGATACTTTGCAGCCTTGTGTTGCCTCTCACGGTTTCACTCTTTCTACGAGGCTTCCCTCGACGTACCGTTGGGAGTGTCTGGATATCGGGAAGGAGCTTGAGTCTACGGTATTGTCTTCGGTGTCGAGCCGTCATGATTTGCGTGTGAGTGATTTTCAGTCTTCCGGTTCTTCGTGGCCTAGCGGTCTTTATACGATAGGGGTTGAGATCAATGTGGCGGGGAAGTGCCGTGAGGATGTCCGCTTGGAGGTCTTGGTGGTGCCCTATACGCGCAACCCTTTTCCTGACAAGGTGGTGACTTATGCGTATAA
>NZ_QWEL01000001.1 GCF_009935865.1 Odoribacter sp. Z80
CTGAGCAATACTAATGACCCGAAAGTTTACTTGTTAGTGGATGTATATTTTTCTGATGTTTCCGGTGTAATGTCAAATCGAATTGAAAGGCATATGATGGTATTAAAAGGTGTCTATAACCTGGGGGATCCACCTCTATCCATTCCGAACAGAGAAGTTAAGCCCCAGCGTGCCGATGGTACTGCCTTCCGGTGGGAGAGTAGGTCGATGCCGAATTAGTGAAGCGAGTTGCAGTGATGCGACTCGCTTTTTGTTTTGAATATGGAATGAAGAGTAAAGATGGATTGGAAGGAAATATTTGCCGAGTGGAATCCGTGGCATGGCTGTAAAAAGATTAGTGAGGGGTGTAAACATTGTTATGTTTATCGGCAGGATGAGAGTTACGGTACGGAGATCAGTAGCAGTGAAGTGAGGAAAACAGCAAATTTTGATTTGCCTGTGAAGCGAAGACGTGACGGAAGTTATAAAATCCTGTCGGGTAAGATGGTATTTACTTGTTTTACATCTGATTTTCTGGTGGAAGATGCGGATGAATGGCGGGAAGCTGCCTGGGGGATGATGCGGGAGCGTCATGACCTGATGTTTTTCTTTTTCACGAAACGAATTACTCGTTTTGCCGAATGTATGCCGAAGGACTGGGGCGAGGGGTATGAGAATGTGATTATTGGTTGTACTGTAGAAAATCAGGCTATGGCGGATGTGCGCTTACCTGTTTTTATGTCTCTTCCCATCAGGCATCGGGCTATTATTGTCGCACCTATTCTGGAGCGTGTTGATTTATCTCCTTGGTTGGATGGACGAATAGAAGAGGTGTCTGTTGGAGGGGAGTCTGGAGTTTTAGCCCGGGTATGTGATTATGAATGGATTTTGGATTTAAGGCGTCAGTGTCTGGAAAAAGATGTTCCGTTTCGGTTTCATCAAACCGGTGCTAAATTGTTAAAAGATGGCAAGTTATATCGAATCAGGCGACCGTTTCAGATTACACAGGCCCATAAGGCGGGTATTGACTATCGGATTGGTGAAGATTTTAAACCAGTGTTATGACATAATGAAGAGAAGAGGTTGGGAGAAAGTGATTTCTAAATAAAACAAAAACTATGAAAGTGCAGATTGAGGAAAGTTGGAGAAGGCAGTTGCAGGGAGAGTTTGATAAGCCTTATTTTGAGCGGTTAGTAAAATTTGTAAAAGAAGAATATGCCCGTTATACTGTGTTTCCGCCAGGAAAGCAGATTTTTCACGCGTACAATACCTGTCCGTTTGAGAAAGTGAAAGTAGTTATTTTAGGTCAGGATCCGTATCATGAACCCGGGCAATATTATGGCTTATGTTTTTCGGTGCTGGATGGAGTGCCTTTCCCTCCTTCTTTGGTGAACATATTTAAAGAAATTCATAACGATCTGGGATTGCCTGTTCCTCAATCGGGACGTTTGGAACGTTGGGCGGAACAAGGAGTTTTGCTGTTAAATGCAATCCTGACGGTTCGTGCCCATCAGGCCGGTTCGCATCAGGGAAAGGGATGGGAAGAGTTTACAGATGCAGTAATCCAGCGTTTGAATGAAGAACGTGAACATATTGTCTTTATGTTGTGGGGGGCTTATGCACAGAAGAAAGGTGCTTTTATAGACCGCAACCGGCATTGTGTATTGACGGCCTCGCATCCATCCCCTTTGTCGGCTGACCGGGGATTTTTCGGTTGCCGTCACTTCAGCAAAGCTAATGAGTATTTCCGTAGTAAAGGTCTGGAAGAGGTTAAATGGTAGGAAATTATTTTTGGATATAGATTCCGGCTTTATCCATGTATTCATTGTTTTTTATGACCAATGTCCCGTTGTAGCGTAGTTCTTTCACCTGAGCTGTAAAATCTCCTCCGTATACGTCTTCATACTGGAACCGGAATTTTACTTCAACCGTATCGATGTCCGTGTGGTTGAAATGGATATAAAAAGAGTGGTTTGTCAGATATTCATATCCCGGGATAACTGTTGTCCAGAAATAGAGTCCCGTTTCCGGCTCGAAACCGATGGTATTGGCATTTCCATTATAGAAATAGGATTTGCCGTTGTTTTCATATCCTTCAGGAATAGTGGAAGGGCGGAAATAGGGGGAAGGTTGTATTTCCGTTGTGGGCAATATCTGACCTGCTTTCAGGCCAATTATGCTTTTCCCTTCTTTGTCAACGAAATAGAATTTCCAAGGATTACCCAAAAGAAAACAGTCTCCTTTCAGAGGGGGATTTTCACGGGTTTCGTCTTTGCAGGAGAAGGATAAGCAAATCAAAATAAACAGGTAAAATACTTTCATATTTTTTTCCTTATAGATTTTCCAAAAATAATATATTCCGGAAAGAATCAGTCTTTTGGGTAGCTTTTTTTTATTTGTTTGAAAATATATCTGCATTCAGGCAGAGAGGTTCAAAACTTTTGCTTAATTTTCTCCTGCAAAGTGTGGTTTGATTTTAGGGAAGGAAGACAGGTGTGGTAATAATAGATATTTCTCAAAAATAGAAGATGAAGACCAGAATGTATTATTTAAGAATGGTAGTTTTGTTATTGATAGTAGTGGTTTTCCACGGCCATTCTTTGCCGGTGGAAAAAGGAGAAAATAAGCGGGTGGAGCAGGTAAACCGGAGCCGGGAAAAAATGACGGCTTTTTTTTCTGCTTATTTGGCTGGTGAAGCGAATAACTATCAGGATAAGATTTCTTTTGGCTTAGCGGAAGTTCAAAAGGTGAGAAATTTAGTATGGGAAAGTTGGAAAGAGGCAAACAGGCATTTTTCGGAACAGAAATTGCCGGAATTGACAGAGCTTAATGGCGAGCATTCCGGACAGTGGCAGTTGCCGGAGAGTCTCGAACCTCATGCCGTTATGCCGTATTATTGGGGATATAAGGGGAAAGGAACTCCTGCGGAAGGTTATCCTTTGTATTTGTATCTGCATGGTTCCGGGGAGAAAAGCAGGGAATGGGCTACGGGGCTTACGATATGTAAAGGGTTTGATGATGCTCCTTCTGTGTATTTTATTCCTCAGATACCGAATATGGGAGATTATTACCGTTGGTGGCAGAAATCCAAACAGTTTGCCTGGGAAAAGATGTTGCGTCTGGCTTTTGTTTCTGGTAAGATCAATCCTGACCGAGTTTATTTTTTCGGAATTTCGGAGGGAGGATACGGTAGTCAGCGTCTGGCTTCTTTTTATGCCGATTATTTGGCGGCTGCCGGTCCGATGGCAGGAGGGGAGCCTTTGAAGAATGCTCCGGTGGAAAATTGCAGGAATATCGCTTTTTCTTTACGGACGGGAGCCAATGATTACGGATTTTACCGGGATAAACTGACGCGTTATACGAGGGAGGAGTTTGAAAAATGGCAGAAACTTTATCCGGAAAATTTCCTCCATTGGATAGAGTTGATTCCCGGCATGGGGCATGGCATTGACTACAGGCCCACAACTCCTTGGCTAAAGCAACATGTTCGTGATCCTTTCCCGAAATTTGTCAGTTGGGAGAATTTTGAAATGGACGGACAATACCGGAAAGGTTTTTATAATTTGTTTGTCAAGGAACGTTCAAATGAAGATGAGCACTCCAGGACTTATTACGAGTTAGCTATAAAGGGAAATGAACTCACGCTGAAGGTTGAGTTAGTAAGTTATGAAACGGTGGAAACGGACCCTAACTGGGGGATAGCACTAAAATCTGAAAAGGTCTATCGACCAGCTGATAAAGGGAAAGTGGTTGTTTTTCTCCATGAAGAGTTAGTAGATTTGACCCAAAAAGTGACTTTAACGGTGAATGGCAAAAAGGCATTTCAGGGAAAGGTAGAGCCTCAATTGAAGCATATGGTGAACAGTTGTGCTCTGTTCTTTGATCCGCAAAGGCTTTATCCGGCAGCTATAGAGATAGATATAGCCGATTTATAAGATAAATAATTTTAAATGGTTTAGGATGATGGTGGTGCGAAATTTGTTTTTGATTCTGTGTTGTGTGGTGGCTGTGGTGTTTCAGGGAAAAGCTTCCCGGACGGATACCGTTCGGATATTCAGTGAGGCTATGCAGAAGGAAATTCCTGCTTTGGTGATTACACCCGGGGAGTTAGCAATAGGAAGACGTTTTCCGGTGGTATATATTTTACATGGTTACGGAGGTAGTTATAAGCAAGGTTGGATAACACAGGTGAAAAATTTGCGGGATTATGCCGAAAAGTATGAAATGATTCTTGTGTTGCCGGATGGTGGGGCCAGCTGGTATTTTGATAGTCCTGTAGATTCTTCTTACCGGTATGAGACATTTGTGTCGGAGGAGTTGGTCCGGTATATAGACAAGCATTATCCGACCGTTCGGGACCGTCGGGGACGTGCTGTTACAGGGAATAGTATGGGCGGGCATGGGGCCTTGTTTCTGGCTTTCCGGCATACGGACGTTTTCGGTGCAGCCGGTGCCACCAGCGGAGGTGTAGACATCCGTCCTTTTTCTGAAAGGTGGGAGATTGCCAAACGTCTGGGCGCGTATTCCGAGTATCCTGAGCGTTGGGATGCTCATACAGTCATAGAACAAACCCACCATTTGATACCTGGAGCCCAGGCTATTATTTTTGATTGCGGTACGGAAGATTTTTTTTATCGGGTGAATTGCGATTTGCATGAAAGACTTTCGGCTTTGCATATTCCTCATGAGTTTATTTCCCGTCCCGGCGCCCATCACTGGAAATATTGGAAGGATGCCATACGAAATCATTTTCAGTATTTTGACGATTATTTTTCGGCCCAGGGAGTCAAGGGTATGGCTATGCCTGTTATGGGCTGGAGTTCCTGGAATACATACCAAGTGAATATCAGCGAAGAATTGATTCGTAGCCAGGCTGACGCTATGGTGGAGAAGGGTTTGAAGGCGGCGGGTTATCAGTATGTGAATATTGACGACGGTTATTGTGGGGGCCGGGATGAGAGCGGAATGCTTCTGTCCCATCCGGAGCGTTTCCCCCGTGGAATGAGAGTCGTTTCGGATTATATCCATGCTTTGGGGTTAAAGGCTGGCATTTATTCGGATGCGGGGGCCAATACATGTGGTTCTATCTATAACGGAGAAAAAACAGGAATCGGCATCGGGTTTTATCAGCATGAATTTCAGGATGCGAAACGTTTTTTTGACGATTGGAACTTTGATTTCATTAAGATAGATTATTGTGGAGGACAGGTGTTGAAATTGGATGAAAAAGAGCGTTACACAATGATCCGGGAGGCGATTGATGCAGTAGGAAGGAAAGACATTACCCTGAATATTTGCCGTTGGGCTTATCCGGGTACCTGGGCAGAACAGGTGGCTCAGTCGTGGAGAATCAGTCATGATATTGTGCCCAAATGGAGTTCGGTGAAATATATTGTTGCTAAGAATTTATATTTGTCTGCTTTTGCCCGCAACGGACGGTACAATGATATGGATATGCTGGAAATCGGACGGGGATTGAGTGAAGATGAAGAGCACACCCATTTCGGGTTATGGTGTATTATGAGTTCTCCTTTGCTGGCCGGATGTGATTTAACTACTATTCCTCCGGCTTCACTGGCCTTGCTGACGAATCCGGAACTGGTGGCATTGAATCAGGATCCGTTGGGGTTGCAGGCTTATGTAGCGAAATATGATGGTAAGGGATATGTGTTGGTGAAAGACCTGGAGGAAAAAAGGGGAAAGGTTAGGGCTGTGGCTTTTTATAATCCGACTGACGAGAAGATAAAGATGCATATTGATTTCCGGGATTTGGAATTGGGAGGGAAGGTATCAGTAAGGGATGTTATCCATCGGAAGGAAAAGGGAGTATACCGGCAGGAATTACGTCAGGAAATACCGGCTCACGGGACATGTATTTTCCGGTTAGAAGCGGAGAACCGTTATGAACCGGAGCTCTATGAAGCAGAATGGGCCTATTTGAAACGTTATACAGATTGGGAAAAGGAGTATGCTGCCAAACACGGACATTTGAAAAATGCTTCCGGGCAGGTGGTGGTAAAGTATTTAGGGCATCATCCGGAGAATTATGCGGAATGGGAGAATGTGTATAGTGAAGGAGGAGGAGAATACATATTGGATTTATTTTATGTGGCTGGAGAAGACCGGAGGCTGACTTTAACGGTGAACGGGAAGGAGGTGGAGACTGTTTCGCTGAATTCGGGAAGCTGGGAACAACCGGGCCGGCATTCTTTTACGGTTTCTTTGCAACCGGGATATAATTGTATCCGGATGGGAAATCCTACCGGTTGGGCTCCGGATTTGGATTGTTTTATTTTGAAAAGAAAATAGTGTTTTAACAAAAGGCGGAATGAGGTTATATCTATTGCTTTTTGGTTTGTATTTTTTGGCCGGGGAGATGTCCTGGGCTGAAAATCGCTGGAAGATAAATCCCCAGGGAGGAATTACCTGGCAGGTGAAGTTACAGGAACCGCACAATGACCATATAGAAATGAGTGGTTTGAAGGTTTCTGTTGTATTTCGTTACGGAGTGACTGCGGAGGGGAGTTTTTGGCTGGACCGTAGTATGGTGTGGCCGACTTTACGTACTGTTCCGAATAATACCCATGCTTCTTTGATGCGGCATATTGCCTGGGATGTACCTGCTATGGTCACGGTGAACGGACATGCTTTAAGAAATGAGCAGGTCCGGAATATTACTCTGGATGGTGTGATGACGGTGGAGAGTGATTACAGTGGAGGCCTGACATTGAAACGGATTTTGTTTCCTTCCGTAGACAAATCGGCTTGTTGCGAGAAATATGTGTTGACGTATACGGAGGCCCGTCCGGTGACCGTTGAGATTCCGCAGGTCCGTTCGGAGGCTGTTACCGATGCGAGTCAGGGAGTGGATGGAAGTTATAGGATTGTATCTGTTCTACAGGGGAATGGAACCCGGATGTTGAAACAAGGTGAACAATGTACCTTTTATGCGGTGCATGCAGCTTACCGGATGGAGGAAGAGGACGGGGAGTGGGATGTGGAGGGAGAGTTGGCGGCCCGACGGGATTTAGTGGCAGAATGGCAGGAACATCTGGTGTTTGAGACACCGGATTCGGTGGTGAATACCATGTTTGCTTTTGCTAAGGTGAGGGCAGCTGAGAGTATTTTTGAAACTAAAGGCGGATTGTTGCATGGCCCTGGCGGAGAGTCTTATTATGCTGCCATCTGGGCGAATGACCAGGCGGAATATGTGAATCCTTTTTTCCCTTATTTGGGTTATGAAAAGGGCAATCGGTCGGCTTTGTGTGCTTATGGCCATTTTGCCCGTTTTATGAATCCTTCTTATCGTAGGTTACCAAGTTCTATTATTGCTGAGGGTGAAGATATCTGGGACGGAGCCGGAGACCGCGGAGATGCAGCTATGATTGCCTATGGTGCCGCGCGGTATGCTTTGGCGAGGGGAGATAAGGCGGAGGCTCTGGAATTGTGGCCTTTGATTGAATGGTGTTTGGAATATTGCCGGCGTCAGTTAAATAAGGAAGGGGTGGTGGCTTCCGATTCCGATGAACTGGAGTACCGTTTTCCGGCCGGAGAGGCTAATCTTTGTACTTCTTCGCTTTATTATGATGCATTGTGTTCTGCTGTGTATTTGGGGAAAGCACTTGGTAAGCCGGTGCGGGAACTGGTTTTGTATTCCCGTCAGGCCAAAGAGTTGAGGAGGAATATGGAAAATTATTTCGGCGGTGAAGTGGAAGGTTTTCAGACTTATTGTTATTATAAGGGAAATGATTGTTTGCGGTCATGGATTTGTATGCCGTTGACGGTGGGAATATATGACCGGAAAGAAGCTACGGTAGCCGCTTTGTTTTCTCCCCGTTTGTGGACGGAAAACGGTTTGTTGACACAGTCTGGCAGCAGTACGTTCTGGGACCGTTCCACGTTGTATGCTTTGCGGGGTGTTTTTGCCTGCGGCGAAACGGAAAAGGCTATGGAGTATCTGCATTATTATTCTACTCAGCGTTTGTTGGGGGAACATGTGCCTTATGCGGTGGAAGCATGGCCTGAGGGGAACCAGCGGCATCTTTCAGCAGAGAGCGGATTGTATTGCCGGATTATTGTTGAAGGTATGTTAGGCATCCGGCCTACGGGATTGGATTCTTTTGAACTGACTCCCCGCTTGCCCAGATTGTGGGATTATATGAATCTTCGTCACATCAGGGCTTTTGGCACTACCTGGGACATTTTTGTCAGCCGGGCGGGAAACGGACTGAAGGTAAAAGTGGTGAAGGAAGGAAAAGTGGTTCGTCAACAGAAGATACACGAAGGGGATTGTCTTCGGGTGAGGTTATAAGAAATTTTTAATATGGATATTATGAAGAAAGTGTTTGTTTGTTTGTTTGTAGTTATTTGGTGTTGTTCTTTTTCACTTCGGGCATCTGATACCGTAAGAATTCGGGAGATGCAGATCCCTGTTTTGATAGAGCGGGAGGATAATGTTTTATTTTGTTTTCGGATAGATGCTACTGCCGGGCAGGTTTTTAATGAAATCCGGCTGAATTTTGGGAAAGAGGTAAATCTGTCTGCTATCCAGGCAGTGAAATTGTATTATAGCGGTACAAGAAGATTAAGTGATAAGGAGAAAAATCTGATTGCTCCGGTGGAGTATATTTCTGCTCATAATCCGGGAAAGACTTTAGCTGCTAATCCTTCTTATTCTGTGTTGAGGGCTTTGGAGAGTAAACCTCGGCGGGAGATTGTTCTGAAAGCAGAACAAGAATTGTTTGAAGGGCCCCATTTTTATTGGGTGAGTTTACAGATGAAACCGAAGACTTCGTTGTTTGAGAAAGTGACGGTTTCGGTTTCTGAGGTAAAGGTTGATGGTCGGAGAGTTCCTTTGTTTTTTCATTCTGAACGGGATATTGAGCATCGGATGGGCGTAGGAGTGCGCCATGCTGGCGATGACGGTTCGGCTGCTTTTCGGATTCCGGGGTTGGTGACTACTAATCAGGGCACTTTGTTGGGTGTATATGATGTGAGGTATAATAATAGTGCTGATTTGCAGGAGCATATCGATATTGGCTTGAGTCGTAGTACTGATGGTGGGAAGACTTGGGAGAAGATGCGTATTCCTGTTTCTTTCGGAGAAACGGGAGGTTTACCCAAAGGACAGAACGGAGTGGGCGACCCGGCAATTTTAGTCGATACTAAAACCAATTGTGTGTGGATTGTGGCGGCCTGGACCCATGGCATCGGGGGACAAAGGGCTTGGACGGCTTCCGGTCAGGGAATGGACATGAATCATACGGCTCAGTTGGTGTTGGCAAAAAGTGAGGATGACGGAAAGACCTGGTCGGAACCGATGAATATAACGGAGCAATTAAAAGATTCTTCCTGGTATTTTCTGTTACAAGGGCCGGGCAGGGGAATTTGTATGGAAGACGGTACGTTGGTTTTTGCTATGCAATATATCGGTGCGGACCGGATTCCCAATGCCGGGATCATGTATAGCAAGGATGGCGGAAAGACTTGGAAACATCATCATCATGCGCGTACTAATACTACTGAAGCACAGGTGGCTGAGTTGGAGCCGGGTGTGTTGATGCTGAATATGCGCGATAACCGGGGTGGCAGTCGCGCGGTTGCTGTAACAGAGGACCTGGGAGATACCTGGACGGAGCATCCTTCTTCCCGTAAGGCTTTGCCGGAACCTGTATGCATGGCCAGTTTAATCAGCGTGAGAGCCGGAGATAATGTTTCAGGTAAGGATTTGTTGTTATTTTCTAATCCGAATACTACTTCCGGCCGGCATCATATTACGATAAAAGCCAGCTTAGACGGTGGTTTGACGTGGTTGCCGGAGAATCAGATTTTATTGGACGCCGGAAACGGTTGGGGATATTCCTGTCTTAGTATGATTGACGGGGAGACTGTGGGTATTCTTTATGAGAGTAGTGTAGCCCATATGACTTTTCAGGCTGTTAAATTAAAGGATTTTATTTCGTTTTAACAGGTATCTGTTGTTTTGTAAACGGTTATGTGGAAGAAGTATATCATTTTTTTTCTTTGTTGTAGTTTTCCTGTTTTGGGAATAGGAAGTCCTTGCCTGTTACCTTTGCCTCAGAAATATACTTTGACGGATGAACGGTTTGAGTTGGGGGAGGTTTGTCTTTCCGGGCCTGTTTTACAGGAGCAGTGGAAAAAATTCATAGAGGAGAAAGGGGGAAAAGTTGTCTTACAAGGGAAAAACCGGATTGAAGTGAGGTTGGTAGCGGAGTTGGAGGAAATACCCGTGAATCAGGATGAGGCTTATCGTTTGCAGGTCACCTCCCGCAAAATTGTAGTAGAAGCGACTACTGAGCGGGGCATTTATTGGGCGATGCAGACTTTGGCCCAATTGGCTGTCCGGAAAGGAAAGAAAATTTATTTTCAAGGTTGTACCATTGCCGATTGGCCGGCTTTCCGGGTCAGAGGATTTATGCATGACGTGGGGCGGGGATATGTTTCGGTAGAGGAATTGAAGCGGGAGATTGCTATGCTTTCCTGTTTCAAGGTGAATGTATTCCATTGGCATTTGACGGAGAATCAGGCATGGCGTTTAGAGAGTAAACGATTTCCGGAATTGAATGACAGCGTAAATATGACCCGTTTTCCCGGTAAGTATTATACCTTGGAGGAAGCGAGGGAGTTAGTCGAATATTGCAAGGCTCATCAGGTGTTGCTGATTCCGGAAGTGGATATGCCGGGGCATAGTGCGGCTTTTGTCCGGGCGTTTGGTCATGATATGCAGAGTCCGGAGGGGATGAAGATTCTGAAAGTGTTGATGGATGAAGTGTGTGAAACTTTTGAGGTACCGTATATTCATATCGGGACGGATGAAGTGGCGTTTACTAACCCGGAATTTGTACCGGAAATGGTGGCTTATGTGCGTTCAAAAGGAAAGAAGGTCATTTCCTGGAATCCGGGCTGGCGGTATCAGCCGGGGGAGATAGATATGACTCAATTGTGGAGTTTTCGGGGAAAGGCCCAGCCTGGCATCCCTGCCGTTGATTCCCGTTTTCATTATCTGAATCATTTCGATACGTTCGGGGATATTGTTGCTCTGTATAACAGCCGGATTTATAATCAGGAGTCAGGAAGCGAGGATATTGCGGGTGTGATTCTGGCTGTCTGGAATGACCGCCTGGTTCCGGATGAGAAGGAATTGATTAGTGAAAATCATTTTTATCCCAATATGCTTGCCATGGCAGAGAGGGCGTGGAGGGGAGGCGGCTTCCAGTATTTTGACGGTCACGGAGTTATTTTACCTGAGGAAGATACGCCGGAGTTTAAGGCTTTCGCTGATTTTGAGGAACGGATGCTTTGGTTGAAGAAGCATATATTTCAAGGATATCCTTTTGCGTATGTCCGGCAAACGAATGTAAAATGGAAGATAACCGAAGCCTTCCCGAACGGAGGGGACCTCACCCGGTCTTTCCCTCCCGAGCAGGAATGGGCGGATGTTTATTATTATGAAGGCAGGCCGTATCAGGTGAAAGAGGCCAGGGGGGCGGGTATTTATTTGCGTCATGTATGGGGAACATTGGTTCCCGCTTTTTATCCGCAGCCAAAAGAAAACCATACGGCCTATGCTTATACGTGGGTATATTCTCCTAAAACCCAGGAGGTGGGTATGTGGATTGAGTTTCAGAATTACGGCCGCTCCGAGATGGATTTACCGCCTTTGGCCGGAAAATGGGATTATAAAGGGAGCCGGATTTGGCTGAATGAGCAGGAGGTTTTGCCGCCACAATGGACGGCAAATCATCGGGAAAAAAGCAATGAGATTGCTTTGGGAAATGAGAATTGTGTGGTGAGGCGGCCTGTCCTTGTGGTGTTGCAAAAGGGATGGAATAAGGTATTTATGAAATTGCCGGTAGGCAGGTTTTCTACTGATGAGGTTCGTTTGGTTAAATGGATGTTTACGGCGGTTTTTGTTACTCCGGATGGAGGTGAGGCTGTGGAGGGTTTGATTTATTCACCGGATAAAATAAGGTAAATATAAAGGATTATGAAAAATTGGATATGGGGAATCGTTTGGATTTGTGCGGGTAGCGTCGGTTTTGCGCAACAATATTCTGCTTTTTATTATCAGAGGGAGACCTTGTTTGAAGAGCTACCGGTTACTTCAAAAGATATTGTGTTTTTGGGTAACAGTATTACGAACGGAGGAGAGTGGTGTGAATTGTTCGGTAGTAAGCATGTTAAAAACCGGGGTATCAGCGGGGATGTTTGCATGGGGGTGTATGAGCGTTTGGATGCGGTTTTGAAGGGGAAGCCGGCTAAGATTTTTTTGCTGATAGGTATTAATGATGTTAGCCGCGGAACCTGTGCAGATACGATTGTAGCCAGGATAGGGTGTATTGCCCGGAAGATAAAGAAAGACTCTCCGAAAACGGAATTGTATTTACAAAGCATATTGCCGATGACCGACCATTATCAGATGTTCGGTAATCACACCAAGCATTGGCAGATGGTAAAAGTCATTAATGAGGGGTTGATGCAGCTGGCAGCCCGGGAGGGGGTTACTTATGTGGATCTGTACTCTCATTTTGTGGATCCGGCAACGGGAAAGATGCAAACGGAGTATTCCAATGACGGTCTGCATTTATTGGGAAAAGGATATGTGAAATGGGCGGAGATTTTAAAACCTTATATCCGGAAAAAATGAGAATTGTACTGTTGTTTATGTTGCTGGCAGCGTGTGGGGGACTTGGAGCACAGAAGCCGTCCGAAATTGTTTCTTTGCTCCGGAACTGGTATTTTTCTCCGGCCGGGGCCGAAGAATGGCTGGAAGCCGAGGTGCCGGGTACGGTGCATCAAGATCTGCTGCGACATCAAATTTTGCCTGATCCGTTTTATGGCACTCACGAAGAAAAGATTCAATGGGTAGAGGAAAAGGACTGGGAGTATAAAACGGTTTTTACGGTGACATCAGCCCAATTGGAGCGGGATGCGGCTGTTTTGAATTTTGAAGGGTTGGATACTTATGCGGATGTTTATTTGAACGGAGCCTTGATTTTGAAGGCTGACAATATGTTTGTGGGGTATCGGGTACCAGTGAAGCCGTTGCTTCGTTGCGGGGAAAATCATTTGCGGGTGTATTTTCATTCGCCAGTGAAACAAACATTGCCGCAGTGGCAGTCGAACGGTTTTAATTATCCTGCTGATAATGACCACCGGGCGGAAAGATTGAGTGTTTTTACCCGTAAGGCTCCTTACAGTTATGGTTGGGATTGGGGTATCAGGATGGTAACCAGTGGCATTTGGCGTCCGGTGACCTTGTGTTTTCAAGATGTTGTCCGGATTGAAGATTTGCATATCCGGCAATTGGAGCTTTCTGAGAATAAGGCCAGGCTTTCCGTTGAACTGGAATTGGAGAGGTTGGCAGAGGGGATGCTTTCTCCTTTGAAAGCGGTTGTGACTTATTTTTTACCCGGGCAAGAGCCTGAGCGTATTTTCCGGGATGTGGAATTGGATAGGGAGCGTGTAACGATTTCCATTCCTTGTGAGATAGAGCAGCCGCAGCGATGGATGCCGAATGGTTGGGGAAAACCGGTTTTATATCAGTTTGAAGTGAAGGTATATAGCGGGGAAGAGGTGGTCGCCGCCAGACAACAACGGGTTGGTCTGCGGACGGTGAAAGTGGTGAAGGAAAAAGATAAGTGGGGAGAGTCTTTTTATTTCGAGGTGAACGGGGTTTCACTGTTTGCCAAAGGAGCCAACTATATTCCGGGAGATGCTCTGTTGCCGGCCATGAGTGCCGAGCGGTACCGCACTTTGTTCCGGGACATCAGGGATGCTCATATGAATATGATACGGGTATGGGGCGGTGGTTCCTATGAGGATAACCTCTTTTATGATTTGGCCGATGAGAACGGGATTCTGGTTTGGCAGGATTTTATGTTTGCCTGCACCACTTATCCGTCAGACCCTGTCTTTTTGAAAAGGGTGGAAGCGGAGGCGGAGTATAATATACGGCGTTTGAGGAATCATGCCTGTCTTGCGATGTGGTGCGGGAATAATGAGATTCAGGAAGGTATCCGGTATTGGGGATGGAAGAGCAAGTATACTCCGGCTGTTTATGAAGGGATGTGTGAGGGATATGATTTGTTGTTTAAGGAATTGCTTCCTGGTAAGGTCAAAGAATTGGACGGAGATCGTTTTTACATGCCTACTTCTCCTGATACGGCCAATTGGGGACGTCCGGAGAGTTGGAAGTTTGCCGACAGTCATAATTGGGGTGTGTGGTATGGGCGAAAGCCTTTTGAGAGTCTTGATGAGGAGATTCCCCGTTTTATGAGTGAATTCGGATTTCAGTCTTTTCCTGAAATGAAAACGATATCTGCTTTTGCTTCACAGGAGGATTACGGATTGGAGTCCCGGGTAATGAATGCCCATCAAAAGAGTACTATCGGGAATGAGCTTATCCGGACTTATATGGAGCGGGATTATGTTGTTCCGGAGAAGTTTGAGGATTTTGTTTATGTCGGATTAGTGATGCAAGGGCGGGGAATCCGTCGGGGACTTGAGGCTCACAGGCGTAACCGGCCTTATTGTATGGGTACTTTGTATTGGCAGTTGAATGACAGCTGGCCGGTGGTGTCGTGGTCGGGGATTGATTATTACGGGAACTGGAAAGCTTTGCATTATCAGGCGAAGCGTGCTTTTGCCCCGCTTGCCGTGAGTGTACTGCAGGCGGAGGATAGTTTGCAGTTTTGGTTGCTTTCCGATTTGCCGGAAGCTCATAAAGGGCTTGTATTGGAAGCGGAGTTAACGGATTTTTATGGCCGGGTATTGGGCAGGAAAGTTTTTAAGGCAGATGTGGCGGCCAATACTTCTGTGCTGGCCGGAGGTTGGGATATGAATGGAATAGAGGTTTTCGATGGGCGGAAGATGTATTTGTCAATGACTTTAAAAGATGAGTCCGGTAAGAAATGGGTTGAGGAACCTTATTTTTTTGTCCGGCCTAAGGAACTGGATTTGCCGGAGATTGTGGTGAATTACAAGATGAAGGTGATGGACGGAGTCTGTGAGGTGGTCTTGAAATCTGCCGGTCTTGCCAAGGATGTGTTTATAGAAGTGCCTGTTCAGGGGGCCCGTTTCAGTGACAATTTCTTTGATTTGTTACCTGTCACTCCCCGCAAGGTGGTGATTACCTCTCCGGCCTTTAAGAAGGGCGGACAGGCAGGGATAAAGATAAATCATTTGCGGAATACTTATAAGTGATAATTGTATTAATTTAATATAGAGTGCTATGAGAAGATTAGTTTGTGTTTTTCTGACTGTTTTGTTGCTGAAGTTACTGGTGGCCTGTTGTCCAGAACAGAAGACGGCGGATTACCGGGTAGTGCCTTTGCCGCAGGAGATTACTGCCGGGGAGGGAAATCCTTTTGTTTTGAAAGACGGAGTGAAGGTTTTGTATCCCGAAGGAAATGACGAGATGCGACGGAATGCTGAGTTTCTGGCGGAATATGTGGCGGAATCTACCGGAAAACATTTGGATATCCAGGCCGGAAATGCAGGGGAGAATGCTATCGTATTGAGCTTAGGCCTGGAGGCTGGGAAACCGGAGGCCTACCAATTGAAGGTGACCGATAAAGGAGTTACAATATCCGCACCTACAGCAGCCGGGGTTTTTTATGGTATTCAGACTTTGCGTAAGTCTTTGCCGGTGGTAAAGGGTGCAAAGATTGTATTGCCTTCCGTTGTTGTCAATGATTCTCCGCGTTTTGATTATCGTGGAATGATGTTGGATGTGAGCCGCCATTTTTTTACCCTTGATTCGGTGAAGCGGTATATTGATTTGCTGGCGTTGCATAATATCAATCGATTTCACTGGCATTTGACAGATGATCAGGGATGGCGGATTGAGATAAAGAAATATCCGGAATTGATAGAGAAGGGATCGAAACGCAAAGAGACGGTCATAGGACATAATACGGGAAAATATGATGGAGTTCCTTACGGTGGTTTTTACACTCAGGAGGAGGCGAAGGAGATTGTTGCTTATGCTAAGGAGCGTTATATTACCGTTATTCCGGAAATTGATATGCCGGGTCATATGCAGGGGGCACTGACTGCTTTTCCGGAATTGGGATGTAGTGGCGGGCCTTATGAGGTTTGGTCCATGTGGGGTGTTTCAGAAGAAGTGCTTTGTGCAGGAAATGATAAGACGCTTGAATTTATAAAAGGTGTTCTGGGTGAACTGATTGAAATTTTTCCCTCGGAATATATTCATGTCGGAGGGGATGAATGTCCGAAAGTGAGTTGGAAAAAATGTCCCAAATGTCAGGCTAAAATCAAGGCCTTGGGTTTGAAAACAGATAAACAGCATACGGCGGAAGAACGTTTGCAGAGTTACTTTATTGCCCAGGCAGAGAAATTTTTGAATGAGCATGGAAGGCAGATTATCGGTTGGGATGAGATTTTAGAAGGGGGCTTGGCTCCTCATGCGACAGTGATGGCCTGGCGGGGGATTGGTGAAGGAGTGAAAGCGGTGAAACAACATCATGATGCGATTATGGTGCCGACATCTTATCTGTATTTTGATTATTATCAGGCAAAGGACAGAGAACAGGAACCGATGGCTATTGGCGGGTATGTTCCTTTGGAGAAGGTGTATGGTTTTGACCCTGTTCCGGCGGACCTGACACCGGAGGAGGCCAAACATATTATCGGTACGCAGGCGAATCTGTGGACGGAATATATCCCTTCTTTCAGGCAGGTGGAATATATGGTTTTGCCTCGTATGGATGCTCTTGCGGAGGTTCAATGGACGGAACCGGAAAAGAAGAGTTTTGAGGATTTTCTGAGCCGTATGCCCAAAATGTTTGAAATTTATGATTTGGGGCGGTATAATTATGCGAGACATTTGTTTGATGTGAGGGGGGATTTTACGCCTCGTGCAGAGGACGGGGTATTGGAAATTACTCTGTCTACCTTAGGAAATGCAGATATTCATTATACCTTGGACGGTTCGGAACCAACGGTTCGGTCTCTTAAATATGAAGATGGGATAAAGGTGAAGGAAGATTGTATTCTGAAAGCTGTTGCTGTTCGTCCCTCGGGAAATAGCCGTGTTCTGACGGAAAAAATTACGATGAATAAAGCGACTTTGAAGCCCATTACTTTACATCAGCCGGTGAATCAGCAATACGGTTTTAAGGGAGCTCCTACTTTGGTAGACGGTTTGAAGGGGAGTCCTAATTATAAGACCGGGCGTTGGATTGCTTTTTACAGAAATGACCTGGAAGCGGTGATAGATTTATTGCAACTGACAGAGATTTCGAAAGCCGGTATTGCTACGTGTGTAGAAAAGGGAGACTGGATTTTTGATGCTCGCGGAATGAAGGTGGAAATCTCTTCTGACGGAAAAAATTATGTTGAGGTGGCAGCTTTGGAGCTGCCGCCTATGGAGAAAGATGCCCGTAACGGGATATATGAGCATGTTTTATCTTTTCCTCCGATGCAAGCCCGTTATGTTAAGATCACGGCTTTGTCGGAAAAGCAGATTCCGGATTGGCATGGAGGAAAAGGCCACCCGGGATTTTTATTTGTGGATGAGGTCACAATTGAATGACAGGGGGAGTTTACTTCCTGCAAATGACGGAGTAATTGCATGTTTTACATCTTTTAGCGACTGTGGTTTGCTTGAAAGGTTCCGGTGAGAAAAAGAGTTCTTCCAGTAGTTTGGTGAGGTAGGTCCGGAATTCTTCTTCATATTGCCGGAAATTGGTGATATAGTCTTTGTCGCATTGCAATCGGAAATCGTAGTCTTTGCCAAAAATCAGCTTAGTGTTGTAAATGCCCGGGATGAGCGGTTCTTCCGAGGGACGGATGTGGTCGAACATCAGGCAATAGAGCATGGTTTGGAAGGCAGCTTTATTGCGGGTGGGATTTTCCGTATCGAATACGGAGGCCATGGATTTGAAGGTGGTGGTATCGGTTCCTGTTTTGTAGTCAATGATGCGGATGCCGCTTTTCGTTTGGTCGACCCGGTCGATAAATCCGCCGATGTATATGGTTGACGCAGATTTTTCTTTGCCAATGGTAAAAGGGGTGTAAAAACGGTTTTCCATAGCCACTATATGAAACGGGCAGATTTTTTTGTCGTAGGAGAACATTTTCCGGATGTACTTTTTGATGATGTTCAGAATCAATTCATTGCTGCCATTTTCAAGCAATTTAGAGATTTTCGGCCCATAGATTCTCAGGTAGGAAGCCTGAATGTGTTCTTCTATCAGGTGGTCGTTCCGGAGCAATGTATCAATGGTGTCTACGGTGATTTGTCCATCGGGAACGGTGGCGTACAGGGATTGGGAACATTCGTGAAAGATGTTTCCCAGGAGCCGGTGGTCCAGTTCTTCCGCTATTTCATCTTTTTCTTTTATGCCGGCCACGTATTTAAAATAAAATTTCAGGGGACATTCCAGGTAAGTATTTAGAGCTGAGGGGGAAATAGCTTTTTCGGAGGAGACCTGATACTCTTTTAGTTTGTTTTGAATTTCTTTCGTTTTTTCTATGGTAACCGGCTGTGGGTCGGAAGTTGAAATCTCGTTCTGGAAATTGTTTTCTTTGACCGGAAGTCCTGATTCGTACTTGATTTGGTAGAGGAAACGGCTCATTTCACCGCTCAGAAGGCCTTTTGCTCCTGAGGTATAGAGGATTTTGATATTGTTTGCCCTTTGCAGGAGGCGATAAAAATAATAGGCGTACAAGGCATCTGCATTTTCAGGTGTCGGGAGACGAAAACCAACTCGTAGATTGTAGGGAATGAAAGATGAAGGAGAGGTATTTTGGGGTAATATGCCTTCATTAGCGGATAAAATAATCAGGTTTTTGAAATCCAGCATCCGGGTTTCCTGAAGACCCATTAACTGCAGGCCTTCCAAGGGTTCTCCGGAGAAAGGGATTTTGATATTACCGAGCATTTTATGGAGGAGTTGTACATATAATTTTTCGTCGGGGAATATGGCCTCTTCTTCAAATGTGTTTTTGAGGTTCTGGATTTGAGTATAGGTAACAAACAGAAATTCTTTTTCAATGGAATCCGTATTTTCTTGCAAAAATTTGGAAATCAGCAGGTTCAGAATCTTCAACAAATAGGTCGGGATATCCTTTTCTTCGGATGAAAAGATGGCTTGGGCTAACGGGTGAAATTGCAGGCTTTTTTCGGTGATGTAGACGATATTTTTTTGGTGGATATAGTTGGTGATTTGATAAATATCATCGGGGCAGAGGTTTTTGATAAACTTGTGGTTCAGGAGTGCGATGACCGGTTTGTAATAATAATAGGTTTCATTTTTTTCCTGTTTGGCAAAATTCCTCAAGTCGCACAGTAGTGTGATAAAGGCTGCTACGGCCGTATGGTTAGCGGGGTAGCCCATGGTAATGTTGATTTTTTGAATATACTCCGGTATGGAGTGCATTACCGGAATCAGTAATTGTTCATCGCAAAGGACGATAGCGGTATTCCGTGGATTTTCTGTGGCCAGGGATTCTGTTAATTGAGGTAATAATTTGGCTTGTCCGATGGTGGAGGGAACGGTGATGTATTCTATGTTTTTCCTGTTGTAGCGGAAATTGTTAAAGTGGCCGGAATGAATGGCATTCGGGAAAAGTCGCAGATTTTCCCGAAGGAATAATCCGGCTTCCTGATGTTCTTCCGTGGTGTAATATAAATCATAATCCCAATAAAAAGTCGCTTTATTGAGGTCCCGGTAGTAGGAAAAAATTTGTTTTTCACATTTATTCAGAGCGTTAAATCCGGCGAATAAAATGTTTTCGGGATGGTTATATTGGTCTATTTGTTCGCAGAAGATCCTTTCGTTCATACCCTCGTAACAGATTCCTTTTGCCAGAAGGTGTTTTTTGAAATGCTGATAGGTTCCTGCCAGTTTGTCCCAGACATTTAAGAATTTGAGTTGTTCATTGCTGTATTTCTCAGGATTGAAACTGCTCCAGAATTTTTGGATGGTGGCTATTTGTTCGGGTGTCAGATAGGAAAAATGGTCTTCTATTTTCTGGAGGGCGACCAGGTTGGAGAATAAATCCCTGGCATCTACCAGATATTTGTCAATATCATCGAAATCGTTGAGGAGCATATTTCCCCAGAAGTAAAAGTCTTCAAATTTTTCAGCAGAACCCGATATTTCACAATAGGATTTGTATAGTCTGATAGTCAGGGGCAGGGAGTCTGTGTTTTTTAATCCGGTTTGCCGTTCTATGTATTCCGCCAGGGTTAATATTTCCGGCATCCAGGCCGGTTTGTCCAGTTTTTGGGATAATGCTTCCGTTAGAAACAGTCCTGCCCTTTTGTTGGGAAAGATAATTGTAAGGTTTTCAAATCGTGTACCGTACCGGTCAATGATATCCTGGGCTAATAACTGGAGAAATGAAGTCATTTTCTTATGCCTAAAATGGGTGATTTTGTATTTTGTTGTTATTTTTGTTGAGTTTCCCCGGAGTAAATGAGGGAAAGCAAATTTACAATTTTAATTGATTAAAGTATTAACTTTTGAATGAGATGAATCTGAAAGACCTGTTAATCAGAAATCGGAGTTACCGCCGTTTTTATCAGCGGGAGAGGATTTCCCGGGATGAGCTGGAGGAGTTGGTGGGTTTGGTGCGTTGGTGTCCTTCGGGGAGGAATGCACAGCCTTTGCGTTATGTGGTGGCGGAGGAAGAGGAGTTGTGCGGGAGGATTTTTCCTGTGTTAGGATGGGCAGGGTATTTGAAGGATTGGGCCGGGCCTGAAGAAGGAGAACGGCCTGCTGCTTATTTGGTTCAGTTGTTAGATACGCGGGTGGTGGAGAATTGCTTGTGTGATGATGGAATCCAGGCCCAGACCATTTTGCTGGGAGCAGTGGAAAAGGGTTATGGGGGGTGTATTATCAAATCTTTTCAGGAGGAAAAGCTGAGGCAGGTATTGGAAATTCCTTCCTATTTGAAGATCATGTATGTATTGGCCCTGGGCAAACCGAAGGAAGAGGTGGTGGTGGAGCTTATGCAGGGAGAAGATTATAAATACTGGAGGGATGCGGATGGGGTGCATCATGTGCCTAAACGTGAGGTAAAGGATTTGTTTTTCGGTCATTGAAAAAGAAGGGGAATGAAGATTTTGTGTGCCGAGTATGGTCCGGACGGGGAGATTAGCATTGTGCCGGTGGGAGATAATGCCTTGTTGCGGAATAATGATGATTTCTATTTTCCTGATTTTACGACTGCTTTGAGTTGTTGTCCTCAGGGGGTGGTACGTATCAGCCGTTTAGGGAAATGTATTGCGGAGCGTTATGCAGAGCGTTATTATGAAGAAGTTGGTGTTGGTATACGTTTTTATGCTGATAGCCTGGAGACTCGTTTGAAAGAGCAGGGATTAGCGGCAGAGATGGCTTCTGCTTTTGATGCTTCGGCGGCAATCAGTCCTTTAGTGGCTTGTAACGGGGTGGGTGACGGGAGTTATAACCTGAAGGTAAACGGAATTGAAGTTTACAGGGAAGAAGCAAAGCTTTCTGCTGCTTCTATTGCGCGCCTGATAGCTGTCGCTTCGGAGTTTTATACTTTGAAGATAGGTGATTTTCTCTATACGGGAGGAAAGTTCCGTTACCGGGGATTGAAAGCGGGTGACCGTTTACAGATGAGTTTGGACGGTAAGTCTGTATTGGATTTTAAAATAAAGTAAATTATGCCTTGAGGCAGTAAAAGTGATAATTATGAAAGGAATAGGAGTTATTTTATTATTGGTTGTGTGGTCGTTAAGTGGAATTGCGCAAAAGGGTTATGTGCCTGCGCCGGAAAATCTTAAGG
This sequence comes from Odoribacter sp. Z80, assembly GCF_009935865.1. Lineage (GTDB taxonomy): Bacteria > Bacteroidota > Bacteroidia > Bacteroidales > Marinifilaceae > Odoribacter. Next base: position 21,784 of record NZ_QWEL01000001.1, read on the forward strand.
CCCGGAAAGAATTTCAGGACAATAAATTCGGTATTTTTCTTCATTGGGGATTGTATAGCATGCTGGCTCAAGGAGAATGGGTGATGACAAATCAGAACCTGAACCATCTGGAGTACCGGAAATTAGCTTCCGGTTTTTATCCTTCCAGATTTGATGCAGCAGAATGGGTGGCTGCTATCAAGGCTTCCGGAGCTAAATATATTTGTATCACTACCCGGCATCATGAAGGTTTCTCGATGTGGAATACCCAATATTCAGATTATAATATTGTGAAAGCTACTCCTTTTCAAAGGGATATTTTGAAAGAGCTGGCCGAGGAGTGTAAAAAACAGGGAATAAAATTGCATTTCTATTATTCTCATCTGGACTGGGACCGGGAGGATTATCCTATCGGGCGTACCGGAAGGGGAACGGGACGTAGCGGAAAAAGCGATTGGAAGTCTTATTACCGGTTTATGAATGACCAGTTGGCCGAGCTGATTACAAAATATGACCCGGCTATGATTTGGTTTGACGGTTTGTGGGACCAGGACCAGAATCCGGATTTTGACTGGCAATTGCCAGAGCAGTATGCTATGATACACCGGTTAAAGCCTGCTTGTCTGATTGGTAATAACCATCATCAGGTACCTTTTGCCGGGGAAGATATTCAAATTTTCGAGCGGGACCTTCCCGGAGAGAATAAAGCCGGATTGTCCGGACAGGATATTAGTCCGCTTCCTTTGGAAACCTGTGAGACTATGAACGGAATGTGGGGATATAAGATTGTTGACCAGAATTATAAATCTGTCAAGACTTTGGTGCACTATCTGGTGAAGGCTGCCGGCCGGAATGCCAATTTACTGATGAATGTAGGACCGCAGGCGAATGGAGAATTGCCGGCAGTTGCTGTGAGCCGTCTCAGGGAAATGGGGGAATGGATGAAGGTATATGGGGAGACTATATACGGAACCCGTGGCGGCGATGTCAGTCCGAGGGATTGGGGGGTGACTACCCGTAAGGGAGATAAGTTGTATGTTCATATTTTGAATTTGGCGGATAAGGGTTTGTTTTTGCCGTTGACGACGGGGAAAGTGAAGAGCGCTGTTGTGTTTAAAGACAGGAAACCGGTAAAATTCAGACAAGATAAGAACGGGGTTGTATTGGAGTTGGCAGAGGTGCCGGCGGATATGGATTATGTTGTGGAGTTGACATTGAGATGATATTAGAATGAACTGTTTTAAATATGAGATATGCTTCGGAAAGATTTTAAGATAGAGATATGTACCAATTCTGCGGAGAGTGTCAGAGCTGCAATTGAGGCCGGCGCTGACCGCATAGAACTTTGTGCCGGAATGCCGGAAGGGGGAACGACCCCTTCTTTTGGGGAGATTGCTTTGGTCAGGGAGCTACTGCCTCGCGGTATGCATGTGATTATCCGTCCCCGGGGCGGGGATTTCCTGTATAGTGAGGAAGAGTGTGATGTGATGATACGGGATATTGATATGGCGAAGAAGTTAGGTGTAGATGGTGTTGTGTTAGGTTGTCTCACAGCTGAGGGGGATGTAGATGTAGATAAGATGCGGAGGTTGATGGCTGCAGCAGGGGATATGTCGGTGACTTTTCACCGTGCTTTTGATATGTGCCGGGAGCCTTTGCGGGCTTTGAAGACGATAGAGGAGTTGGGGTGTGAGCGGATTCTTACTTCCGGTCAAAAAGGTACGGCAGAGGAAGGAATTTGTCTTTTAAAAGAATTGGTGGCTTGTGCCCGTGAAGTCATTATCATGCCGGGATGCGGAGTGAATGCCGGCAATATTGAAAAGATTGCAAAAGAAACAGGAGCTTGTGAATTTCATTTGTCTGCCCGGGAAGGAGTGGAAAGTGCTATGATTTATCGTAATCCGGCCGTTTCTATGGGCGGCACCGTACGGATAGCGGAATATGGCCGTGATGTCACCCGTGCGGAGAAAGTGAGAGAAGCTATCCGGGCCTTGGAGGAGGTCCGGTAGCTATCGGAATATCAGAGTTTGTGTATGGTTTTTATGAGTTGTTCGCCTAATCCGATGGTATAGCCCTGGGAGATAAAGACAATCCGGTTGAAGGTGTCTGCTATGATAAAGATGGGCAGGGCGTTGTGGGATAGTTTCAGGTTTTCAGTAATCATTTTTTGTATGGTGTTGTTTTGGTCCACACCGAAGGTGACGGTGGCTGGTAGTTCCGGAAATTCTTCCACATGGAAACTTTGCAATTGCTGTTCATTGGGGAAGAGCAAAACCATCCGGTGTCCCCAGGTTTCAAATTCACTTTTGAGTGCTGCAATGTCGCGGAGGGCATGGTTGGTAGGTTCCTGCCGGGCTCCCAGAATACCGAGAATGAAATAGCCCCGTCCGGTAGTTTTTAATATGCTTTGCGGTTCTGTTGCTCCTTGCGGGAGAAACAGGGATTCTGAATTCAGCGTGCCGATTACTTTTATTACATCCGGATTTTCGCGCATCTGTAATTTTATTTTTGTGGTTTGTCCCGGGGCAATGTTGAAGAATGTGGTCTGGTTGAGCACACCCCCGTTGGCCAGGCGGGTACCGGTGACCAGCATATAGTAGCCGGTATCGAGCGGTAGCGGATGTTTAAGCAGATTTTCCCAATTCGTTGTGCTTTCGGGATAGGCAAGGAGTTGAAAAGTGCCCTGATTGTATTTGGAAAGGGTGAAATGGGTATAGTAAACAGGATTTCCGAGGGCTTTCACCGGTTGATAAGCAGCCATCAGTTTTCCCTGGGATGTGTTTTCGTTCCGTAAAACAGAGAAATCGACATCCTGCCATTCTCCGTCTTTTCCGGCATATTGGGTCTTGCCGGTAACCTCGTCGATACGTGATGCTATTCCCAGGCTTCTGAGTACGGCTACGTAGAAGATATTTCTTGAATGCCGGTCGGCCCGCCTGGCTTTCCAGACTCCTTGCGGAGTCATGGGAATATTTTGTGGGTTTAATTCATCCAGAAGTGTGATATTTTCAGAACACCATTCCGTCCAAACACTGGGATTTTCCTGGATTTCTGCGGCTAAACCGGGTGAAATGGCTTGTTGGAAGAACTGTTTGTAGGCGGTAAGCATTTCGTTGGCTATGCGCGGATTGAGTATGTAGTTGTTATGGTGGGGAGAGGTACCTGATGGCGTGTTTTGCAGGTGATCTTCCAGGATTTCTGCCGGAGTATCCCGCAGGTCTTTGGCTGAAATGACCTGTAGCAGTTGCAGGGCCAGAGGCCGTTGTCCTTCCGGTGTTTTTTCCAGAAAGTGAATGAGTTGGTCATGGTTACCCCGGGAAGCTATAAGCAGGGATGTGAGCGGTTCGGCCTCCAGTCCCATTTGTTCGGCTATGGGAAGAACTTTTTCTGGAGTCATAAAGGTGGCAGTATAAGCGTTTCTGATGGAATCTTCCCGGAGCAGACGGCATGCGTTTTGGGTTTGTTGTTGGGAAGATACCTGAACCGGTTTTGCATTTTCTGCCGGAGGGACAATATCCAAGTCGAAAGAGGCCATTTCGCCGGCTTGTTTATCCAGGGGAATGGTGATAGCGGTATCGCGGGCAAAGGACAGTTTACCAAATCCGAATTGCTGACCGTCCGTTGCCCAGATGAGCATATCTCCTTTTCCGGCTGACAGTGAGGTTTGCCCTTTCTCGTCGGTTTGCCGGGTGGCTACAGTATAAAATTCTGCATAATTGTAAATTTTAAACTCGACTTTGGCATTTTTGACCGGCATGTTACGGGGGTCTGTCACAGTGATAACTGCACGTGTTGCGGGTGCGTAATTGTTTATTACATTGATTTCCGTATAGCCTTCTGTCTGGCTCATGACTTCTTCCGGTCCGGTATAACGGCCGAAGACTTTGGTGTGCATCAGCATTCCCCGGCTGGCAGGTGCATTGAACCAACCGAGGTCAAGCACCGGTTCCGGTTCACAGGCTCCCAGAAAGTGCCATTGTCCGTCGACCCACGCTTCAACCCACGCATGGTTGTCATCGGTGTGGGCCCAGCGGGGGGTATATACCTGACGTGCGGGGATGCCTACTGAGCGAAGTGCGGCTACGAAGAATGTAGATTCTTCCCCGCAGCGTCCGTAAGCTGTTTTTACGGAAGCTAAAGGAGAGCTGGTCCGGGAGTCGGACGGAGTATAAATTACTTTTTCGTGGCACCAATGGTTGACTTCGAGAACGGCTTCGTAGAGCGAAAGTTCTTTTACCCGGTCTTTTAATTCTTCGTAAAATATTTTCCGGGATTCATCCAGATTTTCGTTATTGACGCGTATGGGTAAAACAAAATGACGGAATTCCCGGGCAGGAATATTTTTTCCCCAGGGCATTTCCTCTCTGGCCTTGAGTGTATAACGGACGTTCATTAAATAGTAGTCTCCGCTGTAATCGGTGATGTCTCCAATGGGCATATAAGCATACAGAAACATCAACGCTTCACGTTCTTCCGATGTCATAGGAGTAGAGAAAATCTGAAACAGGTTACCTTCGGGTAATGCTTTCTGTTTGTTTGCAAAATCTTGCGCAACGTTTTTCAACTCGGTAGCATCGGAGAATAGATGCTGTTCTTTACAGGAAACTATGGTTAATAATAGCAGTCCTGTTATCAGTTTATACGTGAAGTTCATGGAGTTTGCAGAATATCCGTAAAGATGATTATAAATAGTTGGGGAGTCCAGGATGACAGACTATGATTTTTACGATAATTCCGTGATTGATCCCAACGGAAATATCGTAGAAATGATGGTTTGAATTTCTTTTATTTTATATTGATGTTGTTATATAGGAAACGTTTAATTTTATGAGTGGGAGTTTTCTCAAAAGGTTCATGTTGGACCATGACCAATTGGAGTTTTGAGAAATTGTTCACCCTGGAATTGACATATTCGAAGAGTTCTTTCTTTTGTTCTTCGAGGTAGTCGTTGATAGCTGTTTTGTAGTTACCCGCTTGGTTTTTCAGTTTTTGGTACTGTTTTTCCAATTCTTCCATATTAAAGTGTACCATGGCAACAAGTTTGCCTTTGGATTCAACTACCAGAGATTCGTTTACAAAACGGAAGTTATTGATAATGGATTCAATTTCTTCCGGATAGATATTTTCTCCGGACGCTCCTAAAATCATGGTTTTAATCCGTCCCCGGATAGATAACCTTCCTTTTTTGTCGAATGAGCCGAGGTCACCTGTTTTAAACCATCCATCATCGCTAAGGACTTCTTGTGTCAGTTGGGGCTTTTTATAATAGCCTTTCATGACGTTGGGGCCTTTAATCCAGATTTCGCCCTGTCCTGTCTGGTCGGGTTCGTGGATTTTGATTTCCACACCTTCCATAACGGGTCCCACTCCTTGCAGGAAAGTGGCATGTGGGGCAGAACCTGCTGCCATAGGTGAGGTTTCCGTCAGTCCGTAACCAATGGCATAAGGAAATTTGGCTTCTTGTAGGAAGCGTTCTACTGTCGGGTCGAGCTTTGAACCGCCAATACCGAAGAAAATGATTTTTCCTCCGAAGGTTTGCATTAGTTTTTTTCCTGCCAACCAATTAAATAATTTGCGGGTAGGTGCAAAATTATAGAGGGCTTTCATCAAAGGCGATGAGGTAAATTTAGGCAGTACCTGCGTTTTATATATTTTCTCAATGATTAAGGGTACGGACAACATCACCGTAGGCCTTATTTTTTGCATGGCCGGAACCAGTAGTTTGGGAGTCGGCACACGATCCAGGTAATAAATCTGGGCTCCGAACATAACAGGAAGCAACAGGCCTAACGTATTTTCATAAGTGTGTGCTAAAGGCAGTATGCTTAGAAAACGGTCTTCAGTGCTGATGGATTGAATGGTAGAACATTGATGGGCATCCCATACCAGGTTGCGGTGGGTGAGTTCCACTCCTTTAGAAAAACCGGTGGTTCCCGAAGTGTATATAATGGAAGCCGTATCTTCTTCTTCCACTTGTATTTCGGGCAGAGGAGTAAAGTTGTTTAAAGGGATGTCATTTTCCAGTTTGTCTATTTCCTCCACCGGATGACCTTCCGGAATACGGGCAAAGGTATTCATCAGGACTTTCTGTTCCAGGAAATCGGTTTTAATATCCGCTACCCATTTGTACAGCAATTTGGATACAAAAATGATTTTAGCCTCCGAGTGTTCCAGAATATTTTGGATTTCCGGGGTATTGAATCCCGGCAGAATCGGCACTGCAATAGCGCCTATCTGGGCAATAGCGAATTGAGTGATTCCCCAATTGGGCATGTTTGCACTTAGAATGGCTACTTTATCGCCTTTTTGGATTCCGGATGCAATGAGATAGTTGGATATGGAAAAAACTTCGTTATAGAAGTCCTGGTAAGTGCGTCGTCCGCTTTGAACAAAGTTCAAAGATAAATTATTTTTGAATTTGGAGCAACTGTTGGAAAGCAGTTGTGGTAAAGTCAATCTCTTTAAGAACATTCTAATTTAGCTTGCAATTTATCTGCAAAGATACAATTTTTCTTTGGAATACAGAATCAGTTCCGTTAAATATGCTGAAAATAATTGAAAGACAAAGCCTTTTCACGCAGTTTCAGGTTTGGGAAATGGTCCTGAAAATCGTGAAAAGGCTAATCAGTAGAGAATAAGTGGGTTTTATTTCCGGGGAATATCTTTTAAGGTGGCTTTTAAATATTCCCAGAATTTTGCGACCGAAGGTATGTTTGCCCTTTCATCGGGAGAATGGGGGGAACATAAAGTCGGTCCGAAAGAAATCATATCCCAATTGGGGTATTTAGAGCCAAGAAGTCCGCATTCCAGCCCGGCATGAATGGCCATGATTGCCGGTTTTTTCCCGTACAATTTTTCATAGACATGCTGCATTTCGTGGAGGATAGCTGAGTCGGGATTAGGTTTCCAGCCCGGATAAGCTCCGTCAAAACTTATTTCGTCAGCATCGGCCAGTTCAAAGACAGCCTGTATGGATTGGGCCAGTGCTTCTTTGGCGGTTTCTACGGAAGAGCGCAGTAATGTTTTGATGAAAATTTTTCCGTTTTCGGATTGTACGATAGCCAGGTTATTTGAAGTTTCCACTGTATCGGGCATTGAGTCAATCATCCGGACAGCTCCGTTCGGGCAGGCCAGAATAGAATTGATGAGCCGGAATTGGGTACATGTGTCTATGACGAAGGCCGGCATACCGGTGTTTTCTGCAATGAGTTGCAGATTGGGTTCTTTAGCTCCCAATTCAGCTTTGTAAATAGCTTCAGCTTCTTTTAATGCAGCTTCCAGACGGGCGGTATTGGCTGCAGGCAGAATAACAACGGCAAAAGATTCTCGTGGAATGGCATTTCGTAAAGTTCCTCCACTGATACTGGCCATTCGTAATCCGAGGTCTTTGGTGTAAGTTTTAAGAAAGCGGAATAACAATTTATTGGAATTGCCCCTGCCGAGGTTGATGTCCATTCCGGAGTGGCCTCCTTTCAGTCCTTTTACTCCGATGCGATAGGCTTTACTATCGGCCGGTACGTTTTCTTCCTTGTATTTGAATTGGATGGTGGAGTCTATACCGCCGGCGCAACCGACATATAATTCACCTTCGGTTTCCGAATCGAGGTTCAAAAGAATTTCTCCCTTCAGCATACCGGCTTTGAGTCCGTTGGCTCCGTCCATTCCGGTTTCTTCGGTGGAGGTGATTAATACTTCCAGAGGCCCGTGGGGAATGTCAGTAGAGGTCAGGATGGCCATACAGGCTGCCACGCCTATACCATTATCTGCTCCGAGGGTAGTGCCTTTGGCTTTTACCCATTCTCCGTCAATGTAAGTTTCAATCGGGTCGTTTTCAAAGTCGTGGACTGTATCTTCATTTTTCTGAGGAACCATATCCAGGTGACCTTGCAAAATGACGCCTTTCCGATTTTCCATTCCCGGGGTAGCCGGTTTTGTCATAATGATGTTTCCGGTTTCATCTATTTTTGCTTCGATGTGGTTTTCTTCGGCCCATTCGAGCATGAATTTCCGTGCTTTTTCTTCATGATTGGAGGGGCGCGGTACTTGTGTCAGCTTATAAAAATTCTGCCATATTTCTTTGGGTTGCAGATCTTTGATAGAGTTCATATTTTTTATAATATAAATGGTTATTATTGCATACGTTCTTTGAGGTACTTTACGAAACGGCTGTATAGTTGAAGGGTGGTATTCCCTCCGTTGATGTTGTGGTTCCGGTTGGTATATATGGCCATGTCGAATTGCTTGTTGGCCTGTACCAGGCGTTCGCTCAGTTCGTACGTATTTTGTACGTGAACGTTATCATCGGCGGTTCCGTGACAGAGCAAGAGGTTTCCTTTCAGTTGCCCGACGTAATTCATCGGAGAATTTTCGTCATATCCTTTTTCGTTTTCCTGCGGTGTGCGCATGTACCGTTCAGTATAGATAGAGTCGTAATAGCGCCAGTTGGTTACCGGAGCAATGGCAATAGCGGTAGAAAATACATCGTGTCCTTTCATGATACACAGGGAAGACATAAATCCTCCGAAGCTCCATCCCCAGATGCCGACACGCTGAGCATCAATATCCGGTTGTTCTGCCAGGTATTTGGCTGCTGCGATGATGTCGTCACTTTCCAGTTTCCCGAGTTGTCTGTAAGTGCATTTCCGGAATTCTTCTCCCCGGGCTGCAGTGCCCCGGGGGTCTATGCAGGCTACTGCGAAACCTTCCTGAACCAGGTAGTTGAGCCAACTGATGCTCCAGGAGTTTCTTACTTGCTGGGAATTAGGACCACTGTATTGGGTAATTAATAAAGGATATTTTTCTCCGGCCTTGCTGTTGAGCGGTTTCATAATCCAGGCATTCAGCATGGTTTTTCCGTCGGCAGCAGGAATTTGTATGTATTCTCTTTTTGCCAGATTGTATTTCCGGGTTGTCTCCCGGACCTGTTGGTTGTCTTCCAATACCCTGACCGTTTTGCCTTTGGCGTTGTATAATGTGATTACCGGGGGCATATCACTGTTGGAGACGGTATTGATATAGTAATTGAAGTTTTTGCTGAAACTGACTTCGTTCCATCCTTTGGTGGGGGTCAGTTTCTTTTTCAATCCTTTTTCATTGATGCTGTAGATGTATTTTTCTAAAGGAGATTCTTCGTAGGAAGAATAGTAAAATAATTTGCGGGCAGGGTCATAGCCGTAGAAGTTGGCTATGTCGTAATTTCCTTTGGTGAGTGCTTGTTTTTCTTTTCCGCTGATGTCGTACAGGTATAGGTGCATGTATCCGCTTTTCTCACTGGTGATGACGAATTGAGTTCCGTTATCCAGAAAAACCAGGTTGTCGAAGTTGCTTTCGTCGATATAGTATTTATTTTCTTCCCGATAGAGAGGAGTGGCAGAACCTACTTTTGCATTGGCTAAAAGGATTTCCATTTTGTTTTGATGGCGGTTCAGGCGTATGATGGCCAGTTTTTTAGGGTCTTTGGTCCAACGGATACGCGGAATGTAGATGTCTTCCTCTTCTCCGGTATCCATTTTCAAGGTGGTGCGGTCGTTTACATCGTAGACATACACGGATACTTTAGAATTTTTTTCTCCTGCCTTCGGGTATTTATAGCTGTAGTTGGAGGGATAGAGTTCGTTTTCTTTCAGGGAAGGATTACGGCCTTCGAACATATTCATCTGAAATTCCCGGACTTCTGCTTCGTTGAATTTGATGTAAGCCAATGCCGAACCGTTGGGAGCCCATTCAAATGCTTTGTTGAAGGCGAATTCTTCTTCATATACCCAGTCTGGTGCCCCATTGATGATGTAGTTGTATTTTCCGTCGTTGGTAATTTGACGTTCCGAACCGAAGCGGAGGTCGTGGATGAAAAGGTCGTTATCCCGGACGAAAGCTATCCGGCTGCCGTCGGGAGAAAAGGTGGCCAATCGTTGGCTGCCTCCTTCCGACAAAGGTTTGATTTCTTTGTTTTTAAAGTCAAAAACATAATAATCAGCTGTAAATGAACGCCGGTAAATGGTTTTTTTGTTCGTGCAGAGCAGTATCCGGCTTTCGTCGGCATTGAATTCGTAATCGTTGATGTATTTGACCGGGCAATTTTCCAATTTATTCAAATCCAGGAGGGTTTGTACCGGAAGTCCCGTTTTGTAGCTGTATTTCACTATCTGGCTTCCATTTCCTTCAAGCAGGGTGTAATGTTCTCCGTCATTCATGGAACGTAGTCCATAGACTCCCTTGGTGTAAAAGGTTCCGTTTACAAATAGATCGTTCAGGCTTAATTTTTGCTGTGCAGATAATGAGCTGCAAAAAAGAATGATTGCCAGTAGAATTTCAGAAAATTTTCTCATAGTCGTTTTTCATCATTTAAATCACCTTCTTTTACCTTTCTTTTGCAGTGTGTTGTTTTTCAATGGTTTGCAAAATATAGGAAAAGATAAGTATTTCAGGTATATTATCTTTAGTTTTGCGTTTCCAAAGGTTTGAAAAAAAACTTGCTTTTGCAAATGTTTGCGGGAAATAGATTGGGTTTGCCTTTTACCTTTTGCCTTAATTTATTACCTTTGCCATCTGAATTTAAGAATATCGGCCAATATGCATTTTTCTCTTTCGGCGAAAGATAAACGAAGTAAAGCGCGTTGTGGGGTACTGACGACTGCTCACGGGGAGATTCACACCCCTATATTCATGCCGGTGGGCACAGTGGGTTCTGTGAAGGCAGTTCATATGCGAGAGTTGAAAGAAGACATCGGGGCTGAGATTATATTGGGAAATACTTATCATCTTTATTTGCGTCCGGGGACAGAGATTTTGCAGGAAGCTGGCGGATTGCACCGGTTTAACGGTTGGGACCGGCCTATTTTGACTGACAGCGGGGGATTTCAGGTTTTTTCCCTGACGGACACCGGGCGGAAAATTACGGAAGAAGGAGTTACTTTCCGTTCCCATATTGACGGTTCCAGGCATTTGTTTACTCCGGAAGGGGTGATGGATATCCAACGTAAGATCGGGGCTGATATTGTGATGGCTTTTGATGAGTGTCCGCCGGGGACCAGTGATTATAAATATGCCAAAAGCTCGTTGGAATTAACACAGCGATGGTTGGAGCGTTGTGTGGCCCGTTTTGACGGAACGGAGCCGCTTTACGGATATGAGCAGGAATTATTTCCTATTGTTCAGGGATGCGTTTACCGGGATTTAAGGGAGAAGGCAGCTGAGCATGCTGTTTCTCTGAACCGGGCGGGATATGCAATCGGTGGTCTTGCTGTTGGAGAATCAGCGGAAGAGATGTATGATATGATAGAGGTGGTAAACCGGATTTTGCCTGAAGATAAACCGCGTTATCTGATGGGGGTGGGTACTCCGGAGAATATCCTGGAAGGGATTGAGCGGGGTGTGGATATGTTTGATTGTGTGATGCCGACACGTAACGGCCGGAATGGTATGCTTTTCACTACCGAGGGGACGATTAATATCCGGAATCAGAAGTGGGACCGGGATTTTTCTGCGATTGACCCAGGCGGTTTATGTTATGCGGATACGGAATATTCGAAGGCTTATTTGCGCCATCTGATTAAATCGGATGAAATTCTGGGGCTTCAGATTTGTTCTATCCATAATCTGGCATTTTATCTTTGGCTGGTGAAGGAAGCCCGCCTTCATATTGAGAAAGGGGATTTTGTAGACTGGAAATCGGGAATACTTCCCAAAATAACACGAAGGCTCTAATCCGTGAAATGAATGATGATAGATGAAGAAACTGGATTTATATATTATTCGGAAGTTTTTAGGAACATTTTTCTTTTCTTTGATTTTGATCTTATGCATTGTTGTGATATTTGATCTTTCAGAGAAACTGGAAAGGTTTATAGAAAACGAAGCTCCGGTAAAGGCTATTATTTTCGATTATTATCAGAATTTCATTCCTTATTTCGCCAATGTTTTTTCTTCTCTGTTTACTTTTATTTCGGTGATTTTTTTCACTTCTAAAATGGCTTATGACAGTGAGATTATCGCTATTCTGAGTACAGGAATCAGTTTCCGGAGGCTGGTGTTGCCCTATTTGATTTCTGCCGGAGTAATTGCGGGACTTTCTTTTTTGCTGGGTGCTTTTATTATACCCAATGCCAATGAGAAAAGAATAGAGTTTGAGAAGCATTATATGGGGAAACGGTATTCGAATACAGAACAGAACATTCATCGTCAGATAGCTCCCGGTACATATATCTATATGTCTTCTTATTCTGTGGTTTCTAATATCGGGTATGACTTTGCCATTGAAAATTTCCGGGGAGATACGTTGGAGAAGAAGTTGACCTCTTCCCGTATTGTCTGGGACAAGGAACATCGGCGCTGGGTGATTTACAATTGGAAATTGCGGGAGATAGACGGGGAGCAGGAAAATTATCAGACCGGTAACCGTCTGGATACGATAATGCCTTTTCAGCCTTCGGAGTTTGCGGAGAATCCGAAGAAGATCAAGGAGCAATTGACTCTGCCCGAATTGAAGGAATATATCGACCGGATGAAAATGAGAGGAAGTTCGAATGTAATAGAGTTTCAGATTGAGAAATATAAGATGACGGCCAATGCTTTTGCTACTTTTATTCTTACGTTGATAGGGGTAAGTATTTCATCCCGGAAGATCAGGGGTGGAATGGGATTGCATCTGGGTATAGGCCTTCTGATCAGTTTTTCGTATATTTTATTTATGCAATTTTCTACCGTTTTTGCAACAAATGGGAATATGAATCCGTTATTAGCCGTGTGGTTGCCTAATATTTTGTTTGCGATAATCGGAGTGTTTGTATATAGGACGGCACCGAAATAGCTATCAGTAAGATAATTGTAATATAACCTAAAAGATGGAAAGAGATTATAGTAGGAATAAGTTTTCCTATCGGCCCAGAAAAAATGACAGTCGTGAGGACTATCGGGCCAGTAGAACGGATAGACGTGAGAGAATAGCAGGCGGGGAACGGAACGAGCGAAGAGGAGTTACGGACAGGCGAGAGTATACATCCGGAGAGCGGCATGGCAGAGGAGCGGAAGGGGTACGGAATTTTTCCAGAGAGGATTCGAACTGCTATCCCCGGTCGCGGGAGAATAAGCCTTTCCCGGACCGTTTCCGCCCCAGGGAGGAGCGAGAGAAACGCCCCCGCATTTTTACCCGGGGAGAAAAAAATATGCCTCAGAGGGGGGAAGAAAAGCATTTTTATAAACGTAACGAGGAGAAACCTTATGTTTCGGCACGAAAGCAGCGTCCCATTTCTGATGTCGATAAGGAGGAGTTGAGACAAAAACATTACAGCAAAAAGAAAGTTTTACAGCATCGGTTGAAGCGGGAGGATGAAAATACGGAATTGCGTTTGAATCGTTATATCTCCATGGGAGGAGTATGTTCCCGGCGGGATGCGGATGAGTTGATTCTTTCCGGCAGGGTGAAGGTAAACGGCACAGTGGTGCAGACTGTCGGGATTAAAGTCAGTAAAAAGGATGCGGTAGAGGTGGATGATGTGCGGATTTTCCCGGAGAGGAAAGTTTATCTGGTTTTGAACAAACCGAAGGATTATGTGACCACAGTGGAAGACCCTCTGGAGCGTAAGACGGTAATGTCTTTGATTGAAGGAGCCTGTAAGGAAAGGATTTATCCGGTGGGACGACTGGACCGGCAGACAACCGGGGTATTGCTTTTTACCAATGACGGGGATTTGGCTAAGAAACTCACTCATCCGAAATACGACCATAAAAAGATATACCATGTATTTTTGGATAAGCCTTTAATGGAAAAAGATTTGGAGGCTATTGCCACGGGCATTGATTTGGAGGATGGTTTTATAAAGGCGGATGAGATTAGTTATACTTCTCCGGATTGCACGGAAGTAGGGATAGAGATTCATTCCGGAAAGAACCGTATTGTAAGACGTATATTTGAGCATTTGGGCTATGAGATTGTGAAGTTGGACCGTGTCTATTTTGCTGGTATAACTAAAAAGAATATCCTCAGAGGGAGGTGGCGTTTTTTGAATGCCAGGGAAGTGAATATGTTGAAAGTGTATTAGTTTTGAACGGATAACATGGAGGGTGTTTGTGCGTGGTATGCGGTTTATACAGTATCCCGTGGTGAAAAAAAAATAAAAGAGCGTCTTGACAGTCAGGGGATAGAGAACTACCTGCCTTTGCAAACGGAGTATCGGATGTGGAGTTCCCGCCGGAAGAAAGTTTCGGTCCCTTTGATTACGGGGTATATTTTTGTGTATATTTCGGAGGCTGATTTTATTTCTGTGTTGAGGACGCCCGGGGTAGTTTCTTTTTTGAAAGAGAAAGGGAGGGCTATTGTTATACCTGCAGCCCAGATAGAGCGTTTGCGTTTTGCAGAAAACAACTGGGAGGAGCCGATTGAAATTTCTTATGAAGAAATTCCGGAAGGAGCTTTGGTGGAAGTGGTCAGGGGGAAACTGAGCGGATTGCAGGGAGAGATGGTGAAAATTCAGGACAAGTATCGGATGGTGCTTCGTCTGGATCGTTTGGGGTGTGCTTTACTGTCTGTTCCGATCAGTTGCGTTGTGAAAGTGAAAAACTCATAAAAAAAGGTTTTATTATTTGTTTTTCTGTATTTTTGTTCTTGTCATTGTAATGTAGTTCACGATTAAATAAAAGGAAAGTGAGAAGAGTTTTTTTATTGGTGTTTTTTGTCGTTTTTGGAGCAGGTGCTTTTGCTCAGATGAGTGATGAGCAGGTTGTTAATCTGCTGCAAAATGCCCGTAATAAAGGTATGGGGCAGGAGGAAATGTTGTTGATGCTGACTCAGAAAGGGGTGACGAAAGAGCAGTTGCTGAGGATCAAGGAGAAATACACCCAGTCAAAGAATAAACAGGGAGCAGCGGAGACTTTTACGGAGCGGATGCGTGTGAAGGAGAATAATGTCGAGCCTCAGAAGAAGACGGATGAACTGAAAGAGGATAATTCGGAAACGGTGTGGTTGGATTCGTTGGATATGTCCGATGAGATTGAAGTGCAAAAGGTGGAAAAGGAAAAAGAGATTTTCGGGCGGAATATTTTCAATAACCGTTTACTGACTTTTGAACCTAATCTTAATATGGCTACGCCGGAGAATTACGTACTGGGACCCGGGGATGAAGTGATTGTGGATATTTGGGGGGATGCCGAACAAAGTTTCAGACAGCAGATCTCCCCGGATGGGATGGTAACGGATTCTAAAATCGGGCCTGTCTACCTGAACGGACTGACCGTAAAGGAGGCAAATATGCGTTTAAGGAATGCATTTGCTGAAATTTATTCTACGATGAAGGGAGAGCGGCCTACGACTTTTCTGACTATGTCTCTGGGGCAGATTCGCAGCATCCGGGTCAATGTCATGGGAGAGGTGGAGGTACCCGGAACTTATACGTTGCCTTCTTTGGCTTCTTTATTCCATGCTTTGTATAGTGCGGGGGGAGTGAATGACATCGGTTCCTTACGGACTATTCAGGTAAATCGTGGAGGACGCCGGTTGGCGGAGATAGATGTTTACGATTATCTGTTGCAAGGCAAGAATACTCAGGATATTCGTCTGGAAGACGGTGATGTTATTGTGGTTTCTCCTTATCAGAATTTGGTTGAGTTGACGGGTAGGGTAAAACGGCCGATGATTTATGAACTCAAGGATGAGGAGAATATGGAGCAGTTGCTGTCTTATGCCGGAGGTTTCAGGGGGGATGCTTATAAAAAGACATTACGGGTTATTCGTAAAAGTGGCCGGGAATATCAGGTTTATAATGTGGATGAGAGGAATTTTGACCGTTTTGTTTTGACGGACGGGGATGAAGTCAGTGTGGATTCCGTGGTTAACCGTTTTGAGAATAAAGTGGAAGTTAACGGGGCAGTTTTCCGGAGTGGTTTATATGCTTTGGATGAGCAGGTAGGTACGGTAAAACAGTTGATAGACAAGGCGGAAGGAATACGGGAGGACGCTTTTCTTAATCGTGCCGTGTTGTACCGGGAACGTCCTGACCGCTCGCTGGAGGTGGAAGCTCTGGATATTGCCGGCATTATAGAAGGAAAAACAGAGGATATTTCTTTGCGGAAGAATGATGTGCTTTATATTCCTTCGATATTTGATTTGCAGGAGGAATATGTGGTGAATCTGCATGGAGAGGTTGGGGTGCCCGGTACGTATAAGTATGCAACGGGAATGACCGTGGAGGATTTGATTGTTCAGGCCGGAGGATTGAAGGAGGCTGCTTCGGTTGTGAAGGTGGACGTTGCCCGACGGATCAAGAATCCGAAGAGTACTTCCAATGAAAATGTTTTGGCGGAGAATTTTACTTTGACCTTAAAAGACGGTTTGATGGTGGACGGGAAGGATAATTTTGTATTGATGCCTTTTGATGAAGTCTACGTGAGGCGGTCTCCGGGGTATCAGGTACAGCAGAATGTGGAGGTAAAGGGTGAGATCCTTTTCGGAGGGACTTATACTTTGTCTAAAAAAGGAATGCGTTTGTCGGACTTAGTCAGGCAGGCCGGAGGTTTTACTTCGGAAGCTTATGTTTCCGGAGCCCGTCTGACCCGTAAATTGGATGATGATGAACGGGCCCGTCTGGAGTCTTTATTGAAGTTGAGCGAACAAAGCGGTAGGGATTCCGTTGACAAAAAACATTTGGATATAGGCGATCATTATTATGTGGGGATTGATTTGAAAAAGGCAATGGAATCTCCGGGCTCTGAATATGATATTGTGTTGCGGGAGAATGATGTGTTGTTTGTGCCGGAATATGTAGGTACAGTGAAAATCAGTGGAGCTGTGATGTATCCGAATACAGTTGTTTATGAGAAAAATGTTCCGTTGAAACATTATATCAGCCAGGGAGGAGGGTTTGCTGACAGGGCTAAGAAGCGAAAAGTTTTTATTGTTTATATGAACGGTATGGTTGCGAAGGCTAAAAATGGCAGAAGATCTCAGGCAGCTCCGGGATGTGAGATTATCGTACCGATGAAATCTGCCAAAAAACGAATCGGATTAACTGAGATTATGGGTATTGCCAATTCTACGACTTCTATGGCTGCTTTGGTAACTTCTATTATTAATAGTACGAAATAATTCTTATGGCAAATCAAATCGAGAATCGAGCAGAAAATGAGATAGACCTGATAGAAGTGTTCGGTAAACTTTGGGACAGACGTAAGTTTATCCTGAAAATAACCGTTGGTTTTATGGTTTTTGGGGTCTTGGTGGCTTTATTTTCGTCTAAAGAATATACGGCGGGTTGTACTATTGTCCCTCAGACCGGAGAGAAAGCGAGTACAAGCGGTTTGGGCGGATTAGCGGCTATTGCCGGAATCAATCTGGGAAATATGAGTACCAGCGATGTGCTGTCTCCCAAAATTTATCCGAAGGTATTGGCCAGTGTTCCTTTTCAGAAAGAATTGATGCGGACGCCGGTGAAGTTTGAAGGGATTGAAAGTCCTGTTACTCTGATGGATTACTATACTGATGAACGGTATAAAAAGTTTTCTTTTGGGGGCATGGTTCTGAAGTATACGATTGGTTTGCCGGGAGTGATTATCCGGGCTATCCGGGGAGAACGTCCCGATCCTGTGGTGGAAACAGGTGATAGTAAAATACAGACTTTGTCTAAAGAGGAATATGAGTGTAGTAAGATTCTGAAGGGGAATGTGTCTGTGGTCTTGAATGAAAAAGAAGGTTATGTAACAATTGCGGCAGTTATGCCTGAGCCTTTGGCTGCTGCTCAGGTTGCTGCTCAGGTGCAATCTATGCTCCAGCATTATATTACCGAGTTTAAAATAGAGAAAGCCCAGGCTCAGCTTGATTTTGTCGAGGGGCACTTCAAAGAAGCGAAAGAGCAATTTGAGCAGAAACAAGAGGAATTGGCTGTTTTTCAGGATGCCAACCGAAATTCAGCTTCTGCTGCCGCCCGTGCCATGGAAGAAAGGCTTTCCAATGAATACAATGTTGCTTTAGGAATATACAGTGAATTGGCAAAGCAAAGGGAACAGGCCGGAATCCAGGTAAAAGAGAATACTCCGGTATTTACGATTGTGGAACCTGTGACGGTACCGACTGAGTGTTCCAAACCCAAACGGGGACTTATTTGTGTGGCTTTTACTTTCTTAGGTATATTTTCGGGAATCGCCCTGGTATTGGGATTGCCTTATGTCGCCCAGTTGACTGGCACGAAGCGATTGGCAGGCTGGTTGCCCGGACCAGAGAAGGAAAAGGTGTAAAAAATACGGTATTTATATACATATTAACATTGAATGTTGGGAGTCTTTTATTTATGCTGGCAGCTCCGGTCAGTTGCTCCGACATTGTAAACCGTTCTTTCACTGCTCTTGGGGACCGACCAGTGGGCGTCGCGGAACAATATCATGGGTTGTGTGCAAAGATGTATATAAATACCTATATTAAGTAATAAAGTAAGATGAGAAATGAAGAAGTCGATTTAATCGAAGTGCTTGTTAAATTGTGGGGGCGTCGCCGGGTGATTTTGTGCTGTTCTTTGGTGTGTTTGGTTGTTGGTGCGGCGGTTGCTTTTTTTTTACCGAAAGTATATACAGTAGAATGTACGCTGGGATTGGAGGTAGAGGATAATACCACACGAGTCAGTGTGGAGGGGATGTCTGCGTTTCAGACTATGAATATGGATGAGGGCCGTTATTCCCGGCTTATTACTCCCGGGATGTATCCTGATATTCTTTTCAGTGTTCCTTTTCAAAAAGAATTGATTTATACGCCTCTTTTTTCAGACAAAGAAGGAAAGTTTATCTCTTTCTATGAGTATTTTCTCCGGCATAATAGTTTGAAAGAGGAAGCAGAGGAAAAATCTGGGAATGCACTGGAAAATCCGGTAATAAAATTGACAGCCTTGGAAAAGAGTTGCTTAGATTATTTGAGAGAACGGATCGAAGTGAAGGTGAATAGCAAAGAGAGAAATCTGAAGTTGAAAGTAACCTTGCCAAAGCCTGAAATTGCAGCCGGTTTGGCCCAACAGATTCAGGAGATGTTACAGGTATATATTACGCGTTTCAGAGTGGCTAAGGCCCAGGCGGCCCTTGATTTCATAGAAGAGCGATATAGTGAGGTGAAAAACGAACTGGCCAAAAGACAGGAGGCGTTGATCGGATTTAAAGAGAAGCATGATAACCATCGTTCTCTTCAATATGAAGTTGAGGAGAAAATATTACTGAATGAGTATGAGTTGTTTTTCGGTCTGTATTCAGATATTGTGAAGCAACGTGAAAAAGGGAAGATTCAGGTCAAGGAAAATATGCCCGTACTGACGGTGATTGAACCGGTTGTTTTGCCTACTGTTCCGTCAAAACCGCAGAAAATGCTGATTATGGCGGTTTCTCTCATTTTAGGTCTTTTTCTTAGTTGCGGATGGGTTTTATGTCAGCCTTTATTTGCTGAGTTTTCGTCTTACAGAAAGAAAGCTCCTACTGTTTCCATCGGACGGGTGAAGAAGATTTCATGAGACCATCTTAAAATTCTGGTTGCCCTATACTATATTGATTGTATAACCATGTTGGGAGGACACTCCGTCGGTCAGCACCTCCTGAATGATTATAATTTTAGAATACCTCCAGGACTTTCTAAATTATTTTCGATTGACAGGTTTGATTTGTTTAAAAAAGTTGTTTTGAGGAGTGAAACAGGAATAAAGAATATTTTTATAACTTTTTTAAAGCGAAAAAGAGGGGTTGTTTTATAAAAGTATGTATTTTTGTAAAAACGACTTGTGAGAAAATTGTTGGTTGTAATTTTTAGGAAAGATGCTGAGTTTTTTACCAGATAATTTAAGATTTGTTTTTTCCATCATATTGGCTTTACTAATTGGTTGGAATCTTCGGATCCCGGTATTTAAAATAGCTATATTGAGGAATTTTGTCGATAAGCCGAATAAACGTTCCTCTCATACGGGTTGTGTTCCCAATATCGGAGGAATTGTGGTTTTTCTGGCATTTTTGTGTTCTTTCCTGATTTTTGTGAGGTTTAATGTCCAGAATGAATTTCAGTATGTTGTATTGGGGGCGATATTGATTTTTCTTGTCGGTATTTACGACGACTTGCTGGAAATATCTCCCCGTAAAAAAGTGAAGGGTGAGATGTTGGGGGTATTGGCATTGATTATCGGAGGGGGATTTTACCTGAGTAACTTGCATGGATTTCTGGGATTTGATGTGATTTCTCCCTGGGTGGGAGTTCCGTTGACTTTTATTGGATTGGTAGGTTTGATTAATGCCATTAATCTGATTGACGGAATTGACGGTTTATGTTCGGGAGTTGCATTGATGGATTGCATGTTTTTCGGTTTCTGTTTTTATTATTTCGGCAGTATAGAATATACTTTGATGTGCGGTGTGCTGAGTGCTTCTATCGTACCTTTCTTTTTTGTGAATCTTTTCGGGAAGCGTTCGAAGATGTTTATGGGAGATTCCGGAGCACTTATGGTCGGTTTTTTGTTGGGTGTTATGGCCATCAAGTTTTGTGAAGTGGATGTTGCTGTGCGCGGAACTTTTTCTGTGGGTGCTGCTCCGGGGGTTGTTTTTAGTGCTTTGGCCATACCTATTCTGGATACGCTGCGTCTTTTTGTGGCTCGTTCTCTGCGGGGAGCTTCTCCCTTTTCACCGGATAGGCGGCATTTCCACCATAAATTGTTGATTATTTATGATGGAGTGCACCGGAAAGCTACTTTTACCATATTGATTTTGAATCTGGGATTTATTTTATTCGGTCTGTGCGGCAGGAATTGGCCCAATGAGGTATTGGTGGTAGCTGATATTGTTTTGTTTTCTTTGATGTTTTATATTGTTGATTTTATATCCAAAAGAAAGTTGGCCCGGCAAAATGCCAGATAAAAGTAAAAAATAATTTATATTTGATACCCGGAACGATTTCCGGGTTTTTAATTTTATAGAGACACAAATATGAAAGGGATTATATTAGCCGGTGGTTCAGGTTCTCGTTTATACCCCATTACGAAGGGGATTTCCAAGCAATTGTTACCAGTCTATGACAAGCCGATGGTTTATTATCCCCTGTCCGTATTGATGCTGGCTGGTATCCGGGATATATTGGTTATTTCAACTCCTCAGGATTTACCTTCTTTCCGGCGTCTTTTGGGGGATGGTCAGAGTTACGGTATTCGTCTTTCTTATGCTGAACAGCCAAGTCCGGGCGGTTTGGCCCAGGCTTTTCTTATCGGTAAGTCTTTTATTGGTGAAGATTCGGTTTGTCTTGTTTTAGGAGATAACATATTTTACGGTCAAGGTTTTACGAAGATGTTACAGGATGCCGTCAAAGCGTCAGAGCAGGAAGGAAAAGCCACGATCTTCGGTTATTATGTGAATGATCCGGAGCGATATGGTGTGGCGGAATTTGACGAAGAAGGAAAAGTAAAGAGCATAGAAGAGAAACCCTCGCATCCCGCTTCAAACTATGCCGTGGTGGGGTTGTATTTTTACCCGAATCGCGTTGTGGATATAGCGGCTTCTATCATACCTTCCCAGCGTGGGGAGCTGGAAATTACGGATGTGAACCGGGTATTTCTGGAGCAGGATATTTTGCAGATGAAATTGTTGGGACGTGGCTTTGCATGGCTGGACACGGGGACTCACGACTCTTTATCGGAGGCTTCTACGTTTATTGAAGTGATAGAAAAGAGGCAGGGGTTGAAGATTGCCTGCTTAGAAGAGATTGCTTTCCGGAAAGGATGGATTGGGAAAGAGCAGTTGGAGGTTTTGGCAGAGCCGATGAAGAAAAATCAGTATGGACAATATCTTTTGAATTTACTGGCATGAAAATAACGGGGACGGAAATAGCCGGGGTCTGGGTATTGGAACCTTGTGTTTTCAGAGACGAAAGAGGATATTTTTTTGAAAATTTTTCCCGGCGGATATTTGAAGAGACTATCGGAAAGGTTGATTTTGTACAGGAGAATGAGTCGTGTTCGTCTTACGGGGTCGTAAGGGGATTGCATTATCAACTGCCTCCCTATACCCAGGCAAAGTTGGTGAGGGTGGTAGAAGGACGTGTATGGGATGTGGCTGTCGATTTGCGTAAAGGTTCTGCAACTTTCGGGCGTTATCTGGCAGTGGAACTTTCCGGAGAAAATAAAAAGCAGTTTTTTATACCCCGCGGTTTTGCCCATGGGTTTGCTGTGTTGAGTGAGGTGGCTGTATTTCAATATAAGTGTGATAATTATTATGCTCCGGAGGCTGAGGGAGGAATCCGTTTTGATGATCCGCAACTGGGAATAGACTGGCGGGTGGAGCCGGAGAAAAGGATACTTTCAGAGAAGGATTTGAGGCTGGAGGGTTTTGATAGGGCGTTTGTCTTTGAGGAAAATGGATTATAATTTGTTTTGTCTTATCGGTAGTTTATGGCAAATATATTAGTAACCGGAGCAAACGGGCAACTGGGTTCTGAGTTGAGAAAGAAAGGTTTTTCTTTCCTGGATGAGGTATTCTATACAGATAGGGATGAGTTGGATATAACCGACTATGAGCGTGTTGAAAGGTTCGTAAAATCCAGGGAAATAGATACAATTATCAATTGCGCTGCTTATACGGCAGTCGAGAAGGCTGAAGATGAATCCGGACAAGCGGTCCTTCTGAATGTTCACGGTGTGGCAAACCTGGCTCAGGTAGCGAAGAAAGAGAATTGTTTGTTGATCCATCTTTCAACAGACTATGTGTTTGACGGGAAAGCGACGGAGCCTTATACAGAGAAGGCTGTTACCGGTCCGCTGAGTGTTTATGGGAAAACCAAACGGGCCGGGGAAGAAGCGATTCTGCAATCCGGTTGTTTTTATATGATTATCCGTACTTCCTGGTTGTATTCGGTGACGGGCAATAATTTTGTAAGGAATATTTTAAGTCTGGCAAAAGAACGCCCTGAAATTCAGGTGGTTCAAGACCAGATAGGTACCCCTACTTATGCCGGAGACCTGGCAGCTGCAATTGTTGCTATTATGGAGAATGACGAGCGCATAGAGCATGAAGGGATATATCATTACAGTAATGATGGTGAATGTTCCTGGTATGATTTTGCAACGGAGATTGTCCGGCAGAGTGGTCTGGATTGTAAGATTCAGCCCATCGCCACTGCAGCATATCCGGGTAAGGCCGTGCGGCCTGCTTATTCGGTATTGGATAAGAGTAAAATCAGGAAGGTATTCGGGGTAACGGTACCGGACTGGAAGGAAGCGTTGGGAAGAATGCTGAAGGAGATGCAGAGTTTTTGATGGAAATACGGAAAATGGATGATTTTCTTTTAGTTGGATATGAAGAATATTTTAATTACCGGAGGGGCCGGCTTTATCGGTTCTCATTTGGTCCGGTTCATGGTTTGTAAATACCCGGAATACCGGATTATTAATTTGGATAAATTGACTTATGCCGGGAATCTGGAGAATTTAAGGGATATTGAGGAAATGCCGAATTATGTGTTTGAAAAGGCAGATATTTGTGATTTTCCGGTTGTGCAGAGCCTGTTTTCAAAATATGAGGTAGAGGGAGTGATTCACCTGGCAGCAGAAAGCCATGTGGACCGTTCTATTAAGGAACCCTTTGCTTTTGCACAGACCAATGTCATGGGGACTTTGTCTTTGTTGCAGGCGGCCAGGTTGGCCTGGGAAGGAAAATGGGAAGGAAAGTTGTTTTATCATGTTTCTACCGATGAGGTGTATGGGGCTTTAGAACCGGGTGAGGGATTGTTTACGGAGATGACCAAATATAGTCCGCATTCACCTTATTCTGCTTCCAAGGCTGCTGCAGACCATTTTGTCAGGGCTTATCATGATACGTACGGATTACCGGTAAAAATTTCCAATTGTTCGAATAATTACGGAGCTTATCAATTTCCGGAAAAGTTAATCCCGTTGTTTATCAATAACATCCGTCATAATAAGCCGTTGCCGGTATATGGGAAGGGTGAGAATGTGCGGGACTGGCTTTTTGTGGAGGACCATGTGCGGGCTATTGATTTGATTTTTCATGCAGGAAAGAACGGTGAGACTTATAATATCGGAGGTTTTAATGAATGGAGGAATATTGATTTAATCCGGATCTTGGTAGAGGTTACCGACCGTTTGTTGGGGCGTCCGGAAGGAGCTTCCCTGGGTTTGATTACTTATGTACCGGACCGTGCCGGACATGATTTGCGTTATGCGATAGATTCCACCAAATTGAAGAATGAATTGGGGTGGGAGCCTTCTTTGCAATTTGAGGAGGGGATAGAAAAAACCGTGAGGTGGTATCTTGACAATCCGGAATGGTTGGATAAAGTGACCAGCGGAGAGTATCAGAAATATTATGAAATGATGTATAAATAAAAGGGCAGGATATGCCCGGCTGTTTTTATAAGATTTACGGTTGAAATGAATATTGCCGAAGCTCAGACTTTGTGTTTGCAGAGAAATATACCTTTCTACTCTTACCGTTTGCCCGGAATGAGGGAGGTACATTGGGGAGCCCAATTGCAGGGAGAAGTTGCAGAATTCAAGGAGATGAGGGGACAGGAGGAGGGATTTGTCATTGTTCCTTTCCGGGAGTCGCCCCGGGATCCTGCCTTGTTTATACGTCGGGATTTGGCTTTTGTCGATGAGTGCAGGATACCGCATGCAGCCGATTTGTTGAAGCAACACCGGAGGGGAGCAGTGTGGAATAAGGGGCCTTTGCCCGGAGTCAGTCAGGCGGAGTACTATCGTCAGGTGACCGCTGTGATTGATATTTTAAAACGAGGTGAGGTTTCTAAAATGGTATTATCGCGGAGTATACAGGTGGAGGCCGAAGCACTTCGTTTGGCACCTGTATGGTTTGAGAGATTGGCCGGCCGTTATCCGGAGGCTTTTGTGTTCTTGGTATCCGTTCCGGGAGTGATGGCATGGATGGGGGCTTCTCCGGAAATCTTTCTCCGGCAGGGTGCAAAAGGAATGGAAACGATGGCTTTGGCCGGTACCCGTGCCTGTGGTACAGGGGGCGCATGGGGTGAGAAAGAGACGGAAGAGCAGCAGATTGTCAGTCGTTATATCGGGGACCTGCTGGATGGGTTTGGAAAGTGGGACGTGAAGGGTCCTTTTACCAGGAAGGCCGGAAAGATAGAACATTTATGTACCGCTTTTTTTCATGCCGGGCACTTATCCCGGGAGGATGCCGACTGCATCAGGAAGCGACTGCATCCGACGCCGGCGGTAGGCGGTTTTCCTGTCCGTCAAGCTTTACAATACCTGGAACAGACAGAAAGGTATAACCGCAGGTATTATGCCGGATATCTCGGGCCGGTTGGAAATACTGACGAGTTTCATTGGTTTGTAAATCTCCGGTGTATGGAAATTTTTCCTCAGGCGGTATCTTTATATGTCGGGGGAGGTATAACCGTTTTATCGGAGCCTCGTAAGGAATGGGAGGAGACGGAATTGAAATCCCGGACCTTGCTGGACATCCTCGCTGATGTTTAAATGAACTTTTAATTTTGTTTTGTTTGTAAGATGGATTCAGGAAGGAATATGGCTGGCTATACTTCTGATAAAGAGGGAATTTATATATTGGTAGAGTTATTGGTGAAGAAAGGAGTAAAAAGAGTGGTGCTTTCTCCGGGGTCACGTAATGCTCCTTTGATTATGGCTTTTGCCAGGGATAAAAGGATAAGGCATTATGTTGTATTGGATGAGCGGAGTGCCGCGTTTATGGCTTTGGGAATGGCGCAGCAGTCGGGGGAGGCGGTGGCGATAGCTTGTACTTCCGGTACTGCCCCGTTGAATTATGGTCCTGCTATTGCCGAAGCTTATTACCAGCGTTTGCCTTTGATTGTGATTACGGCCGACCGGCCTCAGGAGTGGGTTGACCAGGATGATAGTCAGACTATACGTCAGAATGGGGTGTTTGCCAATATTGTAAAGGATTCCTGGCAGGTACCTGCGGAACTCCGGGGAGAGGAGGAGCGTTGGTATGCGAATCGTTTGATAAATGAGGCTATAAACTGTGCTTTGAAGGGCCGGCGGGGGCCGGTGCATATCAATGTCCCTTTACGTGAGCCTTTGTACGGGCAACGTATTTATCCGGAAGAAACGGTGCGGTCAGTAGAATTTTTGGAATCGGCTCCGACTCTGGCTTCTGAAACGTGGGATTCTATTACGGAGCGTTTTCAGGCCTGCCGGAAGGTTATGGTCCTTGCGGGTCTTCACTTGCCTGATTGCCGTTTGAAAGAGAGTTTGGATAAGTTGGCTGCTTTGGATCAGGTGGTGGTTTTATCTGAGAGTCCTGCCAATTTGGGAAGTGGCCGGCATATTGCGACTATTGACAGGGTGTTGGCAACGGTCCAGGAAGAAGAAAAGGCGGATTTGGCTCCGGATTTGTTGATTACTTTCGGTGGACCTTTGATTTCCAGATATGTGAAAGCTTTTTTGCGTCAATATAAGCCTGCAGAACATTGGAGTGTAGATTGCAGCGAGTGTCCGGCTGATACTTTTAAGGCATTGACTTCTCATATACATTTGGAAGCTGCTGATTTTTTTTCTGCTTTGGGTGAGCGGGTGAAAGGGAGGGAGAGTGATTATGCTCTTCGCTGGAAGCAGAAGAAGGAGGTGGCTGCTTTTCGTCATGAAGAGTTTGCCCGGTTGGCAGGATGGTGTGACTGGAAAGCTTTTTCCCTGATATGGCCTGCTATTCCTGCAGGTACGGCTTTGCAACTGGCTAACAGTACTCCCGTTCGCTATGCCCAGTTGTTTACCTGTTCCCGGGTGGTGCGGGTAGACAGTAACCGGGGAACCAGCGGAATTGACGGTTCTACTTCCACGGCGGTTGGTGCATCGGTAGTGAATGCGGGAATGACTTTGCTGGTGACGGGGGATATGAGTTTCCTTTATGATTCCAATGCCTTGTGGAATCCGTATATTCCTGCGCGTTTAAAGATTATTGTGATGAAGAACGGCGGGGGTGGAATTTTTCGCTTTATTCCCGGGCCTTCGGGATTGGAAGAGCTGGAAGAGTGTTTTGAGATGACGCAAAAGGTGGATGTGGAAGGTTTTGCCCGCTTGCATCATTTCCGTTATTTTTATGCATCGGATGGGGACACCTTAGGGAAGGTATTGCCTGAATTTTTTGCAGAGACGGAGTTGCCGGCAATTCTGGCTGTAGAAACTCCCGGGCGTGAGAATGCTGAGATGTTGAGAGCATATTTCGGGAAATTGCAGCATGGATAAATGTGATATGAAGATTGTGTATATTTACAAATGATAAACGATATGGGAAGAGAATGGAAAACAATTAAAGAATACGAAGATATCGAGTTCGGTTTTTTCGAAGGTATTGCAAAAATCACGATTAACCGGCCCCAGGTGTATAATGCTTTTCGTCCGCAAACGAATAAGGAAATGTTGGATGCGATGCATATTTGTCGTGAACGGAATGATATAGGCGTGGTGGTACTGACCGGAGCCGGGGATAAGGCTTTTTGTTCCGGTGGAGACCAGCATGTGAAAGGTGTTGGCGGCTATGTGGATGAAGATGGGGTTCCACGTCTGAATGTTCTGGATTTGCATAAAGCAATTCGCTCTTTGCCTAAACCTGTGATAGCGATGGTGAATGGTTATGCCATAGGTGGCGGGCATGTGTTACATGTTATTTGTGACCTGACTATTGCTTCTGAAAATGCCCGGTTCGGACAGACCGGCCCCAAAGTGGGCAGTTTTGACGGAGGTTTCGGTTCTTCCTACCTTGCCCGTTGTGTCGGACAGAAAAAGGCCCGGGAAATCTGGTTCCTTTGCCGGCAATATACCGCAAAAGAAGCGGAAGAAATGGGAATGGTAAATAAAGTGGTGCCATTGGAACAATTGGAGGATGAGACCGTGGATTGGTGTAAGACGATTATGAAACGCAGTCCGATGGCTATCCGGATGATTAAGCGGGCATTGAATGCTGAATTGGACGGACAGCACGGTTTGATGGAGTTTGCCGGGGATGCTACTTTGATGTATTACTTGATGGCTGAGGCTCAGGAGGGGAAAAATGCTTTTCTGGAGAAACGGGATCCGGATTTTGAGCAATTTCCGAAGTTTCCGTAATTGTTTCTGTTATGCTTAGAGCCTCCTGGCAAAAATATTGTTTACACTTTAAGGAACCTTCCGGAACTTCCCGTGGGATTTTAACCGATAAGGAAACTTACTTTATTCGGATATGGGAAGAGTGTCAGCCCCGGGTTTGCGGGTTGGGGGAGTGTGCCCTTTTCCGGGGATTAAGTGCTGATGACCGGCCCGGGTATGAAGAAAAGTTGCGGGAGGTGTGTTGGCATATCGGCGATGTGACTTCATCCGATTTAAGGGAATGGAGTTCAATCCGTTTTGGTGTGGAGATGGCTATGCGTGATTTGATAAACGGGGGACTTCATCTCTATTACCCATCTCCTTTTACGGAGGGGGAACAGGCGATTGAAATCAACGGTCTTATCTGGATGGGAGACCGGAGTACGATGTTGCGGCGTATACAGGAGAAGCTGACTACCGGTTTTCGTTGTATAAAATTGAAAATAGGGGCTATTGATTTTGATGCTGAATTGTCTCTGTTGAAGTATATCCGACAGAGTTTTAGCCGGGATGAGGTGGAGTTGAGGGTTGATGCCAACGGAGCGTTTGCGCCTTCGGAGGCGTTGGCAAAACTGGGGGCTTTAGCCCGTTTTGAATTGCATTCTGTGGAACAGCCGGTACGTCAGGGGCAATGGGAGATAATGGCCGGGCTGTGCCGGAAGACAGAGGTTCCGATTGCCTTGGACGAAGAGTTGATAGGAGTGGATTTTGCGGACCGGAAACGTTTGTTGCTGGAAACTGTCCGACCTCATTATATTGTCCTGAAACCAGCTTTATGCGGAGGGTTCTCGGGGGCTGAGGAATGGATTCGACTGGCCGGTGAATATCAGACGGGATGGTGGGTGACTTCGGCATTGGAATCGAATATAGGATTAAATGCATTGGCGCAATGGACAGCTACTTTGGGAACAGATATGCCGCAGGGATTGGGAACAGGGCAGTTGTTCACCAACAATTTGCCGTCTCCTTTGGTTCAGGTGGGCTGTCAGTTGAGAATGGAAAAAAATAGTTTCTGAGTTTGCTATGGTACTGCGTTTAAACGGAAAGGAAGTTGTGATTCCTGAACAGTTACATCAGGTGGAAGATGTTGCTTTACGGGATTTTCTGTACGAATGGACCAATGAACAGCCTGATGTAGCGGGTCATACTTCGGGCTCGACCGGTGTACCTAAGGAAATTTGTTTAAGAAAAGAGGATATGCAGGCTTCTGCCCAAATAACCAATGAGTTTTTCGGAATAGGGCAGGCTTCTGTACTTTTGTTGTGTTTATCTGTTTCTTATATTGCCGGAAAGATGATGGTGGTGCGGGCTTTGGAAGCGGGGGCGGAATTATGGTGTGTGCAGGTAAGCTCCCATCCGTTAAGGGAGTTGAGAAATTCCGGATTTTACTTGGCCGGGGGAGCGGAGAAAAAGATAGATCTGGCTGCCATGGTACCTTTACAGGCGGAGGAGACACTGAAGGTTGCTGAAGAAAAGAAAGAATTTATCCGTGTCAGGCAATTGCTGATTGGCGGAGCACCGGTTTCTTCCCATTTGGAGCAACAATTGCAGCTATTGCCTGTGCATTGTTATGCCACTTATGGTATGACCGAAACTGTTTCTCATGTTGCTTTGCGCCGGATGGACGGCCGGAGTGAGTACGATGCTCTTGGGGAAGTCAGTTTTTCATCGGATTGTCGCGGTTGCCTTGTCATTCATGCACCTCATTTGACGGGCCGGAAGTTTGTCACCAATGATATGGTGGAATTGAAAGATGAGCGGCATTTTCGGTGGTTGGGCCGTTATGACCATGTCATTAATTCCGGTGGTATTAAATTTTTTCCGGAGGTGATTGAAGGAAAAATCGCCTCTTGTTTTTCTTGTCGTTATTTCATTACTTCTTTACCGGATGAGCGTTTGGGAGAGCGCATCGTTCTTGTGATTGAGGGTAAGCCGCAGGAGGATGAATCATTGTTGATGAAAAAACTAAAATTATTTCTCGTGGCTTACGAGATGCCGAAGGAAATCCTGTATCTGCCGCATTTCCGGGAAACATTTTCCGGTAAGATTATTCGTAAAATTATCTGACGTTTATTTAGGTATTTATATACAGTTTATTCATTCATTTGTATTCAATATAAGGGTGTTTCCGAAACTTATCCTCTGCTTTGCCGTTATTAAGGTCATAAACCAAACAGAGGAATATGAGAACTTTTAAAAATCGGATGCAGACTTTTGCTATTAAGCAATTATTGAAGTACGTAGAGAGAGATCCGGAGGCCAATGCTTCAAAAGCCTTGAAGCTCATTCGGAAAATAGATATAGACGGAACTTACGGCGAATCCTGGAATGAATTGGAGAAGTGTCTGGAGGACCCGGAGAACAACTGGACCCGCTTGGTAAAAAAAGCTTATACCGAATGGGACCCGCACGTCAGGAAAAAAGTATTTGAAAATTTGATTTGTAATGCGGCCCTGATTGGTAACAGTGCTATAAAGGTGACTTCCAAGAAATACGGGGTGAATGTCCCCTGGACCATTCTGATGGACCCGACTTCGGCTTGTAACCTGAAATGTACGGGATGTTGGGCTGCTGAATACGGGCATCAGATGTCGATGGATTTTGATACCTTGGACCGAATCATCACGGAAGGCCGGGAACTGGGTATTTACATGTATATTTTCTCCGGCGGAGAACCTTTAGTCAGGAAAAAAGATATTATCCGTTTGTGTGAGAAACATCCGGAATGTTATTTCCTGGCTTTTACCAATGGCACATTGATAGATGAGGCTTTTGCGGATGAAATGCTTCGTGTGGGTAATTTTGCTCCTGCCATCAGTGTCGAGGGGTATGAAAAGGAGACTGATATGCGCCGGGGGAAGGGAACTTTTCAGGCTGTTATGAAAGCCATGGAAATATTGAAACGCAAGCACCTGCTTTTTGGAATGTCCACTTGTTATCATCGGCAGAATGTGGAGGTTGTGGGTTCTTCTTCCTATCTTGATTTTATGATAGATAAAGGGGCTGCTTTTGTCTGGTATTTCACCTATATGCCCGTAGGTACTGATGCGGTGCCTGATTTGATGGTGACTCCGGCACAAAGGAAATTTATGTATGAACAAGTCAGGATGTTCAGAAAGACCAAGCCGATTTTCGCTATGGATTTCTGGAATGACGGCGAATATGTCCGGGGGTGTATAGCCGGAGGCCGGTATTATTTTCATATCAATGCCAACGGAGATGTAGAGCCTTGTGCTTTTATTCATTATTCTACGGTGAACATAAAACAGGTTTCTTTGCTGGAGGCTTTGAGATCTCCTTTATTTAAAGCATATCAACAGGGGCAGCCTTTCAATGATAACCATCTGAGGCCTTGTCCTTTGTTGGATAATCCCCATCGCTTGAAAGAAGTTGTGCATGCTTCCCGTGCTTATTCAACGGATATGCTCAAGCCGGAAGATGTGAGTGTCCTGACCGGTAAATGTACTTCTACTGCGGAAAAATGGGCCGTGGTTGCCGATCATATTTGGTATTCCAGACCTGGGAATGGAGAGAAAACACCGGAGGTAACTGACCGTGACGGGCGTAATCCGGAGAAATTTGAAAAAGAACGGAAAGACAGAGAGGCCGGACGGGCTGACCAGAATAAAGAGCGGGAAGAAGAAAAGTTAAAGAAGGAAGAGAAAGCTTTGACTTTGTAATGAGAATTTTTGAAAGATACCGTGGATTCTGCCTCTTTCCGGAGGGCAAGCGCAGGGTTATTTTTTATGTGTTTTAATCAGTACTTTTCGTTCATTCGCCAAGGTGGTGGCAAACAGATAAAGATTGCCACCATCTTTTATTCCTGAACGTTTCCGGATGTCTGCGACGGAAAGGGGAAAATTGCGGGTGGTAAGATTGGCCTGGGGAATCAGCCGGTTTGCCTGTCTGAGCCATTTCCCTGAAAATTCCCAGATATCTTCAATTTCAAAACACCGTCCCGGAAAATCTTCGACAAGAGCGGCGGAGGTGTAAAGATGGCTGTGGCGGTGAAGTTTTTGAATCCCGTACCGCTCTGCAACTAATTTAAAAGCACCGCTTTTGAGTAAAGCTGCATGGGGTTCGTAAAGATAAATACCCGGTTTTCCGGTAGTTATGCAAGGTATTTCTTTTTCTTCTTTCAGGTGGAAGGTAAAAACCGGATTCTTTCGGTCAGGCCGTAAATCTGTTGCAAAAATTTTCACTTCTTCTGCCGGAAGAAAGGGGGGGGTATTTTCTAATATGAAAAGCAATTCCTTGCATTCGTTTTTAACCGAGAGAACATGTATTTCCCGGGTTTCCGGCAGGAGTCTGAGGGTTTCTTCCAAATCGGCCATCGGGGAGATTTTCAGGATTAACCGATTTGTATTCTCTAATAAAAGAGGTTTTAGTTGTAAGATATCCGGTTCGTAATCTGTCAGGGCAAAAGCCCTTTTATTGTCGTTTTGTCGCCGGGCCGGGTCGATATAGAATGTGTCGGCTTTCAGTGTACCGGCTATTTCCCGGATATCCGCATGGACGACCCGGATGTGAGAGGTCCCTAAAATGTCAAAATTATGTCTGGCGGCTTCGCAGTAGTTGGAAAAACGTTCGACATAGGTGGCTGAGGATGCTTTCCGGGCAAAATAGTGACAGTCGACCCCTAAACCTCCCGTGAGGTCGCAAAAACTCCGGCCTTTCAGCAATTGTTGTTTATAAAGTGCGGTTTGCTCTGAAGAACATTGTTCCGCAGACAATCGGGAAGGGTATACCAAATCTTCTTTTGCATACCAGGAAGGCAATTTGTCCTGAATTTGGTGGCGGGCTGTGATTTGTGTGACGGCCCAGGGCATATCTATTTCCGGGAAGCGGGAAGCTGACAGCAGCAAACGGTCGGGGTTGTCGTTAAAGTGTTCCCGGATAAATGATTTTAATGCTGTGGACAAAAACATAGGCTGTCAGATTTGACGGCAAAGATAATGGAAGTCCGGGAGTATGCCAAATGACCGTTATTTCATATCAGGTAATATACTCCTATGCCTGCCAGAAAACCGACCAGGGCTATCCAGGTGATGTGTTTCAGATACCAGAGAAAATTAATTTTTTCCAGTCCCATGACGACTACTCCTGCTGCGGAACCGATAATCAGGATGCTTCCGCCCGTTCCGGCGCAATAGGCAAGCAAATTCCAAAAATCCCCGTCCCGAACAAAACTCATCAGATAGTGTGCATTCGGGAGGTTGGAAGTCACGGCTTCCGTTGTAAGAGGATACATGCCCATCGCTGCGGCAACCAAAGGAACGTTGTCTATGATGGATGAAAGTAAACCGATAAATAAGTTGATGAGGTAGATATTGTGAAGGTGGGTGTTGAGCCAGGAGGCGAAATAATGAAGGATGCCCATTGCTTCCAGTGCGGCTACTGACATCAGAATGCCCAGAAAAAACAGGATCGTGGAGAAATCTACTTTGGATAAAATATCGCTTATCCGGTAGTGCGTACCCGGATTTTTTGCTTGTAACCGGTTATTCAGTTGGTCTGTATAAATCCAGAAAACGCCCAGCGTCAGCATTATACCGGCAAAGGGAGGAAGAGCTGTAACGGATTTAAAAACCGGTACAGCCAGTAAGCAGAGCAATCCGATGACCAGAATTTGATTCCTCAGTTTTTTGTCAGGAACCACAGAAGATTCGTTATTTCCGGAGGAGGGTAAGGAGGAGATGTTTCCTTGTAGGGACAACGAACTTAGGAATACAGGGATTGCCAGGGCGATAAGGCTGGGTAGGAAAATGCTTTTCATAATCCCTCCGGAGGAGATGTTTTCATTAATCCACAGCATGATGGTGGTGACATCTCCGATGGGAGTCCATGCACCTCCGGCATTGGCTGCAATGATAATGATACTTCCGAATATCCAGCGTTCCTGCTGATTGCTGAGGAGTTTTTGTATCAATAACATCATGACGATTGCTGAGGTCATGTTGTCCAGTACGGAGGACATGAAGAAAGTGAGCAGTCCGATCAGCCAGAGGAGTTTCTTTTTGCTTCGGGTGGTGATTCTGCCGGTGATAGCATCAAAACCGTGGTAACTGTCAATGACTTCGACAATGGTCATGGCACCGAGTAAATAAAACAGTATCTCTGAAATATTTCCCAACTGGTCTATGATTTCCAGGTTGGTAATATAATTCCGGATTTGGGTTTGCAGGGGAAGGGCTGCATAGTCCGGATGGGCAGCAATGAATGCCCGGAAAGCGGCTGGGTCGGCAGCAATGATTTGGGAGGGGTCCGAGAATATGTAAAGGGTCCATAAGAGGATTCCCAGCGTTAAGGCTATGGCTGTTTTGTTGATGTGGATTTTGTTTTCCAGGGCGATAAAGAGATAGCCGAGGACAAACACAATGAGCATGGCTGTAATCATATCTTTGAGTGTAAATACTGAACTTGTTGTTGTACGGGGAAATGAAAAAGGATGTTTGTCTTCATTTTGGAAAAAGGGATTTTTTTTCCGGCAGAATGTTTTATATTTGTCCTGGTAAAACCGGAGCAATGAAACGTATTGTTTTAGTCATATTCTTGTTGGGAATTATCGTATGGGGATGGAGTACGGTACGGGAGGACTTGACTCCGGCGGAGGGGACAGAAAATACCCAACCAGTGCCGGCTTCGGAGGCCAGGCAAGATGTAGACCGGCTCATCGGTGTATTGAGAGAGGCCAATCGTTTTGCCGAAGTTTGTGCTATACCTTCAAATTCTGTACCTTCAAATTTAGTCAGGCGTTATCGTCCGGCGGGTTTTCTTTTCGATCATCTGTCTGTTTGTGTGAAAACGGGATTGTACCGGAATTTTAATCTTACCTTAAAAACTTTTCTTGAGCTTTCGCAGGCGTATGCAGCCCATTTGAAGACGATGGGATACTATGTTTATGTTTTGCGAAGGATTATTATTTAATTGTTTTATTTCTCTTCTGGAGATTTGTTCCGGTTGACGATGAAGCGTCCGGAGCAGAAATTTTATGTGTCCGGATCTGACCCGGATTTATTCTTTGTTTTGTTCAACAATTAAATCAATCGTTTTATGGAAAAGTTTAAAAAACTTCAGGAAGATATTCAAGATGCAAGTAATCAGGAGGTTGTAAGAAAAACAGCCGTTTCAGGTGTAGCGGTGGGAATATTGTCAGCAGCTATCGTTTGTGCTATTATCGGAAAAATGTTTGATGACCCTAATTCGGCAGTTCCCACCTTTTTGTTTACTCTGGCTGTTTTCTTGTTTCTCGGCGGGATTATTAAATTGTTTGTCAGCCGTAGTTATTATTTACACCGTCCTTCCCGTAGCCGTTTGCAGGCTTTGACTATTTATTTTGATATTCACGACGGCAATGACTTGCAAACTTGCATGGAGATGAAGAGATTTGATGAATTGTCCCGTTTTAAACGTGAAAAGGACACCGGTGTAAAATTGGAGGCTATGATTGCTTCGAAGGGAGATTTTGCTGCCGTGCAAATTTCAGAGTATATACCGTATACTTATGAAGCTGTTACGCCTGTTATGTGTTTTTACGGAGAAGACGCACGGGCTTTGCGGGCTTCTGTCGGAGCAGTAAAGTGATGTTTTGAGCAAGGGGCAAGTTTGCCTCTTGCTGTTTTTATTTTTTCAGGGTACCGATTTGTTTCTTTACTTTCCGGAGTTCGTTACGGATTAGTTCCATGTCTTTGCGTAAGGTAAGATATTGGTCGTCGTTGTTTTGCAGTTTCCGGAAAATTTCTTTGAGGTAATACAGCTCACCGTTTTCTTTGTTTTCAGACGTTTTATCTTTATCTTCAGGTATTTCCTTGATAATACCTTCTATCAATAATTGTTCGAGGCTAATCTCCAGGAGTTCGCAGATTACTTTTATTTTGGTATTATCTGCCTTTTTTACTTTTCCATTCAGGTAATTGCCTATGGTAGTGGCAGAAATTCCTGTTTTTTGATGAATTGTATATCCTGTTTCTTTTTTGAGCTTCATGAAGTGGAGAAGCCTTTTTTGAATTTCAGGGGTTAATTCCATAGTTTATCATTTTGGTTGCAAAAGTAATATATCTTTTCCATTTTGCCTGTACACAAATATACGGATAATTTATGATATTTTATTGGGTCGGTTCAGGGGAAAAATGACCGTCGGTAAATTAACTTTTTTTTAACCGCCGGTATATGAAAAAAGATAGGATGCGCTCATTAAAATTAATAGTTTTGTATCGAGTTAATAATATTATTTAATAGTTATGGCAGAAAATAATACAGTAGAAAAGATAAAGTGTGTTATTGTGGGTTCGGGTCCTGCCGGTTATACTGCGGCTATCTATGCGGCCCGGGCTAATCTGAAACCGGTTCTTTATACAGGACTCCAGATGGGAGGACAATTGACCACTACCACTGAAGTAGAAAATTTCCCGGGGTATCCGGAAGGTGTGACGGGGCCGGTGATGATGGAGGATATGCGCAAACAGGCAGAGCGTTTTGGTACAGATATTCGTTTTGGCATTGTGACGGATGTGGATTTCTCCGGTCGTTCTCATAAACTAACCATTGACGGGGAGAAGCAGATTGAGGCAGATGCTGTGATTATTGCAACGGGAGCTTCGGCCAAATACCTGGGTTTGCCTTCCGAAGAGAAGTTCAGGGGAAT
This sequence comes from Odoribacter sp. Z80, assembly GCF_009935865.1. Classification (GTDB taxonomy): domain Bacteria; phylum Bacteroidota; class Bacteroidia; order Bacteroidales; family Marinifilaceae; genus Odoribacter. The sequence goes on from NZ_QWEL01000001.1 coordinate 58,483, forward strand.
GGGTGTCAGTGCCTGTGCTACGTGCGACGGTTTCTTCTATCGTGGAAAAGACGTTGCTGTTGTCGGAGGCGGTGATACGGCTTGTGAGGAAGCCACTTATCTGGCCGGTTTGTGCCGTAAGGTCTATCTGATTGTACGCAAACCTTACCTGCGGGCTTCAAAAGCGATGCAGCAGCGGGTGTTCAACACCTCTAACATTGAAGTGTTGTTTGAACATAATACGCTGGAATTGTACGGGTCGGATATGGGAGTAGAAGGAGCCCGTTTGTTGTACCGTAAGGGAGAACCGGATGAAGCTGAAAAGGACATCAAGATCGACGGTTTCTTTTTGGCGATAGGCCACCATCCGAATTCTGAGGTGTTCCGCAAATATGTACATGTGGATGAGCAAGGTTATATTCTTACGGAAGGTGCTTCAACGCGTACGAATGTGCCTGGTATTTTTGCTGCCGGTGATATCATGGATCCGGTTTATCGTCAGGGAATTTCTGCTGCCGGTATGGGCTGCCGCGCTGCTATTGATGCAGAACGTTATATTGGTGAACTGGAGAGCAATTAATTTAAATGTTGCGGTTACAACCGGGATTCTCTGCTGGTTGTAACCGCAATTTCAGATTTTAAACGAGGTTATTTTTGTATATGGGTAGTGTGCTGTAAGCGGTGGCTTTTATTTTATGGTAACCAGGGTTGCGCCGTAGCCATATTGCTTGAAAGAAGCATCCTGATGGTGATGGCGTTTGTATTTTGTCTGAAGTTCCCATTGTATTCTTTGCCTTAGAATGCCATCTCCTTTTCCATGAATAAACACTATTTTTTGTCCGCGGCGTAGTTTGTATTCTTCCATCGTTTTGCGGAAAGTTTCCAGTTGGTATTCCAGAATGTCTTTATTATCCATTCCCGCAGTTGTTTCCAGCAATTCCCGGCAGTGAAGGTCTATTTCTATCAGGTTGCTGTTGGTTGGCCGGGAGTTCCGGGAAGGAGCAGGTTTTTCCGCTGTTTTCTTTTCTTTGATAGCCTCTTCCAGTTCCTTTTCGTTGATTTCCTCTGTTATGATGAGGTGTTTTTGTTCCAGTGGTTTCAGTATTGAAATTTTTTCGAACCAACGGGAATGTTTATATGAACCCGATTTGCAAAGCATTGGTGGGTTAATTTTTATTTCTGTCTCAACGGCTTTTTTTAAGGCTGTTTTTCCTTTCCGGAAGAATATGGCCTGAATGTTTATGCTTTTGATGTTTGTATCTATTTCTTTCAGGGAGTAGGTTCCGATGGGGCAGGTGGAATCCGGGGAACAGTTGCCGGCGAGGATTCCGGTGTATTGATTGTCTTTACAAAAAGATACGGAGAACAGACATGTTTGTTCCGTGTCGTTGACAACGTATAAATCATATCGGGACTCTGTCAGATTGTGAAAATTATCGGGAACCAGGGCCAGATAGATTGTATCGGAAGAAACGGTAGGCACTGCTTTTTGACCGGGCACTGCCTGTCCGGAAAGGGGAGCTTTTTCAAAATCCGTACGGATGACGACCAGGTCGTTGACGGATGCCGGGATTTCGAATCCGTATTCATCCACATATACGTTTACGGTGGAATGGTCCACGATTGCGGTTACCTTTCCTTCTAATTTTTCGGTCAGAAATCTGACCATATCACCTATTCGGATATTCATACAGATGCAGGCAGTTATGTTCTTTTTGTCAGAGTACTTTAAAGCTTAAAGGTTTTTGGGGGTGGTGTCCGCTGCATTCGTGCTGTTCATCGTGGTGATTGCAGGTCTCTCCGGAATCTTTAATTTTTCCCTGGAGCCAATCTTTTACAACCGCTTCGACAGGTCCGCTGCAACCCCTGATAACCTGGATGTGGTGGGCTTCCAATACATTCTTTGCTCCTTCTCCCATGTTGCCTGCCAGCAGGAGGCTTACTCCTTTTTCTTCCAGCACGCCTGCGATATTTGATTTACAACCGCAGCCTTCGGGAGAGGCCTGAGTTTCCCTGTCTGCGATTTGTTTGTCTTCGCTGATGGTGAAAATGGTGTAATATTCACAGTGACCGAAATGGTCATCTACCGACTGGTTGCGGGTTGGGATAGCTATTTTCATAGTAGAACGGATTTTGATGCAAAGATACAATTTAATTGTAAAGGATTATTTCTCCGGTAATTTTTTCAGGCAGAAAAACCAGTCTGAACAATGATTGTCAGAAGTATTGCATTGCATTCTTTTTTCGGCATCGTCGTAAGTGGCAGGGTTGGGGAGGATGACTTCTTCTCCGGGGATCCAGTCGGCAGGCAGGGCCACGCCATATTGGTCGATGGTTTGCAGTCCGATTAGAACCCGCTTCAGTTCGGTGAAATTTCTTCCCAATGCCATGGGATAATAAATGATAGCGCGGATGATGCCCTGAGGGTCAATAAAGTATACGGCCCTCACTGTCTGGGTAGTGCTTTCTTCGGGTTGCAGCATCCCGTATAATTGGGCAATTTCGGCACTTAAATCGGCAATTAACGGAAACCGGATATCTAAATTTTTGATCCCCTTGTATTCAATTTTTTCTTTAATGGTTCTTAACCAGGCGATGTGACTATACAATCCGTCTACTGAAAGTCCTATCAACCGGCAATTTAATGCTTCAAATTCTTTAGCCATACTTCCGAAAGCGATAAATTCTGAAGTACATACCGGTGTGAAGTCAGAGGGATGGCTGAACAGAATGATCCATTGGCCGTTGAAGTCTACGGGGAAGTGAATCTTTCCCTGGGTGGTGACAGCATCGAAAACGGGTGCCTGATCTCCGATGCGGAGAGGCGGGGTATTGATTTCTTCGGTATTCATCATTTCCTAAATTAACGGTGATAGGTTAATATTAAATACGGGGTGAATCAGGAAAAAGTTTGTCTTTCTCCGGCGAACCTTGGAGGGGGAGGCCCGTACAATTTAAAAATATCAAAATAGATTTATGGTCCGGAAGAATTTTTGGATATGTTTGTTTTTGTTGGTATGTAGGAGTGTGTTGTGGGGACAGTTAAATGGGCAGGCGGAAAATGCGGTTGGCGTTCAGTCGGAGGATTCTTTGATGGAAGCGTTGGGTACGATACCTGCATTTACTATTTATAAGGATAATTATGTGGTGACCGGAACGAGTTTTAAGGGAGGCAAAATCACCAAATACAATTCAGATGCTAAGTTTCAGATTAGTTTACGTCATCGGTTGTTCCGGAATTTATTGCCTTTCCGGCTGTATGTCTTTTTGACTTACACTCAACTTTCTTTTTGGAATATTTACCGGGAGTCGGCGCCTTTTGCTGAGACGAATTATAATCCGACCTTGGGGGTGGGACGGAATTTTATCCGGAGAGGCCGGATCGAGGGCATCGGAATGATACAATTTGAACATGAGTCTAACGGCCGGGACAGTATTCAGTCCAGAAGTTGGAACCGGCTTACTTTTACAGGAATTTATATGCCCGATGCGAATTTTTCTTTTCAGGTGAAGGCTTGGATTGCTATGATGTTTTCCCGTTATAATCCTCATCTTACGCAATATGCCGGCATAGGCCATGTGGGGATGACGTATGTCAACCGCCGCAACCGTTTTCAGGGGACGGTCCTGATGATAAAGAGGGGAGGCTGGAATCTGAATGCAAACTGGCGTTTGGGCATAGCCTATCGTTTGTTTCGGAGAGATAACCAGTTTTTGTATTTGCAGTTCTATAACGGTTATGGGGAAAGGATGCTCGAGTATAATCGTTTTTGTCGCTATTTACGCATCGGATTTATGATAAAACCTCATTCTGTAAGTATATTTTGACGGGTGATATCTTTTTGATTAATTGAAATATTTTAGCCTATAATCATTTTAATTTATTATATTAGCAGGCAAAAAAGTTTACTATTGAAATGATATTTTAATATTTGTCCTTATGAATCTGAAGGAATTTCAACAAGCTATCCGGGAAGGGATTCCGGCTGAGTTGCCTGCACCGAAACCGTATGATCCGGAGATAAACCATGCTCCCAAGCGGAAAGATATATTGACTGCAGAAGAAAAGAAACTGGCTGTCCGGAACGCTTTACGCTATTTTGCGCCCCGGCATCACGCTGTCCTGGCTCGTGAGTTTGCCGAAGAATTGGAAAAATACGGCCGTATTTATATGTATCGTTTCCGGCCTGATTATGAGATGTACGCCCGTCCGATCGAAGATTATCCGCACAAGAGTTTGCAGGCTGCAGCTATTATGCTGATGATTAACAATAACCTGGACAAAGCAGTGGCCCAACATCCGCATGAATTGATTACTTACGGAGGAAACGGAGCGGTTTTCCAGAATTGGGCCCAGTATCGGCTGACCATGAAATATTTGTCGGAAATGACAGATGAACAGACGTTGGTGATGTATTCCGGTCATCCGATGGGATTATTTCCTTCCCACAAGGATGCTCCCCGGGTGGTGGTGACCAATGGCATGGTTATTCCGAATTACTCAAAACCGGATGATTGGGAGCGTTTTAATGCTTTGGGAGTTTCTCAATACGGTCAAATGACAGCCGGTTCTTATATGTATATCGGACCTCAGGGAATTGTACACGGCACGACTATTACCGTATTGAATGCCGGGAGGAAGATTTCGAAGCGGGGAGAAGGCCTGGCAGGGAAATTGTTTGTTACCGCAGGCTTAGGCGGGATGTCCGGAGCTCAGCCCAAGGCCGGCAATATTGCGGGATGTGTCAGCATTACTGCTGAAATCAATCCGAAAGCCACTCAGACGCGTTATTCCCAGGGGTGGGTGGATGAAGTGATTGGCGAGCTGGATGTTCTGGTTGAACGAGTCCGGAAGGCTAAGGCGGCTAAAGAGGTGGTTTCCATTGCTTATCAGGGAAATGTGGTGGATTTGTGGGAGCGTTTGGCAGAGGAAGACATTGTCGTGGAGCTGGGTTCTGACCAGACCTCTTTGCACAATCCGTGGGCCGGGGGATATTATCCGGTGGGTCTCAGTTTTGAAGAAAGCAAACAGATGATGGCTGAGCAACCGGAATTGTTTAAACAGAAAGTACAGGAATCCTTGCGCCGTCATGTAGCTGCTATCAACCGTTGTGTGGAGCGTTTCGGTACCTATTTCTTTGATTACGGAAATGCTTTCTTGCTGGAGTCATCCCGTGCGGGTGCGGATATATTGAAACCGAATGGTGATTTTAAATATCCGTCATACGTTCAGGATATTATGGGGCCGATGTGTTTTGATTACGGTTTCGGTCCGTTCCGTTGGGTATGTACCAGCGGGAAACCGGAAGACCTGGCTAAAACGGATGATTTGGCCTGCCGGGTGCTGGAAGAATTGGCTGCCGATTCTCCCGAGGAGATACAACAACAGATGCATGACAATATCCGGTGGATAAAGGCTGCTGCTGAAAATCATCTGGTGGTGGGGTCTCAGGCCCGTATTTTATATGCGGATGCGTTGGGTCGTCTGCGGATTGCCGAGGCTTTTAACAAGGCTATCGAATGGGGTGAAATTTCGGCTCCTGTTGTATTGGGACGGGACCATCATGATGTTTCGGGGACGGATTCCCCTTACCGGGAGACTTCTAATATTTATGACGGTTCGAAATTTACGGCAGATATGGCTGTACAGAATGTCATCGGAGATGCTTTTCGCGGAGCTACCTGGGTGTCCTTGCACAATGGCGGAGGAGTTGGTTGGGGGGAAGTGATTAACGGTGGATTCGGTATGCTTTTGGACGGTTCTGCTGACGCTGAACGACGGTTGAAAGGAATGCTTTTCTGGGATGTCAATAACGGAATTGCACGTCGTAGTTGGGCCAGGAATCCGGGGGCTGTATTTGCCATAAAACGGGCTATGGAAGCCAATCCGGCGTTAAAAGTGACCCTGCCCAATTATGCTGATGACCAACTGATTGACAGTCTGGATTTCTAAGCTGAAATTCAGACCGGAAAAGTCCGTATTGCTTTGTGAAAAAGTATACGGACTTTTTTTTTGTCTTTTTGTTGATATTTCTTTCATTATTTCCGGATGATTATTTTGTAACAGGTACATAATTTCAGATGGCCAGGGAAATATACGTTAACTATAATAATTTGCAGAAGTTTCAGATAATTTTTTTATTTTATTGATATAGACTATCTTTGTCTGAAAATTCAGATGAATTCAATTATTGTTTCGTTGTGTCTAAAAAGAGGATAAAAAAGAATATAGAGATTGGATTTATTCCGGGTATCTACCATTACTGTGACCACTGGTGTGAACGTTGCGAGCAGAGGTTACACTGCATGAGTTATGTGATGGGGAAAAAATTGGAGGAGAGGGGCGGATTTCATTTAGAGCAGGAGTTCATCCATGAAGGGGAGGGGCTTTGGACCCGGTTGAAGGATGTTTTTGAGTCTACTTATGCAGTGTTGCACGAATTGGCAGAAGAGCAGGGTGTAGGAGTGGAGGATATTTATGCTGCCGAGAAAATAAACCGGGAATTTTTGGGAAATGATTTTGAGATTTGGGTGACAGGGGATGAGGAAGACCAGGAAACTGAGGATTCGGATATTATTCGGATTACTCTGATTTATGAGGATTTGGCAGAGAGGTATTTGCAGAGAATATTAGGAATCAATCCGGAAGAAAAGCTTCGGGAACGGGAAAAAAGCGAAGCTTTTGAAGTCATCAGTTGGTATATTCATTTTATGCGGGTGAAGATGCAAAGGGCTTTATATGTTTATCAAAGACAGGTGTTATCGGATGGAGCGGAGAATTATAACGGTTCGGTAAAAGTGGTATTATTGGCTATCGACCGTTCTGTTGAAGCCTGGCAAAAAATATATGCTTCCGAGAAAAAATGGCGGCGGGAAATCCGTCAGGTTTTGGTTGTCCTGGAACAGTTGAAACGGGACATAGAGAAACAATTTCCGAAAGCCAGGGCTTTTAAAAGGCCGGGATTTGAAAAAAAATGATTTCACTTCCCGGTTGTTTCTTTTGTATTTCCTTAAAGTACTTCAGCTACGACAAAGGTGCTGCCTCCGATGTAGATCATATCTTCTGAGGTTGCATTGCGGCGGGCTGCGGCATAAGCTTCGGCGACGGTGGGATAGGTTGATCCTTTTAATCCTGTGTGCCGCGCTTTTTCGGCAAGTGCATTTTCATCCATGGCCCGGGGGATGGAAGCCTTACAAAAATAATAAACGGCTTCGCGGGGAAGAATATCCAATACGCTGCTGATGTCTTTGTCGCTGACCATGCCTATGACAAAGTGGAGACGTTTATAATGGCAGGTTTTTAATTGCCGGGTGATTTCCGAGATTCCGTCTATGTTGTGTCCGGTGTCGCATATGGTCAGCGGGCTTTGGTTTAAAGTCTGCCAACGCCCCAGCAAACCGGTGTTGGTAATGACTTTGGCTATTCCCTGACGGATTTGTTCGTCGGAGAGGGAAAGGCCGCTTTGCCTGAGACAGGGAATGGTTTCCAGTACGTTCGGAATATTTTTTCTTTGGTAAATGCCTTTCAGTTCACAACAGAGGTTTTGGAATTGCCAGCCGGAAGAATGCTGTAAATCATAGCTGCCGTCTTCGTTTGGTTCAAGGTGCCAGTGGTCGCTGGCAAATTGTAGCGGAGATTTGCACCGGGCTGCCTTTTTTTCAAATACAAAATCATAGGCCGGATTGCGTGTACCGATCACTGCCGGTATGCCCGGTTTTATGATTCCGGCTTTCTCTTCCGCTATTGTTTCCAGTGTATTACCCAGTAGGGCCATATGGTCGAACGAGATATTGGTAATCACGGAGGTCAGGGGAGTGATGATATTGGTGGAGTCTAAGCGTCCCCCCAATCCGACTTCAATGACTGCAATATCCACTTTTTCGTCAGCAAAATATTTGAAAGCCATCGCAACGGTCATTTCAAAGAAAGAGGGGCGGATGCTGGCGAATACAAGCTGGTGGGTTTCTATAAATTCCGTTACATACCGCTCGCTGATCATTTTTCCGTTGATTTTGATTCGTTCGCGGAAATCTTTTAAATGTGGCGAGGTATACAATCCGGTTTTATATCCTGCCTCCTGAAGGATGGATGCCAGCATGTGGGATACCGAACCTTTGCCGTTGGTCCCTGCCACATGTATGGTTTTGAATTGGTGGTGGGGGTGTCGGAAGTATTTATCCAGTAGGAGGGTATTGTCTAAATTGGCTTTGTAAGCGGCTTGTCCTTCCCGTTGATACATGGGGAGTTGAGCGAATAGCCAGCGAAGGGTTTCCTGATAGTCCATGTGCATGCAGAATTATGTTTTCCTGTGTCGGGCAAAAGTACGAAACAAATGAAAAAGGGACGCCGGAAAATGAAAATTTTATTGCCGCCGGAGTAAAAAGTTTGGAAAATCTTTTTCTGATGCTATGAAAAAAAGATTATTTTTGCGGGTTATAAGATGAAGAACATGGAAAATGAACTTTTTCTGCGGAGTGGATTCTCATGGGAGGAAATAAAGAAGATGATATTTTATGAAATCTGATAATAATGTACCTATACCGGTGCTGAGGCGAATGCCTTCTTACTTGTCTTTTGTAAAAACTTTACAGAAACAAGGTGAAAAGTATGTGTCTTCGACCCGCATTGCCGAATATATGGAAATTGATTCGACCCAGGTTACCAAAGATTTGTCCCATACGGGTATTTCCGGAAAAACGCGGGTTGGATATGAGGTGGATAGTTTTGTGAAAGTCCTGGAGGACTTTCTGGGGTTCAGCCGGGTGGACAGCGCTTTTCTGGTCGGAGCCGGTTCCTTAGGGTGTGCTTTGTTGCAGGATAAAGGTTTGTCGGCTTTTGGCCTGCAGATAGAAGCGGCTTTTGATGTGGATAAATCGAAGATAGGAGTGAAGGTGAATGATATAGGGATTCATCACATTGACCAGTTCAGGGCGATGGCTGCCGAACGGAATATTGTCATCGGGATTATCACTGTACCTGCGGAGAATGCACAAAACGTTGCGGATCTGATGGTGGCCTGGGGAATCAAAGCGATCTGGAATTTCACACCGGCCCGGATTAAGGTGCCGGCGCACATTGTGGTTCAGAACACGACAATTTATATGAATCTGGCTATTTTGTTTAATAAGTTGTACCATCAGGAATAAATAGAGTGCCTTATTTTCAGTTCTTCGTTTTATTACTTATCTTTGTTCTTCATTAGAAACAAACTGCGTACGTAGCGTAGTAAAATTTAAATATTATGATAAAGATTAAATTTCCAGACGGAAGTGTAAAAGAATTTGAGGCTGGTGTAACCGGACTTGATATTGCCAAGGCAATTAGTCCCAGACTGGCCCAGGAAGTGTTGTCAATCAGTGTAAATGGAGAAATCCGTGATTTGACACGGCCTGTCACTGAAGATGCTGAGATAAAATTACATACCTGGGAGGACGAAGAAGGGAAACATGCATTCTGGCATTCTTCCGCCCATTTGATGGCAGAGGCTTTACAGCAATTGTATCCCAATACCAAGTTTGGTATCGGACCTGCTATTGAAAACGGATTTTATTACGATGTCGACCCGGGAGAAGGAGTTGTCCTGACGGATAAGGATTTGGAGGTCATTGAAAAGAAAATGCTTGAACTGGCCCGGCAGAAAGAGGAATTTTGCCGGATAAATGTCAGCAAGCAAGAGGCTTTGGCTCATTTTGATTCTATACATGAGACCTATAAAGTGGAGTTGATCAACGATTTGGAAGACGGCAAGATAACCTATTACCGTCAAGGGTCGTTTACAGACCTTTGCCGGGGGCCCCATTTACCGGACACTTCCTATATTAAGGCCATCAAACTTACCAGTCTGGCCGGTGCTTACTGGAGGGGAGACGAACACAATAAGATGTTGACCCGGATATACGGGATTACTTTCCCGAAACAGAAGATGCTGGATGAATGGCTGGTTTTGATGGAAGAGGCTAAACAGCGGGACCACCGGAAGATTGGCAAGGAAATGGAATTGTTCTCTTTTTCCCAGTCTGTAGGTGCCGGTTTGCCATTGTGGCTGCCGAAGGGGGCGATGTTGCGCGACCGCCTGGAGGCTTTCCTGCGGAAAGTGCAGAAGAAGTACGGTTATCAGCAAGTGATTACCCCGCACATCGGAAATGTGAATTTGTATAAAACTTCCGGACATTTCCAGAAGTACGGAAAAGACAGTTTCCAGGTGATTACCACTCCTCAGGAAGGCGAGGAGTTTATGTTGAAACCGATGAACTGTCCTCATCACTGTGAGATTTATAAATTCAAACCGCGTTCTTACAAGGATCTTCCTTTACGCTTTGCGGAATTCGGTACGGTATACCGTTATGAGCAGAGCGGGGAGTTGCACGGATTGACCCGGGTGCGCGGATTTACGCAGGATGATGCTCATTTGTTCTGTACTCCGGACCAGTTGAAAGATGAATTCAAGAAAGTAATAGATATTATCTTTACTATTTTTAAGGCGTTGGATTTTGAAGATTTCACCGCCCAGGTGTCTCTGCGCGACCCGAATAACCGAGAAAAGTATATCGGTACGGATGAAAACTGGGAGAAGGCGGAACGGGCTATTATCGAAGCGGCGGAAGAAAAAGGGCTGCAAACCACAGTGGAATTGGGTGAGGCTGCTTTTTACGGACCTAAGCTTGACTTTATGGTGAAGGACGCTATCGGCCGGAAGTGGCAGTTGGGAACGATTCAGGTGGACTATAATCTGCCGGAACGTTTTGAGTTGGAATATACCGGTGCGGACAATGTGAAACACCGTCCGGTGATGATTCACCGGGCTCCGTTCGGCAGTATGGAACGTTTTGTGGCCGTATTGATTGAACATACCGGAGGAAAGTTCCCGTTGTGGCTGGCTCCGGACCAGGTTGTAGTCATGCCTATCAGTGAAAAATTCAATGATTATGCGCAAAAACTTTCGGATTTGTTAAATAATTCCGATATTCGCACCGTTTTAGACGACCGGAATGAAAAAATCGGGCGTAAAATCCGGGATAATGAATTGAAAAAGATTCCTTATCTCCTGATTGTCGGCGAGAATGAAATGAAAGACCATACGGTTTCCGTGCGCCGTCAGGGACAGGGAGATATGGGGATTATGCCGGTTGAGGAATTTATTAAAAAGATAAATGAAGAAGTAAATAGTCAATTGGAGACCATTTACAGTTATTAATAACTAAAGGAGGATTAATTATAGCAACGAGAATGGAAGTCAGAGGCTCAAGACATCAGGTTAACAAAGAACCTCAGCATAGAATTAATGAGTCAATTCGTGCAGCCCAGGTGCGGGTTGTCGGTGAAAACATTGAAACGGGAGTTTATCCTTTGCGTGAAGCTTTGGCTATGGCAGAAGAAGCGGGATTGGATTTGGTGGAAATTTCCCCGAATGCGGAGCCGCCGGTGTGCCGTATTATAGATTACAGTAAGTTTCTTTATCAGTTGAAAAAGAAACAGAAGGAGATCAAAGCGAAAAGCGTAAAGGTGGTAGTGAAAGAGATTCGTTTCGGGCCTCAGACCGACGACCATGATTTTAATTTCAAACTGAAGCATGCAAAAGAATTTTTGCAGGAAGGGGCGAAAGTCAGGGCATACGTGTTTTTTAAGGGCCGTTCCATTTTGTTCAAAGACCAGGGTGCCGATATTTTATCCCGTTTCATTAATGAATTGGAAGACTGCGGAAAGGTGGAAGCCGCTCCGAAGTTGGAAGGTAAGAAAATGATTGTGGTGATTGCACCGAAAAAATAAAGCCTCAGGCTTTATGTTTGATTGATGATGAACGGTGTGTTGTTGCCGGAACACGATGAAAATACATTGTTCGTTGTTTGTCAGATGCTCAGGATAACGGCGGAAGCCGATCAGTTATATTTTTCTGAAACACAATTAAAATTTGAGAAGATGCCAAAGATGAAGACAGTGAGTAGTGCGAAAAAGAGATTTACTTTGACCGCTACGGGGAAGATCAAGAGAAAACATGCTTTCAAAAGTCATATTCTGACTAAGAAAACAACCAAACAAAAACGCAATCTTACGCATGCTACGACGGTGGATGGCCACAATTTGGCTGCTGTCCGTAAAATGCTTGTGATGTAAGAAGATTTTTTAAGATTTATTTTATTCACCGGAATGTTATGCCGTAAGTTTCTCCGCAAGCGGGAACGCTGACATTCAAAAAAACGAAAATTATGCCAAGAGCTAAAAATGCCGTTGCTTCAAGAGCACGTAGAAAAAAGGTTTTAAAACAGACCAAAGGTAACTTTGGTGCCAGAAAAAATGTTTGGACGGTTGCCAAAAACACATATGAAAAAGGTTTGACATATGCGTTCCGTGACAGACGTAAAAAGAAATCGGAGTTCCGAGCATTGTGGATTCAGAGAATTAATGCCGCCGTACGCTTGGAAGGATTGTCTTATTCCAAATTTATGGGCCTGATTCATAAAGCGGATGTGGACATGAACCGTAAAGTTCTGGCCGACCTGGCCATGAACCATCCGGAAGCTTTTAAAGCGGTGGTTGCTAAAGCAAAGGAATTTGCGAAATAAATGAACTGAACATATCCTGAGGAACGGACTGCCTGAAACTTGTCAGGCAGTCCGTTTTCGTTTATGTCATATTTGGTGTATTGTTAACAGTGGTGTATGGAAATTTTCAAATTATTTGTAAAACAGATATATTTTGGTTATATTTGACGATGTTAACAAAATCATTTGGATATGAAAAAAGCTATGATGTATTTAAGCGGTGTAAAATCCGGGTATTTTATGTTGTTGGCGTGTTTAGTCCTGTTGGCTGGAGTAACTTCGTGCAGCGATGACAATTTGGAAACCGACTTTCCAGAAGAGTCCGGACAGCTCTCCAATGCCGAACTGATTGAACGGGCACTGAGCAAGCTGCCGCCAACACGGGCCAATGGCAACATGCCTGTTGTAATGGTGACTAAGAGTGATTCGATTCGTATCGTAGGACAGTTAAATGGCCGAATGATAATCAACTGGGGCGATGGTTCTCAGGATACTACTGCTTTAAATCATTTGATACAAACTCACACTTACACTGACAATGAAAAGTGCCATGTTATTTTTTTGGAAGGTCTTCCTTCAGCCATGAGAAAATTATGGATACCCCAGAATAGACTTATTTATCTGGATATTGCAAACAATACAGAGTTAACGCTCTTGAGGTGTGTGGGGAACGAATTGGAGTCACTGGATTTGACCGGATGTGACGCATTGGAAATAGTTGCAGTGATAGACAATAAGTTGCATTCTATTGATGTAAGCCACCTGAAACAATTGCAAATATTGGAATTAGAAGGCAATGAGTTGGAACGTGCAGATATATCCAACCATCCGATGCTCCATACGCTGAATCTGGGAAGAAATCCGATAAAAGAGCTGAATCTGTCCAATAACCCGCAACTTATCTTTCTTCTTCTTGAACGTCTTCCGATAGAAACGCTTAATCATCTTGCTGTCACTGATTCGAGCTTTATCGGTTTTCCGGGCCTTCCCAGATTAGAATACCTGGATGTTTCCTATGCGTTCTTTACTTCATTGGACATATCAAACAATCCGGACTTGCATACTCTTGATATTTCCGACGGTTCCATCACCCGACTGAATATATCCAATGGGGAGATCGCATCTGTGAATGCAAGTAACTCCAAATTGACCGAACTGATATATACGCCAAATAAGATATTGAATCTGTATGACTTACGTATAGATGGTACTCCATTTGAGGAATCTTCGTCAAATCTGTATCCTTTGCTTACTTCCGGTTTGCCGGACAGGACAAAGCCGGACAAGTACGGCAACGTAAGGCAGGGAGGGCTGTACACCGACATGAAAGCCTTGGTTAATCCTTTTCTTACCTATCTTGAAAAGAAGAACTGGGTAGTCTATCCGTAGAGAATCCCATTTCCATTTGTACCTTTATGTTTGCCACAAAGAAAATATTGTTTTATTGGTGTTTTTTCTTTCTTTTCTGCGGGCAAGTGTTTTCGCAGGAAAGAGAGAAAGTCACCCCTAAACCTTGCCCCGGAGTGGTGATTAATGGTGTATGCTGGGCGGAATGTAACGTGGATGAACCGGGTACCTTTGCTGCTACTCCCCTTTCATATGGAATGCTCTACACGTGGAATCAGAAAAAGGCATGGCCTTTGGAAACGCAGGATACATGGGGGTGGTCAGGAGAGCATTTCTATGAATGGACGGTCGATAATGATCCATGTCCTTCGGGATGGCGGGTGCCTACCATAGAGGAATTTCAAAAATTATTGGATAGGTCGAAAGTCACCAGGACTTACTTTGATATTGCCACTCCCGAAGTCCAACCAACGGGATTTAGATCCATTTGGGGATGGAAATTTACGGACAATTACTCAGGAAATAGCATTTCTTTAGTGCGGGCTGGAATGATTCTATATGATGGAGACTATACGGCACATGCTGCAACGTCAGGTTATTGGACACGCTCATTGAGACCTAATAGATTCTATAGATATTATATATCCATGTCCTCCTTGAGTTTCGAGATTTCTAGCACAGCCTCTTATGAGGCTATGTCTGTCCGGTGTGTTGTTCCCGATTGGGAAGCGTCGCCCTGTGATACCATTCTTAAGGATACTGCAGTTGTCATTTGTAAAAAAGATTTGCCTTATCTGTGGGGTGATACGATTTTTGACATCGGAACAGAATCGGGAGTCTATCGCTTCCAGTATGCCGGAGCCACAGGTTGCGACAGCATTGTTCATCTCCATTTAAATGTTCACCAACCACAAGAATTTTTTTTCTCGGATGCAGTATGTTGCGGCAGCCATTATAATAACTACGGATTCACGCTCTCTGCCATCTCTGCCGATACAGTTGTCAGCGACACCTTTCAAACCCGGTGGGGATGCGACTCCATCCGTACCCTGTCCCTGTCCGTCTATCCTGCATATAATGAGACTTTCTACGACACAATTTGTCAGGGGGATGCTTATGACGGATTCGGATTCCAATTGCCCGAAGAAACCAGCAGTGGCACATTTACGAAAAACTATCTGACCATACACGGGTGCGACAGCACGGTTACCTTGCATCTGCACGTCTGTCCGGCCTACGACCTTTCTTTTTCGGATGCGGTATGTTGCGGCAGCCATTATAATAACTACGGATTCACGCTCTCTGCCGTCTCTGCCGATACAGTTGTCAGCGACACCTTTCAAACCCGGTGGGGATGCGACTCCATCCGTACCCTGTCCCTGACTGTAAATCCGTTATACGATACGCTGCTGTACGATACGGTTTGCTATGGAGAGC
Source organism: Odoribacter sp. Z80 (assembly GCF_009935865.1). Lineage (GTDB taxonomy): Bacteria > Bacteroidota > Bacteroidia > Bacteroidales > Marinifilaceae > Odoribacter. The sequence goes on from NZ_QWEL01000001.1 coordinate 73,786, forward strand.
CTTATTATAAATACGGATTTCAATTACCACAGGTGCTGAATGACGGAGTATACCATCTTCCTCTGGTTTCTCAGGCCGGTTGCGACTCTATTTTATCTCTGTATCTGACCGTCCTGCCGGTATTTCATCTTACTGTCCGCGACTCCGTCTGCCCTTCGGAACGGTATGACAAGCACGGGTTTCACCTGTCCGACGTCAGGACAAGCGGCTTGTTCCGGTTGCCTTTGCAAACCGTACACGGATGCGACAGCGTCATCACCTTAGAATTGTATGTGTATCCCACTTATTTCCATCCCCGTACGGAATATATCTGCTATGGAGATACTGTTGATTTTCGGGGCAGACGCTTGTACGAAAGCGGCATCTATTACGATTCACTGCGGACCGTACACGGTTGTGACAGCATATACAATTTAGACCTGACGGTTCATCCGGTATATGATATCCGGTTTTCCGGAGTGCTGTGTGAGGGAAGTTCATACACCGGATACGATTTTGATGTTTCCGAAGCCGGGGTGCATCAACACCGCTTGAAAAGCGTGCACGGATGCGACAGCGTTGTTACCCTGACTCTTACGGAAGAGAAAAAGATACAGGGCGGTATCGGATTTCTGTTAGACGATTGCAGCACTCACAAGTACCGTTTCTTTTTGGACCCGCCGCAACCGTTGCACACCTGGCAATGGGAGATGGGGGACGGGACGGTTTACCGCTCCGAAGAGGGATTCCATCGTTATGCGGATTCCGGTGTTTACCGCATACAGCTCCGCACGGAGACCGATAGCGGCTGCGAAAATCATTTCTCCCACGTCCAACAGGTGCCGTCCTATCTGTCGCACGTGCCGGTGCATGCCGACCGGCAGGTCATTGATGAGAACTATCCCACTGTGCGGTTTCGGACGGAAGTGCCGTCGGACATGGAGGGTGTGTGGAACTTCGGGGATGGTACGACGGCTAAAGGAGACAGTGTTATCCATACGTTCGATGCCACTTCCCGGGAATACTATGATGTTACGCTCAGGGTCATGAATGCGGACAGTTGCATCACGGAAAACAGCCTGCGGATAGAGGTGCTTTTTCTGCCTAAGCCCGTCAATACGTTCAGTCCGAACGGTGACGGTGTCAACGATATCTTTATGGCGGACTACCGGATTGAAATCATAGACCGCAACGGACTGCGGATTTATGCCGGAGACAACGGCTGGGACGGAACCTGTAAGGGCAGACAGGTTCCTGAGGATACTTATTTTTTCCGGCTGTATTACCGCACTGCGGACGGGGAGAGAGTGAAAACGGGATATGTAACGTTGGTTCGGTGAACCGGAGAATATGGAAATTTCGGTACAGGTACTTTTTACATGGAAAATACAGGGTGCAGATGGGGGTGAATATGATTTTCTCCCTGGATAAAGCGGGAGGAATTTGTATTTTTGTCATATCAATTTTTAGTGTTGTATTGATTATGGAAGGACGGAAGATCTCTGTTGTTGCTATGGGAGCCGGAAACCGGATGGTTACGTATGGGGCTTATGCCAGTTTGCATCCGGAAGAAATGGTGATTGTCGCTGTGGTGGAGCCCAATCTTTTACGGCGGGAGTCGTTTGCCCGGGAGTATGGGATTCCGCAGGAGAGGTGTTTTACCGGGTGGCAGGAATTCCTGGCTCAGGACCGTATGGCTGATGCTGTGTTCATCTGTACGCCGGATAATATGCATTACGAACCTGCGATGTTGGCTTTGAGGAGAGGGTATCATATTTTTTTGGAGAAACCCATTGCCCAGTCCTGGCAGGAATGCCTGGATATTGCCGCTTTGGCACGTAAAATGGGAAAGGTGGTCGGGGTCGGGCATGTATTGCGTTATCATCCTTATTTTAAGAAAATGAAAGAGGTGTTGGAAGAGGGGTGTCTGGGAAAATTGATTTCGGTTAATCATGTTGAGGCGATTGGCATCGAACGGATGACCCATGCTTTCGTCCGGGGGTTGTGGCGGCGGGAAGAGGAAACCAATCCTTTGATTCTGTCGAAAGCCTGTCATGACCTGGACCTGTTGGTTTGGCTGACTGGAAAGTTATGCCGGCAAGTGGCTTCGTTCGGCAGTTTGAAATGGTTTAAGGCAGATAATGCGCCTCAGGGGAGTACGTTAAGGTGTACGGATGGATGTGTGGTGGAGAGGCAGTGTCCTTATTCGGCCTTGGATTTGTATTTTCGCAGAAAACGCTGGCTGAGGCATTTTGATTTGCCGCAGGGTGCGGATATGGAGGAGGTGATTATGCAGGAATTGAAGACCGGGCCTTATGGACGTTGTGTCTATCGTTGTGATAATACCGTGGTGGACCATCAGGTTGTGTCTATGTTGATGGAGGAGGACATTACTGTGAATTTGTCTCTTGATGCTTTTACCCGGGATTCGGGAAGGAAAACTCATTTCATGTGCAGTGAAGGTGAGATGTCCGGAGATGAGAAAACGCTGACCGTCCGCTATTTTCATCCCGGCAGGGAAGCGTGCCGGTATGATTTTTCTTCTAATGCCGGAGAGTGTAATTATCATGGCGGTGCGGATTTGAATATTGTCGGGGATTTTATAGCAGCACTACGTGAAGGGGATGGCAGACATTTACGGACAGGAATTGAGTCTTGCCTGGAGAGTCACCGCGTTGCTTTTGAAATTGAGAAAATACGTTTGACTGATAGGTAACCTTGCAGAATAAATGCTAACTTTGGCGATAAATATGAATTTAATATTGAATATATGCGGATAGCTTTACTGGGATATGGTAAAATGGGAAAACTGATAGAACGGATTGCCATTGAACGAGGTCATGAGGTTGTTGTCACTGTGGATGAAACCAACCGGAGTAAGGTGACGGACGACCAACTGAAACAGGCGGACGTGGCGATTGAGTTTACCATGCCGGCGGTGGCGGTGGAGAATTATAAATGGTGTTTCGACCTGGGGGTGCCGGTGGTTTCCGGAACCACGGGCTGGCTGGATAGATGGGAAGAAGTGACGGCTTATTGTGAACAGCACCGGGGAGGATTTTTTTATGCTTCCAATTTTAGTATCGGAGTAAATATTTTTTTCCGGTTGAATAACTATCTGGCCAGGTTGATGCATGATTTTGATGATTATAAGGTTTTTATTGAGGAGACTCATCATATTCATAAGCTGGACGCTCCGAGCGGGACAGCTATAACGATAGCCGAAGGTATTCTGGAAAATCACGGAGGGTATTCTTCCTGGGAATTGAACCAGGGAGAGACTGTGGCTAAGGATATTTTACCTGTCACGGCCAAGCGGATTGGGGAGGTGCCGGGTATACATGCTGTGAATTACCGTTCGGAGGTGGATGAGATTGAAATCAGGCATTCGGCTTTTTCCCGGGAAGGATTTGCCAAAGGAGCTGTGCTGGCGGCTGAATTTCTGAAAGGAAAGACAGGAGTTTTGGGTATGGAAGATATGTTGAAATTATAGAGATTATGAGAGATATTTTAACAAATAAGTGGTTTAAATTCGGTGTTGTAATCGTATTGTATTTGCTCTGGGCCTATTGGGTCGGGAGTTGGTGGTTGCTTATTCTGGTTCCGGTGATATTTGATGTTTACATCACTAAGCGGGTGCATTGGGCTTTCTGGAAGAAAAAAGGGGTGAAGAAGCAAACGAAAGTGGTGGAATGGATAGATGCTTTGATTTTTGCGGTGGTGGCGGCTACTTTGATTCGGATGTTCTTTTTTGAGGCCTATACGATACCTACTTCTTCGATGGAAAAAAGCATGCTGGTCGGAGACTATCTTTTTGTCAGCAAGGTTGCTTATGGTCCTAAGTTGCCGAATACTCCCCTTGCCGTGCCTTTTACGCATCACACCTTACCTTTTACCGCTAATGCCAAGGCTTATTCCGAGGCTGTTCAGTGGCCCTATAAACGTATTGGAGGGTTAGGCAAGATTAAACGGAATGATATTGTCGTATTTAATTTTCCAACAGGAGATACGGTGGTGGTGGGAATAGAGAATCCGGATTATTACAGTCAAATCCGTTCCAATGCTGCTTATTTTATGGGGCAGAATGCGGCCTTATCCCGCAAGGAGGCTGAAAAGTTGGTTCGGGACCGGATGTGGGAACGTTTTGATATTATCAGCCGTCCGGTGGATAAGCGGGAGAATTACATTAAACGGGGAGTAGGAATGCCGGGAGATACCCTGGAGCTGAAACATGGGCAGTTGTATGTAAATGGCGAGATGGCCGATAATCCGGAACATTTGCAATATGATTATCTGGTAAAGACGAACGGGACACCTTTAAATAAAATGAAATTGCAGGATTTGGGTATTGCTTTGGCTGATATAGGCATGCCGGCTCCTTATTATCATTTGCCCCTGACGTTGGAGATGGTGGAAAAATTAAAAGCATTTCCGAATGTGACGGAGATTGTCCGGAGGGAAGAGACAGGTATCAATCCGGATATTTTTCCTTTTGATACATTGAATTATCCCTGGAATGTAGATAATTTCGGTCCGTTGTATATACCTAAAAAAGGAGAGCGGGTGGAATTGAATCTGAAGACTTTGCCGTTGTATGAAAGAATCATAGGTGTTTACGAAGGGAATACTTTGGAAGTAAGGGATTCTGTTATATTGGTGAATGGGCAGCCTGCCGATAGTTATACCTTTCAAATGGATTATTACTGGATGATGGGAGATAACCGTCACCAGTCGGCCGATTCCCGTTTCTGGGGATTTGTTCCGGAGGATCATGTGGTGGGGAAGGCTTATTTTATTTGGTTGTCTTTGGATAAGGATAAATCTTTCCTGAATAAGATTCGCTGGCACCGGTTATTCCGGTTTGTTCATTGAGCGAGGACGGTTTGAATGTCCCGGATAGAAACCATGAGCGGTTTTCTATCCGGGACATTTTTTATTCTTTTCTAAAAAATCGTTTATAAGGAAACTTTTATGGTATAATCTTTGTATTTTAGGAAAGAAATCTAAACTTGTTCTATCATGGCTGAAAAGGGAAAAAAGGTATTTGTGTTGGATACGAATGTTATTCTTCACGACTATCGTTCGATTTATAATTTTGCGGATAATGACGTTGTCATTCCAATTGTAGTATTGGAGGAATTGGATAAGTTTAAGAAAGGCAATGACCTGATTCATTACCATGCCCGTGAGTTTGCGCGGGAACTGGACCGGATTTCCAATAAAGATTTTTTTGATGAGGGGGCTTCTTTAGGAGAGGGACATGGCCGGTTGTTTATTCAGCATGGTGTGAAATTTTCTCAAAGAATGCGGGATTCTTTCAGCGATGACACCCCGGATCACCGTATACTGTCTGTAACCGAATTTATCAGTAAGAAGATGGAGGGACGACCGGTGATATTAGTCACGAAAGATATGAACCTGAGAATGAAAGCACTTTCATTGGGGTTGCAGGCTGAAGATTACAAAACCGACCAGGTAGAGGACCTGGAGCTTGCTATCAATCGCAGTGTCCGGGAGATAGATGATTTTGATGTCAGTCTGATTAATTGTATTTATGAGAGTGCAGGAGGGGTGGAGGTGGAAAAGATTTTTCCCGGACAGGACATAAAAGGCAATAATTATTATGTGTTGCGCAACGGAAATGCTTCGGTATTGGCTTGCTATGACCCTTTAAAAAGAACGGTGCGCAAGGTAGAGAAACCGAATGTATTCGGAATTTATCCCAAGAATGCCGAGCAGGCTTTTGCCGTGGATGCTTTGTTGAATCCGGATATTCAGTTGGCGGCTATCAGTGGAAAAGCCGGGACAGGGAAGACCTTGTTGGCGTTGGCTGCTGCTTTGCATCAAAATAAAAAGTATGAATTTATTTATCTTGCGCGTCCGATTGTCGCTTTGTCAAGTAAGGACCTGGGGTATTTGCCGGGAGATGTGAAAGAGAAGGTGGACCCTTATATGCAGCCTTTGTATGATAACCTGGGGTTTATCAAAAGGCGTTTTCATATGCATGGCGTGGAGAACCGTTTGATTGAAGATTTGCAGAAAGAGGAGAAACTGGTGATTTCGGCTTTGGCTTATATCCGGGGGCGCAGTTTGTCGGATGTATATTTTATTGTGGACGAAGCTCAGAATCTGACTCCTCATGAAGTAAAAACCATCATCACCCGTGCCGGAGAAGGAACGAAAATGGTATTTACCGGAGATATAGACCAGATTGATTCGCCTTATCTGGACAAGAAATCAAACGGACTATCCCATTTGGTTGACAAAATGCAGGGGCAGGATATTTTTGCCCATGTGCATCTGGAAAAAGGAGAGCGGAGCAAATTAGCGGATCTGGCCAGTGATCTGTTGTAAATTTATTCCGTCACTTGTTTTAAGCATCAATTTCTTTTTCAGGAATAGGCAATAAATAGGGCTTTTCAGTGATTTCCCGCTCACTGAAAAAGAAAGAAATTTCTTGCCGGGCATTTTCTTCACTGTCGGAAGCGTGGATGGCATTGCGGGTTTTACTTTCGCCGAATAGGGAGCGGATTGTATTTTTTTCTGCTTTTTGCGGATCGGTATCGCCTATCATTTTCCGGAAGTCTGCTACGGCATTTTCTTTTTCCAGGACCATGACAATAACCGGCCCGGCGGTCATAAATAAGTTCAGGTTTCTGAAAAACGGGCGGTTTTTGTGGATGGAATAGAACTTTGCTGCGTCTATTGTGGTGAATTGCAGCATTTTTAAAGCAATAATCCGAAATCCTTGTTTCTCAATTAAGGTAAGGATTTCTCCTGTATGATGCTTGGCTACAACATTCGGTTTCAGGATGGAAAGTGTGCGATTTGTCATGGTTATTTATGAATTGAATGGGTTTGTTTTTGGTTTTATGAGGTATACGGATTTTGTAAAGTTGTGGATGTCATGGGAGGGAAAAAACTTTTTTTTAGTAAATTTGAAGACAGGAATGAATCAGTAAAGTTGTATCATATGAAAAAATCTTATCTTTTTTTGGCAGAGGGTTTTGAGGATATAGAAGCCATTGCCGTCGTTGATGTATTGAGAAGGGGAGGAGTGGATGTGGAAACAGTAGCTATTGGTAAGGACAGGGAAGTCAGGAGTGCGCATGGAGTGACCGTAATTGCAGACCGGACATTGGAGTCGGTAGAACGGGACGGTGTGGAATGCCTGATTTTTCCCGGAGGGATGCCCGGAGCTCAGAATCTGGCTGATTGCCAACCTTTGAGGGAATATATGCAACGACAGTATGAGGAAGGCTGCCGGATTGCAGCCATATGTGCGGCTCCGGCTTTGGTGGTGGGGCGGTTAGAGCCCGGAAGGGAATTACGTTTGACGTGTTATCCGGGATTTGAAAAATATTTGCCGGAAAATTTTCAATGCTCCGGGGAAGGGGTGGTTGTTGACGGGAAAGTCATTACAGGTAAGGGGCCCGGTTTTGCCGTACAGTTTGGATTGACTGTTCTGGCCCACTTGCGTTCGGAAGAGACAGCCCGGGAAGTAGCTGCCGGAATGCTGATAGCATAAGAGAGATAACTCCGGGGAAATTTACATGATGATAAAATTTCCCTGGGGGTATTTTCCTATCCATGAGCAGGCCCAACGGCCGCTTTCATTGATTTGACAGATGCGGGAAAAAAATCCTTTTTCGTTCATCAATAGTTCGACACAGGCCCATGCTGTATCGCGTTTGATAAAATCCAGGATTTCATCTTCAATGCCTGATTGGTCTTCTCCGGTCTCCTGACCGATGCGGTCTTCGAATGCGCATAAGGCTTCGTCCACCTGGTTGCCGATAGCCAGGCTGACGGTTTCAAAGATAAAGTCGATTTGTTCGTCTGAGAGTTTTTGCAGGGCTTTTTGTTCGAGGATTTCACTATTTTTTTCCCACACTTCCCGGGTTTTCCGGCCATGTGTATCACATGCCTCCCAGATGGTGTCCACTACCCAATATTTTTCAGAAGGTTCTCCTGCATGCTTGAACCATTCTACGGTTTTTATCCGGTTGATAAAATTGTCTATCAAAACTTTTTGTGATGGAGTCCAAAGCATAATGAAAAGGTTTATCGGGTTGTAAAGGTAACAAATCTTTTGTTTTATCCCAGGTTTTCCGCTACTACTTCTGCGATGTCCTTTACGGGTACAGAAGTCTCCGTTTTGGAAAAAGTTTTTTTACAAAGGGGACAGGCTGTGACTAAGACATCCGGATGATAAGTTAAATAAGCTTTTAAAGCGTCTGAACTTAATTGGGTGCGTTGCAGGGGTGTGAGGTGAATATTGGCTAAGGAGCCGCCGCAACAGAGAGAATCCCGGCCATCGTAAACGGTGGGCAGTTTATGGCTAACGGCTTTTAAAACCTCTTCCGGGGCTGCGTAAACATCGCTTCCGCGTCCCAGTTCGCAAGGGTTGTGGAAAATGGTTCTGAGTTCGCTGTGATGTGGCTGTATGTGGCCTTGACGGAGCAAAAGCCGGATGTATTCTGTGTGGTGCATCACCGGCATATTCAATTCATAGTCTTCTTTGAAAGTTTTATAACAAATCGGACAGGAGGTGACAAGCAGGGAAGCTCCGGATTGGTTCAGAAGGTCATTGTTTTTGTCCCGGAGGACCGAGGCTGCTTTTTGATTTCCGGAAAGCAGGAGAGGTCGGCCGCAACATATTCCTCCTTTTTCATCAATGAAGGTATAATCTGCCTTTGCTTTGGCGAAGATGGTCAACATAGCCTGGATAATGCCTGGAGTAAGATGGCCCATGCACCCTGCAAAATAAGCGATTTTTGCTTGAGGAGGGGTAATGGGAGGGATGTAACCGTAGGTTGCTTTAGTGATACGGGAACCATCTTTCCGTTGGCTGAGCCGAAGGTTGTTCAGGGAAATTCCTACCGGACAGGCTGCTTCGCACCGGCCGCACATCAGGCAATTGTCGGTGGGTACGGAGTGTTCTGTATTGTGCCGGAGTGCTTTTAAAAAGTATACGGGCTGGGTGTCGGTTATTTTGAGAGAGTTGCCTAACTGGCAACGGTCAATACAGATGCCGCAACGGGAGCAGGAATATAACTGGAATTGACTGAAGGTTGTAAATGTTCGTCCTTGTTTTATTCCCCAGTTTTTCAGAAATATACAGACAATTTCGGTGGGGATGTGCATATAGCGGGAGAAAGGCAAGAGCAGGAAAAAGAGTCCCAATGCGGAAGAATAAGCCCACCAGGCGGGGTAGGATAAAGATTCGATGGGCAGAAAACGGCTGAAGAAATCGCCTGCGGTGTGGGTTAAGAAATGCCCGCCTCCCCGGACACCGCTGGTGAAGCTTTCGGCTAAGAAGCGGAGAGGAAAAATACACCAGAGTACGGTTAATATCAGTAAATCAAACGGACGGTGCCGGGTTGTTTTTTTCATTCCCAGTGCTTTGGAATACAAACGCTTAATCCAGGCTAATGTCAATCCGGAGAGAATCATTAAAAGTACCAGGTCCATTAAGAACGCGAAGGTGGTACTATAGGGAAAGGTTTCTTGTGCCGGATGAAAAAAACGAAAAAAGATGGCAAAATAGGGGGGATTCAAAAGGCTGGTATGGTAGACCAGGGATTCTATTTTACCGATGACAATCAACAGGAACCAGCCGAGTCCGAAGCACATGTGCATATATCCTAAAAAAGGACTGGTACGATAAATTTTATGGTGTACCAGGCTTTCCAGAAATACTTCTTTTCCGGCTTTCCAGGTTTTCAGGGTAAATATGTTTTTTCGGATTATGCGTTTTTCTTCCTTGGAGAAAGAACGAATCCAACGGGTATATCTGGCGAGCAGATATATCAGGAGGATATTCAAACCGAGGGTGAAGGGAAGAACGAAGGGGTCGTAATACATGACTGGGATAACAAAGATTAATTGTGGAGGAGTTTATGCAGCGTCAGAATCATTTTCCGGGTATCGACTCCCCGGGGGCAGACGGTCAGGCATTTGCCGCAGAGCATACATTTATGTAATTCCCGGGCTGCTTCGGTTGTTTCGCCGCGTTTTATTGACATTTGCAGTTTGCGGATATTAAAGTCTGTCAGGTTGCCGGCGGTACAGGTCGCTGAGCAACCGCCACAACCTATACAAAGGTTGCTGTCCGGCACTTCCTTGCTGAGTTGGGCTGCAATGGATTTGTCGTTTTTGTCATAATTTATAACACGTGCTTCGGATATGGAGAATCCCCAGATGTTCATGATGGCAGGGTATTAATGTTTTTTATGTGTGTTTGCCCTGTTGCTGAGCAGAAATTCTTTGATGGCAATTGCTGCGGAGCGGGCATCTGTCAGAGTATCCGTCAGGTTCATCGGTGAGGTGCTGCAGCCTGCCGAGAATATCCCTGGGGTAGAGGTGAGGTTGGTGGCGTAATGAGGGTCCGCTGTATGCAGGAAACCGTTGGGTGCTAATTTTAGGTTCAGTTGTGTTGCCAGTTGCCGGGTTCCTTCGGAAGGTTCCATACCAACCATCAAAATCATCAGGTCCAAGCTCATACGGATGGGTTTGCCTACTAAAGTATCTTCCGCTTTGATCATTACTTGTTTGGAAAGGTTTTCCGAAGCCTCAGACAATCGTCCCCGAATAAATCTGATGTTATATTTCTCCTGGGCCTCCCGGTATAATTCTTCATAACCCGGTCCAAACATGCGCATGTCCATGTAGAAGCAGAGAATTTCAGCGTCAGGAAGGATTTCCCGGATTTCAACGGCTTGTTTTACTGCTGTTATGCAGCAGACTTTGGAGCAATGAAAATTACAGATTTTTTCATCCCGGGATCCTACACACTGGATGAGTCCGATTCGTTCCGGTTTTTTTCCGGTGGAAGTTTGAAGCTGATGATTCGTGAGAAAATTTTCCAATTCTACCGACGTCATCACATTTTCGTAGATACCGTAGCCGTATTCTTCTTTCCGGCGGGCATTGAAAGTCCGGAAACCGGTAGTGAGCAGGAGAGCTTCGCCTTGCAGTTGTGCTCCGTCATTCAGGTCTATTGAAAAAGAATTGTTTTCCCGGATGATTTTTACCGGTTCACAGTTCAGGTGTACGCGAATGTTGGGATGGTTCAGGTTTTGACGTAAAAGCCGGTTTAGCTCTTTGGCACTTTTCCGGTCCGGAAACAGCTGGTACCAATTATTCAGGTTACCTCCTGTTTCGTTTTCTTTTTCGATCAATTCTACCTGTTCTCCGCTTTGAGCCAGACGATAGGCAGCTTCACATCCTGCCGGCCCTGCTCCTATGATGATGATACTCATTGTTTTCGATTCAGCTTAAGTTTATATTACTGCCTGAGGGTGGTTTATACTTTCAGGTAAGTAGGGCAGGCGGGCTGTCCCATATCTTCCCCTTTTATATTTTTGTATTTGGCTTCCGGATCGTAATCGATACCCATTTTTTCCAGCAAAGGCTCTACGCTGACCTGATGCATCTGGAGGCCGATTTCCCACGGGTCGTATCCTAATACGAGGGCAGCTGCTTCTTCGTAGGTTAGTACCGGAATGCCGTATCCGTTTTTTCCATAAGTTGTACCTTCCATTTCACTGATGGTATATTGCCATTTATCCAGGAACATGGCACATCCCGGACAATTGGTGATGATAAAGTCCGGTTCATAGGGTTGCATGGATTCGAATTTCTTTTTGGAGTTTGCAACGGAGAAGCCCCGGTTGGCCATAATCAGGTAGTTGCGGAATCCGAAACCACAGCAATGTCTTCTTTCCGGATAGTCGACCGATTGACCTCCCCAGGCTGTCACCATTCCGGATAAAACAGCCGGAAATTCCGCACCTCCGATGCCTTTGTCGGGAAACATCTTGGCATAATGACAACCGATGTGATCGACGATTTGTAAAGGCCGGCCACTATGGACATCTCTGAGGCTGTATTTTTTTTGTGCAGCAATCTCGTTCCTGAATTTGTAGATGATATCGGAGGTGTGTGCCAGGTTCTTGGGTTTTTGAAATTCCCTTTTCGTGGCTTTCCATAAAAACTCCCTGGTCTTTTCTTCTGTTTCCGGATGGGTTTCCCAGGTATGCAGGATTTCAGTATAAATGCCGAAAGAAGTGATGCAGGAGGGGGTCATGTTTTCGAACCCGGCTTCCGTCATCAGTGCAAAATGGCGGGCTACCACTGTCATAATGGTTTCAATCGGAACCACGTCTGAATGATAACCGATTCCTGTGCAAGTGGTATGGCGGGGATCATCCAAAACGGTTTTTCCCAATTTATTGCCCAATATATCGAGATAAGCCCACTCGGAGCCGGGAAAAAAAGTTTGCCGGATGCAACTTCGGGCGTAGTAATATTTATCGTCTGCTATCTCTTTTTGATAGTCTTTCCAGATTTGTTGTTTTCCTTCCAGGTTCATGGTTGCCTTAGCTTTTTATTTTTCACTGTGTTTTCCGTTGTTGTCGGTGTAGGTATGCAAAAAATAGTTTTCCATGTCTATACCCATTTCTTCTGCCTTTTTCACGGAATAGGCTTCTATTTTGTCTAAAAATTCCTTACCGCCCGTCACCTCGAAAATTGCTCTGAGTTCATCTAAAGAATCATTATCTACCTGACGGAGTGTTCCTGCCCCTGTTTTTCTGTAATTTGAATGGGTTTTTTCATATACTTCGTCCCTGTGGGTATAAATCCACTCCCAAACGGGGCCTTGTTCCGGGTGCATTTCCGGTTTTACGACATCGGGAGTGACACAATAACCGTAGTTCAGGATGTTGTTGCCCAATACTTTTTTTAGTGCATATTGCTGGCGTCCTTTTTCAGATGAGGTAAACAAGCCTTTTTCCTGGGACAGTTTACGCAAGGCCATGATAATACCTCCCGGCGTATTGCAGCGGGGACAACGGGTTTTACAGGACATGCATTCGCCACAATACCAGATGGTGTCGGATTTTAATAAGGTTTCCAATGCATATTCATCTTCCCGTTGAACCGTATCCGCGATGATCCTCGGGTCGTAATTGTAAAATTCAGCTGAGGGGCATATTGCTGTGCAAACTCCGCAGTTCATACAGCTATTCAGGCTTTCTTTGTAATGAATGTCTTTTTTCAGTTGCTCCGTTAGATGGGACATAGTTATTTTTATACTAAATTACTTACAAAAGTAAAGTGAACGGAGGAGTGGAGCATGTATGTAAATACCCAATTGGATGGTGGTGTTTATACCTACTCTGCAGGCATAAAAAGAAACAGGGGTTTCGTTCTTTCCGGACGAAACCCCTGTTTTCAATCGGGTATTGGATTATTGTATGACTTCAACAATGGCGCAACGGTTCCATTGGTTGTTGTTTTTATAATAAGGTCTTTCTTTTCCTACATATTCGATTTTCATCCGGTCTGCACTGATTCCGTATTCTTTTTGAAGAATGTGGGCAACAGCTTCGGCTCTTGCCTGAGATATTTTCAGGTTAACGTTGATAGGACCAAATTTGTCGGCATAACCGATGATGCGGACTTTTACGTCAGGATTGTTTTTGAGGAACGTTCCAATGTTGTAGATGAGCGGTCCATAGGTATCCTGTACAACTGCGCTGTTGAATCTGAAAGGTATCGTTGCAGGCATAACTTCGTATACGTCAACATCTTTGGTTTTTACCGGCTGTATCACCTCTTTTTCTACAATCTTGACCTCTGGCGGCCGGTTTTCCAATTGGTTGACCTTGTTGGCCAGTACCAGGTTGGCAGCAGCGAGTTCATCAATAACAGCCTGTTTCGGAGCTACACGGAAACCTCTGCCTTTAAAGCGGTAGGTGAAACCTCCGGTTAATCCGCCCAGTCCGTCATTCGGGAATCCGCCGACTTTAACCATTTTATCGTTGAAAATCATTCCCTGAAATTCGATGTTGGCATCAAAACGTTCAGAGAGTCTGAATTTGGCTTGTATACCTCCGTGAATGGTGAAAGATTGCTGGTATCTGCGGGTCATTCCTCCGATACCGAAGAAAGGTACCAGGTCGAATACCCGGTCGGGTTTATATTTGGCAAAGAAATTGATTAATCCCATCATAAAATCAATGTTCAGGTGCATGTAATGCATGTGGATCATGTTTTGTGCATGGGGGGTAAAACCGTGCAGAGAACCTCCTCCTCCCTGGAGTCTTAATCCCCACCAGGGATTAAACATTTTACCGATAGCCAATTCCGGCATAAAAGTGATGGTGTTTCTGAATTTAGCCTGGGAAGAATGTTCTGCCATAAAAGCATTCGCACCGAAATTAGCCGATACAAACCAGTTATGCCAGAACGGATTTGCTTCAAATGAAGTCTTATAACCCGGGAGGCGCTGTTCTATGATGATTTCCTCCACTTGCCCCTGTGCCTTTGCTATTCCACATAGACCAGCAGCTAAAATAATTAACATGAATCCTTTTTTCATAACATTTTCATAATTAAATCATTTATTTATTCTCAGTTTGTTGGATGTTCATTTATACGCGGTTATCCGACCTGATGTTTCTGGTTTATGACCTTTTGTCCGATTGTCCGGTTAAAATTTAGGGAAATAACGTAAGAGGGGTAAGCCACGTTTCAAAATGGGAGGGATAAATGATGGTATTTTATAATTTTTAACTTTTAATTTTTCATATTGTCTTGTTTTTAATCATGATGAAAAGCCTATCTTTGCAAACCATGGGAAAGGATAGAGGAGAGGGGGAGAATGAGTGCGTAATTTAAAATCAGGAGTGTATGTTGAATATCGCGTTATTTGGCCCTCCAGGGGCAGGGAAGGGAACTCAGGCAAAGAAAATTGTTGAAAAATATAACCTGGCCCATCTGTCCACCGGAGATATGATTCGTAAAGAAATAGCCGAAGGTACGGAGTTGGGAAAAATGGCTCAGGATATTATCAATCGGGGAGAGTTGCTGTCTGATGAATTTGTGGTGAAATTAATAGAAAGCAGTATGGCTGCTTGTAAGGGAGTAGACGGTTTTTTATTTGATGGTTTTCCCCGTACAGTGGCACAGGCAGAAATCCTGGACCGGATGCTTGAAGCAGAGGGGACACCTCTGAGGGCTTTGATTTGTATCCATGTGCCTTTTGAAGAATTGAAGCGCCGAATGTTGGAACGGGCCAAAATCGAAGGGCGTGCTGATGATAATGAGGAGGTGATTCAGAAACGTTTCCGTGAATATAATGATAAGACTGTTCATGTAGCTAATTATTACAAGAATAAAGGGGTACATGTGGATGTGGAAGGTAATTGTCCTGTGGAGGAGGTGTTTGGTTCCATAACGAAAGCTATTGAAGGAGTGAAGTAAATTCTGATATTTTTTTTGGAATGGATTTGCTTATGTAAAAAAAAAGTATTTTCTTTGCACTCTGTTTGGAAAGCGTTTATAAAAAATACTGAGAGATGTCAAGAGTTTGTCAAATAACTGGAAAAAGAGCGATGGGTGGTAATCACGTATCTCACTCAAAAAGAAGAGTGAAGAGAACGTTCTCTATCAACCTGTTCAAAAGAAATTTTTATTGGCCTGAAGAAGACAGATGGATTCGCCTGAATGTTTCAGCCGATGGTCTTCGTCTGATTAACAAGAGAGGTTTGAGTGCATGTTTGAAAGATGCTACTGCTGCTGGTTTAATTAAAACTATTTAAAATCACTGACGATGGCAAAGAAAAGTAAAGGAAACAGAGTGCAGGTGATTCTGGAATGTACTGAACAGAAAGAATCAGGAGTACCAGGAATGTCCCGGTACATTACTACCAAGAACAGAAAGAATACTCCCGAAAGATTGGAACTGAAAAAGTACAATCCGTATTTGAAAAGAGTTACGTTACACCGTGAGATAAAATAATTGAACTATGGCAAAGAAAACCGTTGCAACTTTGAAAACCGGAGATGGTCGTGGTTATGCAAAAGTAATCAAAATGGTAAAATCTCCGAAGACTGGTGCCTATATGTTCAAGGAACAAATGGTTACCACTGACCAGGTAAAAGAAGTATTGAAGAAATAAATATTTCTTTGTATAAGGAAAAGCGCCTTTATAAGGCGCTTTTTTTATGTTTGCAAGTGTGGCATGTGGGGAATCTTGGATGTGGGTTTCGGGGGTGACAATCAAAACTTGCCAAAAATAAAAAGGTCAGTTTTCACTGACCTTTTTGGTAGCGGGGGCCCGATTCGAACGAACGACCTTTGGGTTATGAGCCCAACGAGCTACCACTGCTCCACCCCGCAATCTTAGTCAATACTTCCGTATTGCATGTGCAAAGATAATATTTTTTTTTACGATTTCCAATGAGATAATGATTATTTTGTCTCAATAAAAAAAGGTCAGTTTTTCACTGACCTTTTTAGTAGCGGGGGCCCGATTCGAACGAACGACCTTTGGGTTATGAGCCCAACGAGCTACCACTGCTCCACCCCGCAATCTTAGTCAATACTTCCGTATTGCGAGTGCAAAGGTATGATATATTTTGGATAAATCAAATTTTTAAGGTATATATTCTTGCCCATTTTATAAAAATAGCAGGATGTCGAAGTTTTTTGCATATATTTGCATGTATATCAGATTGATTTTTGATAAGTATGGAAACAAATAAGTGTCAAATGAAAGGATTCATTTATGGGATAATTTCTTCTTCTACATTCGGATTGATTCCTTTGTTTGTTTTGCCGGTGATGCGGAAGGGGATAGGTATAGATTCGGTGATGTTTTACAGATTTGGAATTTCCGCGTTGATGTTGGGAGTCTGGTTATTGATTCGGCGATATCATTTAAAGGTGCATTTCCAGGAATTGTTCACTCTTTTGGGCTTGGGGCTTTTTTATGCTGTGACCGCATTATTATTGACGACTTCTTATTTGTATATACCCAGCGGGGTTGCGACAACCATTCATTTCCTTTATCCGGTCGTGGTGGCTGCGATAATGATTCTTTTCTTTAAGGATAAGGTGTCTTTTCCTTTGCTGATTGCTGTTTTTATGGCTATCTCAGGGGTATTTCTGTTGAGCCGGGGAGCCCCTTCGGGAGAAATGAATCTTAAAGGGTTCTTATTGGTATTGATGACGGTGATTACTTATGCTATTTATATTGTTGGCGTAAATAAATCTTGTGTCCGGGGAATGGAGGGATTAACATTGACCTTTTATGTATTGTCGGTTGGTGCTGTTGTTTTTGGGGTACACTTGTGGGTAAAAGGAGAAATGCTGGACCGTATACCGGATTGGAGTACAGGTATATATTTGGTTTTACTGGCTTTGATACCGACCTTGGTTTCTGATTTTACCTTAATTTTATCGGTGCAACATATCGGGTCTACTACGACGGCCATTCTGGGGTGTATGGAACCTCTGACGGCTGTTGTTATGGGGGTATTTTTTTTAGGTGAGCAGTTGGGGGGATGCCAGGTTGCGGGAATATTGGTTATTTTACTGGCAGTTTCTCTTGTTATATTAACTAATAGTAGGGAGGGATTGAAATTGAAGCAGATTCCTTTGAGAATCCGGAGGTCTTTTTTTAATAGTAAAATGGAGTGATTATGCTTGTTTTAAGAAGGATAACAGATGCAGAGAATGACGAATTCAAGCGTTTGGTTGATTTATACAGGGAGGCATTCCCTGAAGAGGAAAGACGTGATATTGAGCAGTTGAAAGTATTGCTAAAGGAGGAGAATTCTATGTTTTTCAATGCTGTCGAATATGAGGGTAGGCTGGCAGGTTTGTTGGTATATTGGAATTTTGGTACTTTCTATTATATTGAGCATTTGGCTGTGTTTGCAGAAATGAGGAATAAGAAGATCGGGCAGCATATTCTGGATTGGGTGAGGGAATATTTAAAAGAAATGTGTATTCTGGAAGTAGAACCTGCCGAGACGGAGATGGCTATTCGCAGAATTCATTATTATCAGCGTAACGGTTATCAGATATTGGACAGGCAATATCTTCAACCTTCATATACGGGGGAGGGCAAGCCGTTTCCGCTCTGGATTATGGGTAACGGGAGTCCTGAAAGTACTGCTGTTTTGCAAAAACAGATAGAAATAATAAAGGAGAAGGTTTATTACCGGCATTGATTGCGGGAGGATTTTGTTGCTGGGTTGACAGGTTCTGACAAATCATTCCGGTTGTAAAAGAGGCTGGAATATTTGACGGGAAGATTTTTATGTCACTTCTGACCATGGGGGAAAGACTTTACAGGAAATGGAATCCTCTTTTATGATTTACGGGAGAAATATAGAAAAAGGGTTGGCCGTCAAAAGCCAACCCTTTTTGTGAAGGGACATGATTATTTATTTTCCCAGCATATGGCAGATTTCCTGGTATACGAATTCTCCGGTGAATCCGAACTTTTCGTCCAGTACTTTAGCCGGTGCTGAATATCCGAAGTGATTTACTCCGTGAATTTTTCCATTATTGCCGACCAATCCTTCAAGTGTAACGGATAATCCTGCTGTCAACCCGAATTTTGGTTTATCTGCCGGTATGACCTCGTTCTGATAAGTCAAGGGCTGTTGTCGGAATAATCCTTCCGAGATGGCTGAAACGATTTGGCAGTGAATGCCTTTTCTTTCTGTTAACAGTTCGGCAGCTTCTACCAGGGTTGCTACTTCTGAGCCGGAAGCGATCAGGATAACATCCGGATTTTCGCCATTTTTAGAAACGATGTAGGCTCCTTTTTCTGCCTTTGCGGCAATTTCGTAGCGATTGTTCCGGGCAGGCAGGTCGTTGATATTTTGGCGTGATAATATCAGGGCAGTAGGAGTAGAGGTGTTAGCCATGGCCATTTTCCAGGCAACTGAGGTTTCGGCGGCATCTGCCGGACGAAGGGCTAACAGGCTCATTTTTCCGGAGTGGTTTTGCATTTTTTCCATCAAACGGAGTTGTGCTTCGTGTTCGATGGGTTGGTGGGTAGGGCCGTCTTCTCCTACCCGGAAAGCGTCGTGACTCCAAATATATTTCACGGGCAACTCCATTAATGCGGACAGCCGGAAGGCTGGTTTCATGTAATCGGAGAAGACGAAAAAAGTTCCGCAGGCGACATGAATGCCTCCGTGGAGAGCAATACCGTTGCATATCGTGGCCATAGTTAGTTCGGCTACTCCTGCCTGCAGGAATTTTCCGCTAAAATCACCTTTCACCAGGTTGCGCGCACCTCCTTTGATGAAGCCGTCTGTTTTGTCTGAATTGGATAAGTCGGCGGAGCTGACAATCATATTGTCTACCTGTTTGGCCAATTCAACCAATACATTGGCAGAGGCGGCACGGGTGGCGATGTTGGCTTTGTGGGCAATGGCCTGATAGTCGATTTCAGGGGCCTTGCCTGACATGTACTCATGGAACCGGGCAGCTAATTCGGGATTTGCTTTTTCCCAGGCAGCCTGTTCCGCTTTCTTTTGCTGAACATAAGTCCGTTTTCTTTCCATTGCCTCGGCATATAATTTTTTAACTTCCGGGAAAATGGTAAAAGGTTCCTCCGGGTTGCCTCCTAAGTTTTCTATGGTTCTTTCAATGGAAGCTCCTGCGGCGCTCAAGGGTTGGCCGTGAGTGGACACTTTGTTGGAATAATCTTCTGAGTTCGGTCCCAAGGCTCCTTTTCCCATCAGGGTATGACCGATAATCAGGGTGGGGCGTTGGGTTTCCTGCCGGGCGGTTTGGAGGGCGTTACGGATTTCCTCGATGTCGTTTCCGTTGATGGTGATTACGTTCCAGCCCCAGGCTTCATATTTTTTAGCCGTATCTTCATGAGTTACTTCTTCAACTTTGGTGGAAAGCTGGATGTTGTTGGCATCGTAAAACATAATGAGGTTGGATAAGCCCAAAGTTCCGGCAATCCGTCCGGCACCCTGTGAAATCTCTTCTTGTATACCTCCGTCTGAAATAAAGGCATAAGTTTTGTGCGCCATCCATTCTCCGAAACGAGCTACCAGGAAACGTTCGGCAATAGCAGCTCCTACTGCCATTGTATGACCTTGTCCCAGTGGACCGGATGTATTTTCTATTCCGCGTTTTACATCTCTTTCGGGATGTCCCGGGGTGATACTTCCCCACTGACGAAAGTTTTTGAGGTCTTCAAGGGTGTATCTGCCGGTGAGGCATAGAACTGAATAAAGCATCGGAGACATATGTCCGGGGTCCAGAAAGAAACGGTCCCGGTTGACCCAGGTTGGATCGTCCGGGTCGAAGTTTAAGAACTCGGAATATAAGATGTTGATGTAATCGGCACCTCCCATGGCTCCTCCGGGATGTCCGGATTTTGCTTTTTCCACCATGGCTGCTGCCAGAATCCGGATGTTATCCGCCGCTTTGTTAGAAATGTTATTCATGATTTGTATTGGAGTTTATTTTTTAGTTTCACAAAAGTATAAAAAAGTAATTATATCTGTTCATATTATTTTCAGACGGGTTTCAATGCTTTTCATCCGGTTCAGAGATTCATATCTTTATAAAGGTGTTCCCACCAGGCCGGTTGTTCTTTCAGGTATTTGGCAAAGTAGGCCAGGATCGTATTGTTCCAGATGATGCGCTGCTGGTAATCTACGACTGTGTGGTCTGCATTTTTGACTAATACCAATTCTGCGTCTTTGCCTAATAATTTCAGGGCAGTATATAATTGTATGCTTTGTCCTGTGGGTACATTGACATCTTTGGTGCCGTGGATAAGCAGTAGGGGTACTTTTACCTTGTCAGCTTGAAAAAGCGGACTCTGGTCTACGTAAATATCCCGCCTGTTCCAGGGGAATGCATAGGCAGAAGCGTTGGTACTGTAGCCATAGCCCCAGTAACCTTCTCCCCAATAACCGGCAATCGAAGAAATGCCGGCATGTGATATGGCACAAGCAAACAGATTGGTTCGGGTTGTCAGGTATTCGGTGGTAAATCCGCCGTAAGAAGCTCCCATACAGCCTATTTTCTGAGGGTCAATGAAAGGGTGGGCTTTTACAAATGCTTTGGTTGAAGCAATAATTTCATCGGCAGTGATTTTGCCCCAATTGTTTTGGTGGCGGGCAGAAAATTCCTGTCCGTAACCGATGCATCCGGAAGGTTGCGGGACATACACCACATAACCGTTGGAGGTGTACAAATTAAAAGGCCAGCGTCCGCCGAAACTCCGAGCTACAGGAGTTGTTCCGCCATAGTAATACACAATCAGGGGATATTTTTTCTTAGGGTCAAAATTTGCAGGCAGATAATAACGGCCGTCTATGAGGGTATTTTTGTTGTATTGGTAATCCCAGTCTTTCATTTCACCCAGGACGATATTTTCATATTGTTTTTCCTGGGGATTATCCCAGAGAGTAGTTTGGTCGGAGGACAGGTTTAAAGTATAGATTTTCGGCGGATAATTGGTGGTGGAGGCTGTATACATCATTTTGTTTGCTCCGGAAGAAATACTGGTTTGCAGAATGAGGTCGCCGAGACACGTTATCCGACTGAATTTGCCGTTGGCATAGCGGTATAAATAGACAAAATCGGCTTCGGAGACTTTGGCATATATGTTTCCGTCTGTGTGCCAGACCGCATCTTCTATGGAAGGGTTAAAGCTGCGGGTTATGGGTTCAACCTCATGCTTTGCCAGGTCGTAAATGTACAGTTGGTTGTCGTATTGGTTGGCAATTGGTTGTTTGCCTGTGTTTTCTCCCATTTTACCGAAAGCCGAAGGGCCTCCGCTGATAAGTAGTTTTTGGTCGTCGGGGGAGAAACTGCAGTGAATGCTGAATGAGCGGTTTTTCCAGAGGGTATCCACTTTTTGGGTGGTTATATCCATCAAATAAATATTTTGTTTACTGTAGGGGTATTCCGTATAGGCAGGTTGGGAAGTTGCGAAAAGTAATTTTTTGCCGTCGTGACTGATATCCATCAGAGAAGTACTCAGGTTACCCCAGGTCAGGCGGGAATGTAATCCTGTTGCAAAGTCGTATTTGCAGAGATAGCTTCGGTTGCGGAAATAGCTTTGACGGTCCTGTATGCCGGCGAGTTTGCGCAGTTGCCAGTCGGGAGTGCTGTAATCTTCATTATCGTAATAGATAAGGTAACTGCGGTCGGGTGACCAGGTGTGATATTGGATTTTGGTGTCTTCCTGAATCAGACAGGTTTGTTTTTGTTTTTCAATATCATAACTGAACAGAGACCGTCCACTTCCTTCGTTTTGCATAAAAGAAAGCTGGTCTTTACCCGGAATCCACTGAATATAGTAAGCGTTGTTGCCGTAAAATGTATAAACGATTTCTTTATCGGAAATGCGATATACATACGTATTGAACGTCGTTTTTCCGTCAATCGTGTTGTGTATGCCTATCAAAGCATATTGGCCGCTGGGAGAAACGTTTAATTGTCCGACTTGTTTTCCGTTGAGGATGTCATAAATGTTTTTGCCTCGTTTGGGAGAAGTCGTAAATTCAACGGGGACAGAGGTAAAATCCTGGTCGGTTGTCAGTCGTACATAAGCAATTTTCCCTCCTTCGGTGAGGGCTTTTATCAGGATGAGATGTTTTCCCGGAAGCCATTCCCCGGCAATGGTTTTGTTAGCGGGGATGTTGTCATTGACGCTTGCTTTTTTGATACCGTCGATATAGATTTCTGCATTTCCGAAAAGTTTGACTTCTATTTTGCCGCTGATCCATTCCGGATTGCTGAAGTAGACCGCATAATAGTTTAGCGTAGGCGTTTCCCCGGCAATTGTTGTTAAAGTATCTCGTTCTGCCGGGGTGACGGTCCAGGTTAGGTGATGAAAGTGATTTTCCGTTTTTCCGGCATCGGGAGTCAGGTTCTTAATATTAATGCCGGAATAATCGGTAAGCATGGCATCCGTAAAGAGTTGCCCTTTGACATTCTTGAAGTTACTGAGAGCTGGTTTTTCTATGGGAATAGGAGTCAGGCTTAACCATTCTTTTACTTCCTGGGCTTGTGTCCCCAACGCAATGGCCATAAAACAGGCCAATAATTTTTTTTTCATACCTAAGGATTATAATTCTTTTTGGGTTTTGCAGAAGACTAATAATTTAAGGCGAAGGTATTTTTTTTTAATAGAAAAGAAAGTTAATAACATGTTAAACCCGCGTAACTTATAAAGGAAATGTGCGTACATTTTCTGAACGATAATTTTAAGTCTATGAAAACAACACTTTGTTTATGGGGGATAATTTTGATCTTGGTTTGTTGTAAATCCCGCGAAAGACTGGTAGAGCAGAAATTTGATTTTACTTCCCGTCCGGTAAATACAGGAGTGAAAGAGGAGGTACGGGATTCTTTGCAGGGAACTGCATGGCCTGTCAAAATGGTAAAACAGGAAACTGTTACGCTTACTCAGGGATGCCAGCCTTTGCATTATTGTGTTATTGTCGGCAGTTTTGCTTATCCTCAGAATGCGGTTCGTCTGAGAAACCAGCTTATGCAGGAAGGTTTTCAGGAAGCTTCCATTTACCGGAATGCGGCCGGGATGTTCCGGGTGAGCATACTTTGTGACGACTCTTATGAGTCAGCCTGGCAGGAAGTATGCCATATCCGGAGTGAATATCCGCAATACTACGATGCCTGGCTGTTGGAGACAAATTATTAAGTTTACGGGGTACTGTTATTCAAGCATGGAGTCGTGCCGGTTGACTTTCAGGATTCCTGACAAGTGTTTCAGGCGGGAAATTAATTGGTCCAGATGCTCGGTATTGTCGATAAGTACCGTAATGTTACCGTCAAAAAGTCCTTCAGAGGAGTTGATGGAGATGGCCCGTAAAGTAGCGTGAGGGTCCTTGGCTATCAGTTCGGTTATTTTGTTGATAATGTTGCCTTCTCCTTTTCCTGTCAGGTTCAGTATAGTCTGATAGGAAGTTGCTCCGTCGTTGGTCCATTGTGTTTTTACGATGCGATAGGGATAGCGCCTCATCAGTTCCTGTGCATTTTTACATTGCCGGCGGTGCACTTTGATACCTTCTCCTATGGATACAAATCCGATAATGTCGTCTCCGTAGACCGGATTACAGCATCGGGCAAATTTGTAGTCTACGTTATCTACGTTTTTATCAATCAACAGGACATCCTCATCTATTTTTCTGGGACGTTCTACTTTTATATCTTTAGGGATTGTGATTGATGAGGGTTTTTCTTCCGGTTGGATTAATATTTCCTTGATCTCTGACGGTTCATGTTTTCCGATGGCTACACCATGATATAAATCCAACGCAAACTTGTATTTGTAGTGGTGCATCAGTTTGCGTATGATTTCATCTGTAAATTCGATTTTCCAGTTTTTGAATCGCCGCATCAGCATTTCTTTGCCGATGTCTGCCTGGTGGTTGATTTCTTCATTCAGAAACTGGCGGATTTTATTCCGGGCTTTGGAGGTGACCGTAAAGTTGAGCCAGTCTGCTTTCGGCTGTTGATTGGCTGCGGTGATAATGGAAATCTGATCGCCGTTTTTCAGGACATATTTTAAGGTTTCGTTGCGGTCGTTGACTATACCTCCGACACATTTACCTCCGATATTGGTATGAATGGCATAGGCAAAGTCGAGGAGAGTAGCTCCTGCTTGCAGGGTGATAAGGTCTCCTTTGGGAGTAAATACATGTACTTCCTTATCCTGCAGGTTGATTTTCATATCGTCCAGCAAATCGATGGCGTTGTCTTTGTTGCTTTCCAGAATCTCCCGCAGTTCGTTCAGCCAGTTTTCAATGACAGAATCTGAAGTGCCTCCTTTGTATTTCCAGTGGGCGGCGAACCCTTTTTCGGCAATTTCATCCATTCTTTCCGTACGGATTTGTACTTCGACCCAACGGTTGCGCGGTCCCAGAACGGTGGTTTGCAGGGATTCATAGCCATTGGATTTGGGTACCGAAATCCAGTCGCGTAACCGTTGGGGGTTTGGGGTATATTTATCAGTGACGATAGAGTATACCCTCCAACAATCGGGTTTTTCATTTTCTCCGGTACTGTCGATGATAAAGCGAACGGCAAAGATGTCGTAGATTTCTTCAAATTCTACCTGGCTTTTCCGCATTTTATTCAGGATGGAAGCGATGGTTTTGGTGCGGTATTTCATTTTGTATTTTATACCGCGCCGGTCGAGTTCTGTAGTGATGGGAGCGATAAACTCGGCGATATAAGCTTCCCGGGCATTTTTAGAGTCTTTTAATTTTTGTTCTATTTCTTTGTATATGTGAGGATTGGAATAGCGCAGGGCGGTATCTTCCATTTCGGATTTAATGTTATACAGCCCCAGCCGGTGGGCAAAGGGAATGTAGATGTAGCTGGTTTCCATGGCCAGTTGTTTTTGTTCATCGGCGGAAAGAGCGTCTGCTTGTCGCAGGGCGTGTAATTTTTCGGCCAGGAAGATTAACTGAACCCGGATGTCTTCTGCAAAACTCAATAATAATTTGCGGAAGTTTTCTGAATTGACAATTCGCTGGGTGGCATAAATATGGCTGATGTCTTTCAGGCCTTTGATGATTTGCCATACTTTATCCCCGAACATTTCTCTCACTTGTTGGAGTGAGAGCATTTCTTTCTCTACGGTTTTGTGCAACATGGCACATATGATGGATGTACGTCCTAAGCCGATTTCCTGAGTAATAATCAGGGTAATATCCAGAATTTTCAGGATTTCCCCATAATCGAGTTGTTCTGAAATGGTTTCGTTTTGGATGGCGATTTTGAAAGCCTGGCGGATTTGGCGTATATCTTCTGAAGAGATAAGATTACGGCAGGATTTCAGGACAGATGTGTATTTGCTGAGTATGAGGGGACGGTATTGCGATTTTTCCAGTGCTTTCATAGTGTAAGTTTTGTGCCTATCATTTATGCCATAAAAATAGCGAATTCTTTTTAAGATTATTGGGGAGGAAATTCTATTTTTGTGTGAATTTTTGTTGAAAAATGTGTGTTATTTTATTCTTTAAGATAATGAATCTGAAAAGTATAATTCTGGAAGGGTTGTTGATGGTCTGTTTTCCGGCGATGCTTTGGGCTCAGGAGGCGAAAATACGAAGTGAAAAAATGGAGGAGCTTTTTAAGATGTTGCGTCCTGCAGACCGAAAAATTTTGGTGGATGGGCATGTGGAAGCGATGACTTCTGCTTTTTTTTCAGAGGAGGAAAAAAAGCAGATAGACAACACTTTTCAGGAGTTGCAGGGGTTGCGGGTAGCAGTAAGTCCTGAATTGAGAAACTTTATAGAGTGTGTGAACGGATTTTTCCGGCGTAATGAGAAGGCTAATTTCCAGGTATGGATGGCAGCGATGGATGAGGTGTTGAATGTTTCAGAGAGAAAACGGCAGGCGGTGAGAGATTTTCTGGAAATGACTGCTCCGGTAGCGGCCGGGCAGTTTTTATTCCGGGGGTCCAGTCATCAGTGGTTGGTGTATGGTCCGATGATATGGCGGGAGGGCAAGCCTTTAAGGGTGGAGTTTCAGCAAGGGGATTTGGTATGCCGTACCCGGAAGGATTCGATATTTATCAAGGGGACTTCCGGCAGTTGGATGCTGGGAACCGACAACTTGGATGCTGTGGGAGGGAAGGTGGATTGGAACCGGGAGGGAGATGAGCGTTATGCTGAATTGTCTTCTTTCCGGATTGTTTTATCTTCTTCCGGTTATACGGCCGATTCGGTGTTTTTTAATTATCCTTCCAGGTATTCCCGTCCTTTATCGGGAAAGTTGAGAGACAATGCATTGAAATATGAACGGGGAAAAGGGGTGCCTTTCCCTGAGTTTGTTTCTTATGATTTTAACATTTATATTCCGGATTTATACCCTGCCATTTCATATTGCGGTGGGGTGTCGTATGCCGGTGATAAGTTTTCGGGGGTTGGTACGGAGGAACACCCGGCTACTTTGAAAATTGCGCCCAACGATACGATTAGTATGTCGTTGCTGGCGAAACAGTTTGCTTTTGATTCTTTGCTGGTGAGGTCGGGGCAAGCTGAAATGGTGATTCAACTGGATTCCGGTGAAATTACACATACGGATATTAATTTTGCCTATGCACTACCTCGTAACACAGTGACGGTAAAACGCATCAGCGAACAAAGTTTACATCTGCCTTTTAAGGATACCTACCATTGTATTCTGTTTGATATGGAAGAAATTATATGGCCTTTGGACAGTACCTATATGGAGATGAGAATGAGCAACCGTTCCGGTTTGTTTAAGGCGACTATAGAGTCTTTAAATTATTTTAGTGATAATCTTTATGATAATTTACAGGGGTTGGATGAGGTTAATCCTTTGAACGGTCTGTTGAAATGTTCCATGGAGCGTGGAACGGAAACCTTTACGATTGCTGAGTATGCCGAATACCTGAAAAAACCTGCTGATCAGTTACGGAAGCAAGTTATTTTGTTGTCTTATAACGATTTTGTCGACTATAATGAAAACAGGGATGAAGTCACTCTAAAGCCCCGGTTGTTTGACTATACAAAGGCCAGGGTTGGAAAACAGGATTATGACAACATCCGTTTCTTTTCTTTGCCCGAAAAGTCCAGGACCAATGCCCGTCTGGATGTGAGGAATTTTAATTTAAGAATTTTGGGGGTAGAGAAGTTTGTTATTAGCGAATCGCGGAATATATCTGTAGAGCCTTCTGATTTGCAGGTGGTTATGCTTAAAAACCGGGATATGGAGTTCAATGGGAAGTTAAAGGCCGGGATGTTTGATATGTTTGGGAAGAACTTATTTTTTTCGTATGACCGATATACGATTGATTTGGCTAAGGTGGATTCGACCAGTATGTATCTGGCCGGGAAAAATAAACATTTGCGGGGAGAGAAGATAAAATCGCTGATCCGGGACATTACGGGAGAGATTGTGATTGACAAGCCTGATAACAAATCCGGTAAGAAAGAAGAAGAAGGATTTCCCGTACTGAATTCTACCAAAGAGTCATACGTTTATTTTGATGATCCGGCAATTCAGGAGGGAAAATATAAACGGGACAGTTTTTATTATGTGATCAAACCTTATACCATAAAGGGGATTAATGATGCCGGGAAGTTCCGTTATGCTTTTGACGGGACCCTTATTTCCCATATTGTCTCTCCGATAGAAGATACTTTACGTCTGATGCCTGACCACGCTTTGGGACTGTCTTACCGGACTCCGGAGACCGGAATAGAGTTGTATGGTCAAGGGACTATTACCGAGCGTGTGAGATTGGACCGACGGGGATTTGTGGCAGACGGCAGGGTGGAATTGAATAAGGCCGGTTTTCAGTCGGATAGTATACTGATGTTGCCCCAGCTGATGATGGCGCAAACGCCTGAGGTGAAGATAGACTCCATTCCGGGGGTACGGCCTGAAGCTTATGGGAAGGAGGTACAGATTGCTTATTTGCCGGCTGAAGGAAATCTGAAAGTAACATCGACAGCAACTCCTTTCGATGTGTATGGCGGGAGGGTTAAACATACCGGTACTTTATTTGTTTATGACGACAATATGAATGCTTCCGGAAAGTTAGAACTGGAGGGTGCTTCCTTAAGTTCGGATTTATTCCGTTTATGCGCGGACGACATCCATTCGGAAAAAACGGCTTTGAATATTGCTTCTATCCTGAATAAAAACATCCAGTTGAATACTTCGAATGTCAAGGCGGATATTGATTTGGTTGCCAATAAAGGCGAGTTTGTGAACAATACGGCATCCAACCATGTGGAGTTCACCTCTTGTCGTTACCGTTGCTCTTTTGAGAGTTTTATCTGGTATATGAAAGAAGCTTATCTGAATATCGGGTTGGAAGACCCGGTTTTGTTGGAAAAATTGTGGAAGATGGAAGTTCCGGAACAGTTGCCCAATCAGGGGAGGAATGTATTTGTCTCTACGGACCGCCTGACTGATTCGCTGACTTTCGTTGCACCTCAGGCCCGTTATGATTTGAAAAACGGGGATATTGCCTGTCATTGGGTAAATCATATTGATGTGGCAAACGGACGCTTTTATCCGGGGAAGGGCGACGTATTTATTGATGCAACGGGACATATTCGTGATTTTACGGCCGGGAGGTTGCTGTGTGAACGCCAGGATTCTTTAAAAGTGCTGACAGAAGTTGACCTGAAATTGAAAGGAAAATACCATTTTGAGGGTGCCGGTAATTTTTTGTATGTCAGTGAGGAAAACAAAAAGAGCCCGGTTCGTTTTACGGAATTGGGAGTTGATACTTCCCGGCTGATTATGGCGGGTGCTGTGTTGACAGAAGAAAAGCCTTTGTTGTTGAATGACGGGTTGGTTTTTAAAGGAAAAGTGACCTTGTTTTCCAGGAAACCTCATTTATTTTTTGCAGGAGCTGTGGATTTGACGGCAGATAAGGCCTATTTGAAACATACCTGGCTGGCAGTGAATGATTTCCTGGATGAACGCAGTATACGGATACCTGTACAGACGGAAAGCCGGAATGACAAGTACCAACGAATTTATAACGGTATGTTTTTGAATACAGACAAAGCTTTTAAACCTTATGCCGCTTTTATGAGTAACCGTTTGTTTTATAAGGACGATCTTTTAATTGGGGGAAGCGGGAAGCTGGAATGGTCGGCTCCGCTAAAACAATATATTATTTCGGATACGCTGGCTGACCGGCACTATCGTTTTCGTTACGATACGGAAACCGGTGTTGTTTCTGCTTATGGTCCGCTTGATTTAAATTTGAATATGCCGGGAGTTGTTCAAAGAATGGCCGGAGATATCAGTTATCATTTGCAGACTGAAAAACTGAAAATGGAGGATGTTCTCTGTTTGCTTGATTTTTCAATATTGGGGAAAATGGAAGTCGTGTTGCTGAAAGATTTTGCGGATAAGAAGTTAAAAACGATTCAACTGGATGGTGGTTTGCAGGAGAAGATATATGAAGTTTATGGCAAGACTGCCATGCCGGCAATTGAAAAACAATATGGCAAGGTGGCTTATCACGTACCTGATTCTTTGAGCCAAATGTTTATGTTGGATTCATTGGAATTCACCTGGAATGCGCAGACCCGCTCTTATGTTTCTAACGGACAGGTCAGGATTGTGGCAGTAAAGGGCAGACCGGTGGAAAGGGTGATGAATATAAAACTGGAAATATTGCGAAGTCGTTCGGAAGATCAATTTTTTATGTATATTTTTGACGATCAGATGTGGTATTATTTTGAGTATTCAGACCAGAGTCTGTATACGCTTTCTTCGAATGAGGAATATAATACTGTCGTAAAGCTGGAAAAAGCGGATAAGAAGGTGGTGTGGAATAAAGAGAAAGAGATTTTGTATACCATTACTTTATGTCCGGAATCTAAAAAGGAGCGTTTTTTGAAGAGAATAAAATAAATGACCGGGAATAATGACTATCAAGGAAAGATATCAGGGTATTTTAAACTGGTTTGCTGAGCATATGCCGGTGGCGGAAACTGAATTGCAATACCAGAATCCTTTCGAACTTATTGTGGCTGTTATTTTGTCTGCTCAGTGTACAGACAAACGGGTGAATATGACTACTCCTGCTTTATTCGGGCGTTTCCCGGATGCTGCCGCTATGGCAGAAGGAAGTGTTGAGGAGATTTATCAATTGATAAAATCCATTTCTTACCCCAATAATAAGGCCAGGCATTTGTCGGAAATGGCTAAGAAGTTAATGGCGGATTTTGATGGGGTAGTGC
The DNA here is from genome assembly GCF_009935865.1 of Odoribacter sp. Z80. GTDB lineage: Bacteria > Bacteroidota > Bacteroidia > Bacteroidales > Marinifilaceae > Odoribacter. Next base: position 104,326 of record NZ_QWEL01000001.1, read on the forward strand.
CTGGCGATATGGATTTATTGCAGACTTTACCGGGTGTGGGACGGAAGACGGCGAATGTCGTTATGGCTGTTGCTTTCGACCAGCCTGCCATGCCGGTCGATACGCATGTTTTCCGGGTGACGAACCGGATGGGCCTGGTGTGCACCAAGACTCCCCTTGAAACAGAAAAGATTTTGGTGAAAAATATTCCGGCTTCGGTTCTTTCTACTGCTCATCATTGGTTTATCCTGCATGGCCGTTATGTGTGTCTGGCCCGTAAGCCGAAATGTGAGGAGTGTGGTGTCCGGGAATGGTGTAAATATTTTAGGAAAAATATTTTATTGCAAGGAAAAGAATATGGAGAATAGCAGAAGAAAGCCGGAATGGTTGAAGATTAAACTGCCGATGGGAAAGTTGTCGGTGGAGGTATTGAATACTATCCGGGGACATCAGTTGAATACCATTTGTACAAGTGGCCGGTGTCCCAATCAGGGAGAGTGTTGGGGGTGTGGTACAGCCACTTTTATGATAGCCGGAAACATCTGTACGAGGGCTTGCAAGTTTTGTAATGTGACCACAGGAAAACCTTTGCCTCTGGATCCGGGGGAGCCTGGTCATGTGGCCGAATCGGTAAGATTGCTGAAGCTGAAGCATGTGGTGCTGACTTCTGTTGACCGGGATGATCTGGATGATTTGGGAGCAGCCCATTGGGTAAAAGTTATTCGTGCGATACGGGAGGTTAATCCCGGTACCACTATGGAAGTGCTGATTCCGGATTTTCAGGGGCGGCCGGAATTGGTGCAACAGGTGATAGAAGCGCGGCCGGATGTTATTTCCCACAATCTGGAGATGGTGCGCCGTTTGTCGGGAAGTGTCCGGAGCCGGGCCACTTACGAGGTGTCTCTGAAAGTCCTCCAACAGGTGGCTGCTTGTGGTATTGTGGCTAAATCGGGAATTATGCTGGGGTTAGGAGAAACGAAGGAGGAGGTATTGGAAGTGATGGATGACCTTCGCTCTGTCGGTTGCCAGGTGATGACCATTGGCCAGTATCTGCAACCGACGGAAAAAAATATAGAAGTAAAGGAATACATCCGTCCGGAGGTATTTGAAGAGTATAAAAAAACAGGCCTGGCGAAAGGTTTTCGTTTTGTAGAAAGCGGTCCCCTGGTGCGTTCCAGTTATCATGCTGAGAGGCATTGCCGGCCTACCGGAACTGAAAGATGAAATCAATAAAAACCAAGTTACTGGATTTAGGCCGGAAAGGGTACCGTGAAGTCTGGGAATTGCAGGAACAGTTGTTGGAGGAAGTAAAGGAGAAAAAATTCCGGGGGGAATGTTTTACAAACTATTTGCTTTTGGTAGAGCATGGACCGGTATATACTTTGGGAAAAAGCGGCAATGAAGCGAATATGCTGCTTGGTTCTCTTCAGTTAAGGGCTCAGCAGGCTGAATTTATAAAAGTGGACCGCGGAGGGGATATTACTTTTCATGGACCGGGCCAGTTGGTGGTTTATCCCATTATAGACCTGGAGAGTCTGGAAATCGGAGTGAAAGAATATGTGGACAGGCTGGAAGAAATTGTTATCCGGACCATTGCGGTTTACGGAATAGAAGGGAAACGACTGGCGGGAGCTACCGGGGTGTGGCTTGAACCGGAGACTTCGAGGGCCCGGAAAATCTGTGCTATCGGAGTAAAATGTTCCCGCTTTGTTACTATGCATGGTTTTGCTTTGAATGTGAATACCGATTTGAACTATTTTAATTATATCCATCCTTGCGGTTTTGTAGACAAGGGAGTTACTTCCATTTGCCGGGAGAAGGGGAAGAAGGCAGAGATGCAGGAAGTAAAAAAAGAGGTTTGCTGCTATTTTGAGAAGGTGTTTGGTTTGGAATTCATTTAATTTTCCCGGAGATTGATTTTATTCCTTTAATTTAAGGATTCACTCCTCATTTTCGGGTATTCATTCACTCTTTCTTTTGATATAGACGGATTTCCGTTAAACTTGTGTATAGCATAAATATAGATGCGAACAGAATAACTATTGAGTAAAAAATGAAAGTCAGAATAATTTTAATTGCTGTATTCACTTTAGCTGTTTTTGTTACCGGTATGAACGATGCTTTCGCTTGGGGGAAGCGTAAGAAGAAAGAGGGTGGGGCTGATGCTGTTGTGAACCGGAAGAATCATTATGAAGAATTAACCGGGAAAGCAAAGACGCAGGAAGGCATGTTCCGGCTGCATTGTGTGGAAAAGGATTGGTATTTTGAGATTGCCGATAGCCTGATGGGACGGGATTTATTGATTGTCAATAAAGTATCTGGAGTTCCTTATGAACTGAATGATGCCGGGTTGAACAAAGGCATGGCCTATGAGGATAAATTGATACGCTTTTATAAAGATACAGTGCAAAAGAAGGTGTGGGTGACGACATGGAATCCCCGTGTGAGTGTGCCTGAAAGGGATGCAATAGCCCTTTCTGTGAAGGATAACTATCGGGAAGCTGTGATAGAACAGTTTCCGATAGAATCCTGGAATAATGATTCTACAGCTCTTTTGATTAAAGTAAACAAAGTATTTGATGGTAGCGAGAAGAGCTTTAATGATTTGTACAATAGTATTTCTTTGGGCACTTCCGTGAAGAAGGATTTGTCCCGGATTTCTGTCATGAAGGCTTTTCCGCAGAATATTGTCGTGAAAGCCTTTCTGACAACTCAGGTGACGGAGGGCCGTGAGAGTTTGCCTGTTACGGTGGAGACAACCACTAATATTGTGTTGTTGCCGAAGGAACCGATGAGACCTCGTTTTGCTGATAACAGGGTCGGCTTTTTTTCTACTCCCCATTATTATTTTAACGACCGTCAGCAAGCGGTGGAAAAGAGGGAGTTTGTACATCGCTGGCGTTTGGAGCCTAAGCCGGAAGATGTAGAGAAATATAAGCAGGGGGGCCTGGTCGAACCGGTGAATCCTATTGTGTTTTATATCGACCCGGCGACACCGGTTCAATGGAGGGAAGCAATCAGGTCCGGTATATTGGATTGGCAGGAGGCTTTTGAGGCTGCCGGTTTTAAGAATGCCGTGCTGGTGAAAGACGTTCCTTTGGATGATCCGGATTTTGATATTGATGATGTTCGGTATTCGGTAATTACTTATGCTGCTTCTCAGCAGGCTAATGCCATGGGACCTTCTGTTGTGGACCCCCGTTCCGGAGAAATTATAGAAGCGGATGTCGTGTGGTGGCATAATGTCATGACTTTATTGCATACCTGGATGAGGGTGCAGACTGCTCCGGTAGATGCCCGGGCGCGAGCAAACCGGTTTAGTGATGAGCATATGGCCAGTGCCATCCGGTTTGTATCTTCCCATGAGGTAGGTCACACTTTTGGTCTGAAGCATAATATGGGAGCTTCTGCTGCTTTTCCGGTAGATTCACTGAGGTCCCGGACTTTTACGTCCCAGATGGGAGGAACGGCCAGTTCCATTATGGATTACGCCCGTTTTAATTACGTGGCTCAGCCGGAAGACGGCGTGGAGAGGATTACACCGGTGATCGGAGCTTACGACAAATATGCTGTTTCGTGGGCTTATCGCTGGCTGGATGTAGAAGATTCTCATGAGGAGTTATCTCAATTGAATGAATGGATTGCTGTTCATGCAGGTGATAAGATGTATTGGTACGGAGAGCAGCAGGATCCGCGTGATCCCGTTGATCCCCGGGCTTTGGATGAGGACCTGGGGGATGATGTGATAAAGGCAAACCGGTACGGATTACTTAATTTGAAAAGAATCGTTCCTCATATCCTCGAATGGACAAATGAAGAAGGGAAAGATTATCTGGAAGCCGGAAAGTTATTCATGGCTGTCCTCAATCAGTGGAAAATGTATGCCGGGCATGTAACGGCACATGTGGGTGGTTTCTATATTGAGCATCCTGTGACAGGGGACCAGAAAAACCGTTATACACCTGTAGAGAGAGAAAAACAGATGGAAGCGGTGAAGTATTTGTCGGAGGAAGTGTTTACTGTACCGGAGTGGCTGTTTGGTGCTGATATCTGGCATAAAACTTTTCCGGTCAGGGTTTCACCGGCTTTGGTGGAATATTCGCCTTATAATACGGCCCGGGAGTTGCAATATGCCTGTTTTTATGATTTGATGAAGGATGACCGATTGCTGCGGATGTATGAGGCAGAAGTATTGGCGGGGAAGTCATGTGCGTATACTCCGGAGGAGATGTTTGCCGAGTTGCATCAGGTGGTTTTTAAGGGAACTCTTCAAGAGCGGAATTTATCTTTGTATGAGCGGATGACTCAAAAAAATTACATAGATGCCCTTATCGTGAGTTCCAATAAGGCTGTGGAGAAAACAACCAAAAGGGCTTTGAGCTCCGGTAATTGCTGCAGTTTTGCTGCCCGTCAGCCGGTTGTAGAGGAAAACGGACTTCCGCAAATGCAATTGAATCACATGCAATTTTCTTCCATGACCCGGGTGTCGGAAGCTGTGTCGGTGAAAAGAGGGGCTATGTTAAAAGTATTGAGACTGGCGGAGAAAAGCCGCAACCGGGGAGATGAAGCTACCCGCCAGCATTATGAAGATTTGATTCTACGGATAAAGGAAGCGTTGAGGATATTTTAATTCTTTTCCTTTTTCTTGCTGTTTTTCGAGACTCATTCTGTCTGAGTTTCCGGTGGTTTGCTGTTTTTTGATGGCACGACACACCTGTACTTTTTTACTTAATCCTATTTAATCCTATATATTGAATGAGAAAATTGTTTTTCCTGTTTGTTTTGAGTTTGCCTTTATGGGTAAAGGCCCAGGAGATGAGAAAGATTACCGGGCAGGTCGTGGAGGCCGCTTCGGGCGAAGTTCTGCCGGGGGCTACGGTATTTATTGACCCGGATGCTTCCGTGGCTAAGGATTATACCCCGGCTGGAACGGTAACTGACGGACAAGGACGCTTTGAATTGGTTTTACCGGCTTCCGTTCAATATGTGATTGTCAGTTTTATTGGATTTGAAGCTTTGAAAGCGGATATTTCCGGAAAAACGGAATATATTTTCCGGTTGAAGGAAGAAGTGAAACAATTGGAAGAAGTGATGGTGGTGAGTACCGGTTACCAAAAGATTGACAAACGAAAATCTACGGCGGCCATTACTACCGTAAAAGCGGATGAAATCAGGCAGGCTGGGGTTTCTACCATTGACCAGATGCTGGACGGGCAAGTGGCAGGTTTGATGGCTACCCCTACGAACGGTGCTCCGGGTGCTGCAGCAAAGATGCGTGTACGGAGTACGGTATCATTGTCCGGAAGTACCGATCCGCTATGGGTTTTGGACGGTATGATTCTGGAAGGGAATGACCTTCCTTTGAACTTAGGGGATAAGGATGTGGCGGACGAGTTGTACAATACGTCTATCGGAGGAGTAAATCCATCTGATATTGAGGATATTACAATATTAAAGGATGCTGCTGCAACTTCTATATATGGCGCTAAGGCTGCTAACGGAGTCATTGTCATTACCACAAAAAAGGGAAGAAAAGGCAAACCTCGGGTCAATCTGTCCGGAGGGGTGTTTTATACTTTAAAACCGGATTTGAGGAGGTTAAATTTGATGAATGCCCCGGAAAAAGTGGATTTTGAATTAGGTTTAGCTTCCCGGAGCGATCTGGATTACCGGAGTGAGTACGGCGGCGTTTCCCGGATTTTGTCCCGCTACGGGCAATGGGACGCTTTGCGTACCGATGGTTTTGCCGGCATTTCGCCTGAAGCGCAGCAGGAAATCAATGTGCTACGGAACGGAAACACGGATTGGGGAGATGTCATTTATCGGAATGCTGTCAATCAGCAATACAACCTGAGTGTTTCCGGTGGTTCCGATTTGGCTACCTACTATTTTTCCGGCGGATATTACAATGAGCAGGGCACGACACGCAAGACCGGTTTTGAGCGTTATAATCTGACCATGAAAACGGATTTTGATTTGTTCAAGAATTTAAAAGCCGGGGTTTCCTTGTTTTTTACGGATTCGAAAAAGGAGAATTATTTAACCGATGCGGATGCTTTTATTAATCCTTCCAATTATTCCCGGAATGCCAATCCGTATTTGTTAGTCAGGGATGAAAAAGGCGATTATGTGTACGATCCGGATATTGAGGGATATAGTGGACGCCATCTGGATTTCAATTATCTGGAGGAAATGAACAATACCGGCCATACATTGAAAAACCGTTCGGTGAAGCCATTGATTTCTTTGGATTACAATGTTGCTTCTTGGTTAAAGTTGTCTACCCAGTTTTCCATGCAATTGGAGCATATTGCAACAGAAAAGGTGGCGGATGCCAATACGTATTATGTGCGTAAGTACCGCGAGAAGACCCGGGGAAATGACGGAAATTATTTTTTGCCGCCGGGGGGAATTATTCAAAATATGACGAAGGATATTAATCAGTATCAGTGGAAATTGCAAGGTGAATTTAATAAATTGTACGGGGGCAGACATGCAGTGAACGTGATGGGAGGTGTGGAGCTGCGGCAAAGTAAAATAACGGATCTGATGACCCGGGGCTTCGGGTACGATCCTAACTCTTTGACGACTAAACCTCTTGTCTTTCCTGAGGGGAGTACGCTGACCAATGTTTCTGATTTTCGTCAGTACAGCAAGGGGTTTGTGGAGGACCGTTTTCTTTCGTTGTATATGACGGGTTCCTATACCTTTGATAGCCGGTATACTTTTTTCGGAAGCTTGCGTTATGACGGGTCCAATATGTTTGGGGTGGATCAAAAATATAAGTACCTGCCTTTATGGTCGGTCTCCGGAGCGTGGAATATCAATCGGGAAGCTTTTTTACGGGAAACGGACTGGTTGTCTGAACTGAAATTGCGTGCTTCTTATGGTGTACAAGGAAATGTGGATAAAAATACTTCGCCGGAAGTGGTCGGAACCTGGGGAGATACGGAAATTCTTCCGGGGGATAATGAACCGGTGATTGACGTGAGTTCGCCGCCCAATAAATACCTTCGGTGGGAGAATACCACCAATTGGAACGGGGGACTGGATTTCGGGATATGGGATAACCGGATTAGTTTGACGGCAGATGTCTATTACCGTGTAAGTGATAATTTGATTGGTATGAGAAATCTGCCGGGTGAACATGGTTTTGGTTTTTCCAATATGAATTGGGCAAAACTGACGAATCAGGGATATGAATTGTCTTTATCGGCAGTGAATGTGAAAACGTCCGATTTTAAGTGGACCATGAATTTTAATATTGCTCATAATCAGAGTAAGGTAAACCGGGTTCAGGTTTCTGATAATTCATACGAGCCTTCCAAAGAGGGATATTCCGTAGGTGCTTTGTTTTCTTTAAAAACTGCGGGATTGGATGAGAATGGTTTGCAGATGTTTTATAATAAACAGGGAGAAAAGGTTTCTTTTTATGATTTTTACGGTTTGGAATACGGTTATATGATGGGAGGACTTATTCCTTTTTTAAAATCCCGCTTGAGTGCTGCGGAGTACCGGAATTTATTTACTTACGAAGGTACTTCGGAACCGAAGTTTACCGGAGGTTGGATTAATCGCTTTTATTATAAAAATTTTGACCTGACAGTGTCGGCCTCTTTTGTACTGGACCAAACGGTGCAGGAGACTCCTTTTTATGATCCGGTAATGACTTCTCCGGGTCAGAATTATTCAAAGAGGATGGCTGAGGTATGGTCCCCGGAGAATCCGGGTGGCAGGTATCCCCGTTTATTGGGGCGGACGACAGAGGGGGCAGACAACTGGGCTTACCAATGGTTGGGAGCAACGGGAATGGACCCGGGACTTTCTTTCCGGAAATACGATATATGGTTTAAACAAAGGAGCTATATGCGGATAAACAGTATTCGTCTGGGGTATGCTTTGCCGGCAGAAACTCTGAAGAAAATAGGATTTTCTTCGGCACGTGTGAGTCTGGAAGCCCGCAATCCTTTTGTTTTGGGTACTGCTTATAAGGGGTATTTTGATCCGGAGACCTATGGAAATATCTATTCGCAGCCTTTGGCAAGGACTTTTTCTTGTGGTATTGATTTAACCTTTTAATTGATAGGAGTATGGTAAGGAATTTCAAATATATTTTTATTGTCCTGTTGTTTCTGACTTCATGCAGTTACATTGATGTGGAGCCGGTGGGGAAAGTGATTCCCGATGAAATTTCGGAGTATCGGGCTTTGCTCACCACTGCTTACAGCACTTATCCTGCTTATCGGCGTACTTTGATGGTACGTTCGGATGAAGTGTTTCCGGATGCTTTGGGATTGTCTTATGACAGTTATATAGCTCCGGCAACCTGGAATGATGAGAATCCTGACCCTTTGTCCGTGTCCTATCCCTGGACAGAAATTTATAAGATTGCTTTTTATACCAACGTAGTCATTGACGGGGTGATGCATGCCGGGCTTGATGTGCATACGGATACGCGGGAGCAATTGTTGGCAGAGGCTTATGCATTGAGGGCTTTTGTTCATTTTGATTTGGTGAATCTGTATGCTAAATGGTACGATCCGGTCACGGCGTCTACCGACAGAGGCATTCCGTTGGCTCTGAAAGTAGATGTGGGGCAAGATTTTAAACCGGTGAGTGTGGAGCAGGTCTATGCTCAGATTTTCAGCGATTTGCAGGAAGCCGGAAAGTATATGCAGGTAGAAGAGCAGTCCGGCACGAAACTTTACCGTTTTTCGAAAAAATCGTTGCAAGCCTTGCGTGCCCGTGTTTACCTTTATCACCGGGACTGGCAGCTTGCACAGGAAGCTGCCGAGGCCATTTTACCACAATGTATGCTGGAGAATCTGCTTGCTCATCCGGTAAAGCCCTGGACCTACGATTCGAGGGAAGCCATCCTTTCCATGGAGCAAATATCCAGTACAGTCATGAAAGAGGATATGTATGTATTGGAGAATTTGTTAGGGATGTTTAATCTGGAGAAAACAGAAGAGGGCTATAAAGATGCCCGTGTGGGAAATTATCTGGTGGCCGGTTATTCCAACTGGTACTGCAATAAAGGAGGGAATAAGGAAGAGAAAGTGACTTTCCGCAGTGCTGAAATTTACCTTATCGCTGCGGAAGCTGCAGCCTGGCGGGAAGGTCAACTGAATGCGGCAAAAAGTTATTTACTGGAGTTGCTGCAAAATCGTTTGACAGAGAATTATTATAAGGAGAGAAAAGCGGCAATTGAGGGTATGGGGCGAGATGAACTGTTGGCAGAAATTCAGAAGGAACGGGCCCGGGAGTTGTGTTTCGAAGGGCACCGTTGGTTTGATTTGCGCCGGACCAGCCGCCCCGAGATTGTCAAGAATTATATGGATAATCTTTTTGAATTTCAATCAGTATCTTTACAAAAAGATGATCCTAAGTATATCATTCCTTTTCCAAGAGAAGCGGTGGAAAATAATCCGGAACTGCAAAACTAACTGCTCTCCGTCACGTAAGATATATCCGGATGAACCGTTGATTTATGACAGCAGTTATCATAGAAGATGAAGCTTTGGCTGCTCTTGAGTTGGAGAAGATGTTGAAAGAACTGGCTCCTGAACTCAAGGTGGTTGCCCGTCTTGAGACAGTCCGGGAAAGTATTGTCTGGATTCGGGAAAATAGTCCGGATGTGATTTTTAGCGATATTCACCTGGGAGACGGAAATGCTTTTGAGATATTTAAACAGGTGGAAAATAAGATTCCGGTTGTTTTTGTGACGGCTTATGATGAATATGCTTTGCAGGCTTTTAAGAGCCGTGGATTGGATTATATTCTGAAACCCCTGGATAGGGAGGAGATTAAGGCGGTTGTGGAAAAGCTCCGCGATTGGCTGGGAAACAGAGAGAGGGAGGTCGTAGCGGACAGCAGGGGTTCTTATCAAGAGCGTTTTTTGGTACAAATGGGTACCCGTATCAAATCGGTGCCGGTGAAGGATATTGCCTATTTTATGGCCGATGGCAAGTATCTGATGTTATATACTCTGGATGGGGCAGTTTATATTGTTGACCGTACGATGGGAGAAATAGAGGGGCGGTTAGACCCCCGGCGTTTTTTTCGAATCAATCGGAAGTTCATGATTGGTTTTACTGCCATTAAAGATATGGTCCGTTATTCCAATAGCCGGGTAAAGGTGGTATTACAACCTGCTCCTCCGGAGAGTATTGAAGCTATTGTCAGTAATGAGCGGGTCCGGGAGTTTAAGGAATGGTTAAATCGCTGACAAGGCAGAGTTAGTGCATTCCTTCATAAAAAACTTTCCAAAGCGGGTCTTTTATAGGTGGATTGGCCGTTATGGTTAGCATTTCCTGAGTGACCGGGTGTTTGAAACTAATTGAGCGTGCGTGCAGGCTTATGCCTCCTCCCTCATTCGAACGGGAAAAACCATATTTCAGGTCTCCTTTGATAGGACATCCGATTTTAGCTAACTGACAACGGATTTGATGGTGTCTTCCGGTGTAAAGTTTTACCTCCAGCAAGTAGTACCGCTGGGAACTTCCCAGCAGTTTGTATTCCAGTTTTGCTTCCTTAGCCCCGGATTTGGGTTGGTTGTAAGCGTAGGACTTGTTTTTTTCCTGGTCCCGCACCAGGTAGTGGGTGAGTAGCGCATGGTCCTCCGAGGGGAGATTACCTACGATGGCCCAGTAGATTTTAGTAATTTCTTTTTCGTGTTCCTGAAACATTTTATTCAGGCGGGTCAATGCTTTGCTGGTACGGGTAAAAATGACCACCCCGCTGACCGGACGGTCTACACGGTGGGGAACTCCCAGGAATACTTCTCCCGGTTTGTTGTATTTCTTTTTGATATAAGCTTTGACTTCCTCTGCTAAAGGTATATCTCCGGTTTTATCAGCTTGTACAATATCTGAAATTTTTTTATTGACAGCAATGATGTGATTGTCTTCGTATAAAACTTCTAACATGGTGAAATGGGGGATGTAAAAATGCTTTTGGCCGATTAATACTGTTCTCTTTCATTGGGGAAATCGCCGCTTTTCACATCCGAGATGTAGTTGCTTACGGCTCCGCTTATTTCAGCGAAAAGGTTATGGTAACGTCTGAGAAAACGGGGAGAAAATTCCTGATTGATTCCGAGCATGTCATGTACTACCAATACCTGACCGTCCACGCCACTTCCTGCACCGATTCCGATAACGGGAATGGTCAGTTCCTGTGCTACGCGCACAGCTAAAGTGGACGGGATTTTTTCCAGTACCAGTCCGAAACAACCAGCTTCTTCCAACAGATGAGCGTCTTTCACTAATTTTTCGGCTTCATTCTTTTCTTTAGCCCGAATGGCATAAGTCCCGAATTTGTGAATGCTCTGGGGAGTCAGTCCCAAATGGCCCATTACCGGAATACCGGCAGAAAGGATGCGGTTGACGGATTCCAGAATTTCTTCTCCTCCTTCCATTTTAATAGCATCAGCCGAAGTCTCTTTCATGATGCGGATGGCTGAACTCAAAGCTTCCTTACTGTTTCCCTGATAACTACCGAACGGCATATCCACGACTACTAAGGCTCTTTTTACACCTCTCACTACGGAAGCGGCATGGTAAATCATTTGGTCGAGGGTAATCGGGAGGGTGGTTTCATAACCTGCCATGACATTCGAAGCCGAATCCCCGACCAGTATGACGTCTATTCCGGCCTGATCCACGATCCGGGCCATAGAATAGTCATATGAGGTAAGCATACTGATTTTTTCACCCTTTAGTTTCATTTCTGATAAAACATGGGTAGTTACCACTTTTATTGCTGATTGTGTTGACATGATAAACTGGATTTGTAATTTGTGATACGTCATTTTTTTCGGTTTTCCCAAACCGGAAAGAATAAACGGTATCTCTGAAATTTATTGGAATGTCCCGATGATGGTTTGGGAACCGGTTGTTTTTTGACCTAATTCGACCTCTATGTTGGTGTTCAAAGGAAGAAACAAGTCTACCCGCGAACCGAATTTTATGAAGCCTGCGTGTTGGTCCTGGCGGGCTTTCCCTCCCACAGGGGTATAAGAAACAATTCTTTTGGCCATGGCGCCTGCTATTTGACGCATTAATATGGTTTGTCCGTTGTTACATTCAATAACAATGGTTGTTCTTTCGTTCTCGGAGGAAGATTTCGGGAGATAAGCCGCTGCAAAATTTCCTTTGTGGTATTTGAAATAGCGAATGATTCCGTTCACCGGAAACCAGTTGATATGTACATTGAAAATGTTCATAAAAATAGAGACCTGGAGTCTGCGGTCTTTGAAATATTCTGTTTCTTCTGTTTCTTCGATGACTACGATTTTTCCGTCTGCCGGAGCTAAAATTGTGTTGTCGTCCCGGATGATCACCCGGTTGGGGAAGCGGAAGAAATTTACAATCAATAAATAAAAGATGCTGCTAACAATAAGAAGGGTGTTAAAGACGGTCGTATTATTGATGAAGTAGTAAGAAAGTACATTCAGTGCTACCAGTATGAGCAGGACTTTTAATAACAGGAGATAGCCGGCTTTATGTATGGTCATGATATTTCTTTTTTTTGTTTCATACTTGTTCAGCCTGCAAAGGTATCAATTTTCACGGGAAATCCGAGTTTTACAGATAAAGATTTTTATCCTTCGCAAACAGAGGAGGATTGGCAGAGTAAGGGATTAGCTGATGAAAACCAAGTATACAAAGATTGCCGGCAGGGTAAAAAGGATAGAATCCATTCGGTCCAGCACTCCGCCATGTCCCGGCATGATGTGGCCGGAATCCTTGATTTCAATGCATCTTTTAAACATGGATTCTATCAGGTCGCCGAAACTACCGAAAACAACCACTAAAACAGAGATGATCATAGTGTCTGCCGGTCTTAGTCCTTCTATGTAGTCGGCTAATAAAAAACCAACCAGGATTGTGATAATACCGCCTCCGATAGCTCCTTCCCATGATTTTTTCGGAGAAATCCGGGGGAAAAATTTATGTTTTCCGAATTTTGAACCGAAAAGGTAGGCAGACGTATCATTCACCCAAACCAACAAAAAGGGCAGGAAGATAATGCCGGGTTGCCATTTCCCTGTACATAAGTAAGGGAAATAGATGAGCAGGGTGAACGGCAGGGCGATATAGAACAGGGCATAAATACCGAATGCCAGGTTTTGAAAAGTGTGTGTTTGTTTGCGGTAGAGTTCTGAGACGCTCAGGACAAAAGTTAACATGAGAAAAATCAGGTAACCTTTCCACCATCCGGTGTAATTGTGAAGGAAACCGGCAGTAAATAAAGACCAGCTACATAGCACGCACACCAGACGGTTTAACTTGATATTGGCGATTTTAGTCATGTTGGCAAATTCCAGAATGCCGATAAGATTCAGCACAAGAAACAGAATCCCAAAGCAAATGGGATGTATAAAAATACAAGTTGTTAATATTGCTACAAATAGGAATCCGCTGAGGAATCGTTTACCAAGATTATTCACAATTCAAGGATTTTATGATTTTTGTTGCTTTATCCTGATCAGTTTTTCTAATCATCACCTTTATCGTTCCGACCATGACATAGGAAGAATCCTGCTGGTTCATGACAATGGCTTCTATACCGTTGGAAGTGAGGAGACCCTTCACTATTTCTGCCTGGTACAGTTGTGCCGTTTCATAAATGGTGGTCCAGTCGTCCATTTTGATTTAGCTTCTCGATTTATACGTTTTCGCCGGAAGTTTCGGTTGTCTGTTTTTCTTCCCGGGTTTCAGTTTCTTCTTCCTCGTCATTCCAGGGGCGTTTTCCCAGGATATGTTCCAGGTCATCACTGAAAATGACTTCCCGTTCCAACAGGAGTTCTGCAACCTGTTTGTGTTGCTCCTGATGTGCTTTCAGTAGTTCTTTAGCCCGGTTGTAAGCGTTTTCGACCAATTCTTTGACTTCTGCATCAATCAGTTCTGCTGTTTTTTCGGAATAGGGTCTGGTGAAACTGAAATCGTTTTGACCAGTGGAATCGTAGTAACTCAGGTTACCGATTTTTTCACTCATCCCGAATATGGTTACCATAGCATAAGCTTGTTTGGTGGCTCTTTCGAGGTCGTTTTGGGCTCCGGTAGAGATTTGACCGAAAGTGATTTCTTCCGCAGCACGTCCTCCCAGAATAGAGCACATTTGGTCGAGTAATTGTTCTTTGGTGGTAATCTGGCGTTCCTGGGGCAAATACCACGCTGCACCCAGTGCTTTCCCCCTGGGAACAATGGTTACTTTCAACAAGGGGTGGGCGTGTTGGAGCAGCCAGGATACAGAAGCATGCCCGGCCTCATGGTAGGCAATGGCCTTTTTTTCATTGACTTTGATTACCTTGCTGCGATTTTCCAGCCCACCGACAATTCGGTCAATAGCATCCAGGAAATCTTGTTTCTCCACTTCATTTTTGTCTTTACGGGCTGCAATCAGGGCAGCTTCATTGGCTACGTTAGCTATGTCCGCACCTGAAAAACCCGGAGTTTGTTTTGCCAGAAAAGGAATATCCACGTCTCCGGCCAGTTTTAACGATTTCAGATGTACCTTGAAGATTTCTTCGCGGTCTTTTAATTCGGGGAGATCTACATAAATCTGCCGGTCGAAACGTCCTGCTCGGAGCAGGGCACTATCCAGTATATCAGCCCGGTTGGTGGCAGCCAGAATGATTACTCCCGAATTGGTTTCGAACCCGTCCATCTCTGTCAGTAATTGATTGAGGGTATTTTCCCGCTCATCATTGGAACCCATATTGGGATTTTTGCCCCGGGCCCGACCGATGGCGTCAATTTCATCAATGAAAATGATACAGGGAGCTTTTTCTTTTGCTTGTTTGAACAAATCCCTTACCCGCGAAGCTCCGACACCTACAAACATTTCTACAAAATCCGATCCCGACATGGAAAAGAAAGGAACGTTAGCTTCCCCGGCCATTGCCTTGGCCATTAAGGTTTTTCCTGTTCCCGGAGGTCCGACCAATAGTGCTCCTTTCGGGATTTTCCCTCCTAATTTGGTGTATTTGTCCGGAGATTTCAGAAAAGATACGATTTCCTCCACTTCCTGTTTTGCTTCTGCCAAACCGGCCACATCCTTAAATGTGACTTTAGTGCTTGTGTCTTTATCGAAAAGCCTGGCCTGGGATTTTCCGACATTGAATACTCCTCCGGGGCCGCCTCCGTTTTTACCTAAACGACGGAACAGAAAATACCAGATGAACACGAAAAAAGCAATGGGGAGCAAGAAAGAGATGATATTGCCCCAACCATCGTATTCCTGTTCATAATCTATTTTTGTGTTTGCTGCATCGGGCGTTTTTTCCTGAATTTCAGCAAATTCCTTGGAGAAGGTTTCCTGCGGTCCCGTATTGAAATAAAAATGTGGTCCGGAAGAGGAATTTTCAAACCCCTGAGATTTCAATTGCGAGTAATTTTCAATTTTTTCGGGTTTGATATAGACATATGCCTGTCCTTTGTTGGTGATGACTTTTATTTCTTCCACATCTCCTTTTTCCAGCATCTTGCTTTTTATTTCCTGCCAGGTTGTCCGCACCGGATCGGTTTGCATGTTGAAGAATTGGAATCCTATAATGCAAAGTGCCAATATGATATATAACCAATATCCGTTGAATTTTTGGGTTCTGATTGGTTTTCCGCCTCCTATCGGGGGAAAGTTGAATCCTCCGTCTTTCTTGTTTTCGTTATTCTCTGCCATATAATTGTTAACCTGTAGTCAAGTGTTTTTTATTTCGTTTTATTTTGTCCTTCATTCGGGACAGATTCTACCGGTATGATTTGTGCATCTCCCCAGAACTCTTCCAGTTGGTAGTAATCTCTCAATTCTTTATCAAAGATATGCACAACGACATCGCCGTAATCCAGTACTACCCATTGTGAACCGTTTAATCCTTCTATATGAAAGGGACGCTCATTCAAATCCTCCCTGACTTTTTCTTCTACTGCATCTGTCAGGCCGGCAATATGGGTACTTGAAGTTCCGTGGCATATTACGAAAAAACTACAAAAACAGTTTTCTATTTTCCTTAAATCTATTTTTACAATTCGATGCGCTTTGGTATCTTCCAGTGCTTCTACTACTTTCTCTACAATCTGTACTGTTTTTAACATTTTTGTTCATACCTTTTCAAGCTACAAATATACATTATTTATCAACTAAACTTTAATTCTCTTTGCTAAAAAGTCTTCCCGAAAGATTTAAACCGTTTGCATGTCGTTTTTTCCATGATTCTTTTATAGTTTTGTGCCGGCAGTGCTTTGCGCACGACATATAAAATAAATTGTTATCCTATGAAAACTTATCGTTTACCTATGGTGCCGGGTCCGGTTTCTGTATCCAGGGAAGTATTGGAAGCCGGGATGGTTGATTTCGGATCTGCAGATTTGGAGAGAGATTATCTGGAATTGTATAAAAAAACGGAAAAAGCGTTGTGTCGTATCATGCAGACCCGTAATCGTATTGTGATTCAGACGGGAGAAGGTATGCTGGCGCTTTGGAGTGCTTTGAAGAGTTGTCTTTTACCGGGTGATAAGGTTCTGGTTTTGTCTACCGGATTGTTTGGTTACGGCATGGGGGGGATGGCTGAGGCTATCGGGTGTGAGGTAAAGACTGTCGGTTTCGGTTTTGATGAGACTTTCACGGATTTTGCGTTGATAGAAAAAGCGATTCAGGAATTTCGTCCCAAGATGATTACCATGGTGCAGAATGAGACGCCGAGCGGTACTATGAATCCGGTGAAAGAGATCGGAGAATTGAAGGAAAAATACCAGGTTCCTTTGTTGTATGTTGACGCTGTGTCCGGGATTGGCGGTAGTGTGGTGAAAACTGACGAGTGGCATATCGACCTTTGTTTGGGAGCTTCCCAGAAATGTTTATCTGCACCGGCTTCTATGTCGTTTTTGTCAGTTAGCGAAAAAGCCTGGGATATCATAGAGGAAACCGGATATGTTGGTTATGATGCCTTGCTTCCTTTTCGTTATGCGGTGAGGAACGCTTATTTCCCTTACACTCCTTATTGGCAGGGAACTGCTCAGTTGTGCAAGGCTTGTGAGATGATTCTGGAGGAAGGATTGGGTAAAGTGATTGCCCGGCACCAGAAAGTGGCCGGATATTGCCGGGAAAGGGCTTCTGAACTGGGTTTAAAATTGTATCCGGCTGCTGATGCCGTACCTTCGCCGACAGTAACGGCTCTGTATGTTCCGCGGCATTTGTCCTGGAAGAAGTTTGATGCTGCTTTGCGGGAAAAAGGATTGGTTGTAGGAGGGAATTATGGTTGTCTGGCCGGGGAGGTATTCCGGATCGGACATATGGGAACCCAGGCTCGGCAGGATTTAGTGGAAGAAGCGTTGGATATTATCGGAGAAGTTTTGTAGGCTTGTATCCCGATTTTTGTGTAACCTTGTTATTTCGTTCTCGTATCGTATGCCCGAATGCGGCGGGCCTATTGTTTCTGATTCATCGGAAGACGTTTTCCGGGGATAGGAAAATCGCGCGCAAACTTTTAAAAAATATGGGATTTGTTTGTATGATAATAATATTAATTTCATATTTGTTCAACTTATTTATCAATATCCAGGGAGGTATTGATCTATGGAAATGTTTTTTTGAGTTGCGTGAATGGACATATAAGATAAAATTTGAACAATATGGACTACAGATTTGAAATCAGTAAACCGGATAGTACGGATTTTCGTTGTGAAATCGCTATTAACGGGGAACAGACCTTCCAGCAGTTGCATGATAAAATTGTGGAGACGCTGAATTTTGACGGTTCACAAATGGCTTCTTTTTTTACTTTGGATAAAATGGGAAACCGGGGAAAGGAGATAGCTCTGATGGAGATGTCGATAGAGGATGAAGAAGATAATAATACACTGGTCATGGATGTGACAACTATTCGGGAGATTGTCAATGCCAGTTGTATAGAGCTGGAATATGTTTATGATTTTTTTGCCAATAATTATCTGAAAGTGGAATATGCCGGTGAATATATAGGTGATTCTGCTGATGTTTTGCCTTTATGTGTTTACTGTGGGGGGGAATTGCCTCGTCAAACCGAGTACGATGCAAATGATGAGTGGAGTCTGGATAAAGATGAGGATTATGATGACAGTTTTATGGAAGAATTCGGAGGAACCGGCAGACGAAGCGGTAGACGGGGAGGGGATGAGGATGATTTTGGATTTGGTGCGGATGAAGAGGATGGATACAGGGACGATTATGGAGATGGATATGAGGATGATTTTGGGGGAGGGTATGATGAGCGGTATGAAAGTTTGGATGATTATATTGATAAATTGTAAAGAAAAACGAAGCAACAGAGCCTAAGGTGACGTGTGGATGGTGCCGTAGCTTTTCTGATGAAAACATTAATTGTATTATTAGGTCCCACGGGGGTAGGAAAAACGGACTTGAGTATTGAGCTGGCCCAACATTTCCGGACTTCTGTTATTTCTTGCGATTCGCGTCAGATTTATAAAGAAATGCGAATCGGGACTGCTGTTCCTACTGCCCGGCAGTTAGCGACGGTTCCTCATTTTTTTATTCAGACCATTTCTGTGCAGGATTATTATAATTCCTGGCAATTTGAGGTAGAGGCTTTGGCAAAAATCCGGGAGTTGTTTGAGCATCGGGAAGTGGTTTTGATGA
This sequence comes from Odoribacter sp. Z80, assembly GCF_009935865.1. Classification (GTDB taxonomy): domain Bacteria; phylum Bacteroidota; class Bacteroidia; order Bacteroidales; family Marinifilaceae; genus Odoribacter. The sequence continues at coordinate 122,941 of NZ_QWEL01000001.1, forward strand.
GTGGGGGCTCTATGTTGTATATTGATGCTGTTTGTAAAGGGATTGACGATATTCCGACCATTGCTCCGGAACTTCGTGATGAGTTGACGGGGATTTACGAACGGGGAGGTCTGGACGTGATTCGGAATATGTTGAAAGAATTAGACCCCCTGTTTTATGAACAAGTAGACCTGAATAATGCCAAACGGGTGCTTCATGCTGTCGAAGTGTGTAAAATGGCAGGTGTTCCCTATTCTTCGTTACGTACCAATACGCCGAAAGAACGTGGTTTCCGGATTATCCGGATTGGATTGAACCGGGAGAAGGAAGAGTTGTATGACCGTATTAACTGCCGGGTAGACCAGATGCTGCAAGATGGATTGATGGAGGAGGCCCGTGGTTTATATCCTTACCGGGATTGCAATGCTTTGAATACCGTGGGATATAAAGAGTGGTTTGATTTTTTTGACGGAAAAATTGATGAAGCGGAGGCTATTCGTCTGATAAAGCGCAATTCCCGTCGATATGCCAGAAAACAACTTTCCTGGTTCAGACGGGACGGTGAGATTTGCTGGTTTCACCCCGGCGAAAAAGAACAGATTCTGTCTTATCTCCGCTCGTGTATGGAATGAAGCCGGTTATTCTCCGGCTTTTGTTTTATCTGAGTTGTAGTTCTTTTTCCGCTATTTCCCGCATTTCTCCTTTTCTTATTTTTCCTGTAACGGTCATGGGGAAAGAGTCGACGAATTTCCAGTATTTCGGTATCTTAAAGGTGGCAATCTGTCCCCGGCAATAGGCATCGAGTATTTCTGCTGAGATGTGGTGTCCCTGGCGCGGTTTAACCCATGCCATGACTTCTTCGCCGTAGCGTTCGCTGTATACGCCGATAACCTGTACATCGGACACGCATTCGTGGGTGATCAGAAAATCTTCGATTTCCTTGGGGGAGATGTTTTCTCCGCCCCGGATGATGAGGTCTTTCAGGCGGCCCACGATGCTGACATATCCGCATTCATCCATGATGGCGATGTCGCCGGTATGTAACCAGCGTTTATCGTCAATGATAGCCTGGGTTTCTTCCGGGTTGTCCCAATAGCCTAACATGACAGAGTATCCCCGGGTGCAAAATTCTCCGGCAGTTCCGCGGGGGACAATGGCTCCCGTTTCCGGGTCGATGATTTTTATCTCCACGTGGGGATGTACGGTGCCGACGGTTGTTACCCGGAGTTCGAGGGGATCGTCTGTGCAGCTTTCTGTCGAAACGGGAGAGGTTTCCGTCATGCCGTAGCACACGCAGATTTCTGTCATGTTCATCCGTGACTGCACTTTCCGCATGGTGTCAATGGGACAGGGGGCACCTGCCATGATGCCTGTCCGCAGAGAACTCAGGTCAAAGCGGTCAAAGTCCGGCAGGTCCAGTTCTGCAATGAACATGGTGGGGACTCCATACAGGGAGGTGCATTTTTCCTGTTCGACTGTTTCAAGGACTTTGTGCGGGTCGAAAGCTTCGCCGGAGATGACGATGCAGGCGCCGTGGGTGACGATGGCCATGTTGCCTAAAACCATCCCGAAACAATGGTAAAAAGGTACGGGAAGGCATACCCGGTCTTGTTCGGTGTATTTCAGTCGTTCCCCGATGAAAAAGCCGTTGTTGAGGATGTTGTGGTGGGACAGTGTAGCTCCTTTGGGATGCCCGGTGGTACCCGAAGTATATTGGATATTCACCGGGTCGTCAAATTGCAGGGAGGCTTCCCTTTCAGCGAGTTGTTGGTCGCTGATATTGTGACCGGATTGCAGAAAAGCTTCCCAGTCCTGTTCGATAATGACGGTTTGTTTCGGATAAGCACAGTCGGCTTTGAGTTGTTCCAGCATGCTTACGTAGTCCGTTTTCCGGAAGTGGGAGGAGGCTATCAGAAGGTCGATACGGCTTTGTTCCAGGGCGTAGCGCAGTCCCGGCAACTTGTATCCGGGATTGATGTTTACCATGATGGCACCCATCAAAGCCGTCGCGTATTGCACTATGACCCATTCATATCGGTTCGGCGACCATATTCCTACCCGGTCGCCTCTTTTTATTCCCTGTGCCATCAAGGCTTTGGCCGCTTGTTCGCATTGGTTGAGAAATTCACTGTATGTGGCTCTGTAATTTTGATACGGAGAGACCAAGACCTCCCTTTGCGGAAAAACAGAGGCCATTCCTCGTAAATGCTGACCGATGGTTTCTCCTTTTAACGGAACATCCGAAGTTCCGTGGGCATAAGATAAATTTATTGACATAATATTTTATTATTGTAGTGTGTGTCCTGCAAAGAAAAGATATAAAAATGAAATAACAATAGTTATTTGCCAATAAATGAGATAATTACACAATTGTGGGAAAGATGTGCAAAAAAAGGTGAGATTTTGCACAGGGATAGAATGGATGTGAAAGAAAAAGGTAAAAACCGTTGCGGTTTTTTACCTTTTATTTACAGATTGTCTGTCAGCCTTTGATCAGTGTGCCCATTCGGCAAAGAAATCGTTGCCTTTGTCGTCTACAATGATAAAGGCGGGGAAATTTTCTACGCGGATTTTGCGTATGGCTTCCATGCCTAATTCTTCAAAAGCAACTACTTCAACGGATTTGATGCTGTTTTTAGCCAGGATGGCCGCAGGTCCGCCGATAGAGCCCAGATAAAAACCGCCATGTTTCTTGCAGGCATCGGTAACAGCTTGTGAGCGGTTGCCTTTCGCTACCATAATCATGCTGCCTCCGTGGTCCTGGAACAAGTCTACGTAGGGGTCCATACGTCCGGCTGTCGTGGGGCCGAAACTACCGGAAGCCATGCCTTGCGGCGTTTTTGCCGGTCCGGCGTAATATATCGGATGGTTTTTGAAATATTCCGGCATGGGTTTGCCTTCATCCAACATCTGTTTGATTTTGGCATGTGCAATGTCCCGGGCAACAATTAATGTTCCGGACAGATTCAGACGGGTTTTTACCGGATGTTTTTTCAGTTCTTTCAGTACGTTTTCCATGGGTTGGTCCAGGTCGATATTTACGGCCGGAGCGAGGGCAGGAGTTTCCGCCGGCAGAAAACGGGCCGGGTTTTTCTCCAATTGTTCCAGGAATATACCTTCTTCCGTGATTTTGGCTTTGATGTTACGGTCGGCACTACAGCTAACACCGATACCTACCGGACAAGAGGCTGCATGGCGCGGAAGCCGGATGACGCGAACATCGTGTACCCAGTATTTTCCTCCGAACTGGGCGCCGATACCTTTTTCCCGGCATATTTTCAGAATTTTTTCTTCCCATTCAAAGTCCCGGAATGCCCGTCCGCCTTCGTTACCTGAGGTGGGCAGGTGGTCGTAATACCCGGCAGAGGCTTTTTTTACCGTTGTCAGGTTGGCTTCGGCGGAAGTACCTCCGATCACTACGGCTAAATGGTAGGGAGGGCAGGCCGAAGTACCCAAATCCAGTACTTTCTGGGAGATGAATTTTGTCAGGGTTTCTTCGTTCAGCAGGGCTTTGGTTTGCTGATAAAGGAAGGTTTTGTTGGCTGATCCGCCTCCTTTGGTGATGAACAGGAATTCATATTTATTGCCTTGTGTGGCATACAGGTCGATCTGGGCAGGCAGGTTGCAGCCACTGTTTTTTTCTTCGGTCATTGTAAACGGAACAACCTGGGAATAGCGTAGGTTGCGGTCGCGGTAAGTTTCGAAAACCCCTTTGCTGATAGCTTCTGCATCATTACAACCGGTCCATACGTTTTCTCCTTTTTTACCGATGCAGATTGCTGTTCCGGTATCCTGGCAGGTCGGAAGCTCTCCTTCGGCAGAAACCACCTGGTTCATGAGCATGGTGTGGGCAACAAATTTGTCGTTATCGCTGGCTTCCGGGTCTTTCAGAATATCCGCTAATTTTTGTAAATGTGAAGCGCGCAGGTAAAAGGAGACGTCGGTATAAGCCTCACGAGCCAATAATTCCAGGCCTTCTTTTTCAATTTTTAAAATTTTGCGTCCCTCACATTCAATGGTTTTTACGTAGTCTTTGGTGAGAAGACGGTATTCCGTTGTATCTTTTTCGATAGGAAACGGTTCCTGATACTTAAATTCTGCCATAGTTTTATTGATTAAAAGTTTAAAATACATAGTATGGCTCCCTTTCCAGGAGTGTAAGGAAATATCCCGCAACGAAATTAAAATTAATAAATGAAACGTCGAAACTTTTACAGAAATTTTTCTTTAATCATAGGGGCAAATGGAAAGAAAATATAAAAAAAGAAGGGAATTTATTATTTTTGTGAAGATAATATGAAAACGGAAATATGAATAGCGTGATTTTTATTGTGATGGTTGTGGTCGTATGTGCGGATTTTGTGTTTGAGCGGGTATTGGATTGGCTGAATGTGCGGGCGATGTCGCCGGTTTTGCCTTCTGCTCTGTCCGGTATATATGATGAAAAAGAATACGGGCGGTTTCAGAATTATAAACGGGAGAATGACCGGTTGGGCTTACTTAGTGGCTCCGTATCTTTTTTGGTACTGTTGCTTTTTTTGTCTTTGGGAGGGTTCGGTTGGTGGAATAGGGTTGTGGTTTCCTATACCGAAAACACAATAGCGCAAACCTTAGGATTTATGTTGGGGGTGTCACTGGTTTCCGGAATAATCAGTTTCCCTTTTGATTGGTATGCGACCTTTCACATAGAAGAAAAATATGGTTTTAATAAAATGACCGTCAGGACTTATCTGTCGGATATGGTAAAAAATATGGTTTTATCGGTTTTGCTCGGGGGAGTGTTGCTGGCTGTGTTGGTGTGGTTTTATGAGTGTTCCGGACCTTCTTTCTGGTGGTATGCCTGGATGTGTGTGACGGTGTTTTCCGTTTTTATGGCGATGTTTTATTCCCGGTTGATTGTTCCTCTTTTCAATAAGCAAACCCCATTGACAGAAGGATCGTTGAGGGATAAAATCCAGGCTTTTTCCCGGAAGGTAGGTTTTAAATTGGAAAATATATATGTGATGGACGGTTCTAAACGTTCTACGAAATCCAATGCTTATTTTACAGGTTTAGGCCCCCAAAAGCGGATAGTGTTGTATGATACGCTCCTCCAGGACTTGACCGAGGAGGAGATTGTCGCTGTTTTGGCCCATGAGATAGGGCATTACCAAAAAAAGCATGCTTTACAGTTTATGGTGGCTTCCATTGTGCAGACCGGAATTATTTTATGGCTGTTTTCGTTTTTTGTAAATGCTCCGTCGCTATCTTTGGCATTGGGTGGAGACCGGGTTTATTTTCAATTGGGGTTGATAGCTTTTTCGATTCTGTATACTCCCTTGAATATGGTGTTGGGATTGTTTATGAACAGGTGGTCCCGGAAAAATGAATACGAGGCGGACCGTTTTGCTGTTGTAAACGGAATGGGAGAAGGGCTGGTTTCCGGATTAAAAAAAATTTCAGTCAAATCTTTAAGTAATCTGACTCCTCACCCCGTATATGAGCAGGTATATTATTCCCATCCTTCTCTATTGAAAAGAATAAAAGCGATTATGGAATTATAGGATAATGTAACAATTATAAATCAGTGATATGAATGCAATTATTATAACCATCGGAGATGAAATTCTGATGGGACAGATTTTGGACACCAATTCGCAATACATTGCGCGTAGATTGACGGAAATCGGGGTTGAAGTGACGGAAGAACTGTCTATTCCGGATAAGAGGGAGGAAATTTATGAAACAGTGGACTATGCGATGCAGGAGGCGGATTTGATTTTTGTGACCGGCGGACTGGGACCGACGAAAGATGATGTAACAAAGAAAGTACTGGCAGAGTATTTCGGTTCTCGTCTGGTGTTTAATCCCCAGGCGATGGAGTGGTTGGAGGAATTGCTTCGGAACCGGAATTTACCGATGAATGAAAATAACAAGTCGCAGGCTTTCTTACCGGACAATTGCCGTTTATTGCGTAATTTCAAGGGGACGGCTTCGGGAATGTGGTTCGAAAGGGGGTGGAAATCTTTGATTTCTATGCCCGGGGTTCCGTTTGAGATGGAGCATCTGATGGATATGTACGTGGTTCCCGAATTGAAGGCGAAATATTCGCACCTGCAATTGGAATACCGGATGCTGAAAGTGTATGATGTGGCAGAATCGCAATTGGCCCATCATTTAGAGATGTGGGAAGACGCTTTGCCTGACGGTTTGAAATTGGCTTATCTGCCTTCTCCGGGAATGGTGAAATTACGGGTGACGGCAAAAGGAGAGGGTATAAAACAGTTGGAAGAAAGATATGAGAGTTTGAAAGAGGTATTAGCGGGTATGAGGTATACGGAGGGAGATGATGCTTTGGAAAAACAAATGGGGAAGGTATTGCGTAAGAAAGGAATGACCATAGCAACGGCAGAGAGTTGTACGGGCGGAGAAATTGCCCGTTTGATTACTTCCGTTCCGGGTAGTTCTGAGTATTTTAAAGGAACCGTGGTTGCTTATGCCAATGACGTGAAAATCCGGGTGCTGGGAGTTGCTGCGGAAGACATAGAGAAAGAAGGCGCTGTGAGTGAGAAGGTCGTTTTACAGATGGCGGAGGGAGTCAGGAAGTTAATGCAGGCGAACTATGCCGTGTCTACGTCCGGGGTTGCCGGACCGGATGGAGGTACCCCGGAGAAACCGGTGGGGACAGTGTGGATAGGAATTGCTACACCGAAAAGGACCTTTGCGAGAAAGTTTGTATTTTCGTTTACGAGAGAGAGGAATATAGCCAAAGCTGCGGCAAAAGCACTCGAATTGTTAATGTTGGAAGTGGAAAATGTTGAGAAATGATGAGGAAGCGTTATATGATACCTTTCCTGTTTGTCCTGGTTTTGATGATTATATATTGGGCGGGTCCCAGATTGCCGGAGACGTCTCTGGGAACGGATTTGCCGGATATTCCGGCCGGCATAGGTGACCTGGAGCAATATGTGAAGGCAAAGGAGGCGGGCTATCCAGTTAAACCGGGGAATGAAAGTGTGATTTTGTGGGGAGATAGCATCGGCCGGCCTACGCCGTTTGTATTGTTATACCTTCATGGTTTTTCGGCCGGTCATTTTGAAGGTTATCCCGTAACCCGTGATTTTGTTCAGGAATTTAAGGTAAATGCATATTTACCCCGTTTAGCCGGACACGGTTTGAGGGAGGACGAGCCTTTATTGGAAATGACTCCTGAAAATCTTTATCGTTCTGCCCGGGAAGCCTTGGGAATTGCCTGTAAACTTGGGGAAAAGGTGATTTTAATGGGAACTTCTACCGGGTGTACGCTGGCTTTGATGTTGGCAGCCGATTTTCCGGATTTGGTAGACGGACTGATTTTATATTCTCCGAATATTAAGATTAAAAATCCTTGGTCTCCTTTGTTGGGCGGTCCCTGGGGATTACAGATTACCCGGGTTGTACATGGAGGGAAATATGCTGTTTCCGACTCCGGAAACAGTGAGGACTGTAAGTATTGGTACTGCCGCTATCGTCTGGAAGCCCAGGTATATTTACAGCAATTGTTGAAAATGCGGATGAACCGCAAGGAATTTGAGAAGGTCCGGCAACCGGTTTTTCTGGGGTATTACTACAAGGATAAAGAGCATCAGGACCAGACGATAGAGGTAAAGGCAGCTTTAAAGATGTTTGATGAGTTAGGTACTCCTGATGCATGGAAAGAGAAGGTGGCTTTTCCCGAAGCGGGAGTGCATGTCATTGCTTGTGGGCTGACTTCGAAGTCTGTGCCTGAAGTAGAAAAGGCTACTTTTGGATTTGCCCGGCGGGTCTTAAAAATGAAGTAGTCAAAATATTTTACAAGATTGTCTGTTTTTTTGACAGAACTTTTCCGGATGTGTGATGTGTAGTTTGTTGATTATTATTTATTTATCTTTTTTGGCATGTTTGTTGTCCGAAAGGGAGGGGAAGTGGTGGGAAAACTTGTGAGGGGTTATTATAAATGGATAAATATTAAGTCAAGATGAACATGTTTTTGTGGATATTCCGGGAGATTTTTTCGTTTAAAAATAAAGCGTTAGGCAGGATTATTTCTCTTGCTTTGGGAATGAGTATAGGTTTAGTGCTGTTTTCCTATAATAGTTATCAGTTGACTTATGATGATTTTCAGAAACAAGGGGATCGTATTTTTCGGGTAGGCCTTTTAGGGCGGATGAATGGAGAAGATTATGAAAGTGCATATACGTTTGCTCCTTTGGCTGACGCCTTAAAACAGGATTTCCCGGAGGTGGAAGCAGCGACTTGTGTGAGGGTAGATTGGCAGAAAGAGATGTTCAGGTATGAAGGGAATGAATTTCGTGAAGTAACTTTATATGCTGATACAGCTTTTTTTTCGTTTTTTTCCTGTTCTTTGGTCATGGGAGACCAAGCCGCGTTGATGGACAAAAATAATATTTTTATCTCTGAACGGATTGCTAAAAAAGTATTCGGAACTGAAGCGGCTATTGGAAAGCGGGTGTGGAGTGAAGGAAAAGAGTGGATTGTGGCGGGTATTTTGGCTGATTTGCCTGAAAATACCCATCTGTTTTATGAGGTAGTAAAATCTCTGGATGCTTTGAATAGGTACAAAGGGTGGGACGGTGGTACTTCCTACTATTGTTATGTACGCTTGACAGATCCTGTGGCAGCGGATAAAATTGAAGGTCATTCCCGGCAGTTTTTAGGCAAATATATTCATTGGGAGAACGAATTAGAGCTGCATTTACAGCCTTTAAAAAAGCTTTATTTGCTATATTCAGGAGAGAATGTGGTGGAGCGCATGGTGTTGTTGTCTGTATTGGCTTTGGTGATGCTGCTTGTTTCCGGATTGAATTATGTGCTTTTATCCATATCCTCTATTGGAAGGAGGACGAAATTAATAGGAATCCATAAAGTGAACGGAGCTGCGGGTGAAGATCTTTTCCGGATGTTTATGGCGGAAACGGGTATCTTACTGACCATGGCTTTTGTATTGTCTGTTGTGATTATTCTTTTGTTCCGCACCTGGACGGAACAGGAGTTGGGTATTTCATTGGCTGATTTGCTGACTTGGCAGAATTTATGGGTGGCATTACTCATTTTGGGGGCAATGTTCTTTTTTTCTGGCTTTTTCCCGGCCCGTCTTTTGGCTTCTATGTCGTTTATGCAGATAGAACATCGGATGACAGAAGGGGCGAGACGATGGAAAATTTTTTTGTTGGGCGGACAGTTTATGATGGTGGCTTTTTTGTTGGTTTTGTTGTGGATAGTTGTAGGACAGACAGGTATATTGCTGAACCAGGACCCCGGTTATGACATTGAGCGGCTTTATTTTACCAGGGTGTTGGATAATCAGGACGTTTCTCCGGCTTTCCGACTGAAGGAAGAGTTGAATAAATTGCCTTTTGTGGAAGGAGTGGCTGTTGCTGAAAGTCTTCCGGCAGACGGATTGTCGGGCATCAGGGTGAAAAATAAGACAACAGATGAGGAAGTAGTCTCGGCTCGCTGGCTTATCGTGGATGAGGAGTTTTTTGAAGTCATGCATATTCCGGTGAATGGAGAAAAAAGTATCTGGAAGAGCGGAACGGGTATTGTTGTCAATGAGAAATTGCTGAAACTTTTGCATAAGGAGGAAAATCCGGAAGATTATATATTTGCTGGTGAACTGGGTTATCTTCCTGTCGACGGAATATGCCGGGATTTTCAATTGGGAAGTTTGTACAATGAACAACTCCCCTTGTTGGTGAGCCGGATACAGAGAGATGAGTATTATGGCAGTTTGAATGTTATTTTCCGTTTGACCGTTGTTACCCCTGAAAATATCATGGCGGTGAAAAAAGTTCTGACAAATACGGTTAGTAAACAGTCGGCCGAATTGTTGAATTATGTGGATTATATGCAGGGAAATTATAGTTCTATATTTCAATTGCGCCGTTGGGTTTTGGGAATGGCCGGGGTGGTATTAGTCATCATTGTGCTGGGATTGATAGGATATACTTCGGATGAAGTGAATCGTAAGGCCAAGGAAATTGCCATACGCAAGGTGAATGGTGCGAAGACCCGTGAGGTTATGGAGTTGTTGTTGCTGAAACTTGGCTGGATTGCTATGGGTGGGATTCCATGGGGATTGGCGGGTGCTTATTGGGTAGGTTGTCAGGTTTTGGAAGGATTTGTTGTCAAGTATTCTATGGACTGGTGGATTTTTGCCGGAACTGTTTTATTCATTCTTGTGATAATGGTTGTCGTGGTTTATATCTGTGCTTATAAAGTTGCTGCTGCTAATCCGGTAAAAGCCTTACAAGCGGAGTAACAAAAAGAGGTCAGAAAGATAATGTGAAAGTTGTTTCCTGGTGGGGAACGGACGAGACTTTGATGTTTCCGTTGTGGGCACGCATAATTTGGCGTGCGATACTGAGTCCTATGCCGGAACCTTCGTTTTTGGTGGTAAAGAAAGGAACGAATATTTCATTGATAATTTCGGCAGGAATACCCGGACCGTTGTCGGATATCTTTACCTGGACACGGTTTGTTAACGGGTCAGTTGTTGCAAGTATGGAAAGGTTGCCCTGGGGTTGTCCTTGCATAGCCTGGATAGCGTTTTTCATCAGGTTAAGTACGACCTGACCGAATAAATTCGGATCGGCATATATTTTTAAGGAGTGAGGGTGAATCCGGATGTCAATAGTAATCCGATTGAAATTGGGTTCTGTACTGCAGAGAATAACCATGCGATGGATAAATTCATTGAAGTCGACAGATTCTTTTACCGGTTCGGGGATTCGCGTGAATTTCCGGTAAGATTCTACAAAGGACATCAGGCTTTTGCCGGTTTCACTGATTACTTGTAAACCGTTCAGGGTATTTTGTTTCCTCTGTTCCTGTTCCTCCGGAGTGAGGGAAGAGGATGTTTTATGCATATTGTACAGGGTATCACTCAAAGAAGTGATGGGGGCTATGGAATTCATGATTTCGTGAGATAAAATCCGGATAAGCCGGATCCACGAGTCGATTTCCTTTTCATCCAATTCGTTCTCAATATCATTGATTACTAATAATATATAATTTTCTCCTTTTAATTTTATCTCATTGGCATTGATCAGTAGCTGAATGGTTCCGCGTTCGTTGGTGTAACTGACCCGGCGGGTTTCGCCGGAGCGAATTTCTTGTATGGTAGTCAGTAGTTGGGTAGAAACTTTGCGAAGCTGATTCAGGTGGGTGAGAATCTCTAAGTTCAGGAGTTTTAAGGCGAACGGGTTGCTTTGAACAATAAAGCCTTTGGAATTTAAAGTGATTATTCCGGTGTGAATGTTAGAGAGGATAAGTTCGTAGTATTTTTCGTTTTGCTGGATTTCCAGTTGGGTGTTTTGGATGATGGTTTTGGTCTGATTCAACATTTTATAGAGGAAGCGTTCGGACGAGCTTCCTTCATTTTCAATGAATCGTATCGTGTAGTCCTTATTCTTCAAGGCATTAAAAAAATAACCGAGTTTGCGGTTAACGGAATGAATGCGCCAGAATATAAAAGCAATACAGGTAAAAATGCCCAGGACAGAAAGTCCTGTCAATAGATATTCCTTGATTTGAAACAGGTGATATCCGGTCAGGGAAAAAAGAATGAGGAGAAGAAGAGAAAGCAGAATGTGAAGGGAATACAGGCGTGTCATAAGCTTACAATCCGAATTTTTTCATTTTATTGTAGAGGGTTTGCCGTGTAATTCCCAATTGAGCAGCGATGGCGGAAATGTTTCCCCCGTGTTGTTTTATGGCTTTCTCAATCATATCTTTTTCCATATCCTGTAAAGTCTGGTTTGCAGAACCGGTAGCCGGAGCGGAGCCGGTAGCTTTGAAAAAAAAGTCTTCCGGTTTTAAGGCTGTTTCATCACAGATAATGACTGCTTTTTCAATGGAATGCTGAAGTTCGCGGATATTTCCCGGCCAATTATAATTTAATAATCTTTTTTCGGTTTCTCCCTTGAAAAATAACCCGGATTTCTCGTATTTTCTACTGTATTTTTGAAGGAAGTAATTGGCCAGCAGCAGAATATCGTTGCCCCGTTCCCGTAGGGGGGGGACTTCCAAATGAATGGTGTTAATCCGGTACAACAAATCTTCCCTGAAAGCATTATTTGCAACCATTTCCAGAAGATTGCTGTTGGTGGCACAGATTAACCGGATGTCCGTTTCAATGGGTTTATTGGAGCCTACACGTGTGATTTTCCGGCTTTGGAGGGCGGCCAGTAGTTTGGATTGCAAGGCATAGGATAAGTTGCCGATTTCATCCAGGAACAGCGTACCTTTATTGGCGGCTTCAAATTTTCCGGCCCGGTCTTCTTTTGCATCTGTAAAAGCTCCTTTGACATGTCCGAATAACTCACTTTCGAAAAGTGTTTCCGTAACAGCCCCCATATCCACAGAAATCATGATCTCGTTTTTTCTTTTCGAACAGGCATGAATTTCTTTGGCAATCATTTCTTTGCCGGTACCGTTTTCGCCGGTAATCAGTATATTGGCATCTGTGATGGCTACTTTCCGGATTAAATTATGCAGGTGTTGCATGGACGGAGATTCTCCCCAAATCAATTCCGTGTTGTTGTTGAACTGAGTTTTCAGAATCTTTTCTTTTTCTTTTAAGTGTTTTACTTCTGTGCGGGATTTGTTCAGGTGGTAAGCCGACAGCAATGTTGCAACAAGCTTGGCATTGTCCCAGGGTTTTACGACAAAATCCGTTGCTCCTTCTTTTACCGCTTTTACGGCAAGTTCTATATCCGCATATGCGGTAAACAGAACGACAGGCAATTCTTTTCTGTATTTCCGTATTTCCCCCAGCCAGAAAATCCCTTCATTTCCTGTGTTAATCCCGGCAGAGAAGTTCATATCCAGTAAAAGTACATCTACGTTTTCAGTTTCCAGGGTGGAAAGTATATGATTGGGATTGTTTAATGAGATTACTTTTTTAAAAGTTCCCAATAATAACATCTCTAAAGCTGTCAATATTCCTTTATTGTCGTCAACGACTAAGATAGTCCCTTCTTTATTCATAAAATGACAAAACCTTTTGAATTTCAAATATACGTATTATTGGTATAAATGAAGGTCGTTTGTATTTTTATTTTGGTATTTATAAATAAACTTTCTGTAAAATATCCGGGTCGGAAGAGAGGATTATGATTTGGTGATTTGTTCATTTTTGGTTTCGGTGAGGATTTGTCCGTCAAACAGGTTAATCACCCGATGGGCATAAGATGCGTCGTGTTGGGAGTGGGTTACCATGATGATGGTGGTTCCTTCCTGATTGAGTTCGGTAAGCAGGTTCATGACCTCGCTACCGTTTTTGGAATCCAGATTACCCGTAGGTTCATCGGCCAGGATTAACTTCGGAGCTGCAACGATGGCCCGTGCTATGGCTACTCTCTGTTGCTGACCTCCGGATAGTTGCTGCGGAAAATGTTTGGCTCGGTGGCTGATGTTCATCCGGTTTAAGATATCGGTAATCAGTTTTTTCTTTTCGGAAGATTTCTTTTTCAAGTATACCAAAGGGAGTTCTACATTCTCATAGACATTTAATTCGTCAATCAGATTGAAACTCTGAAATATGAAACCGATGTTTCCTTTGCGGACTTGGGTGCGTTGTTTTTCTTTCAGATGACCGACTTCCTGGCCGTTGAAATAATAATTTCCTTCACTGGGATTATCCAGTAATCCGATTATATTTAATAAAGTGGATTTACCGCATCCTGATGGTCCCATAATTGCTACAAATTCTCCTTCTTTTACGTGAAGCGATACCTGATTTAAAGCTGTAGTTTCTACTTCTTCCGTGCGGAATGTTTTACTGAGATTTTCTATTTTAATCATAGCTGATAATGTTAATTGTTTGATTCTTTTTATAACCAATTGTGTGCCATATTTTACTTTGTATTGATAATGAGAAGTTTGGGCTAATAAATGATTGTATGGAGTGGCTAATAAATTGACAGACATGTCTAATAAATTGACAGATACAATAGGGGGGTCTGGTGTTAATGTACTGATAATAAACACATTGTTTGCTTTGGCATGCAATTGGTGTAAAAGGGAAATAAATATTTAAATTAAGTGTGACGATGAAAAGGTATGTCTTAATCATTTTATTGTTTTGGGTGGGGACGGGAATAGCCCAAACCAAAAAATGGACGTTGGAAGAGTGCATAGATTACGGGGTGGAGCAGAGTTTGCAAATGCAGCGGCAACGGCTTCAAAATAGAAACGAACAATTGAGTGTCAGGGATGCGGCTTTGAGTTTGATACCTTCTTTGAATACTATTTCTCCTTATGCAAATTTTAATTATGGGCGTGGTATAGATCCGGAGACGAACACTTTTACCAATATTGAAAACAAAACGGTCGGAGGATTTAATGTGAATGCCGGCATGACTTTGTTTTCCGGATTCAGTGGTATAAACCGGCTCAGGTCGGCAAAAATTTCAAAGTTAAAGGGGCTGAAAGAAACGGAAAATCTGGCGAATGATTTGGCTATTCAGATTATGAATGCCTTTTTTAATCTGGTGTATGCCGAGGAGAGTATACGGGTGACCGGAGAACAGGTGGATAATTCTTCTTTGCAGTTAAAAAAAATGCAGCGGGAATATGAATTGGGCCGCCGTCCGAAAAGTGATTTGTTTAATATGCAGGCTCAGCAGGCTTCTAATGAGTATCAGTTGATTGTTTGCCAGAATAACCGTTCCAACGCATTGATTAATTTAAAATATATCATGAACTATCAGGAAGAGGGGGAACTGGAAGTGGATGTGACTACTCTTTTGAAGATGGTACCTGTTTCTGAACTGTCCGATGCGGGAAGCATTTTTGATAAAGCGATGGAAACTTTGCCGGAGGCGATTATTTCCAGGTATAACGTTCGTTTGTACCAGTTGAATCTGTATGCAACCCGGGCGTCTTTGTATCCTACTGTCAGTATGAACGGTGGTGTCTCATTCGGTTATTACTCCAATCAGTCGGATGGGAGTTTCTGGTCTCAGGTGAAAGACGAAAACAGGATTGGTAAAAGTTTTGGTTTTACAATGAATATCCCTGTCTTTTCCGGTTTGGGAAGGCGCTCAAATGTCAGCCGGGCGAAGAATTATTATCAGGATGCCCAAATCGTGTACCGGCAAAAAGAGCAGTCGGTGTATAAGGAAATCCGGCAGGCGTTGCTGGATTTGGAATCCGTAGTCCAGCAATATAAACTGGCAGAAAAAAAGGAGGAATTCAGTAAACTGTCGTATGAGGCCGGTAAAAAAAGATATGAACAGGGATTGGGAACGATTATAGATGTCAATACGACTTCCAATAATTTGTTGCAGGCCAGGTATGATTTGTTGAAAGCCCGGATGAATTACATTACGCAAAAAAGAATGGTTGAGTTTTATAAAGGCGTACCTTTACAGACGAAAGTGCATGAATAAAAAAATAAATAATAGGAATGATGGATAGAATTATCGAACAAAAGAAAGGACTAAAAAAGAAACATATCCCTTATGGGGTGGGTGGAGCGTTGGTTGTGGTGTTTGTCGGATGGTTGATTTGGGGAAATCATACATCCACTTTGCGTGTAGACCGGAATAAGCTTAGTATTGAAGAAGTGAAGCAAGGGATATTTAATGATTATATCCGTTTGGCAGGTAATGTGGAACCCAAAACCTTTGTACAACTGACTTCGCTGGAGACCGGCCGGGTGGTGGAGAAGGTGATTGAAGAAGGAATTATGGTGAAAAAGGGGCAGGTGATTTTACGGTTGGAGAATCCCGGATTGGAATTGTCGGTGTTGGATAACGAATCCCAGCTGGCAGAGAAACAAAATGCTTTGAGAAATCTTTTGTTGCAAAAAGAAAAAGAAAGGTTGACCTTGTTACAGACCCGCTTACAAAATGAAATAGATATAGAACGTAAGAAAAGAAGGTTTGAGCAGAACAAGAAATTATTTGAAGAGGATTTAATAGCCAAAGAGGATTATATTACGGCTAAAGAGGATTATGAAATGGCAGTGAAGAATAATGAGCTGGTATTGCAAAAGCAGGCTCAGGATTCTGTTTATCAGGGCATAGAAATTGAAAATATGGAGATGGGGTTGCGTAATATGCAGGCTAACGTAAAGATGGTGAAGGAGCGGTATGAAAACCTGAATGTGAAGGCTCCGATAGACGGACAATTGAGTACGTTGGCGGTAGAGACCGGGCAACAGGTGCCTCAAGGGACCAACATGGGCATGATTAGCGTGTTGGATGATTATAAAGTGGTTGCCCGGATTGATGAGCATTACATTGACCGTGTAAAGAGGGATTTATCCGCCACATTGGAGCGTCAGGGAGGAAATTTCCGGTTGAAAGTATCGAAAGTATATCCGGATGTTAAGGGAGGGCAGTTTCGTACGGACCTTGTTTTTGAAGGCGAGAAGCCCGAAAACATTCGTACCGGTCAGACTTATCATATTAATTTGCAATTGGGCGAATCGGACAGTTCGTTGTTAGTACCTCGTGGAGCTTTTTATCAAAGTACCGGCGGACGGTGGATTTTTGTAGTCAGCCCTGACGGTTCGGAAGCTTATCGCCGGCAGATAAAGATCGGGAAGCAGAATCCGCAATTTTACCAAATGGTAGAAGGCCTGAAAGAGGGGGAAAAGGTTATTACTTCCGGGTATGAGATGTTCGGGAATAATGAGAGGCTGATTTTAAAATAAAAGTGATGTTTTCCCTGTCGTCCCGAAAACCGGGATGACAGGGAGAACAGTTTATTTCAGCCATTTATCCAGCCATGTTTTGAATGTACGCTGCCATAGGATGCCGTCCTGGCAACCGGTTATCCAGTGGCATTCATTAGGGAAATAGAGATATTGGGCAGGAATGCCGCGCATGCGGGCGGCATTGAAAGCTGCCATGCCTTGGGAAACATCAATCCGGAAATCTTTTTGCCCGTGGATGACGAGGATGGGGGTGTCCCAGTTGCCGACGAACAGGTCCGGAGAGTGGGCAAAAGTACGTTGGGCAATTTTATTGTTTTTTTCCCAGGGTGCTCCTCCCATATCCCAGTTGGCAAACCACATTTCTTCGGTGGTATAATATTGCATTTTCAGGTCAAAGATTCCGCAATGGGCAATAAAGGCTTTGAACCGTTTGTCATGGTGACCGGCCAGATAGTATACGGAATAACCACCGTAGGAGGCCCCTACGCAGCCTAAACGTTCTTCGTCGATGTAAGGCTCTTTTTTCGCGTCATCAATAGCCGACAGGTAGTCCTGGATGTTCTGACCGGAGTAGTCACCGCTGATTTGTTCCAGCCATTCCTGTCCGAAGCCGGGTAAGCCTCGGCGGTTAGGAGCGACAATGATATAACCGTTGGCAGCCAATTGTTGTAAGTTCCAACGGTAACTCCAGAACTGACTGACGGTACTTTGCGGTCCTCCTTCGCAATAAAGAATTGCCGGATATTTTTTATTTGCATCGAAATGGGGTGGATAGACCATCCATACCAGCATATCCTTGTTGTCTGTCGTTTTTACCCAGCGTTTTTCGACTTTTCCCATAGTCAACTGGTCCAGCAGGGGTTTGTTGACAAACGATAATTCTTGATCCTTGCCGGTTTGGGGATCCACCTTATAAATTTCTGTCGGTTTACTCATGGATTGTTTGGTGGCAATCAGGGTATTACCGATAGGAAAGACGGAAGTGTAGTTGTGTATTCCTTCCGTGTGTTTTGTGATTTTTCCAGTAGGGATTTCCAGGGAATAGATTTCATCAGTAGCGTGCCGGTCCGAAATAAACCAGATGGTGTGATTATCTCCCCATTTCAAGCCCTCTGCATTTTGGTCGAAACCTTCGGTAAAATCTTGTTTTTGTCTATTGGTAAGGTCCATCACATACAACCGGACCTTGTCTGCTTCGTACCCTTCGCGTTCCATACTTTCCCAGGCCATATACTTTCCGTCCGGAGAGATGACCGGATTTTTGTCATATCCCATCATTCCTTCCGTCAGGTTGTCTGTTTTTCCGCTTTCCGTGTCGTATGCATATAAATCGGTATTGGTGGATTCAGCGTAATCAATTCCTGTTTTTTTGCGGCAGGTATAAATGAGTGTTTTGCTGTCTTTCGTCCAGGCTAATTGTTCTGTGCCTCCCCAGGGGCGTACCGGCGATTCCCAGTGTTCGTCCTGCATGATGTCCTGGCCCTGGGTAATGGGGCGGGAAGGATGATAATCCGCAATAAACAGGTGGGTATATCCATCAACCCAGTCGTTCCAATGACGGTAGAACTGGTCGTTGACAATGCGGGCCTGGGCTTTGGGAAGGTCGGGATGTAGGTCCTGTACCGTAGGTTCCAGTTGTACGTCTTTCAGATAGACAATTTTAGACATATCCGGGGCGTATAAATATCCGTTGATACCTCCTTCTATATTGGTCCGTTGCCGGGGATTGCTGCCGTCCGGATTCATTTCCCATAGCTGTCCTTGGGACAAATAGGTGATGTATTTGCCGTCGGGCGTCCAGTTGGCGTCTGATTCGTTGTTTTCCGTATCGGTCAGGCGTGCGGAGTTACCGTTTTGTAAATCCAACAGATATAAATCGGTATATCCCCGGTCTTCTTCTTTGTTGAAGTAAGTGACGTCATATACGGCTTTCGTCCCGTCCGGAGAAATGTTTACAGTTCCGATCCGGCCGAATGACCAGAGTATCTCCGGAGTCATGATGTCTGATGCCAATTTTAAATCGGCCGGGGTTTTATATCCCTTGCCGGCAGGAATTGCCGCATTTTTACTGTCACATGCCATCATAGAGAATGCAAGTAAGAAAGGTAATAGCGTTTTTTTCATAGTATAACTATTTGAAATGCGGGAGGTGGAAATATGAATTTTTTCATTTTCCACCTCTGCATAGCGTATTTAGCACATGTTTAATCTTCGTCACCATTTGCTCCCGGTATGGAATCCGGAGCAGGTTCATCGGTTTTGCCGTTCAGGGTGGCAATGATTTTTTGTTTTAATTCTTCTGCCAGTTCGGGGTTGTCCATGATCAACTGTTTCACCGTTTCGCGTCCCTGGCCCAGTTTGTTTTCTCCATAAGAAAACCAGCTGCCGCTTTTTTTGATGACATTACATTCCACACCTAAGTCTACGATTTCGCCGGAAATGGAAATGCCTTCACCGTACATAATATCGAATTCGGCTTTCCGGAAAGGAGGTGCTACCTTGTTTTTTACTACTTTTACCCGGGTGTGGTTGCCTAAAATTTCTTCTCCGTCTTTGATGGGTCCGATTTTCCGGATATCCAGCCGGACAGAGGCATAAAATTTCAGGGCATTTCCTCCGGTTGTGGTCTCCGGATTGCCGAACATAACACCGATTTTATCCCGCAATTGGTTGATAAAAATACAACAAGTGTTGGTTTTGCTGATGGTGCTGGTTAGTTTCCGGAGCGCCTGGGACATTAAACGGGCCTGTAATCCCATGACACTGTCTCCCATATTGCCTTCAATTTCCGCTTTAGGTGTTAAGGCGGCAACGGAATCGATCACAATGATATCGATAGCTGCCGAACGGATTAACTGGTCTGCAATTTCCAGAGCCTGTTCCCCGTTATCGGGCTGGGAAATCAATAAATTTTCAATGTCCACGCCTAATTTGGCTGCATAAGTACGGTCAAAAGCGTGTTCTGCGTCTATGATTGCTGCAATCCCTCCTTGTTTTTGTGCTTCCGCAATGGCATGGATGGCCAGGGTGGTTTTACCGGAAGATTCCGGGCCGTAAATTTCAATGACTCTGCCTTTCGGATATCCACCGACTCCCAGTGCTTTATCCAGGGAAATAGAGCCGGAGGAGATAACCGGAATATCCTCAACCTGGTTGTCTCCCAGCTTCATGATGCTTCCTTTTCCGAAGTTCTTTTCAATCTTGTCGAGAGTCAGTTGAAGTGCTTTCAGTTTTTCAAGATTCTTTTCTTTTTCTGCCATAGTTTATCAATAGTTATTTAATATTAATCCAGTGATTTGATGATCTGTTCCGCAGCGTTTTTGGTGTCTACTTTGGTAAAGACACGTTCTATAATGCCGTTTCCGTCAATGAGGAAAGTGGTCCGGAATACGCCCATGTATTTTCGTCCGTACATGGATTTTTCTCCCCATACGCCGTAATCCTGTAAGATTTTCTTTTCCGTGTCGGCAATGAGTTGAAAGCCGAGATTATATTTGGCGATGAATTTTTGGTGGGAACCGGGAGCATCCGGACTTACACCAATAACTTCATAACCGAGTTTGGTCAGTGTGTCGTAATTATCGTTCAAACTACAGGCTTCTGCCGTACATCCGGAAGTATTGTCTTTGGGATAGAAATAAAGGATAATTTTTTTTCCTTTGTAGTCGTTCAGGCTGATTTCTTTTCCTTCTTGGTTTATGCCCCGGAAAAAAGGCGCCCTGTCTCCTTCTTTTAATGATATAGCCATAATGGAATGATGATTTTCAATGTGTTATTTGTTGTGTTTACACTTACGCGTTCTTATACAAATGTAAGAAAATTTTGCAGAATACTGATGAAGGAGAAGCTATTAAATGCAATTATATTTAAAGATTGATGAGATTCAATTTGTTGGAGAGTAAAAGAGGTTTATTTTTAACCTGGTTCCCTGGTTGCTTTTTAACAAGAATGTTATAATTTTGGTTTGCGTTTTATTTTATTTCTGTTTTATGGAGTTTGTACAGAATTACAATTTGACGGGATTACTGATAGGTATCTGTACCTTTTTGATAATTGGTGTTTTTCATCCTGTGGTCATTAAGTGTGAGTATCATTTCGGTACCCGCTGCTGGTGGATATTTCTGTTGTTAGGGATATCGGGAGTTTTGGCGGCACTATATGTACGGGAAGTATTTTGGTCTTCTTTGCTCGGGGTTTTTGCCTTTTCGTCTTTGTGGACGATTCTGGAAATCTTCGAACAACGGGAAAGGGTCAAAAAAGGCTGGTTTCCGATGAATCCCAAACGGAAGAAAGAATATGGAGCGGATAAAGCGATGAAGTGAAGTGTTTTTTTAGTTTTTTATGGAAGAATATTTAAAGCAACTGAACAGTTTATGCCCCGGTACTTTAATGGAAAGTCTGGGAATGGAATTTATTGCTGCCGGAGAAGGATGGCTGGAAGCCCGCATGCCTGTCGACCATCGTACCTGTCGTCCGGACGGTTTATTACACGGGGGAGCAAATATGGCTTTAGCGGAAACAGTGGGAGGGGCTCTCAGTGCAATGTCTCTCCCGGAGGAACATCGTTTTCAGGCTTTTGGAATTGAAATAAACGGAAACCATCTGAAACAGGCAAAAGGCAAATTTGTGATTGCCCGGGGAGAATTTGTACATTTAGGAAAACGTACTCACGTTGTTCAGGTGGAAATCCGGGATGAATACGGAACTTTAGTGACTGTAAACCGAGTTACCAATATTGTCACCTGGTGAAGTTCCGGATTCATGCAGGGATTATAACTTATAATCCCATTGTTTTAAAGCGAAGTCCCAATGTTTTTCTACCAGTTCAACTGTTTTGGGGTCGTATTTATAAGCATTTTTCTTATAACCTTTTTTCTTCTCCAAGTAGGCTGTAATGTCGGCTTGGGCTGCCTCAAATCCGGGGATATTCAGTGTCCGGTATATTTTTTCGGTTGTCCCTAAGGCGTCAGCTTCAAAATCTTCAAATTTGATTTCAATCAGATTTCCGGCCGGGATATGTTTTTTTTCTTCTTCGTAAGTATGGTACAGGCGGGTATAGACTTCGAGGATATTATTTTCCATTTCTTCCGGAGAAATTTTTTGCAATTGTAGCGGGAGTATCGTATTGTTGAAAAAACTCCTTGTAGATTCAAATACAGTATAAGGGTTCCGCATCAGATAAATAAACTTGGCATTCGGAAACATTTCCAGAATCTCTTTTACTTTGCCGGTGTGGGGTGGATTTTTACTGAGAAACTGAGTGCCTTTGGTATTCCAAAGGGAAATTTTGATGAGTTTCAGGAAAGTGTCTTTAAATGCCTGATGTTCTTCCGGCGTTGCTTTTTTCATGGTCAGAAAACGGTCACAATATTCCAGCATATTTTTCGGAAGAAACCAAAAATTATAGTAGGAGCAAGGCATCATATTAGACAGAGCGAATTCCTCTTCCTGGGGTAAATCGACATTCAGCTCCATGTTGTCGGTTGGCCGCTTATCCGGCATCAGCCATGCCATGGTTTTTTTGAAAAAAGGCTGTCCCCACATCATCATGTGCGGGAAAACAGTCTGATAAGTGGTCGTATAGCCGAAGTGTTTGTCATGAGCCAGTACATTATGTACAAAAGTTGTTCCGCTCCGCCAATGCCCGAGAATAAATACCGGCTCCATATTCATGTCTGCATCTTTCAGACGTTTATTGTATCTCCGGTCCTGGATGGGTTTCAAAATACTTAACAGGCGGCAGACGGCTTTGGTCAGTTGGTATTTGGTTTTATACCCTTTTTCTATGCATTGTCTTTGCGTTATTCCTTTGAATGTTTGCCAGTCCGCACCTACCAAAGTGTTGACCGGAAGTTTCTGAAATTCCAGCAGGCCCATGTTTTTTGATTGTAATATTTACATTTAATTATTTTACCAGTTTTACAGCAATCCCCTGGCGGTCTAATTCTTTAACCACTTTTCCGATAGCTTCCCAGTGTTCGGTTCCGATTCCCAGCCGGGAGAGGTGAATTTCAGGAATTTCAAATTCCTGCATGTCTTTCCTGTCTGTTTTATCAATGATCATTCCTACCGCACAGGTATTGTTGGTAATCGGGTCAATCAGGATAAAAGAACCTGTACTTTTATTTTTCCCGTAAGGGTCGAAGAAGAGAGGTTTTCCTGTCGTGAAAATAACCTTTGCAATCTCGTTTAACTCCAGGGCTTCGCAGGGAGATTGTTCCAAAGTGTTGACGTTTACCTTATACCTGATTTTGTCAATTTGTACCCGGGTGAGATTGGTAGTATGTTTGATAAAAAATTGTTCGTCGGGATTCATCTTTTTTTCGTCCATCCATACTAACATGGCCTCGAAAGTACGGCTGACCAAAGGAAGATTATCCGGATGCACCAGCATTTCTCCCCGTGATATGTCGATTTCATCTTCCAGTGTAATTGTGATGGCCTCGGGAGGATAGGCATAATCCTGTTCTCCTTCATAAGTGACGATGGATTTTACGCGGGAGTGTTTCATGGAAGGCAATGCTACCACTTCATCCCCTTTCCGGACGATGCCGGAAGCAACGGTGCTGCTGAATCCCCGGAAATCCAGATTGGGCCGGAGTACGTATTGCACCGGGTAACGGAAATCGGTAAAATTCATATCGCTCCCAATGTGTACGGTTTCCAGAAAGTCCAACAGGGATTTTCCGGTATACCATTCCATATTTTCTGAGCGTTCTACTACATTGTCCCCTTTTAAAGCAGAGAGGGGGATGCAAGTGATGTCCGGAATACCCAAAGGTTCTGCAAAATGTCTGTAGTCGTTCACAATTTTGTCAAATACTTTCCGGTCGTAGTCCACGAGGTCCATTTTATTCACTGCCAGTACCACATGTTTGATTCCCAATAGGGATACCAGATAGGTATGACGCCGGGTTTGGGTGATTACTCCTGCACGGGCGTCTACCAGGATAATGGCTAAATTGGCTGTAGAACCGCCGGTAATCATATTCCGGGTATACTGTTCATGTCCCGGAGTGTCGGCTATGATGAATTTCCGTTTATTGGTGGAGAAATAGCGGTAGGCAACGTCTATGGTAATTCCTTGTTCGCGTTCTGCTTTGAGTCCGTCCAGCAAAAGGGCATAATCGATGTTTTCTCCCGCATTTCCATATCGTTTGGTGTCTCTTTCCAGGGCGTCCAGTTGGTCCTCATACAGTTTTTTGCTGTCGAAGAGCAAACGGCCGATTAATGTTGATTTGCCATCGTCTACCGAGCCGGCAGTCAATAGTCTTAGCAGGTCTTTTTTTTCATCCTGGTCGAGAAATTCTTTTATATTTAATTTTTCCATGGTTTGTTTTTTTATCGGATTCAGAGAATATACAGGCCCGGAAGGGTTTAAACTTTGCATTTAAAAGTATCCTTCTCTTTTCTTTTGCTCCATACTGGCGTCCTGGTCAAAGTCAATCACGCGGGTCGTACGTTCGGATTTTGTTGTGGTCATCATTTCCTCCACAATTTTCTCGATCGTGTCGGCTTCCGATTCTACGGCACCCGTTAAAGGCCAGCATCCCAAAGTACGGAACCGTACTTTCCGCATTTGTATTTTGTCCCGGTATTGTTCCGGCAGGCGTTCGTCGTCGGGCATAATGAGGTTACCGTCTATTTCGACGATGGGGCGTTCTTTCGCAAAATACAGGGGAACAATGGGAATGTTTTCCATCCGGATGTATTGCCATATATCTAATTCCGTCCAATTGGAGAGCGGGAATACGCGGATGGATTCTCCTTTGTGCACACGGGCATTGTAGAGATTCCATAATTCAGGCCGTTGATTTTTGGGGTCCCACTGGTGGAACTTGTCGCGGAAGGAGTAAATCCGCTCTTTTGCCCGGGACTTTTCTTCATCCCGCCGGGCTCCCCCGAAAGCAGCGTCGAATTTGTATTTGTTGAGAGCCTGCAGCAAAGCCTGGGTTTTCATCAAGTCGGTATGTACTTTACTTCCATGCGTGAAAGGTCCGACTCCTTCCTGGAAACTTTTCATGTTGGATTCAACAATCAAATCCCAATTATTGTCTTGGGCGTACTTGTCCCGGAATTCAATCATTTCCTTGAATTTCCATTTGGAATCGATGTGCATCAAAGGAAAGGGTACTTTACCCGGATAAAAAGCTTTTTCTGCCAATCGTACCATGACTGAGGAGTCTTTACCGATGGAATAGAGCATGACCGGATTTTCGAATTCTGCAACTACTTCGCGGATGATGTGTATGGATTCGGCTTCGAGCTCTTTTAAGTGGCTTAATTTATATTCTTCTGACATTTCAATATTAGTCTAAGGTGCTGATATGCCAATTACGGGATGGCACAGGCACGTTTATATTTTTTGCAAATTTACTTGTATCGGGGATGCCGGACATCAGTATTTTTACTGCTTATTGTTTTTTATTCTGGGCATTATTTTTGCCATCAGTGATTTTACCGATTCTTCTAAAGGTTGGCAGGAGGTGTCAAGCGTTATAAAAGGGGATTCCGGTTGTTCGAACGGGGAAGAAATACCGGTGAAGTCTTTAATCTCACCGCGCCGGGCTTTGGCATACAAGCCTTTCACGTCCCGCTTTTCACATTCTTCGATGGGAGTACTTACATAAACTTCCAGGAAGTCTTCTTTTCCGATGATTTCCGCTGCCATCTGACGGATGGCATTCGTCGGACTGATAAAAGCAGCCAGGGTAACGATTCCGCAGTCTACGAATAGTTTAGCGACTTCCGCTATCCGCCGGATGTTTTCGGTGCGGTCGGCTTCCGAAAAACCCAGATTGTTATTGATGCCACTGCGGATGTTGTCACCGTCAAGGATCCGGCAAAGGATTCCTTTTTGATGCAATTCCCTTTCCAGGGCTATGGCCAGGGTGCTTTTTCCGGAACCCGAGAGTCCGGTAAACCAAATCATGATGCCTTTCTGGTTCAATAAAGTTTCCCGGTCTTCCCGTTGTAGCATTTTTTCAAAAATCGGATAAATATTTTGTGCCATATTTTTACTGTAGGTTATTGGATTAAGGTTTGTTTTATCTGACATTCTATTTTACGATAAACCAGGGATTCAGCAGGTTTTCCTTGTTGTAGTTCAGGGGAGTTTGTCCGTCTTCCCGGTATAATCCTTTGCCTGCTGCCAGGGCTATCGCATGGCCTGCCGCTGTATCCCATTCCATCGTAGGGGCGAAACGGGGGTACACATCGGCAGAGCCTTCCGCGACCAGGCAGATTTTAATGGAACTGCCTATGGAGATGAGTTTCACCTGCGGATGCTGTTGCTGTAATTGGCGGATGAACGTTTCTGTTTCGCCACTCAGGTGAGAACGGGAAGCTACTACTGTATAGGTGGAGTCTGTCCGGGGCAGGGGCAATCTGGTTGCCTGTCGCTCCGTTTTACTCCAGTCCGTTGCAGATGCCGGTGTCATATTTTCTATCCGGTAGGCTCCTCCTTTTAACGTTCCGTAATAGAGAATCTTTTTCACCGGGATATAGATCACTCCCAATATGGGAGTTCCGTTGTCTGTTAAAGCGATGTTTACCGTAAATTCTCCGTTACGTTTGATAAATTCTTTGGTTCCGTCCAGAGGATCTACGATCCAGACGGTTTGCCATTGCTTGCGTATGGCATAATCGGTTGTTTTGTTTTCTTCGCTGATTACCGGATAAGGGGTGGCAAGCAGATACTCCATGATGATTTCATTGGATTTCCGGTCCGCAATGGTTAAAGGCGATTGATCTGCTTTATGTTCTATTTCAAAATCCGAAGCCGGACCGTTGTAAATTTTCAATATTTCTTCGCCGGCTTTTAAAGCTGCTTTTATAGCTGTCTCTAATAGTAGATCCATAATTAAAACATACTTATAATTGGGAGCTTGTGAATAGGTGTATCAGATTTATATTTTGCGCACCGGACAAAGGTACCAAAATTTTAGTAATTGCAACAACTGATGTCTGATTTATTCTGTATCAGACGGAAACTTTAAGTTTGGTGTGTGTAAAATCTCCGGTATTTATGGTTTGCAACCGGGTTGCATGGATATGTTTCTATTTTTGAGGCATATATTTAAATGAAAGGAGAATATGATGAAACATGGTTGTTGTTGTCATGCGAAGAAGCATACAGAAGATAGCATGGGGATGTATTGGCGGGTTATTGCAGCATTCCTTATGTTGGTGGGAGGGAGTATGGGGGCTGGGTTGGAAGTGGAATTTTTTCAGCAGTCCTATTGGAGAGTTTTATGGTATACGGTTGCTTATTTCTTTGTTGGAATTCCGATTGTGCAAAAAGCCTGGACGAGTATACGTGAGGGGGAGTGTTTCAATGAATTTACCTTGATGGTTATCGCAACGCTGGGGGCTTTTTATATTGGTGAATATCCTGAGGGGGTGGCTGTAATGTTATTTTATACGGTTGGGGAGTTCTTTCAGGATAAGGCCGTCGGTAAGGCCCGGAAGAGTATAAAGGCTTTATTGGATAAACGCCCGGAGGTTGTGCGGGTGGTTGCGGGGGAGTATGTGGAGGTAAAAGCGCCCGATGTTGTGTGTGTGGGTGATGTTATGGAAGTGAAAGCGGGAGAGAGGGTTGCTTTGGATGGAATATTGTTGCATCAAAGTGCGGATTTCGATGCGTCGGCCTTGACTGGTGAAAGTGTACCGTGCCGGGTGGAAGAAACGGAAGAAGTATTGGCCGGAATGATAGTTGTAGACTCAGTGGTGAGAATTAAAGTTTCCCGGTCTTATGAAGAGAGCGCTTTATCCGGAATTCTTCGTTTGGTGCAGGAAGCTTCGGAGCGAAAAGCTCCGGCGGAACTTTTTATTCGCCGTTTAGCCCGTGTTTATACACCGGTGGTTTCCGGGATGGCAATGTTGGTGGTATTGATTCCCTGGGTAGTGTCCTGGATAAATCCTGCTTTTCATTTTGTATTTCAGGATTGGTTATACCGGGCATTGGTTTTTCTGGTTATTTCCTGTCCCTGTGCTTTGGTCGTAAGTATTCCTTTGGGGTATTTTGGAGGAATCGGAGCGGCTTCCAGACGGGGTATTTTGTTTAAAGGGAGCAATTATCTGGATGCCATTGCCCAGGTGAATGCGGTGGTTTTTGATAAGACCGGAACGTTAACTAAAGGGGTTTTTGAGGTACAGCAGGTTTGTTCCGCCGGGGAGATGAATGCGGTGGATTTGGTTCGGATGGTTGCTTCCATAGAACAACAGAGCAATCATCCGGTAGCTAAAGCTGTTGTTGGATATGCTTGCCGGCAGGAAATTGGCCTGAAACCTGTTTCAGAATTGAAAGAACGGGCGGGGTATGGGCTGGCGGGGAGGTGGGAAGGAGAAGAACTGCTGGCAGGAAATATCCGTTTGTTGAAAAAATATGGGGTGGCTTATCCGGAAGAGGTAAACCGGATAGCAGGGACTATTGTGTGTTGTGCCTGGGCCGGCCGGTATCAGGGGTATTTACAATTGGCCGACACCATAAAAGAGGATAGCTATCCGGCCATCAAAAGATTGAAGAAAATGGGGATTACGAATATACATATTTTATCCGGGGATAAACAGGCAATAGTGAGTGATGTGGCTGTCAAACTGGGAGTTGTATCGGCTTCGGGAGATTTGTTGCCGGAAGAAAAAGCTGAGGAATTGAAACGTTTGGAAAGTGTCTCCGGCACCCGCATTGCGTTTGTCGGTGACGGGATGAATGATGCACCGGTATTGGCCATGAGCCGGGTAGGGATTGCTATGGGAGGTCTGGGGAGTGATGTGGCTATTGAGACTGCTGATGTTGTTATTCAGGATGACTCTCCTTCGAAGGTGGCTGCCGCTGTTCGTATTGCCCGGTATACCCGCCGTATTGTCCGGCAGAATATCGGTTTGGCTTTGGGAATAAAATTGCTTGTATTGCTGTTGGGAGCAGGAGGTTATGCTACTCTCTGGGAGGCTGTTTTTGCTGATGTGGGGGTGGCGTTGCTTGCTATCGGAAATGCTGTCCGTATACAGTATAAAAATTTTAATTTGTAACTTTGTCGTGTCGTTACTTTAGATTTATGGAAAACGAGCAATTTTATTTGGATAAATTGTCTTTGAGGGAGATAAAGCCTACTGCTATGCGTATTTTGATATTGAAAACTATGTTGAAAATGCAAAGGGCAGTGTCTTTAACGGATTTGGAAAATGAATTGGATTCGGTTGATAAGTCCACCATTTTCCGTACCGTCACCTTATTCCTTTCCCGGCATTTGATCCATGGTGTGGACGATGGTTCCGGAGCTTTAAAATATGCTGTATGCAGTGATTCGTGTAATTGTTCTGTGGAAGACCAGCATTCGCATTTCTATTGTGAACAATGCCGCCGGACATTCTGTTTCAAACACATTCATGTGCCTTTGGTGGACTTGCCGGAAGGGTTTGCAGTGCACAGTATAAATTATGTTCTCAAGGGAATTTGTCCGGCTTGTCGTAAGGATTGATTTTCCGATCATTTTTGTTTGTGTCCTTTCCATAAAACTTTCTGTTTGTTATACGGTGAATTCCTGCCGAAAATATTATCTTTGTGTGCTTTTAATCACGTGAAATCAATTATTATATAAAGCATGACAATAGTTTTCTACCAGAAGGACGCGACGATATATGCCGTACAGTATCAGGCGTCTGAAAATCCTCTTGATGTCAGTAAATTGGAGTGGCTGTTCAGCGGTGCTCATAAAATAAAAGGCGATGCGGTACAAGGTTATTTTATTGGTCCGCGACGGGAAATGATTACGCCGTGGAGTACAAATGCCGTTGAGATTACCCAGAATATGGGGATTAGCGGTATTCTGCGGATTGAGGAATTTACCCGGACAGTTTGCGATAAACCTCTTTTCGACCCGATGTTGCAGGCGTTGTACAATGGACTTGACCAACACATTTATACCATAGACAAAGAACCGGATCCGGTTGTTTACATTGAGGATATCCGGACTTATAATGTGCAGGAAGGACTGGCGCTGAATCCGGATGAGATTGCTTATTTGGAAGGACTGGCAGAAAAATTGGGCCGAAAACTGACTGATTCTGAGGTATTCGGTTTTTCCCAGGTAAACTCGGAACATTGTCGTCATAAGATTTTCAATGGCACATTTATTATTGATGGAGAAGAGAAGGAGAGTTCGTTGTTCAAGCTGATTAAGAAGACTTCCCAGGAGAATCCCAACCGGATTGTTTCCGCTTATAAAGATAACTGTGCTTTTATTGATGGGCCGCAGGCTGTTCAATTTGCCCCTCATTCGCATGATAAACCGGATGTTTACGAAACGAAAGAAATAGGGACTGTCATTTCGTTAAAGGCGGAGACCCACAATTTCCCGACTACGGTGGAACCGTTCAACGGGGCTGCTACGGGTAGCGGCGGAGAAATCCGTGACCGTATTGCCGGGGGACAAGCTGCTTTGCCGTTGGCGGGCACTGCCGTTTACATGACTTCTTATCCCCGTCTGGATGCTTCCCGTTTGTGGGAACAGCATATTGATCCCCGCAAGTGGTTGTACCAGACTCCGGAGGACATTCTGATTAAAGCTTCAAACGGAGCTTCGGATTTCGGTAATAAGTTCGGTCAACCGTTGATTTGCGGTTCTTTGCTGACTTTTGAGCATGAGGAGCACGGACGTACTTATGGTTACGATAAAGTAATCATGCAGGCGGGGGGTGTTGGTTTCGGTAACCGTAAACAAGCCATGAAAGAAACTCCTGAAGTGGGAGATAAAGTGGTGTTGCTTGGAGGGGATAACTATCGGATTGGAATGGGTGGGGGAGCCGTTTCTTCTGTTAACACCGGAGTTTATGCCGGAGCCATTGAGTTGAATGCTGTGCAGCGTTCCAATCCGGAGATGCAGAAAAGGGTATGTAATGCTATCCGTGCCATGGCTGAAAGTGAAGTGAATCCGATTGTTTCTATTCATGATCATGGTGCTGGCGGACATTTGAATTGTTTGTCCGAGCTGGTAGAGGAGACGGGAGGTAAAATTCACATGGAGAATTTGCCTGTCGGTGATCCCACTTTGTCAGCAAAAGAAATTGTGGGCAATGAATCACAGGAGCGGATGGGACTGGTGATGAAAGAGAAAGATGTGGCGGAGTTGCAGCGGGTGGCTGAACGGGAGCGTGCTCCAATGTATGTGATTGGTGAAACTACCGGGGATATGAAATTTACTTTTGAGAATGCCAGGACTCATGAGAAACCGATTGATTTGGAATTGAAAGATATGTTCGGAAATCCTCCTAAAACTATTATGGAGGACCGGACCGTGAAAGAAAAATATGCCGATCCGGAATATTCTGTCGATAAACTGGAAGAATATCTGGAACAGGTGTTGCAGATTGAGGCGGTTGCGTCGAAGGACTGGTTGACGAATAAAGTGGACCGTTCCGTATCGGGCCGTATCGTTCGTCAACAGGGGGTTGGTCCTTTGCATTTGCCTTTAAGTGATGTTGCGGCAGTTGCTTTGGATTATTGCGGATATCGCGGTATTGCCACTTCTGTGGGGCATGCTCCGGTAGCTGCGCTGGCGGATGCTTCTGCCGGTTCCCGCCTGGCTATTGCCGAAGCTTTGACTAACCTGGTGTGGGCTCCCATTGAGAAAGGGTTAAAAGGTGTTTCTTTATCGGCCAATTGGATGTGGCCCTGTCGTAATGAAGGCGAGGATGCCCGTTTGTATCAGGCTGTTCAGGCTGCCAGTGATTTTGCGATTGAGTTGGGCGTGAATATTCCGACCGGAAAAGATTCACTTTCCATGACTCAGAAGTACGAAGATAAAAAAGTA
The DNA here is from genome assembly GCF_009935865.1 of Odoribacter sp. Z80. Taxonomy (GTDB): domain Bacteria; phylum Bacteroidota; class Bacteroidia; order Bacteroidales; family Marinifilaceae; genus Odoribacter. The sequence continues at coordinate 154,417 of NZ_QWEL01000001.1, forward strand.
TATGCACCGGGAACTGTGATTATTTCTACTGTAGGGGAGGTCACGGATTTCCGTAAAATTGTGGTTCCGGTTTTGAAAAACGACCCGGCTACTGAGGTTGTATACGTAGATTTCTCGTTTGATAAACTGAAATTAGGTGGTTCCAGTTTTGCCCAGGTTCTCAATAAAGTGGGAAAAGAAGTTCCGGATGTGCAGGACAGTCAATATTTTGCAAATGCTTTTGCTGCCGTACAGCAGTTGGTGGAAGAAGGAGTGGTATTGGCCGGACATGATATTTCTGCCGGAGGTATGGTCACGGCTTTACTTGAAATGTGTTTTGCCGATAACCGTTTGGGATTGAATGTGGATTTTTCTTTTTTGGCCGAAAAGGATATGATTAAGATATTGTTTGCAGAAAATCCCGGTGTGTTGATTCAGATTCCGGATAAAGATGCCAAGAGAGTATCAGCATTGTTGGATAAGGCTGGTGTGGCATACGGATTCTTAGGTAAACCCGGTAAGGCCGGTAAGCTGAATATCAGAAAAGAAGATGCTGCCTGGAGTCTGGATATTCACTCGTTGCGTGATTTGTGGTTCAAAACTTCTTATTTGCTTGACCGTCGCCAGAGTGGAGAAGAGAAAGCTTTGGAAAGATATAAAAGTTATAAATGCAGTGAGCTCAAATATCAGTTTCCGAAAGGTTTTTCCGGTAAACTGGCAGACTTGGGACTGGCTCTTGACCGGAGGGAACAATCCGGTGTGAAAGCTGCTGTTATCCGTGAAAAAGGTTGTCAGTGCGAACGGGAAACAGCCTGGGCTTTGCATTTGGCCGGTTTTGATGTAAGGGATGTGCACATGACGGATTTGATTAGTGGCCGCGAGACGCTGGAGGATGTGAATATGATTGTTTTTGTCGGCGGTTTTTCAAATTCGGATGTACTGGGCTCTGCCAAAGGATGGGCTGGTGCTTTCAAGTTCAATGAGAAAGCCCGGCTGGCATTGGAAAATTTCTATAAACGGAAAGACACCCTGAGTCTGGGTATTTGTAATGGTTGCCAGTTGATGGTGGAGTTGGGATTGATTTATCCGGAACATCAGGAAATGCCCAGGATGCAACACAATGATTCCCATAAGTTTGAATCTGGCTTTGTAAATGTTACTGTCCAGCCGAACAATTCTGTGATGCTGAAATCTTTGGCCGGTAGTCGTTTGGGAATCTGGATTGCCCACGGAGAAGGTAAATTCAGTTTGCCTTATGCTGAAAGCGAGTATCATATACCTATTCGATACAGTTATGATGTTTATCCGGCGAATCCGAACGGTTCTCCGTTTGCAACAGCAGCTATTTGCAGTAAGGACGGACGTCATCTGGCCATGATGCCTCATCTGGAACGGGCGATTTATCCCTGGAACTGGGCTTATTACGCCGAAGGTCGTGAAGGAGATGAAGTAAGTCCTTGGATTGAAGCTTTTGTAAATGCCCGGAAGTGGATTGAAACTGAAAAGCGGGGTTAGTGCCGGAGCATGCCGGATGGAGCAATAATAAAAAAATTACGCCGGAGCTCAGACAATAAATTTGTCGGGGTTCCGGTGTAACATTTATGGCGTATTTATGAATGTCACTATCTGTTTTTCTTCTGTGGAATGAGGGGGGTGGATGGTTTGAGAGCCCGGTTTTTGTTATAAAATGAAAAATGAAGTAAACTTTATAGTATTTTTGTGATACAGCTACTCCGATGAACGTTTGTTAGATGCTGAATTATGACTATATTTGCAACGTTGTTATCGGTAACAACAAACATATTGTTATAAGAAGCGTTTAGTTTATTCCCGCTTTGAAATCTGGACAATTTCATACATACAGGGATAAGCAGTACAAACGTTCATACTTGCCTTATATTGCTATTTTACGTATATATGGTTAGTGTGGAGTAGCTGTTTATTTGTATGTAGGGTTGTCCAGAACCTCAAAGTGAATAAACCAGTAAGTCTCCACACTTCTTTTTTTATATTAAATTACCTTTCTGGAGATTCAGGGTGCTAAATTTTTTATTATGAAAAAATTTTTCATGTTGATAGCCGTAGCTATTGGGGTTGTGTTTGGTGTGCAAGCACAGGAATCTGGATTTGGTGTAAGAGCCAGTATGAATCTTTCGACCATCAATAATAAGTATGATGGCAAAGATGGAAGTCGTTCGGATTATGAAGCAGATTTTAAAAATCGGGTAGGGTTTAATATCGGATTAATTTACGATTATGGGTTTACTGAAAATTTTTACATCCAGCCCGGATTGTATTTTACTACGCGGGGTGGAAAAATTGATGAAACTAAAATGGTGGATGGAGAAAAATGGAATCTGAATTATTTACAGCTGCCTATTCTGGCTTCTTATCGTTTTACACTGACCGATAATATCAAATTGCATATTAATGCAGGACCTTATGTAGCCGTTGGCCTTGGAGGTAAAATGAAATTCGAAGCTGATGGCGAAAAATATGACATAAAGGCCTTCGGAACTTCTAAAGGGGGAGATTATGATGATGAGTGGGATTATTATGCATCTGGCTGGGATGATGAGGATGACTATTATGATGAGGAAGGAAGTGAAAAAGGAGGTTTGAAAAGATTTGATGCCGGTTTGACATTGGGTGCCGGTGTTTCTGTCAATAAGTTTTATATTGGACTGAGCTATGATTTGGGTTTGGCTAATATTGCAGAGAAAAAAGAATGGCCGGATATGAAAATAAGGAATCGCAATTTCTCTATAGGTGTCGGATATAACTTTTAATTTCTACATTCAGGAGGTTTGTCCCATTTTGTGGGGCAAACCTTTTTCTGTTTTCTGTTATGTTACATGCCGGACAACTTGTTGAACAGATACTTCGCGAACAAGGTCGCTCTGTCACCTGGTTTGCTGACCGGTTGTGTTGTACCCGTCCGAATGTTTATAAAATATTCCGCAAAGAGAACATTGATATTTGTCTTTTGTGGCGTATTTCCGATATTCTGGAGCATGATTTTTTTCATGATTTTTCGCAGGCGTATGGAGATGAGTTTGTTGCCAAATAGACAACACTTTTGTTGCGGATTGGGCAATAACGGATTTTATCTGTTTTTAATTTTCACCTTACTTTTGGACTATTAAGTTTAATTATAAAATATAAAGTATGAGAATTTTGAAATTATTAGCCATGTTATTTGTGGCTGCAACGGTGTGTATGTCTGTGATGTCTTGTAACAAGGATGATGATGATGATAAAGGCAATTCCGAGTTGGTGGGAACCTGGCGTGACACCTATGATGGGGATTGGGATGAAATTACTTTTAAAAGTGACGGTACGTTTGTTTGGACCTGGCATGAGGAGGGGAAATATGATGATGTAGAGAGAGGAACCTATACGTACAAGCATCCTGAATTGAAGCTGTATGATGAAGATGGGGATTATGAAGTTTATTATGTAAAATCCATTTCTTCTTCCTTACTTGTAGTGAATGATAGTGATGGTGATGAATTCGGGAGGTACCAAAAGAAATAACTGATGTTTTAATAAAAGTCGCACCGGAAAAGGCAATTGCTTTTTCCGGTGTTTTTTTGTTGTATTCTTACGGAAATGATATCCGGTTGCTCATATTTTCTCTGTTATTTTCTGGTTGTTTGTGTGAATATTTGTAACTTAGGACAAAATTGCATGCGTATGGGCTATCATGTTATTATTCATCCGGAAGATTTTCCCATGAAGTATGCTTATGTAGAGCGGATAGAGCAATTGGTGGAATTGGAAGGTATAAATGAAAACTCTATTTTATTTGAGGGCAAGCGTAGTAATCCTCCTCAACAGGTTGGGATGTTCATGGATTCCGGTTGTCCGGATGAAGCATGGTATCGGGCTGATCTTCGGGCTCGGGCCGTTTTTACACGTATGGCCCGGGAGAGAGGATTGGTGTTGGAGGAAAAGAGCCGGAATGCGGAGATTTTAAAAATGGATGGCCGGGACATACAAAAGGAGGTGAGACGGAGTGTTTGGGGAATCCGAAATCGAGAAGATCTGGAGGTTGAGGTTCTATGCCGCTCTTTTTATGGTCGGGGAGTACACCGGTATTTCCTTTTTTCCGAAGAAGATTTGGAAAGGTATCTCAATATGGAGAAAGCAACACGGCTTTCTGCGGTTATAGCTGTATTTCAGAGAAAAGGGGAACAGCCGTTGGAAGACAGCCTTCGTATGATTCGGATGGAGCGTATTACAGAATTGAGGCATACTGTGAAACGGGAAAAAAAGGAATATGGCTGGGTATATCGTATTCCTTTGAGAGAAACATATCCCGGTTTCGATTTGCTGTCCGAATATTCTTTGAAGGGAGAGAGTATTGATAGATTTGAAGAAGGGTTTTGTCTGTATGCAGACCCGCAGGATAAACCTTATGTATTGGTGGCTTACTATAAAAATTCCCGGCATTTGGACTGGATTATGCGGAGCGGGTTGTATAATCTGAGGATGGGAAATGTGCGGGGAGCTCTTTGTTTGGGCAGGGAAGAATCTGCAGCCAGGTATATTTTGCTGCATACAAAAGGGGAGAAAGTGACAGGAAAATTGTTTCGGATTCTCGGGAATGGTCCCCGGGTTTATTCCAGAGATGTTTTAATCCGGCAGAATTATCCCGGGAGTCCTGCTCATGATTTTTATCTGGTCTACCGGATTGTCCCGGTCATGGAAAAAGAGTTAAAAAACAGGAGTTGGGACATATCGGCCTTTAAGGGATATTTGACCGGCCATTTGTCTGCTTTCCCTTTTGCTGTACCTTTGTCAGAATTATTAAAATGAATAAAGAAGATATCTTTTTGAAAGCAGTGGAATTCCGGAGGCATTTGCATGCCCATCCGGAACTTTCCACACAGGAATTTCAGACGCAGGCATATATAGCGGACGTGCTGAGGGAGTATTCGATACCTTTCCGGATGTATGGAACGGGCATTATTGCCACGGTGGGAGAGGGAGAACAGTGTGTTGCGTTGCGGGCGGATATGGATGCGTTGGGGGTGACAGAAGAAACCGGATTGCCTTATGCATCGGAAAACGAAGGTGTTATGCATGCCTGCGGACATGATATGCATATGGCCATGCTATTGGGTGCCGCTTTGGTATTGAAAGGTATGGAGAAGCAATTAAAGGGGACAGTGAAATTGGTGTTTCAGCCCAGTGAAGAAAAACGGCCGGGAGGCGCACGTTTGTTATTGCCTCACCTGATGGAACCTCCCGTTCCCCGGGCTATATTCGGACAGCATGTCTATCCTGGATTGCCGGTCGGGACAATCGGTATTCGCAGTGGTGCCTTTTTTGCTTCTTCGGATAATATTGTCTTTGCCGTAGAAGGAAAAGGAACACATGCCGCTATGCCGCAGATGGGGTCGGACCCGATTTTGGCAGCAGTGGCTTTGATTCAGTATTATCAAACGATTATCACTAAATTCCGGGATCCTTTGATTCCGGCTGTTCTTTCGATTACTTCCATTCATGGCGGGACAGCCAATAATGTTATTCCTGACCGCGTGGAGGTGAGAGGGACTGTGCGGACGCATGACAATGGTCTGCGTCATCGTATTTTTAACCTTATCCGGGAAAAATCGCCGGCAATTTGTGACTTGTACGGTTGTCGTTTTTTACCGGATATGCCGGATAACGGATTACCGCCTTTGGTGAATGATCCGGAATTGGTGCAATTGGTAAAAGATGCGGCTTTGCGTTCCTCCTGTGTGGAAGAGACAATGGAACCGGCTCCCTTGACTTTGGGTGAGGATTTCGCTATTTATTTGCAGCAATTGCCCGGAGCTTTCTGGATATTGGGGGTAGCCCCGAAAGGGGAGGGGCAGACGGCACCTTTGCATAATCCCCAAATGTCTCCGGATGAAATGGCGATTCCGGCAGGCATAGAAATGTTGGTGGGAAGTTGCTTGAATTATATGTCTTTTATTTTTAGAGGATGATAAGAAACATTCGTATCGTATACGTCTGTTTTTTCTATTTTTTTGATATACCGGACCACCCCGATGGTGACGGGTAAAATGATCATTTCGTAGAGTGATTTAAGGAGGGCTTGTGTGCCTATCATCAGGAGTAGTCCCTGAACCGGAATCAAGCCCCCGAAAGCCAGAGGAAAAAATATCAGGGAATCTGCGCTTTCTCCTGCCAGAGTAGAAAGGATGGCACGCAATGAGAAATATTTTCCCTGGGTAGCCACTTTCATTTTGCTCATGATATAGGCATTGAGAAAAGAACCGGCAAGAAAAGCCAGCAGACTGGCCAAAGCTATCCGGGGAGCCAGCCCAAAGACGAAGTTAAAGCTTTCTTCGCCCGTCCAAAAGGGAGCTGAGGGCAAAAAGATAGCTAAACGGGCAAAGCCTATGACTAAAAAGTTCATGATGAAGCCACTCCAGATGATAAGCCTGACCTTTTTGAATCCCCAGACTTCTGCAATACAATCATTAATGATGTAGGAAACCGGAAATACGATTAACCCGGCTGTAGCAGTGACAGGACCTATCTGTATTACTTTGGTTTCAAGTAGATTGGAAGTGATAAGGCAGACATTAAAGAGAATTCCCAAAAGCATAAAGGGAAGACTGACTGTTTTAGATGACATATTTCTTGTTTTTTACGTGGTTTGACAAGCACACGCAACGCATTGGGGGCGCTGGTTGATGAAATAATAAAGAAATCAAACCTGATAATCTACACAAGCCCGGTCTTCTTTTAAAGGGGCAATCAGATGTTTAACAATTTGTTGATGAGCCGGATGGTTAGCATATATTTCTAAATCGTGTCTATTTTCTGTCAGGACTTCCAAACTCAAATCCCATTTTTCGTCCGGATTCATATTCAGGCCAACCCGGATTTCTTTCAGCTCCCGGATGATATCCGGTAATTTTTCCAGTTCTTCCTTTATTTCCTGCATTTTTACTGCTTTATTTTCAGAAGCTTTCAATTTGAAAAGTACAATGTGTTTAATCATCTCTATTTGTTATTTTGCCGCAAAGGTAATCATTGTGCGTACCCTTTGGTTGCCGGAGAAGAATCTTTCGTGTTAAAAATGATTTTTTATTTGTTAAAAACTTGTTAATTCCAGGAAATATGTTTATTTTTAAAGTACTCAAAAACCCTGCTTGACAGAATAACACTAAAAGTCATGAGAATGCGAGGTAATCAAATATTAATTCAGACCCTGTTGATGATTATCATTACCACAATTGTCATTTTTGTCTGTATCAATCTGGCTGACTGGATTGTCCGGTTTTGTTATGATTTTGGCGAGGTATTGATGAATCTGAATGTAGGATTCTGAGGGGGCGTGGAGTATATAACCTTTCTTTGCTCCATACGTTAAAGTTTTGTGAATTAATTTTAACGTTATGCTGAAAAATTTTTTGTCCAGTATTATTTTTAGACTGATGGTAGCGGTGGCTATTGGTATTTTGTTGGGAAAAATGGTGGGAGAGGGATTTATGAATATTGCTGTGACAATAAAATATATCTCGGGTCAATTGATTTTCTTTATGGTTCCGTTGATTATTCTGGCTTTTATAGCTTCTTCCATTGCCAGGATGAAAGGGAATGCTTCCCGTATGCTGGGGTGGGCTTTGGGGCTGGCTTATGTTTCTTCTGTAGGGGCGGCTTTTATGGCCCTGTTTTTAGGTTATTGGTTTATTCCTTTGTTGGATATATCTCCTTTGTCAGAGGTGTTGAAAGAAGTGCCTGCTTTGGTGTTCAGACTGGATATTCCTCCTGTGATGAGTGTTATGACTGCCCTTGTATTAGCTGTAATGTTAGGTTTGGCAACTGTATGGACAAAATCCCGTATTTTTGAGACTTTGCTGGAGCATTTCCAGAAAATGGTGTTGTTATTAATCAACCGGATGCTGATACCGGTTTTGCCTTTTTTTATTGCGGCTAATTTTTGTATTTTAAGCTATGAAGGTTCAATTACCAGACAATTCCCTGTTTTTTTGAATGTAATGGGAATAGTTCTGGCGGCCCATTTTATATGGTTGTTGTTACTTTATTTATTTGCCGGAGGTTTTGCGGGCAAAAATCCCTGGCAAGTAATCCGGTATTACGGGCCTGCTTATTTTACGGCTGTTGGTACGATGTCTTCGGCTGCGACTTTACCAGTTGCTTTAAAATGTGCGGGAAAGAGTCCGGTATTAAAATCGGAAGTTGTGGAATTTGCTGTTCCTTTATTGTCTAACATACATCTTTGTGGTTCGATTCTGACGGAAGTGTTTTTTGTGATGACTGTATCTTTAATGCTTTATGGGGCTTTACCTGCTATTTCTACGATGATTTTATTCATTGTCTTATTGGGTATTTTTGCAATCGGGGCACCTGGGGTTCCCGGAGGGACGGTTATCGCTTCCCTGGGAATAGTTGTTTCTGTTTTGGGCTTTGATGAGGCGGGTACGGCTTTATTACTCACTATTTTTGCTCTTCAGGATAGTTTCGGTACAGCTTGTAATATAACCGGAGATGGGGCTCTGACTTTATGTTTGTCCAAATTAGACAGATAGAGTTGGAATTACTTTGGAATGGTTGGTTCCGGGAACAATAAATGTTTATCTTTGTCTGCTATTTTGCAAATCATAAATATGGAGTGAATCAGTTATTGACATAAGATGAATACAAAGTTTTATTTACCTGTTTTGGCACTTGCTATGGCAGCAATGTCTTGTGATAATAAAAAGGAAGTCAGCACGGCTGGTATAGAGCCTGCGAATCTGGATAAAACAGTAAGTCCAAGTGCGGATTTTTATCAGTTTGCTTGCGGAGGATGGATGAATATGCATCCTTTGACAGATGAATACAGCCGTTTTGGTTCTTTCGATTTATTGGCAGAGAATAACCGTCAGCAATTGAAAGGATTGATAGAAGAATTGGCGGCTGCACCATCCGAAAAAGGAACTGTAGCCCGGAAGGTGGGGGATTTGTATAATCTGGCCATGGATAGTGCAAAACTGAATGCCGAAGGATATTTTCCTATCGAGTCTCAATTGAAAAAAATTGCGGGTTTGACCGGACGCCAGGAGCTTGTAAAAGTGGTTGCTGAAATGACGCGCCAAGGATATGGACCTTATTTTGGGATATATGTGGGGGCGGATGATATGAACAGCAGCATGAATTTGGTGCAGACCTATCAGGGAGGACTGGGATTGGGAGACCGGGACTACTATCTGGGGGCAGATGAGCATAATCGGGAAATTCGTTCGAAGTATGAGGAGCATATGGTGAGGATGTTTGAGTTGGCTGGCTGGAGCAATATGCAAGCCCGTGAGGCTGCCGCTGCTGTTATGGCTATTGAAACGCAGTTGGCTACTGCTTCTTATGAGAAAGTGAAATTGCGTGATCCCCTGGCAAATTATCATAAAATGACAGTAGAGGAATTGGAAAAGGAAATTCCTGGGGTGGATTGGAAAGTATACTTTGAAACGATAGGGCTGCCCGGTATAGAGGAATTGAATGTAGCCCAACCGGAACCTATCCGGGAGGTTGCCCGCATTTGGAACAATTCGCCACTGGAGGCGCAGAAAGCCTATTTGCAATGGAAGGTCATTAATGCGGCAGCTCCTTATCTGAGTGATGAATTTGTTGCAGAGCATTTTGAGTTTAACGGGAAAGTGCTTTCCGGAGTGAAAGAAATGAAACCGCGTTGGAAGCGTGCTGTTGCTACTGTAGACGGGGCTATGGGAGAAGCTGTCGGACAAATGTATGTAGAGAAATATTTTCCGGCTGCAGCCAAAGAACGGATGGTGAAGTTGGTGGAAAACCTCCAGAAAGCCTTAGGCGAACGGATAAAAGCACTGGACTGGATGAGTGAGGAAACAAAAGCTAGGGCATTGGAAAAATTGGCGGCCATCTATGTAAAAGTAGGGTACCCCGACCAATGGAGGGATTATTCCGGCCTGGAGGTGCGGAATGATTCTTATTGGAACAATATTCTCCGGTCAAATGAATTTGATTTTGATTATATGCTGGCTAAAGCCGGGCAGCCTGTGGATAAAAAGGAATGGTTGATGACTCCTCAGACTGTAAATGCTTATTATAATCCGACAACCAATGAAATTTGTTTTCCGGCAGGTATTCTTCAGTATCCTTTTTTTGATATGAATGCGGATGATGCTTTCAACTACGGGGCCATTGGTGTGGTGATCGGACATGAAATGACTCATGGTTTTGACGATCAAGGACGGCAGTACGATAAAGATGGCAATCTGAAAGAATGGTGGACTGCAGAGGATGCTGAGAATTTCAAGGCCCGGGCCCAGGTGTTGGTGGATTATTTCGATGATATAGAAGTTTTGCCTGGTCTGTATGCTAACGGACAACTTACACTGGGAGAAAATATTGCGGACCATGGCGGTTTACAGGTTGCTTATCAGGCTTTTCATCGTGCGACAGAGGAATCTCCTTTGGGAGAAGCGGAGGGCTTTACTCCGGAACAACGCTTCTTTTTGGCTTATGCTAATGTATGGGCTGCAAATATACGGGAAGAACAGATTCGTTTTTTGACCCAGATGGATGTTCACTCTTTGGGACGCTGGCGGGTGAATGCTGCTTTGCCTCATATTGAGGGGTGGTATGAGGCGTTTGGTGTCCGGGAAGGAGATCCGTTATACCTTGTTCCGGAGAAACGGGCCTCTATCTGGTAGAAAGCCGGAGGACGGGCAGAAGGCGGTTAGATAAAATATCTGTTTGGGACTGCATTTACCTGGAAAGGATAAATCAGGATAAAGCTGTTTTGCTGGAAATATTTGTTCAGATAGACGGGAATTTTATTCATTTGCTGGGTATATGAGATGCCATTGGAGCGGCTCATGATAATCCACAGGTTATCGTTCGGGTGGACATCCCGGAAAACAATCAAGAAATCTTCCCACTCACTGAATTTGATAAATTCTGTTTTTCCGCTTTCTGTTTTAAAGATTGACTTTAATTTTTCTCCGGTTTCTGAGGAGGCATAGAAAATAGTTTTGGCGCCCGTATTCTGGATGACCTGCCGTATTCTTTCCACCCATTGGTTGAAGCCGGCTTCTTTTTCGGCTTGGGCAGGGACGACTATCAGATGTCGTTTCATGGTAGAGAGCGGTTGTGCGGGTTTGTAAATAAAAGTTGTCACGTCGCTGTGTTCGAGGACCCCTTCGGTGATGCGTCCTAAAAAAGAACCAGGAATGCCTTTTTCTTTATGTAGTCCCAGGATCAGGTCGGTTATTTTATGTTCCAGAATAGTACTTAAGATGGCGTTGGTGACGTTCAGGTCGTACCGCATTAATTTTTGTAAATGGGTATCTGTAGCTGCTGCATTGAGGGCTGCATTTTCCAGTAAACGATGGGATTTTTTCAATTGTTGTTCATTTGCAGAGGCCTGATTGTCTAAAATATGGAGGGCGTAGAGGTATTGGCTGTTTTTTTTCGATTTTGTGGCTAAACTGAGATTGATCAGCTCTTCGGCGGTATCTTCATTGTTGATGGGAATTAAAATTCTTTCCTGCTGGCGGGAGGACTCTTTTTCTTCCTGCGAAGAATTGTGGGCGGCGATGTTGTGTGCCCCTTTCTGGGCCGAAAAAGAAGCCATGGTACAAGTTACTAAAATCATCAGGATAGTACCGTTCAAAATGCTTTCGTTCAGCAGGCGGATGGGTTGCCCGTCGGGAGTCTGACCCAAAATGACATTATAACCGACCATGACAGCAGCGAGGGTGGCTGCAGCCTGAGCATTGCTGAGCCCGAAAATGATCCTTCGTTGGTCTGCCGACATCCGAAATGTTTTTTGGGTAAGCCATGCTGCTGCGAATTTGGCTAAAGTAGCTACGATAATCATGACTATCCCTACTTTGACCGTATCGAAACTGGTAAAAAAAGCCCGGTAATCAATCAGCATTCCGACGCTGATTAAAAAGAAAGGGATGAAAATGGCATTCCCGATAAATTCTACCCGGTGCATGAGGGGAGAAGAACGGGGAATCAGGCGGTTCAAGGAAAGACCTGCCAGAAAGGAACCTATAATGGATTCTATGCCGGCCAGTTCTGCCAGATAGGCTCCCAGGAATACCATAATCAATACAAAAACATATTGTGAAATACTGTCTTGTACTCTTTTGAAAAACCAGCGACTGAGTAAGGGAAATAGCAGAATGATGAATAATACGAAAACGACAACGGATATACTTAATTGTGTCCAGAAATGTTTTCCGATTTGACCGGTAGCCATTCCGACAATGACGGTTAAAACAAGTAAGGCCAGCATATCTGTAATCATGGTGCCTCCTACGGTAATGGTTACGGATTTGTCTTTAGCAATTCCTAATTTGCTGATAATCGGATAAGCGATTAGTGTATGGGAAGCAAACATACTGGCCAGTAATATGGAAGTATCCATTGAAAAATGTAATAAGTAATAGCCTGCAATAATGCCTAATCCCATTGGAATTAAAAAAGTGTACATTCCAAATACGAAGCTGCGGCCACTGTTCTTTTTGAAATCTCCCATGTCTATTTCGAGACCGGCCAGAAACATAATGTAGAGCAGGCCTGCTGTACCGGAAAGGATAATACTGCTGTCCCTCAATATCAGATTCAACCCGTAGGGACCGATAATAGCTCCGGCGATAATCAGACCCAATAAATGAGGAATTTTTAATTTATTGAGTAATAGGGGAGCCGCTATGATAATGACTAAAATGATAAGGAATTTCAGTACCGGATCGGTGAGCGGTAAGGTGTGGGAGATAGCCAATGGTAGCATCATAGATGAAATTTTTGTATTTCATATACGCGCTTGTTGTTTTTTGGTTGCAAGAGAGTGAAAAATGTGTTTTTACGGAGTGTGATAGGTATGTATACTTTTCATTGCAGCAGGTAAATAGTGTATGCCGTACCAGCAAATTTGCAGGAACAGAAAAGATAGCGTGAGTATGATGGTTGCGCTTTTGTACCGGAAAGGGTAATGGTGGCGGACATGTATGTAACATATATAAGAAAGCCAGGTGAGGGCAGCCCAGGTTTCTTTGGGATCCCAGGTCCAGTAATGTCCCCATGCCTGTTTGGCCCAAATGGCTCCCAAGAGCATACCTGTGGTCAGCAGGGCTGTTCCCGTGTAGACAAGATTATCGGCAATGACCGCAATTTGCAGGCGATGCTCCCGAAAGCGGAAGATACTGCCATAAAGTAAAAATATCAAAGCACATCCCATTAAAGCATAAGAAAGCATGTAGACAACTACGTGGGGGATGAACCAGATGCTTTGTAGGGCCGGTATCAGTGCCTGATTATGAATTTGAGGTGTTACGAGATTTATGATTATGAAAAGGCTGGCTATTGTGGCAGTAAAGGAGAGAAGCCATGCATATTTCCGGCGGAGGAATATCAACCAGCCTATAACTGCCGTAAAAAACGAGTAAAGCAAACGGGTTTCTCCCATAGTCCGTATGGGAGGGCGTTGCAGGAATATCCCTAAGCCCAGAATAAAACTCAGCAACAGGAGTATACCGGCGGCGAATATCCATAAACTTTCTGTATGGTATTTTTTCTTCCAGGCCATATAACAACCAGCACTCCAGAAGGTAAGGGTGCCTATGGCAAAGAATATGAAATTGTTCCACGTCATAGATTTGTTTTTTTGATGGGTCCGTAAATCATTAGCCCTCCGGCTCCGGCAAAGAGCAGGAAAATGCCGAAATATACCGGATAAATCCAGGGGTCCCTTACGACCAGCAGGATGCTGTATTGCGAGGTGCTTCCTGCCTTTGTGTCGTATCCGTCCTGATACAGGGTGTAGCCTTCAAAACGGGCAGGAGCATTGACTTCAATAGAGCATTGCTTTGTTTGTGACCGGTTTTCTACGGTTATGGTGGAGCAAAAACGTTTGGGAATATGGGCTTCGGTTTCCGGATAATATTCCAGTTCAAATTTATCCAGGCGGATAGTGAAGGGCAGGGGGTGTAGCCCCCCCTGCCGGTCCACAGCATAGTATTCCTTTTCTCCTAACGGGACAATTATTTTATATTCTTCCCGGTCTGGAGTTCCCAAAAGGGCTGAAGTCAGAATAATCCATAACCCTCCATGATTCAGTAGAAATAAACCGTTTCTACCGGATGAAAAAGAGAGCCTTTTTAAAATCACCAGCCCTAAGATAATGAGAAGGGAAAGTAGTAATAGAATGAATATCCATGTTTTGAATAGTTGCAATCCCCATATCCCTTCTATCACCAGAAACAGGATCAGTAAACCGCAAATGCTTAAAGTGACAGGCATGCTTGTAAGCCGGTGTACGAGGGAACTTTCAGGATAGTAATGATATAAGATCCAGATTCCCGATACCAGAAACAGGCCGCCAATCAGATTAAGAGGGAAAGCGAATACACCAATGTCATTGTAAAACAAGTATTCCATATGATAAAGTACGATTGGTCCTTGACTATTCTTTATATATAGCTTAAATGTTATGCAAAAAAAGCAAAAAAAATACTTATCCGGGCTTATACCGGGTATTTTCTCTTTTGTTGTTTTTACGTACGGCTTATATTATTGGTAAAACACTTATTCATTCCAAAGGGTTTCATACATCTTCTTTTAAAAGAAACAAGCGTAGGCGACGTTGGAATTTTCTGATTCCTGCCGGGCTTAAATCGTTTATCCATTGTCCGTTTCCTGATATGCTATAGGAAACTTGGGGGGAAGGTTGCATATTCGAACAATGGATATACTTGTTAATACTGATGTCTTCCGGGAGGGAGGCGGGTTGGTATACCTGATTTTCTTCTGTTATCACAGGTATTTCGTTTTTTTTCGTTTTGGAAGAACGAAGGAAAGCAGGGAAAGGAAATTGATTATGCTTCAGGAAAAGAAGAAGCATGTGTGAAAGTTTTGTCAGTTGATGGTAAGAAAGCCATTCGATTTCACCTGTAGAGGTCGTAATGCTATAGTATACCCTAAAAGCATCGTCGTCTTTATCTAAAAGAATATTCTTTTGGAGGCTGATTTCTATTTCAGAAGCCTTTTGACCGTATACTTTTACCGGTTGTTGTTCTTTTACAAGAAATGTTTCCAAAGTATCATACAAGTCTCTCAGTTGCCCAAGTGACAGTGACTGTATTTTTTCCTGATTTTTAGAAAGAGTATAAGTCTTTTCGGTTTTCATGACAGCCTTGATTAAATTATAAGCTTTTGAGGAACGATAATTTCTCTTGGCAGAAATTTTCAGCAGCTAACAGGAGCAGATGAGCTCTTTCCAGACAGTCGGATAAAAGAACGGGAGAAGTATAAAACTCCCCGCTGGATAGTGCCTGCTTGTGAAATTGTTGCAAACGGCTGAAAAAACGCCATCCGCTCAGGTTATTGTCTCCGTCCCACAGGCCGTTTAATTCTTCCGAGCAATAGCGGATGTGGGAATAAAAGGTGAGCAAATCTTCCGATGCATTAGGGATAAAACCGAAATGAGCGAACATAATAGCTTGCATCAGTTGGACTGCGGCCTGATAAAGGTGGAAGGCAGTTAATGGCCATGTTTTTTGTTCCCGGTTATATCGGGCGTTTTCCAGAAAAGCTTTGCCCATGGATAGACAACGGGCAGTCTGTTTTAAAGTATGTTCATAAATACGCTGGGGGCGAAAACGGATTTTTTCCAGTAAATTATACCGGTTATTGGTATATAATAATATACCTTGCTGGCGGATAGTCAGCAAAAAATAACTGAGATAAGATTTGTGGATGACCAAATCAACGGAAAAAAGGTTAAGAGACAAGCTTTTTTCCTGTCTTTCTTCCATTGTTAAGTGAAGATTAATGTAATGGCGTAATTCCCGTAAGAGTACCGGAGATGTTTCCCGGCAAAGAATCAGAAATTCATACCCTCCCAGGATGTTGGTGGGAGGCATACCGGCATATTGTCCGAAAAGGACAATCATTTCCGGATGGAGGACATCACAGATCAGGTTCGTGATCTTTTTAATTTCATCTGCATTGTTGTAAAGCAGAGTGGGTACATTTGTGTTCATAAATAAAAATTTTGAAGCAGACAGAAATTATACGGTTCTGTCTTTACCGTTTTTGAAATATGATGTATGGTGTTATGGCATCCAATAATGGATGTTTGTATTGTATAATCCAATCTCTTGGATGGATTAATCAGTTGTAAATATGTAATTTGTGAATTAATTGCACCACAAATGTATGACAATTTTATATAATAAACATTTAATTTTGTATTCTTTATTTCAAAATAACATTTTTTTAATCCAAAATTGTTATATTGTTCGGTTTTTGTTTTATTTCTTATTGATAATAAGTGTAATAAGTGAATTTTGTGAAAATGTGGAAGAAATTATATTTAAAAGAAACAAGAAAAAAATTCTAAACAAGAGAGAATTAATATGAATTTTATATTTTTGCGCGCTGAAAAATAAGATTGTTATGGACTTTCTGACATTAATAGATTATATAGGGACATTCGCCTTTGCGATTAGTGGTATTCGTCTGGCTTCAGCGAAAAGATTTGATTGGTTCGGGGCTTATGTGGTGGGGTTTGTAACTGCGGTAGGAGGTGGAACTATCCGGGATTTGTTGTTGGACATACCTCCTTTTTGGATGTTGCAGGCTTCTTATTTGGTTGTTACGGCAGCGGCATTGGGTTTTGTCATTATATTCGGAAAATATGTGATAAGACTGAATAATACTTTTTTTATTTTCGATGCCATTGGTTTGGGATTGTTTGCTGTGGTAGGCTTGGAAAAGAGTATAGCTCATGGGTATCCGATGTGGGTGGGCTTAATTATGGGGACGCTGACCGGTGCTGCCGGTGGAGTATTGCGGGATACTTTAATAAATGAGGTGCCTTTGATTTTTCGGAAAGAGATATATGCTTTGGCTTGCGTAGTTGGGGGAATTATTTATTATCTCTGCCTCCATTTAAATTTTGATTCCACTTTAACCCAGCTTATCAGTGCGGGTTCTGTGATTTTGGTACGTATTTTTGCTGTTAAATATCATATCAGTTTGCCTAATCTGAAAGGAGAAGAGAATTAAACATTGTTTATACAGGCAGGACGAGGCCCGTGACAGATATGTATTTCTGTCACGGGCCTCGTTTTAATAATTTTAACATAATATAAGACATAAAAAGATAACTTTCCGGTTGAGGGGGCGTAAAAGACCATGAATGATGATTGAAATGATGATTTTATTTTAGCTGTTATTTAGATTAAGATTATTTAGCACACACCACGAGGGAGAGGAAGTTTATCAACAAGCTGATTTCCGGCAAAAGTTCTTTACAGATTGGGAAGTAGTTCTATGGGTATAATTACACCACGCACATATACACCACACAGACGCACGCACATATAATAACATCTTTTCATTAATCCCGCTATTTCCTCTGCAAAAAGAAACCCGGAGATGTCTCCCTTATTTTTTTATTGCTATACCTTTTTACACTTATTCCATGATTCTTTCTTCCATTCTGCCCGAAATGTTTTTCAGGGCTGTTTTTTGTAATTTCTTCCGTAACTAACCAGTGAAACTCGTTTTGCCCGGACATCCGCCGTCTTCCATCACGCCGGGTTTCACTTGCATCTGCACGACGTTGAAGGGTTGTGCTGATGCAAGGGAAATGGATTTGTGCTGATTGACCAGGCGGCCGGATGAACGACAGAAGAATACCGACCTCCAATGTAAAGAGTATATAAATGCTTTTTTTATTTCTTCAGATGAATTAAATTCGCATAGTCAGGAGATTGAGTTTTTGGAATTTGGCGTGTATACGGGATAAAGATAATATTATGAATAGAGTCAGTTTGTTGTTGATAGGAATTCTGTGGTTTCAGGTTTATGTTGTGTTTGGCCAGCGCAAGGATATCTTGCTGAATAAAAATTGGAAATTCCGTTTTTCTCATCAGGTAGACAAAAATAGTAGTCGTCGGGTGGATTTGCCTCATACCTGGAATACCGAAGATGCCCTGTCGGGAAAGACTGACTATAAGCGGGGAATCGGAAATTATGAGAAGTCTTTGTATATAGAACCGGAATGGGAGGGGAAACGGTTGTTTCTGAGATTTGAAGGTGCTAACAGTGTTGCAAATGTTTTTGTAAACCACAGACATGTGGGGGAACATCGGGGTGGTTACGGGGCTTTTATTTTTGAAATTACGGATTTTGTTAAATATGGAGAACAGAATCCGGTGTTGGTACGGGTTAATAATGGGGAACAGTTGGACGTGATGCCGTTGGTCGGGGATTTTAATTTTTACGGGGGCATTTATCGGAATGTTCATCTGTTGGTTACGGAAAAGGTTTGTGTTTCTCCCTTAGATTACGCTTCGTCCGGTGTCTATCTGGAGCAGCAGGTGGTAAATGAGAAAGAAGCTGAGGTTTTGGCCCGGATTCATCTTTCCAATAAAGGGGAGGCACAGGAAATAGGACTTCGGGTGGTGGTGAAGGACAATCACCGGGTGATTAGCCAGGAAGAAAAGAATATATATCTGAATCAGGGAGAAGATAGTCAGGAGAGTATAGCTTTGCATATTTCTCATCCTCATTTATGGAATGGCCGGGAAGATCCTTTTATGTATGATGTAGAGGTGGAAGTAATAAGGGGAGGACGGGTAACCGACCGGGTGGTTCAGCCTCTGGGATTGCGTTATTACCGGACAGATCCGGCTGAGGGTTTTTTTCTGAACGGAAAACATCTGGCACTCCGCGGGGTATGCCGGCATCAGGACCGGGCAGGGGTGGGAAATGCACTCTCCCGGGAACATCATGAAGAAGATGTGGCTCTTTTACTGGAAATGGGGGCAAATGCTGTTCGTCTGGCTCATTATCCTCACGCGACCGAGGTGTACGATTTAATGGATAAATATGGAATTGTGGTATGGGCGGAAATTCCGTTTGTGGGACCGGGCGGATATGCCGATAAAGGGTTTGTGGATTTACCGTCTTTCCGGTACAACGGAAAAGAACAATTGAAGGAGTTGATACGTCAGCATTATAATCATCCTTCCGTTTGCTTTTGGGGGTTATTTAATGAATTGAAGGAATACGGGGATAATCCGGTAGAATATGTAAAAGAATTGAATGAACTGGCTCATGCGGAAGATCCTACGCGTCCGACTACATCTGCCAGCAATCAGGGCGGGGCTTTGAATCTGATTACGGACCATATTGCCTGGAATCGTTATGACGGTTGGTATGGGGGTACTCCGGCTAATTTAGGGAAATGGCTGGATCGTACCCATCAATCCAATCCTGAGTTGAAAATCGGAATCAGTGAATATGGGGCCGGAGCCAGTATTTACCATCAGCAGGATACTTTAGTACAAACCAATCCCGGCAGTTGGTGGCATCCTGAAAACTGGCAAACCTGGTATCATATGGAGAATTGGAAGGTGATAGCGGCACGACCTTATATTTGGGGTACTTTTGTCTGGAATATGTTTGATTTCGGAGCTGCCCACCGGACAGAAGGGGAACGCCCCGGTATCAATGATAAAGGATTAGTCACTTTTGACCGGAAAGTCAGGAAAGATGCTTTTTATTTCTATAAGGCCAATTGGAACAAAAAGGAGCCTATGCTTTACCTGGCAGAAAAACGGAACAGACATCGTTTGCATCCGTTACAGCATTTTATCGCTTTTACGACTGCCCGGGAGGCAGAATTATTTGTAAATGGTAAGAGTTGCGGAAAACACAAAACGGATTCATACGCTACTGTGGAATGGAAAGATATTCCCTTGAAAACCGGTGAAAATCATATAAAAGTGGTTGCAACGGATAAAAGACCTTTAAAAGATGAAGTCATCGTGTATTTGGAGTAAGAATTTCCGTTAACTTTGTGTATTTAATTTATGACAAGGTAAATCATGATGGGAGTACAGGAAGAAGGACAAATAGCCATATATGGGGCCAGGGAACATAATCTGAAAAATATAGATCTTACCATTCCGCGCAATAGCCTGACAGTGATTACAGGATTAAGCGGGAGCGGAAAATCTTCCCTGGCTTTTGATACGATTTATGCAGAGGGGCAGCGTCGTTATATGGAGACCTTTTCGGCTTATGCCCGGCAGTTCCTTGGTGGAATGGAACGACCTGACGTGGATAAAATTACCGGTTTGAGTCCGGTTATCTCCATTGAGCAGAAGACAACAAATAAGAATCCCCGTTCTACGGTGGGGACAACTACCGAGGTATATGATTTTTTACGCTTGCTTTTTGCAAGGGCTGGAATTGCCTATTCGTATGCCACAGGAAGTAAAATGGTGAAATATACCGATGAAAAAATCATTGAATTGATTCAGCAGAATTTTGCCGGTAAAAAGATTTTGCTTCTGGCCCCTGTTGTAAAAGGACGAAAAGGAAATTATAAAGAACTTTTTGAAAGTTTAAGGAAGAAGGGATTTATTTCTGCGAGGATTGACGGAGAAATCCGGGAGATAGGTTTGGGTATGAGTGTGGACCGTTATAAAATCCATGACATAGAACTTGTGGTGGATAAACTGGCGGTAGACAATCTGGACCTGAAACGCCTGAAGGCATCTGTGGCAACGGCTATGAAAAACGGAAAGGGAGTGATTATGATTAAAGATGCCGGAAGTGATGAGATAAAATATTATAGCCGTCATCTGATGTGTCCGGACACCGGGATTTCTTACCGGGAACCTGCTCCTCATTCATTTTCTTTCAACTCTCCTCATGGGGCATGTCCTAAATGTAAGGGCCTGGGCTATGTTACGGCAGTAGACCTGAATAAGATTATTCCGGAGAATAAGTTATCCATTTATGAAGGGGGAATCGAACCTTTGGGTAAATATAAAAACAGCATATTGTTTTGGCAGATCGAGACAGTCCTGAAAAAGCATGGATATACCTTGCATACTCCCATCAAAGAATTGTCCGAAGAAGCTTTAACGGATATTCTGTATGGTTATCCGGGACAAATTCGTTTGGAAAATACGGCGTTGGGAGTTTCTTCCAATGCATTGTATAATTTTGAGGGTATCATAAAATATGTGACGATGCAGGAGGAGAACACAACCTCCCGTAAAGCCAATAAATGGGCTGAGCAGTTTATTTCGGTCGTACAATGTGATGTTTGTGAAGGGCAGCGACTGAATAAGGAGTCGTTGAATTTCCGTATAGCCGGTAAAAATATAGCGGACCTGGCTGCTATGGAGTTGGGGGATTTGTATCAGTGGATATGTGAGACGGAGCAACATTTGGAGGAAAAGCAACGTCAGATTGCGGGGGAGATATTCAAAGAAATCCGGGTACGTCTGAAATTTTTGTTGGATGTGGGATTGGAATATTTGTCTTTGAACCGCCAATCCATGACTCTTTCCGGAGGAGAATCTCAGCGTATCCGTTTGGCAACCCAGATCGGGTCGCAATTGGTAAATGTGTTATATATTCTGGATGAACCGAGTATTGGTTTACATCAAAAAGACAACCGGAAGCTGATTCACTCTTTACAACAATTGCGGGATAACGGTAATTCTGTGATTGTGGTGGAGCATGACCGGGAAATGATGGAAAATGCCGATTATATTGTAGATATGGGACCAAAGGCCGGCAGAAAGGGAGGTGAGGTGATGGCTATCGGTACGATAGAGGAAATCCGGAAGAGTGACAGTCTCACCGCACAATATCTGAATGGTGCGAAAGAGATAAAAATCCCTGTGAAGCGTCGTGAGGGGAATGGTAAATATTTGGGATTGAAAGGGTGTACCGGAAATAACCTGAAAGAGGTGGACGTTTCCATTCCGTTGGGGATGTTGGTTTGTGTGACCGGAGTTAGCGGGAGTGGAAAATCTTCTTTGATTAACGGTACTTTGCATCCGATACTGGCGGAGAAATTTTACCGGGCTGTAACGACTCCTCTGCCTTATCAGTCAATAGAAGGGATTGAGAACATCGATAAGGTTGTTGTGGTGGACCAGAGTCCGTTGGGCCGTACTCCGCGGTCTAATCCTGCTACGTATACAGGTATTTTTACGGATATACGCAAAATATTTGAGAAATTGCCGGAAGCCCAGATCAGGGGATATGGTGCAGGACGTTTTTCTTTTAATGTGGCAGGGGGACGCTGTGAAGAATGTAAAGGTGCCGGCGTTAAAACGATAGAGATGAACTTTTTACCGGATGTGTATGTTCATTGTGAGGCCTGTGACGGGAAACGCTATAATAAAGAGACCCTTGAAGTAAGATACCGGGGAAAATCCATCGGAGATGTTTTGAATATGACTATTAATCAGGCGGTGGAATTTTTTGAAAATGTTTCTTTTTTGCAGCAGAAATTAAAGGTATTGCAAGATGTAGGTTTGGGGTATATAAAACTGGGGCAGCAATGTACGACTTTGAGTGGAGGAGAATCACAGCGGATAAAGTTGGCAACAGAATTGGCTAAAAAAGATACCGGAAAGACTTTATATATTTTAGATGAACCGACTACAGGGTTGCATTTTGAAGATGTAAACATTTTGTTGGAGGTTATACAGAGATTGGTGGATAAAGGTAATTCTGTGATTATTATAGAACACAATCTGGATGTCATTAAAGTGGCCGATTATTTGATCGATATGGGACCAGGAGGGGGAAAGGAAGGAGGACGGGTGGTTGCTTTGGGCACACCTGAAGAGGTTGCAGAAAACAGGGATTCTGAGACCGGTAAGTTTTTGGCAGAAGAATTGAAAACGGGGGAGGGCCGGAGTGTCAGATGACTCCTACTGCATGGAGGAGAATCAATAAAATACAAACGGGTGCAATGTATTTTAGAATGAAAATGTAGAGTTTGAAAAAACGGATTTTCAGGATTCCGTTGTTGCTGATTTCGTTGAAGAGTATACTTTTATCCAGGTACCATCCGGAAAATATGCAGATTAATATGCCCCCTAAAGGTAAAAGTATGTTGGAACAAAGGTAGTCACATGCTTCGAATACATTCATTCCTCCGATATGTACATTCCTTAACGGACCGAAGGAGAGGGTATTGAAACTTCCGATAAAAGTAATTACTGAGGTGGCAAGCAAAGTAGCGGCCGGGCGTTTCATTTTTTTTTCTTCCACTAAGTAGGCAACAGGCACTTCAAGCAGAGAAATGGCAGAAGTCAGGGCGGCAAAAGTGAGTAATATGAAAAAAAGAACGGCCCAGATTTCTCCTGCCGGTAAATTCTGAAAGACTGTGGGTAGGGTGAGAAAAACCAGTCCGGGTCCGGCCTGAGGATTAATCTGAAAGGAAAATACAGCAGGTAAAATAGCCATTCCTGCCAGAATAGCCACCAATGTGTCTGTAAGGATGACCTTGAGTGAAATATGGGGCAAGCTGTCGTTTCGGGGGATATAAGAAGCATAGGTTAAAAGTATGCCCATTCCTACGGAAAGAGAAAAAAATGCTTGTCCTAAAGCAGCCAGTACTCCGTCGGCTGTCAGGCAGGTAAAATCCGGCCGGAATAGAAATTTTAGTCCGGCAGCAGCTCCGCTAAGAGTTAAGGAATTAATGCTTAAGGCTATAATAATGAGAAATAGGAGGGGCATCATGATTTTCGAATACCTTTCGATACCTTTTTGTACACCCCCCATAATAATGGCTCCGGTCAATATCATAAACCCGCTTTGCCATAAGACTGCCTTGTAAGGATGGGAAATGAAATTATTGAATATGGTGTTGATGTCTTCTGCATTTTGTCCTTTGAAGGAATTTGTCAGGGAAAGCCATATATATTCCAATGTCCATCCGGAAACTGTCCCGTAGAATGATAATATCAATGTGGCTGACAAAATGGACAGAAGTCCGAAAAGGAGCCAGGAAGTACCGGGTGCCAGCACTCTGAAAGTACCCAGTGCATTTTGCTGAGAATGCCGTCCCAGGGAGAATTCAGCCAACATAACGGGAAATCCGATGGCTATCGTAAAGAAAATATACACCAACAGAAAGGCTCCTCCGCCGTTGGTTCCTGCTATATAGGGAAATTTCCAGATATTTCCCAGTCCTACAGCAGAACCCGCCAAGGCTGCTATTGCTCCGAATTTTGATTTAAAACCAGGTCTTGTCTGTTGATGGTGCATATTCTTCTGTTTAAAGTAAACAAAGTTAACGATAATTTCCTGAATCTTTTTCTAACGTTTATATTTTCCGAAAGGTTTTGTCTGTGTCTGTTCTATGGGTTCGGGCTTGTCCGAATAATAGGTTTAAGTGTGCTTATTTGATTGCTTTGGAGGTTATGATGGGGGAAAGTGGTTGCCGTTTTTGTTTTTTTTAAAATGCTTGTTTCCTACCTTAGATTTTCAAGCAAAAAACTTATCTTTGCAGCCAAACCAAAAATAATAAAATGCAGGAAAAGATTTTGATATTGGACTTCGGATCGCAGTATACTCAACTGATTGCGAGAAGAGTTCGGGAACTGAACGTATATTGTGAGATATATCCTTACAATCATTATCCCGTTCCGGACGCCTCTGTAAAGGGGGTTATTCTTTCCGGAAGTCCTTTTTCCGTGAGGGATGAGAAAGCTCCTCAGCCTGATTTGACTGCCATTAAAGGCAAGTTACCTTTATTGGGTGTGTGTTTTGGAGCTCAGTATCTGGCTCATCATTTCGGAGGAGAGGTAAAGGCTTCCAATAAACGGGAATATGGAAGAGCTAATCTGGCTTTTGTAGACAGACAAAATGAGTTGTTCAGGAATATCAGCGACCACTCGCAGGTGTGGATGTCGCACGGAGATACAATTGAAAGATTACCGGAGAGCTACCGGGTAATTGCCAGTACGGCAGATGTGAAAAATGCTGCTTTTAAAGTGGCTGATGAGGTTACTTATGGTATTCAGTTTCATCCGGAAGTGTATCACAGTACAGAAGGGAAAGAACTGTTACGTAATTTTGTGGTCGATATTTGCGGGTGTTCTCAGAGTTGGACACCTGATTCGTTTGTCGAGACTACTGTCGCCGAATTAAAACAAAAGTTGGGAGATGACCGTGTGATTTTAGGGTTGTCCGGAGGGGTGGATTCTACGGTGGCTGCCATGTTATTGCATCGTGCTATCGGAAAGCATTTGACCTGTATTTTTGTGGATAATGGATTGCTCCGGAAGAATGAATATAGAAACGTATTGGAAAATTATCAGGAACTGGGCCTGAATGTGATTGGTGCCGAAGCCGGTGATTTGTTTCTGGGGCGTTTGTCCGGAGTGACTGAACCTGAAAAGAAACGGAAAATTATAGGCAGCACCTTTATTGATGTCTTTGACCAAGAGGCTTCAAAGATAAAAGATGCCAAATGGTTAGGACAGGGAACGATTTATCCTGATGTAATCGAATCTTTGTCTGTAAACGGTCCTTCCCAAACCATCAAATCCCATCATAATGTAGGGGGATTGCCGGATTATATGAAGCTGCAACTGGTGGAACCGTTGCGTTTGTTGTTTAAAGACGAAGTGCGCCGGGTAGGGAAAAGTCTGGGGTTAGCCGATAAATTTCTGCAAAGGCATCCTTTCCCGGGACCTGGTCTGGCTATTCGTATCTTGGGGGAGATCACTCCTGAAAAGGTGCGTCTGTTGCAGGAAGCAGATGATATTTTCATTTCTATGCTTCAGGAAGAAGGGTTGTATAATCAGGTTTGGCAGGCCGGGGTGATGCTTTTGCCGGTACAGAGCGTGGGAGTGATGGGGGATGAGAGAACCTATGAGAGTGTGGTTGCTCTGCGGGCAGTTGAATCCACCGACGGAATGACTGCTGACTGGTGTCATTTGCCTTATGAATTTCTGGCCAGGGTATCTAACCGGATTATAAATAACGTACGTGGAATTAACCGCGTTGTTTATGATATCAGTTCAAAGCCGCCAGCCACAATTGAGTGGGAATAAAGGCAGGGCCTACGGGAAAGTATATTTTATCTGTTTAAGCCAGTTACTTACATGCTGAGTAGCTGGCTTTTTTGTTCTGATGTTTTATTTCCCATTGTCAATCGATATCTGGTAATTTAATTTTACCTTTGTAATTCTGTTGAATGCATTTGATATGGAAGATTTGGATAAAACGATAGCTGAACTGAAAATTCGTTTGAGTGAAAAAGGACTGAAAGCTGTAATTATCCCGCATATCTCACCGGATGGGGATGCTGCGGGTTCTTGTTCGGCTTTATCAGAGGTTTTGTTTCGTTGCGGTATTCAACGGCAGATATTGACTTGCGATTTTATGCCGGAGTATTTGCGTTTTCTTAAAAATATCCCGGAAACTATATCTTACCAGGAAAGGGCAGAAGAGTGTAAATGCCTGATTGCTGATGCTGACCTTATTTTTATGTTGGACCATAATACCGTGAAGCGGGAAGGAGACTTGGCTCCCTGGGTGAGTGCCGCCAAAGCGGATCGGATTATTATAGACCATCATCCGGAACCGGATTGTCAGCAAATTGTAATTTCAGATACGCGGGTGTCTTCTACCTGTGAATTGTTGTATCAGGTCATTACCCGTATCTGGGGGCGGGAGATGATTACTGTGGACGTGGCTAATGCTTTGTATACGGGTATTAATACGGATACCGGAGGTTTGAGCCATAATTCTTCCCGTCCGCAGACTTACCGGATTATTGCTGATTTGTTGGAGTTGGGCCTGGATAAAGCTTTTGTTCACCGGCAGATTTATCAGATGAATCATCTTTCCCGTTTGCGTTTAATCGGAAATGCTTTGCTGAATAAATTGCAGGTCAGTTCCTCATATCCGGTGGCTATTATTCCGATTACTTTAGAAGAGTTGGAAAGGTATAATTATAAGGATGGCGATTTGGAAGGGTTGGTGAATATACCGTTGTCAATCCATAATGTGTGTGTGTCTGTCCAGATTACGGAGAGAAGGGAACGAGTAAAATTGTCTTTCCGTTCTAAAGGAAATATTCCGGTAAATGAATGGGCCCGTGAATGGTTTAACGGAGGGGGACACTTGAATGCAGCCGGAGGACAGATGCAACTTCCTTTAGAAGAGGTTGTAAGGAAAGTATGGGAAACTGTTCCGTTATTTTTTGATTTATTAAAGAACAAAGGTCTTGTATAGCATTTATTATTTGTAGTATGCCTTTTTTCAGATTCCATTTTGTAGAAACTTCGAAGTTGGCGAACGTTAGCCGGCAAATGGCTGACCGGATCCAGCAGGTGATTGGATGTCCCCGCGAACATATTGTATTTGAATCGGTGAATTCAAATGTTATACATCATACAACTATTAAAGGGGAAAATGAATGGCCTTTCGTGGAGGTGGAATATTTTGAGCGTCCTAAAGAAATACAGGATGCGGTGGCTCAAATTATCTATGAGTTTCTAAAAGTGGCAGGTTATCCGGATTCCGATGTTTATTTCCGGTATTTGCAGCAGGAAAATTATTATGAAGACGGTAAATGTCTGGAATAATTTTATGGCTCGCCTGACTTGTGATTGTGAAGAAAAAAGTTTATGTTTGCATATAGTATAAACCGCAACATAAACTATGAATGATATTAGAGAAATGGTAGCCTATCTGAGTAAAGCTGAACGGGGCTACACCAAAACTTTGAACCGTGCTTTTTTGAAAGCGGGTTATGACCTTAGCCGGGAGCAGTATGAATTATTACAGGTATTGTGGGCGGAGGATAATGTGAACCAGCAAACTATTTCGAAAAGGTTGCAGAAAGACAAGTATAATGTGACCAAGTTGTTGAATACCCTAACTAAGCGGGGATTTGTACAAAGGAAAATGTGTCAGGAGGACAAGCGTAATAATTTTGTTGTTTTGACGGAGAAAGGCATGGAAGTGCAGAAAGTGTTGACGGGGATAGAGGAACAGGTACATGCAGATTTGACTTTTACCATTGCCCCGCAGGAGATAAAATCTTGTGTGTGGGTTTTAAAAAAATTGACCGATATGGTGAACTGATTCCATATCGGTTTTTTATAAACATTTAATATGGAATATCATGGGTGTTTTTAAAGGTTTGCAACCGGAAGCTTTGTGGGAATATTTTGAAGAAATCTGCCGGATTCCCCGGCCTTCGCAGAAAGAAGAGAAAATCGGGGCCTGGTTGATGGAGTTTGCCCGCCAGCATCAGTTGGAGGCTCGTCAGGATAAGGTTGGCAATGTCTTGATTTGTAAAGAGGCAACTCCGGGAAAAGAGGATGTGCCTGTAGTTGTTTTGCAGTCCCATATGGATATGGTGTGTGAAAAAAATGCTGAAGTGAAGCATGATTTTGAGCGGGATGCCATCCAGCCTTATGTGGACGGGGAGTGGGTGAAGGCCCGGGGCACTACCTTGGGAGCCGATGACGGAATCGGTATGGCTGCAGCATTGGCAATACTCACTTCTGAGGATATACAGCACGGTCCTGTTGAATGCCTTTTTACTGTTAATGAGGAAATGGGATTGACGGGAGCTTCCGGGTTGGAACCGGGCTTTTTTACAGGCAAGATATTATTGAACCTGGACTCTGAAGATGAAGGAGAGATGTTCATCGGGTGTGCAGGAGGAATAGATACGGTGGTACGTCTGCCTTATGAAGAAACGGCGGTTCAGCCTCATCAGTTTGCTGTCCGGATACAGGTAAAGGGATTACAGGGAGGACATTCCGGGGATGATATTCACAAGGGGAGAGGTAATGCCATAAAGATACTGAATCGTTTTCTTTGGGACCTGAAAGAACGATACGGAATCCGGATAGTTTCTTTTGAGGGTGGTAATCTGCGTAATGCCATTGCCCGGGAAGCGGTGGCTGTTTTGGTGTTTGATGAGAAGTTAAAGGAAAAAATCAGAATTGATTTTAACATATATGCTGCCGAAATGGAGAGGGTCTGGAAGCTGACGGAACCGGGACTGAATATGGAGTTGGAGACGATGGATTTGCCGGAGAAAGCCCTTACGCCGGAATCGACCGGTAAGCTTCTGAATGCCTTATATGCTTGTCCGCATGGTGTTTTTGCCATGAGCTACCGTATGCCCGGAATGGTGGAGACTTCTACTAATTTAGCTTCTGTCCGTTTTGAAGGAGATTCGGAGATTTTAATAACAACTTCCCAACGGAGCGATGTGGACTCGGAAAAAATGAATATTGCTCACATGGTTGCTGCAGTATTTGAATTGGCCGGTGCAAAGGTTGAACATGGAGAGGGGTATCCCGGTTGGGTTCCTAACCGGAATTCCGCTATTTTAAAACTGGCTGTAGCGTCTTATCAGTCTTTATTTGGCAGAGAACCGGTGGTAAGGTCTATTCATGCCGGATTGGAATGCGGTTTATTTCTGGAAAAATACCCGGATATGGATATGATTTCTTTCGGACCTACTTTAAGGGGGGTACATTCTCCTGATGAAAAGGTTAATATAAAGACGGTGGAGATGTGGTGGAAACATTTGGTGAGAATATTGGAAACCTTATAAACATGAGTTCTAAATTGGAAAAATATGACCGGTTATATGAGCAGATAAAGGCTTATGTAGGGTCAACTGACGATATTTGGGCCCGGTTGGCTACGATGGAAGCTGTTTTACACCATAAAATGCAGGCTTTCTTCTGGACGGGAGTATACGCTTTGGTGGAAGATGAACTGATCGTGCGTTCATATCAGGGCCCGGTGGCTTGCCAGAAGTTACGGCATCATACCGGAGTGTGTTGGGCGGCAATGAAAAGCGGTGAAACTGTTATTGTTCCGGACGTGGAATCGTTTCCGGGGCATATTGCCTGTAATTCTTTGTCGAAAAGCGAGATTGTCATTCCGATCCGGAACCGGGAAGGACATCTTTTTGCCTGTCTGGATGTGGACAGTGACCGTCTGAATGCTTTCGACCGGGAGGATGAGGAGGGATTGAAGAAAGTTTTGTCTTTACTTTATGATTGAGATTTTTCAGATAGGGAAGGAGGGCTGATTAAAAAAGCCGGAAATGTTTTTGATATTTTCTGATACATCTTTATCTTAGCACATCGAAGAATGAATTAATTATTATCAAATACAAAAATAAGAATTATGAAAAAAATTGTATTATTATTTTTGAGTGCACTGCTGACTGTCGGTGTTTTTGCTCAAGACCCGGGGGCTGCTGAAAAGAATGCAGGAAACGTTGCTTTAAAAGCGAAAAATTATGCGGAAGCTTTTAAGAAGTACGAGGAATACCTGAAGATTGTGAATAATAAGGATAATGCTACGGTTTTTAATACGGCCTATTGTGCCAATAAGATAAAAAATTATCCGGCTGCAGAGAAGTATTTTAGCATGTCTATTGACAATAAGTATAAGACAGCAACTTCTTATCTGGGGAAGGCCCAGGCTTTAAAGGCTCAGAAAAAAGATGCAGAGATGCTGGCTACTCTGCAGGAAGGGATGAAGGCAAGTCCGGGAAATATGAAACTGGAAACGATGTATGCTACCTATTTTCTGAAAGAAGGACAGAAGTTTCAAAAATCCGGAAATGAGGCCAAAGCAGCAGAAAATTATTCCAAGATTACTAATTTGAGTACAAAAAGTTTCAAGGTACAGGGATATGTCAGCCTGGCTACTTTATATTTTAACAATGGAGCTAAAATTTTGCAGGATGCTACTCCGATAGCTAATACCGATAAGGCTAAATATGATGCTGAGAGGGCAAAAGCCATGAATGATTTCAAGAAAGCGAAAGAAAATCTGATTCAAGCCCAATCTTTGGATGCTGCTAACGCTGATGTCAAGGATTTGCTGAAACAGGTTGAAGCGGAATTAAAGAAATAACCTGACAAATCTTTCTTTAAAGAGAAAAACAATAATCCCCCGGATGAAATTCCGGGGGATTATTGTTTTCCCAAAGGATTCCCGTCGGTTTCTTTTCTCGCGTCTGGTTAGTCACGGATAAGAAAGAAACTTTTATTTTACCGTAATCCCCATCCTTTTGTATTCTTTGGTCAGCATATCTGCCAATTGTTCTATGTCCAGTTTTTTAGCGATAATCTTTTTGTCTTTATCCAGTAAATAGAGTATCGGAGTGGATTCAATATGATAGTATACTCTGAAATTGGTTTGGTTATGAGGGTCCCAGCAATTAATGAAATCGAACAGTTCATGATCTGTTACAAATTTTTCCCATTTTTCTTTTTCGTTTTGGGTGTGTACTGCAAAAACTTTGAAACCATAAGGTTTGAAACGGTCCAGTAATTGTGTTTTTATAAGCGGAACTTGTTTTTTGCAATGTCCGCAATCGGATTCCCAAAACAGAAGCAAGGTAAAGGGAGCCTTGGTTTCGTACAGACTGACGTATTCGCCTTCTAAGGTTGGTAATTTCAGTTCCTGCCCTTTTATACCAATCAGATTGTATTGGGTGAGGATGACTTCTCTTTCTATTTTATCCCTGTTTTCTTTGTCAATCCAGTCGGCGTCTCCTGATAGATAATATTTTTTAGCCAGATAGACAAAAGCAGCGTCCATGCCCATGATTTTACTTTCCAGGGCATAGTTAAAGCAGTAACTGACTAAATAGCGAAACATACCTTTACAACTCCGGGACTTTTCAATTATTTTTACAGATTCTTTAAAGACACTGTCCGGTTGTGTTAGAACCATGTTATTGAAATAGTCATCCAGTTTATTTTTGAAAATAGGAGTACGGATTAAAGTGCTGTCTTTAAAGTTAGTATAATCCCAATAATGATTTTTCATATAAAAATATCCTCTGCGCCGGATTTCCATATCCCGGTCTTTTGTACTTTCCGGGACTTCTTTGGAAAAGTCGGGTAGTTTGGGAGACAGGGTGAAATTCACAAAAGTGGCTAAAGCTGATCCGGGATATTGCTTGCAAAGATTGGCTATATAATCCCGGACTTCCCGGTCGGCTTGGGTGAATTGGTCTGCATATTTTTGTTTTGTAGCTGCGTCTCCTTTATGCGGGTCTTTTTCAAATGTTTCATTGATTTTTTGGGTCTTCCGGTTTTGGGCCGTCATGAATCTTTGAAAGTCCAGAAAAGCCTGGTTTTCCGGGGAACCTGTAAAATGTATGGTTTCCAGCAGACGTACGGTATCTGCTTGTATGGAAAAGTTTTGATTACTCCCGATAATGAGGTCAAAATAGTTGCTGGGAGAAAAAAGGAGCAGGTACATACCTCTGGCCAGTTTTTTGTCGGTTTTGTGGAAGGCCCCGTTTCCTGAGGCATCTAAAAATGCCGTATCAACGGAATACACTTTTCCTTCGAAATAATTTGCCAGAATCAACTTTTGGTTAGCCATTTTCGGGACATTCACTTTAATGTGATATCCTTGGGCACATACCATTCCGGTTTGCCAAAGCAAACCGATCATAAAAAGAAAAAACAATTTTCTCATGTCTGATTTCTTTTATCTGTCATTTTTGTTGCTTGCACACATGATTTTGGGTCCGGTCTTGAGGACTGGATTTAATAATAAGTTCTGATTACCTGGTCGGCTTGTGTAAATCCCAACCGTGAAGCAATCTCCAGGTCTTTTAAAGCTTCTTCTGCCTGAGATAATGCCATTTTGGCGATGGCTCTGTTGTAGTAAGCTTTTGCACTGGACGGGTCAATGTTTATAGCTTGTGAATAATCCTGAACGGCTTGCTGTAAATCTCCTTTTTTTTGCATAACCACTCCCCGGTTAAAATACAATGCACTGGAATTTAATCCAAATTCTTTGGCTGTAGCAATGTCCAGTTCTATATTTTGTCCTAACTGCAGGGCTTTGTTGTAATCTTCCAGAGCTCCGTCGAAATCATTCATACGGAAACGGGCAATTCCCCGGTAGTGATAGGCCATAATGAAATCCGGACGTAGTTTGACTGTTTCGGAATAATCTTGAATGGCATTGGCATAAATACCTAAATTTTCGTATACAATTCCCCGGTTGAAATAAGAGTCTGCATGGTCGGGATAACTGGATAATACATAATTGAAATCCTGAAGAGCTTCTTTGTAATGTTTGCTGTTGGCATGGGCAATAGCCCGGTTGTAATAGGCGGGAAACCATTCCGGTTCGTTGTGGATGATGGTGTTGAATTCTGTAATCGCCTGTTCATATAGGTTTTGTTTCATATATTCCAGTCCACGCTTATTAGCCTGCTTGATTTTTGTATTGCAGGCTGTAAATAGGATTATACTGGCAAATAACCATAAATATTTCATCGGAATATTGTTTCAAACTGTAAAAACATACATATTCTCGGAAGTTGCTCCGAATGATTTGCCAAAGTTAAAGAAACATCGTGACAAATTAAAGATTTCTTCGGTATAATTTCTGAAATAAATCATTACGGTGTATTTTTTGAAGGACTGCCCTGATGGTTTCTTTGTATTCTTTTTTGTACCAGAAAAAGAACATGTTTTGTATTTTTTTTTCTTTTTCTGATTTGACGGTGTCAATTTTCCTCAGCGAATACGGATGGTAGCCGGAATAGTAGATGGTGGTCGCCATAGTCATCGGGGTAGGGGTAAAATCTTGTACTTGCTCCAGATGGAAATTCAGTTGTTTGGTGGCAACAGCCAGTTCGGCCATGTCTTCCGTGCGGCATCCCGGATGTGAAGAAATAAAATAAGGGATGATTTGTTGGTATAAATGATATTTCTGGTTCGTTTGATCAAAAATGTTTTTCAATTGCCGGAAGAGCTGAAAAGGAGGCTTACGCATCAGGCGGAGCACTTCGCCGGCGGAATGTTCGGGGGCCACTTTAAACCGTCCGGAGACGTGATAACGGATGACTGTTTCCAGGTATTTCACGTTGGTTGCGTTTGTATCTGGACAATTGCTGTTGTGCAGGCATAGGTCATAACGGATGCCTGAACCGATATAACAATGTTTTATGCCGGGAAGTTTCCGGGCACTTTCATAGATATGCAGCAAGGCTGAGTGGTCGGTATTCAGGTTTTTGCAAATGTTTGGAAAGGCGCATGAAGCTCTTTTACAATGCCGGCAAATTTCCGGATTTTTTCCTTTCATGGCATACATATTGGCTGAGGGGCCGCCTAAATCAGAGATGGTACCTTTAAAATCAGGCATTCGGGTAATCTGTTCCAGTTCTTTTAATATGGACTGTTTGGAACGGGAAGTGATGAATTTTCCCTGGTGGGCAGATATAGTACAGAAGGCACAGCCTCCAAAACATCCTCTGTGTAGGGTAACTGAATGCCGGATCATGTTGTAGGCCGGTATTTCTTTGCCCTTGTAACGGGGATGGGGCAGGCGGGTGAAAGGGAGGGCGTAAATGGCATCCAGTTCTTCAGTGGTCAAAGGAGGATAAGGGGGATTTACTATCACTTGTCCGGAGCCGGTTTCCTGGATTAGTTGGGCGGCTTCCATGCTATTGGATTCTTCTTCGATGTGCCGGAAGTTTTCAGCATGTTTTTTCTTTTCCTGTAAGCAGATTTCATGTGAATGAAGCCGGATGACCTGCCAGTGTTTGTTAGTAGCTACCCGTGCGGACCGGGGACGTAAAACTACAGTTTGGGGAATATTGGTCAAACCGTGAAAAGGGACTCCTTTTTGTAACATTTTACAAATCTCCGTTATGGTTTTTTCTCCCATACCATATATCAGCATATCGGCTTTGCTTTCTATGAGGATGGAAGGTTTTAAAGTGTCCGTCCAATAATCATAGTGTGTTAAACGGCGTAATGAGGCTTCAATTCCTCCTATGATAACCGGAATTTCCGGATAGAGTTGTTTCAGGATATGCGTATATGCAATGGTAGGCATATCCGGCCGGGCTCCGTAACGTCCTCCGGGAGTATAAGCATCGTCAGAACGCCGTCTTTTGGCAGCAGTATAATGGTTTATCATGGAATCCATAGCTCCTGCCGATACCCCGAAAAACAGACGAGGACTGCCTAATTTCCGGAAATCCCGCAAATCATCCTGCCAATTGGGTTGAGGGACAATGGCGACTTTTAATCCCAGTGATTCTAAAAGACGTCCGATAACGGCAGCTCCAAAAGAGGGATGGTCTACGTAGGCATCACCAGAGAACAAAATTACATCCAGTTGCTCCCATCCCCTTTCTTTTACTTCTTTTACAGAAGTCGGTAACCATTTTAAATGTTGAGTATCCATTTTTACAAAATATATGACAAAGATAGCTAATTTTTATACCTTTGGCGCTTCAAATTGCGCATAAGGCTTATTTATGAAAAAAGTAAATATTATCAGTTTGGGATGTGCTAAAAATCTGGTGGATACGGAGATGTTGCTGAGGCAGTTGGACAAGGCCGGATATGCAACCGAAACTGATGTGGAAAATTCGGACGCCGAAGTGGTTATTGTAAATACCTGCGGTTTTATCGGAGATGCCAAGGAAGAGTCAGTGAATACCATTCTGGAACAGGTGGAGCGTAAGAAAGAAGGGAAGATAGGACAATTGTATGTAATCGGTTGTTTGTCACAACGATATAGGGATGAGCTTAAAGTAGAAATTCCGGAGGTGGACGGTTTCTTTGGTAAATTCGACTGGCCGGAAGTGTTGAAGAAAATGGGAAGGCATTTTGATGAGTCTATTCGCTATCAGCGTATTTTAACTACGCCGGCTCATTACGCTTATCTGAAAATTTCCGAAGGATGTAACCGTACTTGTTCTTATTGTGCCATCCCCATTATGACGGGAAAGCACAAGTCCAGGGAGTTTGACGGATTATTGCAGGAATGCCGGGACCTGGTCAAGAATGGAGTGCGGGAGGTCCTTGTTGTTGCCCAGGACCTGACTTTTTACGGGATGGATCTGTACGGTAAAAACCGCTTGGCGGAGTTGATTGAGCGTCTGGCCGATATTCAGGGATTGGAATGGATTAGGCTGCATTATGCATATCCTGCCGGTTTTCCAGAAGAGGTGCTGAAAGTTATGCGGGAGCGTTCCAATGTTTGTAAATATCTGGATATTGCTTTGCAACATTGTAGTGATCATATGCTCCGGAAAATGCGAAGAGGAATCACCAAACAACAAACTATGGACCTGCTTCGTAAAATCAGAAATGAAGTACCGGGAATATTTATCCGTACCACTTTAATGACAGGGCATCCGGGAGAAACGGAAGAAGATTTCCAGGAACTTTGTGAATTTGTCCGGCAAATGAAATTTGAACGTCTGGGCGTATTTCCGTATTCTCATGAGGAGGATACTTACTGTGATAAAAATTATACGGATGATGTCCCTGAGGAGATAAAAAAAGCAAGGGCCGAGAAGATTATGCAAATACAGGCACAGGTATCTGAGGATTTGAATGTTTCTCTGATTGGGAAAAAAATAAGGGTACTGATAGACCGGGAGGAGGAAGAAAGTTATATCGGAAGGACTGAGCACGATTCACCGGAAGTGGACCCTGAAGTGATAATCAGCAGTCCGGAAAAACTGGAAACAGGAAGATTTTATGATGTAATTGTTTCTGGTTCGGATGGTTTTGATTTGTTTGCACGGATTTGAATTGATTTAAAGTTTTTGTTTAAATTTAAAATAGAAAAGTTATGAAACAATTGAAATTAATGTTTTTTATTGTATTGTTAGCTATGGTTGGTTGTAAAAATGCTGATCGGGATTTAGCCTTATTGCGCGGACATGAATGGCAGTTAAAATCCATGACAGAGTCGGGAGAAGTGGTTGCCAATCCTCAGGAGTTGCCGACGTTGTTGTTCAGCGACAGTACGGCAGTGTATGGTATGGCCGGCTGTAACCGTTTTTTCGGAACTTATGTTGCCGGAGCGAAAGGACAAATGGAAATTGCTCCCGGTGGTGCAACCATGATGTTTTGTCCGGATATGGCTTTTGAAGACCGGTATATGAAAGCTTTATCAGGGGTTAAAAGTTTTACTGTCCGGGCAGATGAGTTGATTCTGGAAAATGGGGATGCAAAACTGAAATTAGTATACATTCCGTTGGATACGACCCGTATGCTGGGAGTATCGGAAGACGCACACGGATGTAATGCTGCTGCAGGCTATACCTGGTCGGAAGTTCGCCAGAAGTGTGTCCGCCTTTTTGAAGACGGAGTTCAGTTTTCTGCCACTGCGGGGCAAGATTCTACCCTGGCTGCTTATGTCGTATTTGCAACTGATTCTTTGAAAGCGGAAGTATTTGTTCCGGGGCAAACGAAAAATCCGGTGTTGGAACGCCGGCAGCTGGCGGGAGGAGAATATGTGTGGAATGAAGAAGATGACGATACTTTCAATGTGCGGAAAGTGAACGGTCGATGGGTGATAGAGCAAAGAGAAAAAATATTATATACTCAAGCTGATTGAAGTTATCAGGTTGATGTAAATTAAATGAAGAAAAATGTTAATTTTGTAACGCTATCCTGAAAATATTTATAAAAAAGAAATTATGAAAAGAGAAAAGAGTATTGAGTTGTTGAATATGGCCGTTAATGATGAATTGTTGGCTGTACATCAATATATGTATTTTCATTTCCGTTGTGACGACATGGGTTTTGATTTGGTATCCAGCTTATTTAAGCGTGTAGCCATCCAGGAGATGATGCATGTTGAACAGTTAGCTGAGCGTATTCTGTTTTTAAAGGGAGAGGTAGACATGAAAGTGACCGGAGAAGTGCTGAAGCTGACTAATGTGAAGGATATGCTGGAACAGGCCGTAAAAATGGAGACGGAAACTGTGGATGCTTATAATAAATGGGCGAATGAGTGTGCTGCCCATGCTGATTCTGTATCTAAGAAATTATTCGAAACTCTGACTGCCGAAGAGGAAGTTCATCAGGATCAATTTGAGACAGAGCTTGATAATCTGGAGAAATTCGGTGACCATTATCTGGCTTTACAATCGATTGAGCGTAGTAAAAGTGTTGCTATGGGTACTCCGGCAGAATAATTTAATTTTAATTTGAATAAAGATGACGAATCAGTTATTTTGGATTGTTCCGGTATGTTCAGTCATTGCCTTGTTGTTTGCTTTTTTGTTTTTTAAAGGCATGATGCGGGAGCCGGAAGGAACCGATACCATGAAGCGTATAGCAAGCCATGTGAGAAAAGGAGCAATGGCTTATTTGAAACAACAATATAAAATTGTGGGATTGGTTTTTCTTGTTTTGTGTCTGTTTTTTGCGTGGATGGCTTATGGCCCTCATTTACAAAACGGTTGGGTATGGTTTGCTTTCCTGACTGGCGGTTTCTTTTCGGGGCTTGCCGGTTTTATAGGTATGAAGACGGCTACATATGCCTCTGCCCGGACAGCTAATGCTGCGAGCAGGAGCATGAACGAAGGGCTGAAGGTGGCTTTCCGTTCCGGGGCTGTCATGGGATTGGTTGTAGTGGGACTTGCTTTGTTGGATATTTCTTTATGGTGGCTTATCCTGAATTTGTTTGTCGGGGATGCTTCGGAAGCGCAAAATGCCATTATGATTACGACAACCATGCTGACTTTTGGTATGGGTGCTTCTACACAGGCATTGTTTGCCCGTGTTGGTGGAGGTATTTTCACCAAGGCTGCAGATGTAGGTGCTGATTTGGTCGGTAAAGTGGAAGCAGGCATTCCTGAGGATGACCCGCGTAATCCGGCAACTATTGCTGATAATGTCGGTGACAATGTCGGTGATGTAGCCGGTATGGGTGCGGATTTATATGAGTCTTATTGCGGTTCGATCCTGGCAACGGCAGCTTTAGGTGCTGCTGCTTATGCCGGAAGCGGCTTGCAGGTAAATGCTATTCTGGCTCCTATGTTGATTGCTTCTTTTGGCGTCATCCTGTCTTTGTTGGGAATCTTTTTGGTGAAGACAAAAGAAGGTGCTTCGCAATTGCAGTTGATCAGGGCATTGGACCGGGGTATCAACACCAGTTCCGTATTGATTATCGTAGCCAGCTTTGTGGTTGTTTATCTGCTGGGATTGAGTTATTGGATTTGCGGTTCGGTAATAACCGGTTTGCTGACGGGTATTATTATCGGTAAAGCTACTGAATTTTATACGTCACATGCTTATCGACCGACCCGGGATATAGCTAAAAGTTCAGAAACGGGACCTGCTACAGTGATTATTAAGGGTATAGGTACTGGTATGATTTCCACAGCAATTCCGGTCATTACTATTGTGTGCGGAATTATCCTGGCTTATCTTTTTGCTATTGAATTTGATGTGAAGGGAATGATGGGAGGAGCTCAGATGTCTAAAGGGTTGTACGGTATAGGAATTGCAGCCGTAGGTATGCTTTCCACATTGGGTATTACTTTGGCTACTGATGCTTACGGTCCTATTGCTGACAATGCCGGAGGCAATGCGGAAATGAGTGAGATGGGAGAAGAAGTCCGCAAACGTACGGATGCGTTGGATGCTTTGGGTAATACGACGGCTGCTACGGGAAAAGGCTTTGCGATCGGTTCGGCCGCTCTGACCGGATTGGCTTTGCTGGCTTCTTATATAGAAGAGATTAAAATTGGTCTGGTACGGATGTTGGATGCGGGACATGAGGTGGTTATCGGCACTTTGAGATTGGTAAGGGAAGACATTGTAAATGCCAGTTTGCCGGATTTCATGGAATGGTATCAGGTGACCCTGATGAATCCTAAGGTGTTGGCCGGTGTACTGATTGGGTCGATGTTGTCTTTTTTATTTTGTGGATTGACCATGAATGCTGTCGGTCGGGCTGCTCAGAAGATGGTAAATGAGGTGAGAAGGCAATTCCGGGAAATAAAGGGAATTATGGAAGGGAAAGCCGAACCAGACTATGCACGTTGTGTAGAGATTTCCACCCGTGGAGCACAGCATGAAATGATTTTCCCTTCTTTGCTGGCAATTATCGCCCCGATTGTTGTGGGATTGGTTTTCGGTGTTTCCGGAGTGTTGGGTCTTTTGGCCGGCGGTCTGGGGGCAGGATTTGTGCTGGCTGTGTTTATGGCAAATTCGGGGGGAGCTTGGGATAATGCCAAGAAGTTTGTAGAAGAAGGGAATCTGGGAGGAAAAGGTTCTGAATCGCATAAAGCTACGGTGATCGGAGATACGGTTGGAGATCCGTTTAAGGACACTTCGGGTCCGAGTCTGAATATTCTGATTAAATTGATGAGTATGGTGGCTATCGTGATGGCTGGGGTGACTTGTGCTTATAGTCTGCTTTAAGTATAGCAGGCAGCCTTTTTGTCCTTTTATAAAACCAGGAAATCTTCTGACAGATTTCCTGGTTTTATTGTTTTTGTCTACTCTTTTTTTTAGGTTTTGTACTATAAAGTTGTTATATTTGCATGTTTTGTGATATAATCAATTAAACTAAGATATGAGCGAAGAGATTGAGAAAAACGAAAGAGAATATTCTGCCGATAGTATCCAGGTGCTGGAAGGTTTGGAAGCGGTGAGAATGCGTCCTTCCATGTATATTGGTGATGTGAATATCAAGGGATTACACCATTTGGTATATGAGGTGGTAGACAATTCCATTGATGAAGCCCTGGCGGGATACTGTAATCATATTCAGGTGGTTATTAATGAAGATAATTCGATTAGTGTACGAGATAACGGACGCGGTATACCGACGGCCCGTCATAGCAAGGAAAATAAGTCGGCGCTGGAGGTCGTTATGACCGTTTTACATGCCGGCGGAAAGTTTGACAAAGATTCTTATAAAGTATCCGGAGGGTTGCATGGTGTCGGGGTTTCCTGTGTGAATGCGTTGTCAACTACTTTGATTGCTGAAATCTGCCGGGACGGAAAAATCTGGCGTCAGGAATATCATAAAGGAATTCCGGCCGGGGATGTTCAGATTATTGGAGATACGGACCGTACAGGAACAACCATTACTTTTAAGCCCGACGATACTATTTTTTATGTAACGGAGTATAATTTTGACATATTGTCTGCCCGTTTACGTGAATTGGCTTATTTGAACAAAGGCATTCGGCTTTCCATTACCGATAAGCGGATGATGGATCCGGAGACCAATGAAGTGAAACATGAGGTTTATTATTCGGAACATGGTTTGCGTGAATTTGTCGAATACCTGGACAATACGCGGGAGAAGCTGATTGAAGATACGATTGACATGACCACGGAGAAAAACGGAGTGCCCATAGAGGTGGCTTTGCATTATAATACGGGTTTTTCGGAAAATGTGTTTTCTTATGTCAATAATATCAATACCATAGAGGGAGGAACTCATCTGGCTGGTTTTAAGCGTGCATTAACTTCTACATTAAAGAATTATGCCGAAACGCATGGTATGCTTTCTAAGTTGAAATTTGATATCAACAGTGATGATTTTCGGGAAGGATTGACTGCTGTGATTTCTGTGAAAGTGGCAGAACCTCAGTTTGAGGGACAGACCAAGACCAAGTTGGGAAATACCGAGGTCGGTTCTGCAGTTGCTCAGGCTGTTTCTTCTTTACTGGAAAATTATCTGGAAGAACATCCCAAGGAAGCGAAAGCTATTGTTGATAAAGTGATTCTGGCTGCTACCGCCCGTCATGCGGCTCGTAAGGCGAGGGAGATGGTACAGAGGAAAACCGTTTTGAGCGGTTCCGGACTTCCGGGTAAATTGGCGGATTGTTCAGATAATGACCCGGCTAAGTGTGAAATATTCCTGGTGGAGGGAGATTCGGCAGGGGGTACGGCCAAACAGGGGCGTGACCGTCGTTTTCAGGCGATTTTACCTTTACGCGGTAAAATCTTAAATGTGGAGAAAGCCATGCTACACCGGGTTTTTGAGAGTGATGAAATCAAGATTATTTTCCAGGCCCTGGGCATTACTATAGGGACGGATGATGACAGTAAAGCTGTCAATCTGGATAAACTTCGGTATCACAAGATTGTGATCATGGCCGATGCTGACGTTGACGGTGCGCATATTGCCACTTTGATTATGACTTTATTTTTCCGCTTTATGCGTCCTGTTATTGAAAACGGTTATTTGTATATTGCAACGCCTCCTTTGTATTCTGTGAAGAAAGGAAATAAGGAACAACGGTATTGCTGGACGGAAAAGGAACTGGAGCAGTTGGTCAATGAAATGAGTAACGGAAAGGGAGATTCGGGTTTGCATATCCAGCGATATAAAGGTCTGGGTGAAATGAGTAAGGAGCAGTTGTGGGATACGACCATGTCTCCTGAGAACCGGATTTTGCGTCAGGTTTCTATTGAAAATGCTGCAGAGGCCGACCGGATTTTTTCTATGTTGATGGGGGATGATGTTCCGCCCCGCCGGCAGTTTATCGAGCAGAATGCAACTTACGCGACGATTGATGCCTGATAAAGCGTAATTTTGAAATCATGAAAATCTCCTTGAACTGATAGGCTTAAGGAGATTTTTCTTTTACTGTTAAAAATAGGGATAATGCAGATTGCTGTATTTTGTGCTTCTTCCAATCGGATAGACCACAAGTTTTTTGAAGCTGCCCGGAATCTGGGAGCCTTGATCGGGAGGTTTGGAAATAAATTGGTATATGGTGGTACTAATGTAGGATTAATGAATGAAGTTGCTGTTGCAACTTTTGAAAATGGAGGAGAAGTCATAGGGATTATTCCCCGTTGTATTCAGGAAAAGGGGATTTCGGCCGGCTGTTTTTGCCACCTCATGGTTGCTGCCGATATGAAAGAACGTAAACATTTGTTGCGTGAAAACGCGGATGCATTTGTGGCCCTGCCTGGTGGATGGGGAACATTGGAAGAAATTACGGAGGTGATAACTTTAAAACAGCTTGGAATTCACCGTAAACCTATCGTATTTTTGAATACGTCGGGTTTTTATGATACTTTTTTCCGGTTTATTGAGAGCATCCGGATGGAAGGTTTTGTTTCCGGAAGTTATGATAATTTATATACTGTGGTAAATACGGCAGAGGAAGTATGGGACTATTTACAAAATTACAGGATTTCTGAAATGGAGTTGAAGTATCAGTAATGGGATAGAGGGAGGGGAAAATCCCCTCTTTGTTA
The DNA here is from genome assembly GCF_009935865.1 of Odoribacter sp. Z80. Classification (GTDB taxonomy): domain Bacteria; phylum Bacteroidota; class Bacteroidia; order Bacteroidales; family Marinifilaceae; genus Odoribacter. The sequence goes on from NZ_QWEL01000001.1 coordinate 197,250, forward strand.
TTCCATTAATCCCCGTCCTGTCTTTATCACTTCGTTGGTATCTTTCAGCAGGGAGACTGCTTTGTCCAGGACTCCATTGATAAAGGCACTGCTTTTGGAAGAACTGTATGTTTTGGAAATCTCGATGTATTCGTCGAGAGTAACTTTAATGGGGATGGAAGGGAAATGTTTCAGTTCTGCGATGGCACAAGCCATGATTAATTTGTCCATGTCCGAGATCCGGTCCAATTCCCAGTTGTAAGTAAATTTATCAATTAATTTAATGTTTTCTTCATATCCCATATAGGCTTTTCGCATCAGGGTACGTGCAAATTCGGCGTCTTCCTGAGGTTTATAGATGGGATAAAAAATATCATCGTCTTCTTTTGTGTGTTCCTTGATGTGCCATAAGGTTTTGTGTACGATGCTTAATACCAATTCGAAATCATCATTCCAAAAGATGTTTTTTTCTTCGAGGGTTTGATAGAACATGTCATCCTGAATAATCACTTCCGAAAAAAAGTCCAGAACCAGTTGTTTATGCTGTTCAAAAGTGATTTCTTTACGATACATGTATTTTTGATAGGCGGGCCATTCTAATAGTTTATTATAGAAATAGACGATCATTTCCTGATTGTCAGCCCAGGAGATGGCATTGCTGTTTATGTAGGTCTGAAATTTCTTATTTTTTTCTATCAGGTCGAAAATCGGATTTTCGATAAAACGGGTATTGGGATTCAGTTCAATATTGGAAACCAAGTGGCGATTGCGGGCTGCATCAATTTTCAGAAAGGCTTTATGCCGGATTTCGGTAAGTAAAGAAAAGGTTTCGTAGTATAAATCGGTACTTTTGGACATGCTTTTGAGTAAATCCCGCTCTATTTCAGCAAGCGTAACGTTTTCTTTTTTACTGAAAGCATAAAGTAGTTGTAAAACTTTGATTCTGATTAATCTCCTGCTGGTCATTTTGATGAAGAACTATGTACGATATGTTAATTTTAACGGCGCAAAAGTAGGAAATAAAATGAAGAATGAAAAATGCGGAATCAAAAATTATCAGTGTCCCGATAAAACTTTATATTTGTATGTTTATTGGGATATTTACCTGTAAGGTTTGTGTATATGATAAAATGTATTTTTGGGGGATGTATTTTGCTGTTGGGATTAGCTTGGAGACTGAATGCTCAGGAGTTGAAGTGTAATATCTCTGTTTCTTCACAAAAAATTCAGGGTACTGACCGTGAATTGTTCAGTAATATGCAACGGGATATGTATGAATTTTTGAATGACAAACGGTGGTCGGAAAATGTTTTCAGCTATGATGAGCGGGTGGAGTGCAATATTCAGATTACATTGGATGAGCAGATTGGAAGCGACCAGTTTAAAGGTTCCATGCAGATTCGGGTGAGCCGGCCCGTTTACAATTCGTCTTATAATTCCGTATTGCTGAATTTTAAAGATACCGATATTGATTTTACTTACCGGGAATTTGAACCCCTGGAATACAATGAATCCGGACAGAATGGTAATTTAGTGAATCTGCTGGCTTTTTATGCCAATATTATTTTGGGGGTGGATTATGACAGTTTTTCTTTAATGGGAGGAAATGAATTTTACAACAGGGCAGAGAATATAGCGGCCCAGTGCCAGAACGCGCGGGAGGCCGGTTGGAAATCTTTTGAAAGCCGCCGGAATCGTTATTGGTTGATCAACAATCTGCAGGACAGGAGTTATGCTCCTGTCCGGGAATGTATTTACCGTTATCATCGCCTGGGGCTGGACGTGATGGCGGATAATGTTACGGACGGCAGGATGGCTATACTGGAAGGCTTGGAGTTGTTACAGAAAGCTCATCGGACAAAACCCAATTCTTATATTTTACAAGTATTTTTTGACGCTAAAGCGGATGAACTTGTCAATATTTATAAACCGGCTTTCACAGATGAGCGGAAAAGGGTTTACAATATTGTTTCGGAAGTAAATGCGGCTAATAATTCGAAATATAATGTCCTGATACAGGAAAAGACAAATTGAAGTTTATATTATGATAGAGCATATCCATATCTATAATTTCGCCTTGATTGACCAGACGGAAATTGCGCCGGGAAAAGGTTTTTCTGTTATTACCGGAGAGACAGGTGCGGGTAAATCCATTCTTTTGGGGGCTATCGGGCTGACTTTGGGACAGCGGGCTGATGCTTCGGCTATTTTGGATAAGTCCCGGAAGTGTGTTGTAGAGATAGAATATGAGATATCGGGATACCAGTTGCAAGAGTGGTTTGAAGAGAATGATCTGGATTATGCAGACCATGTTTTGGTGAGGCGGGAGGTGACCCCGGAGGGAAAATCCCGGGGGTTTATCAATGATACGCCGGTGAATAATAAAGTGTTGAAGGAATTCGGCCATTTTATGGTGGACATTCATTCTCAGCATCAATCTTTATTGTTGGCCCGGCCAGAGTATCAGACGGAGATACTGGATGCTTTTTGTGGAAATACGTTTTTGGAAGAATACAGTGTTTTGTTCAGGAAGCACCGGAAGTTACAGTTCCGTTTAAAAGAGATGCAAAGTAGGGTTGCCGATGCGGAAAAAGAAAGCGATTATCTGAAGTTTCAATTCAGTCAGTTGGAAAGTGCCTGTTTGCGGGAAGGGGAAAAAGAGGAATTGGAGAGAGAGTTGGATATGCTGACCCATGCTGAAAATATAAAATCCGCCCTGGGGAGTATCACCTGGAATGTAAGGGATACTGAACAATCTGTGATTCAGGTTCTAAAAAGTGTCCGGAATGCAACGGCTTCTCTTGGTTCTGCTTTTCCGGAATCTGCTGAATATGTTCAGCGACTCGATTCGGTGGTTATAGAATTGAATGACCTGGCCGATGAAGCGGAGCGGAAGGCCGAGGATATTGAATATAACACTGGCCGGATAGAGGCGATCAATCAGCGATTGAATGTAATTTATGATTTGTTATTTAAATACAAGGTAGAGGCTGTAGCTGAACTACTGCAATTAAAACAGGAATTTCAGAAAAAACTGGACAGTCTGTCCGTGAGTTCGGAAGATATTGAGGCGGCAGGGAAAGAGTTGCGGGAGACGGAACAGCAGATGCAAAAATTGGCGGCGAAAATGCATTGCCTGAGGGAAGAGGAAAAAGGGAAATTAGAAGAGATGATGAAAAGATTGCTGATGGATTTGGGAATCCGGCATGCTGATTTTATCGTACGTATTTTTCCATTGCAGGAGTACACTCCGACCGGAACAGATGGGGTGCAATTTCTGTTTGCGGCCAATAAAAATCAGGAACCGGGAGAAATTGCGAAGGTTGCTTCGGGGGGAGAGATTTCCCGGGTTATGCTGGCGTTGAAGTATGTATTATCTGCAACCAAACGCCTGCCTGTTATTGTATTTGACGAAATTGACACCGGTCTTTCAGGGGAGGTGGCTCATCGTATGGCCCGGATGATGCAGGATATGGCGAAATGTATGCAGGTGCTTAGCATATCCCATTTACCGCAAATAGCCGCCGCCGGAGAGGCCCACTATAAGGTATATAAGGAGGATAGTCCGGAAACAACCATATCCCGGATCCGGCTTCTGAATGAGGAAGAGCGGATTCGCGAAATAGCGGGGATGATTAGTGGAAAAGAGATTACACAAGCTGCGGAAGAGGCTGCCCGTAATCTTTTACAGGTGAAAACAGGGAATTAGGAATAAAATTATTTGTACTTTTGTCACTTCCGTATTGTGAAAGAACAAGTCGGAAAGATGTTAAACCAAAAAAACAAAAATGGCTTATAATTTATTAAAAGGAAAGAAAGGAATTATTTTCGGTGCATTGAATGAGATGTCAATTGCTTGGAAAGTAGCAGAAAAGTGCTTGGAAGAAGGTGCTGAGATAGTATTGACCAATACGCCTTTATCCATCCGGATGGGGGGAATTCAGGAGTTTGCGGACAAACATAATATTCCTTTGATTCCTGCTGATGCGACGAGTGTTGAAGATTTGACGAATCTGATGAATGAGGCAATGCGTCATTTTGGAGGAAAGATGGATTTCATATTGCATTCCATAGGAATGTCGTTGAATGTCCGGAAGAAAAGGGCTTATGACGATCTGGATTATGATTTTTTACAGAAAACGCTGGATATATCGGCTATTTCTTTTCATAAGGTATTGCAAACGGCCAAAAAGTTGGATGTACTGAATGAATGGGGCTCTGTGGTGGCCTTGTCTTATGTGGCTGCCCAGCGTACTATGTATGAGTACAATGATATGGCTGACGCTAAGGCGATGCTGGAATCTATTGCCAGGAGCTTCGGTTATATTTATGGTCGGGAAAAGAAAATCCGGGTAAACACTATTTCCCAGTCGCCGACCATGACAACTGCCGGAAGCGGAATCAAGGGATTTGATTCTCTGGTGGATTTTGCAGACCGGATGTCTCCGCTGGGAAATGCTACGGCCGATGAATGTGCCAACTATTGTATATGCCTTTTTTCGGATCTTACCCGTAAGATTACGATGCAGAACTTGTATCATGATGGAGGATTCTCAAGTATGGGAATGAGTTACAGGGCTATGCATCAGTATAACAAGAGTTTTGAAAATGGGGAGAAAGAGTGATTGAATGTATTTGTTTTTTGACACTGAAACGACCGGACTGCCCAAGCGATGGAATGCACCTGTAACTGACCTTGAAAATTGGCCCCGTTTGGTACAATTGGCGTGGATGGAATATGATGCCGTGGGGAAGGTATTGGATAGCCGGGATGTAATCATTTATCCTGAGGGGTATACTATACCGCCGGAAGTTTCACGTTTGCACGGTATCACTACGTCGATGGCCCAGGAAAAGGGAAGACCATTGAAGGAGGTGATGGAGGAGTTTGCGGAGAAAATAGATGGTGCTGCGGCGTTAATCGGTCACAACATCGGTTTTGATGAGTGTATTGTCGGGGCTGAGTTTGAACGTTTAAGGATGATGACCACTCTTTTTTTGAAACCGAAATATTGTACGATGAAGGGCTCCACGGATTATTGTCAATTGCCTGGGAAAAAAGGGTTTAAATCTCCTCGTTTGGCGGAGTTGCATCAAATTTTGTTTGGTGTGGGATTTGAGAATGCCCATAATGCGCTGGCTGATGTCGCAGCCACTGCCCGATGTTTCTGGGAGTTAAATAGACGAGGGATTATTAAATTGTAGTTGCAAGGTTGAGTATGGCTAAAAAATCAGATTTTAATACCAGGAATACTGTAAAGGATTTACAGGCTGAGTACGGGAAAATGCCTCCCCAGGCTATAGATTTGGAAGAAGCTGTACTGGGAGCTCTGATGCTGGAAAGGGATGCTTTTTCCATTGTGGGAGATTTATTGGAGCCGGATGCTTTTTATAAGGATGCTCATCAACGGATTTTCCGGGCTATCCACAAGTTGTTTATCCATGATGACCCTGTGGATTTATTGACGGTGAGTGAAGCATTGAAGCAAAGCGGGGAGCTGGAGCAGGTCGGTGGGTATTATTATTTGTCGCAGTTGACTTCCCGTGTGGCTTCTGCTGCTCATATAGAGTTTCACGCCAAAATTATTGTTCAGAAGTATTTACAGCGTAAACTCATCGGAGTTTGTACGGAGTTGCAGGCTATGGCTTATGACGAAGCTACGGATGTGTCTGATTTGATGGATAAGGCCCAGAAAGCTGTATTTGATATTGCTGACGGGAATATCAAGAAGGATACTGCGGAAATAGCTCCTATTATTGATGAAGCCATAAAAGGAATACAGGCTGCAGCCCAGAAACCGGACGGTATCAGCGGACTTCCGTCAGGTTTTAATGCATTGGATTCTGTGACGTCGGGATGGCAGCCTTCGGATTTGGTGATTATAGCAGCGCGGCCTGCAATGGGAAAGACGGCTTTCGTACTTTCTATGGCACGGAATATGGCTGTCGTACATAAGCAACCTGTGGCTATATTTTCTCTGGAAATGTCTTCCGTCCAATTGGTGAATCGTCTGATTGCCAGTGAAACGGAATTGAGTTCCGAGAAATTAAAGACCGGACGTCTGACTGATTCGGAATGGCAACAATTGCATAGCCGTATCAAGGCCTTGGTGGAAGCACCTATTTTAGTGGATGATACTCCGGCATTGTCTATTTTTGAGTTGAGGGCCAAGTGCCGTCGCCTGAAACAGAAATACGATATAAAAGTATTGATTATTGACTATTTGCAGTTAATGACGGCGGGTGCAGATATGCGTGGTAACCGCGAACAGGAAGTGAGCATGATATCCCGTCAGTTGAAGATTATTGCCAAGGAGTTAAACATCCCTGTTCTGGCTTTGTCGCAGTTGAACCGGGGTGTTGAATCGCGTCCCGACAAAAAACCGATGCTGTCCGACCTGCGTGAATCCGGTTCGATTGAGCAGGATGCGGATATGGTGCTTTTTATCCATCGTCCGGAAAAATATGGGATAACAACTGATAATGAAGGGAATTCTCTGCTGGGAATTGCGAGTATCATTATAGCCAAACACCGTAACGGAGCTGTAGGAGAAGTGAACTTGCGTTTCCGGGCTGAGTTGACCCAGTTTTGTGATTTGGATACCACATCTCCTTTTGCTTCGAATGCTGCTACCGGTGAGGTCGTGACTCAGATTATCGGTTCAAAGATGAACGAAGAGGTGGGTATGCCGGAATTGGCCCAGGGATTCGGAGAATTGCAGGAAGATTTTGATCATACCGGAAGTGTTCCTTTTTAGCCTTTATGCCATGATGAAAGTGTGGATTTTGTTTTGTTTTTGTTTATGGACAGGTGGCGTATATGCCAATCATATCCTGGTTCCTATGGATGAAACGCAAACGAATCATCTGAAAGCTTATGGAGTGGCTTATCATGCCCTGAAGAAAGGGTATGAGATTCAATGGCTATTGAATTACAGAGGAGGTAGTTTTGTTTTGCCTTTTGATGGAGAGGGACGGACGGAATGTCTTTTGAAAGGAGTGAGTTTTGAGGTTATCCCTCCTTCCCGGCTGACGGCAATATTGAATGAGATTGCGGTGCCTGAGGTCAATGCCGATGCCATGAAATTGGAAAAGGCACCTAAGATAGCCGTTTATTCCCCCAAAGAAAAAAAGCCCTGGGATGATGCGGTGACATTGGCTCTGACTTATGCAGAGATTCCATATGACGTAGTGTATGATAGCGAAATTTTGGACGGTGGTTTGAAGGATTATGACTGGTTGCATTTGCATCATGAAGATTTTACGGGCCAGATGGGAAAATTCTACCGCAATTATCGTCATATGGATTGGTATAAGGCGGAGGAAGCTGCTAATTTGCAGACAGCCAATCGGTTTGGATATACAAAGATTTCTGAGTTAAAGAAAGCTGTGGTTCGTACTATCCGGGATTATGTGGATCATGGTGGTTTTATGTTTGCCATGTGTTCTGCAACGGATACTTATGACATTGCTTTAGCTGCCATGGAGGTGGATATTTGTGATGTGATGTTTGACGGGGACCCGGTGGATCCTGATGCGCAGGAAAAGTTGGATTACAGCCGGACTTTTGCTTTTAAGGATTTTAAACTTGAATTGAATCCCAATGTTTATGAATATTCGGATATAGATGTGACGGAAAGCCGGCAGGTGAATGAGCGGGACGATTATTTCCTGCTTTTTGAATTTTCAGCCAAATGGGACCCTGTTCCTACAATGTTATGCCAAAATCATGAGAATATGATTAAGGGATTTATGGGACAGACTACGGCTTATAACCGAAAGTTGATTAAATCGGACGTATTGGTGATGGGAGAGAATAAAGCGGCTGGTGAAGCCCGGTATATACACGGAGAGTTTGGAAAAGGAACCTGGACTTTTTACGGAGGCCATGACCCGGAGGATTATCAGCATTTTGTAGGGGACCCTATTACTGAACTGGATTTACATAAGCAGTCTGCGGGATATCGGTTGATATTGAACAATGTATTGTTTCCGGCTGCCAAAAAGAAACAACATAAAACATAGCCCGTTGCACGGAATGGGACGAAGTCATCTGCTATGAAAAAGAAATTATTGTTTTTATTCAGGTATTATCTGTTCTGGGTCGGAATATCGTTATGTGCCAGAATATTATTTCTGTTTTATCAATGGCAGGACACGTCCTTTTTGTCGGGTCGTGATTTATTGCATATTATTTTCGGAGGACTGCCTTTGGATATGTCTTTGGGAGGGTATATTTTAATGGTTGCAAGCCTGATTATGGCTGTCAGTCCTTTTTTTCCGGAGCATGTGTTACGGAGGATTTTTTCATTTCTGACCTGGATATGCCTGGTTTTTTTTGCTGTGGTTATGACTGCCGACCTGGAATTGTTTAAAAACTGGGGGTATCATATAGACACGACTTCTTTGGTGTATCTGAAAACTCCGAAGGAAGCGATGGCTTCGACCCCTGGGTGGTTGGTCGTATGTTTGTTGCTTTTGATGGGGGCATTTCTGGCGGTATGCGGATGGGTTTACAGGCGTTGGGTAGTTGTCGGGTTAAAGGATGCCTGCAAGAATTGGTGGAGTATACCTCTTTTTCTGCTTATAGGCGGAAGTATGATTATTCCCGTACGGGGAGGATTTAATGTGGCTCCGTTAAACAGCAGTTTCGTATTTTTTCATCCCGCTAATATGTATGCCAATCAGGCTGCCATCAATCCGGTATGGAATTTTGTTTATGAACTGACGCATGTGAAGAAAGCCGGGAAACAATATGTATTCATGCCTGAAGAGCAGGCTGCCCGGTTACTGGATAGTGTTTTGCAAACCGGTAACAATTATCCCCGTATTTTGCGGACCGAACGTCCCAACATTGTTTTTTTATTACTGGAAAGTTTTACTGCTAATGCAATTGAGGTGCTGGGTGGTTATCCTGATGTGACGCCTGCTTTGAATGCACTGGCTAAGGAGGGTATATTGTTTTCCAATATCTATGCTACGGGCTCCCGTTCTGATCGGGGGATAGTGGCTGCCATCAGTGGAATGCCTTCCAATCCTGCTGTAGCCATGATTAAATATCCTGGCAAGCTGATGAAATATTCCCGTTTTCCGAAAGAGTTGGAAGCAGCCGGATATACTACCCGTTTTTATTATGCCGGGGACATTAATTTTGGTGGTTTTCGTTCTTATATTACGATGAGTTTTCAAAGTATGGTCACAGAAGATGATTTTTCCGGGGAAGCTGTAGAGAATCGTTTTAAGTGGGGTATACATGACCAGTATATGTTTGACCGTTTGTTTGAAGATATGCAAAAAGCTCCGCATCCCTTTATGTATATGGCTTTTAATATGAGTAGCCATGAACCTTTCGATGTTCCGGGAGAAGCGTATATACCAGGGGATGATACGGAGCATAGATTTCTGAATGCCATTCATTACAGTGATGATTGTATCGGCCGTTTGATAACCAAATGCAAAGCTTCCGGATTATGGGAGAATACTTTGTTTATTTTGATGGCTGACCACGGTACCCGGCATATCAAACATTTGGACCCGGCAGAGCCGGCTGCCTATCATATTCCTTTGATTTTGTCCGGCGGGGCGTTAAGTGTAAAAGATACGGTTGTTACCACTTTGGGTTCTCAGACTGACATGGTGGCTACCGTATTGGCTCAACTGGGACTGGAGTACTCCAGCTATAAATATAGTCGGAATCTTTTGGCTGACCCCGTAGTTCCCTGTGCGTTCTATTCTTATCCTAACGCTGCCGGTTTGATTACCCCCGGAGGTAAGAGTGTTCTGAACCTACAAAGCGGGCAATTTATAGAAAAAGAGACCGACCGGAATCAGGAATTGTTGAAAGCGTGGCTCCAGTCGGTCAGTGCGGAGATGAAACCTTAACGGGAAGGTTCTCTCAGAAGAATAAGTTCGGTGATGACAGGCCGGAGACCTACACGTCCGGGAAATCCCAGATAACCCTGGCCCCGGCTGACATAAAGGTATTGTTCTCCTATCCGGTAAAGTCCGTCATATTCAGGATAGAGGTACTGAGACGGACTCCATTGAAATTTTTTTGTGCGAATACCCATTTGCATGGCATGGGTATGTCCGGATAAGGTCAGGGGAATGGAGTGGTGTAATAGTTCTGCATGCCAATGGCTGGGGTCATGGGAGAGCATAATGACAAACCGGTCTTCCGGCAAAGAATCCAGTGCCTGTGCAAGATTTCCGTATTGAGGGAAGGGAGGGTTTCCCCAATTTTCCACACCTGCCAGCCAGAGGGTGTCGCCATGGGCGGTGAGTGGAACCCGAGTGTTGTTGAGTAGGTGGAATCCCATTTCTTGCATATACCGGGCAAAGCGTTCCTGATTTTCCTTTTTTTCCCTGGCATTGGGCCAATGGGTATAATTACCGTAATCGTGATTTCCGGTAACGGCATATTTGCCGTACGGGGCTTTTAATTTCTGGAATGCACTAATCCAGGGAAGCATTTCATCGGCAAAATTGTTGACCATATCTCCGGTGAATACGATTAAATCGGGCTTTAGGCGGTTTATTTCTCTGACCAGTTTTTCTATGCCCCGGTAGCTTTCCCCGAAACTACCTAAATGCAAATCCGAGAGTTGTACAATCTTAAAGTGATTGAAACCGGATGGCAGATTTTTGAAAGGAACTTCCTGGATGTCTGTTTTGTAGTCGTATCGTCCCCAAGTGATGCTGTACAGCAACAGGAGAAAGAAGACGACGGATAAAAGGTTTCTTGTCCAGGAAAAAAAACGGGTTATGCGGATTCCTGAATGTCGGAAAAGACTTCCGAACCCGTGGAAAACAATAAAAACAAGTTTAGGGACATAAAACAGAAAAGTGATTCCGATGATTTTTTCAATCCAGAAATATCCTTGAGGACCTTTCAGACGGATTATAAAGTATTGAAAAAGAAATAGCAGCGAGATAAAAAACAGAGTATGGAAAAAATAAATACCCTTTTGCCATTTTTTTCTTAACTGATCGCGGAGTTGGTAATACAGGAGTCCGTCTATGGCGAGTATGGTAAAAATACCGGTTATTAAAATCAAATCGCTGCTTCTCATGGTCATTGGTTTAAAACAATCCGCTGATCCGACCGTTTTCGTCAATGTCGATGTTTTCTGCAGCCGGTTTGTCCGGAAGTCCGGGCATTCGCATAATTTCTCCTGTGATGGGAATTACGAAACCGGCACCGGCAGCAATTTCAATCTGACGGACGGTAACAATGAAATCTTTTGGACGTCCTAATAGTTTAGGGTTGTCGGAGAGTGATTTTTGTGTTTTGGCCATACATACGGGCAGGTGTTCCAAACCAAGGTTTTTAATCCTTTTCAGGTCTGTTTTGGCTTGTGCGGTATAGTCGATGGCTGCTGCTCCGTAGATTTCTTTGGCTATCGTTTCAATTTTTTGTTCGATAGCCCAGTTCCAGTCGTAGAGCGGGCGTAGCTTACATTCGCATTGTTCCGCAATTTTAGCAGTTAATCTGGCCAGTGTTTCAGCTCCTTCTCCGCCTTTGGCCCAGACATCGGCCACTTCCATCGGCACTCCCAGCTCTTTGCATTTTTCAGCTATAATCTGTATTTCTTCTTCTGTATCAGAAACAAACTTATTTAAAGCAACAATCGGACAGATATTAAATTTCTTCATGTTTTCGATGTGCTTTTCGAGGTTTTCCATACCTTTCCGTAAAGCTGCCGTATCTTTTTCTTTCAGGTTTTCCTGTTTGACTCCTCCATGATATTTCAATGCACGTACAGTGGCCACAAGCACTACTGCACTGGGATTTAAACCTGCTTTGACGCATTTGATGTCAAAAAATTTCTCGGCTCCGAGGTCAAATCCGAATCCGGCTTCTGTGACCACGAAATCGGAAAGTGACAGGCCCATTTTAGTGGCTAATACAGAGTTGGTGCCTTGGGCTATATTGGCAAAAGGCCCGCCGTGGATAATTGCCGGATTGCCTTCAATTGTTTGTACCAGGTTCGGTTTGATGGCTTCTTTCAATAAAGCGGCCATTGCACCATTGGCTTTCAGGTCACGGGCGTATAAAGGTTGCTTATCGTAAGTGTAGCCAATGAAAATATTTCCCAATCTTTCTTTCAGATCGGTAAAACTTTCTGCCAGACAGAGGATAGCCATGATTTCGGAGGCTGCCGTAATGTCAAAGCCTGTTTCCCGGGGTACTCCGGATGTTGTTCCCCCGAGACCGACAATGATATGGCGGAGAGAACGGTCGTTCATATCCATAACTCTTTTCCAGGTAACGGTCCGGGGGTCCAGGCCCAGGGAAGAAGTTTTGCTCTGAACGTTATTGTCAATTAAAGCGGCTAACAGGTTATGGGCTTTTTCTATAGCATTGAAGTCGCCGGTGAAATGGAGGTTAATATCTTCCATTGGCAATACCTGGGAATAGCCTCCTCCTGTAGCGCCCCCTTTGATTCCGAATACAGGTCCCAGAGAGGGTTCGCGCAGTACTACCGTTGTTTTTTTACCAATCCGGTTCAAACCTTCGCTCAGGCCGATAGAAATGGTTGTTTTTCCTTCGCCGGCTGGAGTGGGTGAAATAGCCGATACAAGAATCAGATGTTTACCCCGGATTTTTTCCGGTTGAATCAAATGTAAAGGTAATTTGGCCTTATATTTTCCGTATAATTCCAATTCGTCCGGAGCTATCCCTATCTTTTTTGCGATTTCCGTAATGGGTTTTAGCTTTATTGTGTTGGCTATTTCAATATCTGTCATGGTTTGGGATTGTGTTTGGTTCGTTTATTTCAAAGTAAATTCGGTACTACCAATTAATTCATTGTCACTGAATAGTTCTGCGGTATATTTTCCGGGTACCAGACTACCATCGTTAGGCCAATAAATAGACATTTCCAACCGTTCGCCTTCATAGTTGATTTCCCGTTTGGCAGAATAGGTGAGGGATACGTTTTGGTATTTAAAGAAAGCTTTTTCACTGAAAGCAATGACTTTATCGTCAGGACGTTTCAGGCGGAGGTAAATGGTACGGTCACCTCTTTTGGCTGTAATATTTTTCGTGATAACAAATTCTGCTTTCAGGTTAAAGCATTTCTTCCAATTGGTTTCCCGGTCTTTTTTATTTACCGGATAAACAACGAAATTTTCGGTTTTCAAAGCACTGGCTCTTGCAATGACTTCTTTCATGTCTTTTTGCTGATTTTCCAGTTTTTGATTCCGTTCCCGAACCCAACTCATTTGTTTGCGTACTTCCGTATTTTCCTGGGTGAGTTTTTGATTTAATTGGTTGAGTGAATCTATTTGGACCACATAGCTTCGAAGGACAGTTTTCAGCGTCCCGATTTCTTTTTTATACCGGTTGATTTCCGCATAGGAATTATCGCGGAATTTTTTCATCTTGTCCAATAGGGTTGCGATTTTTTCCTGTTCCAGCAATAATTTTTCGTTTAACGTATCGTTACTTGTTTTCAGGTCGTCGTAATTCTGGCTAAGGTCGGTTAGTTCCTGCTCCAATAGTTCTTTTTCTTCATGTATGGCACGAATGTGTTTCCGGTTTTCCGATTTTTCTACCATAAGGAAAATAAATAATAAAATAAGGGCCACAGACAAGGAGGTAATGATGATCACCAACGCCTTATCTTTTTTGTCCCGGATGAATGAATTTCCTTCCATAATATTTATACTATTATTTTAATTATTTTTTCTTAAACCTGTCAAAGGTAGTATAATTTAGCAGGATAATGAATTGTATTATACGGATTGAACTCTGAAAAATTTGCTTTTTTAATTTTTTTAACTTATTATTGTATATAGTCAATCCATATTTATGCGGGAAGAATTTTTACAATATATTTGGGTAAATTCCTTGTTCAAAAGTAAAGATTTCACTACGGTTTCCGGCCGGAAAGTGGAAATTTTGCACCCCGGGCAATTGAATCGGGATGCCGGACCGGATTTTTTTAATGCCCGGCTTCGGATGGATGGAGTGGTGTGGGTGGGGAATGTGGAAGTGCATTTACGGAACAGTGATTGGGTGAGGCATCATCATCAGTCTGATGCGGCATATAATAATGTGATATTGTCGGTGGTACGGGAGGCGGATGCTGAGATTTATAATAGTGAGGGACGTTTGGTGGAGACTGTGATTCTGGATTATGCGGATTGCCTGTACGAAGAGTATAAGTATATGCTGGGAGTGGACTCAACGCCTGGTTGCCGTAGGAATTTATCAGAAGTAGATAAGGGTTTGCTGGATATGTATCTGGAGAGGTTGGCTGTCGAAAGACTGGAACGGAAGTGCTCGGAGTTACAGCAATTGCTGAAACAAACCCGGCAGGATTGGGACGAATGTTTTTATCGGTTGTTGTGTAAATATTGGACCGGGAATGTAAATGCAGAGCCGTTTTATCAATTGGCTTTACGCCTTCCTTATCGTTTATTGCTGCGGTATTCTGACAGGCAGCTTGCTTTGGAAGCTTTATTGCTGGGCTGTGCCGGTTTCCTGGAGGGTGCCGAATCGGATGCTTATGGTGGTTTACTGAAAAAAGAATTCCGGTATCTGCAATATAAACACGGATTGCAGGTGATGAACCCCGCTCAATGGAAGCTGATGCGTATTCGTCCCAATGCTTTTCCGGTTATTCGTTTGGCTTTGTTGGCTGCTTTTATCCGGAGACATGAGAATTTGTTGTCCGGAGTATTGGAAGCTGAGACTTCGGAAGAGGTGGCGAAATGGCTGGATGTGACGACTTCCGAATATTGGAGAACACATTCTCAATTGGGAAGACCGACCGGAGAGTGTGTCCGCAGGTTAGGCATTCAAATGAAAAAGACTTTATTGATTAATGCCATTGTGCCGGGTGTCTTTTGGTTTGGCAAGGAACAGGGGGGAGAAAAATATATGGTAAAAGCCATGAAATGGCTGGAGGGATGTAAGCCTGAAAATAACTACATTGTCCGCGGATGGGAAAAATCAGGTGTGAAAGCAGTATCGGCCATGCAGACCCAGGCATTGATTGAGTTGACCCACAGGTATTGTGAGTGCCATCGCTGTTTAGAATGCCGAATCGGGAGGGAAATCTTTTCAGCACATGTCAATCGCTTCTTGCCGTAGTATTTCCGGCAGGTTTATTTCCCTTTTTTCTAAACTGATTAACCAGTCGGGTATTTCTTGCGGGCGCAATGTGTAAAGAATATCACGGAATTCTTCGATTTGGGTATCGGAATAGGCATTGGCCGGAATCTGGTGGTAGCGGTCCAGTTCTTCATCTTCAAAGTAATCAATTTTGCTGTTGGCCTTTTTTAATCCTTTCTCACATACGGCATGTGCTCCGCAGCATTCTGCTGGCGGAGCTACGATTTCTTCTGTTTCCCGGTTTTTGTGTTTACTGAAAAAAGTAAATAGGGCAACTATAACCAGCAGCCCTATTATTCCCAATATGAGGTAAATCATACTGCAATTATTTGCTCAGTTCTTTTTTTAACAGGTTAACCTGATTGCTCAGTTTTTTTATTTCCGCATCGGCTTCTGCTTTTGTTTTCCGAATCCAGCCTAATTTTTTATTTAGTTCTTCGTTTTGTGTTTTCAGTTTTTCCAGCTCTGCTATTTTTCCTTGTGCTGTGGAGTTTACCGTTTGGAGTTCGCTTTTCAGTTTTTGATTTTCAAATTCCAGATCTGTCTGTACTTTATTCAGCTCCTGCCTGATTTTATCCCGTTCTGCGGTTATTCGCTGCAAATTGGTTTCCAGCGATGCTATTTGTTCACTGGAAGACCGGGTGGTGGTTTTAATCTGGTCGGCAACATTGCTGAGTTCGGATTTTAATTCCACTTGTTTGCTTTCCAATGAACGAAGTTTGGTATATAATTCGTCTATTGTTTTATCTTTTATTGCATTATTTTCTGTCAGTTTATAACGGATTGTATTGAAGTCGTCCTTTGCTGCCTGCAAATCGTTTGTCAATCGGCTTTTTTCACGTTTCAGTTCCAATACGTGGCGGTCTGCCTCCCGTTTTGCTCTGGCTAATTCTTCATATTTTTTCTTGGAAACACATGAACCCAATAAGGACGAAATGACAATGAATCCTCCGACATACAATACTGTTTTTCTCATATACTCTGGTTCTAATTATTTTTAGACACTTTTGGTTTTAAGCATTATAATTGCTTACTTTGGGGCAAATATATAAAATTAAATAGAAACTCAACGTATAACTACCTTGAATTACTTAAAAGTATTGATAACTATGAAGAGAAGATTGTTTTTCCTGATGATGGTGATTGTTTCCTGTTGTGTATCGGCAACGGCCCAGGATGGGAGAGTTACAGTGAAGGGTACGGTGATAGACAGCCATACGGGGGGACCGGTTGCTTTTGCCAATCTGGGATTGTTGGGAACGGTGGCCGGGACTGCTTCGGATATTGACGGGATATTTGAATTAACTGTTCCGGATAAATATTCCACGCATGTTATCCGGGTTACAGCCGTGGGGTATGCCAATATGGAATTCAAGGTATATGAAGGAGCCGGTAAGCCTGATTTAAAAATCCGACTGAAGCCGGTTACGTATGGGATGGGGGAAGTGGATGTTTACGGGCAGTTGTTGGTTTATAAAAAAATGTTGCGGAATGTAGTATCTTCCATTTCAAAGAATTACATTTCAAAGCCCTATAATTATCAGGGGTATTTTAAATATACCACCCAACGCGGAGATGAAGAAAAGGTCAAGGAAGCTATTGTCACCGTGTATGATGCGGAAGGTTACCACCGGGACAATGTTGCTGCTGCGTTTAAAGCCCTGCATTATAATTTCAGTGAAGTGCGCAGAAGTCAGGAGCCT
Organism: Odoribacter sp. Z80; assembly: GCF_009935865.1. Taxonomy (GTDB): domain Bacteria; phylum Bacteroidota; class Bacteroidia; order Bacteroidales; family Marinifilaceae; genus Odoribacter. The sequence continues at coordinate 214,056 of NZ_QWEL01000001.1, forward strand.
GCTTCCGTATGGGACGGGTTGACTTATTTCGATGATGTTCTTACTGCTGATATTGTGCGGAATACCCGGAATGTATTGGATATTGTCAATGCCCGGGACTATAAGCTGAAGAGCAAGGGTAAACTCCTTTATGAGGGCGATTCTGTACAGGTCATTGGCTATGAAGGGTTGAAACCTTCTATTTCTACTGCCGGAGATCCTTCCGTACAAAGTTATCATGGAGAAATATACATTAATCTGAAAGATATGGCTGTGCTTAAAAATGTAGCTTATCTTACTTCGCGGGATTTTAATGCCCTGGGCCGGAATCTGGTTACGGTGGAGGAACAGCCCAAGAAGGATGTAAAAATGACGATTACAACGACTTACAAGAAACTGAATTCAGTGTATTTCCTGAGTGGGGTGAATATCGAGTATGCTTATGAGGAAGCGGGTATTCCTGTGAAAGGGGAAGCGCAGTTTATTACAACCCGTCTGAATGTAAACACACCAACTCCGATAGAGGGAAGGACTTATTATGAAGACAGGAAGACAAATGAGGATTTTTGGAAAAATTATTCGGTGTATTTTGAAGAATAAAAAAAAACTCCCGGGTTGCCCGGGAGTTTTTTTGCCGTTTATTTTTTGAATATATCTTCTTTTTCCTGAGGTTTCTTTTCAATGTGCCATTGGAAATCTTTTAGAAATTGTTCTTCTGTTTGTACCATAAACAAGGGGTTTAACTGACCTTCCACTTTGGTAATGAAAACAATATCTTTTACTTTCTTTTGTTCCAGAAAGATTTTGATGGTGGAACTGACAGTCTTGTCTAATCCGATAATTACTCCTTTGTCATCCGGGTAATAGAGGGCTTCTCCGCTGCCATCTACAAATACAAGTTGAAGTTCGTTATGTTGGACGTGACCTGTCATATTCCTGCCTTTGATTTGGTTAAACATGACAGAATCCAGCTGGTTTATAATCATTGCTTTATTATTCAGATGAAACAGGTCCACCTGGTTGTTCCGGAGGTGCATATCAATGTCCGTGGCAGTCAATTGGTTGCCACTGGCCCATACAATAGGCGACCGGTAGAGAAAAACGGTGGAATCTGCTGTAGGGAAGACCATGGAATCACATACCCCCTGTAAATCGGTACTGTAAAATTTGGTGTTATAGTAGGCCTTCATGATATTATGTCCCAGGGTGTCTTTATTGACGGACAGAGTATCTCCGTGGATAAAGAGGGAATCTGATTCATTAACCAGAATCAGCAGTGCTCTTTCGGTGATAAAGGCATAATCGTTATTTTTTAAAATTTCCCCGTAATTTCCCTCGATAATTACATTGTTCAAGGTATCGTAAAGATGGATATTTTGGTGTAAAGAGGCTGTACTGGAGAGACTGTCAACAACGATGGTATCTGCTGAGCCCCAATAAGTGTCGTAAGTCAGTTTATTGTTTTTATAAAGTTCCGCATGAGCTGTTAAAGAGTTATACCAGCCGTTTTCCGAGTATAGGGTGCGGTTGTCTCCGTAAATATAGGTCGGCCCCAATATAGTGATCAGTTTGGTTTCTGTCTGGTATTTGAGTGTATCGGAATACATCGTATATTGAGGAGTGTAGACCTTGACGCTGTCCTTGAAAAACATCTCGTTGGATGCGACGTAATAATAGCCGATGTTGCTGATTAAGGTGTTGATGGTGTCTTTGATGGTACCACCGTCAAAATAATAACCGATACGCCGGGCAGCATCATAATCCAGAAAATTTGTAGTCAGGGTAATTTGCGGATCTTTCATGATGACATTGTTTCTGACTTTAGCCAGTTCCGTATCACCGTTATAAGTCATAAAGTCGCCCCACAAGTTCAGTGTATCGTTTTGAATCACATGAACATTGCCGAAGGCTTCCACATAATTACTGTCCTGATATTGATGGAGGCTGTCACAAAACATCAGCATATTTTTATGTTGCAGCTCTACCTGGCCAATCAGACGGTTCAGGTGGTGCTTGGTATCTATAACGGTGCTGTCGGAATTCAGAATATAGATAACCGCTTTGTCTTGTGCCTTGCCGGACAGATAGCATCCAATCACGAGACAAATGAAAATTAATAGTGTTTTGCTACACATTCTGCTGATTCTTTATTTTATAAATTCCCGGATGAGATTTTCTACCTGCAGGTGCTCAGCTTCTGCTTTATAATTTCTGAAAATACGGTGGCGAAGTATGGCTTCTGCCACGTTTTTTACATCTTCCAGATCGGGGGAATATTTCCCTTGCAAAGCAGCCCGGGTTTTAGCACCGGCAACCAGGAATTGGGAGGCCCGCGGACCTGCTCCCCAGTTCAGATATTGGTCAGCCATAGGGTGGGAACCGGGGCGTCCCGGCCGGGTTTTAGCAACCAGTTTTACGGCATATTCCGTAATGGGTTTGGGAACAGGCATCTGCCGGATAACTGCCTGATATTTCAGGATTTCTTCACCACTGATAATTCGGTTCAGTTTTCCGGATTCCTGTCCGGTGGTATTTTCCACAATGGCTATTTCTTCTGCTTCTGTCGGATAGTCCAGGATTACGCTGAACATGAAACGGTCCAGCTGGGCTTCTGGCAGGGGATAGGTACCTTCCTGTTCTATCGGGTTTTGTGTGGCCAGTACGAAGAATGGCTGTGCCAATGGGCGGGTGGCTCCGGCCGCTGTTACTTCCCGTTCTTGCATCGCTTCCAGCAGGGCACTTTGCGTTTTCGGGGGAGTACGGTTAATTTCGTCTGCTAAAATGATATTGGCGAAAAGTGGTCCTTTGACAAAACGGAATTCTCTGTTCTGGTCCAGAATCTCCGTACCTATGATGTCCGAAGGCATCAGGTCGGGAGTAAACTGGATGCGTTTGTAGTCCAACTCCAACGTTTCAGAGATAGCTGTAACCATTAAAGTTTTAGCCAAGCCGGGAACTCCGATGAGCAGGCAATGGCCGTTGCTGAATATGGAAATCAGGATTTTATCGATGACTTCTTCCTGGCCGACAATTTTACGGGATATTTCTTTTTTTAAATCTTCATATTTCAGTTTTAGCTGATCGATCAGTTTGGCTTGCTCTTCCATGATATTCAATTAAGTAACAGGCGTTTGCTTTATTTAATCCATCCGTCATAACGGAATTTTCCGTTTTTATATTCTTCGTCGATATGGACGTAAGTAGTGGCTTGTTTTTCTTTTATCCATTTTTCCAGTTTGTCCATTTGTTTCTCATTTTGCAGCATGAGTTCAAAATTCAGCCAGTCATCGTCCAGGTTAGCCTTATGCTGAGGATAAAATGCCTTTACTTTGATAATTTTATATTCTTCTCTTCCTTCTGAATAGCTGACAAAAGGTTCTGAGATTTCTCCTGGTTTAAGGTGATTTACTACTCTGCCCATTTCTGCCGGAATCTCTGTCCTGGCAATTTTGGCTTCCGCAGTCTGGGGTGCTGCATAGAGTCCGCCGTTATTCCGGGTTTTCTTGTCTGTTGAGAAATAAAATGCAGCCTCTTCAAAAGTCATTTTACCGTCCTGGATGTATTGGCGGATGGTATCAAGACGGTGCATTGCTTCTTCTTTCTCGGTTGGCGACACTTTGGGTTGTAATAAAATGTGGCGGACATTTACTTTTTCACCTTGGCGGTCAATCAACTGGATAATGTGAAAACCGTATTCTGATTCAACGATTTTGGATATTTTCCCCGGTTTGAGGCTAAATGCTGCTTCCGCAAAAGCGGGATCTAACGATTTTCGCGTCATATATCCCAGTTCACCTCCGCGGGTGGCGGAACCGTCTTCTGAATACAAAACAGCTATGGTGTTAAAAGTTTTTTCTCCTTTTTGTATCTGGTCCCGGTATTCCCGTAGCTGTTCCCGTATACGTTCTTTTTCCGCATCGCTGATGTTGGGACGTAAGACAATCTGTTGTAACTCGTATCTGTCGGGCATATCCGGCAGACTATCTTTGGGTAGTTTTTTGAAATAAGCTCGTACTTCAGAAGGGGTGACCCGGATTTTTTCCACTATTTTTTGTTGCATTTGCTCTGTGATCAAGCGCTCCCGTATTTGTCCGCGCATTTCGTCCTTAATTTCCTGAAGCGGTTTGCCGAAGAAACTTTCCAGGCGTTCCTGGGAGCCGGCGTTACTGATGAAGTACTCGATTTGGTTGCTTACTGCATTTTCTACTTCTTCTTCTGTCACAGATATACTGTCTACCTGGGCTTGTGCCAGTAACAGTTTTTGGATAAGTTGCTGCTCCAGTAATTCAGTCCTGTAATTGGCCGAAGAAGAAATCAATCCTCGTCCCTGTTCCTGTAAAAAAGCATTTTCAATATCTGATTTTAAGATGATTTCTTCTCCAACGATAGCCACTACTTTGTCAATGACATTTTTCTGAGAGAAGAGTACGCAGAAATGAAATGAGAAGACAAGTAAAAATAAATACTTTTTCATATAATTGATTTTACAAAATTGAAGGCTCTTTTTGAGCCCTCTAAGCTACTATTTTTATTTAAAATAGAGAAGTCCGGTCTGTAGTTTAGTAAATTTTTACATAATTCTTCCTAAGTCCTTCCTGGTTTATTTGTTTTTCCAGTTCATTCTCAAAAGAGAGCTTCTTTTTATATTTCAGGATTAATGTAATTTCATTTCGGACGTAATCCAAAGGCGCGATTGTCTGTTCTCTTTTGATTTCATTGATTTTCAGAAAATAGTAATTTTTATCATCTTCTTTTTCAATGTTTTTCAATGTCAGGATTTCTTTTGCCAGAGTGTTGAAATCCCCTGGAATTAAGTTCAGCAGGTATTTCACTTCCATCCACCGATTCTGGAAATTATCGTATTTATGGGCATGGGTCAGACAGTAGTCTTCAAGATTTTCCTGGTCTTCCGCTTTATCAGACTTATTCCATTTTCTCACCTGGGTCAGGTTAGATACTGTTTTAGGCAGAATAAAAAACACTGCTTTTACGATAGGAGTGGCCAAGATAAAGTTATTTTCGTTTTTATGGTAGTATGCTTCAATTTCTTTGTCGTCAATATCTCCTACTAAGCGTTGGGCAATCAGCTTTTGTTTATAATGGTGAATTAGTAAAGTAGTCCGGTATTCATCCACTTGTTTTTGTATATCTATTTCTTCTCCGGAAAGGTTTTCAATGGCTTTGTGAAGCAGGAGTTTTTGGGTTACCCAGTTCCGGATATAGTTTTGGGCCATGATGATACTGTCCTCCGAAGGAGTGTCGGGAGGGATAAAATTTGCAACCTCCGACTTATAAAGGTTTGTTTCAAAAACCCGGGCAGCCGGTTGATTGGCCGGTTGTGACGGATGGCAGGCATATAGTAAAACAGAAAAAAGGAGTAGGGATATGATTTTCATTTTACACTTTATTTTTACACCTGGGCGAAAGTAGTAAATTATTTTCAATTTCATTGTATCTTTGTTTTATGGTTTCAGAAGGGAACCGTTGGAATGTTGAGAATCGGAAAATGGAATGAGCATGGAAGAAATCCGGCAAATCTTAAAGCAATATTGGGGATACGAGCAGTTCCGCAGCCTGCAGGAAGACATTATTCTGTCGGTACTGTCCGGAAAAGATACCCTTGCCCTGATGCCTACCGGAGGAGGAAAATCAATAACCTATCAGGTGCCGGGAATTCTGCTGGAAGGAGTTTGTCTTGTGATTACTCCGTTGATAGCCTTAATGAAGGACCAGGTGGAAGGCCTGCAAAAGAGAATGATTGCTGCTGAAGCGATTTATACGGGTATGTCTTCTGAGCGGGTGGAGTCGGCGATAAACAAAGCCATCGGAGGGAAAGTCAAATTCCTGTATATCTCGCCGGAGCGGTTGGCTTCCGAATCGTTTCGCTGCCGTTTAAAACAAATGCCTCTTTCATTATTAGCAGTGGATGAAGCTCATTGTATATCCCAGTGGGGATATGATTTCCGGCCTTCTTACCTGAGAATTGCTGAAATTCGTTCCTGGTTTCCCCGGATGGTAGTACTGGCATTGACGGCTACGGCCACCCCGCGGGTTGCCGACGATATACAGCGTCATCTGAAGTTTACAGAGTTTCATGTACTTTCAAAAAGTTTTCGTCGGGAAAATATTTCATATGTGGTGCGTAAGGCAAATGATAAATTGGGTGAATTACTTCATATTCTTTCCAAATTGCAGGCCAGTGCCATCGTCTATGTCCGTAAGCGGGCAAGTACTGAAGAGTTGGCCCGCTTTCTTATGGAGAAAGGGATTCCTGCTGACTTTTATCACGCTGGTCTGAATGCTTTGCAACGGGAAAAGAAGCAGGAAGACTGGAAAAATAATGTTTTTCCGGTGATGGTTGCTACGAATGCTTTCGGTATGGGAATAGACAAGCCGGATGTGCGTATTGTGGTCCATTTTGATATTCCGGATAGTCCGGAGGCTTATTTCCAGGAAGCGGGTAGAGCCGGTAGGGATGGGGGCCGGGCTTATGCAGTATTGTTATATAATGAGGCTTCCCTGACGGCTTTTAGGAAAAGGATAACTCAGGGATTTCCGGAGAAATCCTATATCCGGAAAGTTTATCAGGCCGCCGGCGATTTTTTGGGGGTGGAGGAAGGCGGTGGCAATGGCTATGCTTTTGAATTTGATCCTGAAGTATTTGCCAGGACTTTTAAATTAGACTACGGTCAGGTAGTGTCTGCTCTTAAAATCCTTCAGGTGGCAGGCTATCTGGAATTGACCACTGACGTCAGGACCCGGTCGCGTATTAGTTTTCTCGTTATTCGTGACCAGCTTTATAAAATAGAGTTGAATGATTCCTTTTTGGAACATTTGATGGAGTTTATTCTGCGTACTTTTTCGGGGGTTTTTGTGCAGTATGTCTATGTGGATGAACAATTGTTGGCTGAGCGTTTAGGAGTCACACGCCAGGAAGTATATCATGGTTTGCTGACTTTGGCTAAAAGAAAGATTATCGGTTATATCCCGGGCAACGACCGTCCTTATTTAGTCTACCATCAACCGCGGGTTCCGTCTTCTTACCTGCATCTTGACCGGAATGCTTATGAAGACCGGAAACATGTTTTTGCTTCTAAAATTGAGAAGATGGCGGAATATATAGAAAAAGAGGAGGGGTGCCGCCAGCTTTATCTGATGGAATATTTCGGACAAAAAGAAAAACAAGTTTGCGGAATATGCGATTATTGTCTTGGACGGAAAAAAATTTCCCGGAAAGAGAAAGATAAAACGGATATGGCCATTCTTGCGGTTTTACAGGAACAGGACCGGGAGGTAAAAGAGGTTGTCTATCGGGTAGAGGGCCAACGGGAAATGGTGATTGAACGCATCCGGCATCTGCTGGAAGAAGGAAAGATATTCTATAAATCTCCTACTGTGCTTGCTTTGAAGCGGTGATTAAACACCGGTTTTATTGCCGAACAGGGAAATATGCAACCGGTCGCAGTATCTCCATCCGTTCCGGATACAATGTGTCAGTACCTCGCGTGTATTTATTCGTATTAATTCGGGGGTTGCACCTAAAGGCATCAGCAAAACATCTTCCGGTTTCCATCCTTGGAGTCGGGAGAGCAACTGCCGGATTTCTTCTGCATCTTTCTTGCAGGAATAGACAAATTTCAATTGAAAATCTTTCCCGCAGGAGGAGGCAAACCGGATAAAATTCTGAATGGTGGTGACGGAAAAGAGCGGTTTGCCGGAACAGGAGGAATGGGAGGCGGATAATTTCGGCGACAAACTGAATAAATCAATGTACCGGGCAACCTTTTCATCAAACAGGGTGCCGTTGGTTTCCAGGGTAATGTGGTATTTACGTTCTTTTTTCAACTTTTCGCATAGCTGTTCCAGTTCCTGGGCCTGTAACAGTGGCTCTCCTCCGGTAATGACAAGATGCCTGATGGAGTCTGTATTCTGAAGGACGAGGGAACAAATGTCATTAACAGATTTGGTTTGTACATTCTGCAACTCATAAGCGGCGTAGGACGTGTCGCAAGGCACCTGCACGTTGTTTGGTAATGTCCAGCAACAATGCAGGTTACAACCTGCCAGACGGATAAACAGGGAAGGTACACCACACAATTTACCTTCTCCTTGTATAGTTCCGGGGATGTCCAGCCCGGAAGCCGGAGAAATGGGGAGGGGATGTCCGTGTTGGTCTTTCGTAATGGGAAAAATTCCGTCTTTAGCGATTTTCATAAGAAAAAGTTTTGAGCTTGTCCCACCACTCCTGGTTTATCCAGCCTGCTGTTATATCCGGAGAAAACAACAGGTCATCCATGCGAAAGTTCACCCACGAAAGGTCCTCCCGGAATGCTTCCGCGTAGCCTGTGGCTGTTTCGTGTACCCTCACCGAGTAGAGCCGGATATTGCCTTCTCCGTTCAGACGTTCTGTATGCCGGAATATCTGGTCTATTATATAGAAAAACAGCAGGGCATATCCTTCGGCAGAAGGAGATACAGGGATTTCTACAACTCTTTTATTATAACGGTAAATAAAGTCTTTAAATTCCTGGTTTTCCCGGTTCCACAGGGAATAAGAATGGTCAAAACTTTCGATGAATTCTTTCACTTGTTTTAACCGGCAGAAGTCCATGACCATATAGCCGTTGTCCAATCGGTCGGAGGTAATGAACACTTCAACGATATAAGAATGCCCGTGTATGTTTTCCCGGCACCGTTGAGAGGTACAATTGCGGACAATGTGGGCACCTTCAAACTTGAATTGTTTACGGATAATCATGACTTGGTTGTATGAACGGTTAACGGGTCGTTTACACCTGCCTCGGCAAATGCTTTTGCCCGGAGCAGGCAACTGTCGCAGGTTCCGCAGGGGGAATCACCGCCTCTGTAACAAGTCCAGGTGAGACTGAAATCTACTCCCAGTTTCAGGCCCAGTTTTACTTCTTCTGCTTTGGTCATGTGCATAAAGGGAGCATGGATGGTAATGTGGTGCTTTTTTTCGGCTCCTGTCACTGTGCCAAGGTTAATGGCCTGTTCCATTGCCCGGATAAATTCTTCCCGGCAGTCTACGTAGCCTGAATAATCCACTTCGCTCACTCCGATGTAGATGTCCGTGATGTCCAATGCATCCGCCCAGGATGCAGCAACAGAGAGAAAGACCATGTTTCTTGCCGGAACGTAGGTCGTCGGGATGTCCTGGCGGTCCACTTTTCCGTTTTCCACTTCCATTTCCGGATCGGTCAGCGCGCATCCCTGCCATTGGTTTAGCAAGAGGGTTACTACCTTGTGTTCTTTAACTTGGGCTGCCCGGGCTATGGCCTGTGCGCTTTGTAATTCTTTGTCGTGTTTCTGTCCGTATTGGAAAGTGAGTGCATAAATTTCATCGAATCCCTCACTTTTGGCTAGATATAAGGCAGTGGTAGAATCCAGACCACCCGATAATAATACAATAGCTTTTTTCATTGTTTTTGTTCCACATGAATTTCTTCTTCGTCGGTGTAGTTTAACCGAATGTCTTTCTCCCGGTTAAAAGGAATGTCAAAGGTATTATTTGAAATCATAATGTTGGCTACTTTTTCAAATAAAAAAGGGTATTTGTTCCAATGGAAAGCCGGGAAATCCTGATTGTGCAGGACGGTATTGTTGCGGAAGACAAGTCCTTGTACCGATTTGGCGTAAAGCAGGGGACGGTCAAATGTTTCAAACCGGTTTCCTTCAATCACAATACCGGCTTTCCCGTCCTGACCATGGAAAAACTTCTTTTGCCGGACCAGGTCGGGGATTTCCGGATAGATGGAAATGACCGCATTGGTAAACTGGAACATATTGGTCAGAGCGTTGATAAAGGTATTATTTTTAATCAATATATCCCGGCAGGCTCCTGTTTCGTACCATCCGTTGCAATCTCCACATAATAAAATGGCGGTTCCGGAGGTATGGTCGAAAAGATTATGGGTGACCACTGTTTTCCGGGGAGTACTGAAAAGGGCTCCTCTGGCCCGGTTGTTGCGTATGATATTATGAGTAAACTGTACTTCTGGTGTCCAGGTCAGGTTCTCGATGCCGAAATTTCCTTCCGGCTGGATTGTTGCATCTATGGGGTTGGTGAAGCGAATCCGGAACAGTTTTGTCCCCTTGTCGGTGGGAGCATCTGCCGGAACAATAGAGGCGATGGTATTCCTGGCGTCCAGAATTTCCATGGTTTTGGACCGGATAAACTGTACGGAGTCTCCCGGGTCTCCCCATTTAAATCCCCAGCTCTGGGAATGCATATAGGCAGCCGTCAATGTATGGTCATCCACCCGTTCCGTTACTTTCAGGTAAGTACCATGAATGTTAATGGCGTCATCCATCATGCCTTCATACAGTCCGTTGGTGGAGATTATCTTTCCCTTGCAACCGGAAAAATGGGTGGCATCGGCCTGGGTGGTAAAGTAACGGGGATCGTTTTTCCCTTTCAGGCAAATTCCGAAATGCTCTAAGGTGATGTTATGGCAAAGCTGGGCAAGCAATCCCATACCTTCAGCATAATGTATTTTTATATTTTTCAGTTCGGTGTTATCGGATTGGTGAGCAAATATTCCGGGTGTTGGGCGGTGCCACGTTCTGCCTGCAATAACTGTTCCGGGGACCAGCTTGGGCTGTTTCCATCCCGAAGCGATGATGGTGCGGGGGGCAATTTCCTCCACTTGTTTTAAATAAACCCCCTGGTCGCTGGTGTTATAGATGATGTGGCGCGTTATTCCGTCAAAAGCTATACAACCCTGGGGAGTGTGTTCCCAACCTTCACCACGGGCGCTGAAAACCCCGTCCGTGATTTTATAGTCCACCCACGGGGCAATTTCTAAGGTAATCCGGTTTTGGGCCGTATCGTTGGCGACTACTTTCATTTGGGTGATGTGCGGATTTTCAAAGTCGACTGAAAAATTTCGGAGGGTACAGTTTTCACAATTGACAATACTGATAGGCAGCATCCTTCCATGGAAGATAAACTCCGAACCTTTTCCGTCCAGGATAACATTTTTCAGTCCCTCCAGAGGGATTCCCACTTGCTTGGGGTTATTTTGGTCATGGTTGGAAATATAATATTCCCTTTCCAAGGCAGCTGTCGGGTAGAAATGGTAAGTCCCTTCCGGAAATTGTAATACAACAGGGGAGTTGCTGTGGTGTTCCCGTACGATCTTTTGGATGGCACTTGACAGTAGTAGTGCAGAATTTTCACGGCTGTCCGGTTTTAAACCGTATTTCCCCAAATCGTAATTTTTTGCTTGTGATGGAAAAATAGTTGCTATGAGCAAAGCAAAAAGAAGAATAAAGCTATATTTCATTGTTTGTATTTTAGAAGCAGCAAATTTAGGATTTAAAATGAGAATGGGAACAAATAATTTAGTAATTTGGCCTCCCTAAATGAATTGTATGAAAGAGCATAGCTATCTGAGTCATCACTATCTGTATTTTTCCCGTTGGACGAGGAAAGGCTATTCGATATTTGCCGGGCTGGGACGGGAAGTGCGTATTGCCCGTCTGACTGTTGGCATGTACCGGAAGGTGCTTTTAAAATCCGCTTCCCATGGGGTGGTTATCAATACGGATAAGATTTCTGAAGCAGAAATGCAAATCAGACAAAACGATCTATTCCAGAAGATGGCTGTGAACTTAAAGGGAGAGGTGTGTCCGGACAAAATGTTGTGTATATGATATAGGCAGAGGGATATATGGTGGTATATATCCCTCTTTTATTTGAAATGATATGATTGAGACGATTAAAGAAAAAGTTCTGAATGGGGATGCCGTTTCCCGCGAAGAGGCCTTCCTTCTGGCAAAGGAAAGGGATAAGCAGGCTTTATTTCATGCTGCCGGTGAAATCAGGGACAGACGGGCAGGGCGGCATTTCGATACTTGCTCCATTATTAATGCCCGTTCGGGCAGGTGTTCTGAAAATTGCAAATGGTGTGCCCAGTCGGCTGTTTTCAGTACACATATAGATGAATATGAGTTGGTGGATGAGGAGACTTGTTTGCGGATGGCACAATTAAATGATGAGTACGGAGTGGATAAATTTTCGTTTGTTACGAGCGGAAGGGCTCTATCCGACCGGAATATCGGTCGTTTGTGCGAATTTGCAGTAAAAATAGGGGCCAAGTCAGGTTTGCATTTGTGTGCGTCGATGGGCTTGTTGAGGAAAAACCAGCTACAAAAGCTGAAAGAAGCAGGAATTACACGTTATCATTGCAACCTGGAAACATCTGCACGTTATTTCCCTTTTTTGTGTACTACCCATACTTATGCGGAAAAGATAGAAACCATCCGGGCGGCTCAGGAAATAGGTATGGAAGTCTGTTCCGGTGGTATTATCGGTATGGGGGAGAGTATGGACGACCGGATAGAACTGGCTTTGACTCTCCGGGAACTGGGAATCCGTTCCATTCCTTTAAATATTTTGAATCCCATTCCCGGCACTCCTTTGGAGGGAGCAAGGCGGTTACCGGATGAAGAGATATTGACGACCATTGCCTTGTTTCGTTTTGTGCATCCGGAAGCTTATATTCGTTTTGCCGGCGGGCGCATGTTGATTGCCCATATAGAAACGGAGGCTATTCAGGCCGGTATCAACGCTGCTATTGTGGGTGATTTACTGACAACGGTAGGGTCTAAAGTAAAAGAAGATATGAGAAAGGTTAAAGAATTAGGTTTCAGTATTTAATTGACATGAAAACAGAAGAACTATTAAAATTTGACAGGGAGCACATCTGGCATCCTTATACTTCAACTTTGGACCCGCTCCCTGTCTATCCGGTGAAAAGGGCGGAGGGGGTATATATTGAACTGGAAGACGGACGCCGTCTCATTGACGGAATGTCTTCCTGGTGGTGTGAGATTCATGGCTATAATCATCCGGTGTTGAACGCTGCTCTTGAAAAGCAGATGAGGGATATGGCACATGTGATGTTTGGCGGTTTTACCCATCGCCCGGCGGTGGAATTGGCCCGGAAAGTGCTGTCTATTGCTCCGGAGGGGATAGATAAAATATTTTTTTGTGATTCCGGTTCCGTTTCGGTGGAAGTAGCCATGAAAATGGCCCTGCAATATTGGTATGCCGCCGGACGCACAGAGAAGAAACACTTCCTGACCATTACCAAAGGGTATCACGGAGATACCTGGAATGCGATGTCAGTATGCGACCCGGTGACCGGAATGCATGGCATCTTTCACGGTTCTCTGCCTATCCAGTATTTTATTCCACGGCCGGAATGCCGTTTTGGACAGGAGTGCAGGGAAGAAGACCTGAGGGAATTGAAGGAATGCATGGCAGTCCATCATGCAGATATTGCTGCTGTTATACTTGAACCTATTGTTCAAGGGGCTGGCGGTATGTGGTTTTATTCAGCAGATTACCTGCGGGAGGTGAGGGCTCTGTGTGACCGGTATGAGATTTTGTTGATATGTGATGAAATTGCTACGGGTTTCGGACGTACCGGAAAATTATGGGCAGTGGAGCATGCCGGCATCTGCCCGGATATCATGTGTATCGGTAAGGCCATTACCGGAGGATATATGAGTTTTGCCGCAACAATGGCAACGGAGGCAGTCGGTACGGTGATCAGTTCAAAAGATCCTTATGTATTTATGCACGGCCCTACTTTTATGGGTAATCCGTTGGCTTGTGCTGTTTCCTGTGCTTCGATCGACCTCTTACTGACTTATAATCTGGCAGAAAAGATTGGTAATATCGAGCAACAGTTGAAGATAGAATTGGCACCTGCGGCCCTGCTGGAACAGGTTGCTGATGTTAGGGTGCTGGGAGCTATAGGAGTGATTGAAATGAAGAAACCGGTCGATATGGCGGTATTACAGGCTAAGTTTGTAGAAGAAGGTATATGGGTAAGGCCTTTCGGCAGATTGGTGTATATTATGCCTCCCTATATTATTTCGGCTTCCGAGTTAACCCGTTTGACCCGGGGATTGTTGAAGATAGTAAAGGAAACGGAATGAACAAAGAGCGTTATATCAAGAAACTGGAAACCATAAAGGCAACCGGTAATTACCGGACACTCAGAGAGATTGAGCAGAATGGTTTCCTGATTCATGCCCAGGGGCGTGAAATGTTGAATTTATCTTCCAATGATTATCTCGGTCTGTCTACGAATCCCCAATTGGCAGAGAGTTTTAGGTCGGAGACGGATATTATGGCTTTGGGATATAGTGCGGCATCTTCCCGTTTGCTTTCGGGAAATCATCAGTATTATAAAATGTTGGAAGACGATTTGGCGGATTGGTATGATAAAGAAGGGGCTTTGGTGTTTAATTCCGGTTACCATGCCAATATCGGCATTCTTCCGGCTTTGACCGGCAAACGCGATTTGGTTGTGGCAGACAAGCTGGTGCATGCCAGCATTATTGATGGATTACGGTTGAGTGATGCTCAGATGTTGAGGTACCGCCATTTGGATTACGAACACTTGCGCAGTATATTGACTCAGCATAGAGAGGAGTATGAGCAGGTGTTCATTGTGACGGAATCGGTTTTTAGCATGGATGGGGATGTGGCCGACCTGCAGCAATTGTGTGAATTGAAAAAAGAGTTTGATGCTTTTTTGTATGTGGATGAAGCTCATGCTATCGGGGTCAGAGGAACCAATGGTTTGGGATGCTGCGAGGAACAAGCTTGTACGGAGGATATTGATTTCATTGTGGGGACTTTTGGAAAAGCTTTTGCTTCGATGGGGGCGTTTGTGGTATGTGAGGAGATATTCCGGGAGTATTTGGTCAATACGCAAAGAAGCCTGATTTTTACCACTGCCTTGCCTCCTGTAAATGTAGCCTGGACCCGTTTTATTCTTAACAAAATGCCGGATTTCTATGATTTACGGATAAAATTGGCCCGGGTGTCGGAGCGTTTGCGCGAAGTGTTGACCGATAAAGGATTTGAAACCCGGGGCAGTTCACATATCGTCCCTATGGTTTGCGGTGCGAATGAGAACAGTGTTGAAGTTGCGGATTTATTGCAGGATAACGGTTTTTTTGCTTTACCGGTGAGATATCCGACTGTTCCTAAAAATGAAGCCCGGATTCGTTTCTCATTGAACGCTTCTATTCCTTTGGAAGATTATGAATGTCTTTTCGATTTTTTATTAAACGGAATGGAGTGATCTATGCGAATAGACTGGATTAAACAGAACAGAAACGGGGTGCTGCTTGTTTTTTTCAATGGATGGGGCATGGATGTACAGGCAATTGCCCATTTGTCTTCATCGTATGACTTGGCGGTTTGTTCGGATTATCGTTCCCTGGAGCCCGGAAAAGAGGCTATCTGTTTTTCAGGTTACCATACAGTGTATGTTGTTGCGTGGTCGATGGGTGTGTGGGCTGCTGCCAATACGGTCCCGCACTGGCCGGTACAACCGGATAAGTGTATTGCCCTGAATGGTACGGAATTGCCGGTTGACAATCAGTATGGCATTCCGGTGCGGAGTTATGAACTGACAGAGCGGGGAATGACAGAGGCGGGAAGGGAAAAATTCTTCTCCCGCATGTTTGTTAATAAAGCAGAATACGAGTCATTTTCTGTGAATAAACCCCGACGAATCCTGGCGGAACAGGTCGAAGAACTGTGCTTTATACACAGATTGAGCTCTGAGCATAAAAATTGTATAAAATGGAATAAAGTTTTTATTTCCCGAAAGGACCTCATTTTCCCACCGGAGAATCAGATGCGCTGGTGGCAGGACCGGGCTTCCGTTACTTTTCTGCCGGGAGGACATTATCCGTTTTATGCCTTCCGGAGTTGGGAAGAATTAGTAAATATATGATTGATAAGACTGAAATAAAATATCGTTTCAAACGGAGTGTGGAGAGTTATGAAGAGAATGCTCCGGTCCAGAGAAGGATTGCAGACCATCTTTTCGAATTATTGCAGGGGATTTTAGATTACCAACCGGACAAAATATTGGAAATCGGATGTGGTACCGGATTGCTGACACGCAGAATAAAGGGTATGGCTGGAAATGGTGGTTTGTTTGTGAATGATCTGGTGGAGGAAATGTGTGAAAAAACGGCTATCTGTTATGATTTGCCTGTGTCGCACTGTTTTGTGGGAGATATAGAGGAGATGCCTGTTCCGGGAGAATTTGAATTGCTTGTGTCGGCTTCTACATTTCAATGGTTCTCCAATCCCCGTAAGACTTTCCGGAAGTTGGCTTCTCATTTGCGAAAAGGGGGATTGATGGCATTCAGTACGTTCGGTCCCCGCAATATGACGGAATTGCGGCCTTTTACACCTCATGGTTTAAACTACCTTAGCCGCGAAGAATTATTTTCTTGCCTGTCTTCCGATTTTGAAGTTCTTTGTTTTGAAGAGCAGGTGGATAAGCTTTATTTTCCGGAAGCCATAGAGGTTTTGCGCCATCTGAAAAAAACCGGCGTCAATGCAGGTCACTCCGGCCGTAATTGGACTAAAGGAACATTGCAACAGTTTACCCGTTGTTATGAAAAAGACCTGTTGAAAAACAGTTTTCCTCTGACATACCATCCTTTTTACCTGATTTGCAGAAAGAGATAAAAGATTTTCCCAAGCCAAAAACTCAAAATTTGAGTCTCCTGTCCTGAATGGTAAATTTTACTTGTTCCGAAGCAGGCGTATTGCTTCGCCCGTCCACAATACAACAGAGGTTAAGCCGGCAATCCAGGCCCAGTCCGTTCCGCTGAGCGGAACGGTTCGGAATACTTCGCCTCCGAATTGAACAATGAGGAATTGTCCCACGGGGATAATAGCCATGACAATCAGGAAACCGGTACATTTAGACAATCCTTTGAATGCCGAACCTTTGGTCATAAATGCTTTGGCATTGAACATGTTCCAGAATTGTAACAGGACGAAAGTTGTGAAGAATACAGACAGATGATAGCGTGAAATGAGTCCCGATTTACCGGTAAAGTAGAACATCAGGCCCAGTAATATCAGGGTGAGTGAGAGTCCTATGCCGATGATGCGGGTTCGCATGCTTTTGGAAATGATGAAATCGGACGCCTTGCGGGGAGGTTCATTCATTACCTGTAAATCGGGGGGAAGAGAGGCTAATGCCGCTGCTGCAAAGGTATCGATAATCATATTGACCCATAGCATCTGCGTGACGGTCAGAGGTAGTTCGTGGCCGAACAGCGAACCCAGTAATACAATCAGCAAGGCGGAAAGGTTGATGGTGAGCTGAAAGAGAATAAACCGCTGTATGTTGTGGTAGAGCGAGCGTCCCCACATGACAGCCGTAGCAATACTGTGGAAAGAATCATCCAGTAAAGTGATGTCGCTGGCTTCCTTGGCAACGGAAGTGCCTGTCCCCATGGAGAGTCCTACGTCGGCATAGTTAAGGGCAGGGGCATCATTTGTGCCGTCTCCGGTTACGGCCACGACTGCTCCGGTACGTTTCAGCAGTTCCACCAAACGCTGCTTGTCGGTGGGGCGGGCACGGCACAGGATTTTCAGCTTGACCACCCGTTTCAGTGCTTCATCGTCCGGCAGTTTTTCAAAGTCCACCCCCGTTATGACTTGTTCATCGGAATCGCTATCCTGCCATATTCCGATTTGCCGCCCGATTTCCTTGGCTGTTGCCGGGGTATCTCCTGTTACGATTTTCACATCGATGCCGGCATGAAGACATTGGGCTACGGCTGCCGGAACGTCCGGACGGATGGGGTCGGAGATGGCTACAATTCCGAGAAAAATAAAATCGTCACCGATATTTTTTTCAATATCGCCGTCTTCTCCGCCATTTACTGGTTTATATGCCAGACCAAGTGTGCGCATCGCCTGGTTCTGATATTGTAGCAGCCGATCTTCTATGTTTCGGCGGTAGTCTCCTGCGGGTTCCAAGCCTTCTGCGGTTAGGATACGACTGCATTTTCCGAAGACCATTTCCGGAGCTCCTTTTAGGTAAAGTATTTCTTGACCAGTGACAGAGTGTACCCACGTTGCCATATATTTTCGTTCGGTTGAGAAAGTCAACTGTTCTACTATTCTTGATTTTTCCCGAAAATCCATGTAATTCGTCCCTTGGTTATTCAGCCAGAGCAACAGAGCAGCTTCCGTGGGATTACCGAGCGGTTTCACTTCTCCGGAGGTTGTAAAATCCAGATATGCTGTTGAGTTGACACTGATACCTTCCTGTATCAGCAGGGAGGTTTCATCCTGTCCAAGTTGCTGGTCTGAAAGGGCGGGGAAGTCCGTTTCATAGACCTGCATCCGGTTTTGTGTCAGTGTTCCCGTTTTGTCGGTACAGATGACGGTAGTTGCCCCCATCGTCTCGCAAGCGTGCATTCTCCGCACCAGATTATTGGTTTTTAACATTTTCCGCATGCTGAGTGCCAGACTCAGTGTTACACTCATAGGCAGTCCTTCGGGTACGGAAACCACAATAAGTGTGACGGCTACCATGAAATATTGCAGGATGCGCCCGGCGGTGTCTAATGTAAAAAGATTGTCGGACGTGAATATACCGGAAAAGATGTCTTTACATAGTAAGCCGATGAAAGTAGTTCCGGCAACTATAAATCCGGCAATGCTGATCATCCGGGCTAATTTTTCTAACTGCCTGCTGAGTGGTGTTTTGTCTTTGGTAATTTCTGTTGCTTTTTCAGCAACTTTCCCGAATTCAGTCTGATCTCCCACAGCGCTGACCTGATAGATGCAATGTCCGTTTACAATGGTTGTTCCTCTCAATATCTGGTGAGAAGGATAGGTGGCTTCGGAGTCGGTAGGGTGTGTGGTTTTGTCTGTCACGGGTTCGCCGGTAAGGGTCGATTCATTGACCTGGAGGGAGATGGCTTCCCGCAGGTCACCGTCGGCAGGAACTTCTTCGCCCGTTTCAAGAATCACAATATCGCCGACCACAATATCTTTTTTCTCTACTTCCCGGATATGTCCGTCCCGGATTACCTTATAGGGAGTATCGTCGTTTACTTGATTGAGTAGTTCAAACTTCCGGTTGGCATCCGTCTCAAACCAGAACCCAATGCCCGTAGCTAAGAAAATAGCGGCAAAGATACCGATGGTCTCCGCATACTCGTTATGAATAATGGAAATCACTAACGAAAGGGTCGCTGCCACCAACAATATCCGGATGATTGGGTCTCTGAATTTCTCCAGAAAGAGTTTCCACAGAGGAGTCCGTGCAGGGGGGGTGAGCATATTGGCACCCCATTTTTCCCGGTTTTGCCGTACCTCGGCATTACTCAAACCGGTGTAATGTTTTGCTTCCATTGTTTTTGTTGTGTGTTTAGGAGTACCAAAATTATGGTTTTTTCCGGAGTTACGGAGCACTTTTAGCAGGTTTTTATGGGATGAGATTTAATACCACATGCCCAAAAATAACCCCCTTCGATTCAGTTTGAATACTGAAACGAAGGGGGGATATTAAATAAGAAAATCAGATTTTTGAGTTGACGATTCCGAGGATTTCGGCTTCCAGTTGGGAAGCTTTTTCTGCAATGGTTTCGCCCTGGCGGATGATGTCGGCGGCAAAAGCTTTGTCTTCCAGTCCGGCGGCGTTGATTTTCACATTGAGGAAAGCCCCCATCACACCGGCACGGGCTGCCAGTGCTCCGA
Source organism: Odoribacter sp. Z80 (assembly GCF_009935865.1). Taxonomy (GTDB): domain Bacteria; phylum Bacteroidota; class Bacteroidia; order Bacteroidales; family Marinifilaceae; genus Odoribacter. Next base: position 233,611 of record NZ_QWEL01000001.1, read on the forward strand.
CGCCGGCATCTGTAACGGAATTGGGGTTACCGGTTTCCGCCATGGCTTTGGCAACGGACATGCATTCGTAACAGAGGCGCATGGTTTTGAAGGGCACTTCCGTAGCATAGCGGGTGGCTTCCTGTACGGCTTGCTGGCGGGCAGCCTTTTCCGCTTCCGTTTTCTTCGGCAGACCGAAAGCGTCCATAATACGGTTGAAGGCGTTGGTATCTTCGTCAACCAATTTCATCAGCTCCGTCTGGTAGGCTTTGCCTTTTTCCGCCCAGTCGCTGAATTCTTCCCAGCGTTCGTCCCAGCCGCATTTGTGGGAGGAAAGATTGGCCACCATGCTGCCCAATGCTGCACCGAGTGCACCCATGTAGGCCGAAATGGAGCCACCTCCGGGGGCAGGAGATTCCGATGCCGTTTCGTTGGCAAATTCGGTGAGCGTCATGTCTACTAATTTCTTTTTACCTTTGTCGGCTTCTTTCTCCAGGATGTATTCAATGATCTTTTTGTCCGGTTCAAAGGGATAGAGTTCATCCAGTCCCAATGATTTTACGGCAATCTTGATAAGTTCCTTGTCCGAAACGCCGGTAGAACGCTGCTGCTTGCGCAGGAAATAGCGTCCGGCGTCCAACATAGCCTGCAAGGGGAGAACTCCTACCAGTTCCGAACCCGTTACCCGGATTCCCCGGTCGGCAGCTTTGCGGCACACTTCGTCAAAGGCTTCGTGCATGGACGTAACCGAAATGTCTGTCAGGTTCATGGAAATCTGGGCAATGCCGTATTCCTCAATAAACCAGCCTATGGCTTTTACCGATTTTAATGTGCCGGGAACCATGATCGGTTTTCCGTTTTCGTCTAATACTTTTTTGCCGGTAATGGGATTGCCTTCCCGTTTCACCCGTCCCCGTTCGCGTACATCGAAAGCAATGGAATTGGCCCGGCGGGTGGAAGTGGTGTTCAGATTGACATTGTATGCCACTAAGAAATTGCGGGCTCCGACAGCTGTTGCTCCGGTTTTTGCCGTCCATTCGTTCAGTTCACGGGGACCGAAATCAGGATGCCATTGTTCACTGCCGAGCCGTTCGCCCAAAGCTTCGTATTCTCCGGCGCGGCAAGTGGCCAGATTTTTGCGTTCGGGTGCGAATGCCGCACTTTCATAGCAATATACGGGGATGCTCAGTTCTTCACCGATACGCCGGGCCAGTTTCCGGGCATATTCCACCGTTTCTTCCATAGTGATGTTGGAAACCGGTACTAACGGACAGACATCTGTTGCACCGAAACGGGGATGAGCTCCTTTGTGTTTTGTCATGTCAATCAGTTCGGCTGCTTTTTTCACTGCCCGGAAAGCTGCTTCACAAATGGGCTCCGGTTCACCGACCATCGTCACTACCGTACGGTTGGTGGCTTTTCCCGGATCTACGTCAATCACACTGATGCCTTCCACGGTTTTCATGGCATTCGTTATCTGGTTGATAATGTGCATGTCATTTCCTTCACTGAAGTTAGGCACACATTCGATAAGTTTTTTCATATACGTTTATTTTGAATCACTTGATATAAAATCGGTTAATATTGTTTTCCCCTTAAAAAAGTGGCCTCTACGATATTTGCCGTGTAAGCATAAGGAATGTATTCGATACCGGGGAGCGGGGAGGTAATGTAAAAATTGGCCAGTTTGCCGACAGCTATGCTACCGGCTTCCTCCTGCACGCCCATCGCGTAGGCAGAGTTCAGGGTTGTAGCATTAATAACTTCTTCCGGTAACATCTTATAATTTATGCACCCCAAGGACATGACAAACTTCATATTGCCGGAAGGTGAGGAGCCGGGATTATAATCCGAAGCCAGAGCAACAGGTAATCCGGCTTCTATCATTTTTCGTACGGGAGAATAGGGCATATTCAGGAAAAAAGCGGCTCCCGGTAATACAGTCGGCATGGTTTCACTTCCCAGCAGGGCACTGATTTCTTCTTCACCGATGTATTCCAGATGATCTACTGAAATGGCGTTATATTTTACTCCGACCTGCACACCACCAGAATAGTCCAACTCATTGGCATGTATTTTTGCGCGCATACCATATTTCATGCCGGCATTCAGAATACGGTCGGTATCTTCTACGGTAAAGAAACCCTTGTCACAAAAGACATCAATATAATCGGCCAGTTCTTCTCCCGCAATGGTCGGTATCATTTCATTGATAATCAGGTCAACATATTCAGTCTGTCTTCCTTTATATTCGGCCGGAACCGCATGTGCCCCCAGAAAGGTCGATTTAATGAGGAGGGGAGTTTCAGCTTTCAGCCGGCGAATAACTTTCAGCATTTTCAATTCACTTTCGGTATCCAGGCCATATCCGCTTTTTATCTCTACGGCTCCGGTACCGAAACCGGCTATTTCCTGTATTCTCTCATAAGCCGACTGGAATAACTCTTCTTCCGACGCATGCCGGATTCGTTCGGCCGAATTCAAGATACCTCCGCCTCGCTTGGCTATTTCTTCATAAGAAAGTCCGCGTATTTTGTCAATATATTCTATTTCCCGGCTTCCGGCATATACCAGATGGGTATGGGAATCACAATAAGAGGGCAGAACGAGTCTGCCTGAAGCGTCAATTTCTTTGATTGTATCGCCGTTTGCATAAATGGATTCTCTGTTCAGGTCTTCCATTTTACCGAAACCGGCTATTTTTTCATCCTCTACCAACAGGTAGGCATCCGGGATTATTCCTACCCGCGCCATATCCTTGCCGGCTTTACAAGAACAGGGTGTATCTTCTACCTGGACCAGTTGCTTGATGTTTATGACTAATGTTTTCATACATTCTTTTTAATCTATTACAGGGGAACGAAAATATTAAAAAAAATGAATATAAAAACAGTTTAACCTATATTTAAAACGTTTGTTATGGCTTTGTGCTGCTTTTTCCGTATTCTGTATTAACTGAATACTTGCAAACGGTTGGCGTCCAAACGCAGAAAAATAAAAATCAAGATGGTGAATGCCCAAAGAGAAGAACCTCCATAGCTGAAAAACGGCAAGGGAATACCGATTACGGGAGCCATGCCGATGGTCATTCCGATGTTGATGGTCACATGGAAAAACAGAATACTGGCTACTCCGTAACCATATATGCGTGAAAAATCGGAACGTTGACGTTCGGCCAGATAGATGATACGCAGGATAAGCGCCATAAGAAGTCCGATGACGGTGGTTGCTCCCAGAAAACCCCATTCTTCGCCGACTGTACAGAAAATAAAATCGGTGCTTTGTTCCGGCACAAAATTGTATTTGGTCTGTGTCCCTTGCAAAAAACCTTTACCGGTAAGGCCTCCCGAACCGATTGCAATTTTAGATTGGTTTACATTATATCCTGCTCCATTGAGGTCTGTTTCTATACCCAATAGATTATTAATACGGTCCTTCTGGTGGGGTTGCAGTTTATCAAAAGCATAATCTACGCCGACAGTTGCTCCCAGACATAACCAGGAAGCCAGCATTACCAACATGATATGGCGCATTTTCCGCTTGTATATAAAATAAACACCAACAATGCAGGTCAGTAAATAGGTATACATCAGTAACCGTTCGTTGCTGACAGAGAGGTCAAATAACCATTTCATAAATAACAGAAATACAAAAGTCCCTATTAAAAAAGCAATGATTCTGTATAACTCTTGTTTATTCTGGCGGTAATAGAGAAAAGCAATCAACGTGCCGGTTATGATGAGTGAGATGACTGTGATCGGAGGGTAGAGTAATGTAAAAATAAAAATGGCCACTGTTATAAAACAAAGCAACAACAGAGAACCGTGCAAGCCTTCCCGGTACATGACCAGAATAAAGGAACTGTAAACCAAAGCTGAACCGGTATCATTCTGGAGAATAATCAATCCCAGAGGGAGCATCAGCAACAGACCGATGAGAGCCAGGCTACTGAAACGCATCATTTTAAAACCGTGCCGGCTCATCACGTTTGCTATGGCGAGGCAGGTGGCAAACTTCCCGAACTCAGCAGGTTGAATCCGGATTCCACCGATTTCAAACCACGACCGGGCCCCATGGGATTCAACCCCGAATACCAATACTGCTGCCAGGAGTCCGATGATTAACCCATAGATAACAAAGGAGAAAGCGGTGAAAAACTTACTGTCGGTCAGCATAATGAAAAAAGCCAGCACAGAGGCGGCTCCAATCCATAAGAATTGTTTTCCGTACTTTGTGGTCAAGTCGAAAATATTGCTGTGATTATCATCATAAACAGCAGCATAAATATTTAGCCACCCCATGATAACCAGTATGGTATATAAAAAAACGGACAGCCAGTCTATGTTTTTCAGCAATTCGGTTTGTCTGTTCATGGTTTATTGTTTTTTTTCAGTACTACCTGGGGTATTTGCGGTTTTTTCCTGGCGGGGCTTCTCAGGAGAAAGCAGATTGGCATTAATCATCCTTTCTTCAATGGCTTTCTTGCGGGGAGATATTTTTCCTTTCAGGTATTTTTCCATAATCAACCCTCCGATAGGCACGGCATATTGTGCCCCGAATCCTCCGTTTTCTATGTAAATTCCGATGGCAATGCGGGGATTGTCTTTGGGGGCAAAGGCCATAAAGATGGAATGGTCTTCCCCATGAGGATTCTGGGCTGTCCCCGTTTTGCCGCAAAATATGACAGAATCTATGGCTGCCCCTCGTGCCGTTCCCCCTGTGGCGGCCATTGCCATTCCCTCAATAACAATGTCAAAATACTTGCTGTCACAATCAATAGTATGCTTCGTTATCTGATGATCTATTCCTTGCAAAGGCCGAACGATATGAGGTGTCATGTAATACCCCCGGTTGGCCAAAGCACAGGCCATATTGGTGATTTGTAAGGGAGTAAGTTCCAATTCCCCCTGACCGATCGAAAGGGAAGTAATATAGCTCCACCGCCAGTCTTTTGTCCGGAATTTATGATCGTAGAGAGAAGGAGAAGGAACAGAGCCGCTATTTTCATTGGTGAAATCAGGGCATATTCTGGATCCCAATCCGAAAGAACAGATAAATTCCCGCCAGTCGATATAGGCATCCCTGACATTTTTGTATTTCTGGTCTTCCAGAATCCGGCGCCATACATTCACAAAGTAAGGATTACAAGATTGTTGGATAGCCTGATAGAGATTTAGTGGAGAAGCATGGTTATGGCATCCCATCGGACTGCTGCCGATATAAGTCCGGGATTTACCGAAGCATTCAAAACAGGTCTCAGGAGTAACCAAGCCTTTTTTCAGTCCGTAAAGGGCCTGTAAGGTTTTAAAAGTAGATCCCGGAGGATAACAGCCGGATACTGTCCGGTCGATCAGGGGAGTATTCGGGTCGGAATTCAATTTCCTGAAATTCTTACCGCGTTCCAATCCGACCATCAATTGAGGGTCATAGCCCGGACTGGATACTTTCAATAAAATTTCTCCCGTGGAAGGTTCAATGGCTACAATTCCTCCTCTTTTATTTTTCATCAATTTATAGGCATACTCCTGCAAATTGATATCCAGGGTAGTGGTGATATTCTGCCCCACGACAGCCGGTTTATCGTATTCCCCGTCTTTGTAGGAACCCTTGATCCGGTTGTAATTATCCACTAATAAAATCTTTTCACCTTTCGTTCCTCTCAGTATTTTCTCATAAGTTCTTTCCAAGCCGCTGATTCCTATATAGTCACCCATTGTATAGGTACTGTCGCGGTCGATCTGTGCCTGACTGACTTCTCCGATATAACCGAATACATCGGCAGAATGGGAGACATTGTATTTCCGGAGTGTACGGGTTTGCATGAAAAAACCCGAATATTTGTAGAGTTTCTCCTGTAGAACGGCATATTTGTTGGCCGTAATCTGGGAAATTAAGATGGAAGCTTTGTAAGGAGAATATCTCCGGCATTTTTTCAGGCTTTTCACTAAAGTTTCTTTTTCTATGCCCAGAATGCGGACTAATTCTGTGGTATCGAAAGGTTTTACCTGACGGGGAATGACCATCAGGTCGTAGGCCGGCTGGTTTTCCACCAAAAGGTTACCATTACGGTCGAAAACCAGTCCCCGTGCCGGATACTGAGTTGCAATCCGCTGGGAATTCAACATCGCTTTGACCTGAAACGAATCATCCAGGACCTGCATGTAAAACAAGCGAATGGCATATATACAGTAAATGCATATGATAATCGCCGATATAACCGTTTTCCGGTGAGTGTACTTATTCATCCCTTAAGATTTAGCACTGCAATTAACGCCGTTTGTTGAAAACCGATTAATTCCGTTTCTTTTTTAAAGCTATAAAATAATACAGCAGAATAAAGAAAATAGATGCAACGGTACTACAAATAATGCGTAGTAAAGTAATCAGAAAATTTTGAATACTGAAAGCTTCACCCAGAATAAGGACGACATTAAATACGGCAGTCGAAATCAGTATGTATTTGAAGAACCATCCAAAGTCACTGATTTTCTGTTTTCCCTGTATGTCATCAATCTGTTCGCGGTTGGAAGTCAGCATAAGCAGACGAGGACGGATATAGGCTATCAGGGTGGTCGCTGCTGCATGTATTCCCATTGTGTTATTGGCCAAATCGATAAATAATCCCAAAAAGAAACCGAAAAACAAAATGGTCGCATTCCGTAGACGGTAGGGAAGTATATAAATAATCAGAATGTAGATATTTATATACATATAGGAATGCAATTGTACATTGTCCAGAATGGTTAATTGGATCAACAACAAAATCAGAAAGTGTATGACAAATTTTATATTACTCATTGCTTATTGCTTCCAATTCCTCTTGTTCTTGTTTGCGGGTGTTCTTAATGACGTAAAGTTCTGATATTCTCTTGAAATCAGTTGCAAGTTTTACCTTTATGGTTAGAAAATTAGCGGTAACCTTGTCAACTGATTCTACAAAACCTATTAACTCATCTTTCGGGAAGATAGTAGACAAGCCGGAAGTAACGATGGTATCTCCCGGTTCTGCATTGACGTGAAAAGGAATGTCATTCAGATAGGAATACCGGTAGTCATCGCCGTCCCATTGTAAAGAACCGTAATAGCCATTTTTCTTTATTTTGCCGGATACTCTCAGGTTGGTATTAATCAAAGGCAGAATCCTGGCGTAATGTTTACTAACATTTTGTACGATTCCCACGACACCTTCACCGGAACATACGGCCATCTCCCTTTGAATGCCATCTGTTGTTCCTTTATTGATTGTAATGTAATTTTTGGTCTTGTTAAAACCGGAGTTAACCATTGCAGCCGTCTTATAAACATAATCGACTTCTACTGAATCTTTGATCAACCAGGTTGTATCTATACTTACCACATGATGGTAAGCCTTCAATTTTTCTATCTCATTTTTAAGGGTGGTATTCTCTGCAACTAATTTGTGGTTGGTAGTCCGTAAATGAAAATAATCGTCCACATCGGTGATGATAGAAGACAGAGTCCCGAAAAATGAAGCAGTATATCCTGAAAAAACAGTTCTCTGATAGTTATTGTGCAGAACTATCAGAGAAAAAGAGAGAAATTCCAATAAAATAAAAATGATAGTGAAATGATATTTTAATATCAGTTTTATAATTTCTTTCACAACCTTATGTATTTTATCTGATCAGGAATGAGAATTTGTCTACATTTTTCAATGCGATTCCGGTTCCCCGGGCTACAGCTCTCAGCGGATCTTCTGCAATATGGAAAGGAATGTTCAGTTTATCGGTGAGACGTTTGTCCAATCCTCTCAATAAAGCACCACCGCCTGCCAGATAAATACCTTTATTGACAATATCGGCATATAATTCCGGAGGAGTTTGTTCCAAAGCACCTAAAATAGCAATTTCTATTTTAGATATTGATTTCTCCAGACAGTGGGCTATTTCCTGATAAGATACAGGTACCTCCACCGGCAGGGAAGTCATTTGATTAGGTCCCTGGACGATAAAATCGGCTGGGGGCTCATCCAATTCAGAAAGAGCGGAACCGACGTGTATTTTGATTTGTTCCGCCGTACGTTCACCAATACGGATGTTGTGTTGGTGACGCATGTATTCCTGTATATCATCCGTTAAGTCGTCTCCCGCAATACGGATAGATTTGTTGCTGACTATACCACCGAGAGAAATTACGGCAATTTCAGTGGTACCACCACCTATGTCAACGATCATATTTCCTTCCGGAGCTTCTACATCAAGACCGATACCCAAAGCAGCAGCCATAGGTTCATAAATCATATAGACATCACGGCCGCCGGCATGTTCTGAAGAGTCCCTTACGGCACGCACTTCCACTTCTGTACTTCCGGAGGGAATGCAGACTACAATCCGAAGGGAAGGGGAGAAAAATTTGCTGTTCACACTTGCCATTTTAATCATTCCCCGCAACATTTGTTCTGCTGCGTTAAAGTCGGCAATGACGCCGTCCCGCAAAGGACGTATCGTTTTTATGTTATCGTGTGTTTTCCCTTGCATCTGCCGGGCTTTTTCTCCGATCGCAATTACTTTCTCCGTCTTCCGGTCGATGGCTACAATAGACGGTTCATTGACCACCATTTTATCATTGCAGATGATAATGGTATTGGCTGTCCCTAAGTCGACAGCTATATCTTGTGTTAAAAATGAAAATAATCCCATTTTAATGATTGTTAATATTTAGGACTTAATGTTTAAAATGTCTCATTCCTGTGAAAATCATGGCTATCCCGTATCGGTTCGCGGCATCTATGGATTCCTGGTCTTTAACCGAACCTCCCGGCTGAATAATAGCCGTGATGCCTGCTTTATGGGCCGCTTCTACGCAATCGGGAAACGGAAAGAAAGCATCAGAGGCCATCACACTTCCTGCGATGCGTGCTCTGCCTTGACGAATGGCGTTCTCAAGCGCCCAAATCCGACTCACTTGTCCCGGGCCGACACCCGTAGTACAAAGCTCTTTGGCTATGGCAATGCCATTTGATTTTGTATGCTTTACCACTTTCCAGGCAAATATCAAATCCCGCATTTCTGCTTCAGTAGGCTGGCGTTCGGTGACTACCTGCATTTCCTTCTGATTTAACAGTTGGGTGTCTGCTTCCTGGATCAGTAAACCTCCTGATACGGTTTTGGCTTTGTTGGCCAAAGTGTTTTTCTGACCGATATTTTCCAGTTGCAATAAACGGATATTCTTTTTTTGAGTAAGTATATCCAGTGCTTCCCGGGAGAAAGAGGGGGCTATAACGACCTCCAGGAAAATTTTAGCCATTTCTGCAGCAGTTGCCGCATCAACTTCCCGGTTTGCTGCAACGATTCCTCCGAATATAGATACCGGATCGGCTTCGTAAGCCCGGCGGTAGGCTTCTGCCAAAGTAGGGGCACTTCCAACTCCGCAGGGATTGGCGTGTTTCGCGGCAACTATCGTCGGTTCATCAAATTCCTTCAAGGTTTCCAAAGCTCCGTCCGTATCTCCGATATTATTGTAAGATAGTTCTTTTCCATGCAATTGGATAGCCCCTGTGAGTGAACCTTCCGTCTCTTTTACCGAAGCATAGAAAGCAGCACTCTGGTGCGGATTTTCCCCATACCGCAGGTCTTGTTTCTTTTCATAAGTCAGAGTCAGGGTTTTCGGATACCGGATATTCAATTTCTCGGAAAAATAACCTGCAATCAAAGCATCGTAATGGGAGGTATGAATGAATACTTTTGCAGCCAGCATTTCCTTTGTTGCGGCTGAAGTGTCTCCCTGGGCCTTCAATTCCTCAACAACCAGATGGTAATCCTCCGGATCGGTGATTACGGTAACGAATTGGTAATTTTTGGCTGCAGCCCGTATCATGGTAGGACCGCCGATATCAATGTTTTCTATGATTTCTGCATGAGAAACTCCCGGTTTCAGGATGGTTTGTTTAAAAGGATAAAGATTGCAAACGACCATGTCAATGGGGTCAATTCCCAATGCCGCCATTTGCTTTTTATGGTTATCATTATCGCGGACAGCTAAAATTCCACCTTCTACATTGGGGTGTAAGGTTTTTACCCTGCCATCAAAACATTCGGGGAACTTCGTTAAATCTGAGATATCCGTCACCCGGATGCCCTCTTCTTTCAGTTTTTGGGAAGTTCCTCCGGTTGAAATGATTTCCCAGCCCATAGTATTCAGTGATTTGGCAAAATCCACTATGCCTGTTTTGTCAAAAACACTAATTAATGCTCTTTTCATCCGGATTATATTTAATTTGTTCCGATTTACTTCGGAAGCTTACTGTTACACACAAAATCTGTATCTCGTTGCAAAGGTATAAAAAAAGAGTATTATTTTTTATAGAAAACAGCAGATACTTTATTTTTTTTGTGATCAAGGCTCTTCGCTACAATTTTCCACTAATTATCAATCTGTTACCGCTTTGAGTGATTGAATACGATTTTAAGGGATAAATTTTTGTTTCGGAGTTGAAAGCACTGCCGTAACGCAATGAAAATTCCGTACGGCAAACAGGACATACTGCAATCTCGCCATCCAAATCTTTCTGACCGAAGTGGGAGGACAGGTCCTCACAATAGGTGCATGTGGCATCCCAACAGGCAAATTCGGTGTCATTCAGCCGAATCACAACAATACCGTGTCCATTATATCCTAAAGGCTCTCCGGCAGGCCGGGACAGTGTCAGGTAAAGGGGCTGGCCGGGAACCTGCAAGTGGCTTTCTCCTCCGACTCCTAAATCAATCTGAGTATATAATGGCACATCCGGAATGACATGCTTATCTGCCAGATTTGCTGCAAATTTTTCACTGCATCCGAACAGTCCCAACAGGAACAGAATAAAACCGGTTAATTTCATGGTGGTGAATTTTCAGGTATCAGATCGGTTTTGTTTTCTCAGCCAGCCAATCTGCTTCCTGTTGGGTTAAATAAGGTATAGTTTCTTGGTATACTTTCTTGTGATAGTCATTCAGCCAACGTTTTTCTTCTTCATTTAAAAGTTCAGGGACGAGGGCAGAAGTATCAAAATAACAAAGGGTTAATGTTTCAAACCCGTACCATTCTCCAAATTCATTTTGAGTCACCGGCACACAGAGTATCATATTTTCATGCCGGATTCCGTGAGCTCCCTCTCGGTAAAGTCCCGGTTCATCCGAAGTAACCATCCCCGGACAAATGGGTTGTTTCTTTAAGTCCTGGCGGATAGCCTGCGGCCCTTCATGTACATTTAAAAAGAAGCCGATGCCATGTCCGGTTCCGTGTCCGAAATTCCGGCAGGCCTGCCAAAGAGGCTGACGGGCCAGAACATCCAGGTTACATCCGCAGGTTCCTTTCGGAAAAATACATTGACTTAAAGCAATCATTCCTTTCAATACTAATGTATAATCTTCTTTTTCCTGACGGGTCAGGTCTCCGAGAGGAATGGTGCGGGTGATGTCCGTAGTTCCGTGTGTATATTGTGCTCCGGAATCCACCAGGTATAACCCCCTGGGTTCCAGGATAGCGTCCTGGCCGGGAGTAGCCGAATAGTGAGGCAATGCTGCATTTTTGCCGTAAGCCGAGATATTCTCGAAACTATCCGATACATATCCTTCATTTTGGGAGCGAAAAGCGGTCAGACATCCGGAGACTTCGGTTTCCGTCAATTGGTTGTCTATATTATGATACAGCCAATAGAAGAACTTTGTCATAGCTACGCTGTCTTTTAAGCAGGCTTTCCGAAAACCTTCTATTTCTTTTTCAGTTTTCAGGGCTTTGGCCAATATGACAGGTGAACTCACCTCTTCTAAAACAAACAGGGAGGTGAGTTTGTGAAAAACAGCATAATTCAGGCTTGTAGTATCGATACAGAAATGCTTTCCTTTCTCCAATTGCTCAAGAAACAAAAAAAGATGGTGATAGTCATGGATTTCAATATTTGCTTGTCCTAACTGTAAGGCTGTTTCCTTACCGACTTTGGACGGTTTGATGAACAGGTGGGACTTTTCCCTTCCGACAATGGCATAACTGATGGCTACTGGATTGTAGGCAATATCATTCCCACGAATGTTATACAGCCAGGCAATCTCATCCAACGCACTGAATAAGAAATAATCGGCTTTTCTGTCTTTCAGTATATTTTGTATCATACCGATTTTTTCCGAAATAGAAGTACCGGTGATTTCAGGAGAAACAGAGAATATCTTTCCTTCTGGAAGAGCTGGACGATCGAGCCAAATTTCACCGATTAAACAGCTGTTGTCAAACAACTTTATATTTTTTTCTTCAAGTATCGCTTGCAGGTGTTTCCATTCGTTGACGGATGTACAAAAACTGTCGGCTCCGACCCGGCTGTCTGCCGGTAATACGGAGGCCAGCCATTCCGGATAATCAATGGCATCCGCAATCCGAAGTTTATGGAGCCGGATTCCTGTATCTTGCAATTGTTTTTCAGCTTGAATAAAATAACGTGTATCCGTCCACAACCCTGCGTCTTCTTTTAAGACCACAACCGTCCCGAAAGAACCGGTAAATCCGGAAATCCATTCCCGCTGTTGCCAGGCTGCAGGCAAATATTCATTGTTGTGCGGGTCTGTTCCTGATATGATGTAGGCATCCAGGCCCTCTCTTTCCATGAGTTTTCTTAAAGTAGCCAGTTTTTCCTTAATAGTCATAATTCGTATTCGTAAAATTAAAAGCATTCAAATATAATAAGAAAATTTGAAAAGGATAGGGGAATACATACTCATTACATGTGTAACATCGTATTTGAATTAAAGCAAAGAGATGTGTGATTTACATCTGTAATTTATTTTACAGAGTATTGTACATATTTCATTTTGTCAAAGGGTGTGTTTACAAAAATTTACATGTATTAATTTTATTGTATCTATAATAATCACAACCAGATACTTATGTGTAAAATCAAGCTCATTTACTTTAAGAATAAAGCCTTATGTTTTATTCTTAAACCGGTAAAATAAGGGGTGTAGAGGGTATTTGTTTTTATATAACATTGTTATCCAGTATATTAAATATAACTATATAAAGTATTATATCATGCAAAAACAGAACACGGATAATTAATTGCAAATGGATAAAATATGAATAATCAATATACTATATAATATTAGTAAATAAGTATACATCTAATTATCTAAAAATGAGATACATACTATGCGTTGTTTTGAAATTCAATTATATATATTACAACTTTAAAGTATATGATATTACAGATGTAATTTGTTTGATTGAAGATATTGTATTACATTTGTAATGCAAATCATTACTATATGCAAGAGAGATTCAAGCAACTTTTGGAAGAAAAAGGATTGACAGCAACTCGTTTTGCTTCAATGATTAAAGTCAATGCTTCTGCGATGTCCCATATATTGAATGGACGCAGTAAACCGGGCTTTGATGTTTTGGATAAAATAGCCCAGGCTTTTCCTGAACTCAATCTGAATTGGTTGATTTCGGGAAAGGGAACTATGTATGGAGTACCGGTTTCTCCGGTGCAGGAAGTTCTGTTTCAGCCTGACGACGAAAAAAAAGGAGATAAAGAACATAAAGAAGAGAAGAGTGTTGTACCGGACTTGAAGACTACGGTTGAAGAAGTGGAAATGCCGGTTCAGCAGGCGGGAAAACGCAAAAATATAAAAAGAATAGTCCTGTTTTTCGAGGATGGAAGCTTTGAAGATTACGAAAAATAGAAATTTCCGTAAACTCCAAAGCCGTAGTTTTATTTTCCACTGAATTTTTGTACTTGTCCGCGAATCAGTTCCAGGTCATCAAAATAATTGATTTTCATTGCTTTCCTGACTTCGTCTAACGTTTGTGCAGCTGTTTCCCGTGCCGTATGACATCCTTTTTGCAACATGTCATAAACAGCGGGAATATCCTTTTCAAATTCTTTGCGCCGGTTGCGGATGGGTTCCAGTTCCTCCTGCATGATTGCGTTCAGGAATCTCTTCACTTTCACATCCCCGAGTCCACCTCTCTGGTAATGTGCTTTCAATTCTTCCAGATTGGCATATTCCGGTAAATATCTTTCGAAATGTTCAGTTTTGGAAAAGGCATCCAGATATGTAAATACTGTATTTCCCTCTATACGTCCCGGATCTTCTACTCGCAAGTGATTCGGGTCGGTATACATGCTCATTACTTTTTTCTGCAGTTCTTCCGCCGTTTCTGAAAGATAAATGCAATTATTTAAAGACTTACTCATTTTGGCTTTACCGTCTGTTCCGGGCAACCGGAGGCAGGCAGCATTGTCGGGTAATAAAATTTCGGGTTCAATCAGCGTTTCTCCATAGATGGAATTGAATTTACGGACAATTTCCCGCGTTTGTTCCAGCATCGGTTCCTGGTCTTCTCCGACAGGAACGGTTGTGGCTTTGAAAGCCGTAATATCGGAAGCCTGACTGATGGGGTAAGTGAAAAAACCGACCGGGATGGAAGTTTCGAAATTTCTTATCTGAATCTCGGTTTTTACTGTAGGATTTCTTTGCAGCCGGGAAACGGTCACCAGGTTCATGTAATAAAATGCCAGCTCACAAAGCTCCGGGATTTGCGATTGGATAAAGATAACGGATTTTTTCGGATCCAATCCGCAAGCCAGATAATCTAAAGCTACCTCCACGACATTCTGGCGCACTTTCTCCGGATTTTCTGCATTATCGGTCAACGCCTGGGCATCCGCCACCATAATAAACACTTTCTTATAACATCCTGAATCCTGGAGTTCCACTCTTCTTTTCAAAGAACCTACATAATGTCCAATGTGCAACCTACCGGTTGGACGGTCTGCTGTCAGTATGATTTTTTCCTTGTTCATATTTATTTTATTAATCCTATAATTTCTTTGACAGAATGAAAATCATTCTCATCCAGATAATTATTAATTCCGTCTATTATTTTTACCGTAATGGCCGGGTCGATAAAATTGGCCGTACCGATTTGGACGGCAGATGCACCTGCCAATAAGAATTCAATAGCGTCTGTAGCACACATAATTCCTCCCAGTCCAACAACCGGAATCTTCACGGCTTTAGCTACTTGCCATACCATACGTAAAGCAATCGGTTTAACACAGGCTCCGCTAAGTCCTCCTGTTACTGTGCTTAATACGGGTTTACGTTTGCGGGCATCAACGGCCATGCCGAGAAGCGTATTGATCAGGGAAACCGAATCGGCACCTTCTGCTTCGACAGCCAGTGCTATCTCTTGAATGTTAGTGACATTCGGAGAAAGTTTTACCATCAGATGTTTGTGATATACTTTTCTGACAGCTTTAACCACCTCTGCTGCAGAAGCGCAGCTTGTGCCAAAAGCCATGCCTCCTTCTTTGACATTGGGACAGGAAATATTCAGTTCTATGCCCGGTATATTTTCCAGGCTATTGATTTTTTCTGCAGTGGCAGCATAGTCATCAATTGTAGAACCGGAAACATTTACCAATATATTGGTTTTTATATGGTTAATTTCCGGATAGATATGCTCTATAAAGTAATCCACTCCCTTATTTTGTAATCCTACGGCATTCAGCATACCGGAAGGGGTTTCTGCCATACGCGGATAAGGATTGCCTTCCCGATGCTTTAGGGTAGTGCCTTTTACGATGAAACCACCCAAACGTTCTAAATCTATAAATTCTTGAAATTCAATGCCGTACCCAAAGGTACCTGAAGCAGTTAGAACAGGATTTTTCAGCTCTAAGCCGTTCTTGAGGTTAATATTTAAATCTGCCATTTCAAATCGTTTATATTGAATACTGGTCCTTCTGTACAAACACATTGATGTCCTTTTTGGGTATCGTTGACACAGCACAAACAAGCACCAATACCACAAGCCATCATGTTTTCTAAAGAAACTTCACAGTCAATCTTATTCAAATAAGCATACTGTGCAACTGCTTTCATCATGGGAGAAGGTCCGCAGCAAAAAATGTGTTGAAAAGATTCCTGGAGAAGTGAGTGCTGGGTAGGATACCCCTTTTCTCCATAAGAGCCGTCTTCGGTTGTATAGTATACTTCCGCATATTTTTCAAATTCTTCCTTTAAAACGATGTCTTTACTGGTACGGGTTCCGATCAGGACAACAGGTTCCATTCCCTTGTTTTTTAATTCTTTTGCCAGATACAGTAACGGAGCCACACCAACACCGCCACCGACAAGCAAACATCTGTCACGGCCGGAAGGAATGGTGAAACTGTTCCCTAACGGTAAAACAATGTTCAGGTTATCACCTTCCTTTAAGGTAGCTAATCTGGCCGTACCTTTGCCTGCGATTTTTACCATTAAATAAAGCAGGCCTTTTTCCCTTTCCACATCATGGACGGAGATAGGACGCCGCAGGAAAGTGGAGGGAGAATCTTCCACTTTAACGTTTACAAATTGACCGGCTTTGATTTCCGGTAATTCGGGTGAATACAGCACCAACAGAAAGGTGTCATCATTCAGTTTTTTGTTTTCTTGTACGATAAAATCGATTATCTTTTTCATTCTTAATAGATTAATCTTTTTTTAATTTTTCCTGCAAATAGCGTCCGGTATAAGAACCTGGGCATGCTGCCAGTTCTTCCGGTGTCCCTTCGAACACAATCGTACCTCCGTTTTTCCCACCTTTCGGGCCTAAATCAATCACATGATCCGCACATTTTATAACATCCATGTTGTGTTCGATAATTATGACGGAATGGCCCCGTTCAATCAAAGCATTCAGGGCATCCATCAATTTATGTATATCATGGAAATGCAATCCCGTAGTAGGTTCGTCAAATACAAAAAGGGTAGGCTCGGCATTTTCGCGGCTCAGGTGATAGGCCAGTTTCACTCGCTGACTTTCACCTCCGCTCAAGGTGCTGGAAGATTGTCCCAATTTTACGTATCCAAGTCCTACATCTGCTAATTTTTGCAATTTGTCTACTATGCTACGTTCATTATGGCCATTACCGTCGGAAAAAAACTCCAGGGCTTGGTTTACCGTCATTTCAAGAATATCGTAAATGCTTTTTTCCCTGTACAATACTTCCAGGACATCATCTTTAAACCGGCGGCCCTTGCAATGTTCACATTCTAAATATACATCGGCCATAAATTGCATTTCCACCTTGATAATTCCTTCACCCTGGCATTCCTCACAACGTCCTCCCGGGACATTGAATGAAAAATGAGAAGGTTTGAAACCTTGATGTTTTGCACCCGGTGTATCTGCAAAAATTTTCCGGATATCATCCCAGGCTTTTAAATAGGTTACCGGATTGGAACGGGTAGATTTACCTATCGGATTCTGATCTATGAATTCCACTCCTTTTATTGCTTTTAAATCTCCGGAAAGTTTATCAAAACTACCGGCCCGGTCGGAATAATCCTCATAATTTTTTTTCAGGGCCGGTACCAGTATAGATTTGATTAATGTGCTTTTGCCGGAGCCACTGACTCCGGTAATAGCCGTCATCACTTTCAGA
The DNA here is from genome assembly GCF_009935865.1 of Odoribacter sp. Z80. Taxonomy (GTDB): domain Bacteria; phylum Bacteroidota; class Bacteroidia; order Bacteroidales; family Marinifilaceae; genus Odoribacter. Next base: position 251,018 of record NZ_QWEL01000001.1, read on the forward strand.
GGGAAATTTACGGTGATGTTCTTCAGATTATTTTCCGTTGCTCCGGACACTGTAATTTTTTTATTCCAGGAACGTCTTTGAGTAGGCACGGCTATACTTCTTCGTTCAAAAATATAATCTGCCGTTAAAGTGTCAGCAGTTTGCATCTGCTTCATATTCCCTTGAAAAATAACTTCACCTCCCAAACGACCTGCCAGGGGACCGATGTCGATGATTTCATCAGCGGCTTTGATAATATCTTCGTCATGTTCAACCACGATGACTGTATTACCCAGGTCGCGCAGTCTTTTCAACACCCGGATTAACTGTTCGGTATCTCTGGAATGCAAACCGATACTGGGTTCATCCAGAATATACAACGAACCGACCAGAGCAGAGCCCAGGGATGTTGCCAGGTTTATTCTTTGGGATTCTCCGCCGGAAAGCGAAGAAGAAAGGCGGTTCAGGGTTAGATACCCTAAACCTACATCCATTAAAAAATCCAGACGGTTCCGAATATCGGGTAAAATTCTTTCAGCAATCTGCATCTGTCCGGCAGTTAATTCCAGGCCGTCAAAAAACTCCTTTAATTCGGAAACCGGCATTTCCACCAATTCCGGGACAGACTTACCTCCGATTTTTACATAGGACGCCTCCGGTTTAAGACGGGTACCATGACATTGCGGGCAGGTTGTCTTTCCCGTATACCGGGCAATCATCACCCGGTTTTGTATTTTGTATTTCTTAGATTCCAAGTAAGAGAAGAAATCATAAATCCCGCTGAAAGCCGGACATCCGTCCCACAGTACCTTCTTTTCGGTTTGACTGAGTTCGTAATAAGGTTTATGGACAGGAAAATCCACTTTATGGGCATTCCGGACCAACTCCTGTTTCCATTCGTTCATTTTTTCTCCCCGCCAGCAGACAACGGCATCTTCATAAACACTCAGAGACTTGTTCGGGATCACCAAATCTTCGTCAATACCTAAAATACGGCCGTAGCCTTCGCATTTCGGACAAGCACCGATGGGTGAGTTAAAACTGAACATATTAACCGAAGGTACGGAGAAATTTATACCATCAGCTTCAAAGCGATTGGAAAAAGAATGAATTTGTCCGTCTATCTCAATAAAACATTCTCCTTTTCCCTCGTACAATGCCGTCTCTATGGATTCAGATATCCGGGAAACCGTGTCTTTTTCCTCATTGACATGGATTCTGTCTATCACCAGCCACATCTCCGCACCGGAATCAAAGGACAGGGCTTTCGTTAAAACATCATCAATCCGGTAAAATTCATTTCCGGCTTTTATTCGTACGAATCCCTGGTTAAGCAGTAGTTTTAAAGTTGCCGGCTCTTTCAGGTGTTCGGGTTTTGACAGGATGATGGCCGTTTTCCCGGAATGATTCAGGATAAAATGAGTGATGTCATCCACCTGGTCTCTCTTTACCTGGCGTCCGGAAATGGGGGAGATGGTTTGCCCCGCCCGGGCATATAATAATTTGATGTAGTCGTAGATTTCCGTGGAAGTGCCTACGGTAGAGCGGGGATTGGAAGTATTTACTTTTTGCTCGATAGCAATAGCGGGGGGGATTCCTTTGATGTAATCGCATTCCGGTTTATTCAGCCTTCCCAGAAACTGCCGGGCATAAGCCGACAGGCTTTCCACATATCGCCTCTGGCCTTCAGCATATAAAGTATCAAATGCCAGGGAAGATTTTCCGCTTCCGGATACGCCCGTGATGACAATCAGTTTGTTCAGGCCAATCTTCAAATCAATATTTTTCAGATTGTGCACCCGGACTCCCTTCAATTCTATATATTGTTCATTCATAAAAAACAGCGCCGTTTATCTATGGCAAAGATAATGAAAAGTTATATTCAGAAAAAATAAAAGCACCCCTGCAAGGAGTGCTTTTAAGCGTTTGGAATATGTTTGGAAATACGTTTATAGTCCGTTAATGACTTTAGTTAATTATTCGGAAACCACTTCGAACTGAACATCCACTTTCACTTCGCGGTGAAGTTTGATAACAGCAGTATAAGTTCCGACTTCTTTGATTTCTTTCAGCATGATTTTCTTCCGGTCGATATCAAATCCCTGAGCAGTCAGAGCTTCAGCAATCATGATATTGTTTACGGAACCGAAAATTTTGCCGGTACTGCTGGTTTTTGTACCAACAGTCAGTTTCACTTCAGCCAGTTTTGCTGCCAGTTCTTCAGCTTCTGCTTTCAGTTTTGCTTCTTTATGAGCGCGCTGTTTGGTGTTTTCGGCTACGATTTTTTTTGCAGCTTCAGTTGCCAAAATAGCATATCCCTGAGGAATCAGGTAATTACGGCCATATCCGGGTTTTACGTTAATCACGTCATCTTTGTGACCCAGATTTGCAATATCTGTCAATAATATAATCTGCATTTCTTGTCCTCCTTTTAATTATTTCATCAAATCGGTTACGTAGGGCAACAAAGCAAGATGTCTTGCTCTTTTTACGGCAGTTGCAACTTTTCTCTGGTATTTCACAGAAGTTCCGGTAATTCTTCTCGGAAGAATTTTACCTTGTTCATTCAAAAACTTCTTCAAAAACTCAGGGTCCTTGTAATCAATGAATTTGATTCTTGCTTTTCTGAAACGGCAGTATTTTTTCTTTTTTACATCCACCGTTGGGGGGGTCAGATATCTGATTTCACTTTCATTCTGTGCCATGGCTTATTTCTCCTCTTGTTTAGCGTATTTACTTCTTCTTTTTAAAGTATACTCATAAGCATACTTGTCTAATCTGAACGTTAAAAAACGAATAACTCTTTCGTCGCGTCTGTAGGCGGTTTCCAGTTTGTCAACCAATGCACCTTCTGCCTCGAACTGCAACAAATGATAGAATCCGGTCGTCTTTTTCTGGATCGGATAAGCCAGCTTGCGAAGTCCCCAAGCTTCCTCATGTTCAATAGTACCGCCATTTGCAGTAATGGTACTTTTGAATTTTTCTACCGCTTCCTTTATCTGTTGTTCAGATAAAACGGGAGTTGTAATGAAAACGGTCTCGTAATGATTCAACATAATTAATTGATTATTAGTATAAAATTAATTTATCGGCCACAAAGATAACATTTTCACCCGAAACGAACAAGAAATCAGCTTAAAAATTCGGACAACTAATTAACGGACAGGGAAGGGTAGGTCAATATATTTTTCTCTTGTTCAAAGCTTTATGGTATTCTATTGCATGCCGGTTGTGTTCACGTAACGTACGGGAAAAATGGTGTCTGCCGGAGAAATCACTTTTTGCACAGAAAAACATGTAATCATGGTGCTGATAATTTAAAACCGCATCTACAACCTGAATGGAAGGCATCCGGACCGGACCGGGCGGAAGTCCCGGATTCTGGTATGTGTTGTAGGGAGAGTTTATTTTCATGTGTTTGTCCAGGACACGTTTCAGAGAGAAATCTCCCAAAGCAAATTTTAAGGTGGGACAAGCTTCAAGTTTCCAGCCTTTAGCAAGACGGTTGAGGTAAACTCCTGCGATCGTTGCATACTCGTCTGTGCGGTTGGTCTCTTCTTCCACAATGGAAGCCACAATCAGTATATCCATCGGAGAGAGACCTGCTTGTTTAGCCTTGTCTAAGCGTTCCTGTGTCCAGAATTTATCATATTCTGTATGCATTCGCTTCATGAAATTTTCAATGGAAGTATTCCAGTAAATCTGGTAAGTATTGGGAATAAACATACCCGTGAAATTTTCTGATGTAAATCCCCATTTCTCGGCATATCCAGGCGCTTTTGCCATTTGCACAAAGGCGATGGAATCCACATTCAGTTGCCGGGCAACTATTCCTGCCAGTTCTTCTATGGTCCGGATATTATTAAACGTAAAGTGAACGGGTGCCTGCTGTCCGCTCCGCAACATATTAACCGCCTCGTTATTGCTCATACCATTCGCCAGGCGATAGCGTCCCGGTTTGATTTCGGTGGAGTATTTTTTGAGTTCAGCCACCTTGCGAAAAGTGAGACTATTTCTGATATAGCCCTTATTTTCCAGGGTTTGCACCACCGAATCCAGAGAATCACCAGGGCGTATAAATAGGATTCCGTCATCGGTAACCGTTAAGTTGGGACGTTGTATCACGTAATACCAGGCACATCCCAAACCGGCCAGGCCAATAAACACCATCAGGCAAAGAAAAATCCAGAACTTTTTCATAACCAGAGCTTATATTATCATTTTATTCCTCATTCCGGAAATAGAGCGTATAATAATTCATATCCCTTTCTGCATCATATCCTTTCCGGATATATTTTTTTTCTCCGTGAATGTAGACATGAAAATTTTTATCCAACTTCAGCACATGCCTGAAATATTTCTTTTCATCCTTGACAGCATAGTCGGAAACAGCAAATTCATTGGATAAATTCATGTTATTATCCGTTTCGTACTGAGACTTGAAATTTTCAAAAGCGTGGATAACTTCCGGTTCACGTACTACTTCTTCCTTAAAACGGTCTTCTGAAAAAACTTCAGCATCTTTGAAAAAATTGATGGAGCGGTTGAGCATATCAATTTGGTCGGCCCGGGGAACATCATTTTCCTGGTTGTAAATATCCTTCACAAAATTTTTACAGAGGTCCAGGTAATTGGCTGTTTGAAAATAACTGTCTTCTCCAGGTTCCAATCCCAGAAAATCCGTGGTCCAGTAAACGGCTTCTTTGGTATTGGTTTTGTCAAGGATACACACTTTATAGCCGTTTTCAGGGGTTATATTGAATATAATGCAGGCTTTATCCAGTTTTTTTATGTTGATACCGGACTCTCCGATTAATTGATAGGTATTTTGATTCAGTACTATTTTCAGAAAAGTATCTTTGGTTTCAGATTTGAAAATACCGATGGCATCACAAATTCCTTCTTCTATATTGCAATTCCGGAAATGAACAATATACAATTCTCCGGGTTTTATATTCGGATTATTAGATTGCTCATATAAATGTTGTGCCATTTCCACCGACTGCTCATAAAATGCCTGTTGGTCACTGAAAACAGCTGTTGCGGAAGCGTACACCGGATTGTTCAGCAATTCTCCTTCGTAAGGTAAGAAATGGTAATAAGCATCCTTTTTGAAAGCGGAAAGGAAATAACTTTTCAGCAAATGAAGCACATCCGTATCTTCCGGAAGAAAACAGTTGTCGGACAAGGAGAGAGAATCTCCTTCAAATTTATTTCCGATATGGTGAATGACAATATTAGCAATCTCACAATTTTCAAAATTGATCATGATTATTCTGGTTTAAAATCTGAATCTGACACCTAAATTTAAATTCTCCTTAAATTGTAATTTCCGGGAATAATTTTCATCGTAATTGGTTTCCGTATAAACGGAAGCAGACATGAAATAATTGATCTTAAAGTTTATGCTCATTTTCCAGTTTGCGGTGACCGGGATACGCTTTTTCTCCTCATTTTCCGTTCCTTTATTGAGGTATTTGTCCTTATTTTCATAACTCATGAACAGTTTCACTTCGTTGGTGATTTCCATAATTTTAAAAATATTGACAATCTTACTGTATACGTTTAATTGTGCACCGGCTTCCCGCTTTGAACGTTTGCCTTCTTCTATGCCGTAGCGTTGGGCGTCCACTTTGGAAGTGTCCCGTACGAAATTCCATTTTCCGGCAATGGGAGAGAGTACCAACGAAAAATTGTCATTGGGCTTATAGTCCATACCCAAAGAGAGGGTAAAGTAACCGGGACTCATAAAATTAGCAACTAATATACGGTCCGCATCTTTGGGATAATCGTAAGAGTTGAATAACTGGGTCTGAGCATTGAATTGTGTTGTATAATACCAGTGTTTAAAAGCCTTTTGTCCCAATTTAGAATTTAACTCAAGCCAGTCTTCGTTTTTACGAATATCTTCCTCTCCGGTTTTCATGAATCCGAAGCGATAATGCATCCGGTTTTCCCAGCTGGTTTTATTTTTATTGTAATTCCAGTAGTAGCGGAGGTTACTAAGCAGAGAAAGGGAGTTTTCGCCACCACTGGCCCAATTGGCCACTTTGCCCTGGCTCATATTGATTTCCACTTCGGAATAGTAGGTCCAGTAACGCCTTTTCAATTCTCCCGGCTGCATCGGTCTCAATGCAAACCATTCTTTCGGAATAGGATTGGCTATGACTTCTTTTTTTTCCGGCATTTTTTTCTGAGGAGTCGGGACCTGATAGACATCTTCGTCCACATAAATTTTCAGACGGTTGGCATCCGGTATGACCTCGATCCAGGTTCCAATGGTATCGCCGGCTTTTGTATTGGCCCAAAACCGATGAAAAGAAGTCCGGCCATTATTCATCCAAAAACGCAGGGTATTTTCAGTAATATTCATGATTTCCACCAATACCGAATCACGATTCGCATCTCTGAGCCACAAATAATTGGAATCATTTCGGACATAAGAGAGAAAAGTCTGCAAATCCGTATTTTTGTAATCCTCAAAATCTCCGGTCAGCAAATGCTGATTCGCTTTGTAAAATTCAATGCTGTCGAAAGTAATGTGTTCCTGTATTTTCCGTATCGCTTGTTCCTGGCGCGGAACAAAGGATTCTGAGTACTCCTTCAGGTAATGAACCATTTTTTTTAAGCGTTCATTTTCGGCATATTTAACCAGAACACGGATGGCTTCCTGAACCTCAGCATCGGTGTATTTTTCCTGTTTCAGGTTTTGAAGGGCATAGCGGACTCCCGGATTCTCAATATCGCTGTTTTCCAGTTTCTTTTTTACCAGCAGGACGGGAAAAGCACTGGTTGCCGCAAGTGAATCCTTTCCCCGGACAGGCTGTGAGTTTAGAGTCCGGAGCTGTATGGTATCCGGTTCTATTATCTGGGCACTGAGAGGGGAGACACCTGATAAAAACAAGAAAAACAGGAAAAAAAACTTCATGTCTCAGGTTTTATTTAAAAGGAGAATCGGGTTCTTTTGCCATGTGCTTATAACTGAGATAATCTACTAAAGCAGGCATCCATTTACTCAGGAATACAGCCAGTTTCCCTTCAACAAAAGTCATGATAATCTCTCTCTTTCTTTTCCGGATTCCTTTTACAATCAGGGAGGCACATCGTTCTGCACTCATCATTTCAGACTCATTTCTGGGACTTTCACCTTGTTGGCGTCCATCTGCATCCAACGCTGTTTTTCGTATATTGGAAGCTGTAAAACCGGGTGCGGCCACCAGGACATGCAGGCCTTTTTTCCGATTTTCAATTCTTACGGTATTCAAAAAACCCCTCACGGCAAATTTACTGGCTGCATAACCCGTCCGTCCGGGAAGACCGATAAAACCTGCAATCGAGATGATTCCGGCAACGCTCCCTTTAGTTTGTAATAAATAGGGTAAAGCGTATTTGGTACAATAAACGGTTCCCCAAAAATTAACATCCATAACTTTATGCAAAACCATGGTATCCAGATCTTGCAGTAAGGCCCTCATAGAAATACCGGCATTATTGATCAATACGTCGATTCGTCCGAAATGCGCGTAAGTTTGTTCTATCAATTCTTTACAAGCAATTTCCTTGGTGACATCCGTCCGTACAGGAAGAATGTCCGTGCCTTGCTTTTTTAAATCTTCTTCGATACGCAACAATTCCTCAATGTTCCGCGAGGCAATCGCAATCTTCGCTTTCTGACGTGCTAATTCATATACTAAAGCTTTACCGATTCCAGAAGATGCACCCGTAACAATTACAACTTTATCCCGCATAGTCAATCGTTTTCTGATTATTTGGACAAAGATAATCATTTTTGTTTATTTGGTGTAGCATTCTGATCGGAAAGAGGGTTTTTATTCCACCTCTATATTGTGTCCTATAATTTATATTATGTTAAGTAGTGGATTTCCAAAAAAGGGGGAGTATTGCATCCCCCTTGAGTATTTAAGTTATTGGGCATTTAATTTTGCCTGGATTTCATCGTATTTCTGCTGATATTTGGGATCGGTATTTCTCAACCTGAAATACAATTGTTTTAATGTAGCCAGTGTATTCTGTTCTGTTGGTTCCAGCTCCAGGGCTTTTTCAAAGTAAGGAATAACAGACGCATATCCGGCATACACTTTTTCGATACCTTTGTTATATTCGTTGATATCTACAATATTGCTGACTTCCTGGTCCAATTTTATCACCTCACTTAATTTTACATTTCCCAAACCATACTGAGCCATAAAATCCTTAGGGTCATATTCTAATGTTTTCTGGTACATTTCTCCGGCTTTCTCCATCTGCTGGAGTTTTTCGTACAATAATCCCTTTGCCCTGTAATAAGATGCATTTGTCGGATCCTGCTCGATGGCCTTGTCCAGGAATACAAATGCTTTTTCGGCATCCGTATTCAGATAATGGTTGATCAGTTCCACCAGCATAGCCGAATTGTTAGGAAACAATTCATATCCTTTTTGCAGTACCTTCAAGGCTTCCTCTTCTTTGTTCTGCGCTTTCAAGGCTGCAGCCAGGAAAGGATAAGTCTGGGAAAGATTGTAATTATACGTCAGAGCTTTCTTGTAGTATTCCTCTGCTTTGACAAAATTATTGGATCTTTGTGCAGCAATAGCAGCATTAAAGATCACGGCCGTATCTATTACTGCTGCATTTTCTTTTGTCACAATCGGTGAATGTTCCAGTTCCAACACTTTTTCGAAAGTATTGAAAGCTTCCGCAAAATTGTCGGCATTGTAATATTCAATTGCTTTATTGGTATAATCAATAATCAGATTTTTATATTGTTGTTCCAATTTATCCGTATATTTTTTCTTTACATCCAACTCAATCACTTTATTGTAGGCTTCCAGGGCAATATCCAGAGCATTTCCGGGGGCTAATTTCCGGTAATCAGGTATCGGGCTTTCATAAAGAGCCTGATAAATTTGTCCTTTCGTAAAATAGCCTTTGTCATAATTTGCACATGCTTCGTGCTGCATTGCTTCATCAATCAACTTTTTGGCCTGATCCAGCTTACCTGAAGTAAAGTAACTTGTTGCTTGTATTACTTTTCCTTTTTGTGCATAAATTGCAGTTACACAAAAAAGGAGAACCATAAGGAAAGATAATTTTCTCATACGTAAAAATGTTATATTAATTTATGTTCATTTCACGAATTTCGGAGTTTCCGGGTTACATTAATCATTATTATCCTCCGGAGCTAATCCGGTATTTTCTTCTGTAAACTCGCTGTTTTCTTCTTTCGAAGCAGAAACTTTGGCAACAGCAGCAATCGAATCGTCGTTCCGCAGGTTGATTAATTTTACACCTTGGGTATTCCGTCCCATGACCCTCAGGCTGCTTACCTCTAAACGTATAGTAAGCCCGGAACGGTTAATAATCATCAGATTATCTTCATCGGTCACATCAATCAAGGCAATCAGATTTCCCACTTTTTCCGTCATGTTGATTGTCTTGACGCCCTTCCCTCCCCGGTTGGTTATTCTGTAATCTTCTATGGCAGAACGTTTCCCGTAACCGTTCTCAGAGACAACCAAAATGTTGGCATTAGTCGGTTCAACACAAACCATTCCAACAGCTTCGTCTGTTTCTTCCATCCAGACTCCGCGTACTCCTGAAGCCGTACGACCCATCGGACGCACTTTAGATTCCGGGAAACGGATGGCTTTACCCGATTTAACGGCAATCATAATATCGTTTTCCCCATTCGTCAGTTTGGCTTCCAATAACTGGTCACCTTCCTTAATGGTAATGGCATTCACTCCGTTCTGACGCGGACGGGAATAAGCTTCCAATGTCGTTTTCTTGATAATTCCTTTCTTGGTACACAGTACGATATAGTTGCTATTTATATAATCAGCATCTTTCAATGACAGTAGATTAATATAAGCTTTCACTTTATCATCCGGTTCTATATTCAGTAAGTTCTGGATTGCCCGGCCTTTGGATTGTTTGGTGCCTTCCGGAATTTCATATACCTTCAACCAGAAACATTTTCCTTTTTCAGTAAAGAAAAGCATGGTGTTGTGCATGGTAGCCATAATCATGTGCTCCAGGAAGTCTTCATCCCGGGTTGCGGAACCTTTGGATCCGACTCCTCCCCTGTTCTGGACTTTATATTCAGATAATGGAGTGCGTTTGATGTACCCCATGTGGGAAATGGTGATAACCATTTCTTCATCGGCATAAAAATCTTCCGGATTGAATTCTTCGGAGGCATAAACAATGTCTGTCCTGCGGTCATCTCCATATTGGGCTTTCACTGCCAGAAGCTCATTCTTAATGATCTCCATACGCAATTCTACCCGTGCTAAAACATCGTTTAAATGAGCAATTAATTTTTCAATTTCCTCGTATTCCGCCCTCAGTTTTTCCTGCTCCAGACCGGTTAATTGGCCCAGACGCATGGCCACAATGGCTGCAGCCTGTTTATCCGTCAGGCTAAAACGTTCCATCAGGGCACTTTGTGCTTCAACAGGGTTTTTGGAAGCCCGGATCAATTTGATCACTTCATCAATGTGGTCCGAAGCAATAATTAAACCTTCCAGAATATGGGCCCGTTCTTCGGCTTTACGCAACTCAAACTGCGTACGGCGAACCACCACTTCATGCCGGTGTTCCACGAAATGATGGATCATATCTTTGAGATTCAATAATTTCGGCCGCCCATGTACTAAAGCTACATTGTTGACACCGAAAGAAGATTGTAAGGCCGTATGTTTCAATAAGGTGTTCAATACGACATTGGAAATGGCATCTTTCTTTACATCTATAACGATCCGCATTCCCTCACGGTCAGACTCATCATTAATATTGGAAATGCCATCTATTTTTTTCTCATTGATCAAGTCGGCTATCCGGGAAATCAGTTCCGCCTTATTGATCATATAAGGAATCTCATGCACAATGATTTTTTCCCGTCCGTTAGGCAGAACTTCTACAGAGGTTTTGGCCCGGATAACAATGCGGCCCCGCCCTGTCAGGTAAGATTCCCGCACACCACTATACCCGTAAATGGTACCTCCGGTAGGAAAATCCGGTGCTTTGATGATTTTGATTAAATCCTCAATATCGATATCCTTATTATCTATATAAGCACAAATGGCATCAATGGCATCGTTGATATTATGCGGAGGCATGTTGGTAGCCATCCCGACGGCAATACCGGAAGCTCCGTTGACCAACAAATAAGGAATACGGGTGGGAAGTACTGTCGGCTCTTTTAATGAACCGTCGAAGTTATCTGTCATATCCACCGTATCTTTGTCTATATCCACCAGCATATCTTCAGTAATCTTCGCCATACGGGCTTCTGTATAACGCATTGCCGCAGGACTGTCGCCATCTACGGAGCCAAAGTTACCCTGGCCGTCAACCAGCGGATAACGCAAAGACCATTCCTGGGCCATACGCACCATAGCCATATATACGGAACTATCGCCGTGCGGGTGATATTTACCGAGTACCTCTCCTACGATTCTGGCTGATTTTTTATAAGGTTTTCCGGATGTCAAGCCTAACTCATCCATGCCGAACAACACACGTCTGTGTACTGGCTTCAAGCCGTCACGCACATCCGGTAAAGCCCGCGAAACAATCACCGACATTGAATAGTCAATGTAAGATGACTTCATTTCCTCTTCAATGTTGATTTTAATAATTTTTTCTCCGCCGTTTTCCATCTATATTAAATTTCTGTTAATCAATTAAATAAATAGGACAAGTGCACTCTTTATTGCATTTTCCCAAAAAATCACACAAATGTAATAAAATCAGTTGTTATAAAAAGAATTTATCTCCATTTTTTAGTCTTCCGGAATCTCTGTTGTGAAAGTATCGTAGGCCAATTTTACATTCACGGGCAATTCTTTTGCTACTTCCGCAGCCAGTCCCATTTGATGGCCGATGTGAGTCAGATAGGCTTCTTGGGGTTGAATGGTTTCAATCACTTTCAACGCTTCTGTCAAGTTGAAATGAGAAAGGTGTTCTTCCTTTCTCAGGGCATTAATGACTAAATATTTCACTCCTTTCAATAAATCCATCGAAGTTGAAGGTATGGTTTTAGCATCCGTAATGTAAGCAAATTGATGAATCCGGAAACCCAATACGGGCATTTTGTAGTGTAAAACCGGTATGGGAATCACCCGGATGTCATCTATATAAAAAGGAGAGCCATCCAATACATGATAATTGATTTCCGGTACTCCGGGATAACGAAAAGCTGCGAAAGCATAAGAAAAATCTTTATATACGACTTCTTTGGTACCCTCATTGCCATAGACATCCACCCCGCCTTGTTTTACCCAATTGAAGGCCCGGACATCATCCAAGCCTCCCACATGGTCTTTGTGGCCATGAGTCAACAAAATTGCCCGGATATCTTTTACTCCTGCACGCAACATTTGGTAACGAAAATCCGGACCCGCATCAAAAATCAGCTTCCGGCCCTTTATTTCCAACATGGCAGAAGACCTCAAACGTTTATCATGTTTATTCACAGACTGACAAACCGGACAATTACAAGCGATCACCGGTATTCCCTGTGACGTCCCGCTTCCCAAAATTGTTAATTTCATTGCTTTCTAAATTGTCTCAACAAAGATAATATTTATTGCAAAATTGGTATTATCTTTGAACGAAATAAATTGTAATTCATTCATGGGAAAATTGTTTTTACTCCCTAATACATTAGGTGAAACAAGTATTGCGGCAGTCATACCCTCCGAAGTAATTGATGTTATCAGAAGTATTAGGATATTCGCAAGCGAAAATCCCCAAAACACTCGTCGTTACCTGAAAAAAATAGACAAAAATATAGTTATTGATGAGTTGATATTTTTAGAATTAAACGAGCATTCTTCCGCCAAAGATACCGAAGCCATATTGGCTTATTTGGAAAAAAACGATGTAGGAATTATTTCTGAAGCCGGTTGTGCAGGCATTGCAGATCCGGGAGCGGAACTGGTGGCTCTTGCCCATCAGCATGATTATCGCGTCATCCCTTTGGTTGGCCCCTCTTCTATTCTTTTATCTCTCATGGCATCCGGATTAAACGGACAAAATTTTTCTTTTCAGGGGTATCTGCCTGTCAAAAACAATGAGCGGAATAAGGCGTTGAAAAATTATGAAAGACAGTCGGCTTTAGAAAACCGGACACAAATTTTCATTGAAACTCCTTACAGAAACCGGAAACTGTTTGAAGAAATGCTCCAGACTCTGCATGCCGATACTTTACTGACCATTGCCTGTGATATCACAACCCCCAATGAGTATATAAAAACGCTGCCTGTCCGGGAATGGAAAAAGCAACAGCCGGACATCCACAAACGTCCTGCCATATTTCTGATTTACGTTCCACGCTCTTTCAAACGGTGCTGATTTTTCACAGGTTACAAATTTATACCGTTTCCGACTTTTTTCTGATATTCACGCAGAAAGACCAAACCCCCTGTTTTCATTTTTCAGCAACTCTTTGAAAAGAGAATACGTAGATAATGGGTAAATATGAAAGAAAAGGACATGGAAAATTCTGTAAGGATTACTGACATATTGGGAGAGAAACAAGAGTATTATTTAGGGCATACATGCCAAACTGTCCCTGCATTCTTATTGCATCTACCCTCCCCGGATACGGTGGAAAGAATATGGGCAGACAGCAACCGCTCCCAGCAGACACTCAATAACTTTCAACGTCTGTTGAGCCACGGACGTCTGGCTGGTACCGGCTACATTTCCATTCTCCCGGTGGACCAGGGGATAGAACATACTGCAGGGGCGTCTTTTGCTCCCAATCCGCTTTATTTCGACCCCGAAAATATTGTTCGGTTAGCCATAGAAGGTGGTTGTAGTGCTATTGCTTCCACATTCGGAGTTTTGGGAAGCGTAGCCCGTAAATATGCACATAAAATTCCCTTTATTGTGAAAATAAATCACAATGAACTGCTTAGCTATCCCAATAACTATGACCAGATCCTCTTCGGTAGTGTAAGGGAAGCCTGGAATATGGGAGCTATCGGAGTCGGTGCCACCATCTATTTCGGTTCACCAGAAAGCCGCCGTCAACTGACAGAAATTGCGAAGGCATTTGAATACGCACATCAACAGGGGATGTTCACCATTCTTTGGTGCTATCTGAGAAATCCTGCATTTAAAAAAGAAGGGACAGATTACCATGAAGCGGCCGATCTGACCGGCCAGGCTAATCATTTGGGGGTGACCATAGAAGCGGACATTATAAAGCAAAAACTACCGGTCACCAACGGAGGTTTTACAGCTTTACATTTCGGAAAAACGGACGAACGAATGTACAACCGGCTTGCCTCTCCCCATCCCATTGACCTATGCCGTTATCAGGTCGTGAATTGTTATATGGGACGTGTGGGGCTGATAAATTCGGGAGGTGCTTCACAGGGAGACAATGATTTGCAGGAAGCAGTCATTACGGCAGTTGTAAACAAAAGAGCCGGAGGCATGGGTTTGATTGCAGGGCGGAAAGCTTTTCAAAAAAATATGCAGGATGGCATACATTTATTGCACGCCATTCAGGATGTATATCTGGATCAAGAGATTACCATTGCCTGAGAAATATGAATCAATCTTTTTTCTTTCCCTGATTGGCAACGGCATTCATCAATTTATTAATTTCTTCGGGGTCTCCGAGAAAATAATCATTGATCAAATGCATTTCTTCATCAAAATCAAATACATAGGGAACAGCCGTAGGTAAGTTCAAGTTGACGATATCTTCATCGGAAATATTTTTCAGGTATTTAATAATTCCCCGCAAGCTATTCCCGTGAGCCGTAACTAAAATCTGGTCTGTTACTTGCAAAGAAGGAAAAATTTCTTTTTTCCAATAAGGTAAAATCCTTTCTACGGTATCTTTCAAAGCTTCCGTAGAAGGTAACATTGCCGGGGGCACTTGTTTGTAACGCCGGTCGAAACGAGGGTTCCGGCTATCTTCCGGAGACAGTGCCGGAGCAGGAATATCGTAACTCCTACGCCAGATTAACACTTGTTTGTCACCATACTCTGCTGCGGTTTCACTTTTATTCAAACCTTGTAAGGCTCCATAATGCTTTTCGTTCAGTCGCCAGCTTTTTTCCACCGGAATCCAATCCAAATCCATCGCATCCAACACATAATTCAAGGTTTTTATGGCTCTTTTTAGATAAGATGTATAGGCTTTATCGAAAACAAAACCTTTTTCTTTCAATAAATTACCCGCTTTTACTGCCTCTTTTATACCCTGTTCAGACAAATCGACATCGGTCCATCCGGTAAACCTGTTCTCTTTGTTCCATAAGCTTTGTCCGTGGCGAAGCAAAACAATCCTTTTCATACTGGTTCTGGTTTAATATGATAAGTACGTGAATGCTTTTGCAGGGTTACAAAAAAGAACTCTCCTGCGTTAGCAGAAGAGTTCCACTCAAGTCCGAAAATACCGGTTATTTTTTGAAATACCGGTTATACAGTCCTTCAAAACCTTTACCGTGACGGGCTTCATCTTTACACATTTCATGAACGGTATCATGAATTGCATCCAGATTCAGTTTCTTGGCCAGTGTTGCAATTCTTTTTTTATCTTCACAGGCACCAGCTTCTGCTTCCATTCTCTTTTTCAGATTTGTTTTGGTGTCCCATACGCATTCACCCAGCAATTCACAGAATTTAGCAGCATGTTCTGCCTCTTCCCAAGCATAACGTTTAAAAGCTTCAGCCACTTCAGGATAGCCTTCACGGTCTGCCTGACGACTCATAGCCAGATACATACCCACTTCCGTACATTCCCCCGTGAAATGAGCTTTCAATCCTTCCAATACTTCTGCATCAACTCCTTTTGCAATACCGATAACATGTTCATCAACAAATGTTAGAGCCCCTTCTGTTTCAACTAATTCTTTAAATTTGCTTCTCGGAACTTTACATTGCGGACAAAATTCCGGAGCTTCTTCACCTTCATGTACATATCCACACACCGTACAAATAAATTTTTTCATAACGCTTTTTTTTATTGATTAATATAATTTGGGGACTTATCCCATTGTTTTATTTCTGCACTCTTTACAATATCCTCTGTAATATAAATGAGTTTCCGTAATAAAAAAATCCCGGGACCGAGATGGTTCAAACAAATCAGGATTCTCTATCGGAATATCGTATAACTTTCCGCAACGGCAACACTGAAAATGAGCATGGCAGGAAGTATCTATATCAAAACGTACATTTTTTTCATCTATCACTAAAGAAAGAACAGCATTTTGCTCCGCAAATAATCTCAATGTGTTGTACACTGTCGTTTTGGAAAGCGTAGGAACAGATACGGACAATGCATTATATATTTCGTCTGCTGTCGGATGAGTTCGGTTTTCCATCAAATATTCTGCTATGGCAATCCTTTGTAAAGAAGGTTTAATCCCATGTTTTTCCAAATATTCGCAGGCACTACAAAATGTATTCATTACAAAATTGTAATTATTATAATTTTAAATTTAATGCAAAAATATACTTTTTTATTTAAAAACAAATTATTTTTATGAAATAAATTTTGGATTTCAGGATTAATGTTTTCAATTAATGTTTAGTTTTGCAACATGTTTTTTTTAAGTATTTCGGCTCATTTATTCATCTATCTTTGGATTCCCCTATTTGTGGTAATTTGCTTTTATTTTAGGGGAACCAGAGGAAATCCGGAAGGAATCACCCTGCTCCCGGAGGCTATCGTCTGTGAATATCCGGTTCCTTTCAGCCACGAGGAAAAAAACTATATTTACGAAGAAGAAGAGTTCCATCCGGAAAAGATT
The DNA here is from genome assembly GCF_009935865.1 of Odoribacter sp. Z80. GTDB lineage: Bacteria > Bacteroidota > Bacteroidia > Bacteroidales > Marinifilaceae > Odoribacter. Next base: position 267,781 of record NZ_QWEL01000001.1, read on the forward strand.
CCGGTAGTTTTTCCGGAAGTCCGGAAAAGTCAGAACTTTTTCTTCTTTCCTGCCTTTTATGCTTTTATTGTCTGTAATGCACTTACTTTAAGGGCTCCACCTGTTTCTTCCTGTATTTGATATTCCGGTCTTCTATCCCGGAAAAATAGGTTCTGCTCATTTTTAAATTGTATTCCAATGCGTTATATTCTCAGTATTTTTTTATTACTGATAAAGGGCTTGGGCGTATATGCACAACATATTGCCGTGAGTCATAATGGTGATTCAACCTTTAATACGGTCAGGGAATTGCAGGAGGTTGTCGTGACTGCAGAAAAAAGGGAATTAAAACCCTTGGATATTCCAACGGCTCTGACGGTAATCACTTCCCGTTCTATGACAGGAGAAAATACGCCTGACCTCAGGAATATTTCCGGTATTGTCCCTAATTTTTATATGCAGGAAGGAGGATTAAAGCTCTCTACCCCCATATATATCCGGGGAGTCGGCACGGTTTCCGGTACTCCTCCTGTCGGCTTATATGTTGACGGAGTTCCGGTATTTGATAAAAATGCTTTTGTTTTTGAACTATATGACATTTCGCGTATAGAAGTATTACGCGGTCCGCAGACAACTTTATACGGGCGCAACAGTATTAACGGTCTGATTCATATTACGACCCAGGCTCCCGCTAAAGATTTTTCCCTGAAAGCAACTGCCGGTTATGCCAGCTACAATTCCCGGAACTACCAACTTGTCGCCAACCTGCCCTCCCGGATTGTCTATAATAAATTATCTTTCGCATATCAAAAATCCGGGGGATATTTTAAAAATCATTACGACCACAACCGAAAATCCAATCCTTCCGATTCCTATAACCTCCGTTACCATGGCATAGCTTATGCTGCCAGGGATTGGAAAATAGCTTTCGGGGTGAATTTCAGCCATTCTTTTGATGGCGGGTATGCTTACTATGTGGCGGATTCACTGAAGAATAACAGGTATTTGGTAAATTACAATACACCTTCGTCTTACAAACGGGAACTTTTTTCCGGGTATGCCAATGTAAAGAAAAACTGGAACCGATTTATTTTCCAGGGAGTTACCTCTTATTCGTGGACCAAAGACCAGCAGATTTTTGATGCAGACTTTACCTATCTGGATGTTTTCAATAATAATAAAAAGTCCGGACAAAATTTGTTCACACAGGAAATCAATCTGCAATCTGCAGCAGGATCCCGCTGGAATTGGACCATCGGAGTTTTCGGATTTTATAAAGATTTGACTAATAAATACCTGGCTGCTTTTGGAAAAGATAAAGCCTATTTGTTACCTATGGCACTGGATGAAGCGAAATACCAGAACAATACAGTCACCTCAGGTCTGGCCGGTTACGGACAGATTACCCTGCAAGAACTTTGGTCCGGAATGTCTTTTACTGCAGGATTAAGATATGATTGTGAAAAAAGCCGGTTGGATTATGCAGACAGCTTACTTTTTACTTTAGCAACATCCTATGAAAAATATCATGAATCCGATGAAAGCAAGGTATTTACGGCCTGGTTGCCCAAATTTTCTTTATTACAGAAATGTCAGGACAATCTTTCTCTGTTTCTCAGTATTTCCAAAGGTTATAAAGCGGGAGGCTATAACATCATTGTGAATGATATGAGTTCACAAATGGTCAAGTTGGGATATAAAGAAGAAAAATTATGGAATTATGAGCTGGGAATGAAATACTTCAGCAGTAACGGGAAATTTCATATCAATCTGGCAGCTTTTTTTATAGATTGGAAAGACCAGCAGATTTTCGTTATGGGAATGATGGGACCCGGAATAAAGAATGCCGGGGATGCCCATAGTTACGGAGGAGAAATGGATATTCGCTGGCAGTTTTTACCGGACCTGACCTATCTTTTATCTGCCGGTTACAGTCATTCCCGCTATTACAACAATGAAGAAAAAAGCCATGAAGGCAATCATATTGTGATGGCACCGGAATTTACAACTTATACCGGTTTATCGTATCATAGAGCCATTCGGACATCCTGGTGTAATTCTTTTTTTGCTTCTACCACCGTCAACGGATTTGGAAAGCAATATTTCGATGAAGCCAATTTGTTAAAACAAATGCCTTATTTTTTGTGGAACATGGAATTGGGAATCTCCGGCAAATACTTTGATTTCCGGATTTGGGGGAAAAATATATTGGACAAAGCTTTTTTTGCCTATATGCTGAATAATCCTGTCGGCAATAAACTTCCCTCCTACCGGGACATGGGACAATCAGGAGCTCCGGCCCGCTTCGGAGCTTCCATTACTTTGAAAATAAACTAAAATTAGACAATATGAGAAGAATAACTTATTTAATGATGCTGGTTTTTACAACCGTTCATTTTGCAGCATGTGAAGATGATTCAGATACCCAGGGAGCCCACTCGGAAGGCCAGGATAAAATGATAGGAGACTGGAAGTACAATCAACCCTATCTTGAATTCAAATATGCCACAGATACCATCCGTTTCGGAAATTTTGCCATAGCCGAAAAAGAAATGAAACAGCTTTTCCTGGAAATGGCCACAGAAAAAATGGGGAATTACTTTACTGGCATAGAGTTTGTTTCAAACCAACAATTACTGGTAAAAGCCCGGAATGCTGCCGGTAAACCTTTGCATATTCATGCCGGCTACGTAAAAAATGAAAACCTGATGGAAGTTTCACTGGATAAAGACGATATAGCCGCTTTCATGAGAGAACGGGCAGCTATGATCCCGGCAATTAGTTTCAATTATCTGCTATCCGGAAAAGAATTGACTGTCTATTTGGACAAGACCTATGTGAGAACACTTTGGGAAACGGCACCTCTGAAAAATAAGTTGTCGGGACTTCTTGCTGACCAGATGATACCGGGATTCGGGGAGATGGAGCCCACAGAGCAACAAAAAGCCCTGCAAGGCATTCAAATGCAGGTATCTGCTATCCTGAATAATATTCAGACCTTAAAAATCGGTTTTGTGTTGACGAAATAATAAAAAAAGTTGTCCTGAGATTTTATATTTCAGGACAACTTTCGGGCATACTCTCCGGTTATTCATCCACAAGTAGCATCTCTCCTATCAGATGGTGGGCTCCGGCCAGTTTATCCATGATAAACAATACATAACGAATATCTACGGCTATATTCCGGCATATCTCCGGCGCATACTGCAAATCGGACATAACCCCGTCCCACGCACGGTCAAAATTCAGGCCAATCAAGTGTCCTTCGGCATTCAGTACCGGACTACCTGAATTTCCTCCGGTAGTATGATTAGTCGCAATAAAACATACCGGCACTTCCCCATCTTGCGTATATGGGCCAAAATCACGATTACGGTAGATCTCACGTAATTTGTCAGGAACGTTATAATCATAAATTTCCGGATTATCTTTCTCCATGATTCCCTTCAAAGTGGTATAATATTCATACCCCACTGCGTCCGAAGGCGCATATCCCTGTATCTTTCCATAGGCTACCCTCAACGTAGAATTTGCGTCGGCATAAAAAGTACGTTCGGGATGCATTTTCATTAAAGCAGCCAACCAGTTCTGATTCAATACTGTCATTTCATTTCCAATCCGCGTCAATTCCGGTTGAATTTGTTTTTTGTACAATTGGTCTATTGAAACATACAAACGATAAGCCGGGTCTTTCTGCAATTTCTTATAAGCTTTCAGCCGGTTGTTCTCTAAAAATTGAACGAAAGTTTCCCGGTCTGCGAGTACTGACGTTTCAAACAGTTTGTCCACATATACATCAATCCCTTTTTTTCCGGCAGCCTTACGTACTTCCTCCGGAATCCATTCAGGGGCAAGATTCCGGTTATAAAGTCTGAGCATTTCCGATAAAATCTTTTTATCCGTATTCCGGTCATAATCTTTATAATACTCGTCAGCATAAATCAAAATCTGTTCTTTTTCGGCAGAATCTTTTAAAAGCCGGGCGATATTAGCACTCCATCCGACAATTTCAGCTCCTTTTTTTCCGGCTTCATTAACATAAGCAGCAGCCAACACCAAATCTTTTCTTTGTCCGTAAAGGTGTTTGTATTTCTCCAGGAGAGTAGCGTATTCTTCCTGCGTTCCGGCCCATTGACGGAATGCTTTTTCTTCCTCTTGCTTTTTGGCTACAGTCCGGAAACGTTTCAGACCTTTTATCTCCCCTTGCCATTTTTTCCAGGCATTCGCCACTCCCGCAGCTTTAGAAGCGTATTTGATACGCAATAATTCATCCGACTCCATCGCTGCATTTATAACATTCAATTTAGCCGTACGAATCGCAATCTTATGAGGATTCTCTACCTCCTGAATCTGTTCAATGGCATAAGACGTTAAATATTCGTTGGTAGTTCCCGGATAACCGAACACCATGGTAAAATCTCCCTCATTCAAACCTTTCATCGAAATCTTAAAAAAAGATTCCGGTTGGTAAGGCTTATTTTCCGGGGCATAGGAAGCAGGTTCATTCCGGGAACCTGCATAAATACGCAGAACAGAAAAATCTCCCGTATGGCGGGGCCACATCCAGTTGTCGGTATCTCCGCCAAATTTTCCGATGGCGGAGGGCGGAGCTCCCACCAGACGAACATCCTTGAAAATCCGGAATACTGACATCAGATATTGATTCCCGTTAAAATAAGGTTTTATGTTCGCTTTCAGTTCTGTACCTTCCGTAGCTTCTGTTTCCAATTGCTGGCATATCTCTGCTATTTTTTGTTTTTGTTCTGATAAACTTATCCCCTCTTTTAAACCGGCATTGATTTTATCAGTTACATCTTCCATTCTTACCAATATAGAGGCTGTAATACCCGGATTAATCAATTCTTCTTCCCGGTTTTTGGCCCAGAATCCGTCCCGGAGGTAATTGTGTTCCAGGCTACTGTGCGACTGAATCATATCAAAAGCACAATGGTGGTTCGTGATGACCAGCCCTTCTTTACTGACCAGTTCTCCGGTGCAAAAATGAAAGAAAGGCATCTCCTCATATCCCAGTCCGACGACAGCATCTTTCAAAGAAGCCTGATTAACCGCATATATATCTTCTGCCGTTAACTTAAACCCTTGCCTTTGCATTTCTTCGATGTTATATTTTTTCAGCAGCATGGGAATCCACATTCCTTCATCTGCCCGACATATCATTCCTCCCAGCAAAAATACCAGGATTAAAAGTAGTGTTCTTTGTTTCATCTTAGTGTAAATTTAGCGTAATCATTTCAGGAACTTTTCTCTATGTATTTTTACTCATTCAAAATTTTTCAAAACTTCATATAACTGTTGTACAGGCAATCCCATTACATTATAGAAAGAGCCTTCAATCCGGCGAATACCGATATACCCTATCCATTCCTGGATACCATAAGCACCTGCTTTGTCGAAAGGTTTACAATTATCTACATAGCAGGTTATCTCTTCTTCGGAAAGCTCTTTAAAATACACATCGGTATAGGCTGAGAAACTTTGCTGTCGTTCGACCGTAGTCAGGCATACCCCTGTCACCACTGTATGTTTGCGTCCCGATAACCGGTTTAGCATATCGATTGCTTCCTCCCGCCCCCGGGGTTTCCCTAATATCACATTATCCAGGCACACTACCGTATCTGCCGTAATCAGTAACTCACCCGGATTCAGTTCTCCTGTGAAGGCTGCCGCTTTGAGGCCCGCCAGGTATTCAGGGACTTGCTCCGCCGGTATCTCCTGAGGCCAGATTTCTTCAATGTGCTTTAACTTTACTTCAAACTTAAAACCGGCCTCGCATAAAAGCTGATGCCGTCGCGGGGAAGCAGAAGCCAAAATTAGCTTGTATTCTTTCATTAGTCTGCAAAAATAAGTTGAAAAAAATGTTTGAAAAAAAAGCTGACACCCAAGCACAATATCATAATCACACGGATTAACCGCAGTTGCAGGCAACGGTGGTCAACACGACCCTTCACGGCTGCAATATAGAAAGCGTAGGGAAGCAAAATGGCCACAACAATATAAACCAATATAGCCAGGGAAGCTGTAAACTCCCAGTAATAAAATACCCCGGCCGAAATCATTGCTACAACAGCCAATGCAACAATAATCCGGCGTGCAGCAGGAATACCCAGTCTTACGGGAATCGTCTGGTTGCCGTTTTCCAGATCTCCTTCTATTGAAAAAATATCCTTATTGATCTCATACATCAGGGTGTTCAGGAAAATAAACCACGAAAAAGCAAATATCCAATTAAACATATACAGGAAATTGGTATCTGTTTCTATCAATATGGAAGCATAAACCATATGAAGTAAAGGTATCTCGTAAATGATGGCACTTACCGGTATAAAAGCGGCCAATAAGCCAACCACCACATTCCCCACGATAAAATGTTTTTTGTAAGTAGAAGAATAAAACCAAAGAATACCGGAAACCAATAAAAACAATATTCCTATTTTCCATACTCCGACAGCAAATCCCAGATAAAAAGCAATGCTTACGGCAATGACATTCAGGAGAGAATGCAGAGTAATGGCCATACGGCGGCTGATGCTTTTGCCTACGACCACAGTGCGGAAACCGGAAATCCGGTCACATTTCGTATCGAAATAATCATTGATCACATAAGCCCCCGAAACCAAACAGCAAACCGCAACAACCAGCAAGGTAAAAGCCCAGTCAGCCATCTGCAAAGTGAAACCGTTTAATTCAAGCATAGGCAGAATCACCATGTATCTCATCGTATACATGGTCAATGCAGCAAAAGCAATGGTACGTATTCGGATTAAACGCAAGACTTCCCACATACAAAACGATTTTTCTGAAATTACATACTTTTCACATAACAGGTCGTATCCATCCAATCTCCCCGAGCTTTCAGCACCTGACCAATCACATCCCGCACACATCCGTCTCCACCTTTTATGTCTGAGATATACCGGGCAACTGATTTGATCTCTTCACATGCATCCAAAGGACAAACCGGTAAACCCACCCGGGTCATCACGTTATAATCCGGTATATCGTCTCCCATATACATGATTTCTTCCTGACACAGGCCGTAACGCTGTTGTATCTCATCCAAAGCTTCCATTTTATTAGCAACCTTCAGGTAAATATCCCGGGAATTCACTCCCAGTTTTTCGAGGCGTTCCCGGATTCCCGGTGCTCCTCCGCCAGAAATAACGGCAACAATATAACCTTTGCGGACACTATACATAATGGCATATCCGTCTTTTGTACAGGAGGTCCTGATTAATTCTCCGTCTGCTGTGAGATTCTGACTCTGATGAGATAAAACGCCGTCTACATCAAAAATAAAAGCCCTCACTTTTTTCAAATCGTCTTTAAAAAAGCCCATATCATTATTATTTTACCAAAGGGTTAACATCATCGGTTTGTTTTCCGGTTCCACCTTGGCTTCCGCAGTTTTCTGGATGGTTTCCCGTATGGAATCCGATATTAAAGTATATAATTTCAATAATTTTGGCTCATCTTTCAATAATGATTTATGCATGTTCAAAATACCTTCATCTCCCCGCCGGGCCGGACCGGTCTGGGCTTGTTCCGGAGAAAGCAGCATCACTTTATGGGCCGTTTCAAAAATCAAAGGACGCAACAGACTGAAATCCAACTCTTCTTTTTCCAACATCTTGCCGGCAATGCCATAAAAATGATTCACAAAATTATTAGCAAAAACAGCCGCTAAATGCAATGTTTTCCGTTTCTCGGATGAAATCTCTTCCACCCGTTCCGATAAAAGCCCGGCTAAAACCCGGATTTCCCGTAAAACTTTCTCATCAGAACCTTCTATACACAACGGAATTTCATTAAAATTCAAGGCACGTTTCCGGGAGAAAGTCTGCAAGGGATATAATACCCCATACCGCTCGGCCAGATTTTTGAAAATCTGCAGAGGCAAACTTCCGGAAGTATGAAGAATTAATGCATTCCTATTTATCCTTATACTCTTAAACAAAGAGAGTAAGGCATCATCACTGACACAAAAAATATAAATATCACAATCCGGATAAATAGCCAGTACGTCCGACGTATAGGTTATCCCTGTTTTTATGCCCAACTCCCTGGCCGATTCGATTGTCCGGCTGTAAACCTGGCAAAGATTCACCCCTGCTTTAAGTAATGCAGGAGCCAGATGGTGAGCCACATTCCCCGCCCCAATCAAAGCTATCTTTTTATCTCTCATGATATTCAAAAACAATATTCTTAGGTTTTACCTTACCTTCTCTCAGCAAAGTAATTAAATGTTTACAAGCCAGACAAATATCTTCATAAAAAACATCGGCTACCAATACCAGCCTTCCTTCCATATAGTCCAGATGCCTGTACACTCCGGAAGCATCTGCTGTCGGTAACAACAATATGTCCCGGGAAGGAATAAAAGTATGAGTCATTTGGTTGCGAAGTTTATCATACAATAGAAAATTATCATTTAATAAACGGTACCTCCCTCCGAACAAACGGTTGATTCCATTAGCAAAACGGATGGAAGACTGTCCCTTTGCTTTCATGGGTTTGTGATCCAGAAAACTTCCTAAAACTTCAATGGCCTGTCCCATCAAGACAAATTGCATATAAGAAAGCCCGGCTTTTTGCAATTTCCCCAACTCTCCGAAAATAATTTCTTCCAAAAAAAATTCTATCCGTCTGATTTGCTCTTTATTTTCCATAGCTGTTGCCAAAATTAAAGCAAATTATTGAAAATCCGAAATCGAGATTCTATCTTTGTACAAACTTATAACATCATGATATTACTAAACAATGAAATAAAAGACTCCTCTGGTTTTTCAGAAAAAGTTTTGGAAACAGGATTGAGTATCTACGAAGTAATACGGGTTTTCAACAAAAGACCCATCTTCTTAAAAGATAACATCTTAAGACTATCTAATTCATTAAAAAAATCAAATATTGGGATAGACGCAGAAAACTTAAATATTCCTGCTAAATTAGACCAGTTAATTAGTCTGGAAAACATGTCGGAAGGGAATTTAAAATATGTCCTCCATTTTACAACAGGCAAAACAGATGAATATATTTTTCAGATTCCCCATTCCTATCCTACCGCCAGGGATTATGCAGAGGGCGTTCCAACCCTTACCTGCCAGGCTGTCCGGGAGAATCCGGAAGTAAAATACCTGAATCCTGATTTACGTACCCTGACCAACCGGTTGATGGCAGAAAACCATGTATATGAAATATTATTGACAGACCGCGAAGGTTATATCACCGAAGGTTCCCGCTCCAATGTCTTTTTTATCAAAGGGACAACCTTGTATACTTCCCCTCAAGCCTATGTACTACCCGGAACCAGCCGGAAACGGGTTTTTGACATCTGTAAAAAATACGGACTTCACGTTGAAGAGAAACGGATAGCCGGCGGACATATTCAACAGTATGAATCGGCCTTCCTCACCGGTACCTCTCCTCTTATTTTACCCATTAACCGGATAAATGATATACCTTTCAACGTTAGTCATCCTTTTTTACGTCAACTGATGAAATACTATTTTGCCTTATTGAATGCTTAGAAACGTTTTATGAATTTTTAAGAAGATTTGAAAAGTTGTGCTTTTTTTTAAATCTTTTTTTTTATAATATTGCAAAATAAACCTCTCACTACAAGACCGATAAGACGGTTTTGCAAAATTAATTTTTGAAAAGCGACTATATAAAATCATGAAATACCTCATTTTGATTCTTGTAACAGGTTTAGCTATTTTTATTAAGCCTTGGGAATTAAATACGGCAGACAATGACTTGGCATTAGAACCAGATTCTTTGTCAGATACTTCACTTTTACCTTCACCATCTGATATTTTATTACCTACGAATCAGGTGATTAACAATAAAGATTCCGAGCTGGAAATCACCCGCAAATTTGACCTTTTGATTCAGAAATTCATGGATAAATGGGAATTGAAAGGGGCTTCTTTTGCGCTGATGAAAGACGACCGCCTGATTTATTGTAAAGGGTACGGGTATGCAGATGTGGAGCAAAATATACCCATGGATGTCATGCATGTCTTCCGGATAGCCTCTGTTTCAAAATTGATAACGGCTGTGGGCATCATGAAACTGCAGGAAGAGGGAAAGTTACATCTCAATGATATTGTTTTCGGACCGTCCGGGATTTTAAACGATTCCATTTTTTCTGAAATCAAAGATTCACGGACGAAAAAAATAACGGTGGAGCATTTATTGCGCCATCAGGGAGGTTACAGCAACACCTATGGAGATCCCATGTTTTGTCCTCTGGACATTGCCAGAAAAATGAATGTGACTCCTCCGGCCGACCTGACTACGATAATTCGTTTCGTCCTTTCCCGGCGGTTAAGATTTACACCGGGAGAATCCACCTCTTACTCCAATATCGGATACGGAATCTTGTCCCGGATTATAGAAAAAGCATCAGGCGAAAGTTATGAAAGCTATATCCGGAAACATATCCTGGTGCCGGCAGGATGTTTTGATATGCATTTGGGAAAAAATCTATATGAAGATAAACTTCCGAATGAAGTGAGGTACTACGAAGTTTCCAATGCAGAGGAAATTCCGGCTTGTGACGGAAGCGGACAATTGGTACCCCGAAGCAATGGTGGCAACAACATTGAAGAGCTTTACGGTGCCGGGGGCTGGGTGGCATCTCCCTCTGAATTATTGCGTTTCCTGGCCGTTATAGATGGAAATCCGGTCATTCAGGACATACTTACTCCTGCCTCCATCCAGTACATGACCCAAAGTATTCCCCACTCTCTTCCTATTGGCTGGATAGAAACCAATAACACTGGCGAATGGGTACGGACAGGTACTTTAGCCGGTACCAGTGCTCTCATGAAAAAACAATCAGACGGATATTCCTGGGTGTTTTTAACCAATACCAGCAGCTGGAAAGGTTCACATTTTCCCAATTACATAGCACGGGCTGTGGATAAAGCAATGAGTACGGTCGGACAATGGCCGCAGCGGGATTTATTTGAAATGCAATCTACTTGCCATGAAAAACTATTAGTTACCCGTTAATTAAAGAAATTTGATTTAAATTTTAAATTTTTCTTTGACTTTTGATTACAATTTACAACTTTTGTAAGACAATTCATTAATCAAAGAAAATATGTCATTTTTAATTCTCACCATCAACCCAGGGTCAACCTCTACGAAGATTGCAGTCTTTGAAGATGAAAAAGAAATTTTTTCCAAAACACTCCGGCATACGGCAGAGGAATTAAGTTCTTTTCCGACAATAGCCTCACAGTTTCAATTCCGGAAAAACATTATCCTGACTGAACTGGAAGAGGCAGGTATAGATATTCACACTTTACATGCCATAGTAGGCAGAGGTGGGCTGGTAAAGCCTATTGAATCCGGTATCTATGAAGTAACAGACACCCTCGCCCATGATTTGGAATTTCCGGTAATGGGCGAACATGCATCCAATTTGGGAGGGTTGATTGCCAGAAGTATTGCAGAAGACCTTCACAACACCATCAAAGCCTATATTGCAGATCCTGTGGTAGTAGACGAATTAGCTCCTCTTGCCCGGGTTTCGGGACATCCCGCCATTAAGCGGGCGTCTATCTTTCATGCCTTGAACCAGAAAGCAATAGCCCGTACTTATGCCAGGGAAAATAAGAAAAAATATGAAGAACTCCGGTTAATTGTGGCACACATGGGGGGAGGGATTTCTGTGGGAGCCCATTGCATGGGCCGGGTAATAGATGTCAACAACGCCCTGGACGGAGAAGGTCCGTTTTCACCGGAGCGCTCCGGCAGTCTTCCTACCGGTGCTTTGATAAAACTTTGTTACAGTGGAAAATCCCAGGACGAAGTGAAAAAAATGATTAAAGGAGAAGGCGGCATGGTAGCCTATCTGGGTACCAATAACATGATTACAGTAAAAGAAAAAGCTTTAACCGATTCTAACTATGCATTGATTCAGAACGCAATGGCTTATCAGGTAGGTAAAGAGATCGGTGCTATGGCTGCAGTATTGCAAGGAAAAGTGGATGCAATCCTGTTGACAGGAGGCATTGCCTATGCACAACCGGTCACCGATTATATCCGACAAATGGTAGAGTTCATAGCTCCGGTCAAAATCTATGCCGGAGAAGATGAACTGAGGGCGCTTGCCTTAAACGGACTGCTTGTCCTGCGTGGTGAAATTCAGGCAAAGATATATCAATAAACAGAAAGAGCGGTTTCAGACCGGATTTTTCCGGTTTGAAACTGCTCATATAATCACACTTCTACGATCTTTCCCAACTTGACATACCATATATACCCTTTCACATCGGTATACCCCATTTCCCGCATTGTCTGGCAATAAAAACGCACTTGTTTCACATACCGGCTTTCTTCTCCCTGGCCGAACTTGTAATCAATAATCCGCAATTGACCGTTTGAAAAAATTACCCGGTCGGGGCGTACTTTTCTGCCGTCAGGAAAGAGGATATCTTTTTCAGCAATCACCTGCCAGGAGGGGTCAAACCATTCAGAAGCCTGGGGTGTAGATAAAAAACCGGTAACCGTCGTACAATATCGGGCAAACTCATGGTGTTGGATCAACCCCGACAGGCAGGCTGAACGAACTGCTTTTTCCACATCTCCGGCTGAAATAACCGATTTAAAAATCTCATGTAAAAGCTTTCCTTCACTAATCGCATGTTGTTTGGATTCCTCAGAATCCAGATAATCTTTGAAACGGTATTTTATGCTGATACGGTCTCCCGGGTGCCATACCGGATAATGAGGTAAAGTCAAAGGCTGTGAAATTTTTTTTGTCCCGGTAGCCAGTATTTGTTTTTCTCCCCAACAAAAATCGGTTTCCGATTGTTCCGCACGACTATCCTGAACAGGCATCTGTTTGACTACACCATAAATAAACGCACCGATATCGCCTGACGATACACTTCCGTCCTTGTTTAACGAAGGAGTATATGGGAATACGTATAACTCCGTTTTGGCGCGGGTGAAAGCGACATACAACAGGTTCAGGTTGTCAATATATGCTTTTAAATGTTCATCCAGATAATCCTCTTTAAAAACGGTATGCAACAATTTTGAAGAGTAATTTAAAGGAGCATACTCCAATTCATTGAATCCGGCCTCATGGTTACTGCACCAGATTCTTCTCAACGGCCAGACGCTGTCCAGTTCCCATTCACAAAAAGGAAGGATGACATACTTAAATTCCAAGCCTTTGGATTTATGAATAGTCAGAATCCGGATAGCATCAACTTCTTCCGAGGTTGAAAGTACCCGTTTCCCCTGTTCTTTTTCCCACCACTCCAGAAATAAGGTAATGCTGTTGGAATTATTTTGTTCGTATTCATAAATCACATCCTGAAATGCAATTAAATAAGGAATCTCCTCCTGCTTCTTTTTCAAAGAGAATTTATCAATGATTGTCTCTATTGTTTCATACAAAGAATACAACATCATCTGTTTGGCATGAGCGCCAAATTCAGCATCCAATGTCCCGAACAGGTCTTCTTCACCGGCTTTTTTGAAAATTTCATGCAAACTATCCCGGTGGATTTCCTGCACAAAAGCAGAATAAAAATACAAAATCATCGCCTTGTTCACCATATCGTAAGGTGAGGTCAGGTATTTCAATACAGCTACAATGAACTGAACATACGGCGAAGAAGAAATATACAAAGAATCGTTCGAAATAAAACGAACAGGTACTTCAGCCACTTTATTATACTCCATCAGATGGGCTGCAATACAAGCTCCTTCTTTTCCGTTACGTACCAAAACGACAATATCTTTAAGTTGTCCTTTTCTTTGTACAATGTCGCGGACTGTAGCGACTACCTTATCCATAATCGTTTTATTCCCCTCTTCTGCCTTTTTGTCAGGACCGAAAGAAATATGAACATAACCGTTTTTTTCTTTACGGGGGATTTGCTTTAATCCTTCATAGGCTTTTTCAATAACTCCCAAACGTTTATCGGTAGCGTCAACTTCATTTTTATATAAGGCGGTCAGAACGGAGGCAGCAATTTCAAAAAAAGTATTGTTGAATTCCACTACTTCCCCTCCACTGCGCCAGTTTTCACACAATATCCGGTTTTCTACTCCCCATTTCTGAAATTGTTGTTCTACCCCGTAAGCCAGCAATCTCCAATCGCCATTTCTCCACCGGTAAATACTTTGTTTCACATCCCCTACGATCATGGCACGGCATCCCTCCGCCAGGCTGTTGACCATCAAAGGATAAAAGTTCTTCCATTGCATAGACGAAGTGTCCTGAAACTCATCTATCATCAGATGTTTAAAATAACTACCGCATTTCTCAAAAAGAAAAGAAGTATCGTTATCCGCAATCAATAAATTCAGTAAATGAGTGGTATCACTCAGCAAAAGCACTCCCTTCTCATTGCAATAGTTTCTGACTTCCCGGTAAAGGTCGTTCAGAATCCCCAACTGATACAGGTTTCCACGTAGCTGTATGGCAGAAACATAGCGCCGGTAATCCGTTTCATAATAACGGACGGCTTCTTGCAACAAAGGAAACAAATGCGGGAAAATCTTCTCGATGTCCGGCTTACGGGAGGAATTTTCCATGACCCAGTTTTCTATGCCGTTTAACCCTTTCAGGACTGTTTTGGTAGGCGGGTCAAAATTTCCGTTCGCCAACTTATTAAAATAAGACACACAACTGTTTTTTCCCCCTTTAAAATCTTCAATCTTCAGTTGGCTTTCCTGTATCAAAGCTAAAGCTTTTCCGGCAATCTCCGTTTGACGGTTTTCGTATTCCTGAACAACAGAAGCCAGAAAATCCCTGTATTTCCCTAAAAACTTTTTATCATTAAATTTCTCCAGGACGGCCTTATCGAAAAGCATATAATTTTCCCGGAACAATTCTTCTCCCAACTCCGCCATTTTAGCTTTCACACTCCAGGATTTACCTTCCTCTACACTGTTGCTCATCAATTCGCTCACCCAGCTTCGGAGATCCGGTTGATTTTTAATGTCCTGCATTACTTTATCGACAGCTTTAGTTAATACATAATCACTGTCTAATTCCACATTATAGCCGGGAAAAATACCCAATTCACGGGTAAATGTTTTAATAATGCGTTGGAAGAAACGGTCAATGGTAGTAACGGCTATCCGGCCGTAATCATGTAAAAGCAAGGTCCGCAACAAAGCTGCCTTATGCTTTAACTGTTCATCCGTCAGCTCGCATTCTGCTTTCAAAAATGTGCTGTAACTGCTCGGTTTTCCCTCTGCCAAATAATGCAATTCATTGATTATTCTGGACTTCATCTCCTCTGTCGCTTTGTTAGTAAAAGTGACAGCCAGAATATTTTTATATTCTGGCGGAGTATCAAAAATAATCTTAAAATATTCCAGAGTCAGGGCAAACGTTTTTCCGGAACCTGCCGAAGCTTTATAGATATCCAACATAATAGTCTCCTCCTCTTACTGCTTTTATTTTGCCGGAATTGCCTGCAACTCCAGCAAATCGCCATCCTCTATTCGTCGGGTAAGTATTTTTAAATATTCCCTGACATATTGCAATTCTTCACATTTTATCCCTCCGGATTGGGCAGATTGGCTGATTTGTTCCAATATTTTTATAGCCCGGGAAAAATGTCCTGCCCTTTCATACACCCAGGCCATATTTACTGCCGCCCGGACAGCCATTCTGCCGGAAAGTTTTAAAGCACCTTCCCACACCTGCAACGCCTGCTCTTCCTTTTCTGCTTTCAGATAGGAATACCCCAGACGAAGCACTTTCCCCCTCACATACACCCTTCGCACCATCTCGGCCCAGTAAGGCATAATCCGTTTCGCATAATTCTCTCCCTGGTCCCAACTGTCAATAACAATATCCTCATACAACGTATAGGCATTTTCCATGACCCGGAATTTTCCGGTCAAGACAACAGAATCCAAAAATTGGCCTGAAAAAGGAGAATACAAATATACTGTCCTTTCCCAATTCAACGAACGGTTGGATGGTTCCACAAAAGCAGAGGATTCTATGGAAACAATATAGTCGGCTTTAAATTTCCGGCAAAGGTCCCATACCGTATCGGCGGACAAAGCAACCGGCTGTTCCCCTTTCTCCAGGATGACCGGACAAGACAGAGGCAAACGAATGATGGTATCGGAAAAACCATTCCCGGCAGCTATGTACGACATACCCCGGTAAAACTCCCGGGAAACATCTTGCTGCAATTCTCCGAAAATATCTCCTGCCATTACCACCACACTGTCTTTTCGCCAGATATTCCTATCCAGCAAAGCAATACGCTTTTCCGTTGAAACAGGTATAAGTGAAGGTTGAAGGACTTCCACGGACAATTGCCGGTATCCCCTGCAGGATATTCCGGCAAGAACCATGCTCCCCCAGACTAACCTGCGAAATATTTTAACAGGAACCATTCGGTACATATCAGCAGAAGTAAAATAAAACCTAAAATTTCCAATTTATCCAATTCAATATATTTTATCTCATTCCTGAAAACAGGCTTCAGGGTTTCGTTCTGTTTTAAGTCGTTTACCAACTCATTCCAGGCGGTCTTTTCATACGTCTGCCCTCCCGTAGCATCAGCCAAATCCTTTAATAGTTGCGGATTGGCTACCACATCATTCCCTTCCGGATTATTACTCCGGACATAGAAAGTCCCTTTACTTTCAAAAGACTTTCCTTTTAAATGGGTTTGCAGATGGTAGTGGTATTCTCCGGAAAGAAGATTGCCCAGATTTATTTTATATTTATCGCCATAGCGGCTGAATGAATAAGTAAACTCCTTGTCTTCATACTTCAAGTTTAGCTTTACCTCAGGAGTATTGACTAACTCGTAACTATCATTGTACAATTCTGAATAAACAATTACCTCTTCCCGTTCCTCGTATACGGGTTTGAAATCGTGTATAAAACGTTCATTGCCCTTTTGCACAGCCAGATACCCTACGATTTTATTTATCAAGGTATTAAATAACTCATGATTTCCGTTTTCCCGGTAAGAGTACAACCGCCATTTCCACAATCCTTCTCCCCAGAAATAACAAATACGGCTGTCATTGCGGTTATAAAAACCGATCACCCCATTCGAAGTCGGTGTATTCTTAATCTTTTGTCTGAACAATGTTCGTCCACTGCCTGTATGTATTTCCCCGAAAGGTACCATCAAAGGAGGATAGTCCGCAAAACCGGCTATTTCCTCTTCCGTAAATTCAAAAAAAGGAAATTCAGAATGGAAAGCCACCTGCGCATATTCGTTCATATCCGTATGGAAGTCTACCGAATAATCTTTACTGTAACGGGCCATGTTCCCGATACTTTCCCGTGTGGTCAGGATATACCACAGAGAAAGTCTGCGGCGCTCCGCTTCCTTTATCAGTTTTTCATAAACCGGTCGGCCAGGTTCGGGGTTATGCAAAATAATCAGATTGGCTTTTAAAGTGTCTGGTCGCTCTTCCCACTGGTGTACGGTACAATGGTAAATTCCCGATACGTTTACAGCATTCACCACCGCCGCAATATCCGGATGCGGTGAGTGTGTAAAAATAGCAACACGGGCAGAATGGTCTATCAGGTTTACCCAGGTCTCCGAACTGTTATTTTCCAGGGTACGTTCTTCAGAATCCGTCTCAACCCTAACAGTATAGTGAGCTATTCCCTTCTGCTTTGCTTCCACCTCAAAAACGACTTCTTCCAAAAAATTATCCTGGGTAATGGACAACTTCTTTTCAGCTATCACTTTCCCATTTTCTTTTAAGATACATTTGAGCTGCTTTCCTTTTTGTTTTAACGCCCCAATCTCCGCTTTTACCGGAAAAACAGTTCCCACAAAATTGAATTTATCGGTTTCCAGTGTCCGGATAAAAACATCCGGATAACAAATGGTATCTCCCAAGGCAACGGTATATACCGGAAAAGAAGGGAGCCGGTAACGCGGATTTATGCCTGCATTGTAGATACCATCAGTGAGGAGAACCATAGCCTGGGGAGGCCTGCTTATAAAATTTTGTCTTACGTAATCGGTCACAGCAGCAATATCCGTCCGCTTTTCGGAAAAATCAATCTTTCCATTCCGCTGCACCCGGTTTCCAAAGGTAAGTCGGACCACCTCAAACTGCTCTCCCAATTTTGCCGCAGTCTTTTCTAAAGATTCCCTGTACTCCCCGTTATAATACAAAGAATCCCTATTTTTAAGCAAAGATTCGGAATTATCCTGTGCCAGCACCAATACAGGCTTCTCTTTCGTCCGCTTCAACAAAGACAACGCCGGATTTAAAATCAGGCCGGATAAAAATAAAAGAATAAGAAACCGTAAGGCAGAAAGTAAAACAGCTACTCCTTGGGGAATATCCGGTAGTCCGGTAAGTTTTTTATATTTGAAAAAAGCCGCTGCTGACGAAATGAGGATAGCAGGTAATAACCACCATAGAGAATGTTCAAATACCACCCTGATCTGATTTTTTATTTCTGATTTATGATCTACGGTTAAAGCACCATAAATCACAAATCAGAAAACCACAATTAATTACATATTCATACCGCCGCAGACATGAATTACCTGACCGGTCACATATCTGGACATATCCGAAGCCAGGAATACACATACATCTGCAATGTCTTCCGGCGTACCTCCTCTTTTCAAAGGAATCTTAGCCGCCCATTCCTGACGGACATCCTCGGGGAGCTGAGCAGTCATATCGGTAATAATAAATCCGGGAGCTACCGCATTTGCACGGATATTTCTGGACCCCAGCTCTTTGGCAATACTCTTGGTAAAACCGATGATACCGGCTTTAGAAGCAGAATAATTCGCCTGTCCTGCATTTCCGCTCACTCCGACAACAGAACTCATGCTGATAATGGAACCGCTTTTCTGTTTCAGCATCACAGCCGATACGGTTTTGGAAAAATTGAATACGGATTTCAGGTTTACGTTAATTACTGCATCCCATTGCTCTTCACTCATTCTCATCAATAAAGTATCTTTGGTAATACCGGCATTGTTTACCAAAATGTCAATTCTGCCAAATTCCTTGGCTATTTCTTCTACAGTAGCAGCAGTCTGCGCAAAATCAGCGGCATTGGAGGCATACATCTTGGCTTTTACTCCGCAAGCCTCTATTTCCCGTTCCGTAGCCTGGGCATTTTCATCATATCTCAAATCAGTAAAAGCAATATTTGCTCCTTGTTTTGCAAATGCCAGAGCTACAGCTTTTCCAATACCTCTGGAAGCACCCGTAATCAGGGCGGTTTTTCCTTCTAATAACTTCATAATTACAGTTTTACTTAAACTAAATTCATTAGACTTGAAATGGTTAACAAATGTTTCCCACCTCTAACTATGGAACAAAGATAACTAAACTAATTTCATCCTGCAGGCTCATACCATAATTTTTTTTTCTTTTTCATCATTCCTTTCCCCCCTTCTTTCTTCTTACTGAATATTTTGCTATTTTCACCCCCGCATATTTACTATACGTTATGGAAGAACAAGTCATTTTAAACGAACACAACAAAACGGAATATCCGCCCATGCACACGGCAGAACACATCCTGAACCAGACCATGGTGCGGTTATTTGGCTGTGAACGTTCACGCAATGCCCATATAGAAAGGAAAAAAAGCAAATGTGATTATATTTTAACCGCTTCTCCCACAGAGGAACAAATCCTGGAAATAGAAAACAAAGTGAACGAGGTCATATCCTGTCATTTGCCTGTTACTGCAGAATTGGTCTCCCGCCACGAACTGCCCCGTGGTATCGATTTGAGCAAATTGCCGGAAGGTGCAAGCGAAACTTTACGTATCGTCCGGATCGGAGACTATGACACTTGCGCCTGCATAGGACAACACGTCAGCAATACCTCAGAAATAGGCCGCTTTAAAATCATTAGTACAGACTACGATAACCAACGTTTGCGCATCCGTTTTAAACTGGAAAATTGAGGCGATACACTCTAAAATCACCGTATTTTCGCTATCAGAATGACCTCTATATAATAGTCATTCGTAAATTCCCTGCGAAAAGAAATATTTTTTTAGGAAAATTAAATTTAAAAAACTGAGGTTTAAAATATTTTATATAGATTTGTACGGTCTATATGGAAAGTACGAATATAAACTTAAACAATAAAAGGATATGCTGAAATCTTACAATTTTCCCAGTGTATATGAGGCTACTAACCAAGAGCTCTCTAATGTGGCGGAAAATATTCTGGACGGTATAAAAATCAATATTGATGATACCGATTACATTGTCGGAAACCTGGCTTTAGTGGAAGGTTACTCCCCACATAAAAATATTAATGCAGCTCCGACCGATGAAGAATATAAATTATTAAGCAAAGCGGGATTATTACTGACTCAGCCCAAAGGAGAAGAAGAAATTTACCTGACAACCGGCTTCCCGTTTGCCACCTATATGCTTTACCGGGATAAAGCCCTGGAGACTTTACAGGGACGTCATATCATCAATTACGATGCATCTACTTTCGGTGGTCCGACCAATACCAAACGGGAAGTGAATGTAGGCAAAGTAGAGGTTATCCCTGAAATTTTAGGCTGTACCATAGCTATCCGTGAAGGACAACTGCAGGAAAAAGAGAACTTTTTCACCGTCAGTTTGGGATATGGAACGTGTGAAGCTGTTGTGTCTACCCGTGCCGGAATCATAAACCGTTCTGCTGTAAGTACCCACGGTATCCGCCACGCAGTCAATCTGCTGGCCAATGAACTGGCTAAGAACTTTTACCTGAACCTGAAAACAGAACATCAGATCGATGTGGCTTTCCAACAAGGCAGTATCACGGTCAACCGGGTAAAACAAAATATCCTGGACATCCGGGAAAAAGTACTGAGAATGTATTATCAGGAAATTATTGCTCCTAACTTGAGACGGGCATTTATTGACGATGATTTCAACAAATGTACCAAAATGTACCTTGTCGGAGGTGGAGCACTTTATACGGAATTGGTAGATTGCTTCAAAGAAGAGTTTGGCGACGTAGTGGAAGTAATTGTTTATCCGGAACCGGAAAAATGCGCATCTCAGGGATATTGCTTGAATTCCAAGATTAAAGCCGGCGCAGCACGCAATAACATCCCCAGCAACATTGAAGCTGAAGAAATAAAAATATTCAGAAATCCGCAGTTGGCAGTGGGAATGGATATAGGTAACGCCAATACTTGTATCACCATATACAAAGACGGTGAATAAAAACATTCTATTTTACACGGAAAGAGTTGGCTTTTAAAGTCGGCTCTTTTCTTTTTTAGGTATTTTATTTTTACTTTTGCAAAACAGAACAGAAACAATCCTATTTTAATATAAAATATATGGAACTCTTACAGCAAATCAAGGAAAACGCAAAAAAACAGTGTAAAACAATTGTACTTCCGGAAGGAACAGAAGAGAGAACAATTCAGGCGGCCGATCAAATTATCGGTGAAGGAATTGCTCAAATCATACTGATTGGTAATCCGGCAGAAATCAAAGCTTTGGCAGAAAAATACGGATTAAAGCATATTGAAAAAGCAACCATTGTAGACCCTGCCTCCCACGCCAAAAAGGAACAATATGCAGATTTACTGGTTGAACTGCGCAAAAGCAAAGGCATGACGAAAGAACAGGCGCTGAAACTGGTAACAGATCCTCTTTATTTAGCTACACTGATGATTAAAAGCGGTGATGCTGACGGAGAAGTTGCCGGGGCAAAAAATGCCACCGGAGATGTTTTGCGTCCGGCATTACAAATCGTAAAGACCTTACCGGGAATATCTGTGGTGTCCGGAGCTTTTCTGCTTCTGACCAATAAACCCGAATACGGTGAAAACGGTTTAATTGTATGTGCAGACTGTGCTGTATTGCCTAACCCAACCGCAGAGGAATTGGCACAAATTGCCGTATCTACGGCTGCTACGGCCCGGGCCATTGCCAAAATTGAACCCCGCGTTGCTATGTTAAGTTTTTCAACCAAAGGTTCAGCTAAAAATGAATTGGTAGACAAAGTAGTGAAAGCCACAGAACTGGCAAAACAAATGGCTCCCGATGTGATGATTGACGGAGAAATGCAGGCGGATGCAGCTCTGGTTCCTTCTGTCGGTGCCAGCAAAGCACCGGGCAGTCCTGTCGCTGGAAAAGCCAATGTACTGATTTTCCCCAGTCTGGAAGTTGGAAATATCAGTTACAAACTGGTACAGCGCATTGCAGGCATTGAAGCTGTCGGACCTGTTTTACAGGGAATGGCCGCTCCCATCAACGACCTGTCCAGAGGATGCTCTGTCAGTGATATTGTCAACCTCGTAGCCATTACCGTAAATCAGGCTGCCGGATTGAATTAATTCCAATACTAACTTATCTTTACGACCTGCGGGCCGTAAAGATTTTAATTCTAAAAAAATGAATGTTTTAGTGCTGAATTGCGGAAGTTCTTCCATCAAGTATCAATTACTGAGCATGGACGCCCAGCCGGTTATCCTGGCAAAAGGTATTGTCGAAAAAATCGGACTTCCCTGCGGGAATTTTACTTATAAAGCAGAAGGACGGGATAAAATAGCCATAGAACAACCGATAGCGGACCACAGCATTGGGATGGATTTAATCCTGAAAACATTGGTGGATCCTAAACTGGGTGTACTGAGTTCTCTGAATGAAATCAATGCAGTCGGCCACCGTGTAGCTCATGGAGGAGAATATTTTCCGGAGAGTGTGAAAATAGATAAGGAAGCAAAAGCTAAAATCAAAGCTTTGGGAGAAATTGCACCCCTGCATAATCCGGCCAATCTGAAAGGGATTGAGACCATGGAACAATTATTGCCCTCAGTCCCGCAAGTTGCTGTATTTGATACTTCTTTCCACCAAACTTTACCAAAAAAAGCCTATATCTATGGTATTCCCTACGAATATTATGAAAAATATGGCGTAAGGAAATACGGATTTCACGGCACTTCACACAAATTTGTTGCCGAAAAAGCATGTAATCTGTTAGGCTGGGATATCCGGGATAAGAAAATCATTACCTGCCATTTGGGAAACGGCGCTTCCATCACGGCTATAGATAAAGGCAAATCTGTAGATACCTCCATGGGATTTACTCCTGTTGCCGGTCTGGTGATGGGAACACGTGCCGGTGACCTTGACCTGGGAGCTTTGATTTACATTGCACAGAAGGAAAAATTAGATTTGAATGAAATCAATACATTGGTAAATAAAAAATCCGGTGTACAAGGGATTTCAGGAGTTTCTTCGGATTTCCGGGAGTTGACTACCGCATGGGAAAACGGGAACGAAAGAGCCCAGTTGGCCCTTGACGTATTTGCTTACCACGTAAAACAATACATCGGAGCCTATGCTGCTATCCTGAACGGTGTTGATTTGGTTATCTTTACCGGCGGTATCGGCGAAAATGATTTTTACATCCGGGAAGCCGTATGTGAAAATATGGAATTTCTGGGCATAAAATTAGATAAGAAAATCAATGCCGTCACCCGTGGTGCTGACGTAACCCTCAGTACTCCGGATGCCGCTATCAAGGTCATGACTATCACTACGGATGAAGAATTGGTAATAGCCATGGAAACCGTCCGGTTGTCCCATTAAAATCTTTTCCTCAAAGTCTGAATGTCTTTTTCAGGATGTTCGGACTTTGAGTTTTTTATCCTTTCTTTTTCCGGATATACTGAATAATCCCGTTCCAAAAAACGTATTCACATCATAGATAGTCCGGACTTCGTCATTCAATTGGTTCAGTTTATATGGAAACAAAAAAGATATTTTCGGTAGTAGGCATGAGTTGTGCCGCTTGCGCTGTTCGGGTGGATAAAATCCTGAAAATGCAGCCGGGAGTACGGGAGGCAAATGTAAATTATGCAGCTGCGAATGTACAGGTCGTTTATGAAACCGACATCTGTTCTGCCTCTTCACTGAAAACAGCCATACAAAACGGAGGCTATGATCTGTTAATTGACGAAAACCGGGATGCGAATAAAGAAGCCGAACAAATAAATGCAAAAAAATACCGCCAACTGAAACGGGAAACCGGAGGAGCTTTACTCTTAGGCTTCCCTATCATAGTTATCAACATGTTCTTTGCAGAGCTTCCCTACCTGAAATACGCTTTGTGGATATGTTCTTCTGTGGTCATTTTCCACTTCGGAAACAGATTTTTTATCAATGCCTGGAAACAACTCAGATACGGAACTTCCAATATGGACACCCTGGTCGCTACCAGTACGGGAATAGCCTATTTATTCAGTGTTTTCAATCTTTTTTTCCCTGGTTTCTGGTTAGATAAGGGAATTACTCCTCATCTCTACTTCGAAGCAGCTTCTGTAATTATTGCTTTTATCCTTTTAGGCCGGTTGCTGGAAGAACGGGCCAGACAGAGTACTACGACAGCCATCAAAAAACTGATGGGGTTACAACCTCGTACAGTTACTGTTCTTAGGCCGTCAGGTGAACAAACCATCCCCGTAGAAGAAGCCCGGCCAGGAGACACGATCGTCATCAAACCCGGAGAACGCATTGCAGTGGACGGAACCGTTACGGAAGGTTCATCGTATGTTGATGAAAGTATGCTTAGCGGAGAACCTGTTCCCGTATACAAACACCCAGGAGAGAAAGTATATGCCGGGACAATCAACCAGAAAGGTGCTTTCCGCTTCACAACAGAAAAAACTGGTGCCGATACAATGTTATCGCAGATCATCCAGATGGTGCAAGAAGCCCAGGGCAGTAAGGCTCCTGTCCAGAAAATGACAGACCGGATTGCCGGAATTTTCGTACCTGTCATTATGGGAATTGCCGTTTTATCTTTTCTCCTGTGGTGGATATTCTTTCCTGCAGAAGGATTTACTTATGGTTTGCTGTCCATGGTTACCGTCCTGATTATTGCCTGTCCGTGTGCTCTGGGGTTGGCTACTCCAACGGCACTTATCGTAGGTATCGGCAAAGGAGCGGAACAGGGCATCCTGATAAAAGATGCGGCCTGTCTGGAAGTGGCACGGAAAATAGATTCCATCGTATTGGATAAAACGGGAACCATTACGGAAGGACATCCGGTAGTCGTAAATATGGAATGGCGAGAGAAAACGGAAAAAGTCCGGGGGATATTGTACAGTCTGGAACGCCTTTCGGAACATCCGCTTGCCGAAGCAATAGTAAAAACATTCGAAAAAGGGACTTCCCCGCAACTTATAACGGAATTTGAAAACATTCCGGGAAAAGGCATAAAGGGCATCTCGGATGCTGAAACCTATTACGCCGGAACGGAAGAATTACTTTCAGGGCATGGCATTTCTCTGGCAAAAGAATTAAAAGAAAAAGCCGAAGAGTGGATCAATAATGCTCAAACCGTCATCTGGTTTGCCAATTCCAACCAGGCGCTTGCAGTCATAGGAGTCACCGACAAAATCAAAGCTACTTCCGTGCAAGCCATTCATGGATTACAGGAAATGGGGCTAACGGTCTATATGTTGACAGGCGACAACGCTGCTGCAGCGAAAGAAATTGCCCGCAACGTCAATATCAGACATTATAAATCAGGTATCTATCCCCAGGAAAAAGCTTCCTTCATCAAACAATTGCAGGAAAAAGGACGGAAAGTGGCAATGGTAGGAGACGGAATCAATGATAGTGCGGCATTGGCACAAGCCGATTTAAGCATTGCAATGGGAAAAGGCAGTGATATAGCTATGGAAACAGCCATGGTAACGATATTGTCTTCGGATCTAACCAAAATCCCGGAAACCATCCGCCTGTCCCGGGCTACCGTAAAAACCATCCATCAAAATCTGTTCTGGGCTTTTATTTACAATCTTATCGGAGTACCCGTTGCTGCAGGCATTCTCTATCCGGTAAACGGTTTTTTGCTTAATCCCATGATAGGAGGAGCTGCGATGGCACTCAGCAGTATAAGTGTCGTAGGCAACAGCCTGCGGCTGAAACGGAAAAAGATAAGTTCCCTACCCTCTTGTCCTCAGATGAAAAATACTGATTTTTCCAATCCGGACCCTATAAACAAAATAAAATCCATAAATCTTGAAGGTATGAAAAAAACATTTAAAGTAGAAGGTATGATGTGCAATCACTGCCGGACCCATGTGGAAAATGCCCTAAACGGCATAGAAGGAGTAAAAGCAACGGTTACTTTAGACCCTCCGCAGGCTATTATTGAGTTTACTGAAACGGAAATAGCCTTGAAAGAACTGCAACAAGCAGTGCTTGACAAAGCCGGAGAATATCAGTTGTCGGAAATATAGGATAAACCGAAAAAACGGGAATCCGGAATAAAAACGCCGGAGCAAAGACTTTTGTTATACCAGTCTTTACTCCGGCGTATAATTGAAATATACCGGAATTAATGTAATCTTTTCCAGCTCTCTACATAATAACGATTTTCCGCTTCAGGCACCAATTTGATCTGGATTTGTCCGTTCACTACCATATAGGCCACTAACTCAAAACCATAGGCCCCACCAGCTTCAAAACCTTTACTCTGAGCATCGTAATTACTGAAATTCAGTTCCTTCACACCCTCGTTTAAAGTAAAAGCCCGGACTTTATACTCCGGTTTTTTTATCGACCAGGTCCATAATTCGTAATAATTGGCACCTTGCACGGCATTCCATTTTACCGTCAATCCTTTTGCTTCATCGTATGCAAATTCTGTTTTCAGAAACCCTAAAGGTTTCACTTTATCCAAATTCATACCCATCGAAAAAGAATGAGAAGCAACCGCACCACTCCCATTTGTTGCCGATATGGTATAATTCTCAACTTCTGGTTTGTCAGTAAATTCGTAATTCTGTACGTTAGATTCCCAGAAATAATAATTTACAATTTTACCCGGTACTCCCTGAGGGAAAGATTTACTACTTACCACCACCCGGGACAATTGTTCATTCGCAGCAAGCTGGATGTAAGGGGCAAAAGTAGCTGTAGTATCCGCACCCTGAATCACATTTTTCTGAAGCATATACCAAACTGCATTTGTCATCCCAAAATCGGGGTCTTTGACACAAGACCCCATAACTACAACCAATATACTGGCTCCAATTCCCCATTTAATCTTTTTTAATATTTTCATTTTCAACTGTTTTATAAATAATATGCGAATATCTGCATTTTTTCTGAATCCTACAAGTAAACGGTCTATATTCCCCTGGAATGAAACTTTTCCATCATTTTTCAGTACAATAAAAAGCTAAAATTTATTACATGATTTTACAACTGGCATTCGTTTTAACGGCAATTATCGTCGGAGCACGCCTGGGAGGCATCGGTCTGGGCGTAATGGGAGGCATTGGCTTAGGAATATTGACTTTTATATTCGGACTGCAACCGACAGCCCCTCCGATAGACGTCATGCTGATGATAGTTGCTGTTATTACTGCTGCTGCTTGTATGCAGGCTGCCGGAGGACTTGATTTGATGGTAAAAGCAGCCGAACACCTGCTGAGAAAACGGCCGGCACAGATTACCCTGCTGAGCCCGCTCGTTACCTATTTTTTCTCTTTTGTAGCAGGTACCGGCCATGTTGCCTATTCAGTCCTTCCTGTTATTGCAGAAGTTGCCCGGGAAACTAAAATCCGGCCGGAACGTCCTTTAGGCATATCAGTCATTGCTTCCCAGCAAGCCATTACTGCAAGCCCTATTTCTGCAGCTACCGTAGCTTTGTTGGGATTACTCGGCGGCTTTGAAATCTCACTTCTGAACATTCTGATGGTGACTATACCAGCTACTTTAGCGGGAGTTATTCTGGGAGCCTTGTACTCACTGCGGATCGGAAAAGAATTGAAGGATGACCCGGAATACCAGCGCCGGCTAAAAGAAGGACTGTTAAACCAAGAACACTATGAATCTCAGAATATAACACATAAAAAACGGGCACTTATTTCCGTTGTCATTTTCATCTTAGCCACTGTTTTCATTGTCATTTTCGGTTCTTTCGATACATTGCGTCCCTCCCATTGGATAGACGGGAAAATCGTTCGCGTAGAAATGTCTGCTATTATAGAGATTCTGATGCTTTCGGCTGCCGCTTTTATCTTATTGCTGACCAAAGCTAACGTATTGAAAGCAACCCAGGGGAGTGTATTCTCCGCCGGCATGCAGGCCGTTGTGGCTATATTCGGTATCGCCTGGATGGGCGACACTTTCCTGCAAGGAAATATGACAGAACTAAAAGGCTCCATCGAAGAACTCGTCACCCGAATGCCATGGCTGTTCGGTATTGCCCTGTTTATCATGTCTATATTATTATACAGCCAGGCCGCCACCGTCCGGGCATTCATGCCGTTAGGAATTGCCCTGGGCATTTCTCCCTACCTGCTGATTGCCATGTTCCCTGCTGTCAACGGCTACTTTTTCATTCCCAACTACCCGACTGTAGTGGCGGCCATCAACTTTGACCGTACCGGTACCACCAGAATCGGGAAATATGTACTCAACCACTCTTTCATGATGCCGGGACTCATTGCTACCATCACAGCCGTAGCCACCGGACTCCTTCTGGTCCAGCTCATATTCTGAAAATATCCATATTACAAACTAACAAACAATTCATTATGAAAACAAAGCATTTTATTATCCTCTTTTTCTTGTTTTCCTGGAGCAGTTGGACTGTCGCAGTTGCCCAACGGTTACCCAACATCCACATTTTAGCCACAGGCGGAACCATTGCCGGTGCCGGTAACAGTGCCACCGGCAGCAACTATTCCGCCGGACAGATAGCCATCAACGAACTCATCTCTGCCGTACCCGAACTCAAAGAAATCGCCCGCATCACAGGCGAACAAATCGTCAAAATCGGCTCGCAGGACATGTCTGACGAAGTATGGCTGAAACTGGCACATTATCTGAACATTCTCTTAAAACGTCAGGATGTAGATGGAGTTGTCATTACACACGGAACCGATACCATGGAAGAAACAGCCTTCTTTCTGAATCTGACTGTAAAAAGCAATAAACCCGTTGTTTTAGTCGGAGCCATGCGGGCTTCCACTGCATTGAGTGCTGACGGTCCTCTGAACCTGTACAATGCCGTAGTGACTGCCGGAGCCCCGGAGTCTGCCGGACGGGGTGTATTGATTGCCATGAACGGCAGCATTCTCGGAGCTCATGCCGCCACCAAAATGAATACCATTGACGTGCAAACTTTCCAGGCTCCCAATTCCGGTCCCCTCGGCTATGTTTTCAACGGAAAAGTCCATTACAACCAAACCACCGATAAACTCCATACCACTCAATCGGTTTTTGATGTGAACAATTTGAAAAGCCTGCCGAAAGTCGGCATCATTTACAGTTATTCCAACGTAGAACCCGAAGCTTTGGAGGCTTTGGTAAAAAACAATTACCAAGGCATCGTACATGCCGGTGTCGGAAATGGGAACATACACAAAAACCTCCTTCCGGCTTTAGCCGATGCCAGCAAAAAAGGCATTCTTGTCGTCCGCTCCAGCCGGGTTCCAAGCGGTCCGACCACCCTCGACGCAGAAATCGACGATGCACAATACAATTTTGTTGCTTCCCAGGAACTCAATCCGCAAAAAGCACGCATACTATTGATGCTGGCTTTGACCAAAACCAAAGACCCGAAAACCATTCAGGCTTATTTCAACAATTACTAACCGGTCATAAAACGAAACAACATGCAAAAAATTTTAGTCATAGCCGGACTCCTGATATTCCCGTTTCTCTCCCTTCGGGCTCAACATCTGGAGTTTCAATCCGACCCGACCATCGGCACTTCCACCCTGTTTGACAAACTCCTCAAATTAGAAAAAAAGGCGGAATGGTTCAATGTATTCCTGAACATGCAAGGTTCTTTCAACATTTACCTCAAAGACTACGACAAACCGGAAAAAACCGCTTTTACAATGAACCAGTTACGGTTAGAGATAAAGGGAAACATCACCGACCGGATCTATTACCGCTACCGTCAAAGACTGAACCGGGGTAATTCCGCCCAGGCTTTGGATAACCTGCCGGCTTCTATAGATTATGCGGCAGTCGGATTTCACCTCACAGAACAACTTTCCGTATTTGCAGGAAAACAGTGCACGGCCTTCGGTGGATTTGAATTCGACCTCAACCCGATAGAAGTATACCAATATTGTGATATGCTGGAATACATGACTAACTTTCTGACAGGTATAGATTTCTCCTATTGGCTTACTCCCGAACAGGAGTTCCGTTTCCAGGTCGTAGATTCACGAAACGGTTCCTTTGAAGAACTCTACGGTGAGGTTCCGGATGTAAAACAAGCAAAAGCACCATTGGGATATACGTTAAACTGGAACGGTAACTTCTGGGAAGAACGGCTGAAAACCCGCTGGTCAGCCTCCATCTTTCACGAAGCAAAGAAAAAAAACTGGTATTACTACGCTTTGGGAACGGAGCTTTCAACTCCCAAATTCCTCGGATTTTTCGACTTTATGTATTCCAATGAAGATTTAGACAGAACCGGTATCATTTCCACACTTGTCTCCGATGATACCCAAGACATCCGGGCTTTGAATACCCGCTACCTGTCTCTGGTTCTGTATCTGAATTGCCGTCTTTCCCCTAAAGTGAATTTTTTTGTAAAAGGCATGTACGAAACTGCTTCCGTCCTGAAAGCCAATCAGGGACTGGAAAAAGGGAAATACCGGACCTCATGGGGATATCTGGCAGGATTGGAATACTATCCTCTCGAAGAAAACCTGCATTTTTTCCTGAATTATATCGGACGTTCGTATGAATTTACCGACCGGGCAAAAATCTACAACCAGCCGGACAGAAACCCTCAGCGAATAGAACTGGGTCTCGTCTACCAGCTTCCCATGTTCTGAGCATTCCCTTTGTGTCAATACAACCTTTCAATGTTGTCTAACCGGAAGCGAAGCCCGGGATGTTTTTCGGAATGAGAAACATTTCGGGCTTCGCAAAAATAAAGAATCATAAGGTAAGTATAAGAATGTATATCATACCTTTGTTTTTTTACAATCCGAGAATACGCTCATATTCATATTCTTCCGGACAGGAAAGCCATTCTTTTGCTGCTTCCCGGTCCTGCGAAGTCAGGAAATACATGTTTTCCCGGAAAGTCTCCCGTACAGACTCCTTATTCATATTTACCAAACGGGTACGAATTTTCCCGTTTTCATCTTCCACATCCTTTAAATATACCGGAATAATTTCATCCTGCTCGTTCACTGCCACCATACACCCCGTATACCCCGCTTCATACAACTTTTTTACACCTGTTCCCAATGTTGTACAATAAGTTAAATCAAAAGCACAAGGGTCTACACAACGCAAAGAATACCCCACTTCAACCGGACGGCAGATAACGGCCAGGTCCAACTCCTTCAACCGTTTTTTCAAAATTCCGTTAATAACATGGGCTTTACTGACTTCCGACAATTCAGGATGACCGTGAGTGTCATAACTGAAAACAATACCTGAGGAAGCTATATCCTCCTCTTTCAAAAAATGAAAAATCCCCTCACTAACCACTGCCACACCCGACTTTTGTTTTAAAATTCTCCGTTTTACCATAGAAGAAACAATCAAACGGATGATCTTTTCAATCGTGATTCCGGTGTGAGTAAACATCTCCGGAATAATAATGGCAGAGGCATGGATTCCCTTTCCTATCTCGAAAGCCAGATGCCCGGCCTCCCTTCCCATAGACATCAATAAATACCAGTTCTGAGTAGTAGCCGCTTCCGCCTGAATGATTTTTCCGATACTTACCCCCATCTCTTTAGCCGAATGAAAACCGAAAGTAGGAACTCCTTCCGGTAAAGGGAGATCATTATCTATTGTCTTCGGAACATGAATATTACGGATATTAATCCGGTTTGCAGCCAAATATTTAGTCAGTCTGTTTGCCGTTGAAGCCGTATCATCACCGCCAATAGTCACTAAGAGTTCTATTTTTTCCCGGACAAACAAACGGGTATTGAAATCCTCATCTTTCGGTTTGAACCGGCTCATCTTAATAACAGAACCTCCCCGGTTGTATATCTGGTCCGCTTTCTCCAAGGTCATCTCCTCCAGTTCCGGTTGTTCAGCAAACAATCCCTTATATCCTTCGTGAATCCCGATTACCCGGTATCCTTCCTTCAAAAAAACTTTGGTTACAGTAGCCACAACTGTATTAATGCCCGGTGCCGGACCTCCTCCACACAAAATAGCTATTGTCTTCATATCCTATTTTCTTTAATGATTAACACAAAAATACACGAAAAATAAAGGTGTCCCGCCATTCCCGCTTCGGACACCCTTTTTCTTCTGTATACAAAATACTAAAGCTTAGCTTTGATTGCCTTGGAAGCCTCTTCATATCCCGGTTTTTCCAACAAGGCAAACATATTATTTTTATAAGCTTCCACCCCGGGTTGGTCAAAAGGATTTACTCCCAGCATACAACCGGAAATTCCACAGGCTAACTCAAAGAAATAAAACAGTTGCCCGATATACAAAGCATTTAAAGCTGGCATTAAAACCTTCATATTGGGCACTCCTCCATCCACATGGGCGATCTGGGTTCCCAATTCAGCCATTTTATTCACCTCATCCACCCGTTTTCCGGCCAGGAAATTCAATTTATCTAAATTTGCCTGATCGGACGGAATTTCCACTTTATATTCCGGTTTTTCAACAGAAATCACCGTTTCCATCAACATTCTCACTCCTTCCTGGATATACTGTCCCATCGAATGCAAATCCGTGGTAAAATCGGCCCCTGCCGGAAAAATCCCTTTGTGTTCTTTTCCTTCACTCTCTCCGTACAACTGCTTCCACCATTCAGTAATGTAATGCAATTTCGGATTAAAATTGGCTAAAAGTTCTACTGCATATCCTTTCCGGTAAAGGGCCGTACGGGCTACCGCATACTCAACGGCTATATTCTGCTCCCCTTCCAGGCACATTTGACGCATTTCAACAGCCCCCTTCACTAAATCGCGGACATCAAATCCTGCAATAGCTATCGGTAACAAACCTACCGGAGTCAAGACCGAAAAACGCCCTCCGACATTATCCGGAATCACAAAAGTCTTATAACCTTCCTGGTCGGCCAAAGTCCGTAAAGCTCCCTTACTGGCATCCGTAATAGCTACAATCCGCCTGCCAGCTTCCTCCCGGCCCACTTTTTTCTCCAGCAATTCCTTCAACAAACGGAAAGCAATAGCAGGTTCAGTTGTGGTTCCCGATTTCGAAATGACACAAATACCAAATTCTTTATCTTTCAAATAATTCATTAACTCATGGTAATAATCTTCACCAATATTATGTCCGGCAAAAATCACCTTCATATCAGCATTACCATAATTATGAAAACTATCCGAAAGTGCTTCTATTACAGCCCGGGCCCCCAAATAAGAACCTCCGATACCAATCACCACCACCACCTGAGTGCGGGCTCTTAAATCAGCCGCAGTTTTTTCAATATCCGCCAAAAGATCAGAAGTAATATCTACGGGCAAATTCACCCATCCCAAAAAATCATTTCCTTTAGCGGTTCCGTTTTCTAAACTTTTCTGTGCTTGCCGGGCCTGAGGATATAACACACTTACTTCCTCTTTACCGATAAAACGGCAAATCTTGCTGTAATCAAACTTTACACTTTCCATGATTATTCTAATTATTCATTACGCCTCATGATTTATTCTTTTCCCTCAGCATATCCCGTATCTTTGAGGCTTTTTCATATTCTTCGTTTTGTATGGCTTCTTCCAGCATCTTTGTCAATTCCTGAACGGAATATTCCTCCATCTCATTATTGACTTCTATTGTCTTCACAATAGTGGCATCCTCCTCTTCCTGCTCATCCGTAGTGTGTACCACGACAACTCCCGCCTTTTCAATAATTTCCGGTGTGGAATAAATAGGACAGCCATAACGTAAAGCCAAAGCAATAGCATCCGAGGTCCGGGAATCAATTTTGATCATGTTCTTACTCGACTCAAAAAACAGTTCCGAATAAAAAATACCGGCATCAAAACGGTAAATAAATACTTCTTTGAGCTTTACTTTCATGGCATCCGCCAGATTTTTTATCAAATCGTGTGTCAGAGGACGCTGGGAATGTATTCGTTCAAGCTGAATAGCAATTGACTGAGCTTCAGGCATTCCTATCACAATGGGAACACGATAATGGTCTCCTTCATCCGCCAATATCAACGCATAGGCTCCCGCCTGCGACATACTGTATGACAAACCCAAAACTTTTAGTCTTACTTTATCCATTCATCCTTTTATTTTTCCGGGTCATCCGGACCCCATAAATTAACGTCAAAAAGTTGTTTTAGTTGCGCTTCCCTCCTCATTTTTCTGTTTTCTGCTTTCCATTCTTTTTGTACATACCATCGCTAATCCACCCAGGCTTGTTTCCCGGTATTTGGCCTGCATATCCCGTCCGGTTTCCATCATTGTCTTGACCACTTCATCAAAACTGACCATATGCCGTCCGTCGGAAAACAAAGCATATAAAGCACACTCCCTGGCCTTCTGAGCCACAAAAGCATTCCGCTCAATACAGGGAATCTGAACATATCCCATTACCGGGTCACAAGTGAGCCCCAGGTTATGCTCAAACCCCATTTCTGCCGCATACTCTATCTGTCGGGGAGTTCCGCCCCAAATCTGTGTTGCAGCCCCGGCAGCCATCGCACAAGCTGTCCCCAGCTCACCCTGGCATCCGACTTCGGCTCCGGAAATGGAACCGTTGCTTTTCACAATATTTCCGATTAAGGCTGCCGTTGCCAATCCACGGATAATCCGGCTATCCGGCATTTTCTGGTCATGCTTTAAAAAATACATCATAGCCGGCAAAACTCCGGAAGCTCCGCAAGTCGGGGCTGTCACCACCTTCCCCCCTCCCGCGTTTTCCTCCGATACCGCTAAAGCCGCAGCAAAAAGAAGGCCTATTGGTTGGGAAGAACCGGAAGATTGCATGGCTTTGATATAATAAGAACTCGCTTTACGCGTCAGCTTCAAGGCTCCGGGCAACACTCCTTCCGTATCTAACCCTCTCTCCACTGTTGCCTGCATCTGTTCCCATACTTTCTCCAGATAAGAAAAAATGGCTTTCCCTTCATATTTTTCCACATAGTCTACAAAGGTACATCCTTCATCCAGACACCACCGGATAATCTCCGTCATGCCTGTCTTCGGATATAAATCCCCTCCGTCAAAAGTTCCAAGTTCATCCCACAAAGCTCCTCCTCCCACACTGTATACCTCCCAACGTTCCGCCACCTTTCCCTGTTTGATGGCTTCGAATACCATTCCATTGGGATGATGCGGTAAAACTTCGTTGGGACACCAAAGCACCTCCACTTTTTCAGGGTTTTTCACTACTTTCAGGATAGCACTGTCCGTACCATGTCCTTTCCCGGTCAAAGCCAGACTACCATACAAATAAACTCTGATAGCCTCAGCATCCGGATGTTTCCCATCAAAAAACTCAGCTGCACGGCTCGGACCCATCGTATGGCTGGAAGACGGACCGTAACCTATATTATAAATTTCGCGAATAGACTTCATATTTAATCGTTTTAATCTGTTCAATAAAAAAATAGCAGGCCTGTAAGCCGGGTTCTGTACCTTGCGGTTTCTATCATTTATCTGGTCTGCAAATCACTCTGCAGCTCAAGCAGCCTACCCCCCGGCATCGGTCGGGTCAACCTGATGCGCCGGTATACATGGCCTTGCAACTCGTGAGACGTACGGCTACCCTGGTTGCCCAGAGTACCGGTGGGCTCTTACCCCACCTTTTCACCCTTATTCCAACAAAATCTGAACTTGAGGAACGGTTCTTTTCTGTTACGTTACTATGCCCTCACAAACATCTTCCCGTTAGGAAGCACGATACCCTGTGTTGCCCGGACTTTCCTCTCTCCCAAAAGGACAGCGATAGAACGGCCTGCTATTCACATTCATTTTAATTCATAATGGGATCCTTCGGAAAGTTCGCCCAAATCCGATAGCGTCCTCCGAGTTCACTCATCGACTGTTCCCACATCTGTTTATCCTGTAATTTAAAAAATTGTTCCCGCGTAATATCCCCCACCATCCAGGTATTCTCTTCCAGTTCTCTCTCCAACTGACCTTCAGACCAACCGCTATATCCGGCAAAAAAACGGATTTCTTCCGGAAGTATCAGCTGTTTTTTCAGCATCCGGGTCAACATGGCAAAATCACCACCCCAATAAATACCATTCGCAATGTGCAATGCATCATCAAGCTCCGGATGAGTATGGATATAATACAGTTGATTGGTCTCTACAGGGCCACCGACATATACCGGAAAATGAACGCCACTTAACTCATCTACCAAATCAGAAGCCGAATAAAGCATCGGTTTGTTCAAAACAAAACCGATACTCCCTTTCCTGTCATGCTCAACTATATAAATCACAGCACGGGAAAAATATTTTCCCTGGAGGAAAGGTTCGGCAATCAAAATATTACCGATTTCCGTTTTTTTACGATTCCTTCTGATTTTAAATAAATCCTGAAACTGTTCGTCCACAATTATTTCGTATTTTTACGCTTCAAAAATAGCAAAATATTTTGGGATGCTGAGAATATTCTTCGCCATACTTTTTATATTTTGTGCAAATACTTTATCGGCTCAAAAGTCACAGACCTTACGTTCGGTTGTAACACAAGGAGATACACTTCCCCAGGTATTTTTGCGGGAAGTGGTGGTTCAGGCAAAGACACGCAGCCGGAAATGGTACGATAGGTATAACCGCCGGAATACACGTTTGGAATACAATGTCAGAAAAGTATATCCTTATGCTCTTCTGGCAGCAGCTAAAATCACTGAAATAGAGGAACAACTCGCCCACACCACCAAAGAATCAGAACGGAAAGCCATTATCCGGGAAGAATATGCCCGGCTCATGAAAACATTCAAAACTCCGCTTACGAAATTGAGTGTTACCCAAGGCCGCATTTTAGTTAGACTAATATACCGGGAAACCAATCACACTTCCTTTGCCCATATCCGGGAATACAAAGGAGCTGTCAACGCTTATTTCTGGCAATCCCTGGCTTTGCTATTCGGCAATAACCTGAAAGCAGCCTACGATCCTTATGGAGAAGATGCGGAAATAGAAGAAATCGTTCAAAGAATACAACAAAAATAAATCCGCAACGCCGACAGGTTAAAAGTTTTTCTAACTTTGCCTGACCTATTCGAAACCAATGTACTCCATTAGCACATGACCGCCATGACTTTCGACGAAATCAGGAAAGATATTAAAAACAAAAAATACAAGCCCATCTATTTTCTCTGCGGGGAAGAACCTTTTTTTATCGACCGCTTGACTACTTTGGTGGAAACAACTGTATTATCCGAAGAAGAAAAGGCTTTCAACCAAACCATACTCTACGGAAATGACGTGAATATGAGTACGGTAACTGATATAGCCCGCCGTTTTCCCATGATGGCGGAACATCAGGTAATCATCATCCGGGAGGCCCAGAACATCCGGGATTTTGATAATCTGCTTCCCTACATCGACCATTTCCAGCCATCCACGGTTCTTTTATTTGCTTACAAAAACAAAAAACCGGACAAACGGAAAGGTGTATTCAAAAAATTAGGCAATACCCCCCATTGCGTCTATTTTGAATCGGCTAAACTATATGACAACAAAGTCCCGGAATGGATCATCAGTTACTGCAAAGAGAATTCCTACGGAATCACCACAAAAGCCGCAGGCATTTTGGCAGAAAGCTTAGGAACGGACCTCAGCCGGGTAGCCAACGAAATAGACAAACTGGTGCTCCTGCTCCCCCGCGGAGGTGAAATACAGGAAGCTTTAGTTGAAGAACATACCGGTATCAGCAAAGATTTCAACAGCTTTGAACTGCTGAGTGCCCTCATCCGGAAAGACCATCTCAAAGCCAACCGCATTGTTAATTACTTCGAGGCAAATCCCAAAAACAATCCGTTGGTCATGACCATCACGACCCTTTTTCGTTATTTTCTGAACCTGTTGACCTATCACTATCAGAAAAAATCCACTCCCAATGTACAGGAAATGGCCCGCCTGCTTGGGGTTCATCCTTTTTTTATGAAAGATTATACAGACGGAAGCAGGGTATACAATGCTGTAAAATGTGCAAGCATCATTTCTTTACTCCGGGAATATGACATGAAAGCAAAAGGAGTCGGTAATGCTAATATTTCAGATGGGGAACTGTTGAAAGAATTGATTTTTAAAATCATGCATTAATTCAATCTGTAACTTCCCTGCCTGTAAAAAATAATAAAATGACCTCAAAGGCAAACTTAACATCCGAATACAACGTAAAACCGGACATGAAAAAAAGATTCGGACAATCCCAACCTTTAAAAAAAGCTGTCTTTTTTGACCGGGACGGAACCATCAACTCGGATAAAGGACACTATTACATCTACAAACCACAGGATTTTGTTTTCAATCCGGGAGTGATTGAAGGTATGAAAAAACTTCAGGATGCCGGATATTTACTCTTTGTGATCACCAACCAGGGAGGAATAGCCAAAGGGATATATACCAAAGCAGACGTCGAAGCCGTCCACCGGAAAATGTGCGATGAGCTGGCAGCCTGCGGGATTGCCATCACCAAAATTTACTATTGCCCCCATCACGAAAGCGTAAAAACCTGTGTTTGCCGGAAGCCGTCCCCTTATATGGTGAACCGGGCCATCGAAGAATTCCACATCGACAAAGACTTATCCTGGTTTATCGGTGACAGCACCCGCGATGTCGAATGCGCAGAAGCGGCCGGCGTACGTCCTGTCCGCATTCATAAAAACCAGGATATAACGCCAGCAATCCAGCAAATTTTAAAAGGAAAATGAAAACATATTTCCTTTTATGAAAAAATAACGATCCCCCCTTGGCTATATGAAGAGAATTGAGTAATTTCGCTCAATTTTTAAAATCCTCAGAATATGGCCCATTACATTAAAGAAGTATCAAGAACATTTGGAGAATATCTGTTAATTCCTTCTCTTACAACCAAAGAATGTACCCCCGACAATGTTTCTTTAAAAACTCCCGTCGTAAAATTCCGGCAAGGAGAAACTTCAAAGATTCAATTAAACATACCGTTTGTATCTGCCGTAATGCAGGCTGTATCAGACGACGGACTGGCGATAGCTTTGGCCCGGAACGGAGGGTTATCTTTTATTTTCGGTTCTCAGCCAATTGAAAATCAAGCTGAAATGGTACGCCGGGTGAAAAAATTCAAAGCCGGATTTGTAGTAAGTGATTCCAATCTGCGCCCTGACTCTACCCTCCAGGACGTAGTGAACCTGAAAGAGGCAACCGGGCATTCCAGTATTGCTATTACCGATGACGGTACTGCCAACGGAAAATTGCTGGGGATGGTTACCAGCCGTGACTACCGTTTAAAAACAGACCCTTTAAATAAACCCGTGTCCGAATTCATGACTCCTTACGAGAACCTGATTGTCGGTAAACTGGGGATTACTCTGAGCGAAGCCAATACCATTATCTGGGACCATAAACTGAATTGCCTGCCTATCATAGATGAAGCCCAAAAACTTCAATACTTTGTCTTCCGCAAAGATTATGACAACCACATGGAAAATCCCAATGAACTTTTAGACAGCCATAAAAAACTCATGGTCGGTGCCGGAATCAACAGCCGCGATTACAGAGAACGGGTACCCGCTCTGGTAGATGCCGGCGTAGATGTATTGGTTGTAGACTCTTCCGACGGTTTTTCCGAATGGCAATTTGACACCATCCGGTGGATTAAAGAAACCTACAACGACGAAGTGAAAGTTGGCGGAGGTAATGTCGTAGACAAGGAAGGATTCCTGTATCTGGTAAAAGCGGGTGCCGATTTCGTAAAAGTAGGCATTGGAGGCGGCTCCATCTGCATCACCCGTGAACAAAAAGGGATAGGACGCGGACAAGCCACCGCCCTGATAGAGGTCTGCCAGGCCCGGCAGGAATATTTCGAACAAACCGGAATTTATGTCCCCATCTGTTCCGACGGAGGATTGGTACACGACTATCACATGACGTTAGCTTTGGCTATGGGCGCGGATTTCCTGATGATGGGCCGTTATTTTGCCCGTTTTGATGAAAGTCCAAGCAAAAAATTAGCCATTGGCAACAGCTACGTAAAAGAATACTGGGGAGAAGGTTCCAACCGGGCTCAAAACTGGCAACGCTATGACATGGGAGGCAATGCCAAGGCTGCTTTGAAATTTGAGGAAGGAGTAGACAGTTACGTCCCCTATGCCGGAAAAATGAAAGATAACCTGGCCATTACCCTGGGAAAAATCAAATCCACTATGTGCAGTTGCGGCTCTGTCACAATTTCCCAGTTACAGGAAAGAGCTAAAATTACACTTGTATCATCCACTTCCATCGTAGAAGGAGGAGCGCATGACGTGATTCTCAAAGATACCAAAATTCAGTAACAACAAAGGGAAGCTATGAAATGAGTGGCTTCGGTCACAGGAGTAAGATTTAAATAACCGGACTTGATCCGGTTATTTTTATACACCACAGGAAACTCCCGAAGCATCCGGTGATGTTTCTGCCATGCCTGTCCCGCCTGCGGATAAAACCGGATCGTAAATTCACCGCAAGTTCCCTCACACAAATAATTCCGGGCCAAAAACAAAGCTACAATACCCATATTGTACCGTAAATTGATTTCTACACAAGGTTGAAGGTTATAATCTCCTTGTTTCCCCCGGTATATCATCATATCCACCCCTAAATATCCCCGGTAATCCGGCAATATCTTCCTTAACATCCGGGGAACCTCCTGCCGGATGGCCTTGATTTTCTCACTGCCTAAGCAGGCAGCCAATTTGTTTTCTATATTTTCCTGGGAGCCCAAATAATTTCCGGTATATTCTCCATGCACTCCTGTTGTAAAAGAAGACCACCCCATAAAATTCACCTCCTGTTCGTCAGCCAGAAATTCCATCGCAAAATCTTCCACCTTGTCCAGCATCCTCTCCAGCATTAAATACCCTTGTCTCCTGAACATTCCCTTCAACCACTCTTTTTCCTTACAGCCAGGCCTTCCTTTTAAAGTCAACAGCCCTTTCCCGGACGAAGACCAGGGGGCTTTTACCAGCCAATACCCTTCTCCGGTTTTTTGTTCCAATTCGGACAGAGAATAACAGACATGCGGCAAAATATCCTCCGAAAGGAAAGGTAGATTTTGTATCAACAACTTCAAACCCTCCCTGGCCTTCTTTCTACTATACCATTCTTTCTGCTCCGGTCTCCATCCCTCTCCCAGTCCTTTTTTTTCCAGCCAATGGCATATTTTGGGACTTTTTCCCCAAGGAACGCCCACCAATCCGGAATAACGGTCCAATTCACTTTCCCGTACAGGCAAACACCTCAACAGCAACTCCTCCGACAAAAAATTCCGGAAAGAAGCATCCGGCAATTCTTTTACTAACACCATATCGTCCGGCTTTCCCAACCAGGCAGGCAAA
The DNA here is from genome assembly GCF_009935865.1 of Odoribacter sp. Z80. Classification (GTDB taxonomy): domain Bacteria; phylum Bacteroidota; class Bacteroidia; order Bacteroidales; family Marinifilaceae; genus Odoribacter. The sequence goes on from NZ_QWEL01000001.1 coordinate 309,250, forward strand.
AAAGCCAAATCTTCCCCCATCTTCACCACATTGGCAGAAGGTGTATAAAAACAACTGCCGTTAGCAATTGCCAATTCACAATCCGGATTAAAAATATACAAATGCCGGGAATCCATTTTACCTTCTACGAACCTTTTATTTTCATAAAACATTCCTTACAATCGAATTCCAGCAAAAAACGGTGCTTTGCATTAAAAAGAAACAAAGGAAACTGAATATCCGCATTCCGGTGGAATTTCCTGCATCGCCCCAATTCGTGAAGAATGCAATACCGCGAATGCATCAAATCCCGCCCTTTTGAAATCCTGCTTTTCTCAAATCCCGCTTCCACCTCACCAACACCATGTTCCGCATAGAAAGCCCGGGCATTCCGATTCACAACATTCAAACGCCAGTCGGCCGGAACAGGATAAACCGCCCGTTTGTCTTCTTTCCCGGGAAGCAGCCTTTCCCTCTTTTCCTCCCTCAAACCCTCCAACTCTTCCAATACCCTCCTTCGCAAAGCATTTGCGGCAACTGCAGGTACAAACAAAACCTTTTCACCCACATATTCAACTCCTTCACAAACATAATTGCTTTCCCCGCATTTTTTCAATTGCTGTACCAACCGTTCACACTGCCCCACCTGGTTCGCATCGTCAAAAGCCTCCTCGGAGCGCACAACCACCCGATTCCCGTCTTCATCCGTACAACCAATTTCCAAATGTCTCCCAACAACATTTACTTCCATACGGATAGCTATCTTCCGGACGGATTTCATTTTTTCTACCTGCAAAATAAAACAACGGTCATAATTCCGGTACAATTCCGTTCCCGCTTTTATTTTCACAACTTCATTACATACCAGCCATTTTCCATCTGCATGGTTAACCCTTATCCCCTTCAATTCTCCCCCATCCAGATAACATAAACCATCTCCGTTATTTATGGTCTCTTCTCCTTCTACACAGATTCTGTTTCCCTTCGTTTGCAAAACTCTGCCGATATACATTCCCATGGACTTGGGGGAATCCGGATTAACCAGCCCGGATGGGCGTCCTTCCAAAAAATAGGTGGAATATCCCCGGTTAAAACTCCGCTCAGGAGCTGCCTTGAAAGAAACAACGCTCTTTCCGGAACCTATCCTTTTTACTTCCGGAAATTTGTCTATAAGCGAAGAATAGTAATGAGTTACATTCGCTACATAGTTCTCATCTTTCAGACGTCCCTCTATCTTGAAAGAATCAACCCCTGCATCTATTAAATCTTTGATAAAGGAAGAAGCATTTAAATCCTTTAAAGACAGTATATATTTATTGTCCAAAATCACTTTTCCGGACTGATCCGATACCGACCATTTCATCCGGCAAGGCTGGGCACATTCTCCCCGGTTTGCAGAACGGCCGAACATGTGCTGGGAGAGGTAACACTGACCGCTAAGGCTCACACACAATGCCCCATGAACAAACACTTCAAGTTCTGCCTTTACTTCTTTCCGGATTTCCCGGATTTGCTCCAATGACAACTCCCTGGCCAATACTATCCGTTGAAAACCAACCTGATCCAGAAATTTAATTCTATCCAGGTCATAGTTGTGCATCTGAGTACTGGCATGTAAACAAACCGGAGGTAAATCCAGACGTAAAATTCCGGGGTCCTGAACAATGAGGGCATCCACTCCAATTCCGTACAACTGGCGGATCATTTTCTCAGCTTCCGCCAATTCGTGGTCATACAAAATCGTATTTAAGGCAACAAACACCCGGCAATAAAACCGATGGGCATATCTGACCAATTCTGCAATATCAGCGATACTATTGGCAGCAGCCTTACGGGCACCGAAGGCCGGAGCACCGATATACACGGCATCCGCTCCGTTCTGAATGGCTGCCATCCCGATAGCCAGGTCTTTTGCCGGCGATAACAATTCAACTCTTTTCACTCCGGACTTCTTACTTCCCTGTTTCTAATTCCAATTCCGGCCATTGCTCTCCTTCTATTACCGGTAGTTCCAGCAAGCGGCATGCAGGAAAATGTTCTTCCAGGTATTTCCGGATAATAGTAATGGAATCGTTTTTTATCCATTCGCTGTCGTTAGGGAAATCATTATAGACGACATATTTCACCTCTATTCCCCGGTATCTGCACAATTCCAGGCTCATCAAGGTATGGTTGATACTTCCCAACTTCGAAGAAGAGACTAAAATCAAAGGATAAGCATATTCCTGAATATAATCCATGGTCAGAAAATCACGGCTGACCGGAACATACAATCCTCCAGCCCCTTCCAGTAACACCACATCATAAAGGGAAGCCAGTTTCTCGGTAGACCGATGAATCTTTCCGGTGTCTATCACCACATGGTCTATCTCAGCGGCCAGATGCGGAGACGCCGGATAAGTCATTACATAAGGACAGGTAGTCCCGTCTTTATCCACCTCCTGGGGTTCTATTCCCATAATCTCCCGGTGTTTGAGAATATCTTCCGAGATACCGGTACAACCGGTCTGGATAAATTTCTGGGTAATTACACTGATTCCCTGCCGACGGAGGCTCCGGGCAAGAACACCCGTTACAATTGATTTCCCGGCATCTGTATCAATTCCGCTAATAAAATATACTGCCATAAATAAACAAATATGAATATTGTAAATCTAAAGAACAAAAGTATAAAATCCGACGTTAAAATACAGCAGACTACAAAGATAGTTTTTAACTTTGCGGACTGATCATTTAAAACTCTAAAACATTCGCTATATGAAAGTAAGAAATCTTATTACAGTAATCATTCTCGGAGGAAGTGTTATTTGTTCAGAAACCCTTCTATCCGGTTGTGCAAGTATGAGTAACACAGGGAAAGGAGCAGCCATCGGAGCAGGAGGCGGAGCAGCTTTAGGAGCTGGTATTGGCGCCCTGGCCGGCAAAGGAAAAGGAGCAGCCATCGGAGCGGCTATCGGAGCTGCTGTCGGTTCCGGAACAGGAGCTTTAATCGGGCGCCGCATGGACAAACAGAAAAAAGAATTGGAAGCTATCGAAGGAGCAAAAGTGGAAACAGTACAGGATGCCAACAACCTTCAGGCAATAAAAGTTACCTTTGATAACGGAATCCTTTTTGCAACCAACAAAAGCGAACTGAGTGCTTCCTCCCGCGAGGCATTGACTAAATTTGCCAATTCCCTGAAAAATTCTCCTGACACAGACATCACCATTTACGGACATACGGACAATACCGGAAGCCGGGCTGTGAATGAACGGATTTCAAAAGAACGGGCCGAGGCCGTTGCCAATTTTCTGGTAGGACAAGGTATCAGCCGTTCCCGAATCACAACGGAAGGACTTGCCTACGACCAACCGGTTGCAGACAACAATACTGCCGAGGGACGCGCACAAAATCGCCGCGTAGAGGTATATATTACAGCAAACAAAGATATGATCCGAAAAGCAGAAACAGGACAACTGAATTAAGCCGGAACTGCATACCGGTATTTTTTATACTGCCATTCCGCACTCCTGCGAAATGGCAGTATTTTTTTCAGGCAGAAAGAATTGCCGCCAAAGCAATAGAATTTAATTTGGTCTCCACATTATCGCCCCGGGAAGACAACACACTGGGAACCTGGGCTCCCATCAGGACGGCCCCCTGCCTGGAACCTCCCAGTTTACTATTGGTCTTATAAAAAACATTTCCCGACTCCAGATTGGGAAATATGAGACAATCAGCATCACCGGCCACCACCGACCGTATTTTCTTGATATCGGCAGCTTCTTTATCCACCGCAACATCCAACGCCATAGGCCCGTCAATCACCGCCCCGGTCAATTGTCCCCTTTCATTCATTTTCGATAGTACAGCAGCATCCACCGTCGACTGAATTTTCGGAAGCACCTGTTCTGTCGGAGCAATCAAAGCCACTTTTGGTGTCTCCACCCCCAAGGCCTTTGCCGTATTGGTCACATACTTTATCATAGCCATTTTCTGGCTTAAATCCGGACAAGGAATAACCGCCACATCACTAATCGTCAACAATTTGTGATAGGCCGGACATTCCATTACGGTGACATGGGAAAGAATGGTATTAGGTGCAACCAAACCTTTTTCTTTGTTCAGGATAGCACGCATATACTTATCCGTACTGACCAATCCTTTCATGATCACATCAGCTTCTCCGTTCCGCACCATAGCAACAGCCGTTTCAGCAGCACGCATCTCTGCCGGCTCGTGAACAATCCGGAAACAGGACACATCATAACCGTTTTCCTGACAAACTTCACAGATTCTTTCCCGATCCCCCACTAAGATACCTTCTACCAAACCAGCCTGAACTGCTGCATGAACAGCTTCCACCGAATGACTGTCGTTGGCATAGGCTACGACCAAACGTTTTTTATGTGTGTACCCTTTCAACACTTCATATATATCACTAATCCTTTCAATTTTCATAAATAAAATGATTATATGGTTTCAATTTGAAGCAAAATTAGATATTAATATTAAAAATCAAAACGGAATTGCACATTTTCTTAATTCATGTGCAATTTTATTGTCATTTCTTTATCTTTGCCACATAAAACAGGCCTTATTCGTGAATGCATTCAGGCAAAATATTATTTCTCTTTATTTAGTCAAGATATCCAAATGGTTTACCTTGATTATGCCCATTATCGTTTTATTCTACGAAGAAAACGGGCTCGGATTGAAAGAAATTCTTTTACTCAAAAGCGTATATTCCATCGTTTCGGTCAGTCTGGATATTCCAACCGGTTATCTGGCAGATGCCTGGGGAAGGCGTAATTGTCTGATAAGCGGTTGCCTGATCGCTTTCGGCGGATTTGTCTGTTATTCCTTTTCAGATACCTTTTATGCATTTCTTCTGGCTGAAATTTTACTGGGAACCGGACAAAGCCTTGTTTCAGGTGCAGATTCGGCCTTATTATACGATACGATGATAAAATACAACCGGGAAGACGAATACCTCAAATACGAAGGGAAAGTCACCATGGTGGGTAACTTTTCAGAGGCATTTGCAGGAATATGCGGAGGTTTATTGGCAACCTCTTCTTTACGCCTGCCTTTCTATTGCCAGGTTGGTGTTGCCTTTATAGGAATCCCGGCAGCCCTGTTCCTACGGGAATTTTATACCAGAAAACACATAGAAAATCCCATCCGGAACATAGGAGCAATTATCCGTTATTCCCTGATTACCAATAAAAATCTTTGTTATAACATCATATTTTCAGGCATTATCGGCACAGCTACTCTCACTATGGCGTGGTTCGTACAACCCGTCTTGATACATATAGCCTTACCGACAGCCTGGTTCGGAATCGTATGGACAATTCTTAATCTGACTGTCGGAATTGCAGCCCTGTATTCAGATGCCTTAAATGCCAGATTGGGGGAAAATAAAACCTATATTTTCATTTTGTTGTTTATTGTCGGCGGATATTTGTCTGTTGCATATAGCCTCAATTATTTCAGTCTTTTTTTGCTTTTCATTTTCTATATTGTCCGGGGCTTTGCCACTCCCATTCTGAAAGGCTACATCAACCGCCAGACTTTTTCCGAAATGAGAGCCACTGTTTTATCTATCCGGAATTTTATCATCCGCTTGATTTTTGCGGTAATGGCTCCTTTCATCGGATGGCTGAACGATGCTTTTTCACTTGCTTTTGCCCTTCAAATCGCCGCCCTGATTATTTTTATGCCGGGCTTACTGTTCCTGTTGTTGCAGTGGAAAAAAGAATAATCAAACGGACTTTTCCCCTTCTTTATGCAGATGTACGGAAACGAAATGTCAATCTCTGCACAAAAGATAAAAGAAATTTGCTGGTTTATCTTTTTCGTTTAACTTTGCTACGGATTATTAAAGGGGTGCCTTAACATTACGGGCTGAGATTATACCCTCGAACCTGATCCGGGTAATGCCGGCGTAGGGAACAAGAGCAATTCTGTTTATTTCTGTCCGTTTTACTTTCCCCCGGATAATCTTTAAATAAAAAGAAAGAATTGCTTATGCAGATTTTTATCAATGACATCCCCGTTGAATGCCAGTCCGGAATAAGCCTGACACAACTTCTTGCCCTGCAAGATATACAACCGCTAAACATAGCGATAGCCATAGACAACACCGTTATCCCAAAAACACAATGGGAAACCACTTTCATCCGTGAAGGCAGCCATATTCTTATCATCAAGGCCGTACAAGGCGGATAGCGAAAATACAATGTCGAAATATAAAATAAAATACAATCATGGAAACATTTGACGTAACAACGGGACCGTTACCCGGATCAGAAAAAATTTATGTCACGGGATCACAACCTGATTTGCGTGTTCCTATGCGAAAAATCAAATTATCCCCAACCCTGGACCTGGACGGCAGTAAAATTGAAAATGAAGATGTTGTCGTTTACGATACTTCCGGTCCCTATACCGATACAACCTACACGGTAAACCTACACAAAGGACTCCCCAGGCTCCGGGAAAACTGGATTGAAAAACGGCAAGATACCAGCAAACTGAAAGAATTGAGTTCAGAATACGGTAAAATGCGGCAGGCCGACAAAAGTCTGGACCATCTCCGATTCGAACATGTCAACGTTCATCCCCGCCAGGCACAACAAGGGAAACAAATCACACAGATGTATTATGCCCGCCAAGGAATCATTACACCGGAAATGGAATATGTCGCTATCCGGGAAAACCAATTGGCAGACCAAATACGTGAAAAATATAAAAAAGAACAGGGAGAGTCTTTCGGCGCCCGGATCCCGGACTATATTACGCCCGAATTTGTCCGCCAGGAAATTGCTGCCGGACGTGCCATCATTCCGGCCAATATCAACCATCCGGAATGCGAACCCATGATTATCGGCCGGAATTTCCTGGTAAAAATCAATGCCAATATCGGTAACTCACCCGTCACCTCCTCCATTGCTGAAGAAGTGGAAAAAGCCGTATGGGCTTTCCGGTGGGGAGCAGATACCATCATGGACCTCTCCACAGGAAAAAACATCCACGAAACCCGGGAATGGATTATCCGCAATTCTCCGGTCCCCGTCGGAACCGTACCCCTGTATCAGACACTGGAAAAAGTAAACGGTGACGTCGAAAAATTAAACTGGGAAATCTTTAAAGACACCCTCATAGAACAAGCAGAACAAGGCGTCGACTATTTTACCATCCATGCCGGATTACGTTGGAAGCATGTTCCTCTGACCCTCAAACGCCTCACAGGAATTGTTTCACGCGGAGGTTCCATTATGGCACATTGGTGTACAACCCACAAACAGGAAAGTTTCATCTATGAGCACTTTGAAGAGATCTGTGAAATCCTGGCAAAATACGATGTCGGAATCTCTTTAGGCGATGGCCTGCGTCCCGGATGTATAGCAGATGCCAACGACCCGGCACAAATCGAAGAACTGAAAACGCTGGGAGAATTGTGCGCAATAGCCTGGAAACACAATGTCCAGGCCATTATAGAAGGTCCGGGACACGTCCCGATGCACAAAATAAAAGAAAATATGGAATTGCAGTTGAAATACTGCCACGAAGCTCCTTTTTATACCCTCGGACCATTAGTCACAGACATCGCTCCGGGATACGACCACATCACTTCCGCCATCGGAGGAGCCATGATCGGCTGGTTCGGAACAGCCATGCTATGCTACGTAACCCAGAAAGAACATCTGGGTCTTCCGAACCGGGATGACGTCAAGGAAGGGGTTATTACGTTCAAACTGGCAGCCCACGCCGCCGACTTAGCCAAAGGTCACCCGGCAGCTTATTACCATGACTATGCCATGAGCAAAGCCCGTTTTGAATTCCGGTGGAAAGACCAGTTTCACCTGGCCCTGGATTCGGAAAAAGCTTTAAAATTCCACGACGAAACCCTGCCGGAAGAGGGACACAAAGAAGCTCATTTCTGCTCTATGTGCGGAGAACACTTCTGTTCCATGCGGGCCAGCAAAAAACTAAGAGAAAAAATAAATACCGGAAAACAATAGCAACCGGCACACGATGCAAACAATCATTATTACATCCCCGCAATGGCTGAAAGATGAAGCCGTTATCTGCAACAATCTGTTTGCACACGGTTTGTCGCTTTTACACTTGCGCAAGCCCGGTGCAACTGCAGAAAGCTATGAAGAATTTATCCGGCAGATAGCGCCCGGCTACCGCTGCCGGATAGTACTTCACGATTATTATCACCTGGCAGAGACTTATCATTTACACGGCATCCATTTAAAGGGAGGAGACGGAAAAAATTACCACCGCTACCCTCGGGTTCCCATCAGCATTTCCTGCCATAGTGTGGAGGAAATCCAAAATCTCCCGTTCCGGCCTGCCTATTGTTTCCTGAGTCCTGTATTCGACAGCATTTCAAAAAAAGGCTATAACAGCCGTTTTCCCGTCCTGCCGGATGTGTCAGGCCTTTCCGCTGATGTCATTGCCTTGGGAGGAATCACTCCCGAACGCATAGATGCATGCCGTCTGGCCGGATTCAAAGGAATTGCCGCACTCGGCTATATTTGGGAACAACCCGACGAGGCACTCTCCCGCTTCCTCCGGCTGAAAACTCCGTTCACGATGAGCATTGCAGGATTCGACCCTTCTTCCGGAGCAGGAATTTCAGCCGACCTGAAAACTTGTGAAGCCACCGGAAGTTACGGATTGGGAATTTGTTCCGCCATCACTTTTCAACAGGAAGATAAATATTCCGGCACCCACTGGATTCCTCTGTCAGAAATTCAACGACAATGTGAATTGCAATTTGAAAAGCATTTGCCGGAATACCTTAAAATCGGATTGATTGAAAATCTGGAAACGCTGGAACAATTGACGGCATGGCTGCAAGACACTTATCCCACCATTAAAATCATCTGGGACCCCATACTCAAAGCTTCCGCAGGTCACATTTTCCACTCTGCCGAACGGTTTACGCTGGCTCCTGTCCTGAAAAGGTTATATCTGATTACACCCAATACCGAAGAACTGCATCAACTTTTTGGCACTTCTTCCCTAACAGACCTTCAAACCGTTTGCCATGACCACGGACTGAATATTTTGTGGAAAGGAGGACATACTCCCGGCACGGAAGTATCGGATTGCCTGATTACTCCCGGAGAAACTGTCCGCTTTACCGTTCCCCGGGATAAATACGGCAAGCACGGCACAGGATGTATTCTTTCGGCAGCCTTAATTTCGTTCCTTGCCCAAGGTCTGCCTTTAACCGAAGCATGTAGTAAAGCACAGATTTACATAACCCGGGTTATAAGAAGCAATGACAGTAAATTAGGCTTTCATACAATACCATACGCCTCTTTCCGTCCCAAACCTTTTCCCATGGAGTTGAATTTGCAGTATATTACCGCTCCTAAAAACGATGTTTCATTGTGTGAGCAAATTGAAGCGGTATGCCGGGGCGGCATGCGATGGGTTCAGTTGCGCATGAAAAACGCCCCATTCGCTGAAATCCTGAAAGAAGGCCGGTTAATCAAAGAGATTTGCCACCGCTACAATGCTTTGTTCATTATTAACGACCATGTTGAAATTGCCCGGCAACTGGACGCAGACGGGGTCCATTTGGGTCTGGAGGATATGGACCCCCGGGAAGCCCGGAAAATCCTCGGCCCGGATAAAATAATCGGTGCCACCTGCAACACCTGGGAAAACATACAACTGCGCCACCTCCAACAAGTGGATTACATTGGCCTCGGACCTTTTTCCTATACGTCCACCAAAGAAAAACTCAGTCCTGTTCTGGGATTGGAAGGCTACCGCAAACTATTGGAGTGTATGCGGCAAAACAAGCTGTTCCTTCCCGTCTTTGCCATCGGCGGAATCACCGAAACTGACATCCCTCCTCTGATGCAAACCGGAATACAAGGCATTGCCCTTTCCGGACTGATTAAAAACAACGACAACATGCACTCTGAAACACAAAAAATTATTCATATCATAAATACTACATCTCATGACACCTTTAAAAATTGCAAATAATACTTTTACCTCCCGCCTATTCACGGGAACCGGAAAATTTTCATCCAATGATAAAATGGAAGAGGCTATCCTGGCTTCCGGCAGTCAGTTGGTTACGGTAGCAATGAAACGCATTCATGCGGAAGATAAAAACGATGATATGCTGAAACATATCCTTCGGCCGGGAATACAATTGCTCCCCAATACCTCAGGAGTACGAAATGCCAAGGAGGCTATTTTTGCAGCCCAGCTATCCCGGGAAGCTTTCGGTACTGACTGGCTTAAACTGGAGATTCATCCGGATCCCCGCTATTTATTGCCCGATCCGGTGGAAACACTTAAAGCCACGGAAGAACTGGCTAAAATGGGATTCATAGTTCTTCCCTATTGCCAGGCCGACCCGGTACTCTGTAAACGTCTGGAAGATGCCGGGGCAGCCACTGTCATGCCATTGGGAGCACCTATCGGCAGTAATCAGGGATTACAAACCCGGGAATTTCTGAAAATCATTATCGAACAAAGCAATATCCCGGTGGTCGTGGATGCAGGAATCGGAGCCCCCAGTCATGCAATGGAGGCAATGGAACTGGGAGCAGATGCTGTACTTGTAAATACAGCCATAGCCGTCGCAGGCAATCCGGTGAAAATGGCCGAAGCATTTAAACAGGCCGTAGAAGCAGGCCGTATGGCCTTCGAAGCAGGATTACCGGGAAAAGCATCCGCCGAGGCCAGCAGTCCCCTGACAACATTCCTCGGTTAAACGGCAACAACATTCATCAACCCCAAAGAGCAAATGCATCGTATATCATGTTTTCAGAAGAACTAAAAAAATATGTCTGGGAAGACACTACCCGGGAAATCTACTCCAAAACAACAGCAGATGTAGAAAAGGCCCTGGGCAAGAAACATCTGGAAGTAGAGGATTTCATGGCCCTTATCTCCCCGGCAGCAGAAAAATACCTGGAACCGATGGCTGCTTTAAGCCAGAAATACACCCAGCAACGATTTGGCAAGACCATTTCCATGTACATACCTTTATACATTACAAACTCTTGTACGAACTACTGTGTATATTGCGGCTTTAATCACAATAATCCTTTAAAAAGAGTGATTCTCAGTGAAGCAGAAATATTAAACGAACTGCAAGCCATCAAGAAACTCGGTGATTTTGAAAATCTCCTGATAGTGACAGGAGAAAATCCCAAAGAAGCCGGCGTGGATTATCTGGAACGGGCGTTACAAATAGCCCGCCCCCTGTTCGCTAATCTTTCCATTGAGGTGATGCCGCTTAAGGCAGAAGAATATGAACGACTTACCCATTCCGGACTGCACGGGGTTGTCTGCTTCCAGGAAACTTATAACAGCAATCGCTATAATGTTTACCACCCGAAAGGAATGAAATCAAAATTTGAATGGCGCCTAAACGGATTCGACCGCATGGGACAAGCCAAAGTTCATAAAATCGGGTTGGGCGTATTAATCGGACTGGAAGAATGGCGAACGGATGTAACGATGATGGCCCGGCATTTGCGCTACCTGCAACGACATTACTGGCAAACCCGGTACAGTGTGAATTTTCCCCGCATGCGTCCTTCCGAAGGACATTTTCAACCCAATGTTATCTTGGAAGACAAAGCACTGGCACAATTGATTTTTGCATTCAGAATCTTTGACCATGATGTGGACATTTCCATATCTACCCGGGAAGGAGCCTACTTCCGGGACAATATGCTCCCATTGGGAATAACCTCGCTCAGCGCCGGCTCTAAGACTGAACCCGGAGGATATTTTACCTATCCCCAGGCCCTGGAACAATTTCATATCAGCGACGAACGTACTCCCGAAGAAGTCGCCCACAGCATCAGACAAAAAGGGTATGAACCGGTATGGAAAGACTGGGAAAACTGGATGTAATAAAAACAACTATGCAAGAAAGATATTCCCGTCACATCCTGCTGAAAGAAATAGGTGAAAAAGGCCAGGAAAAAATAAAGCAGGCCAAAGTATTAGTCGTTGGTGCCGGAGGACTGGGTTCCCCGATTCTTCTTTATCTGGCTGCTGCAGGAATCGGAACATTGGGGTTTATGGACGATGACCACATATCAGAAAGTAACTTACAACGCCAGGTCCTGTATGATACCGGAAGTATAGGAAAAATGAAAGTGGAAGTCGCCGAACACAAACTGAAAGCGTTAAACCCCGGATGTCACCTTATAGCCATACCCCACCGCCTGACTGCTCAGAATGCAATCAAAATTATAGAAAAATATGATATTGTAGTAGATGCAACAGATAATTTATCCTCCCGCTATCTGATTAATGACGCGTGTATGGAAACCGGTAAACCTTTCGTTTATGGAAGTATTTGTGAGTTTAAAGGCCAAATTTCCGTGTTTAATTATCAAGGAGGACCAAATTACCGCGATCTCTATCCTTATCACGAAAAAATAGCTGGCTTTCAGCAACCTTCGGGTGTTATTGGTGCATTGCCGGGAACAATCGGTTCCATACAGGCTGCAGAGACCTTAAAAATCATCCTGGAAAGCAAAACTACGTTGTCCGGAAAATTATTATTGGTAGACTTGTTGGAAGGTTCATTTAAAACCCTTCAATTCATTTAACGGAAATAAGCCGGGGAAAAGGAACAGTATCCCTTTCCCCGCGCTTTTGCTATTGCATATATAAATTCACATCCTTCGGTTGTGTTTCTACTTGCACTTCCACTCTTTTCGCCTGGTCTTTTCCATCCGTATAACAGATGGTATAAGTCTTGTTCTTTTCCAGCATAAAAGTAAGCACATCATTCATATCCTGCAACGGTCCCGAAGTACGTCCCCCGCCCATTTGCATTTTTCCACAAAAAACATCCACATTGACAGCCACCCGGCTATCAGAAGTGCGGGTACACTGGTTGGTCGCAAACATACTGACCCTTACCGGCACATGATTGCCTCCGGTTGTAATAGCCGACAAGTGTGAAGCATAAAGCTCATTGTACCGCTCCGTGACATTCTCCGCCGGCACATATTGAATATTGCGGTCCCATACCAAAGGAAAAGAAATCCCTGTCGGACGGAAAGAAGATGCATAAATTGCCTTTTGAGGATCATCTTTCGAAGCCTGGCCGGCATCCGCAAAAAACCAGGCCTGGTCTAACTGTCCGGGGAAATAATACTCTGTAAAAAACCATTTCCCGTCCATCCAGACTTCAGTCCAGTTGTGGTTTCCCCGTCCATCGTGCCAATTGGGAGTTCCGGCTACCCGGGAAGGAATGCCGACAGCCCGGAAAGCATCCGTCAATAAAATGGAAAGCCCGGTACAAGAAGCCATCTGCTGACGTATGGATTCAAACGGAGCCTGGTCCGGTTTTTCCCGCAAGGTATTATAGTCCACTCCCACTTCATCCCGGATATGGCGGTTAACCGCCTCAATGGCTTCCTGCAGGTTATGGCACGTATCCACATACTGGCCAAAGCGTTCGTAAAAATCTTTCCTCCAGTTTTCCCGGGTTTCATTCAAACTAACATAAGGCAACACCTCGTTCAGGAAAATACTGTCCGGTAACGCCCGAGCCCAGGAATATTTTTCCCGTGCTTTATAAGCATATTCCGTATTCTCCAGCAAAAAAGCAGCACTCAACTCCTGCAAATCCCGGTCCGGCATATAAGCAATTAAAAAAGCCATGCCTTCCTTTTCCTTCTTCGGAGCCTCCAGCAATGCTTTCTCCAATTCCGTCCGGTTTTCTCCGGCTTTACTCAGTGCCTGTTCAATCAAGGTATGGTACTTTTCCGGTACTCCCGAATATGGATTCACCGAACAGGCACAAGCACACACCACTAAAAATAATAAGACGGCTTTCATTTTCTATCACTAAAATATTTCATAAACTGGGCTCTTTCATAACGGTCTGCATGCTCGGCATCCGTATAAGAAAGTTTACCCCGAAATTCTGCAATGGTATTAAATCCCTTTTTATCCATCCAACTACTCAAAAAATCATTCATCGAACCGATACACCCTATTCCCTGTTCATAAAGAGCAGAGCATACCTGAACAGTCGTTGCCCCTGCCAACAGAAGTTTCACAACAGCATCTCCTCCGTGTACCCCGGTAGAGGAAGATAATTCCAGTTTCTTATCTTTCCCGGAAAGAATCCCGGTCCAACGCAGGGATGCACGTATATCGGCAGATGTACTGAACACCGAAGAACTCCCCACAGACAAATGCTCTATATCAATATCCGGTTCATAAAACCGGTTAAATACCGTAACAGCATCTGCGCCATAACCTTTCAGCTTACTGACAAAGGCAGGCAGATTGGTGAAATAACGGCTGATTTTCATGATAACCGGAATCTTTACCACCGCCTTCACATGTTTCACAATATCAAAATACAGGTTCTCCACCTCTGCTGCTTCCATAAAAGGATCAGTAGGCAAAATAAAAGCGTTCAACTCCAAAGCATCAGCTCCCGCCAGCTCCAGTTCCCGGGCAAAACTGACCCATTCCCCATCCTTTAAGCAATTTATGCTGGCAATTACCGGGATTCTCAACCGGGATTTGGCCGCCTTCACCAAATCAATATACTCCTGCAAAGCATGTGCCCTCACATACTGTTGGATATAATCCGCCTCTTCCGGATAGCTGTCTCCGATGCATTGGGCAGCTTCACGTCTGATTTGTTCCTCAAATACCGATTTCAAGACCACTGCTCCGGCTCCGCTATCCGCTATTTCCTGTAATTTACTCACATCAGCAGTCAATCCGCTGCTTCCGGCAATAACAGGACTGCCCAACTCCAATCCCACAAAAATAGTTTTCAAATTTGCCATATCTTTCCTATATTTATGATTAACTTTCTTTATTTTGTCCGATATTCTCTTTCACCGAAAATTGAGCTTCCCACCCTGACCAAAGTACTTCCCTCACCCACTGCAATCTGATAATCCCCCGACATCCCCATAGATAATTCCTTAAAACTTGCTTCCTTGGAAAAATATTTTCTCTTCAGGTCATCAAATATCTCTTTCAAATGATGGAATTCTTCCCGGATAATATCTTCATCATCCGTATTAGTAGCCACTCCCATCACTCCGACAATCCGCACATTTCTCATATTCCGGCAGACTTCACTCTTCAATATCTCCTCTGCCTCCTGCAATCTCAAACCTGCCTTGGTCTCTTCCCGTGCAATGTGAAACTCCAATAAACAGTCTATCACCCGGTCATGTTTGGCGGCTTCCCGGTCAATTCTTGACAACACCTTCAGGCTATCCACAGAGTGAATCAAATCCACGAAACCTGCAATATATTTAACGTTTTTCTCCTGCAATTGTCCGATCATATGCCACAGAATATCCGATGGTAACTCCTGGTGTTTGGCTGCCATTTCCTGGGGCCTGTTCTCTCCGAAAATACGTTGTCCTGCCGCATAGGCTTCCCGGATAGATTCCACAGGTTTTGTTTTAGAAACAGCCACCAATTGCACACCTTCCGGTAAAGTATTTAATATTTTCTTTAAGTTTTCCCGAATATCCATATCTATATACCCGACAACTTTTATATTTCTTAACTGAATGATGTCTGCACAAATATACATTAAAATAAACGAATTCTCCGGATGAAAGTTGCCAAATTCTTTTCTCTGATTTACCGCAAAAGAAAATTTCTTATCTTCGCCCAAGATAAAAGAAAAATGAACAGATATTTTATAGAACTGTCTTATAACGGACGTCATTACCACGGGTGGCAGGTTCAACCGGGACAACCGACCATTCAGGCAGCCCTTAACAAAGCACTGACAACCCTGCTACGCCAGGAAATAGAAGTAACAGGAGCGGGCCGCACCGATTCCGGCGTACATGCTTCTTTCTATGTCGCCCATTTCGACACCGATTCTCCCATTGAAAATCCCGGACACTTGGTTTATAAACTAAACCGGCTCACAGGAAAAGACATTGCTGCTTCTAGGATTTATCCGGTACCTGAGCATATGCATGCCCGTTTCTCTGCCCTTTCCCGGACTTACAAATATTACATTGACAAACAAAAAAATCCTTTTACCTGCGAATATGCCTGGCATTTATTTCCTCTGCCGGACATCAGGCTTATGAATGAAGCCTGCCGTATATTATCCGATTATACCGATTTCACCAGTTTTTCAAAATTACATACAGACGTCAAAACCAATCTCTGCCATATACATGAGGCCTATTGGGAAGACACCGGCCGGCAACTGATATTCACCATCAAAGCCAACCGCTTCCTCAGGAATATGGTCCGGGCCATCGTAGGTACTTTGGTAGAAATCGGCCAGGGAAAATCGACCCTGGAAGATTTTCGCCGGATCATTGAATCCAGAAATCGCTGCAATGCAGGAACTTCTGTTCCCGGACATGCCCTGTTCCTTTGTAACATTGAATATCCGCAGGAAAATATAAACGATAAATAAAGATGAAATACCTGACTCTACTATTATCCGTCATAATGATAGGCTATGGAGAAAGTAAAGCCTTCCCACTCTCCAAAGAAGCGGAAATCAGTATACTAACGTGCTCTCCGGGCACCGAATTATACTCTCTCTTCGGACACACGGCCATTCGGGTATACGATTCCAGCAATCACACCGACCTGGTGTTCAATTACGGAACTTTCGATTTTTCAACGCCGCATTTTTATTTAAAATATGCACAGGGATTACTGCCCTATCAGCTTACTGTCGGAGAGTTCCCTCATTTTTTGGCTTCTTACAAGGAAGAGCAACGCACGGTCTATTCCCAGAAACTCCACCTGGATTCTGTTCAGAAACAAAAAATGTTCGACCTTTTATTAGAAAACTATCGCCCTGAAAACCGCTCTTATCTCTACAATTTTTTATGGGACAATTGTACGACCCGCAGCCGCGATATCTTAGCCCGAAGCATCCATGACACCATAGAATGGAAAATCGCAGACAAGAGCAAAAGTTTCTGGAATCTGCTGGACGAATACCTGAAAGCCTCTCCATGGGTACAATGGGGCATCCATTCAATTTTAGGACAAGGAGGAAACCGGAAGGCCGATACCTACCAGACCATGTTTCTTCCGGACTATCTGATGCAAGGTTTAAATACAGCTTTTATCCGTGAGCATCCGCTTGCCGGGAAAGCCGAGATTTTATATGAAGCTCCCCCTGCCAAAAACGATTATCCCTGGTATATACATCCCATTTTTATCTTTGCCGTAAGTACATTTATCCTTATTTTTCTCCTGCAAAAACTAAAATGTACTTTCTTCCTCAATACCATAGCCATACTTTTGTTTCTATTCTCCGGTATATTAGGCTGTTTAATTGTATTTTTGGGAGGGTTCACCGCCCATCCCATCACTGCTCCGAACTGGAATATCCTCTGGGCCAATCCGCTAAACCTTGTAGTCATACCATTTATCATTCGGAAAATTCTCCCCCGCTTTATTCAGATTTATCTGAAAATTTACCTTATTCTGCTAATTGCGGCAATACCCGCCTGGTTTCTTCTTCAACCCGCAGTCCCAATGGCCTCTGTCTCTTTAATCGTACTCATGATATATTTATGCACCAAAATCAGAAACAAAAGCAAATCATCCATGAATACTACAAACACAACATACAATAATTAAAAAAATGCATAAAGTTCTTGTTGTTTCACTAAAAATCCATATATTTGCACACGCAAAACAGCAGTTGTTGGTGGCATAGCTCAGTCGGTAGAGCAAAGGACTGAAAATCCTTGTGTCCCTGGTTCGATTCCAGGTGCTACCACCTCAAAATAAAGCAGTTACGAAAGTAGCTGCTTTTCTTTTTGTCTTCATTTTTGGTCGTTTTGAGTAGTTAATGTCAACCAAGACGTCAACCGAAAATCAAACATGAACACTTCAATATCAGTCATAATAAATATTGTATACCCTAAAACAATTTTTCTTAAATTTACAGTCAGGTAAGAAAGATAGATATGAGCCGATACACCACCAATGAAGAGGAAAAACAATTATATCCTAATTTGCTGGGATTAACATCTCCCGCAGAGATTGCTGAAGCTGAATTTGAAGGATTTCTTCTGGCAGAAATTATGCTCACCGAACAACTGACCTCTGCTACACATTTCGATTGTTCTTATATCTGCAAGATACATCGTTTGGCCCTGGAAGAGTTATACTCCTTTGCCGGTAAATATCGGACAGTAAATATGTCCAAAGGAGGTTTTCTTTTTCCGGCAGCTCAATTCATCCCAGAAAGCATGCAATTATTCGAGAATCAAATACTCCTGCAACTCCCGGACCAGTATACGGATAAAACTGCATTGATCAGGGACGTGGCCCGGGTGCATGGTGAATTGCTCTTTATCCATCCTTTCCGCGAAGGAAATGGCAGGACTGCCCGCATACTGGCAAATCTGATGGTGCGCAAACAAGGTTATCAAGGCCTGCGCTTTGAAAAAATCAATTTCAAGGATTACGTAATCGCCGTTCAACAGGCCGGCGAAAAAAACTACCACTACATGGAGAATATTATTGCATCTGCTTTTTAAGCCGCTCATTCACCCGGCTAAAAACAGCCTGGACCCGTTTCTCCGGAATAGAAATACCCTCTATTCTAAAAGAAGCAATCATTGAATCAAGAATATACTTGCGCCCGTTGTCAGAACATCTCACAAGCTTCAAACTGAGGTCTTTCTGTATTTTTTTCATGATGTAAATATACAATATTTTCCCCAAACACCGGGTCTTACGATAATCTTATTACATTCAATTATCAGAAACCGGATAACGGGAAAACAAATCATCTACAATTTGTTCCTGCAATTCCTCATTAAACGGAACAATCCACATGACTTCACTCTTCTCACACACCATTGAATTCAGCACTTCGGTGATCAGATTCGTGTTGTTAACTAATTTTGTTTCTTCCATAGTATGCCCACACAATAAAAAGTGACCGATTATTCACCATTCTATAGTAGGGGGCGGCAATTCCCAGAGCAAATGACAAACTAATCGGCCACATATTTTATATGTGACATACAGTTCATCTTTCTTGCTCTTTAAAAAGTTTGCCGACTTTACTATAGAAAAAGAATAAACTTTACATCATTTCATTCATAACGACACAACGCTTTGTATCGTAGCAAATATACAAACTATTTTTACAAGAATGCAAACATAATACAAAAGATTTATAACTGTTTTTTCCAATAAACCCATCAAAGCCTATTGAAACTATTCACCTCAGTAGCAATGCCGTGAAACCTGGTCCTACTCAATGAGTATATTCTCTCACAAAACAGTCTGTACCCTGATTCTTCAAAGCTGTTGCAGCTTTAGAAGCCTGCTCCCTCGTATCATAAATCCCTGTACAATAACGCACACTTCCGTCCTTTACTTTTTCGGTAAATACCACCTGAAACTGATGAATGACAGCAGGTATATTTTTGAACACTCCCAATTGGAGGGTATAAAATTTACCTTTTATATCTTTCAGGTCTTTTAGCTGCGTCTTCCCGATTTGTTTTACCCCCTCTTCTGCAGCAACTGCTTTCCGATGAGGATTATACTGGGAATTCGGACCCGGTTTATAATTTGTCCTCACTACTTTAAACTCTATACGCCGGTTCAACTGTAAAGCCACCTCTCTCTGTTCTCCCCGTAACCGGCCTACCAGTCTTTCATTCAATACATCACCAGCTTTCAGAAAAGCATACTGTTTGGCCTCTTTTTCATTGATCTGCCGGGGACGCATTTTTCCATATCCTTTTGCCTCCAGCCGGTCCCAATAAACTCCTTTCTCTATCAGATAATCCACCACAGCCTGTGCCCTGTTCTCGGATAGAAGCAAATTAGCCCGGGCGTTCCCGACCATATCCGTATGAGCAGACAGTTCTATGGTAATATTAGGGTTATCTTTTAAGATCTGCAAAAGCTCTTCCAGATTTTCACGGGCATCAGGACGCAATTCCCATTTCGCCACATCAAAATAAATATTAGGAATGACGATCGGTTTCTCAATCGGTTGCATAGCCACACTCAATTCATAAAGACGGTCGGCCTTTTCCCGGTAAGTAGAAACAGTTCCTTTCCCTTTCAGGTACTGGGGATGGCTAACCACAAAAACATACTCCTTATCTGCAACCACCGGCATAGTCGTTGTTCCGGAAGAATCCGTTTCCAGATAGGTAACAGAGCCGTCGTCTGCTGTGACAGTCACTTCCGCTTTAAAAACAGGCATTTCCGTAGCAGCATTTTCTGCCAGCAATTTCACTTCCAATTGCTGGGGTATGAAACGGAAACTGAAAATATTGTCACCTCGTCCTCCCCGGCCGGAAGAAAACAATCCATGCTCCTCTCCGGCTTGGAAAACAATACCAAAATCATCGGCACCCGAATTTAAGGGAGCAGGCAAATGTACTACCCGGGATTTTCCATCTTCCGTCTCCACTTTATAAAGGTCCAATCCTCCGAAACCATAACGTCCGTTAGAAGAAAAATACAAGGTTCCGTCTTCCCTCACAACCGGAAACATTTCATCTCCGGCCGTATTGATTAACTCACCGGCATTCACCGGAAGTCCCCATTTCTCACCCTCTTTTTCTACATACCAAATATCCTTTCCCCCATATCCTCCGGGCAAAGCATCCGTAACAAAATACAACCTCGCACCGTCGGGAGTAAGAGCCGGATGCCCCATGGAAACCGAATCACCACAAATGCCAGCCAGGCAGACCGAAGACCAGTTTATTTTTTCCCCGTCCTTCCTGTCCGTTCCGCTTCCCGGAGCGGCCTGGTAGATACGGGTGCCGGAGTTACTTCCTTTTATCATCCGGGAAGAGGTAAAATAAGCAATACGACCGTCAGCAGAAAAACAGATGCTTCCGTCATGGCGGTTGGAATACAAAGAATCCCGTAATAATTCCGGCTTCAACCAACGCGGTTCTTTAAATTTTTTCACCTTCACCTCGCCGTTTTTTCCCACAGTCCGGACTTCCTGGACATATTCCGCTTTATAGAGATGGCTGTATCCGTCCCCCGTGATCGGGTCCCGCTTGATTTTCTTCCTGAGGGGGTCGCTTTTCCGGGTCGAGGAAAAATAAACCGTACAAGTATCACCAGCAAAATAAATGGGAGAAAAATCACTATTCCGGGAATTCAACTCCTTCTTTAAAGCAACCGTATATCTTCCTTCCTGAAGTCTGTCCTGGCTAATCTGCCCGAGACGATACAGTCCGTCATTCCCTTTTCCGTCACCAAATAATGTTTCATATTCCTGATAGTACTCCTTCGCCTTTTCCTCATCTTCCATCCGCGCATACAATTCCGCAATCTTCAGATATACTTCCGGATTTTCCTTTTGGACCCGTTGGGCTTTCCGGTACCAGGCACAGGCATCCTTCAACAGATTCACCTGCCCATAAGCCTGCCCTGCACGGATGGCAGCATTAGCCTGATATTCCTTCGGTTTGGCTTTTTCATAAGCCTTCTCATATTTTGCTGCGGACTTATAAAACCGGCCAGTATCATAAATTTTATTTCCCCGCCTGACATAGTATTGAGACGAACAGGCCGTTAACAAACACCCCAGAGTACAACAAAAAACAATAAATCGCACCATTTTATAAAGACGCTATTAATAAATCAATATTCCTGGATAACAATCCGAATTTATCTCCAATAACTTGTTTCGTTAAAATTCCATTATACAAATAAACCCCTTCCCTCATCCCCATATCATAACGAATAGCCTTGTATATCCCCCCTTGGGCGGCTATACGCTGAAACAAAGGCAAAAATACATTACTGTAAGCAATAGAAGCCGTCCGGGCAACACGTGACAATACATTGGGAACGCAATAATGAATAACCCCCTCATAAGTATACACCGGCTTTTCATGGGTAGTCGGACCGGAAGTCTCTATGCATCCCCCATGGTCAATAGACATGTCAACAATAACAGCACCTCTCTTCATCAAACGTACCTGCTCTTCCGTTACGATGATATTGGATGCATTATCAAAACAACGCAAAGCCCCGATCAGCACATCAGCAGAAGCCAGAGCCCGGTCGACGATGGGCTTATGAAATACGGAAGTATAAACACGCTGACCCAATACCTCATTCAAATGGCGCAAACGGGCCACCGAATGATCAAAAACCTTCACCGTAGCCCCCAATCCCAAAGCCGTACGGGCTGCAAATTCCCCCAAAGTTCCGGCACCCAGTATCACAATCTCTGTCGGGGTAATACCACTCACTCCTCCAAGAAGGACCCCCTTCCCACCCCTGGAATTATTCAAATATTCACTGGCAATCATAATGGCAGAATTTCCGGCTAACTCACTCATAATCCGTACAACAGGGAAATACCCGTCAGCATCCTTCAAAATATCAAACCCGATAGCCGTAATCTTCTTTTGCATCATCTCCGTTATGGCATCCTTACGCAAATCCCCCAATTTCAAAGGAGAAAGGACCACCTGCTGTTCATGCATATAAGCCGTATCTGCAACAGTAACAGAAGTAGCCTTAATCACCATATCTGCCCTGTAAACTTCAGGCAATGTCTCAACAATAACAGCACCGGCTTCCGCATATTCACAATCCGTATAATGTGCATTCTCTCCTGCCTTCCGCTGCAACCACACTTCATGTCCCATAGACACTAAAATCTGGACGGATTCGGGAGTCAGGCAAACCCGGCTTTCCCCCTTATCCAGCTCATTCGGGATCCCGATGAGCAGTTTCTTCTGCTTTTTCTCGGAAAAAAGTTCTTTTTCCTCATACAGGAACCATTGTTTAGTAATGGTTCCCGACATTTTTCCTTTGGTGTCCATATCAAATCAATGCGAATAGGTCTACATCTCCACCCTCAATATTCTACTACCGGAAGGATGTTCAGAGAAATAGCAGTTTACGATATGTTCAGGCAATAACTCTTCAATCTTCTCCGGCCACTCGACAAAACACCTGCCACCCCCGTAAAAATATTCCTCATAGCCAAAATCCAGTGCCTCTGATACATCATTTACGCGATAAAAATCAAAATGATATACAGATTCCCCTTTTTTTGTCAAATATTCGTTTACTATAGCAAAAGTAGGAGAACTTACATCATCTTCCACCCCTAAACAAGCGGCTACCGCTTTTACAAAAGTGGTTTTGCCAACTCCCATCGGCCCATATAAAGCAAAGAGAGTCTTCCCCTCTGTATAAGCCAGAAACTCTTCCGCCACCCTTTCTATATCCGATAAATCCTTAATAATCCACTCCATACTCAGAGATTCAAATAATACTTTTTAAAAAATTCCAGATAAGATTCCATTCCTTTCTTCTCCAGCAAAGCATTCAAATTTACTTCAGTAATGATAAAATTCGTATAATCTATATTTCGTAAAGGCTTCAACAATTTACGGTTACTCACCACCGCATTGAAATAACGCATCCCTTCCTCTTTACTATTAAAACCTGAAATCACCATACAATCATTCTTCTCATCAAACTTCAAATTATTTAAAACCAAACCGGCAAAGTTAAAGTCCTCAAATACGGTCTTTAGTTTATAAGGGTCTATCGTATTGGGATAAATAAGCACAAATTTATGAGCCACACTTTTATTATAGACAAAATCCCCCTCTTCAATACCCACTGCACCCGCATTTTTCAGGTAATTGTCATTAAAAAATTTCAAATACTCCTCCATATATTCATTCTCCGTCAAAGCCTTCATATTGGTTTCCGTGATAATAAAAGTCTCATAGTTCGTACCGGCCAGATAATCAAATACAGCTTTATCCTTCAATACAGCATTCATATAATTCAAGGCTGGCTCTTTAGTCCCGATTTTCTTGACTACAATCAATTCAAACTGATTATTATAATCTTCTTTCACCAGGGTAAAGCCCGGTTCTATCCTCCGCAGCAATTCAGCAACCTGTTGGATATTCACTTCCCGAAAAGGGACAGCCAGAACAAAATCATGCGAAATCCTCGCTTCATACCTGAACACATGGGCTACAGTACCCCATTTCCCTGCCAGAATCTCTCCCTCACGACGGTCTTCAAAATAATTTTCTGTAAAGAAATCCAGGTAATCATCCGTTTTTCTCAGGCGTTTCAAAACCTTCAGGTTCTTCTCGTCAATAGCAAACATCCGGTACACCCCATTGCCGATGATCCTTAGTAAATGTCTGTCGGTAGCTATCCGGTTCAAGTATTTCAAAGCCTCGCTGGCATCCCGAAACTCACCTATTTTCAATCCATTCTGCCTGTGCCAGAACTCTTCTTTTTTCATCTCCATCTTTCCCCTTTCTGCCTCCTCGGAAGCATTGATAAATGTCATCCTTGCTTTAAAACGAGTTTCAGAGATTACATTAAACTCCGGGGGAAGAAGGACAATCACACTATGCGCCTGTTCTTTTTCAAATTTATAAGTAGTTTCCTCCTTTCTGCTCCTTCCGCTTTGTACCTCTTCGTCAAACCGCCAATTCCGGTGGGCCTGCAAAGACCGGGCTTCGGCCATTTCCAAAGAAGTATACCTCACCGGCCTTTCTCCGCTCGCTAAAGAAGCCAGAACCTGATTGACCACAGAGTGTATCTCCCGGTTCGGAGAAGCTTCCAGAACCAGATTCAGCGCAGCCTTCCCTTCTTCTGCAGGACGAGTGTTCACCACACACATGGCTTTCAGAAAAAGGACATTGGCTTTCAATTTATTATCCGGATAATTCTTCAAGATATTATCACAGATACCGATAGCTTCACCGTAAAAAACTTGCTGGTAATAATGATAAGCCTGCTCATAGAGTCGTTCCACTACTTTTGTCACATCTTCCACCTTCTGAAAATGATCAGGGTCCTGGATTCCCAGGGCAAAATCACTTTCCGGGAAACGGGTAAGCAGTTGCCGTTTATACTGCTCGGCCTCAACAAATTTACCGGCTTTCTGAGCCGCTTTGTTGGCCAGATAATATACCATCGGCAAATTATTATTAGCCGGAGAACGCCTGATATAAGCATCAAAACACTCCATTGCCTTGACCGGATCATCAAACTTATACATATAAAGTTCACCAGCCTGATAATAAGCATCTTCTATTTTTTTTACAGCCACTTCACGCGCTTCCTGAGTCAAAGGAATATCTTTCAGGTAATATTCCCGGCTCTTCGCATCCAGATTCTCTTTTTTCTGCTCTCCTTCTGCCGCCAGATCTTCATTCAGACTGTTAAACTCAACCATGGACTTATTTTGTCTCCTCCAGTTGTCCTCTAACTTGCGCCTTCCCCATTTCCGCTTAAAATCGTTTTTCCCCAAGGCTATGGTCACCGGATTATAAAAATACCAGTCATTTCCGTTACCACTATTCTGCGAAAAAGCATCTCCCCGGCTAAGCATTTGATTCCGGTCAAAAAAATGACGTTCCGCCTGTTCCCGCCGGGCCTGCTCCCTCGCTCTTTCTTCTTCGTCCTTAATCTGTTGGATTTTATCATCAATCAAACTATTTCTCTCTGCCTCAGGCAAGTCGGCTATACGTAACAAACTATCCTGTAACTGAATAGTACGTATACTACCCACCAAATCCGTCAAATCCGTCAAACGGTTTTTCAATAACTCATAATCCTCATAGCGGGAATCAATGAAATACAAGCAGGAATCATAACACGCCTGGGCCTGCAGATAATCCCGTTCCTTAAAATAATAATCCCCTAACTTACCGTAAGAAAGGGCTTGCTGGTTATCATTATTTACAGAAGCCTGAACCGACTTCCAATATAAACTGACAGCCTCTTTTTCATTTCCTTTTTTTTCTTCAATATTCGCTAAGGCATAATAAATCCGGTCCTGATAATCTTCGTTTCTGGCATCCTGCAACATCTTCTGCAACTTCTTCTCCACCATCCCGCTCCCCTGCTCATAAGCCAATGCCATATTAATTTTGGCATTAAACACCATCTCATAATTAAAGTTAAAACGAGTGACCTTCTTCAAGGCCAACCGGGCCGCCGCATCCTGATTTTCTTTCAGATAAAGTTGGGATAAAATAAAATGGTAGCGAGGTTTATGTTTCCAGTTTTTACACAAATTTATCAGCTTTTCCACCTCCGGTATAGCCTCTGCATACAAGCCTTGACGGATATAAAAATCTGCCCGGGAAGCCGTCACCAATTCTTTTTGTTTCTGGGATAACTTTGCTCCCTTCAATTGTTCCCCCACCTTCTCTGCTTCTTCATACCTCCCCATTTCAGTCAGACTTCTGAACATCCAGATGGCCACTTCCGTCATGACTTTTTCATCATCAGCATATTGGCGTTGAATAAAACGGAAAGTATTGTTAGCCATAGCATATTTCTTCTTATAGAAATAAGCTTTTCCCAACAACAAATAACACTTATCCAGCTGTTTATTAAATTCTTTCTTTTTCCGGAAAGTCTGGTAGCTCTTCGAATCCTTATTTTTGCGCCGTCTGGGTTTAGCCGTAATAGAATGCTTATCTATCGCCTTCGCCGCCTTCTCGGTAGCATAGTCCATATCCGAAGCACACAACGCCCTCGTCTGCTCATTATTAGAGACAAAAACAGGCAATAAATTGGTATAATCCTCCTTATGCCTGTTTTCCATCACTTTTATACCAGATTTTAAAGCCTGATTCCCATTAAAATAAACATTATAACGCGTAGTCATTTGATGGTAATTCCGTGAAAAGAAATTATTCTTTTTCACCGAACAACCGCTCAATACCAGCACCGACACCACTATTATATACAAAAAATATCTCATACACACCGGTATTACTCCCCGCAATATCCATCAATGTTTGGTTATTCTCACTCTTTTGGCCTGGTCCTGATTTTCCTCCACGGCTTCCACTACCTCTCTGGCCAATTGCATGAAAGCCGCTCCGGTTATACTGTCTGGATTCAAAGCCACTGGCTCTCCGGAATCTCCACCATCACAAATACTCTGCACCACCGGAATCTGGCCCAGTAAACGTAATCCCCTCTCCTCGGCCAAACGTTTGGCTCCCTCTTTACCGAAAAGATAATACTTGTTTTCGGGCAATTCCGCCGGTGTAAACCAGGCCATATTCTCAACCAAACCCAACACCGGCACCAGAATTCCCGGAGATTCAAACATATTGATACCTTTAACGGCATCCGCGAGAGCAACCTGTTGAGGGGTACTCACGACAATAGCACCGTTCAGGGCAACCGTTTGCACTAAAGTCAAATGAATATCGCTGGTGCCCGGAGGCAAATCTATCAACATAAAATCCAGTTCATCCCAATACCCTTGCTCCACCAATTGTTTCAAAGCATTTGAAGCCATAGGCCCCCGCCACACCGTGGCTGAAGCCGGATCTACAAAAAATCCGATAGACAATATCTTTACACCGTATTTTTCCACCGGTACAATCATATCATGTTCATCCACCTGTTGCATATAAGGTTGGGCATCCTCACAACCAAACATCTTCGGAATGGAAGGTCCGAAAATATCTGCATCCACCAAACCCACTTTATACCCTTGTTGTGCTAAAGCTACTGCCAAATTAGCCGCAACCGTAGATTTTCCCACTCCTCCTTTTCCCGAAGAAACCGCAATGACCTGCCTGACCTTTTCTAAAGAAAGGGGCCGTTCCAGATCGTGCATAAACACAGTCTCAATTTCCACTTCCGGATAGTCTATCAACAAAGCACGGCATTTCTTCTCAATGGCAGTAACAAAAGGATCGTTAGAGTTCTGAAAAACCAAACGAAACATCACCTTATCGCCCTCAATATGGATACGCTGAACCATATCCAACTCTACAATATGTTTGGAAGTACCCGGATATTTCACCTCTTTCAATACTTCCCTGATTTCTTTTATTTTTTCCTGTATCATATTTTTTCTGCTAAACGCTTACGCAATAAAAAACAATAATCAGTAGCAAATTTACGATTTATCCGGTGAAAACAAAAACCAGACGAACAGCTTTAAGTTAAATAAAGTATTTTACACCCGGGTATTGTACTTCCTCAAACCGGCCCTCAAAAGAGCATAGTCAGGACACACACTTTTGACAGTCTTCCAAAAAGCTGCCGAATGATTCTTCTCCTTCGTATGACATAACTCATGCAGAATCACATAATCAATCAATTCATCCGGCAATTTCATCAACTTAATATTCAGACTGATATTATTTTCAAAAGAACAACTGCCCCAATTTGAAATATTGTTCCGGAAAGTCAGTTTTCCGAATTTAAATCCGTATTTCGCTGCATAGAATCTCACGCGCTGAGGTAAATATTGCCTGGCTTCCAGGGCATATATTTCTAACAAGAACTGTTGAACGACCTTTTCCACCCGGTCAAACACCACCTTTTTCGGCACAAATAAGGCAATTACTTCTTTTTCTATCCGGTAAAACGGTTTTTCTTCTTCCGTCTCTTCTATTTTAAGGATATGTAGCTTGGTCTTGATTTCCGCACCGATACGGAGTCCCACCCCGGTATCTTGCTCATACACTTTCATGTCTTTGCAATTCTGCAAAATCCACTCCCGGCTGTCATTCAGGAATTTCTCGGTTTGCTTCCGGCTCACCCCATAAGGAACACTGACCCACACTCCTCGTCCCGGAGCCATCCGAATCCGCAAATACTTAATATTCGCACTCCGTCTCACCTTAATCTCTCCGATTCCCGGTATCTCAATAACATCCATACACCATCCGAACAAAAATTTAACCGACTAAAAAAAGGAGAACACCTATAAGGCACTCTCCTTCCTGATTCTTTAGCAAACTGCCGGAATTATGCTTTTTTTACCAGATCGCTCAATTTAGAAAAAGCACCATCCACACTAACCATAAGGTCCTTACAAATGGACTGATAATAAGCTTTTCTTTCTCCCTTAGCAATTGCTTTTCCGGCATTTACCCTGCGACGCATATCGTTCCGGGCATCAATGATTTGCTGTACAACATCACCCAACTCATCCGCACTTTTTCCATAAGCCAAACAATTCAGGCTATCATTAACAACAGCAAAAGTCAAATAATCAATATCCTTCTTTAATCTTCTTATACTTGCCATATCCAATAAAAATTTAATTTTTTCCAAAAGTAGATATTTTCTTCCAGATTATTCTGATTTTTTCGGAAAAATTATTTCCACATTCAGACACGGGATTCCAACAACATATCCAGAACAACGATTGCAGTCATTGCTTCTACTACCGGTACAGCCCGAGGTACCACACAGGGATCATGACGTCCGTGTGCTTCCAGTTCCACCTCCTCTCCTTCCCGGGTGATTGTATCCTGCCGTTTGGTAATCGTCGCTACCGGTTTAAAGGCGACCCGGAAATATATATCTTCCCCGTTGGAGATCCCTCCCTGTATTCCTCCTGAACGGTTCGTTTCAGTCCGGACTTTTCCTTCTTTCATGACAAACGGGTCATTATGCTCACTACCCCGCATTCCGGCTGCAGCAAATCCGCTTCCGTATTCAAATCCCTTGACGGCATTAATACTGAACATAGCATGAGCCAAACGGGCCTGAAACCGGTCAAATACCGGCTCACCCAAACCGACAGGCACTCCCTTGACAACGCAACTGACCACCCCGCCAACACTGTCTCCTTCATCCCGGAGCTTCCGGATCAAAGCGGTCATTTTTTCTGCCGTACCGGCATCCGGACAACGGACGATGTTCATCTCCGCATCTTCCAGCTTCACTTCGCTGTAACCCCAGGGCATAACAACATGTCCCACCTGAGAGGTATATCCCTGAATACTTATTCCGTAACGGGCAAGCACTTGTCTGGCAATGGCCCCGGCAACCACCCGCGCTATATGTTCCCGGGCAGAAGAACGTCCGCCACCCCGGTAATCCCGGATGCCATATTTCTTCTCCCACGTATAATCGGCATGAGAAGGACGGTAAAGCCCTTTCAAATGGTCATAATCCCGGCTGTTCTGATTCCGGTTCCGAACCAAAAAACCAATGGGCATACCGGTAGTAACCCCTTCAAAAATACCGGAGAGAATCTCAACCTCATCCTCTTCATGACGAGGAGTAGAAATATCCGATTGTCCGGGCCTGCGCCGGCCCAGTTCCCTCTGAATAGCTTTCACCGACAATCTCACCCCCGCAGGACAGCCTTCCACTACTCCCCCAACAGCAACGCCATGCGATTCTCCGAATGACATCAACCGGAATATTTTCCCGATACTGTTCCCAGACATAATAAAAATTCAGGAAAAGAAAAACATCAATGACAACACCCGCATCCCTCTTCATGGGAGTCGCATCCGCCCCCGCAACCGCCATCCGAACCGCAGCCGCTGCAACCACCGCATTTATGAGAGTGAAGGGCTTCCAATTCCTCATCCGTCGCATCCCGGACATCCAATACCTCTCCCTTGAAATAAAGGTCCTTGCCAGCTAAAGGATGATTGAAATTCACTCTCACCTCTTCCTCTCCGATTTGCTCTATTTTCCCTTGCAGACGACGACCGATACTATCCATCATTGGAAGCACATGCCCAACTACCATGTCAGCAGCATCCACCTCCTGGAAAATTTCCTTAGGCAGGTCAACAATCATATCTCCATTTACCTCACCATATGCATTCGCTGCCGGAATCTTAAAATCAAACCGGTCTCCCTTTTTCTTTTCCAACAAATTCAATTCAAAATATTCCAAGGTCTGTCCCTGACCGCAAATAAACTCCAGGGGCCGGTCCGTTCCGGCGGTTTCCAGCAACTCTCCGTCTTTCTCTGTTCTCAACTCATAACTGACAGTGACGAATTTATTTTTAGTAATCATTCTTGTATTTTTAATTGGTTTAAGGTGCAAAAATACAACAATTCACTCATTTTTCAAAACCTCAACCGGCTTTACCCGGACAGCCCGGAAGGTCAGATAACTCACGGTCAATAAAGTCACTAAAAAAGCGATTCCCCCCGCTCCGGCAAAGACCCACCAACTCAGGGAAGTCTGCACCACAAAACTTTCCAGCCAGTAACTCAGAAAATAGTAACTCAAAATACAAGCTATACCGAAGGACAAAGCAGTCAAACGGATAAAATTCATATTCAGCAAAAACATCAGACTACCCAGAGTAGCACCATTCACTTTCCGTATACCGATTTCTTTCATCCGTCCCAGCATCGTATAATAAGCCATGGCAAACAAACCGGTCACACTCAACAGCAAAGTGATAATCATCGCCCAAAAAAATATATCCTGAAGACGGGTTTCCGATCTATACAATTCACTGTATTCGTCATCCAAAAAACGATAAGCAAAAGACCGGTCCCCCAAATACCTTTCCCATATCCGCTGCATGGCCCGGATAGCTTCCCGGGGATTTCCCTCCACCTTGCACATAATCACATAACGATTCAAACCCGACTCCCATATGGGCATGTAAAAAACAGGATCAGATTTCCGATCCATTTTTTTGGAATAAACGCTCTGAACAACTCCCTTGACCGTAAAATTTTGCCCCCAGAGCACCAGTACGCTCCCCACCGGCTCCTTTAATTCCAGTTGTTTCACCGCATTTTCATCCAACACAGCATCATGATAGGCCTCCCGATTCCGGAAAGGATTTTCTCCTTCAATCCATTCGATTCCCATCATATCGAAATAGTTATCACCTACCTCACACACTTCAAATTGTACCCTTTCTGTTGAACCTTGCTTTTGAATCGGATAACCGTCGGCCCAATACATAGGTAAAGCATTACGTATTGTCACTTCCTTTACATCCGGTACACCCAGCAACTCATTTCGGACCGCTTCATAATGTGATACCATGTCCATCGGAGCATAACTGCAAATCACATTCTTTTTATCAAATCCCAAATCGTAATCAATCATGTAATTTACCTGCTTATGTACAAAAAAGATAAGAAGCAAAAACGCTATGGACACCGTAAACTGCACTACAATCAGTAAATTCTGCAAAAAAGACAACCTTTTACCTCTAAACTTTCCGTTCAACGTCTGCAAAACATTAAAACGGGTCATATAAAACGCCGGATACAAACCCGCTCCCAATAACGCAATAATATAAACGACAGTCAAATACACATACAAAAATCCGGAAGTAAAATCCAATTTCAGCTCACACCCCGACAACTGGTTAAATAACGGCAATCCCAATAAAGCCAGAATAACAGCTATTCCCAACGCCAGCAAAACAAAACCCGATATTTCCCTCAATGACCCCCAAATCAACATTCTGCGGTCTGCCCCATATGTCTTTTTCACGCCTATCTCCCGGGCTCTTAAAAAGGAAGTAACAATCAACAAATTAATACAATTGATACAGGCTACCAGTAAAATAGCCAAAGCGATCCCCCCCAACACATAAACCAAAATTTTGTTTCCGGATCCGTTTGAACCCCAAGGCCCCAAGTGGATATCTTTCAAAGGTTCCAGTTTGACCAAAACCCCCATCTCCTTCATCAGGATGTTCTCATCCGATAAATCCGTCAGTTTTTTTTCCAACCCCGAGCGGTCCGTCAAAAACGGAGCATACAAATAAGTTTTGAACACATTACCCCCGCAATTCAAATCACGGCACCTCCCGTAAAACGGAACGACAACATCAGCTTGTATATGAGAAAAATAAGGGATGTCCTCCATCACAGCAGAAATGGTATATTCCCCCTGATTGACCGGCTGCCCGATAGGATTTTTATCCCCGAACCACATCCGGGCCATTTTTTCACTGATCACCATTTTATTGGGAGCATCCAGACACGTTTTCGGGTCTCCCGCTCTCAGAGGAAAAGTGAAAAAAGTAAAAAAATTATCATCCGTTTGAATCATCCGGTCCGACTCTTTCAATTCATTATCTATCCGAATCTCCAGTCCTGCTCCTGCTATACGACACACGGCTTTTACCTCCGGAAACCCTTCTTTCATCCGATCGCCTACTTGTCGAAAAGTTCCGGTACTCCGTTTTAAATCCCTGTTTATCTCAACTACCCTGAAAATATGTTCCCCATTGTCATGGAAACGGTCATATCTGAACTCATTGAATACCCACAAGCCGAGTAACAGGACTACTGCAATCCCTATACTCAGACAACCGATTGCCATAATTGAAACACTTTTATGCCGGGCCAGTATGCGCACAAAAAACTTAAAATAATTTTTCATAAACATCTTTTGTCTTTTTATTCTGTCTCCTCTTTTTACAAATTCTATACCAGTGATACATTATACTAATAATCAACACAATATATATCCTTCTCATATATATTCTGTATAATTAATTGACACCATTGTCCATTTTTTTTACTATCCGGAAAATGGAAAATAAAATTTTCCGAAGGTATTCCTAAAAAAACCCCCAAAGCAATCCCCTTTTTACAAAAAAATGGTACTTTCGCACTAATTTACATATTCTAAAAATGCGTCATTACGATTATATCATTGCAGGAAGCGGACTGGCAGGACTTTATACCGCCTGGCATGCTGCCGCTTACGGGAAAGTTGCTCTATTGACCAAATCAGGCATTACGGAAAGTAATTCTTACTTTGCCCAGGGAGGAATAGCAGCAGTCACGGATGAAGACGATGCCCCGGCCCTGCATTTTGAGGATACCATCATTGCCGGCCGCGGCCTTTGTGATTATCCGGCAGTAGACATTTTAGTGAACGAGGGACCCCAACGCATAAAAGAACTGATTGAAGCAGGCATGCATTTCGACATGGAAGACGGAAGCCTTGCTTTAGGACTGGAAGGAGGACACCACCGGAAACGCATATTGCATGCCGGCGGTGATGCCACCGGAAGAATGGTGACCAGTTTCATGATCAGCAAAGTCATCAATAATCCCCACATAGACATTTATGAAAACCATTCGGTCATCGGCATCTTACAGGAAAACAACTGCTGTTACGGTGTCCGGGCCTGGAATCTGGTCTCCCAATCGGAAGAATTGTTCTGTGCCCCCCATACTTTTCTTACCCTGGGAGGTACTTCTGCCATCTATAAACGTACTACCAACCCTCATACAACCATCGGCGACGGACTGGCGCTGGCCTATAACGCCGGATGCGAAATTGCCGATATGGAATTCATTCAATTTCATCCGTCTGCCATTTACACCGACTCAGAAGAAGCCTTTTTAATCAGCGAAGCCGTACGCGGCGAAGGCGCCCATCTCATCAACCAGCAGGGAGAACGTTTTATGCCGGCCATCCACGAACTGGCAGAACTGGCCCCCCGGGACATCGTGGCCCAATCTATCTACAGTCAGATGAGAAAATACAATCAGGATTTTGTCTGGTTGTCACTGCGCCATCTGGACAAGCAAACAATACAACATCGCTTTCCCAATATTTATGAAAAATGCAGGGAACTGGGGATTGACATGTGCGACCGCATACCGGTGGCACCTGCCGCCCATTACATGGTTGGCGGTGTCCGGACGGATTTGAACGGACAGACCAACATCAACAATCTGTATATTTGCGGAGAACTGGCATCATCGGGAATCATGGGTGCCAACCGCCTGGCCTCCAATTCTCTGATAGAATGCCTGGTCTTTGGAAGAAGAGCCGTCGAAGCTTCCCGCCGGGTAATACCGGCAACCGCCTGGCCGGATTTCTCTCCCCGCTATCATTGCAACAATCAGCACGCCTCTTTCTATATCCGGTTGAAGAAAAACATTTCCCGGTTGATGACGGTACATGCCGGTATTATCCGCAATGCCGGTTTGCTCCGCGAAGGATTAGACAAATTACAGTTATACAAAGCAGAAATACCCCGGGAAGAAAACGAGTATTACAACCTGATCAGCCACAACCTGATCACCGTCGCCGAATTAATTATCCGCTCGGCCCTCTACCGTCAGGAAAGCCGGGGAGGCCATTTCAGGGAAGACTTTCCGGAACCCGACGATTCTTATCTCTACCACATCGTACAACAAAAAAACAAGGAACTCCGGACCTTACCCATTAATACACACAAACAAAAAAACTAAATCATCATGATACAATACGACCAACTCATTGACCAATTGATAGACCTTGCCATTGAAGAGGATATCGCTACAGGTGATGTAACCACAAACTCCATTATTCCGGCTCATTCCCGTGCCGTAGCGGAAATGAAAATGAAAGCAGACGGTGTGATTTCAGGACTTTCCGTTGCCCGCCGGGTATATGAACGTTTCGAAAAAGACATCGTCTGGCACCCGCTTGTACAAGACGGAGACCGAGTGAAAAAAGGGGATATTATCCTTCGCATTGAAGCCAGCTACCGTTGCCTGCTTCTGGGCGAACGCCTTTCTTTGAATATCCTCCAACGGATGTCCGGCATCGCTACCGAAACCGCTAAATACGTCCGGGAACTGGATGGGAGCCATACCCGACTGCTGGATACCCGGAAAACCGCACCTGGTTTACGGGTTCTCGACAAAATGGCTGTCAAGGACGGAGGAGCTACCAACCATCGTATGGGACTTTACGATATGGCTATGATTAAAGACAATCACATCAAAGTAGCCGGGGGAATCACGAATGCTGTCCGGGCTGTCCGGGCCAATGTTCCGGATGGAATAAAAATAGAAGTGGAAACCACCAACCTGGAGGAAGTACGGGAAGCTCTATCGGTAAAAGCGGACATCATCATGCTCGACAACATGGCCAACGATGAAATGGCTGAAGCCGTAAGAATCATTGCCGGCCAAGCTCAGACCGAGGCTTCCGGGAATATGAACATTCCACGTTTAAAAGAGGTTGCAGCCACAGGGGTAGACTTTATCAGTGTCGGAGCACTCACCCACTCCGTCACGGCATTAGACATCAGCATGAATATCAAGAACAATTAAATCTTTTACTTTTTGCCTTTCTTTGTTATCTTTGAAGCCGAAAACAAAAAACTATGACGAATACAGAAATCATGCACCGGATTGAACAGCTGAAAAAAGAAAAAAACGCTGTTATTCTGGCTCATTACTATACTCGTCCCGAGGTTCAGGATATTGCCGATTATTTAGGAGACTCCCTGGGATTAGCACAAGAAGCAGCAAAAACAAATGCAGACATTATTGTATTTTGCGGGGTACATTTCATGGCAGAAACTGCAGCCATTATCTGTCCCGGCAAAAAAGTACTGATACCCGCTCTGGGGGCCGGATGTTCTCTGGCAGAAAGCATTACGGGATACGAACTGAGAGAATGGAAAAAAAACAATCCCGAAGGAGTTATTGTCAGCTATGTGAATACCACAGCAGAAGTAAAAGCGTGGACCGATATATGCTGTACTTCTGCCAATGCCCTGGAGGTTGTTAAAAGTATTCCGGCAGATAAAAAAATACTTTTTGTTCCGGACAGGAACTTAGGAGCCTGGATCAGCAAAGTAACCGGACGGCCTATGGAATTATGGAACGGCAATTGCTGTGTACACGAACGGATTACAACGGAAATGATTCTGAACAAGAGTCTGGAATATCCGCAGGCCGAGATCCTCATTCATCCCGAATCCCGCTGTTCGCATGACGAGAAAATCTTAAACCTGCCACAAGCCTATCTGTATTCTACGGCAGGAATGATCAGACATGCGGCAAATTCTCCTGCCAAACAGTTTATTATTGCTACTGAAACAGAGACAATACATAAGCTTCAAAAAGACAATCCGGAAAAAGAATTCATTCCCGTTCATCCGCAGACCATCTGTGGACAAATGAAAAAAATAACCCTTCCCAACGTATGCGAAGCTTTGGAAAAAGAGCAGTACATCGTAACGGTTGCGGAAAAAATCCGGCAAAAAGCTTTACTTCCGATTGAAAGAATGTTAAAAATAAAATAACGAGTAAATAGAGCACCATGAATATATCTTTAAATTGGCTGAAAGATTACATTCAGACAGACTTAAATGTTGAAGAAATCTGTGAAATACTGACCAGTATCGGACTGGAAGTCGGCGGTTATGAAAAATTCGAATCCATCCGGGGAGGATTAAAAGGACTGGTTGTCGGAGAAGTGAAAACCTGTGAACCTCATCCGGATTCCGACCATCTGCATATAACAACGGTAGATTTAGGAGACGGATGTCTCACTCCCATTGTCTGCGGAGCTCCGAATGTTGCAGCCGGACAAAAAGTGATCGTAGCCACCTTGGGCACGGTCCTGTATGATGGCGACAAGGAATTTGTAATTAAAAAATCAAAAATCCGGGGACAGGAATCAGAGGGCATGATCTGTGCGGAAGATGAAATCGGCATCGGACATGACCATGCCGGAATTATAGTCTTACCGGAAGATGTAAAAGTAGGTACTCCTGCTGCGGAGTATTACCACATCACCACAGACTATACCATCGAAATAGACATTACCCCCAACCGCGTGGATGGCGCCTCCCATTTAGGGGTTGCCCGGGACCTGGCAGCTTATCTGGGACAGAAACAGGACATTACCTATACCCTGCCCTCCGTAGACCATTTCAAAACCGACTGCAATACAGCCCGGATATCCATAGAAGTTCAACGTCCGGAAGCTTGCCGCCGTTACGCAGGAATCTGCATCGAAGGAGTAAAAATACAAGAATCCCCCGAATGGTTGCAAACACGCCTGAAAGCCATCGGACTGCACCCCATCAACAACGTGGTGGACGTAACCAATTATATTCTTTTTGAATTGGGACAACCTTTACATTCTTTCGATAAAGACAAAATCAAGGGCAACAAAGTCATTGTCCGTAGTTTTCCCACAGGAACAAAATTTACTACTCTGGACGGGACAGAACGGGAATTAAATGAAAACGACCTTATGGTCTGCAATACCGAAGAACCTATGTGTATAGCAGGAGTATTCGGAGGACTGGAAAGCGGTATCACCGATCAGACCACCAATGTCTTTCTGGAAAGTGCCTGTTTTGATCCGGTTTTTGTCCGGAAAACGGCACGGCGCCACGGACTCAACACGGACGCATCATTCCGTTTTGAAAGGGGTACCGACCCGAATATCGTTATTTATGCATTAAAACGGGCAGCTTTACTGATAAAAGAATTAGGCGGAGGTAAGATTACTTCTGACATCATAGATATTTATCCGGAACCTGTCAAAGATTTTGAAGTAGAGGTAAAATATGCCCGCATCGACCGCCTGATTGGCAAAGCTATCGGACATGACCGAATCAAAAAAATCCTGCATTCGCTGGAAATAAAGATTGTGCGGGAAGATGAAGAAGGATTACTTCTGCTGGTCCCGCCCTACCGTGTGGATGTCCGGCGCGAAGCTGATGTGATTGAAGACATTCTTCGTATTTATGGATTCAACAACATCGAAGTTCCGGCAAAAGTCAATTCGACCTTGAGTTATTCCGAAAAACCAGACGATTTTCAGCTCAAAAATAAAATTGCCGATCTTTTGGTGGCCAATGGGTTTCACGAAATCATGAATAATTCATTAACGAAAGCTTCTTATTTCGAAAACCTGGGCACTTATCACCCCGAACAAACTGTTCTGCTGTTCAATCCGCTTAGCTCAGATTTGTGTGCTATGCGTCAAAGCCTGCTATTCGGAGGATTGGAAACCATCGCATACAACATCAACCGGAAAAACAACAACCTGCGTCTTTTCGAATTCGGAAAGGCTTATACTTTCCACCGGAAAGAAGGGGACAACCACCTCAAACAATATAAGGAAGAAGATAAACTTGCTTTATTTATCACCGGAAACAAAATTCAGGCTTCCTGGAACAGTAAAGAAGAAAAAACCGACTTCTTCAATATGAAAAGCTACGCGGAAATGATTCTTATCCGTATGGGATTCAAGCCGGAATTCCTTAACATGGAAGAAACGGCTGAGGATATATACCGCGAAGGACTGACTTATTCTCAGAATGGAAAACACATCGTAACTCTGGGCATGTTAAGTCATTCAGTTTTAAAATCATTAGACATAGACCAGGAAGTCTATTATGCTGAATTTTCCTGGGAAAACATATTGAAGGCATTGAAAAACCACACCATCAGTTTTACTCCCATGCCGAAATTTCCGGCGGTAAAACGCGATTTGGCTTTGCTCCTAGATAAAAAAGTCAGTTTCAAAGAAGTGCGGGACATTGCCATGCGAACTGAAAAAAGTTTATTGAAATCAGTCAGTTTATTTGATGTTTATGAAGGTGAAAAATTAGGTACGGATAAAAAATCCTACGCTGTAAGTTTCACTATTCAGGATGAAGAAAAAACCCTCACCGACAAACAGATTGATAAAATCATGAATAAGCTGATGGGGGCTTATCAGCACTTATTGGGAGCAGAAATCCGATAATCTGCCATACCTTGGGGAAGTTGTCTGAAAACTCCACAGGATTCAGGCAACTTCTTTTTATTTCCGGCATAAATTGTTTCGGAACGCTCCAGCCGGAATCGTTATTGTAGCTAAATTTACATCTTTTAAAATCATTCAACATGAAACATCTATTTACCGGAATCTTCTTTTTTCTGGCTTTTCATTTTTCCCTGTACGCCCAACAGGAAGAAAGTCTGAGAAAAAAAGCTTTAAAAGCAGAGCCTTATGGCACTTATTCAGAAGTAGTTCTTCTCGACAGCACCAGTGTAAACGTGGCACCTACCGGTTCCGGTAAATTTTCCATTTACAAAGCAATCCTGGTCCAATCCGTCCCGGGTGCACTGAATAACCGTGTAATTTGTTTCGATTATGACCCGCTGACTGCCTTTGCTCAATTTAAATATGCCAATATCCACAAAGCAGACGGTACAATCCACCCCATAGACATTCAAAAGGCACAGGATTACACGGCACCGGCACGGGCCATATATTGGGGAGCCCGGCAAATTATGCTTGAAATCGGTAAATTGGAACCGGGCGATATTATAGAATATGAAATCGACAAAAAAGGCTTCACTTATGCTTTATTGACCGGCAATAATGAAGAAGAACGTTTCATCCCTCCCATGCGTGGCCAGTTTTATGATATTGTACCTTTCTGGTGTAGTACCCCCACCCTCCGCAAAATTTATCAGGTATCTATCCCCCGGGACAAAGACATGCAATATCAATTCTATCAAGGTGAATGTTCCTCCTCTGTCCGCTACGATGACACCCGGAAAGTATTTACTTTTGCCAAAGATAACCTGACTCCTTTTCCAAGGGAATCGAACATGGTGGATTTCTATGATGCAGCCCCAAAATTGATGATGTCTTCTACTCCACGTTGGGAAGAAAAATCCCTCTGGTTCCACAAAACCAACGAAGACTATGGAAGTTTCGCCCCCTATCCTGCAGCCCAGAAAAAAGTAAACGAACTGATTCGGGGCAAAAAAAGCGAAATGGAAAAAATTGCCGCTTTAACCCACTGGGTAGCCGATAATATCCGCTATGCCGGCATCACTATGGGGAAAGGCGAAGGGTTTACCCTCCATCATACCCAGATGAACTATACCGACCGTTGCGGAGTATGCAAAGACATTGCCGGTACCCTGATTTCTTTCTTGAGAATGGCCGGCTTTGAAGCCTACCCGGCAATGACAATGGCCGGCAGTCGTGTGGAAAGTATACCGGCAGACCACTTCAATCACTGTGTAGCTGTCGTCAAGTTGAGCAACGGAACTTATATGCCTTTGGACCCCACCTGGGTACCCTTTTGCCGGGAATTGTGGAGCAGCGCAGAACAACAACAGAATTACCTGCCGGGAGTCCCGGAAGGCTCGGACCTCTGTATAACTCCGGTTTCAGCTCCTGAAAATCACTATTTCCGTATCAAAGCCAACGGAAAATTAAACAAACAAGGAACATTAACGGGACAATTCATCGTGACAGCAGAAGGCCAGTCTGATTCCAGAATCCGCCGCATCTTCACCTTAGGATGGCAATCGGAATGGAAAAACAGTATGGAGAAAGAACTTCTGGCCATATCGCCCAAAGCCCGCTTATTGAGCGTGGACTGGGGAAAGGATCCCAAGGATTATCAGGCCGGGCCTATCCGGATTGTCTTCCGCTATGAAATTCCGGATTATACCATTACCGGTAACCGGGAAATGCTTTTTAAACCCTTATCCATGAACAACCTTTATAATCAGGTCCGGAGCTATTTATACATCAATACTTCTCTCCCAGAACGCCGGTATGGTTTTAAAGATGCCTGTTCGCGACTGGTAGAACTGGAAGAAACCATTGAAATCCCCAAAGGCTATCGGTTAGTGAACAGCACACAAACCCGAAAACAAAGCCCTGCCGCCGATTTTGAAGGTTACATCCGCCAGCAAGGGAACAAAATAGCCATCCATCAAAAACTGACCCTGAAGAAAAGAGTGTATGAGACCACCGATTGGACAGGTTTCCGGGAAGCAGTAGAAGCACACAAGGCTTTTGGCAACTATCTCATTATAAAATAAGTCAGATTAAAAAAACAAAAACATGAAATATACCATATCATTTCTTATAGTTATCTGCTTGTTTCTGACCGGACAAAGTTTTGCAGATCCGGCAGAAGCAGAATTCCGGAATTTAAAAGAGACCTGGATTCTACGGGAAAACGGAAGTCAGGAATACCGTTGCTACAAAGAGTTGACCCTCTTTACCCATACCGCTATGAATTCCACTTACGGCGAGACTTTTATCACTTATAATCCGGAGTTCCAGAAATTAAAAATACATGCATCCTACACCAAGCAGAAAGACGGAACCATTGTTCAAACTCCTGCAAATGCTTTTATAGAAGTCCTCCCCCGGCAAGCTGAAAAAGCTCCGGCCTATAATCACCTGAAAGAAATGGTAATCGTACACACCGGTCTGGAATTAGGAGCTACCATCTACCTGGACTACTCTATCCTTTCCGAACCCGGATATTTACCAGAAATCAATATTTGCCGGGAATTACAACAAACTTCCCCGATAAAAGAATATACGTTCTCCCTTCAGGCTCCTGTAAGTAAGACCATACACTACGCAACTTTAGCCTTCACCCAAAGACCGGTTGAAGTCATTAAAGAACATCAAAGGGAATGCATCTGGAAATTCGTTAACCTGCCGGCCCGCCCTCAGGCTCCGGAAGTGAACATACAGAACGGAGACCTGCCGGCTATGGTCGTTTCGACCTATCCGTCCATCCAGGAAGCCCTCCAAAGTCTGTATCAACAATTCGATACCGATCCTTCTGCTGAAATAACGCAACTGGCAAAAAAACTAACAAAGGAGTGTACTTCCGACACTGAAAAATTGGAAACCATTTTGTCATATATCCGCAATCAAATTGCCTTCTGTCCGCTTCCTCTCGAGGAAACCGGTTATCGCTTCCGGGCAGCGTCAGCTGTCCTTGAAACAGCCTACGGCACGGAGGCAGAAAAAATAAACCTGCTGAACATTTTGCTGAAAGCCTGCAACCTGCATGCCACTCCGTTTGCTGCTTACGGATTGAACATAGCTCCGGATGCCTGCGGTCTGAAAACCATGAAACAACTCGTTGTGCGGGCAGAAGCGGAAGGAAAAAGTTACTGGTTAAACATCCACAATACCTCAGATGCCTCTCAGGACGCTTTATTCCTGTCAGGATTAGCTGACGGAGAAAAAATCACTCCTCAATCCCGGGAGAAATGCATACGATATACTGCCACCCTTAACCTCTCTGCGGAACAACAGGTAACTGCCAGCATAGAGGCCGGGTTCAGTCCCACTTACATTCCTTACTTTAAAGTCAATCCGTCTGCTTTCATCTCATCCCTACAGGACCCGGAAGTAAATACCTCCTCCACGGAAACAGTTATCAAAGGCAACAGCAACTGGCAACCAAAGGAACAAAACGGTTATCTGATTCTCTCATTACCGGAAACAAATCAGGGAATCAATCATTCGGGCTATGCACGATATAACAGTAAACGCCGGAACAGACTTCACGTGCCTGCCCCCCTGGAAGAAACATATCAGTATACTATTGAACTCCCGTCCGAGATTCAGGTATGCACTCCGGCTGTAAACAAGAAAATTGAAAATAAAATCGGAGAGCTATTCATAACAATAACACCGAACGGCTCTACCGTAAAAATTTACCGGAAACTGAAACTAAAAAAAGCGATGATTACCCCCGAAGAATATCCCGACTTCCGGCAACTTATAGTGGAATGGAATGCTCCCAACGAACGTCAGCTCCTCCTGAACCGGAAATAAAAATCTCATGACCATTTGTCCCGGCTGTTATTCCGGGACAATGGTTATTCTTACGCTTCATCCATCCCGAACCTACAACTTTCGATTCCGTATAAATCATCGTTTCAAACTCACCATCATATGGAGCTTTCACCGACACATAAAATAGGTCTGGTACTCAGTGGAGGAGGTGCCAGAGGATTTGCCCATCTTGGAGTGATTCAGGCTTTACACGAAAATGGTATCTACCCGGATATTATCTCAGGCACCAGTGCAGGTGCAATCATTGGGGCTATGATAGCTTCGGGTCATACACCGGAAGAATGCCTCCATTTCTTTTTGGGCAAGAAAATACTTCATTTTGCCCGGCTGACCATGTCTAAGAAAGGCATTATGATTCTCAACGGAATGGAAGAAAAACTGAGAGAATTCTTGCAAGTAAAAACCTTTGAAGATTTAAAGATCCCCCTTGTGATTACAGCCAGCGATTTTATGAATGCCACTCCGGTTCATTTTGAGCATGGAGAATTACTCCCCTGCGTTATTGCCTCTTCTTCCATTCCGGTTGTATTCACCCCCAGGATGATTGACCATGTCGAATATGTTGACGGCGGGGTTTTTATGAACCTGCCGGTAAGGCCTATCCGCAAAAGATGCGAAAAGATTATTGCGGTGGAAATCAACTCCATTGACACTTCCGAGAAAATCACCAACATGATAGGTATGGCTATCCGGTCCTTCCATTTGGGTTTAGACCGGAATACCGATATTGACAGAAATATGTGCGACATTTTCATTGCCCCTCAAAATATGACCAAATACAGCATATTCGACCTTGAGCATGTGCAGGAAATTTACAATGAAGGCTATCAGACAGCCCAACGCATTCTTCACAGTTCCGTATTGAAAAATTCAATTCCGGTTTCAGCCTGAACAATCAGCCGCTGTCTTATCACTTCCCGGGCAATATGCCATCTTCTTCAACCTGTGATAGACCCATACGAAAGCGGGGATTAAAAACACATCTGCAGCCATCCAGGCCGTTGGGTCTCCATAGCATACTGCAATGTAACCGAATGCCGGCACAGCATAAAGACTTATCAAAGCCCGGGCTATCATTTCTGATACCCCCGATAACATAGCCAGGTTCGTATAGCCCGCCCCCTGGATGGTATAACGTAAAATACAAAGCAATCCCAATGCAGGAAAGAAATAAGAAGATACCTGCAAAAACAATTCGGTATTCCGGATAATCTCCGTCTCTGAAGAATCTACAAAAAGCAAGGCAAGCCAGGTTGCCCCGAACCTTAAAAGAATAAAAGTAGCCATAGCATAAACCATCATCATTCCACTACTGGACTTAATACCTTTCCAGATACGTCCGGGCTTCCCCGCTCCGTAATTCTGACCGCAGTAAGTAGCCATGGCTATCCCCAGACTTTCAAAAGGACAAATGAAGAACATCTTTATGCGTACACCAGAAGTAAACGCCGCAACACAAGCCGTACCGAGAGCATTATTGGCACTTTGCAACATGATACTGCCAATGGCCGTAATTGAAAACTGCAATCCCATAGGAACCCCGATATTCATTAAATGGCGGGCCAGTTTCACCTGGAAC
This sequence comes from Odoribacter sp. Z80, assembly GCF_009935865.1. Taxonomy (GTDB): domain Bacteria; phylum Bacteroidota; class Bacteroidia; order Bacteroidales; family Marinifilaceae; genus Odoribacter. The sequence goes on from NZ_QWEL01000001.1 coordinate 353,956, forward strand.
TGACTTTCTTCCGGAGAGCTTCTCAGAATCCGGAAATGCCGGTACATATATACGTAGCATAAAAAGGCTGATACTCCCTGAGCTATCAAAGTGGCAACCGCCGCTCCGGCAACACCCCATCCCAATACCAAAATACAAAACAAATCCAACAGGACATTCAGCACCGTCGAAAACAATAAAAACCAGAATGGAGTCTTACTGTCCCCTAAGGCACGGATGATGCTGGACAATAAATTGTAAAGGAAAGTACAGGGAACTCCTAAAAAAGTAATCAATAAATACAAATAAGCTCCTTCAAATATACTTTCCGGAGTCTGCATGATACGCAGTATATCTGAACAATATACAGCAGTAACGATAGCTATCGCCACCGAAAAAATCCATGAAAGTTTCAGGCTGACAGCGACATAACGCCGCATCATGCTGTAATCCCTGGCCCCAAACTTCTGGGCCACCGGAATTCCGAAACCGCAACTGCAACCGTTGCAAAAACCTAAAATCAGAAAAATAACGGAACTACTGGCTCCGACAGAAGCCAAGGCGTTTATTCCCAGATATTTCCCGACAATAGCCGCATCCACCAACGAATAGGTCTGCTGAAGTAAATTTCCCAGCAGAAGAGGCATAGTGAAATGAAATATCAGAGGCAATGCCGGCCCCGCAGTCATCTCTCTCGAAGTAGCCATAATCCGGGCAAGAAAAACGTTTTTATCTACACATCAAAAAACGAAGCATTACCCAGCCCCCGAAAATCTGGAATAAGATACCCGGTAAACCAACCCTAAAATCCTGCACAGCAAGATGGAAATCACCGGTCATAGCCCATTCGCCGAGTGTTCCGGCCACCTGATACCCCAATACAACAACAGTCAGCAACAACAACGAAAATTGTTTGAAACGGGAAGCCGTCCATCCGGCAAAAACAGCCAGCAACACGGATTTCAGCAAGATAACCGGCAATACAGCCGGTAATGGCATTCCAAATAAAAAAGAATTTGCCAGGGGAGAAACTACCGCCGTGAGCAATCCAACCCGCCAACCATATTTATAAGCACCAATCAGAGTGAAAAAATAAATCGGCAGCCAACGCACACCTCCTTGTGGAATAAGATGGCATATCTGGGGTAAAAGGAGATTACCTGCCACAAACAAGAAAGCAACCAGATAGGTTTTGGCCTGGTGATAATCCCACGAATAAAGTCTTACTGTTGTTTGCATATACGTTATTTTTAATTCATTTTACTTCGGAACCATCATTCATGGCACATTTTTAATAAACTCTTCTATTTGTTCCAGGCATTCTTCGGGTGTCTGCAATTCAGCACACCGGGTTTCCAAAGGACACCAGTCCGTTTGCGTACGATTAATGATATGGGGAACACAACGAAGATAGGTCACTTTTATTTCCGTTCGTTCTAAAAGTTCACAGGCCAAACGGCTGATTACCGGAGTACATAATTCTTTTACTCCCCCTATAATCATCAATGCCGCCGCCGCTTTACCAACCACTTTATCCGCTACGGAAGCCCCTTTCAGAAATCCCGGTTCCCCCACCAGCAATTGATAAAGCCCCACCACTCCCCGGTCCTGCATCATCCGGATTTCTCCACCCTGCCGGACCACACACGTACATTGCCCAGTCTGCAGACATTCCATCAGGTTGTTCTGTTCCGGACTTCCTAAGATTTTACCTTCCACCATTAAAATTCACGTCCTTGTTTCAAGTCCTCTACAAATTTGTCTATACGCTGCATTTCCTTCGGTATGGCTATACCTTGCGGACAATGATGCACACATTGACCGCAAAGGATGCAATGATTGGCCTGACGCAGCCGGGGAACCGAACGGTCATACCCGATCAGGAAAGCCCGACGGGCTTTCCGGTAATCGGTATCGCGTGAAGAAGAAGGCATACGCCCCTCGTTAATGCATTTATTGAAATGCAGCAAAACACCGGGAATATCCAAACCATAGGGACATGGCATACAATATTTGCAGTCATTACAGGGAATAGTCGGATAACGGAGTAAAGCCTGTGCCGTCTGTTCCAGAAACTCTTTATCCTCCTCCGTCAAAGCCTCAAACGGTGCATAAGTCCGTAAATTATCCTGCAAATGTTCCATATAGGTCATTCCGCTCAGCACAGTCAACACTCCGGGGAAAGACCCTGCAAAACGAAACGCCCACGAAGCAACGCTGGCCTCAGGAACCCGTTGCCGCAACTTGGCTGCAATATGGTCATGCACATTCGACAAACGCCCACCCAGCAAAGGTTCCATGATAATTGCCGGAATACCCCGCTTTTCAAGCTCTCCGTACAGATACTCAGCATCGGTATTACGGGCATTCACTTCCTTGGCATGCTTCCAGTCCACATAATTCAACTGTATCTGTACAAAATCCCACTTAAATTCCTCATGCCGGGAAAGCAGGTAATCAAATACCCTGATATCTCCATGATAAGAAAATCCCAGATTACGGATACGGCCAGCCTCCCGTTCCTTCATCAAAAAATCCAGCATACCGTTAGCCATATAGCGACTCTCAAACTCGGCCATACCGTTTCCCATTCCTACAGCATGCAGCAACATATAATCAATGTAATCCACCTGTAATTCCTTAAATGAATTACGATACATCTCCATAGATGCCTCACGGCTCCAGGTCGAAGGAGCGAAATTAGACAACTTTGTAGCAATATAATACTTATTCCGGGGATAACGGCTCAGGGCTATTCCGGTGGCCCGCTCAGAGCGTCCCCGGCAGTAAGCGGGAGAAGTATCGAAATAATTCACTCCATGGGCAATGGCATAATCCACCAAGGCATTGACAGTTTCCTGGTCAATTTCTTCACCGTTTTCCGGAGCTCCGGCATTCCGGATAGTCGGCCAGCGCATACAACCATATCCCAATAAAGACACCTGTTCTTTTGTCTTGGGATTAGTCCGGTAAGTCATTTTATCGGTAGGAATTTCTTGCTGTACTGTCCGGTTTCCGGATAAAGAATTGTTCCTGGAATCACAACCGGAAACTGTAGCTGTTACAGCTACGGTTCCCATACCGATACGCTTCAAAAATTCCCGGCGGCCTAATCCTTGTTTTCTATCTTCTTTTTTCATCCGTTCATATTTTAGATCGTTCTGTGAACTTCATGCCCTTCGACATACATGGCACTGAAAGGACGAGAGGGACAAAGATTTTCACAAGCCCCGCATCCGATACAGCGCTCAACGTTTACTACCGGTATCCGGGGAGACTCCGGACGGGACGGATCAGACAAAACCATCTGGATCGCCTCTGCCGGACAATGCCGGACACAATTGTTACATTTTACACCCTCTTTGACAGGTATACAATTCTCCCTGATCCATACAGCATGTCCTACCTGAATAGCAGATTTATCCGCAGGAGTTATCTTTGAAATAGCACCGGCAGGACAAACCTCACTGCATTTCGCACATTCCGGCCGGCAATATCCCCGTTCATAGGAAACTTCCGGCTGCATGAAAGCAGATAAACGGGCAGACGGCCTGAGCACTCCGTTCGGGCAAACAGAAACACAAAGCTGACAAGCAGTGCAATGCTGCGTCATATGCCGCAATCCCAGGGAACCCGGCGGTACAATCGGAGTTGTCCGTTCCGGAATCTTTTTATCCAAAATCAACGCAAGGCCTCCATCCACCTTTTTTTCCTGAGCACGGGCAACAGCTGACGCCGCCCAAAGTCCCATTCCGGTTAAAAAAACACGCCTGCTCCCATCCGTCTTTTCAGATTTCCTGCTTTCCGGAGTTCTTTCTTTTTTCAATCGTAAACCGTATCGGATAGCTCCCTGATTACAGACTTCCATACAATTCATGCAAACCACACAACGGCTGTAATCGATATGATAGTTTTGACTGTCTATACAAGCCGCCTTACAGGAACGGGAACAAAGACCACACTTTTTGCACTTTTCCGGATCCAAAACAGGACGAAACAAAGAATACCGGGCCAAAAAACCCAATACAGTCCCCACCGGACAAATCGTATTGCAATAAGTCCGGCCATTACGCCATGCCAGAACAAACAAAACAACAAAAGTAATACAAGCAACCAAAAATGTGGGCAAACTTCTGATCCATACTTCCGTTTCATAAAAAGCATAACTGTCTACACGTTCTGCAAAATAAGCAAACAGATTATTGCCCCATTGCCAAAACGGAGCCAACAGATTTTGTGCTATACGGCCATAAGAACTGTAAGGAGCCAACAATGCCGCTACCGAACCGATACCTGCAACCAGGGTGATTACAAAAAAAAGTAACACCAAATACCGTAACCAGGACAAAGCCGGAGAATAAGAAAAGCGATATTTCTTTTTCTTACGCCGTCCGTTTATTCCGGAGATGATGTCCTGAAAAACGCCCAGCGGACAAATGACAGAACAATAAATACGGCCAAAAACTAAGGTCAGCACAATCAACCCCGCCACAATCCCTACATGCAAAGCCAAAACTGCCGGTAAAAACTGGATTTTCGCCAACCACCCTACCACAGCATGAAGAGTTCCTGTAAAATCCAGAAACAAAAGTGTGATAAGTATAAAACAAACCGCAGCAAGCGTTATTCTGATTTTTCGTAACATAATCTGTATATTAGTGCAATTCTATTTCCCTCCGGTCACTACAATGAATTTACGTAAATAAGATTCCCGAACCCGGTCTTCTTTATTCACCAAACGTATATACCGGGCCTGACAATTCAGAGCAGCTTTCAATTGGGTAGCTTGCTGTGTGACAGGAAGAGTTGTCCAATGCTCTCCGTCTGCCGAAACTTCCAATTGCAACCATTCGGCACTGTTTTTTACCCCGAAATCAGCATCTAAAGCCTGCAAATCATAAACCTTATCCAACTCTACCCCCAGGTACTCTCCGGCCCCCCACTTCACCACTTCCAGCAAAGGAGACATCACCACCCGGGTAGTCTTCACCCGTACCGGCAATTGCCTGAACTGAGCCACTGTACTGAAAGAACGGTGAGGAGAAGTAAAGACTTCACTACTCAAAGCAGTACCGGATTTCCGGTTAAATTCCTGCGTAGCCAGCACAAAAATACTATCAACCAATGGCTGCATCACCTTTGAACCAGTCTTTACCCCCGGTTGATACGGATTCTGGTTATATGTTTGGTCTATCTGAAAACTTCTTTGCTGCAAAGCCCTCAAATGCTTGTATTTCCTCATAAATACAGCCTTATCTCCCTCTTCAACTGCCTGCACCATAGCCAAAGCCTCTTTTCCGGATTCACCCAATACCTTAAACTGATAAAGCCAGGGAGTCATTTCTGCTACTAATTCCTTATTTCCTTCATCAACTAAAAGCAAATCAGCAGTCTCAAGGATACGTTCAAATTCATCTGCCAATGCCTTGAAATCATCCCGACCATATTTCCCCTGCCGGTAATCTTTCAAAAAACGTTCAGCCACCGGCTGAATATCCACCGATTCCTCCCGTCGGTACCCATGTACGTTGACTCCTAAATCAGAATTATGATTGACAAAAGTCTGCAAAGCCTCCGATTGTTGAGGCAATAAAACTTTTACAGCAGCCTTCCAGCTTGCCTGACTATTGAATTGCCGGGGATTCCAGGCATAATCGGCAACACTGAATATAGCAATCTTGGAAGCTTCCGCATGCTCCATCGGATTAGTAACAAAACCCGACATTTCATCTTTCACCTCTGTGTCATTCCCGTATACTGCCCCCATCAACAAATGGTCCCTGACATAATCAGATACAGGAAAATTCCACCAGATATAAGCAGGACGCCTGATCTGAGGATTCACCCAAGCCAACCCCTCTTTGGTGATATCGGAAATCACCCGGTCCCCCGTCCACATAATCTGAACAGAAGAATTCAGTTCCTCACCCAAAGTCTTCAAATACCCCCTGGCAGGATTGGACCAACTTTTATTATACTCTGTAGGACACATAATCAGGGGAGTAACATCCTTCTTCACTTTCACAAAACGGTCATCAATCTCATTCAAAAGTTCTGCCTGTCGCCGGGGGTCAGTTCCCTCACCGGAAATATCATCAAAAAAAACCGCAAATGAACGAATGCCCAATTGATACATCGACTCAAACTTAGCCAATAATATCTCCCGGTCCTCCGAATTCCATTTGATATCCTGTCCCGGGTGAATGGCCCATACAAAATCCACTTCATTTTCTTTCGCCACCTTCACCAGCTCTTTCAATTGCCGGGCCTCCTTTTCAGGATAAGGCTTCCGCCAATCCGGACAGCTATGGTAAGGGTCATCCTTAGGTCCGTAAATATAAGTATTCATCTTATTGGCTCCGTAAAACTGCAACTGGCGCATACGAGCCTGATGGCTCCAGGGCGTACCGTAAAAACCCTCTACAACACCCCGGAAACGGACAAGCGGATAGTCTTTCACTTCCGCCAAAGGAAGCTGTTCCCCTTGGGCCAGTTGCCTCAGAGTTTGCATGGCATAAAACAATCCGCGCTCATCATTTCCGGCCAATACGATACGGTCTTTGTCAATCGACAGATAATATCCCTCAGGATGCCGGGGTATCATCCGGGTGTATTTGCTAACTGCTTTTTCTCCCCTTTTGCCGATACAGACAGCAACCGTATGCTGCTGCTTCCCTTTTTTCAGGATAGTACCCAATTGCCTATACGTATGGAAATGAGCAACTGTATCTCCCTCCATCCGATAAGAGTCCGGCCAGGGCATTTGTCCTTTTAGGATTACAGACTGTGGTACAGGATAAATGGCAACTTCCTGAGCCATCCCCGAAGCACCTATCAGCCACAATACCGACAAAACAATAAATCTGATTCTCATAAACGCTACACTTTTAATTTGCTTATTTAATTTTCTCTTCAATCTTACTCACAATAACAGCATTTCCCGCAATAATAGAAATACCCCGGTTTTCCCGGAAAGGCTTGATTACTCCTCCGGCTTCTTCTACAATCAGCATTCCTGCGCACACATCCCAGGGTTGCAAACTCAGCTCCCAATATCCATCCAAAAAGCCGGCTGCAACACAACACAAATCGTAAGCCGCAGAACCCATTCTCCGTATTCCCCTGAGATGAGGCAACAAAGCAGCCAGATTGGAAGCATTATTATCCGGATTAACATCCTTATCATAAGGAAATCCCGTCCCCAACACAGCATGTTCCAAATCCGTCTTCGCAGAAACCTCTATCTTCCGGCCATTCAGAAAAGCCCCTCTCCCATGAATAGCCGTATACAATTCATCAAAATAAGGGGCATACACCACCCCCAACACCGTTTTTCCCTGATATTGCAAACCGATAGATACTGTAAAAACAGGTAATCCCTGACTATAATTGTTAGTCCCATCCAACGGGTCAATCACCCACCGATACTCAGCACACCCGGCATGCACACCGCTCTCCTCTCCCAACACCGCATGACCGGGGAATGCCTTATCTATTTCTTCGATAAGAAAAGCTTCACTTTCCCGGTCCGCACGCGTAACCACGTCATATACATTCGATTTCGTATGTATATCCAATTCATTCCCCCTAAAATAGCACAAATGTATATTCCCTGCTGCCCGGGCCCAACGGACTGCCAGTTCCAATGTTTTATCCAGATCCAGTGTTGACATATCGCTTTTATCTATTTCCTCCATATCGCATTACAAGCTGATGGGCACTTCCTGCCACTCTCCCCCATGAAATTCCGCCACAGTCCGGAAACCGTTTTCCAGTAAAGCCTGAAGAGCCTCCCTACGACCCGCATTCACCAACTCCGGGAAATGCGTATCGGAATTTACTACAACCGGGATTTTCCACCGCTTCAACCACTTCCAGTCTTCCAAACAAGGGAAAAAACATCCCCTTTGCGGATAACACTTTGTATTAATTTCTATGTAAAGCCCTTTTTCTGCCACAAACGCAAACAAATCCTCCAGTTTCTTTTGATACCACTTTCCACGCGTCAAATCAGGCTCACATTGCTCCACATTATAAAAAATCTTATTGGCATGCCCGACAAAATCGAATCCTCCCTTTTCCACCAAATGCATAGAAGCCAGAAAATAAGCACTCACCAATCCTTTCAGATCTCCGCGAAACTCTTCTGCCAAAAGTCTCCGGAAATTTTCAACGCTGGTATCGGTATCTATGATCTTTCCCTCAGGCGTATATACCAGATGTACCGAACCGATACGATAATCCAAAGACAATTGCTGAAAATAAAGAATGGCAGGATGCTGTTCTTCATTCAGATAGTCTATCTCCATACCTGCATACAGCTCAATCTGCCCCCCATACAATCCTCGCAAACGGTTGACCTCTTGCAAATAATCGTCCACTCTCTCCCGCAACAGAGTCCATGCGGTCGGAAAAGGAAGCGGAGCATGGGAAGAAATACCGTAAGCAGTAAAACCCGCTTTCACAGCTGATTCCACAAAAGATTCCATGGGAGCTCTCCCGTCACAAAAAGAACAATGGCTATGGTAATTAGTCAGATTCATTATCCTACATCCGGTCCGGCATTTCAATACCTAACATTCCCATCGCATTTTGAATAGCTACCGCACACTCCTTAGCTAAAAGCAGACGGAAATTTTTCAATGTCAGTTTTTCTTCCTTCAGAATAGAAAAATCATGATAAAATTGATTAAACTCCTTAGCCAGGTCATAGGAATAATTAGCCAGCAAAGCAGGACTGTAAGTCACTCCGGCTTCCTTCACTACATCCGGCAATTTAGCTATCAACTTAATCAGTTCCTGTTCCTTTTCAGAAATGGAAATATGTATATCTATCTCCTGCGGAACTACTCCCGAGTCAGCGGCCTTCCGCAAGACAGATTGAATCCGGGCATAAGTGTATTGGATAAAAGGACCTGTATTTCCGTTAAAATCTATGGATTCTTTCGGATTGAACAGCATCGTTTTTTTCGGGTCCACTTTGAGAATAAAATATTTCAAGGCTCCCAAAGCTACTTTCCGGTATACCTCTTCAGCCTCCTCAGTGGTATAGCCCTCCAATTTTCCCAACTCCTGAGAAGTCTCACGGGCTGTATGAATCATTTCCTGCATCAGATCATCGGCGTCCACCACCGTCCCCTCACGGGATTTCATCTTTCCTTCCGGCAATTCCACCATTCCGTAAGAAAGATGCTTAATCTGACCGGCCCACGGAAAACCCAGTTTGCCGCAAATCAGGGAAAGAACCTGAAAATGGTAATTTTGCTCATTCCCTACGACATAAACCATCTCATCCATGTCAAATTCCTGAAAACGTTCATAAGCCGTTCCGATATCCTGGGTCATATACACAGAAGTTCCGTCATCCCGTAACAAAAGTTTATGGTCCAAACCATCGCCGGTCAGGTCAGCCCAGATACTGCCCGTTTCTTTACGGTAAAGCACCCCGTCAGCCAACCCCTTCAATACAATATCCCTTCCTTTCTTATATGTCTGGGATTCAAAATACACTTTATCGAATCCGACACCCATCAACTTATAGGTCTCATCAAACCCTTTCAACACCCAGTCATTCATTGTCCTCCACAAAGCCACGGTTTCAGCATCGCCGGCCTCCCACTTCCGCAACATTTCCTGCGCTTCCAGCAAGATAGGAGCCTGTTTCTTCGCCTCTTCTTCCTCCATTCCCTGACTTTCCATCAGTTGTTTTACCTCTGCCTTGTATTCTTTATCAAACCGCACATAATAATCACCGACAAAATGATCACCTTTCATTCCCACAGATTCCGGCGTAGCCCCATTGGCAAATTTCTTCCAGGCCACCATACTTTTACAGATATGAATACCCCGGTCATTCACCAGATTCACCATTTTTACATCATGCCCGTTAGCCTTTTGAATTTCAGAAACGGACCATCCCAGTAAATTATTCCGGATATGTCCCAAATGCAACGGTTTATTGGTATTAGGCGAAGAATATTCTATCATATAGGAATGTCCGCTCTTTTCCAGGCTATAGCCATATTTCGGATTCCGGGAAACGTCATTAAGCACCTCCAGCCAATAAGCCGAAGCAATTTCAATATTCAGAAATCCTTTAACAACGTTATAATCCTTTATTTCTTCAATATGTTCCTTTAAATATTCACCCAACTCCTGACCGGTTTCTTCCGGAGATTTTCTGGAAAAACGGGTAAACGGAAATACCACTACCGTTAAATCACCGACAAACTCTTTGCGCGTTGCCTGCAACTGTACCTTATCACTTTCCACCTCAGCATCATAACATTGTTTTACAGCTTCAATGACCTTCGCCGTCAACAGACTTTCTATACTCATATCTATATTTTATAGTTTTCAACGGTTACAAAAATACAATTATTCACCAAAACACGAGAAATTCTTGGCTATATTTCTCGCAAGCATTTTTTTATAAATAGATATACATTGAAGTTATTTTTATACTTTTGCCCGGAAATAAACCTTTCAAACAATAAGTTCTATTATTCATTTTAAATCTTAAAAATATGGAAAGTTTATCTACACTATCCCTGGATACTTTAACCACAAAACTGATTGACCTCAGTGTATCTTTAGGGAGTAAGCTGGTTATTGCACTGATTGTATTCTTCATTGGAAGATGGTTGATAAAAAAAATCAACCGGCTGGTGGTCAGAATCATGGAAAAAAGGCAAGTCGAAGCATCCCTGTTCTCGTTCACCAGAAGCTTGGTCAGCATCACCCTGAACTTTATTTTCGTTATTGTCCTGATTGGTATTTTGGGAATAGAAACCAGTTCTTTCATTGCCCTGTTTGCTTCTGCCGGTGTTGCCGTCGGCATGGCTTTAAGCGGAACCCTGCAAAACTTTGCAGGAGGAGTGATGATTCTACTGTTTAAACCATTCAAAGTCGGCGACTTCATTGAAGCACAGGGACAAAGTGGTACCGTCAAAGAAATCCAGATTTTCAACACCATTATGACAACGGCAGATAATAAAGTGATTATTATTCCCAATGGAGGCTTGTCTACCGGTATCATGAAAAACTATTCCAAGGAAGCAACCAGACGGGTTGACTGGGAATTCGGTATCAGTTACGGCGAAAGCTATGACAAAGCCAAAGAAATAATTGTCCGGTTGTTAGAAAATGACAACAGAGTCCTGAAAGACCCCGCCTACTTTATCGCTTTAACCTCCTTGGGCGAAAGCTCCGTAAACATTGTTGTCCGGGCTTGGGTCAATGCCTCCGATTATTGGGGAGTATTCTTTGACATGAATGAAAAAGTATACAAGACATTTGCAGAAGAAAAACTGAATATTCCTTTCCCGCAAATGGATGTTCACTTGTACAACGAAAAATAAACCTTTCGGCTTATGCCCCATTAAGGTTCGTAAGAATGTCATTATAGAACATTTTTACGAACCTTATTTTTTTCTTCCCGTTTAAGTAACTATACTAAAAAAAAAAGTTATGGAAACGAAAGACTCTTACATTCCCGGCAATCGGTATTGGTGGCTCATGCTGATTATCGGTATCTTGTCCATTTTTTGCGGTATCTGGGTATTCCGGCATCCCGTGGAATCTTATTTTGCACTGGCTGTATACTTCAGTATCATGTTCATCCTTTTCGGAATCGGTGAAATCATATCTGCTTCCACCGGTACCCGTTATCGGAACTGGGGTTGGGGGCTTGCAGCCGGTATTTTAGATCTGGTCATCGGTTTTTTCCTCCTGTTCAATCTCGGGTGGACGATAGATGCACTGCCCTATCTGGTTGGCTTCATCCTCATGTTCACCGGCATCGGATTTATCGGCCAATCCTCCCAAATGCAGGCGCTCAGACTGCCCAACTGGGGATGGTTACTTACCGGAGGCATACTCACCCTGATTTTTTCCTTCCTCATTATTTTTCACCCTTTGTTCGGCGTTTTCAATATCATTGTCTGGACCGGACTGGCCTTTATTTTCGGCGGCATTTCAGCCATTCTGTATTCATTCAGTTTAAAAAGGTATTATAACAAATAATGCTGCAATAAAGAAATAAGAATACCGATAACAACGGAAGCCCCCAACAAGGGGAATGAACAACGGGAATTTCCTCTGCCAAACGCCACCACCAACGGTAAGGCCAAAGCAGAGGAAATAATTATTCCTTTCCACCACCAGGCAACCCAAGGCAATGTGAAATGTTGCACAATATACGGCATCATAAAAAACAAAAGGAATACCGATAACAAAGAATACTTATCTGCCTTCCTTTTCAGTAAGGGAAGAATGCCCGTAAAACCAGCCACTATGCCGATTAAAATAACAATTAAATTCGCTTTTAACATATCTCACGATTAAATAAAATCTCCTTGCCAAAACCAACAATCGTCCCATTTGCCCTGTCTCTCTATTTCTTGCGCGAAAATTCCAAATACAGCAGACCCGCTACCCGTCATTGCTGCATACAAAGCTCCGCTTTCATACAAATCCCGCTTCAAATCCATAATACGAGGATATTTTGCTCCGACTGTTTTTTCAAAATCATTTCCCACCTTATCTCTCCATGCGTCCAACGGGCAGTCAGGCAATTCCCGTAAATTACATCTTGCGGGAGCAGGTGTAATCCCGGCATAAGCCTCGGGAGTGGAAACCCCGAACTCCGGTTTCAACAAAACAATCCGGTATTTCTTCAAATCAAGCGACAATTCCTCTAATACTTCCCCCTTTCCGGAAGCAAAAGCCGGTCTTCCGGTTATAAAAAAAGCACAGTCACTCCCCAAACGGGAGGCATATTCCATCATTTTCTCCTGCGAAAGATTCAACTCAAAATACTCATTCAAAGCCTTCAGCATAAAAGCCGCATCAGAAGACCCTCCGCCCAACCCGGCCCCAAAGGGAATAACTTTGTGTAAATGAATATAGACTGCCGGCAAAGAATACTCCTCAGCAAGCAACCGGTAAGCTTTGACAATCAGATTCGCCTCCGGAACCCCTCCTACTTCGATTCCTGTATTCTTAAACTCATACTCCCCACTCTTTCCTTCTTTTCGCTGGATTTCCAGAATATCAGATAAACCGATAGGACAAAACACCGTCTCCAGGTTGTGAAAACCGTCTGACCTCTTCTCAACAACAAATAATCCGATATTGATTTTAGCATTCGGAAAAACAATCATTTCTTCTGACAAATTTAATTGATGCAAAGATAAGAATAATTGTTTTACCTGCTCTTTTTTTGTAACTTCGCCTCAGCAACAAGCGTAAATATTTTAATAAATTACTTGACTACATGATGAAAAAACGGATGATATTTTCCCTCGTATTTTTCTTTTTAAGTGTAGGAATTCTGTATGCACAGGAAATAAAATCCCTGACCACTGCTGAATTTCAAAAAGAAATCTGGGATTTCAAAAAAGAAAAATCTTTCAAATATCCGGGAGATAAACCCATCATTCTGGATTTATATGCCACCTGGTGTCCTCCCTGCAAAAAACTATCCCCTATTCTTGCAAATATCCAGAAAGAATACGGAAAAAAATTACAGATTTACAAAATAGATGTGGATAAAGAACCGGAACTGGCAGGGTTGTTTGAAGCGTCCAGCATCCCGACCCTGGTATTCATCCCCAAAACGGGCCACCCCTTTAAAATAGTCGGACTACGGCCTCAGGAACAATTGGAACAAATCATTACGGAAAAACTGGAAATAAAAAAATAACTTTTCCGGGTCAGGCCAAATCAACTGTCATTGTATGCTCGATAATTTACTGCAATGGGATTTACAAGCCCTGCTTGCCATCAATGGTGTTCATGCTCCTTTCTGGGATCATTTCATGTGGTTATTCACAGGTAAATGGATATGGATTCCCATGTATGCCAGCATCTTATTTGTCTTGCTCAAAAACTTTAGTTTACGATATACCATCCTGGCAGTTATTGCAATTGCCCTTACCATTACTTTTGCCGACCAGGTATGTGCCACCCTTATTCGTCCGCAGGTCCAGCGTTCACGTCCTTCCCGTCTCGGTCCCTTGATTCAGGAAAACAATGAAAAATCTATCAGGCTCATGGAAGCATTAGGGCAATTGAAAGACAAAAACGGACAATATCCCATTGAAAAAATACGCCTTCACGAAAGAAAACCGGGAGATTTCTACCGGGGAGGAAAATACGGATTTCCTTCCTGCCATGCCTCCAATTCATTTGCTTTAGCCTTTTTCCTTTTGCTATTTTTCAAAAAAAGAGGCTTAAGTTTGTTCATTCTTCTGTGGGCTGCCCTGAATTCTTACTCCCGGGCATACATCGGAGTACATTTTCCCGGCGACCTACTGGCAGGCATGGTCATCGGATTGACAGGAGCACTCCTGCTCTATTCCCTCCTGCGAAGAGTAAGCCGTCAATCCTGGACAAGCCCGGTATTTGGCACCGAACAGGAGAAACAACTTATTTTCCAGCCGGAAAAACTCAGATTTTCCGGAATCATTATTTATACAGGTTTAGCCACACTTGTTTTTATCCTTCTTTACTCCTGGTATCAACTATAAATGAAAACTCAGGCCGGTATGTTTCATAAAAGAAATCTTCTTTTTATAGGAATATCCTTATTGGCTGTTTTCTCCATAGCCGTATGGTTGGTGGGACAAGAAATCAATACCACGGCCAAAAGTATGCATAATGCTATGCTGAGGGAAATCGGAAATTACCGCTCCGACCTGTTGGCCCTCGACTTTGAGAAAACTGTAAATATATCCGAACATATCCGAAATTCCATAGAAAAAAAGAACTTGTCCGATACGGAATTACAGGCATTATTACACGGTTTGGTAAAACTGGACCCCAAAATTAGCCGGCTCTGGTATTCCGACCGACAGGGAAATTTTACCTGCATTGACTCCAGCGGAACCATCCCGGTAGATTCAGCATTAAAAAACTCGTTAGAAAAAATCATATCAACACCTCAGACCGGAGGAAAATTATACGATGACAACGGTATTCTTTACTGGAGCTTACACAACAATCTCCAAAACATATTTTACGGATTGGATATCTCTTTAAGAGATTTGCACAGCTATTTTGCTTCAAGAAAACCCTCCGTCCGAAGTTATGCCTATGTGGTAAACAGTGACGGCATCACCATCGTCCATCCGGACGAAAATAAAATAGGCCAATCGGTTGCAGAAACGGAAAGCCTTCAAAAATTCCGTGAAGTTCTCAATAGCAATAAACCCCTTCAGGATTCCGGCTATTCTCAGTATCTCCTTTTACCGGTGGAACGCATTTTTTATCCCATTACCGTCGGAAATGAAAAATGGGTAGTCATCATCAATGTCCCCGATCTGATTACCGAAAAAGAAATGGGCGAATTTCATCGCTATACTATTTTCATCGTTATTATGACTGTCATACTATTCAGCCTCCTTCTGGCCATTTCACAATACCAATGGAGAAAAGAATATGACCGACGGAAGAAACTGGAACAGGAAACCATACAACTGAATCTGCAGGAACTAAAAAACCAGGTGAATCCCCACTTCCTGTTTAATTCGCTGAACTCGCTGAATGCCATGATCGGGGAGAACCCGGCCCTGGCCAAAGAATTTGTACTCAAACTCTCGAAAATATACCGCTACGTCCTCGAAAAAAGAAAAGAAAACTTCGTTCCGGTCCGGGAAGAAATTGTATTAATCAGGCACTACTACTTTCTGCAAAAAATCCGGTTAGGAGAACAATTAAAATTAATTATCTCAGAAACAGCAACGGAAGAAGAACGCGTTATCCCGCTGATGAGTCTTCAGATGTTGGTTGAGAATGCCATCAAACACAATGAAATTACCCGCGAAAATCCACTAACGATACGCATCTACAAAGAAAAAGAGGAACTCATCGTTGAAAATACCTACCACCCCCGTTCCGACATAGCAAAAGATTCCTTAGGAATAGGTTTCAGTAATATCCGGAAAATTTATGAATATTGCTCCGACCGGAAGTTTTCGTATAAGCGGGAAGGAGAGCTCTTTATCTGTCGTCTGCCTCTACTTTAGCCTCCCGCTCTTTCCCCTGCAATTCGTTAAAACAATGACGGCAAATGGGTTCATAATCCTGGAATTCCCCCAGTACCACCAACTTATCACTATCGGAAAGCCGATGAGAATGATTGGCTAAATTCCCGCAACGGACACAAACCGCATGTACTTTGGTTACATATTCAGCAACTGCCATCAAGGCAGGCATAGGGCCAAAAGGATTTCCCTGATAATCCATATCCAATCCCGCAACGATCACACGGATACCATGATCGGCCAAGGTTTTGCAAACCGTCACAATATTCGCATCGAAAAACTGGGCCTCATCAATTCCAACCACATCCACATCACCTGTCAACAACAGAATAGTTCCGGAATTTTCAACAGGAGTACAACGGATGGCAGTTGCATCATGCGACACCACATCTTCCTCCGAATAACGAACATCCACTTTCGGTTTAAATATCTCCACCCTTTGCCTGGCAAACTGGGCCCGCTTCAATCGTCTGATGAGTTCTTCAGTTTTGCCGGAAAACATAGACCCGCACACCACTTCTATCCAGCCAGCCCGGTTAGCACTTTCCAAAAACATATTTTAGATTTTCACTGATCTGATTTAACCAATTGAAAAATAAACTTTTAGCAGAGTATTTGGGAAACAAAGGTAACAACTAACAATCGTGCGGATTTAAATGATTTGCAATACCATGCAGCCAGATAACTCTTTGTATCGGCAAAGGTATAACTATTATTTGAATGGACAAGCTATGTCCAAAATTTGTATCAGTTATATTTTGCAACAAATAAAATATTAGATAATTTCGCGGCCTAAATCATAAAACTATATAACGTATGCCATATTGGACGGAGATGTATCTGAAAGTAATTTTACACGTCTGAATGACTATTGGAATATCGAAGAACAAGCAATGACTGCACTTGCCCAATGGGAAATGAGGCATATCACACTGAATACGACATTAAATACTTTAAGCGGCGAAGAAAAAAGAAAAATGCTTTACGACTCTATCTGCTGGTCTGAATCGTTTTTACCGCAATAAAATCATAAAAAATCCGCTAAAAAGCGACCGACGGCTTCGCAGACTTGCAAGGAAGAACAAGTATAATGATTGATTAAAACCGCAAAAACAAGTGTCTCTCCGGTATTTGTCATGAGATAACCCGCCAGGCAACGCACTCCTGACATGGAGCCTGTCTTGGCCCGGAGTTTTCCCTGAAGCTGAGGCAAACGACGGCAATAAGCGTTCAGACCCGGGTCCCGGCCGGCCACCGGCAACGAACGTATAAAAGACTCTTCCCCATCCCGGTAAGCCTTCAATAACAAATCTGTAAAGACCCGGGCCGGTACGGCATTCAGAACAGACAAACCGCAGGCATCTTTTAAAACCATCCCGGCAGTGGAAATTCCTGCCTCCCGGAATGACAACTCCACCTGTTCCGGCCATTTCCCTGCTCCAGCTAACCGACCTAACGCCTCAGCAAAAAGATTTATACTGGATTTGTTAGTATGGTATACTATTTCTTCCAAATAAGGAGATTGCAAAGAAAGAAGCATCACTCGCTCACCTTCCGGTAAGATTTCATCAGCAACCGGAATATCCCGTTTTTTCATTTCTTCTTTCAGCTCGTGTTCAAATACCCGTGCAGGGTGATGCATCGCCCCCTTCACCTGAAAAGCCTCCCTCCGGCAGGGAATTGTCCCCTTTACACATATCAGGGAACTGTAAGGCCCTCCATATATCCAGGCATTGTCCGTATTCCGGGGAGAAGCATATACTTCATTGCAAATCTCTATACCGGGCAAAGCAGGCCGGACGCCTGTCAGACGAGTCAATTCACCGGCTTCTCCGGATTGAAAAGTCAAAACATAAGTATTATCACGGTAATTAAAAGAATGGCACAGAGCCCCATAATAATTAGATATGTCCTCCCATAACCAGGAGCCCGGAATTGCCTCTTCTTTTGGAGTCTCCTCCACTAAAATTCTCCCCCGAATCTTCTGAATTTTCAGTTCTTCTATTTTCCGGAATACGGTCTCCATCAAATCATGATGCAGAAAATAGCGGGAATTCCAACAAGGATCACCACCGGCTTGAACAACCAAATCCCCCTCTAACACTCCGTTCCGTACCTTTCCGGAATAACAAACTGTAGTCGTATAGCGAAACTGTTTACCTTTTATTTGCAAAGCCAGATAAGTAGGTATCAGTTTAATAACAGAAGCCGGGGTCAACGCCATCTGTGAAGCATAAGCCGCCACCTCTTTTCCGTCTCCAACGCGTCGCACAGAAATCCCGACAGCAGCATGCTCCAGGCCCGGAGTTGACAAAAAACGCCGTAAACCATCCTGCCCATACACCGGGAAAATAAACACCATTCCCAGCAAAACACTCCATATTTTCTCAAACATTTGTTACTCAGGCATCTATTGTTTTCAGTATCTTTTCCACTTCCTCTTCCGTTTCATGCAACTTGGATTTACAAAAAGCGATCAATTCAGATACCCTTTTCACCTTGCTGCTCAATTCATCTATATCCAATTGATTATTCTCCAACTGGGCTACAATCCCCTCAATCTCCGCCATTGCTTCTTTGTAATTCAATTTCTGAGCTTCCATAATAAAAATCTATTTTTCCATGACCTTACTACTTACTTTTCCTTGGGCCATTTCCGTTTCTATACAATCACCAGGTTTCAATAAAGCGGCATCTCTCACAGCCTTACCGTTCAGACGGGTAATAGAATATCCCTGTTTCAGCACTCTGTTCGGGTCAACATATTTCACCATCGTCATAACCATCTCCAGGCGCCTCTGCCGCTCCTCCAGCATCCGGCCTGCTTTTTGCCCTACCCCTTCCTTCAAACGGTGCAAGCAATCCTTTTGCCGCTCCAACAACAATACAATCCTGTTTTCCAACCGGTCTTTCAGTTTCTCAAAACCGGACTGCCGGGTGCCCATATATAACTGAGTGGCACGCTCCACCCGGTGAGACAATATTTTCAACGAAGTACCCTCCCCGGCCAGCAAAGCCTGGACCGAACGTTTCAATCCGGACATTCCGGTCAATTGCCGGACTGCTTCCTGATGCATCAATTCCCGCACTCCCATCCGGAAACGATGCTTCCGGTCCTCCAAGCACTTTTCCTGCTCCTGAAAAGCCTCAATAAGAAATGCAGCTGCAGCAGTCGGAGTCTTTACCCGCATATAAGCCACCCGGTCTACGATTGTCTCATCCCGTTCATGACCTATTCCGGCAATAACAGGAAGAGGAAACTGAGCCACATTCGATGCCAGTTCATAACTGTCAAAACATCCCAAATCCGTCTGAGAGCCGCCACCGCGAATAATGACAACCACATCAAACAAAGACTCATATTCATAAATCCGGTCCAAAGCGGCAATGACCGACTCTGCTGTTTTTTCTCCTTGCATGACAGCCGGAAACAACCGGATATGAAAACGATAATGATAGGGGTTCTGTTCCAGCTGATTTCTGAAATCTCCCCAGCCGGCCGCCGTCGGAGAAGAAATAACCGCAATATTCTTCGGCAACGCGGGGAAAGCAAGCCCCCGGTTCATATCCATAATCCCCTCTTCCTGCAATTGTAACAAAATCTCCTGCTTTTTACGCTCCAAATCCCCTACCGTATAAGTAGGGTCAATATCCTTTACATTCAGGGAGAAACCATAAACCTCATGAAAAACCACCTCCACATTCAGCAAAACTTTCATTCCTTTCGATAAACTACGCCCTGTCACCGTCTCAAAATAAGGGCGTAAAGTACGGAAAACAAAAGCCCAGATAGTTGCTCTGGCCGTTGCCACAATATTACTGTCCTCCTCCTTTTTATCTGCCAATTGCAAATAACAGTGACCCGAACTATTCAACTGAATCTCAGTAATCTCCGCCGTAATCCATACAGCTTCCGCAAAGTCCCTTTTCAAGACCTGTTTTATCCGATTGTTCAGATCATATAAAGTAAAGGCTTCCATATTACTTCATTCCAGTCAAACGCATATAAGCCTCCGGGTCGTCTGCAAAAACAGCCGGATCGGGAATTTCTTTCCCGGAAATCATCATCTCATCCAACTTACGGCTTTCTTCCGTCTCCTCCTCCGCAGCATCTTCCGCCACTCCGTTATGGTATATTTTTACTTTCAACAATTCCCCTTTTTCATCATAAAATTCCCATTTCCCTTCTTTCCGGTCGTTCCGGTATTTTCCCTGAACCCGCAAAACTCCCTTTTGGTCATAACTCCGCACTTCACCGTCTATCTTTCCCAAATGGTAACAAGCCTGCAACCGGAGCTGTCCGTTCTCATAATACAACTTCCATCCACCATCCGGTTTCCCGTTCCTCCAGGTTTTGCATCCGGCCATTTCCCCCGATTGAAAATAACTGAGACTCTCCCCATCCAAAACATTATTCCGGTAATTCTCCTCCGCCAGCAAATCATCTCCTTTCAGGAATTTCCATACTCCGGTCTTTAACTTATTCACATATTTTCCGGTCGACATATATTTACCATCCCGGCTATACAGGATAGCTTCCACCGTATCTCCACGATATTCCATTTCAGCTTGCACCTTCCCGTCCGGATAATAACGAACCATCTTACCCACCGGCCTCCCGTCCGAAAAATATCCTTTGTAACGGACCGAACCGTCCGGATAGGTGCCGGTTCTGAGTTCCTGTCCCCAACAGCCTAACCCTCCCAGACAACAAAAAATCAAAAAACAAAACACATACTTCATAAAAATCACAGCTTCACCGTTTTATTCAACTCATCAATATAATCCAGCAATTCTTCCCGTCCCAAATGTTTTTCGGCAGAAGTCATAAAAGCCATCGGTGTGGTTTCCCAAGTGTCCAGCATAACCCTTTGATAATTGGCAATACAATCCCTTCTCTGCGTTGCAGTCAATTTATCGGCCTTTGTAAAAACCATGACAAAAGGCACTCCATTCTCCCCCAACCATTCCATAAATTCCAGGTCAATCCGCTGAGGCTCCAGACGACTATCCACCAACACAAAAAGACACACTAAATTCTCCCTCTTTAAAATATAATCCCGGATCATTTTTTCAAATTGCTGACGCAGCGACTCACCCACCCGGGCATATCCATAACCGGGAAGGTCAACCATATACCAATCATCATTGATCAGAAAATGATTGATCAGTTGGGTTTTTCCGGGTCTCGCAGCTGTCTTGGCCAACTTCCTGTTATCCGTCAGCATATTAATCAAAGAAGATTTACCGACATTGGACCGGCCGATAAAAGCATATTCATGCCTGTCCGGCCGGGGACATTTAACCATTGTAGAATTACTGACAACAAACTCTGCTTTTACAATATCCATAACTTAAAATTGAGGATTTCTACAAAAATAATTTTTTCATAGTGCCGGAACAAACTGTTTCAGCCTTCTTTTTCCTCGGCAGAAATCAATCCGGCAGGTATATCTTTTCCATTTTTTCGGGATTTCACACCCAATTCTTTCAGTTTCAAAGTCTGGGTAATCAGATTCCCATTTCCCTCTTTCAACCGATTCAATACCTGGCCGTAAACATCCTGTGTCTTGCGGATATGGTCTCCTAAAACCGTAAAACTTTCCAGAAAGGCAATACATTTATCATACAACCGGGCTCCCCGGTCTGCTATCTCCTGGGCATTCCGGTTCTGATATTCACGGCTCCACAAATCTGCCGTCAGTTTCAGGGAAACAATCAGATTCGCCGGACTCAGCAAAAGCACCCGTTTGCGATAGGCTTCACTCCATAAAGCCGGGTCCGTCTGCATAGCCAACACATAAGAAGCCTCGTTGGGGATAAACATCATGACAAAATCGGCAGAACCGTTCGTCCAATCACAATAATTCTTCTGTGACAACTCTTCAATATGCTTGCGGACCGATTGCAGATGAGCCTTCTGCGCCATCTCCCGCTCCTCCTCACCCGAAGCGTTACAGTAATTGACATAGGCTGTCAAAGATACTTTCGAATCGATAATGACTCTACGATTATCAGGATAAACCACTACCACATCCGGACGCATCAGATTGCCCCTATCCCCATGCACCACCCGGTTCGATTCATCCCGCAAGGTTTCCTGTACAAAGTACTCCCGCCCCTTGGTCAAACCGGAATTTTCCAGAATACGTTCCAGTATCATTTCTCCCCAGTCTCCCTGTGTTTTCGTATTGCCCTTCAAAGCTCTGGTCAGATTCTCTGCATCCAGGCGGATCTGGTTGTTCAACTGAACCAATTCGGCAATCCTCCGTTCCAATACAGTACGTTCAGTCGCCTCCTTATGATAAGCTTCATCCACCTTCTTCCGGAACTCCTCAATATCTTTATTCAAAGGTTGCAGTATTTTTTCGATATTTTCACGGTTGGTCTCTGTAAAACGCCTGGCTTTATCTTCCAGAATCTCTGAAGCCAGATTCCGGAATTGGTCTGCCATCAATTGCTGAATCCCGCCGGTCTCTTTCTGTTGGAGCAAAAGTTTCTCTGTAGTCAGCCGTAAATTCTCCCTCAAACGCTCCGATTCCTGCAAAGCAGCCAATCGCTGCTCCCCCAGTTCCCCGGCCTGCCTGCGTGTTTTTTCCAATTCCTCCTGCAACCAATTCACTTTCATGAATAAAGCCTTCCTGCCACCGTACATACCTAAAAAGACGCATAACCCGCCTGCCAGTATTCCGACTATAATTCCAATCATATCCATCATAAAAGTGCTTTATCCGACAAAGCATTAATACGCCACCTTATCCTCTTCCTGCGTCCAGCAACGGAATTCCTCTCCGGACAACGGCAATTTTTCCCTGCGGAAAGGAATGGTACGTTCCTCCTGTGGCAACACAATTTCCCGGTATATAAACGAATCGTCAAACCCCGCCTGTGCAGCATCGTCCTTCGTAGCCGCATAATACACCCGAGCAGGACGAGCCCAGTAAATAGCTCCAAGACACATCGGACAAGGCTCACAACTGCAATATATATCACATCCGGTCAACTGATGCGTAGCCAACCTGCGGCAAGCCTCACGAATAGCATTCACCTCCGCATGAGCCGTAGGATCGCAGTCCAGAGTAACTGTGTTAGCCGCAGCAGCAATCACCTCTCCATTTCTGACCACCACCGCCCCAAAGGGACCGCCAGTGCCGTTTTTCACATTTTCTACTGCCAACCGGACAGCTTCCTGCATAAATTCCTTCCTGTACATCAGAATAGCTCTATTAACGACTTTTCTTCCCTGTTTCAGGGATTTTTGTTCCGGTATCCGGCAATCTTTTGCTATACCACAACATAAACACCCCCGCAAGAATAAAAGGAATACTCAGCCTCTGTCCCATATTCAACACCTGCGTAATCTCAAAATTCTCCTGTACATCCTTGAAAAACTCAATGACAAAACGCGCAGAAAAGATAAGTATCAGAAACATTCCAAAAATAAATCCCATCTTTTTTCTGACCTGCGTCTTCCAGTATAAATACAGCAATACTCCGAAACTCACTAAATAACAGATAGCCTCATACAGCTGGGCCGGATGCCGGCTTAAATATACTCCCCCGGAATCCCGGAAAGCAATCCCGCTTTTCATGAGTTCATCAATAGAAGTACCTACCCCCAAAGGAACAACAAACTTGGCTACCCATGCCTGACGCAAGGTTTCTTCAATAGTATTGTTTTCAACCAGCCATCGCAAATCATTGTTGTGTAAAAAATGAAATCCCCAGGGTACGGTTGTCGGCGCTCCCACAATCTCAGAATTCATCAAGTTGCCCATCCGGATAAAAAATCCCGCCAAAGCAATGGGTATCACCGCCCGGTCCAGAATCCAGAAAATGGATTTCTTACTCACCTTACGGGAATAATACCACAATCCGGCAATAATTCCGATAGCAGCACCGTGACTTGCCAATCCCTGGTATCCCGTAAACTCAAATTCCGGATAAAAACGTACGGGCAAAATCATCTCCAGGGGATGCTGGCTGTAATAAGCCCAATCATAAAAAATACAATGCCCCAAACGCGCACCGACAATGGTTGCAACAGCTACATATATCCATAACTTATCCAACCAAGCAATAGGCAATCCCTCCGACTTAAACATTCTTTCCTCTACTTTGTACCCAAAAACAAAAGCCAAAGCAAACAAAAGGCCGTAATAACGAACGGATATACCGCCTAAATGAAATATTTCGGGACTCACCTCCCAATCAATGAACAGTGATAACATCCTTGTCTGTTTAAAGTTGGCAACTTAAAAACACTTACTCGTTTTTCCGTGGCAGTTTTTATATTTCAATCCGCTTCCGCAAGGACAAAGGTCATTTCGTCCCACCTTCGGTCCCACTTTCACCGGCTCATGATGTACAGGTCCCCGGTTACCGGCCCCGGAAGCCTGTGCCTCCGTACGGCTTTCCCGCATCCTGCTCAAATCCGTGCGGCGCTGCTCCGCCTCCCGCACATGCTCCGGTTCCTGCATCGGTATCTGTCCTTTCATCAAAGTAGATACCATTCCCTTGTTGATTTTCTCTACCATGGCCTTAAACAAATTATAGGCTTCAAACTTATAAATCAATAAAGGATCCTTTTGTTCATACGCCGCATTTTGTACCGACTGTTTCAAATCGTCCATCTCCCGCAAATGTTCCTTCCATGCGTCATCAATATGGGCCAGGATAACCGACTTCTCAAAAGAACGCATCATATCCTCCCCGTTGGAACGATAGGCTTTCTCCAGATTAGTAACCACACTATACATCTTCACCCCGTCAGTAAAAGGAACAACTATATTTTTAAATACATCTCCACGCGTTTCAAATACATTCTTTATCACCGGAAAAGCTTGTTGGGCAATGGCTTCCACCTTACGTTGATATGCCTCCCGCACATACCGGTACAGCTGCTCCGTCAATTCATCCGGCCGGGCCTTCTGGAACTCTTCCGCATCCACTTCAAAATCAACGGACAACACCCTCAGCACTTCCAGGCGAAAACCTTCCGCATCATTTACCGGCTGATATTCCATCACAATAGACTCACACACGTCGTAGGTATTGTTGGCAACAGCCACTCCGATACGCTCACCCAGCAATGCCTGACGCCGTTGCTTATAAATAACGGTACGCTGGGAATTCATCACATCATCATACTCCAGCAACCGCTTCCGGATACCGAAATTATTCTCCTCCACTTTTTTCTGTGCCCGTTCTATAGAACGGGTAATCATAGAGTGCTGAATCACATCTCCCTCCTGGTGTCCCAAACGGTCCATCACTCGGATGATACGCTCGGAACTGAACAAACGCATCAAATCATCTTCCAAAGACACAAAAAACTGGGAAGAACCCGGGTCGCCCTGACGCCCCGAACGACCTCTCAACTGACGGTCTACACGACGGGAATCATGACGCTCCGTACCGATAATAGCTAAACCGCCCGCTTCTTTCACTTCAGGACTTAACTTGATATCCGTACCACGGCCGGCCATATTAGTTGCAATGGTAACTGTTTTCGACTGACCAGCTACAGCCACAATCTCAGCTTCTTTCTGATGTAATTTGGCATTCAACACATTGTGTTTAATCCCGCGTAATTTCAGCATACGGCTCAATAATTCGGACACTTCCACTGACGTTGTACCAACCAACACCGGCCGCCCTGCCTCTACTAATTTTACTATTTCTTCAATGACCGCATTATATTTTTCACGCTTGGTCTTGTACACAAAATCATTGGCATCGATCCGGACCACCGGCCGGTTAGTCGGAATAACCACCACATCTAACTTATAAATATCCCAGAATTCTCCCGCTTCCGTTTCTGCCGTACCCGTCATACCCGACAATTTATGATACATACGGAAATAATTCTGCAGCGTAATGGTTGCAAAAGTCTGTGTAGCCGCCTCCACTTTTACATTCTCTTTCGCTTCAATGGCCTGATGCAAACCGTCCGAATAGCGGCGTCCCTCCATAATACGCCCGGTCTGCTCATCCACAATCTTCACTTTATTATCCAATACCACATACTCTACATCCTTCTCAAATAAAGTATAAGCTTTCAGCAACTGACTCACTGTATGAACCCTCTCCGACTTCATGGCATAATTCTGGATCAATTCATCCTTCTTAGCCAGTTTCTCTTTTTCATCACCCGTTTCTTTCTCAATCTCAGCAATCTCAGTGCCAATATCCGGCAATATAAAGAACTTAGGGTCCTCTCCCGCAGCAGTAATCGTATCGTGACCTTTATCCGTCAAATCTATCGAATTCAGTTTCTCGTCAATCACAAAATACAACGGATCGGTAATCTCCGGCATTCTCCGGTTATTTTCCTGCATGTATTCGTTTTCCGTCTTAATCAGAATGGCCTTGTTTCCTTCTTCGCTTAAGAATTTAATCAAAGGCTTGTATTTAGGAAGTCCTTTGTGGGCCCGAAGCAATAATATTCCCCCTTCTTTGCGTTTCTTTGCATCATCGCTGGCTAACAATTCCCGGGCATCCTTAAAAATCTTCATCACCAACTCCTGCTGCATTTTCACCAGTCGTTCCACACGCGGCTTGTATTCGTCAAACAACTGATCATCTCCCTTAGGCACAGGACCCGAAATAATCAACGGCGTACGGGCATCATCAATCAACACCGAGTCCACCTCATCGACAATAGCATAATTGTGCTTCCGTTGCACCAGGTCCTCCGGATTGATAGCCATATTATCACGCAGGTAATCAAAACCGAATTCATTGTTGGTTCCGAAAGTAATATCAGCCATATAAGCTTTCCGGCGTTCGGGAGAATTGGGTTGATGCTTATCAATACAGTCCACGGAAAGACCATGGAACATATAAAGAGGCCCCATCCATTCCGAGTCGCGTTTGGCCAGATAATCATTCACAGTCACCATATGCACCCCACGGCCACTCAAGGCATTCAGGAATACCGGTAACGTAGCCACCAAAGTCTTTCCTTCTCCCGTAGCCATCTCTGCAATCTTTCCCTGATGCAATACCGAACCTCCAATCAATTGCACATCATAATGCACCATATCCCAGGTCACCTCATTACCACCTGCAATCCAGGAATTGAAATAAATTGCCTTATCCCCCTCTATCTCAACAAAATCATGTGCCACAGCCAAATCCCGGTCAAACTGAGTAGCTATTACCTCTATCTCCTTGTTTTCCTTAAAACGACGGGCAGTGTCTTTCATAACCGCAAAAGCACGCGGCATAATGTCAGTCAGCACTTCTTCCACTTTCTTATCTATCCGCTCTTCCAGTTTATCTACACGGTCATAGATTTCTTCACGCTCCTCTATCGACGGTTTTTCTTCATCAACTTTCCGTTTCAGAGAAGCAATTTCCTCTTCTTCTTCACGAATGTATTCCCTCACCTGTTTCTTCAAATCTTCTGCCACCGCACGAAGTTCGTCATGGCTCAGCCCTTTTATCTTCTCCCACTCTGCATTCACTTTCGCCACAATTGGAAGCAACTCTTTCATATCCCTGTCCGATTTATTACCGAACAGTTTTTTCAAAATATCATTAAAACCCATTTTAAATTTGAAATTAAAATTAAAAAATCATTCGACACCTCTCTTCCGGAAATAACCGGTACCTTCATCCGGACATGGTTATCCCCTGCCCGTTTCTGTTACCGTTTTACTCTCCGGGGGCCCTGATTTTATATGAAGTACGGCATAACGAACCGACTGCCGAATCTATCGTCCGGGGATAGTAATAAACCTGTCCGGCTACTTGCAAAAAAGAAGAAAGAAAATAGTCCGCCGGCAGACTATAATGGAATGATTCCTCTGTTTCTTCATCCAAACAGACAGAAACCACCTTAACGGTATGGGTAATGACCAGCCGGCAACGTTCCACTTTCAAAAGCTCACCATGCTGCTGGGCTTTCAAAGGCACAGACACAGCGCATCCCGCCATGACATACAACGCCGCCAATAAATACCTGTTCATTTCCATAGTTTACAAAGGTAATTGAAAATGTAAAAAGTGAAAAGTAAAATGACAATCTTTTACATTCAACTACTTCTTTTCACCAAATGCCAAATCGCCGGCATCTCCGATTCCGGGATTGATATAAGATTTCTCCGTCAATCCTTCGTCCAATGCAGCTGTCCACAAAGTCAGCGACTCCCCTGTCAGTTCTTTTTCCACATATTCCACCCCTGGCCGGCTGGCAATAACCGAAGCAATATGCGTATGCACAGGTTGTCCGCCTTGCTTTAACAACTCCCGGTAAGTAATCACCAACGATTTACCGGTTGCCAGCATCGGATCCACCAATAGCAACTGCTTGCCCGTCAGGTCAGGAGTATAGATGGAATCAAAACGGATCTCTATCTGGCCGTCCGTCCGGTTATATGCACGGCGGGCAGACACAAAAGCACTTCCTGCATGGTCAAAATAATTCAGGAAACCCTGATGAAAAGGTAATCCGGCACGCAATACTGTGGCAATGACTACTTCCTGCGAAGGTAAAATCACTTCACACGAATGAATCGGAGTCTGGACAGTCACCGGAGAATAAGCAAACGTCTTACTGATTTCATAGGCCAGCACTTCCCCTATCCGTTCCAGATTACGCCGGAAACGCATACGGTCTGTCTGTATATCCCGGTTTCTGATTTCCGCCAGAAAAGTATTGAGTACAGAAGGTTGAACATCAATCGTGTTTATCATTTTTTTATTTTTTAATAATCTCCTTCGCTTTTATAAAAATCTTTGATTCTTTGTTCGTTTATTTTACGGCAAATCAGGAGGTTCCCCTCTTTTTCCGCAACAATGTAATCGTCGAGTCCTTCAACAATAACCTGTTTCCCATCCGGGACATGCACCAGGCAATTGGCGGAATCAATCATGCGGACAGATTTTCCGACAACCGCATTCTGCTTCTCATCCTTCGGCATCTGCCGGTAAAGAGTCCCCCACGTTCCCAGGTCCGACCACCCGAAATCCGCCGGAAAAACATATATATTCTCCGCTTTCTCCATGATAGCATAATCAATGGAAATATGGTCACATTTCTGGTAACGGGCGTTGATGATGTCCTGTTCTCCGTCAGTATTAAAAGACATACTAATATCATCAAATAAAGAAGCAAGCGAAGGCCGGTATCGGCGGAATGCTTTTTCTATGGTCCTGACATTCCACAAAAAAATTCCGGCATTCCAATAATATCCTCCCGTTTTCAAATATTGTTCTGCCACCTCCAATTCCGGTTTCTCCCGGAATCCTTCCACTTCAAATATTTCAGATTCCTGATTTCCTGCTCCTTTTACCTTGATATACCCATATCCCGTTTCCGGCCTCACAGGCAATATACCCAAAGTCAGAATCCGGTCCGACTCGGCAATAAAATCTAATCCTTTCCGGATAACCCGCCTGAATTCCGCCACATCCATAACCAGATGGTCGGCAGGAGAAACGACCAGATTAGCTTGCGGGTCTTTCAGTTTGATTTTCCAGACAGCATAAGCAATACAGGGGGCCGTATTCCGCATACACGGCTCTGATAAGATATTCTCCCCGGGAATTTCAGGCAATTGTTCTCTCACCAGCTCCCGATATTTTCCGGAAGTCACCACCCACACATTTTCTATCGGGCAAATTCCTGCAAAACGTTCCGCAGTCAATTGCAAAAGCGTCTTTCCCACTCCCAGCACATCTATAAATTGTTTGGGACGGACAGGTGTACTCATCGGCCAAAACCGGCTTCCCACCCCACCAGCCATAATCACCAGATGATTCATATCTTTCTATTAATAATATTCAAATTTACAATTATTTTTGATTTCCTATCCATTAAAATAGGTTTCTCGTTTTACAGCCGGCACTTCATACCGGTCACCGTCAGCACAAATAAAAGTATCCGGAAAGATGGCCTGTGCCTCAGGTAACAGGCACGACGGGTCAGTATAACGGGCCGAAAAATGCCCCAAAAGCAATTTCTTCGCCCCAGCCAATTTCGCCAGTATTGCCGCCTGCTCTGCAGTACTATGGTAAGTCTCTTTAGCTAATAAACCGTCTGCTTTACTATAAGTCGCCTCATGATAAAGCAAATCCACCCCCTGAACATATGCCGCAAAACGTTCCCGGAACAAGGTATCCGTCATATAGGCATACGAACGGGACGGAGGCGGGTCCACCGTCAGACGGGCATTGGAAACAATCTCTCCCTCCGGAGTGATGTAATCTGCCCCTTGTTTCAAATATTGCATAAAAGACAACGGCACCTGCCAGGCCGAAGCCATATCCTTCAGAATAGTCCGTTCACGCTCTTTCTCCCGGAATAAAAAGCCGCAAACAGGAGCCTCATAATGATGTTTTAAAGGAAAGGAAGTCACCGACACGACTTTATCTTCATAAATCGTCTCCTCCCTTCTGCCCAAAGCATGAAAAACAACAGGAAACAAAAAACGGCTGTGAAGAATCTTCATCTGGCACTGCAGGAACTCCTGCAAACGCCCGTCTGCATAGATATGCATCTCTCCCCTTCTCCCTTGTAAAGAAAGTGTAGATAAAAATCCCATCAAACCAAAAAAATGGTCGCCGTGCAGATGGGATATAAAAATATGATTAATCTTATTATAAGGTACATGAAAACGCCTTAACTGATGCTGGGTAGCCTCCGCACAGTCAATAAGAAACTGCCGCTCAAGTACATTAAGCACCTGAGCGGCAGAGTTTCTGTTGGAAGTGGGAACGGAAGAACCGCTCCCTAATATGGTCAACTCGAATTTCATGATTTACGTCTTGATGTCAAAATTATCTTTCTTTTGCTGCCATCAGCCATAAATCACCCATCCGCCATTAATCTTCCTTAGCAGCATCAGCAGTCATCTGTTCTTTCAGAGCAGCCAGTTCAGTGATGTCGCCTAAAGTGGTTTTTTCAAGCTTATCCTTCACTTGTTTCACGGCTTTCTTCGTAGACTTCTCTTCTGCACTCTTCTTAGCTTTCTCTTCAGATTTCTGTACATCTTCGAATACACGAGAGTGAGAAACAATGATTCGTTTTGCAGCTTTGTTAAACTCGATTACCTTGAATTCCAGTTTCTCATCTACTTTAGCCTGAGAACCGTCTTCTTTTACCAAATGACGGGGAGTAGCAAATCCTTCAACTCCATAGGGCAGAGCAACAACAGCGCCCTTGTCAAAGATTTCAGTAATCGTACCTTCATGGATTGAATCCACAGTGAAGATGGTTTCAAATACATCCCACGGATTTTCTTCCAATTGTTTGTGACCTAAGCTCAAACGGCGGTTTTCTTTGTCGATTTCCAATACTACGACTTCAATCGGAGCACCGATCTGGGTAAATTCTGCCGGATGTTTTACTTTCTTCGTCCAGGAAAGGTCAGAGATATGGATTAATCCGTCAACTCCTTCTTCAATTTCTACGAATACGCCAAAATTAGTGAAGTTCCGTACAGTTGCAGTATGTTTTGTTCCTACACCGTATTTTTCTTCAATATTCTGCCACGGGTCAGCCTTCAATTGTTTGATACCCAGAGACATTTTCCGTTCTTCACGATCCAGTGTCAACACAACAGCCTCTACTTCATCACCCACTTTCATGAAATCCTGAGCGGAACGCAAGTGCTGTGACCAGGACATTTCAGATACATGAATCAAACCTTCCACACCCGGAGCGATTTCCACGAATGCACCATAGTCAGCCATCACCACAACTTTACCCTTAACGGTATCGCCAACCTTAAGTTCCGCGCTCAGAGCATCCCACGGATGCGGAGTCAGTTGTTTCAGACCTAAGGCAATACGTTTTTTCTCATCGTCGAAATCCAGAATAACCACATTCAGTTTCTGATCCAACTGAACGATTTCATTCGGATGGTTTACACGACCCCAGGACAGGTCGGTGATGTGAATCAAACCGTCTACACCGCCCAAGTCAATGAATACACCGTAAGAGGTGATATTTTTAACCGTACCTTCAAGGACTTGTCCTTTTTCCAGTTTAGAAATAATGTCTTTCTTCTGCTGTTCAAGTTCAGCTTCAATAAGAGCTTTGTGTGATACAACAACGTTCTTGAATTCCTGGTTAATCTTAACCACTTTGAATTCCATTGTTTTACCAACATATACATCGTAATCACGGATCGGCTTAACATCGATCTGAGAACCCGGCAAGAATGCTTCAATACCGAATACGTCAACAATCATACCGCCTTTCGTACGACATTTTACAAAACCTTTGATGATTTCGTCATTTTCCAGAGCTTCGTTCACACGGTCCCAACTGCGCAATGCGCGGGCCTGCTTGTGTGAAAGGGTCAACTGACCTTTTTTATCTTCCTGAGTTTCTACATAAACTTCAACTTTATCACCTACTTTCAATTCCGGATTATAACGGAATTCGTTCAAGGAAATGATACCGTCGGATTTGTAGCCGATGTTGACAACCACTTCTCTCTTATTCATAGAGATTACAGTTCCTTCAACAACTTCTTTTTCTCCCACTTTGGAGAGAGTTTCAGCATATTTCTGAGCCAACGCCTCTTTTTCGGATGCAGGAACGACAGCGTCGTTAGCATAGGCATCCCAATCAAAATTTTCATCCGGTTCAGCACTTGTTACCGGAGCAACTTTCTTTACGTTTTTTTCTGCAGCTTCTGCCTGCATCTCTTTTTGTTCTTCTGACATAAATTTAATTGTTTCCTATCTAATAAGTTAGACATTATTTTGAATCGGCCGCAAAGGTAAGAATATTTATCCGTTCTACAATTATTTTCCAACAAAAATTACTCTTCCAATAAATCCGGCCGGAGGGCTTTCGTACGTTCATAAGCCATCTTTTCCTGCCATTCGTGTATCTTGGCATGGTTACCGGATAAAAGGACATCCGGCACCTTCCAGCCATTATATTCGGCAGGACGGGTATAAACCGGCGGCGCCAGCAGATTATCCTGAAACGAATCACTCAAAGCCGAACTTTCATCATTCATGGCCCCGGGAATCAACCGCACAATCGCATCCGTCATGATGCAAGCCGGCAACTCCCCACCCGTCAGCACATAGTCACCGACAGAAATCTCCCGGCTGACCAGATGCTCCCGGATTCGCTGGTCAATACCTTTATAATGCCCGCACAATATCATGATGTTCTCTTTCAAAGATAATTCGTTCGCCATCTTTTGATTGAAAGTCGGAGCATCCGGCGCCGTATAAATAATCTCATCATAATGCCGCTGGGAAGTCAGTTCCTGAATACAGTCAAATACAGGCTGAATCATCATCACTAATCCCGCCTCTCCTCCAAACGGATAATCATCCACTTTCCGGAATTTATCCTTCGACCAGTCCCGGATATTATGGATATGAATCTCTACGATTCCCTTATCCTGAGCTCGTCTGATAATGGAATGATTCAAAGGACTCACCAACAATTCCGGAACAACACTTAATATATCTATACGCATACGCTCTATTTTCACATAACAAGGACGGGCAAAACAACTTTCCCGTCCTCATTTTCCGGTTTTATTTCAGATAATCTTCAAAATAATCGGTGACCTTTTGCATCAAATGAATGCGGTCTTTTCCCAACACGTTATGTTCTGCACAAGGATACGGGAAATAGTCCACCTGTACATTGTTTTTAATGCATTCACGAATGAAACTCAAACTGTGCTCCCATACCACTACGTTATCCACCGCACCTTGGCAAATCAGCAATTTTCCTTTCAGGTCCTTGGCTTTGTTTATCAGGCTCACCTTAGCATAACCTTCCGGATTGGTGTGGGGAGAATCCATATAGCGTTCACCATACATCACTTCATACCATTTCCAGTCAATCACCGGTCCTCCTGCTACAGCCACCTTAAATACTTCCGGATGGTTCGTAATCAATGAAATGGTCATAAAGCCACCATAACTCCATCCATGTACTCCGATACGCTCCGCGTCCACATAAGGCAATGACTTCAGAAAACGAATACCTTCCATCTGGTCGGCCATCTCCGCCTGGCCGCATTGCCCGTGGATAGCTTTCTCAAATTCAGCCCCCCGGTTGGAAGTTCCACGGTTATCCATCACAAACACAACATAACCATGCTGTGCCATATACATTTCCCAACGACGCAATTCCCCCTGCCAGGTATTCTTTACCATCTGGGAATGCGGTCCCCCATAGACATAGACAATCACCGGGTATTTCTTCGTCGCATCAAAATTCATCGGCTTTATCAAGCGATAGTAATTATCGTATTTCCCATCTGCAGTTTTAACTGTTCCCAGTGTGATCTCACCAAAGTTATAATCTTTAGTCGGGTCCTCAGCATTCAGCAGTTCTTTCACAACTTTACCGTTATTCTCTACCAGATGAATCACCCGGGGTACTTTCAGACTACTGTAATTATCCACAAAATACGTCATGTCACCGCTCATCGTAATACGGTGCCACCCCTCTGCCCGGGTTAGCCGGGTCTTTTTACCGGACTTCACATCCACCCGGAACAAATGGTTCTCCACCGGACTCACTTCGGCAGAAGTATAGTAGACATACTTTCCGTCCTGTCCCACCATTTCCACATCCGCATCGACGTCGGTCAGACGTTTCACCACCTTACCGGAAGCAGCATCCACCAGATACAGATTAAAATAACCATCCCGGTTATTGGTCCGATAAATAAATGTCTTCGAACCGGCATCTTTCAGAAAAACTACCGGTGTCAACGGTTCGGTATAACGTTCATTCTTTTCCTCCAGCAAAGTCTGCACAAACGCTCCGGTTTTCGCATCATACTGATTCAAACGCATATGCTTTTGAGAACGGTCAAGTACCTGGATATAAACATACGCAGAAGACGGATGCCAGGCTATATTCGTCAAATACTGTTCCCTTCCGAAATCTGTAACATCCATAAACACCGTACGTCCGGAAGCAACATCGTAAACTCCCAGGCTTACCTGCTCCGACTTCATGCCGGTCATCGGATATTTTATCTCCCGCAAAGAACCCGTACGCGTATTGATATCCAGCAAAGGAAAAGTGCCTACCTCACTCTCGTCCTTCCGGTAAAAAGCCAGTTTCTTTCCATCCGGTGACCAAAAAATTCCCCCTTGAATACCGAACTCATTCCGGCTAACCGCCTGCCCGTTCACAATATCAGGGTTTTCATCTTTCGTCACAGCAAATTCATTGCCATTGGCATCTGTATAATACAGATTGTTTCCTTTCGTATAAGCCACCAAAGCCTTACCGTTAGAAGTCACGTTTTCTGCCCCTTGGGCTATAGTAAAAATCGCCGACAATTTTTTCTTTTCCACATCCACTTCAAAAATCTTTCCCTGACGGCGAATCACCAATGTTTTAGCGTCTTTCCAGCTATATTGCGGCCATCCCTTCAAATGCGCCCCTAAAATCCCGTTCAGTTCCTCCACACTCATCAGAACACTTTTCTCTCCATTCACAGCAGTCTCACCCACCAAATCCGTTCCTTCAATATAAGTCAGCACATTCTTATCGCCCTGCCATTGAACATACAGATTCTTCGGATAAAGTTCATAACCCAATATGGCCTCTTCCATAGTCAGTACCCTGTCCTGGGCCTTCATATTACATACCATAGCCACTCCGATAATTGTAAATAATAAATATTTCATATATGTCAATAATTTGATTATTCCACGATTTTAGCAAACGTCTGCAAAAGTATAAAAAATTAGCAAATGACAAACTCATCTCTGTCTTCCAAAACGGCAAACCGGCGGCGATAGTCCCGTAAAGCAGCCATATCACACTCCACCATGACGGTTTCTTCTTCATATTCCCGGGCTTTTTTCTGAATATTTCCCCAAGGATCTGCAACGAAGGAATCTCCCGCGTAGAGAATGCCGTTGTGATCACAACCTACACAGTTCACTCCGGCAATATATGCCTGGTTTTCAACAGCCCGGGCCCTCAACAAAATCTCCCATGCCT
This sequence comes from Odoribacter sp. Z80, assembly GCF_009935865.1. GTDB lineage: Bacteria > Bacteroidota > Bacteroidia > Bacteroidales > Marinifilaceae > Odoribacter. Next base: position 389,944 of record NZ_QWEL01000001.1, read on the forward strand.
GTCGCCGGGCTTCCGGCCAATTGGCTACAAAAAAAGCCAGGTCATATCCCCCCGTATTCCTGCACCACACCGGAAAACGCAAATCATAACAAATGAAAGCAGCTATCCGAACTCCCCGGAAATCAAATACCAGATGATGATTACCGCCGGAAAAATGTTCTTTTTCCCCTCCCATACGGAAACAATGACGTTTATCATAGAAAAGGCTATGGCCATCCGGAAAAGCTGCAATCAAACGATTGTAATAAATCCCGTTTTCCTCATAAACCGTAGAACCGGCTACAACTGCATCCCTCTGCATCGCCCACTCCTGCATTTTCTGCCGTACTTCCGGAAATCGGCCTGCCACCTCTTTTTTCTCCACATCCGCCACCTCACGAGGCACCTTCGCCATCATACTGCCAAAAGTAAACATTTCCGGCAACAAAATCAGGTCGCAACCGTTACAACCCGCCACTCTATCCGCATAAAGCCGTAAATTTTCTTCTACATTTCCCCAGATCAGGGAAGTTTGTATCAACGCAATCTTCATAAATCACTTTCCTGTTTTCAGTTCTCCATCCGTGAATCATTCTATTCCATACAAATTTACATTTTGAAATGGATAAAACTCAGCAAAAATGCCACTTTTTATTATTTTTGCCCACAGAATAACAATAAATACCATGGAAACGACAATCATAGGCGTAGCAGGCGGTACGGCGTCCGGCAAATCAACTTTAGTGAAAAAATTACAGGAAGTGTTTGAAGGAGAAAGTGTTATCACGATATGCCACGACTATTATTACAAAGCCCATGATGAACTGGAATACGAAGAGCGAACCCAATTGAATTACGATCACCCCGATGCATTCGATACGGATATGATGATCCAAGACATTCTGAGCCTGAGAAACGGTCATCCCATCCACCGGCCGGTGTACTCTTTCGTCAACCACAACCGCACCCACCAAACCGTAAAAGTCAACCCGGCCCAGGTCATCATCATAGACGGAATTCTGATTCTGGAAAACAAAGCCCTGCGGGAACTGATGGACGTAAAAGTATATGTCGACACCGATGCCGATGTCCGGCTGGGACGCCGATTATTAAGAGACGTGCAAGAACGCGGCCGCAGCATAGAATCTGTACTTACCCAATATTTTTCTACCGTCAAACCCATGCACAACGAATTCGTCGAACCTTCCAAACGGTATGCCGACATTATCATTCCGGAAGGAGGTTTTAATTCGGTTGCCCTGAAAATTTTAGTACAAAATATAAAATCAATCATAGAAAAGGAAAAGACAGCCTAATCTATCACCTTAAACCTCCGTCTGGCCTCTTCCCGGGAGACAAGATTAAAATGCCACCATTCACTGGGCAAGACACGAAAACCCGCCTCCTGCATCACTTTGCGCAACAACCGGCGATTAGACAGATGCTCCGGTGCTATTCTCCCCGCTCTTAACATTTCCTCTTCTTTATCCGGACGGGCCTCCTCTCCGAAATAATCGAACGGACTCCCCATCGGCAAAGGAACTCCGGCAGAATCCGCAAGGGTCAGGTCCAAAGCCGCACCGTAATTATGTAATCCTCCACCGTTCCGGGGATTGCTGACATACATATACCTATCGGTTCCCCTCACCGTTTCCCACATTTCCCGCTGAACCCCCATAGGCCTTGCAGCATCATATATCAGCAAATTTAAATCCGGTCGGACAAGGTGCAATTTTTTCTGGGCTTCTGCAAGACGCAAAGCCGTTTCCGGCAACATAAAAGCCTTCCGGATATCCCGGTATAAAATCTTCCCGACAAAATTATCCGAAGTAGCATACACCAGAGATACCCGAATTGCAGGAACCACTTCCTGAATGTCGACTAACCCCATCTCCCTCATTCCTCGCTCAGTTTCAGTATCTTTTTCCCTGATAACGGAATCTTCAATGATATAAAAAATCTCATTGTTTTCCCCAGACCCTTCTGCCGACTCTTTCTGCCCGAAACAGCCGACCACCATCAACAAACAAAATACGCCCCAATTTTTCATATAAAGCTACCGGATTTCCGAAATTTTCAGTTTCCACATGAAAAATTTTCCGGAAATTTCGGATGAGCATCCCGGTAAGTACCCATAATATATTCCAAATCCGCATCCGGTTGTCCCGTTGGCCAAAACAAGGGGCCCACTTCACAAAATTTTTCCTTATAATCGATACGCCCTAAATACACTGGCACTCCGGCAGCTTTAGCAATAACCAAAAAACCCTTTTTCCATTTCTTCCGCTTCTTGCGGCTTCCCTCAGGAGTGATGCAAAGATACATGCTATCCCGGCTCTTAAACTCCTTCACCATCTGGTCCACCAACTGGCTGTCTTTATTTCCCCGGTCCACCGGAATCACCCGCAAAGCCCGCAAAATCATCCCCAAAGGAAAAAAGAAAAACTCCTTTTTCATCAAAATAAAAGCCGGTATGCCCTGGCTCAGAAAAGCCAGTTCCCCCCAGATAAAATCCCAATTGGAAGTATGCGGCACCGATATAATCACAGCTTTCTTTTCCGTCGGCAACTCCCCCTTATATTTCCAGCCCGCCAACCACATAATAAACCTTGCTAAATATTTCATAACCTCACTTTATTTATTTCTATGCAAAAATAGAAAATTTATCACCACCCCAAACATACATTATCCTCCGGGTGTAATAATTCCCAAAATAAATTCGTAAATCATTTGTCAACTTCAAAATAAATTGTACTTTTGCACCACAAATTTTCCTTAGGGGTATAATAAGTGGTCAGAACCCACCCCGTGGTATTAACAACAAAACAATAAAACAAATGTACGCTATTGTTGAAATTGCAGGACAGCAATTTAAAGTAGAAAAAGACCGCAAGGTTTACGTTCACAGACTGACAGCCGAAGAAGGTGCTCAGGTAGAATTTGACAATGTTCTTTTAGTAGACAACGACGGTCAGGTAAAAATCGGTACACCTAAAGTTGAAGGAGCTAAAGTTACCGCAAAAGTATTGAGCCACCTGAAAGGGGATAAGGTAATCATCTTCAAAAAGAAAAGAAGAAAAACATTCGAAAGGAAGAATGGTCATCGTCAATATCTGACTCAGATTCAGATTGAATCTATCAACGCTTAAATTTCGTTGGTTTCATTTTAATTATTGTAACTTCTAAATTATTTATACGATATGGCACATAAGAAAGGAGTCGGTAGTTCCAAGAACGGCCGTGAATCAGAAAGCAAACGATTAGGAGTAAAAATTTGGGGCGGACAATTTGCCAAAGCCGGAAATATTTTGGTTCGTCAAAGAGGTACCGTACACAATCCGGGTGAAAATGTAGGTATGGGTAAAGACCATACTTTGTTTGCCCTGATAGATGGTACTGTTGTTTTCCGGAAGAAAAGAAACAACAAATCGTTCGTTTCAGTGGAAGCTATTGCAGAATAAACTGAAAAAAATAACCATATTCAACTCCTGTATTCTGCACGAATACAGGAGTTTTTTTTATAATTTTGCAACCGAAAACAATCTATGCTCCAAGATTTAGAATCTCATGCAGTCCTGGGGATGGCATATAATCTGGAATCTGGAATCTAAAATCATAACATTATGTTGAATCTGAAATTTATCCGGGAAAATAAGGATACGGTTATTGAGCGTCTGGCTGTAAAAAATTTTGATGCCCGGGAATTGGTGGAAAAAATCATAGAACTTGACAACCTTCGCAAATCACTCCAGCAAGAAGCAGAGAACAAGCAGGCTCAAATGAACAACATAGCCAAACAAATCGGCCAACTTATGCAATCCGGTCAGAAAGCCGAGGCAGAAAAAGCCCGGGAAGAAACTGCCGAACTGAAGGCCTCTATTGCTGAACTGAATAACCGTCGGAATGAAGTAGGAACAGAACTCAACGGTATTCTGTTACGTCTGCCTAATATGCCTCACCACTCCGTTCCGGTGGGTAAATCGGATGCCGACAATGTTGTCGTAAAAATAGTGGAACAAATTCCCCGGAAAACCCCTAATGACATTCCTCATTGGGAGTTAGCGAAAAAATATGATTTGATTGACTTCGAAACCGGTGTAAAAATTACCGGTGCCGGTTTTCCGCTTTATAAAGGATGGGGAGCCAAATTACAACGTGCCCTGATCAACTTTTTCCTGGAAGAAAATATCAAAGCCGGCTATCAGGAAGTACAACCGCCTTTATTGATTAATGCCGATTCCGGTTACGGTACGGGCCAGCTTCCGGATAAAGACGGTCAGATGTACTACATCAACGAAGATAACCTTTACCTGATTCCTACTGCCGAAGTTCCGGTAACCAATATCTACCGGGATACCATCGTAGAAGGCGAAAAACTACCGATTAAAAATACGGCCTATTCCGCATGTTTCCGGCGGGAAGCCGGTTCTTACGGTAAAGACGTACGAGGATTAAACCGACTGCATCAATTCGATAAAGTGGAAATCGTACAAATTACCCGTCCGGAATGCTCTTACGAAGCACTGGACGGTATGGTCAAACATGTGGAAAGCATTTTGATTAAACTGGGACTTCCCTACCGGATTGTTCGTCTGTGCGGCGGAGATATCAGTTTCACCTCTGCACTGACTTTTGACTTTGAAGTTTATTCGAAAGCACAGGATAAATGGCTTGAGGTCAGTTCGGTTTCTAATTTTGAGGAGTTCCAGGCCAATCGGCTGAAACTCCGTTATAAAGACAAGGGAGACAAAAAAACAACCACGTGCCATACTTTAAACGGAAGTTCCCTGGCTCTTCCGCGCATTGTAGCAGCTTTGCTGGAAAATAACCAATGCGAAGAAGGCATCCGCCTGCCGGAAGTCTTGCAAAATTTCATGGGCACTTCCATGATTCAATAACCATCCCAACAGAAAGCAAAATAAAAAGGTAAAAGGCATTCAGGTCTTTTACCTTTTTTGATAAAGAAGAATTCAATGAAAAACTTATCTTTGCAAAAAGATCAGACTGAGATATGAAATTTGTTTTTATTCTTCTTGTTTCTTTATTTTCATTTTCCGTTCAGGCCCAGCAAAACGATTCCCGCTTAGCTTATTCCTATTATCAAAATAAAGAATACGAAAAAGCAGCCGAATTATTCCTGCAACTTTATGAACGGACCCGTTCCTCCAGCTATCTGGATTATCACATTATATGCTTAATCAACGGTAAACAATATAACCGGGCCGAAGAAGTGCTGAAAAAATACCTCAAAACAGACAATAAAAACAAAGACTTTCTCCTGAATCTGGGTTACATCTATGAACAGCAAGGAAAATCAAAAAAATCACAGGAATATTACGAAAAAGCAATTAAAGCACTGATTCCGCAAGCCACTGACATCCGGAACTTAGGGTACAAATTCCGAAACATCCGCGAATACGAATGGGCTATAAAAGTATATCTCCAAGGACAGGAATTACTACAACAACACGATGCTTTTACAAATGAATTAGGAGATTGTTACATGATGCAACGAGACTATGAAAACATGCTTACCTTGTTTTTAAAGGATTTACAACTCCATCCGGACAACATCAACAACATCACTTCCAAACTCAATTTTGCCCGTTCCTATGATATGGTCAACAATGTCGACCAGGCCATTGAAAAAAGATTGGCGGAAATCCTGAAAGAAAAAGAGTATAACCCTATTTTCGACGAACTGGCAGTATGGTATGCCCTACAAAAGAAAAATTATCCGACAGCCTTACAACATGCCATTTTATTGAATGAGAAATTAGAAAATAAACTCCATTTATTCTGCAACGTAGGCCGCAATGCGGCCGATGCCAATGAGTACGACATCGCCGTCCAGGCTTATCAAAAAGTATTGGAAAAAGGAAAGGAGAACAACAACTTCTATATTTCGGCCCGCAAAGAAATTTTAAATTGCCAATATGCCAAATACCAACATGAACATGCAGAACCCTCCCTCTTCCACCAGGTTGCCCAGGATTGCGAAAACTATTTACAGGAATATCATTATACCTCTGCCAACATAGATGTAGCCCTCCTGTTATCGGATATGTATGCTTACCGGCTGCAACAACCCGATACAGCCGACGCCATTCTGCGAAAATGCATCGGAGTCAGGTACCTCAATACAAATACCCTCAACCAATTGAAATCCAAACGGGCTGACTTATTAGCTTTCATGGACAATCCGTGGGAAGCGACGATTCTTTACACCCAGATAGAAAAGGCCAACCCCAACAACGATATAGGCTATGAAGCCAAATTAAAAAAAGCCTGGCTGGCATATTATGCCGGAGACCTGTTATGGGCGAAAGCACAATTTGACGTACTGAAAGGAGCCACCACCAAACTTGTTTCCAACGATGCCATTTTGATGTCCCACTTTATCAATCTGAACTACCGGGAAAACGACGAAAATAGTGAACTCATACAACTGGCCCGTACAGAATATCTCATCTACAAACATCAGCATGCCCAGGCCTTACCTGTTTTAGATAGTCTGGCACAATACGCTGCAGCAGGCATTGCAGCCCGGGCAACCTTACAGAAAGTACAGATTCTGAGCGAACAAAATCTTTATCCGGAAGCCATTGAACTATTGACCCGTTTAAAAAAACATTCCGACGAACCACATATTCAGGCCGAAGCCATCTACCAACTGGCCAATATACACGTCCGCCAGAAAGACCTCTCCCAAGCCAGGGAACTTTATAAACTGCTGGTATCGGAATATTCCGGAAGTGTATACAGCATTGAAGCCGGCAAACGGTATCGCGAAATCCCCTAACATTCTATAATGACTTGACGTAAAAAACGTAAAAAATGCGAATCATCTACAATACCAGTTACATCATAAACGATACCATAGAACAGGAATGGCTCTCTTTCATGAAAGAAGATTATCTTCCCCTTCTTCGGAATTACAGGCTATGTAATGACATCATTTTCAGCAAAGTATCAATAGACCAACCGGAAGGCAAAACCTATTCCCTGCAGATGGTGTTTGAGTCACCGGAACAACAACAGTATTTTCTCCATCACTGTCTGGCAGAATTAGAAGAAAAGGTTATCCGGAATTTTACCGGGCAATACGTTTGTTTCAGCAGTTTGCTAACCGAAATATAAGCATATGGAACGATTCATCATGGGGATAGACCCCGGGACAAATTTTATGGGATATGCCATTATAAAAATTACCGGCAACCGTCAAAAACCGGAACTCGTTGTGTCGGGCGTATTGGATATGGATAAACTAACGGACCCTTATCTCAAGTTGCAACGAATCTTCAGAAGAACCTTGCAAGTCATTGACGCCTACCATCCGGATGAATTAGCCATCGAAGCGCAATTTTACGGCAAAAACGTACAATCCATGCTAAAACTGGGACGTGCTCAGGGAGTTGCAATTGCGGCAGCCCTCCAACGGGATATTCCTATCTTTGAATATGCTCCCCGCAAAATAAAAATGAGCGTTACCGGTTCGGGAACAGCCTCCAAAGAACAAATAGCTCTGCTCTTGTCCAAATTCATGACAATCCGGACTACGTCAGAAATGCTGGATGAAACAGACGCTATCGCTATTGCCTATTGCCATTATTTACAAAGCAGTAATTCCCTCTTACCCGAAGGAGAAACCTGTAAATCCTGGAATGATTTCATTAAAAAAAATCCCGGTAAAGTAATCTGACCATCGCGTTTACCGTAACTTTCTAATTTTTCAATCTATGCCTCCCAAGAAAAAAAATAAAAAAAAGCCTTCCCGTTCCACCAGAAACAGAAGAATTTTCAAATATGCTCTCATCCTTATAGCAATAACAATCCTCACCGGTATTTTACTGGTCTATTCCGTTTATTCCGGTTTGTGGGGCAAATTACCTGATTACCATGAACTGAGAAACATCCGGAACGACGAAGCTTCCCTCCTCTATAGCGAAGACGGAGAATTATTGGGAAAATATTACATTGAAAACCGCACCAACGTAAATTTTAAACACATATCCCCCAACGCCGTCAATGCTTTAATTGCCACAGAAGATATCCGCTTTTACGAACATGAGGGAGTAGATAAAATCAGCATGCTAAGGGTGTTTTTCAAAACCTTTCTCCTGGGTCACCGCAACTCAGGCGGAGGAAGCACACTCAGCCAACAACTGGCCAAAAATCTCTATCCGAGGGAGGAACAACAGGTCACCTTCATTCCTATTGTAAAAATAAAAGAAATGTTTACCGCCCACAGACTGGAAAACATCTATACCAAAGATGAGATACTAACCCTTTACCTGAATACGGTGTCTTTCGGGGAAAACACTTTCGGCATAGAAAGTGCTGCTCAGAAATACTTCTCCACCTCTGCATCCGAATTAACTGTTCCCCAGGCAGCAACTTTGATCGGCATGCTGAAAGGACCTTCACGCTACAATCCGCGCCTACATCCCGAAAGGGCTTTACAACGGAGAAATACAGTGATTCAGCAAATGATAAAATACCATTTTATCCCGGAAGAAAACGGCGAAGAATTAAAACAATCGGACTTGGCACTCCAGCATCAGGTCGTTACCCACTATTCCGGTCTGGCTCCGTATTTAAGAGAAAAAATCAGACGGGAAGCCCAGGAAATCATTCAGGCTTATAACGAAACGTATGGTACGGACTATAACCTGTACAAAGATGGTCTCCACTTAACAACTACTTTGGATGCACAACTGCAACGGTATGCAGAAGAAGCCGTTTCCGCTCACATGCGCAACCTGCAGGACAGCTATTACACACACCTCAATAAAAAGGAACCCTGGGACAAACATCCTCACATTTTAAAAAATGCCATTCAAAATAGCCTCATTTTTAAAAGATTAAAAAATCAGGGACTTACCGACAAGGAAATTCTTCAGCGCATGAATGAAAAAAAGGCAATGCTCATTTATAGCCCTTACCAAGGAGAAATAAATGTAGAGTTTTCTTCCGTAGACTCCATTAAACATTATCTTAAAATCCTGCATCCGGCTTTGCTTGCAGTCGAACCTCAATCTGGAAAAATTAAAGCCTGGGTGGGTGGATTAGACTACAAATACTTCCAATACGACCAGGTAGAAGCCCCCCGTCAGGTCGGGTCAGTTTTCAAACCCGTCGTATACAGTGCAGCCATTGCTCACGGAGCACGCTCGGATGCCTATTATGCCAATGAGCAGAAAACTTATCCGGAATACGACAATTGGACCCCACGTAACTCCGATAATACCTACGAAGGATATTACACCTTAAAGGGAGCTTTAAGCAAATCCATCAACACCATAGCCGTCGAAGTACTCCTGCAAACCGGAATAGATACGGTCATCTCCCATGCCAGACAATTGGGCATCACCTCCTCGTTACCTGCTTATCCATCTCTGGCCCTGGGAGTTGCAGACATTCCCTTAAAAGAAATGATACTTCCTTTCCTTTGCTTTGCCAATTCCGGAAAACTTTTATCCCCCTATTATCTGGAAAACATTAAAACATCCGACGGGACAATAATCTATCAGGCTACACCTCCTGCTTCCCGGCAGGCCCTGCCGGGAAAAGAAGCAAACCTTATGAACAACATGTTGACGGCTGTCATCAACGAGGGTACCGGAAAAAGACTAAGAACAACCTACGGCCTGCGCAACGAATTAGCCGGAAAAACCGGCACAACACAAAATCAGGTTGACGGATGGTTCGTCGGATATCATCCCCATTTGGTGGTGGGAATAAGAGTCGGTGCCAATGATATGAATATCCATTTCAACAGTACCCGTTTAGGGCAAGGAGCCAATATGGCCCTACCCATCTTCGGAGAATTTATGAAAAAATGCCTCCAGGACCCCCTATACAGCAGGTGGCAAACCCTTTCCTTCCCTATGGCTGTATATGAAACGGAAAAGGAAATGGAAATACCGGAATTCAAAGAACACCTGAACCTTCTGGACCGAATCACAAACCATAAACTTGAAAAAAAACAGCACATCTCCGAACCGGAAGAAAACCCCAAAGAAGGTTTCTTCAAACGGCTGTTCAAACGCAAAAAAGACAAAAAAAACAGTATACAACAAAATTAAAGGTAAGCTCCGCCAACTAAAACCATCCCCATGATAAACATTCCCACAATAATACTCTGGACGGAAATACGGCGGCTTCCTTTTAACTGAGAATTAGGAATCAATTCGTTTAAAGCCGTTGCTACCAGCAAACCGGCAAGAAAAGCTTTCAGGATTCCGCTTAATACCGGTGTGGAATATTTCAATATAAAAAAATAAGACACAACAGCACCTATCGGTTCAAAAAGAGAAGCAAGTATACTATAATACACGGCTTTACGCCGTTCCATCGTAGTATTGATCTTATTAAACAAAGCCCCGATAGTCATCCCTTCAGGAAAATTATGTACAATAATTGATATCACCAACGGAACAGCCACCAAAGGAGTTGCCAGATAAGACAAAAAAGTAGCCAATCCCTCTACAAAGCTATGTGCAGTAATGGTCAGCACCACCAGAATAGCAACCCGGCGGTAATGCAACATCGACTCATCATACTGCCGTTTTTCCTGCCTTTTCCAGATATAGACCAAATATCCCAAAGGATACAACAACACGATACCTACAAAAAACCAGCAAGTCGTAAGCAATTTTGTTTCTCTGTACGAAAGACGGGAAGAAAGTATACTTACAGCATCAGGCATCAGTTTCATAAATGCGGTATAAAGCATAATCCCAGCCGCAAATCCTAATATTACAGCCAACGTACTTTGATTAACCCGCCTGAAATACAACGAGGTTATCGCTCCTAAAAAAGTCGATACGGAAGCTATTGAAGTGATGATAAAACCAAACCAGATATCGGACGAGGTAAGCTCTCCCATAAATCAATCCATTTATTTTCTATTCATACCGTATCACCTGTGGTTTTGTTACATGGTAATTATAAAAACCGCCTCTTCTTCGCCCGGACAATATCGCCTGAATATTTCTGCCATCTTCGGGTATAGTCGGATAGAAAGTAAAACGGAAAGTCAGATTCTTTAACACGACATTATCATTTCTCAAATTCAAAGCCACACCGATTCCCCAGTAGGATTTACTCTGGGCGATATGCCTATCCTCATCAGCTATGACACTCCAATCGACAAAAGAAGAAACAGAGGTCCTGAACCCTTTCTTGATATAGGGCAGGAAAAAGGTAGTGGCTAAAGAGACTGACAATTTTTGGTTCCCCCGCAAAGTATCTGAAGAAAAACCCCGGATATCTGCCTCCTCTATATACAAATAATCCCCGGGAGAACGTCGGATTCCCCGCATATAATGCACATCATTGTAAAAACGAAACCTGAAACTCCCCCAATCACAAAGGTCGCTGATATGCATACCTCCTATACTGAACGTTCCCCTTTCAAACCCGTTTTTTCCGATATAAGACCCCAAAGCCGCCTCTATACCATACAATCGTTCTGTCACTCTGTTAAAATGCGAATACCGGCCTTCCAATCCCAGATAACCGTAATTGGCAAATTCACTTTTTTCAAAACCATGAATAGCACTCAAATAAAGACCGGTCGGAATATCTTCCGTACGACCGAAATCATAAATCAGATTAGCCTTATAATATTTGATTTTAGTGTAAGTGAGAGCCCCGAAATAATCCAGGCGGTTATAATACAGATGATTGGTATCATCTGTCACAACGGGCCTGTTATTAAATAAAGTCGTAAAAAAACGGGCTGTCCAATAGAGGTTTTGATTATAACTATAACGGACAGGCAATAAAAAAGATTTTCCCAACCACACATCCTGATAATGATAATTAAATAATTCTTCCAAACGATTCATATTCCGGTCAGGCAAATCATTCGAATAATAAACCCGACCCGCCGCCACCCCGCCGGCCCATTTCATCCGGGAGGTCAGAAATTCCCTGTCCACACTCACAAAAATCTTTTTTTCCCGATAATCATTCTGATAATATCCCCAGACATCAATATGAGATCCCCAGATACTATTCACCCGGTACTCCAGAATATTTCCCCACTTCTTTTCTTTCGTTCCGCGATAACTGAACTCGTAATTCAGCACATGGCCCAATTTCAGAAAGTTCTTGTTTTCAAGCCCCAACTCAAACGAATTCAGGAAATTGGATTCTATCGAAGCCCCCCAGGACAACTGGTCTTTACATATCAGAACAATATTCACGGAATTCGTATCCGAAGCAACCTCCGAAATCATAAAATTGGCATCATCTATATAATCCAGATGACGTAATAAAATTTCGTTTTGCACCAGCTCAAAAGGCCTCAATAACATCCCCGGCTTAATAGTCAGTTGTTTCCGGATAACCCCCTCAGCCGTCCGCATATGGGTTTTATTAGCCAGTGTCTTCAACCAACCCATATCCTCTTCGGAATAAGTCGTATCATAAACACTTGTACCGTAGGGCGGCAACACCTTTATTGAAATATCATGGATTCGTTTGCCGACATAATGCCGGAAGCGCTGTTCACTGTTCTCTGTCCTCATCACATTGACACGCCCGGGCCGGGGATTTACAAACACCAGCTTATACAATTCCTTGGTCCATTTCGCCCGATAGGCAAAATCTTTTATTTTAGTATATTCATACCTCAGACTATCTCTGATCAGGCTATCCGGCAAATATACCAAAGGAATTTTTTGACGAAAAGTCAGGGGATAAAGTTTGGGGAAAACGGTATCTTTCTCCGTATAAGAATGCAATATCATTTCCTCCTTCTTTTCTAAAGAATCGGTCTGCAAGGAATCCCTGACAACAGAATCCGCCACCGCCAAACTCCAGGTCAGAGCCCACAATCTCCCGGCTACAAACAGTATAATGATTAATATCGTGATTCTCTTCATAGTTCTTCACCCTTGCCTCCGGCACATTTCTCTCCTAATCCGCCCCTTCCATGAGCTTCTTCATTCCTTCCGACATCCATGTCTTCAGTTTTCCCTCTTCCTCATAAATCAAATAACCTTCCATCCCAGGAGTCCGTTCTATAATAGCCTGCGATTTTTTCAATCCCAGCACCATAAAAGCTGTAGCATAAGCATCAGCTTCCATACACTCCCTGGCATAGACGGAAGCACCTAACACTTCGGTCTGAACAGGGAAACCGGTCTTAGGATTTATAGTATGGGCATATTTTTTCCCTTCATGAACATAAAAATTCCGGTAATTTCCGGAAGTAGCCAAAGCCCCGGCCGTTATTTCCACAATAGCCTGCAATGGACGGTCAGAAACAACGTTCCCCTCTTCAGGACGATCGATGCCTATCCGCCAGGCCCTCCCTTTGCTGCTTTTTCCCTTTACCCTCACCTCTCCACCTATTTCAACCATATAATCCTCTATCCCTTTACAATCAAAAAATTCCGCTACCACATCCACACCCAATCCTTTGGCGATAGAACTCGCATCCAACTGCATCCCCGGACAGGCTTTCAGTAACTTGCCATCCACGACCTCCAATTTTTCCATCCCCACCAAAGGCAGTAAAGAATCAATCCGAGCGGAATCCGGAAAAGTAAAATTTTCCACTCCAAATCCCCAGGCATTTACCAAAGGAGCAATCGTAATATCAAAAGCACCTTCTGTTGCTCGGTTTACTTTTACAGCCTGATCGAACATCCTGCGAAATAACATGTCAGTGCTGTCACTTTCACTACGGTTTAGCCGGGCAATCACAGAACGGGAATTGAACATAGATAAAGACTCATTCACTTTCTCCATCTCCTGCCTCACAACCTGCCCTAAATCCTCCTGGGAAGCATAAGATATATGAAAAAAAGTACCGTATATTTTCCCTTCGGTATATCTATACGTCACCGCTTTCTTACACCCCATACCTCCCAACAACACCCCCAGCACAATACAACTAAAAATATATTTTTTCATAATCGTACATCATTAAAAATAATACCCCAAATTAAAATAAACGCCAAACTTAGTATCCCAATCCGACAGACCAAATGTCACACTGATAGGTCCGATAATACTATTGTATGCATAGCCGGCACCCCCGCCCCAGATATTATTTCCTTCTTTCAGAATATCCCAGAAATTTTCAGACTGACGGGCATAATTTCCGGTTAAAATTACATAATGGCGGGCTCCCAGACGATAACGCAAAGCCAAACGTCCGACCAACAACGAATTGTCAAACAACTCCAGATGACGGAGGCCATAAAAAGGCAACTGCTGACTAAAATATCTGCCCGCCATCTCTCCTCCCATGCAATTCAAATAAGGAGCAGGCACATGACGGCCGATTAAAACCCGGCCGTAAACAGCAGGCATCAGATATACCCGCCGGGTCAGACGCACAGCAGGTTCAAAATCAACCATCAGAGCAGAAAAAGGAGTCCTGCCTTCATAATTCACCATATTATCAGTATACAAGGAGTATTCCGCTTTAAAAGATACTCCCTTATCCGGATAATACTTTTTATCGTAAGTATCAAAATGAGCCGAAGCATAATAACTGATAAAGCCCTTGGAAGAAATACGGTCCGGCAGATAATCGGAATTATAAAGATTAGACATCAGACGAAAATACTCATACCGCAAGCCAATCAAAAATTTAAAATTCCGCAAATAAATATCCGACATGCTTAAATCCGCCCGGTGATAGGAAAAAGTCAGATTATCCACCTTTACTCCCCGTTCATATAAATTAATGTCATTGTATTTATACATATAAGAAAGGCCCACCTTCCTCAGAAAGGTATTCCCGAAAGAATACTCCACCAAAGCATAAGGATTCTTATTCAAACGGCCGGTTAAAGAAAGACGGGAACCTCTCAGTGTTCTGTGGGAAAGAGTTGTATTGAGCAAAATCGAAGCCATCTCTTCCGAATCAAAACGAAAACCCAGATTCAGGGAACTGGCCGGTTTTTCCTTCAATTTCAAAGTCAGGTCATACAAGTCATCCCCGTTCAAAACATAACTGACATGCGAAAAAGCACCGGTCCCATACAAAAAAGCAATGGCCCGGTGCAAATCTTTCAAGGTAATCGTTGAAAACTCCCGAATACCGATTTGCCTGCGAACCCACCGCTCATCAGTTTCTTTTATCCCTTCGATAAAGATAGTACCGAGACGGAGTGTATCCGTTCTTAAAAAAGGATTCTCGATATGAGGAGAAGCACTCTCATCTTCCTCTAACCCGATTTGTTTTTTCAATTCCATTATTTTATCCCAATTGGCCCGGGCCACCCGTTCTCCACGAAGAATCATGGAGTCAATTGCTTCGGGAGTAAAACTCGCAGCGGAATATCCTTTTAAATCCGGGTTCATATATAAATTTACACTCTCCCGGTTTTTATTATAACTCCGCATTCCCATAAAAGAAGTCAACTGGTCTACAATTCCCATAATAGAATTAAGCCCTTCCATTCCTTTTAATCCCATACTCAAATCCACCCCGATAGTAATTTCAGCTCCCATATCCTTTGCCACATCCACCGGAAAATTGTTGGAAATACCACCATCCACCAAAACCATCGAATCCAGAATAACCGGAGCAAACGCCCCGGGAATGGCCATACTGGCCCGCATAGCCAATGGCAGGCTACCGCTTTTCAGAACTACTTCTTTGCCGTTAACCATATTGGCGGCAACACAAGCATAAGAAATAGGTAAATCTTTAAACGCTATTGAATCATGATAGCCGATCGTCAGCTCAGAAAATAAATTATAAATATTCTGCCCGCTCACAAAACCAGCCGGCACAGTCAAACCTTTTCCCTGAGCCAAAGGCAAAGAAATCAGATATTTCCCATTGATCTCTTTTTCCGAGAAAGGAAGGTTATCCCGGTATACTCTATCACTCAGTAAAAAAGGCCAGTTCTGAACCCGTACCATACTATCCAGCGCCCTGGCATTATACCCCACTGCATACAACCCTCCGACAATAGCCCCCATGCTGGTACCCGAAATATAGTCAATAGGAATACCGGCTTCTTCCAATACTTTCAGAACCCCGATATGAGCAACCCCCTTTGCACCTCCTCCACTCAAAACCAGTCCGACCTTCTTGCGCTGACCCAAACTGTCAGAACCGATCAGGAAGAAAAAAACAAGTAACAGAGTCCCGATATATTTCATAGTCATATTTTAAATAAAACAACAGTTCTGAATAGGTACAAATTTATGAAAACATTTGTACATTCGGAAATCTTCCATTTTCGGAATCGGGAAAATTTCAGGTTGACGGATTTTTATTCCGGGCTTTTATTTTTATTTTTGTAAATTTCATAAATGAATCCAAATGGCTAAAATTCTTGTTATCGACGACGAACGCAGTATTCGCAACTCCATGAAAGACATCCTGTCTTTTGAAGGCCACGAAGTCATACTGGCCGAAAACGGTATGGAAGGCTTGGTTGCCGTAAAATCCGATAAACCGGAAGTAGTGTTTTGCGACATTAAAATGCCGAAAATAGAAGGGATAGAGGTCCTGCAACGCATAAAAGAATTTACACCGGAGACGCCGGTCATCATGATTTCCGGACACGGTACGATAGAAACAGCCATAGAAGCCATCAAAAAAGGAGCCTACGATTTCATCGAAAAACCTTTGGACCTAAACCGGATATTAATTACCATAAAAAATGCAACGGACAAAAGTCAATTGCTTCAGGAAACAAAATCCCTGAAAACAAAAGTCAGTAAAAAATATGAGATGATCGGTACCTCCCAGTCTTTGGAACACATCAGAATAATGATTGACAAAGTTGCCGTGTCAGATGCCCGTGTCCTGATTACCGGACCGAACGGATGCGGCAAGGAACTGGTAGCCCACCAACTGCACGAAAAAAGTAACCGCCACGACAAAGCCTTCATAGAAGTCAATTGTGCCGCCATTCCCTCCGAACTGATTGAAAGCGAATTATTCGGACATGAAAAAGGTTCTTTCACTTCCGCCATCAAACAAAAAAAAGGAAAATTCGAAATGGCATCCGGAGGAACACTTTTCCTGGATGAAATCGGCGACATGAGCCTCGAAGCCCAGGCCAAAGTCCTGCGGGCCCTCCAGGAAAACAAAATCAGCCGGATCGGAAGTGATACGGACATTAACGTAGACGTACGAGTCATTGCTGCTACAAATAAAAATCTGAAAGAAGAAATATCCAAAGGAAAATTCAGGGAAGACTTATACCACCGTTTAAGTGTGATTATCATTGAGGTCCCTTCTCTCAAAGACCGTCCCGAAGACATTCCGGAACTGGTAAAATATTTTCTGGAAACGATCTGCACGGACATGGGCATTGCCCGGAAAGAAATCACTCCGGAAGGCCTGGAGAGACTAAAAAGTTACGAATGGTCCGGGAATATCCGCGAATTGCGTAACGTCGTCGAACGCCTGATTATTTTAGGAAGTCCTGTCATTACTGAGGATGAAATAAATTTATACAAATAGCATGGATAAAGTTCATATCGTCATTACTGGCAGAAGGAATACAGGCAAAAGTTCTCTGGTCAATGCCATTCTGGGACAATCCAAAGCCATCGTGTCTGACACACCGGGAACGACCACCGACCCAGTCAAAAAAAGCTATGAAATTCCGGGAGTGGCTTCCGTTATATTTGTCGACACAGCCGGCATTGACGATAAGGGCACATTGGGAACCCTACGCATAGAAAAAACTCTTGAGGCAATACAACAGGCAGATGCAGGGATATTGGTTATTACTCACAACCGGTTCGGAAAATATGAAAAAGAGCTTATCCGGAAATTTCAAACCGGCAAACAACCTTTTCTGATTGTACATAACCAATCGGACCTCCAGCCGCTCAGCACAGAACTTGAAAATTTTTTAACCACCCAATATAACGTTCCGGTCATCCGTTTTTCCGCTTACGAATCCCGGTCTGACACATTAATTAAAGCCATCAGCCGGATAATTCCCGCCGCCGGACAAAAATCATTACTGAACGGCCTGACTCAACCGGGGGATATGGTGATGTTGGTTACCCCCATTGATTCCGAGGCCCCTACAGGACGCCTCATCTTACCCCAGGTCCAGATGCTGAGAACCATCCTGGACCGGCAATGCATCAGCCTCGTGATGCAACCCCAACAAATAGAAAGCTATTTTACCCGTTCCTCCCTTCGGCCGGATCTGGTTATCACCGACAGCCAGGCTTTCAAAGAAGTCGCAGCCCTGATACCTCCAGAAATCCCTTTAACCAGCTTTAGCATAGTATTAGCTCACGGAAAAGGAAACTTTAAAAAATACCTTGAAGGTACCCCTGCCATTGACAAGCTCCGGGACGGAGACCGTATTCTTTTATTGGAATCCTGTTCCCATCATGTCTCCTGCGAAGACATCGGAAGGATAAAAATACCTGCTTTACTGCAAAGATATACCGGCAAACACCTGAACTTCGATTTCGTTGCCGGTTCCGGAACACCTCAATCCCCCTGGAGCGACTATACCCTGATCATCCAATGCGGCGGTTGTATGATGACTACCCGGCAACTGCACTGCCTCCTCCAGCCTGCCATCAACGCCGGTATTCCCGTAAGCAATTATGGAATGACACTCGCTTACATCCAAGGCATTTTTGAAAGAGTAACCGCCCCGTTCCGTAAAAAATAACCCGGTTTATTATTCCTCAAACCTTTTGAATCCCTGCCCCAGAATCTCTTTGGCATCTAAAATCATAGTAAAAGCATTCGGATCAATATGGGCTATTCCCTTTCGTAAGGTAGACAGCTCTTTCCGGTGAACCACAGTCATAATCATTTCTTTTTCCACACGGTTCCACATACCGTTTACCGGAACAATAGAACCACCCCGATGCAGTTCAGACAAAATAAACTTCCTGATTTCCTCTGTCTTTTCAGAAACAATAAAAAAAGTTTTATCACTAGAATACCCTCCCAGAACAATATCAATCACCTTTCCCATGATAAAAATAGTTATCAAAGAATAAAAAGGCGTCTTCCAGTCCGGAAAAGCAATAAAACCCAGAATCACAATCACGGAATCCACCGTCATCTGCATCATCCCCAAAGGTTTTCGGGTCACTTTATGAAGAACGGAAGCCAACACATCAGTTCCCCCACTGGAGGAACGGGTTTTCAGTATCAAACCGGCACCCAGCCCTATGACTACCCCACCGAAAACACTGGCCAGCAATACTCCTTCCTTGGCAGCATCAGGATTGTCTATTCCCTCCGGCACCAATTGAAGCGGGTCTATGGCCAAAGCATGCGTATATCCGAATACATGCTCCAACATCCAGGGCAATCCGTCCGCAAACATAGCCACCCACAGAAAACAAATAAAAGTTCTCAAACCAAAATGCTTGCCTAAAATCTTAATACTGATCAAACTCAAGGGCAAATTGAAACACAAAGCAGCCATACCGATCGGAAACCCCACTTTATGATTCAATATAGTCGATATACCATAAATTCCACCGGGTACAATCTTGTAAGGAGTCATAAAAAAAGTATACCCCGTAGCAATCACTAAAGAACCCAGAAAAAGAGTGGCATACGTCTGAAACCACTCGGCTGAAAATATCTTCTCCTTATAAAAAGAAACTTTCATAACATTCATGTCATTTATTTTAATAAACCCCGAAAGAGCAACATTTACCTCCGGATCAGCGTACAAATATACCACAACGTTTTCCCAAAAAACATGATTTTTGTCATAAAAACAAGTCCTTTTTCCGGCAATGATCTCTTCCACAAAATGCCTCTGGTTTGACAAAATAAAGTTATCTTTGTAGGAAAATATTTCAAAAATAACTATTATTGCACAAAATTTCGCTGATTGTGCAATTCTTTTCACAACAGCCCTATGAAAACAAAATTAAGTAGAACCAAAAATAAAATCATCCATGTAGCGAAATCTCTTTTTGCAGAAATAAGTGTATACAAGGCAACCATGAACGATATCGCCAGTGCCGCAAACATGAGCCGCCGTACGTTATACATGCATTTTAAAAGCAAAGAAGAAATATATCAATACGTAGTAGAAGACCAGGTAAAAACCATCAACGCAAAATTGCAGAAGGCGGCAGATTCAGCTCTTTCTCCCGACCGCAAACTGAAACTTTACATTTTAGCACGTTTCAATGTCATTGATAATCTGGTCAGACAAAATAAATATATTCGTTACGATTTTATTTTTAACAATCTGCGGGTTGAACAATTAAGAAAAGGAATAGACATAAAAGAGCGGCAATTGCTGATGAGAATTTTACAAAACGGTAAAGAACAAGGCATTTTCAGTATCAATGATCCGGCCTCCTTTGCCAAAAACCTGCTCATTATGTTCAAAAGCCTGGAACAACCTTTTATCATCATCGGGCACAGAAAAAGAAATTACCAATCCTTGCGGGAATATGTTGATTTGTTATTTAACGGAATATTAAACAAAAGTTGATTCGGCATATTTCTTGTTAGCACAGGAAATAATCCTGAAACAGCTAATAAAAATACTAATTAACCTATGGAATTGTATATCAATAAGATTGCCCATTACTTGCCCAAAAACGTCGTACCCAACTCCTATTTCAAAGCAGTAAACGGATTAGAAGAAGAATGGATTTATTCCCGCACAGGCATAAAAACACGTAGCAAGGCCGAAGAAAACGAAAACACAAATACCATGGCTGTCAAAGCGGTGGAACTCGCAGCAAAAGACCTTCCCTATCCCATAGAAGAAACAGATTTAATTGTAGCAGCAACTTATTCCCCCTATGATACAGTATCAACACCGGCACATACTGTCCAACGCCTTTTTAACATTGAAAAAGCCAAATGTGTCAGTGTATCTTCAGCTTGCTCTTCCTTTATCAACGCAATGGAAATAGTACAAGGATATTTTGCCATGGGAAAAGCATCAAAAGCCCTGGTGATCGGTTCTGAACACAATTCAGCTTATGCCAATGAAACAGACCCCCAAAGCGGACATTTATGGGGAGACGGAGCAGTAGCCGTCTTTATCTCTGCAAAAAACTATACAGGACACGATGCACAAATCATTGATATATATACCTGCGGTTTAGGACATATCGGAAAAGCAGCCGAAGCAGTGTATTTACGTCCCCGAAACGGAGGAATTGGAATGCCGGAAGGCAGAGATGTGTTTATCAACGCTTGTCATTATATGGTGGAAGCCCTGGAACAAGTAACCAAAACTTACCACAAAACCATACACGACTTGAAATGGATATCTTCTCATCAAGCCAACCAACGCATCATCAAAAACATTTCCAAACAAACCGGAATCCCGGAAGAACATTTTCTGACGAATATTGAAAAAAGAGGCAACACGGGAAGTCCCAGTTGTGCTATTTCCCTGTCGGAAAACATCGGCAAAATCAAAACCGGAGACTTAGTGGGACTCACCGTTTTCGGAGGTGGCTACTCTTGCGGCGCCATGCTGCTTCAATTCTGAAAATAAAGGACTTCAATCCCCTTGCTTCTCCGGAAGCGGAGATTGAAGTTTATTCACAGCAATCGTACCGGCAATAACAGACAGCAAGGAAACAAAGCTACAAACCACAATACTCACCCAGGGAATCATCAAAGCAAGTGCGAAAACAGCTCCGATTCCGGTGACCATCCCGATATGATGGTTTACATACCGAACACTTTGACGGACATTATAGCGTTTCCGTTCAACGGCATAATCCACAAACGAAAAACCGTAGAAATAAGCCGAAACCACAAACAGGGCCAAAGGAGAAATCCATCCAATCAAAGGAATAAAAGAAAAAAACAAAAAGAAAAGATAAATCAATAACTGCCAGAACATATTCCGCAAAGTAATCAATATACCCCTGAAAATTTCCCAGAACAACCGTCGCCAGCTGAAAGGATAGTCCCTGCCGGTCAAATAAACCTCCGCTCTCTCCGACAACCAGGAATACACCGGCGACATGACCACTAAAAGAAGATACCCACCGAAAGAAATGAAAAGGAAAAAATAAAGCAAACGAAGGATGACCTTTATCACAATCTCTGTTGCACGGCCCATCCACTGCAACCAGCTAATACCGTTTATCCACTCCTGCAACACAGGCTCTGCCAAACCATACAAGCCATTGCCCAACTCATTGATGAGCCAGTTGCCACCGAAAAACAACCCCGCTAATATCAGCACAGGAAACCACAAAAAATAACGGAACTGCCGGCTGAATAAAATTTTCCAAGCTTCTCCATAAACCTGAATTCCTTTGATAAATCCCATAACCCCATCATTAAATACAACAGACAAATGTAACCCTATTTTTATAAACATCAACCACCACACCCCAATGAGTTTGTAAACTTTTTCCATGTTTATTCCATTGATTTTTTATATTTTTGTCCAGTCTGAAAACAGGCATGTGCAAGTTACAGAAACCAATATAATACAGATATTTATTATGCAACCATTGACAGCAATTTCACCCATAGACGGAAGATACAGAGATAAAGTCGAAAATTTAGCCAACTACTTTTCAGAAAGCGCGTTAATTCGCTACCGGGTAACTGTAGAAGTTGAATATTTCATCTCCCTCTGCGAAGTTCCTCTACCCCAGTTAGCGGGATTCGATCATACCTTATTTGAACAACTGAGAGAAATCTACAGAAATTTCACTTTACAAGATGCCCAGAAAATAAAAGATATTGAAAAAATCACCAATCACGATGTAAAAGCCGTCGAATACTTTATCAAAGAAAAATTTGACGGATTGAACCTTCAGGAATATAAAGAATTCATCCACTTCGGACTGACTTCTCAAGATATCAATAACACTGCCATTCCTTGTTCTTTCAGAGACGCCGTCCACGATGTCTACTATCCCGTGATAGAAGACCTGATTACAAAATTGGAAGAACTGGCGGAAGAATGGAAAGAAGTCCCCATGCTGGCGAAAACCCACGGCCAACCAGCTTCACCCACCCGGTTGGGTAAGGAACTTAACGTATTTATCTACCGGCTCCGCCGCCAACTCGAGTTACTGAAAAAAGTCGCCATATCCGGAAAATTCGGAGGAGCAACCGGCAATTTCAATGCACACCACATTGCCTATCCGGAAATAGACTGGGCAGAATTCGGAAACAAATTTCTTTCAGAAAAACTGCAACTCGAACGGGAAAGCTATACCACCCAGATCTCCAACTACGACAACTTTGCTGCTCTGTTCGACAATCTCAGACGCTTAAATAATATCATCATTGACCTGGACCGCGATTTCTGGACCTATATTTCCATGACTTACTTTAAACAAAAGATCAAAGCCGGAGAAGTGGGTTCATCCGCTATGCCTCATAAAGTAAACCCCATAGATTTTGAAAATTCGGAAGGTAACCTGGGCATAGCCAACGCCATTTTCGACCACCTGAGCAATAAATTGCCGATTTCACGCCTGCAAAGGGATTTGACAGACTCCACCGTCCTCAGAAACATAGGAGTACCTTTGGCACATTCCGTCATAGCGATTAAATCTACTCTGAAAGGACTGAACAAACTGATTATCCACAAAGAGGCCATCCAGAAAGACCTGGAAAAAAACTGGGCAGTAGTTGCTGAAGCCATCCAAACCGTACTGAGGCGCGAAGGTTATCCCAACCCATACGAAACACTAAAAGCACTCACCCGCACAAACAACCGGATTACACAGGAATCCATTGCCGAATTTATCGATACTCTTGAAATTTCCAGCGAACTGAAAAAACAATTAAAACAAATCACTCCCTCCAATTATACTGGGATTTAAATAACACAAAGTAACAAAGTCGCCAGCCTCAACCGGTCCTGCCGACTTTGTTACCACTGTTACTTTGTCCCCCTTTAATCTTTTTCTATGCACGATCTGATCCACCTACTCCAAAGATTTATTCCTCCCTACAAAATCCGGGTTGCCAAAAGCGTAATATACAACTTCCTGCATGCGATGTTCGGGAGCCTATCCATTGCCATGTTGATTCCTGTGCTGGGAATCATATTCAACAATCAGGAAGAAGTATTGGACAAAGTGCCTTTTGCATTGGATTCCCACAGCCTGAAACACATGTTCAATTACTATGTGACCCTCATCAAACATGTATATGGTCCTTCTGCAACCTTATTGTTCGTAGGAAGCATAGCTGTATTGGCAACAGCACTGAAAACAGGATTCGCCTATCTGGGAGCCTACGAGCTTATCTATATCCGGAACGGGGTAGTCCGAGACATCCGGCGTAAAATCTACCTGAAAATCTTATCCCTCCCCCTTCCCTTCTTTTCTGAAGAACGGAAAGGAGATATTATTTCCCGCATGACAGGGGATGTTCAGGAAGTAGAAGCCTCCGTGATGAGTTCTCTGGATATGCTCTTTCAAAGCCCGATACTAATTATCGTATATCTGGCAACCATGCTTATTATGAGTTGGCAGCTAACTTTGTTTGTCTTCATATTATTACCCATCATGGGAGCCTTGATCGGAAAAATAGGTAAAAACCTGAAACGACGGTCCTGGGAAGGACAAACTAAAATGGGGGAAATCCTTGCGCTCATAGAAGAAACTCTCTCCGGTCTCAGAATCATCAAAGCCTTCAATGCCGAAGACAAAATGGAACAAAGATTTTCTGCAGAAAACGAATCTTACAGACGAATCCAAAACCGCCTGATGCGCCGACGTTCTTTAGCACATCCGATGAGCGAGTTTTTAGGAACAATCGTTATTGTCATTATACTCTGGTACGGCGGTTCATTGGTGCTTCAACAAAAAGGTTCCCTTACTGCCGAAGAATTTATAGCCTATATCGCCCTGTTTTACCTTATTATCAATCCGGCAAAAAATCTGACAAATGCCTATTACAGCGTTCAGAAAGGCCTCGCAGCCATGGAACGAATTGACGTTATATTGGCGGCGGAAGCTTCCATAAAAGAACCCGAATCTCCTCTGTCTCTCCGCCAATTCAATGATAAAATTGAATACAACCACGTCAGCTTCTCCTACAATGAAAACAAACAAGTACTAAAAGACATCACCCTAACCATATCCAAAGGTAAAACAGTAGCACTGGTTGGCCAATCCGGATCAGGGAAAAGCACTTTTGTAGACTTGTTATCCCGTTTCTACGACGTAGAAAAAGGAGAAATTACCATAGATGGTATAAACATCCGGCAGTTGTCTTTCAACACCCTCCGGGAATTCATGGGAAATGTAAATCAGGACCCTATCCTATTCAACGATACCATTTTCAATAACATCGCTTTTGGGGTGGAAAATGCTACTCAGGAACAAGTAGAAAACGCAGCCCGCATTGCCAATGCCCACGACTTCATCCTGCAAACGGAAAACGGGTATCAGACAGTCATTGGAGACCGGGGGGGGAAATTGAGCGGAGGACAGCGCCAGCGCCTCAGTATTGCCCGGGCTGTACTGAAAAATCCGCCTATTATGATCCTGGACGAAGCAACTTCAGCCTTGGATACAGAATCAGAAAAACTGGTACAGGAAGCACTCGACAACTTAATGAGAAACCGGACCTCCATCGTCATAGCCCACCGACTGTCTACCATTAAAAACGCAGATTTGATCTGTGTTTTCCAGGAAGGACAGATTGTTGAGCAAGGTACTCACGACGAATTGCTGAAACAAAACGGGATATATACAAAACTTTATAATATGCAGAATTTTTAAGAGGGACTCCCATGTCAGAAGAAGCCAAACTATTAGGAAAATCCATATCCTATCCGAAATCTTACTCTCCGGAAATCCTCGTTGCCGTCCCCCGTTCCCTGAACCGGGAAATTTACGGTATTTATGAACCCGATAAATTATTCTGTGGTTATGATGTCTGGCATGCCTACGAAGCCAGTTTCTTACTGAACAACGGCATGCCAATTACCGGAATACTGAAAATTGTATACCCTTCTACCAGCAAATTCATTGTCGAAAGCAAGTCACTAAAACTTTATCTGGGCTCTTATAATATGACTTCCCTGGGCAAAAACCCGGAAGAAGGAATTGCTGAATTTACTCAAACTATAGAAAAAGACTTGGGTTGCCTGCTGGAGACTCCGGTAAAAGTATATTTCCACAAAACAACCCCTTTCCTACCGCCGAATGATTTCTCCGAATTTGAGATTTTGGAAAACAAAGAATATACTTCGGACCTCCGGTTTTCCATCTACCAGGAACATCCCCTTTATTTAAGTGAAAACATCACTACCGTGCCGGGCGAATTAAAAGTAGGCAGTCATTTATTAAAAAGCAACTGCAAAATCACTTCGCAACCGGACTGGGGAACCATCTACATCCATTTGAAAGCCAACCGGACACCTGCGCCGGCCTCTCTTCTGAAATACATTGTATCCCTCCGGAACGAAAACCACTTTCACGAAGAAATTTGCGAAATGGTCTACCAAAGACTTTATGAACTTTTCCAACCTGAAATCCTGGTTGTCACTTGTTTATATACCAGACGGGGAGGTATTGACATTTGCCCTTCACGGTCCTCCCATCCCCAATACCTGCCTTCCCATTTACTGAAACCGGAAACATTAACTACACCTGCTTTCCGTCAATAGGCCTTCTTTTTATCCTTTCCCAATTCTCTTTCATATGTCCCGTCCCGAAGAACCTTCAACCCTTGCTTCAACAACTCATTGTCTCCGTTCATAATCTGGAACATTCTGTCCATTCCCCAGCTATCCCAGGCAATTAATGCTTTCACCTGCCGTTTTAAAGCAGGTAACTGCGCTTCAAACCATTTCTTATCCTGAAAGATACCGGCTTTCTCTCCGGCTTCCACAATCTCTTCTATCATTTTATCGGTCACACTAAAATTCTTATTGAACACATCAAAATCGGGATATTTTTTCTGCAATGCACCCCGGTTCTTGTCCACATAATTAGTCACATATTCACCCACTACATTTTTAGCCATCAAGCGGTTATAATACAGATAATTGACAGTCGTATCCATTGGAACAAAAACATCCGGAATGATACCTCCGCCTCCATATACCGTCCTGTGTTCCAATTTAGTATAATACTTCAAACTGTCATTCACTTCTATACTGTCTGCCGATAGTAACTCTCCGCTCTGGTAGCGGTTATAGAGTTCCGCCCGGTAGGCCTCTTCCCCTCCGCCATACGGTTTCTGTATACAACGTCCGGAAGGCGTATAGTAATGAGAAATTGTTAAGCGTACCATTGAACCGTCCGTCAAAGGATATTGATGCTGCACCAACCCTTTACCAAAAGAACGGCGTCCTACAATAAGTCCCCGGTCCCAATCCTGAATCGCTCCTGACACAATCTCACTGGCCGAAGCAGAATTACCGTCTATCAATACAACCACCCTTCCCTCTTTGAATAAACCGGCTGCCGTCGCATACTCTTCCCGCCGTCCCGAAGACAACCCATCCGTATAAACAACCATCTTGCCTTTATCCAATAAGTGATCGGAGATACCTATGGCAGCCCCCATATAACCGCCACCATTCCCCTGCAAATCTAAAATCAGGTCTTTCATGCCTTCGGCCTGCAATTTCTTCAATGCAGTTTCAAATTCCTCTATAGTAGTAGCAGCAAAACGGGAAATTTTAATATAACCGGTTGTTTCGTCCAGCATATAGCTCGCATCAATACTGTAAATCGGAACTTTGTCACGGATAATCTTAAAATCCAAAGGCTCCTTTCCCCGCAATACTTTTACCTGGACTGCCGTACCTTTCTCTCCCTTCAAATAAGAACGGACCTCCTTATTACTGATTTTTTTTCCGGCTATATTTTCACCATCCACAGCAATAATCCGGTCACCGGCCAACAACCCGACTTTCTCGGAAGGCCCTCCGGAAACTACTGCAACAACCATTAAAGTATCCCTAAGAATACTAAACTGAATGCCTATACCAAAAAAACCTCCTTCCAAAGGTTCATTCATTTCCTGTACTTCTTCCCTGGATATATATACCGAATGCGGGTCCAATTCAGCCAATACTTTTACTATAGCATCCTCCGTCAACCGCTCTAAATTCACCGTATCCACATAAAAAGCGTCAATCAAAGCCATCAGGCGCTGATATTTTACACTTTGTTCCCGAACCTGATTCTGCCGGTTCTGGGCAGTTCCTTGCTTCGGGAAAAACAAGGCTATTCCCAGCAAGATACTCAAAATCAAAACCTTCTTCATCATCTTCAAAATTACTTATTCATACCTCCCCGCAATACCCCTTTTTTAATTCAACTACCTCCAAATCCTTGATATTCCCTTTCTCAATAGTAAAACGCACAGCCGTACGCACCTTATGAAACCCATAATTACCGGCAGCTCCGGGATTAATGTGCAAACATTTCAGCTTCTTATCATACATCACTTTCAAGATATGAGAATGGCCGCACACAAATAACTGAGGAACATCCCGATCCAATAGCTCACGAATACGAGTGTCATAACGCCCGGGATAACCACCAATATGAGTCATCAAAACTTTCACCCCGTCCACTTCGAAAACCGATACCTCAGGAAACATCTGCCGGAGTTCCCCACCATCAATATTTCCATAAACAGCCCTCAACTTAAATCCCGTAGCCAATCGCTCCGCCACAGCCATATTGCCGATATCCCCGCAATGCCATACTTCGTCACAATCCTTAAAAAATTCCTCAATCTTAACGTCCAGCCAACCATGGGTATCGGACAAAAGTCCTATTCTCATGATTTCCCAAACTGATAAAGCATCCGTATTTCTTCCGTCCATCTTTCCTCATCCGGCGTTTCCAGAATCAAAGGAATATCGTCAAACCGCGAATCCTGCATAATCCAACGGAAAGTGTCTAATCCCAACTCCCCCTGGCCTATCACTTCATGACGGTCCACACGAGAACCCAGGCCTTTCTTCGAATCATTCAAATGCATGCCTTTCAAATACTGAAAACCAACCACATTCCCAAAATGCTCGAAAGTATCCTGAAAACCGCTTTCGCTTTTTAAATCATACCCCGCAGCAAACGCATGACAAGTATCAATACACACCCCGACACGGGATTTATCCTCCACCCGC
Source organism: Odoribacter sp. Z80 (assembly GCF_009935865.1). Lineage (GTDB taxonomy): Bacteria > Bacteroidota > Bacteroidia > Bacteroidales > Marinifilaceae > Odoribacter. The sequence continues at coordinate 418,977 of NZ_QWEL01000001.1, forward strand.
TCAATGATATAAGCCAGTTGCTCAAAACTATATCCTAAATTTGATCCTTGTCCGGCAGTGTTCTCAATCACAGCACAAACACTTGTCGTCTTATCCAACGTCCGGTTTATCGACTCAGCAATCAACCTCAGGCAATCCTCATCACTGATTTTTTTCAGGGAACTGCCCGGATGAAAATTCAGTAACTTCAAACCGAGTTGCTCACAACGCAACATCTCATCCAAAAAAGCTGCCCGGGATTTTTCCAGGGCATCCGGATCGGGATTGCCTAAATTAATCAGGTAACTGTCGTGTGGCAATATGTGACTGGCATCATATCCCAACTCCCGGCACCGCTGATGAAACAACTCCACATTATTCGCCGTATAAGGTGCCGCAGCCCATTGACGCTGGTTCTTTGTAAACAAAGCAAAAGCCTTGGCTCCTATCCGATGGGCATTTAACGGTGCATTTTCTACACCCCCGGTTGTCGATACATGAGCTCCTACGTATTTCATAATTCTTCCCTTTCTCTACTAAAGTCAACGGACCTGTTTATCAATTCTCTCTTTTATTTTATCAAATCCACACTTCTCTTTACAAACCGATTCAACGCTTCGCCCTTCAGCAAGCCGTTTGCCAGTAAAGCCAAGTCTATAAGTTGTCCCACAATCTTATTTTCCTTGCCATATTCTTTCAGTAAGTTTTGTTTGCGGCTCTTCAACTCATTTATCTTATCCGTATACTCCTTTTTTCTGTCTTTGTCTACCTGAGGAATCTCTTCTTCTTTCTTATCCTTGTTCAATTCATCTATCTCAGTCCGTTTGCTTTCATTTTCTTTAATCTCAAAATCAATTGGTTCCAACTGAACAGACATCTTTTTTTGTTCATCTGCCAAAACAGATTTTACCAATTTGTGGTCAGTATTCACAACCAACGTAAACTGGTCCCCCATAGCACCATAGAATCCCATTCCCGGATTCATAGCCGCCATTTCCTTCATCCGTCGCATAAATTCGGAGCGGGTGATAATCACCGGATCAGCACTTTCTCCCAAAGCTTCAAAATTAACCATAAACATCCCTCCCTCTGTCGGTAGCTGAGCATTGAAAACATCCCGCATTTCCTCTTGCTCAGCCTCACTCCAATCTGTATCTTTCACATCGCTCTTCGGTATCAGCTTGTCCACTACATCCGAGTCTACCCGTAAAAACTTATGATTGGCATTTTTCTGTTCCAGGTGGTTGATGAAATGGGTATCCAACTGACCGTCCATAATCAGCACATCATACCCTTTGTCTTTGGCAGCCTGAATGTAGGTATACTGTTCCTGAACATCGGTGGCATAGAGATAGACGATGTTATTGTCTTTATCCGTCTGGTTCACCTTAACCAGATTCTCATACTCTTCCAAAGTAAAATATTTTCCTTCGGTGTCTTTCAGCAAAACAATAGAATTAGCACGCTCGGCAAACTTCTCATCCGTCAGCATGCCATATTGAATAAATACTTTCAGATCGTCCCATTTTTTCTCATAATCCTCCCGGCTATTCTTAAAAATATCGGTCAGGCTGTCAGCCACTTTTTTAGTGATATGGCTGGAAATCTTTTTCACGTTCCGGTCGCTTTGCAAATAAGAGCGGGAAACGTTCAGGGGAATATCCGGCGAATCGATTACCCCATGCAATAGAGTAAGGTATTCGGGAACAATTCCTTCCACCGAATCGGAAACGAAAACCTGATTGCTGTATAATTGAATTTTGTTTTTCTGAATTTCAAACTTGTTGTCGATTTTCGGGAAATAGAGGATACCGGTCAGGTTGAACGGATAATCTACATTCAAATGAATATGGAACAAGGGATCCTGAGCCATGGGATACAACTCATGGTAAAATTTCAGGTAATCTTCTTCTTTCAGTTCAGCAGGCTTCCGCGTCCACAATGGAGTAGTGTCGTTGATGATATTGTCTTCGTCGGTATCCACCTGTTTACCGTCTTTCCATTCTTTCTTTTTACCGAACACAATTTCTATCGGAAGGAATTTGCAATATTTTGTCAGTAACTCCTGAATTTTGCTATCTTCGAGAAAGTCTTTCTCTTCCTCGCTGATATACATGATAATATCTGTACCGTGCTCTGCTTTTTCTGTATTTTCAAGCGTATATTCGGTGTCCCCCTCACCTGTCCACTTCACGGCTTGCGCCCCTTCTTTATAGGATTTGGTCACGATCTCTACTTTATCGCTCACCATAAAGGCCGAATAGAATCCCAACCCGAAATGCCCGATAATCGTAGCTGCATCGTCTTTGTGTTTTTCCAGGAATTCCTCCGCACCTGAGAAAGCGATCTGGTTGATGTATTTCTCCACCTCTTCCTGAGTCATACCGATACCACTATCGGAAACTGTCAAAGTTCCTGCCTCTTTGTCAGCTTTTACCCGTACACGCAGATTAGAAACATCTCCTTTAAATTCTCCCGAAGAGGCCAGCACTTTCAGTTTTTGAGTTGCATCCACCGCATTCGACACAATTTCTCGAAGAAATATTTCGTGATCGGAATAAAGAAACTTTTTGATAATCGGAAATAAATTCTGGGTTGAAACACCTATTTTTCCTGTAGCCATAGTGTTGTATTTTTAGTTATTGAATTTCGATTTTACGCTACAATTTTCACAATAGTTGTGCCAAAGCGAATAAAATGACAAAAAGACAGTCTGCCCGCAAATAACAATACTCGAACACAAAAGTATTCCAATAGTACGAATTCGATGGATATTCTCTGTATACCAATTCCTGAAGCTGCCCGTTTTCATCACAGGTATAACAAATCCGGACCTTTCAGACCTTTTCAGCCAAATACAAAATTAAGCATTTAAACGTAATAAAAAATCATAGAAAATCGTTTTCTTCGTGCCAGATATATCATGATAAAATTAACCAATATCCTTCAAATGAAAAATTGGCTTACACAATTCAAACACGAAGACTGGGTAGTCGTTGCCGTCAGTATTCTGCTACTCGCTATGTCCGTTATCATACCTTCGCATTTACCTCAGATTCCCAAACAGCTAACCACATGGACAGATTTCAGTAATGCCATTCAATTATTTGTCATTGTTCTCATTATCTTCTATTTAGGGTGGATTATGCTGGGACGTCCCTTGAAAGGATTGATTTTATCCTTACTGGCTATTTTCGGCATCTCCCTGATAGCACAAATTACTGCAGCTATTCCCCAGGTATCTTATTATGGTTTCGAATCGGTGTTTTTCTCCGTTATCTTAGGATTGATTATCCGGAATGTCTTTTATATTCCCAACTGGATGAAACCGGCTATCCAAAGCGAGTTTTTCATCAAAATCGGCGTAGTATGTCTGGGCGCGACTATACTGTTCAGCGATGTCATGAAATCGGGCGCAATGGGACTGATACAAGCCGTTCTGGTTGTCAGTATTGTCTGGTTTTTCGCTTATTTTATTTCCCGCCGGATGAAAGTAGACCAACGTTCCGCCATGATTTTATCCAGCGGTGTTTCCATCTGCGGTGTTTCTGCCTGCATCACGGCAGCCCGAGTGGCCGGCGGAGACGATAAGAAATTGTCTTATATCGTGTCTTTAGTACTTATTATCGTGGTTCCGATGATTTACCTGATGCCTTGGCTGGCTCAGGTTCTTTTGCCCCGCTTATTTGATAATCCTCAGGTAGTACAGGAAGTTGCCGGAGCCTGGATCGGCGGAACAATCGACACCACCAGCGGCGTAGCCGCCTCCAGCGCAATCGTCAGCGAGCTTTCCAATCAACATGCCGTCATCATCAAGGGCGCACAAAACGTACTGATTGGCTTTGTTGCCTTCTTCATTGCGCTTTATCTGTCTACACGGGGAGAAAAAAACAGCCATTCACCCTCCTTAGACATTGTCTGGGAAAAATTTCCCAAATTCATCATCGGTTTTGTAGCTGCTTCCTTAGTGTTCAGCCTTCTTCAGACCAATGGCCTTTTCCACGTAAATCTGAAAGGGAAATTGCTCGAACCCGGAGTGGCTAAAATGTTCAGTACTCTGTTCTTCAGCCTGGCCTTCGTATGCGTAGGACTGGAAACGAGGCTTAAAGAAATCATATCACGTGAAAACCGTCATATTCTCTGGGCTTTCCTGACTGCACAGACCTTCAATATTATTGTCACTTTGGTGATTGCCTGCATCCTGTTTGGAGTGCTTAAACCTCTTTTAGGGTAAAAGCAAATGTGTCAAAGCTTCCTCAAACTCCGGAGCTACATCGGGTAAATTGTACTCTTCCTGGTTCAGATATATCCGTCTGTCAGCCCAATTGAACATCAGAATATCGCCCGAATGATACTTATCCACAATCTCCGGAGCAATAAGGATGGGTAATCCCCGATTCAAAGCCATACGGAAAAATCTCCGGTTAACGGAACGGGCTATAACGGCCACTATTCCTGCAGCAACAAGCCCGGATGCCGCATGTTCGATCAATTTCCCACAACCGAAATCCTCTCCGACAATAAGAATCTGTCCTGTTTCCACCCGGCTAGCAAAAGTGACATCCAACCCTGCTAATAAATGTGGAAGCATACCCTTTTTATCTTCTGAAGAGATACGATATGTCCACTGCTCAGCAAACAACTGCTCAGTGGTAATGTGGTCTATCTCCTTATAATTCCATACGTTTCCGAACAAGCGATTGTCGAAATCATGAACAGAAACAGGCTCTGCCGGAACAGACCAATAGGGATAAACCGCTTCCCTCTCTTCAGCCGGCGAGGTTAACACTCCTGTCAAAGCTGTCATGGCTATAGTCGCCGGCGAAGCCACATATTTTTCTACCCCAAACGAAAACATACGTTGCTGAGAATTACTGTTCGTGGAAGTCAGATAACGCCGGGTATCAGCCAGAACCATAGAACTGCTTCCTAAGCAAGCACCGCAACTCGCTCCAAGCACCGCAGCTCCCGACTTGAATATCATATCAACCAATCCCTCTTCTATGGCCTGCATATAAATCTCACGGGAAGCCGGAACAACCGACAATTGGAATCCCGGGGCTAACTTTTTATCTTTTAAAATATGGGCTACAACCCGCATATCTTCTATCCTTCCGGTACCACATGCACCGATTGATCCTTGCTGTACAGACAATGCTCCCCATTCGCGGACACTTTTAACCTCCGTATGAAGACCTACTGACATGGCCAAAGGCATTACACCCGACAAATCAATTTCAAACTCCCGTTTATAAGCAGCATTAGCATCTGCCCAAACTCCTTGTACTGCATAGTCTCCGAAATAATCAGCCAAAGCATCATCAGGGGGAAATACGGCACTTTTCACCCCTATCTCAGCAGATACATTCGCAATAGTCATCCGGTCAGCAATGGATAAAGTACGGACTCCTTCTCCGTGATACTCCAAACAAGTGTACCCCACATGTTCATTCTGTAACATACCTATAATCCAGAGAGCCAAATCTTTTGCATATACTCCCTCCGGTAAACTGTTCCTCAAGACAATCTTTACTGTTTCAGGAACCCGGAACCACATCTTCCCTGTTTTCCACAAAACAGCCGTTTCCGTTTTATTCAACCCCACTGCCAAACAGTTAAACGCCCCGGCAGTACAAGTATGACTATCGTTACCGGCAATCAACATCCCCTCTTTTACCTGTTCTGCTAATAACTGATGGCAAATTCCTTTGTCGCAATCGAAAAAACGGCCGGCTTGCTGCTCCTCCATAAAATGATGGATAGAATTATAATCCCGAATCAATTCTTCGGTCGTACCGGTCATTTTCCGGTCAAGTACGACCATCAGCTTTTCAGGATACTTTACCACCTTTCCACCCATCCTCTCGAATAACTTTTTTATACGGGCCGAATTATCATGACTCAATACCAAATCAGGTTCACGGCATACAATACTCCCGGCAGAAGCATTCAAAAGCTTTTCAACAAAAGTTCTTCCTGTTTTCATAGGTACATATAATAACTGATGTACTAATATACTAATAAAAATTAGTAATTAGTACATCAGTACCTGCATTTTTATATCTCACTAAACCTGTTAGTCAATATCCAACACCACCTTATAGGTCTTACCAGGCTCAAAATCCGCATTATAAACCAACAGAAAATTCTCGTCAAGAGCCACTTTCCATTCCTGTCCGTCGGCCAGACGAGGATTTTTCAAACGCTCAGGAAAAAAATAACTGAACGGCAAATCCTTCACATGCTCCTCCTTGAAATGATCTCCTTTCATTCTTTCCAGGTTAAAATTCTCCTGAGTAGTAATGGTGACAATACATTGCTTTCCTTTTATCTCCGAAGCGACTGTAAAATCATGTTCTTCCGGTATTTCCTGCAAACGAACGTCCCACTTCGGATCACCATAGTAAGCCAATACATCCCGGTCATGTAAAAATCCCAGCATATCAAGTGACGCTTCTATTCCCAGCGAATCCTTTATTAATTGAGTTCCTGCCTGAAATTCATCGGACGCATCATAAGGATATTCCAGATCAGTAAACCGGGGATTCCATTGCACCAACTGATTCATCATATCCTGCTGATTCAGGTAAAAAGCTTCGGCTATTGTATAACGGCCCGGCGTTGTCAACCAATATTTCAGTCCTCCCCAGCCATTACGGCCATACCAGGTAGTTACCACATACCCGACTAAAGTAGCCGCATGGGCACTGTTCATCCAGGCTACTGCCATACTCTCTTTCGTATTATTTACATTAGCGATCAAACAATTTCCTATAGGCAGATAAACCCTTCGCTTCCCGCTCTCCGTCAAGTTCCGGGGAGCTCCGGGAAAATCCATGTATAATACTCCAGACTGAGACTTGATATTACCCAAAGAAAAAGGCATTTCCAGGTTCCGTTCCGTTGCATGGGCAGCCGTCACAATCAAATCCGGATCATATTCCGCATAAATATCATAAAAAGTCTGCATCTCATCCACCGGATTTACCCGGCTATTATTCTTCTTGTCTGCCGGCAACTGATAAGTGACTACACTGTCCCCTTTTGCTTTCTTCTCTCCCCACAATCCCATCCGATGGTCATCCACCCAGGCGAAACGGTCAAACCATTTACCACTGTGTAACTCCATAATGGAAGCAACGGCATCTTTAATCACCAAAGGTTCCGTACTGTTATTCACCATTTCCATGGCAGCCCCAGCATCATATCCTGTTATAATCCCCCACAGGAAATCCGCATATTTATCCTCATCTATCTGCCGGCTCAGCCGGTTTAACCCGATAACATAATCCCGGCCCAGATTTTCCGGTTTCTCCACCACTGCAACATAGCGCGGATTCAATTGCTTCAACGAAGGCAATAACTCGTCCGGATGATGACGATACGCCAACAATACAGCTTCATGCTTAGCTCTTAACGTCTCTGCCACCAGATTCCAGGATGAATCTTCCATCACTTCCTGACTGGCCATCACAACATACTCTGCAGTGCGGGGTGCTCCCTGACAACTAACCAGGAACAACAGAATACCCCATAACAAACGATTGATTTTCATATTATTTTAATTTTAGTCCCGTTTCAATGATACATCTTCTCCAATTGCTCCTTGATGCCTTCATTCGTAATATAATCATCAAAATCCATTCGCTTATCTATCATACCAGCCGGTGTCAACTCTATCACCCGATTACAAACCGTCTGAATAAACTCATGGTCATGAGAATTCATCAAAACCACCCCCTTGAAAGAAACCAGCGTATTGTTAAAAGCCTGAATAGACTCCAAATCCAAATGATTGGCCGGAGAGTCCAGAATCAGAACATTCGCGTTATTCAACATCATCCGGGCTATCATACACCGCATCTTCTCACCTCCGGACAACACCTTTATATTTTTATAAATATCCTCCCCGGAAAACAGCATTTTACCTAAAAATCCACGTAAAAACG
>NZ_QWEL01000025.1 GCF_009935865.1 Odoribacter sp. Z80
GAAATTCCCATTGACAGTACAAGCTCGTTTGACTTCTGTGTGGAATATCCCGACAGTACGGAATTTATATTCCAATCCTATACCCGCTCCGGAAGAAAATGGGTGGAGCTGAACTTCAACAAAGACCAGCTTCGGGATTTGCAGATGCCTTTAATGCTCCGGCACGGATGGAAAAACGGAAAAGAAAAAGAAGAAGAAGAAGACTCCGTTTACCGGGAAGTCGGAACATTGGGGTATTACTATGTGAACGGACAGAAAATATACCAGTTGGAAGAAGCTGTCATAACAAAACCGAAATATCTCTCCGGAACAAAACCTCTGAAAGTATTGGAAGCACATAATTTGAAAGAAGAACGATTCAAGGTAGCTTTAGACTGGGTCCTTTCCATTCCGGGAATACGGATTGAGAATACCGGAGGAATGCAATCCATAATCTATGGTCAAATAAGACAAAAAGAAGTTCATATCTCTTTAGAAAATATACCGGAAGATATCGGGGATGTTGATATGACATACCTACTTGCCAATATACCGATAAGTTATATTGACCGGGTAGAATATACAACCAGCGTTGATGACCAACATATGTATATTTTTCTCCAGTTTAAAAAAGGTACGGACTTTACTTTACGCGGACTGGATTTCTATCGTTTTACACCTTTGGGATATCACCAGCCTGCAGAGTTTTATGTACCCCGATACGAGGTAAAAGAAGAACGCAGCAATCCCCTTCCCGACGAAAGGCCAACGCTATTCTGGAATCCGGACGTACGTCTGAGAAAAGGAGAACCGGCCACGCTGCGTTTCTACACCACAGACCGGAAAGGACCCTTTACGGTGAAACTGGAAGGCATCACTACAAAAGGAGAGATGATACGATCTACAATAAGGATTGGAAATGAATAGATATTGCTAAAATCTAATCAACTTGCCAATAACCGCCTTTGGCCGGACCAATGCGCAAAATACGCCCGGCAGCTTTCAAAGAGGCCAATTGCTTTTCTATGCCTTTGACAGTGATACCTATTTTTTGAGACAACTCCCTGGCAGAAGCTCTCGGATGCGAGGCAAGATAAGAAATAATCCGCTCATTTGTCTTGAGTTTGGATGATACCGTTCCGGAGTCACTAACACCAACAGATTCTTTATACAGCTCTATTTCTCTCTTCAAGTGGACTATAAATGTGGTGTGCATAAAGTCACGGAATATTTGAAGATTATCTTCCTCACGTGTCGCAACGAGTGCTTTAATATAATCCTCCTTGTCTGCAGCAAGAATCCGCGAAGGAATCAGTCCATATTCAAATTGCAACCAATTCATCAAAAGCCGGGCCATACGCCCATTCCCATCTGCCCAAGGATGAATAGTAACCAAATGAAAATGCGCATCAAAACTCAGATTATAAAGATTTACCAAATCATATCCCTTAGCCTCCCGGCGAAAGCGGTTTAAATTATCACAAAACTCCTTTAACTTTTGTGGAACCTTATTAAATGCCATATAAGACTTACCACCAGCTCCTGCCGATACGTTTACCAAACGCAAATCGCCATGTGCCGAGGAAAAATCACCGAGTGTAGTATGATACTCTACCCCAGTATTTTTCATCGTCAGAGCCGAGAGTTCTTTTAACCGTTCCATCGTGACATCACAATGATCGTGTGCAAAAACCAATACCCGTTCATATGCATTCTTCAAGTCAAGATTCATATTTTGTTCTATGAGGCTTTTACCCTTGATTGCAATACCATTGTCAAACATAATCTGATTTTCCAGTTCCGTGATTGTCGATCCCTCAATAGCCGTCGAATGAGTAATAATGGAATAAAGATAAAACTTGTCATAGTCCAATTGCCGGTCTATACCAAGTTCATAGTATTGTTGTATCAATTGTTCAAGTTCGTTCATAAACAAATATTTTGACAAAGATAAGAATTTTACCCTACTTTTCACTCTCTTTTTACCCTACTTTTATGAATTTACGCCCTACTTTCTTCAAAAAATGCACCATTCTATCCAAATATTCCAACTTTATTTGTTTTATAAAAAGAAGTGATTATATTTGTTAACATCCCTTTTCGGCATACGATACCGCAAACATGGATTGGCATTCCATATTTACAAGCCACATCGTCAGCCAGAGAGTTTATACCTTAACACACAGCCTGCCCGGAGACCAATACCTGCAAAGTGAACAAACCGTATTGTAACCTTTTAGCTCCCCCGTCATGATAAAATACCCGACTCTCCTGCTCGTATTGCTCACCTCTGTCTGGAACCTGCATGCACAGGCTCCGGACAGACCCGCCACACTCCGGCAACACTTCTCCTCC
>NZ_QWEL01000026.1 GCF_009935865.1 Odoribacter sp. Z80
AGAAGTGAGAGGGCGGTAAACATTAAATTGCAGTCTGTTCCAGTTGGGTGGATAGCTTAATCATGTGATTGCTTACGCTCCTGTTGATTACCTGTGCGTATGACTTCTGGGTAATGCTGATATTCGCATGACCAAGTAATTTACTGACAATCTCAATGGGTACGTCATTGTAAAGCAAAATGGTAGATGCGAATGTTTTTCTGGCGGTGTGATGTGTCAGATGCTTTTTGATACCCACAATATCAGCCACTTCTTTTAAATAGCTGTTCATTTTCTGGTTGCTCATTGTTGGTAAAATATATTCCTGCTCGTCTGATAAATGGTATTTTTCCATAAGCCGTTTAGCCTGTGGCAATAATGGTATGTTGATTTCCCTTTGAGTTTTCAGGCGTATCATCTTTATCCAATCCTGACCGTCAAAGCCTTTTACAATATGTTCAGGCTTTAGGCTGAATGCTTCGTTGTAGGCAAGTCCAGTATAAACGGAAAACATATAATAGTCACGTACTCTTTCAAGTCTTGCCTGTGCAAATTCGTAGCTTTCCAGTTTCTTTACTTCATCTTCTGTCAGAAATACCAATTGCTTTACTTCCTTTAACGGCTTGTAGCCTTTAAACGGATGCTCCGCTATGTACTTATACTTTACTGCCAGTAGGACGATTTGATTTACACGTTGTACAATTTTATTGACCGTAATAGGCTTGTGCTTTTTGTGTATCAGCAAATATTCCTGAAAGTCCTGAATGAATTTAAAGTCCAGTTTCTTAAACGGTATATCCTGTACATTATAGCTGTGTTTGATGTAATCTTGGGTATGTTGGTACACTTCCTTAAACTTCCTGAACGTCCGTATGGTGTATTCTCTGCCTATCAGTTTTTCCATTTTATCCAGCCGTTCCTTGAATAGCTTTAGCAAGGAGGGGGAGTTCTCAGCGTATCGTCCTGTAAAAATCAGGTAAATGTCATTTAGCGTATAATTATCCGGCGATTCAATGAGTAGTTTTGTTTCTGCATTAAACAACCTGTCTTTTATTTGTTCTATATGTGTATTAACTGATTCTGATTCACTTGTTTTTCCTTTCGCTTTCTGCTTTACCTTGTCCCAATATTTGGGTAGGATATACAACCCTGTGGAAAATAATTTATCTTCTTCTGCAATGGAAATTCTGCAATAAATTGGGGCTTCGCCTTTATTCGTCAATTTTGAGTTCATGGAATAAAAGGCAATTTGTAATTTCTTAATCATTTTGAAGTGCTATAATGCACTGGTAAGTAGTGTGTTGCAGCGATTCTTGTGGAAATGATTATGTTAAGCCATTTCCAGTCCTGCTTCCACAAGAAATACTTGAAAATCTATTCTTTTTTGCCTTGTTTATAAATATTCATATCTTCCCGTCAAAACAGGGGTGGAAAGTAAAGAGATTAATAATCAGATATTTACTAAAAAATGAGGGCAAGAAAAAAGGTAGCTACTTTCATAACTACCTCATTCAGAGAGCGGAAAACGGGACTCAAACCCGCGACCCCCAGCTTGGAAGGCTAGTGCTCTATCGACTGAGCTATTTCCGCAAAATGGTGGGCAGTGATGGATTCGAACCACCGAAGGCTACGCCAGCTGAGTTACAGTCAGCCCCATTTGGCCACTCTGGTAACTGCCCATGATTGTAAAGAACGATTGTCTCTTTTGCGGGTACAAA
>NZ_QWEL01000027.1 GCF_009935865.1 Odoribacter sp. Z80
GTAGTGGTTGTAGTACTATTTGAAAGCGCAATAAGTATTCAACGAAACAGCTGTATCATAAGCTTCATGTTTAAATTACAGATAATCATTGCAGCTTTTATTTTGAAATGATGGTATTGGGTGAGTGGGTGGGGGGGTTGAGAGACAGTATATATTATTTAATAGGCCTCATCAAACATTACAGTAAGAACTCCCTCCATGGGGGTTTGAAATGATGAGAGAAGGTGGAGAGAAGGAGGTCATGTCAGGCTGCACTAATCAGCTAATTAGGATCAGCTGTGAGTCACAGAAAGAGCCCCAGCTCGTTGGCGCGGCAACGGAGCAAGGTGCACTTAGCTCACAGACAGTTACCGAGAACCCACACCTCAAACAAATGCTTCCTGGAGCAAAACTATTTGGAGTAGCCAAAAAATAATTACATTTTGAGCGACACAAGACTCTACCGAACGTTTGAGTGTAGTTTTTATGTCTT
>NZ_QWEL01000028.1 GCF_009935865.1 Odoribacter sp. Z80
TCTTTTAAAACTGCTCTACCAACAGTTTACAAAACATGGACCCTCTCTTGTCTTCCGACTTTGCCCGCACTCTAGCGCTCACTCTAAATTCGAAAAGGACCCCAAAACTAGTGAAACATAATGAGTGGTTATGAAAAAACTATAATAGATATCAACAAGCTGTTTTTTTTAGGAAATTGTTAAGACTTGTGTCAACATTTTAAAGTTTAAATGGTGTCTCTAGCTGAAAGATTGGAAAAGCTGAAAAAGTTGAAAGTTGAAGAAGTTTTGAAAGGATTTGAAAATTTAATCCATTAGGAAACCATGTTAAAAAGGTTGAAGATATTAATTTATATTAATTCAATTATAAGAGCTAAAAAGCTGAAAAGTCATAGCACCCCTCCCCTGAATGAGCTGAACATTTTAATATTTGAATGGTCTTAATAGCTGAAAGTGTGAAGGAGTTGAAAGGTGCGGCGGAAGAAATAGAAGAACTAGAAAATGCATTTCCTGCTGAAAATGCGTTGGAATGCAGGCTGAAAATAATTTGAAAAAGTTGCTTAAAGTACAGAATTGAAACAAGCTGAAATACATTTAAAAATGGCTGAAAATACAGAAATTTTCTAAACATTGCTGAAATAGAAAAGGCTGAAATACATTTAAAATTGCTGAAATTACAGAAATGAGAAAAGCTGAAATGAACTTGAAAGAATTGCAAAAAAAGAAATTGGAGAAGCTTCTATGAATTTGAAAACACAAATAATAAAAGCTGAAATAATAGAAATAGGAAAAGCTGAGAATTAAAAAATACATTTTTTGTAATTGTGGTACTAGTGGTACTAGCAGCAGTAGAAGAAGTAAGTACTAGTTTCACTAGTATTTGAAAGCAATTGTGGTGTACCCATTGTTGAGGTACAGATAATCATTGAGGCTTTTATTTTGAAATAATGGTATTGGGTGGGGGGGTTTGAGAGACAGACTGTTTGTTATTCAAACCAAATGGACTTGGTAAAATAGATTTGTACAGCGCTCTTCTAGTCTTCTGACCACTCAAAGCACCTTAACACTACATAACATCATTCACCCATTCACACACCAATGACAGGACCTACCATACACAGTGGCACCTGCCCAACCAGTAACTAACATTCACACACTGTAGTCACAGCTAGAGGAACAATGCTGGGATCAAGTGTCTTGCCCAAGGACACAGTGACATACA
>NZ_QWEL01000029.1 GCF_009935865.1 Odoribacter sp. Z80
GCTTACATCCAAAGAGGTAAGTTGATTATACCCGCAATCCAACGTGGTCAACGCAGTATTTTTGCTTACATCCAAAGAGGTAAGTTGATTACTCCCGCAATTCAACGTGGTCAACGCAGTATTCTCGCTTACATCCAAAGAGGTAAGTTGATTATTCCCGCAATACAACGTGGTCAACGCAGTATTCTCGCTTACATCCAAAGAGGTAAGTTGATTATAATTGCAATCCAACGTGGTCAATGCAGTATTTTTGCTTACATCCAAAGAGGTAAGTTGATTATAATTGCAAATTAATTCCGTCAAGGATTCAAAATGTTCGATACCAGCCAGGGAAGTTAATACCTTCCCCACTACCCAGTCTTCATAAGTTCCACTAATATCAATTTTTTCAATATCTTTGACCTCCTCATATAGAATCCTTTTACTATCGGATATATATCCTTTCTCTTGCAAAATTTTTGCAAACGCAGGATTGAAATCCGAGGTTTTGTCATTCGAGTTGTCATTCGAGTTGTCATTCAAGTCGTCATCCTTGCTGCATCCCGCAAACAATGCCAGGCTCAACAGCAAACAAAAGAAACTTTTCATCATCAATTAAAATTATAGAATTAAACAATTATTTCCACTTTCACTCCCCTCCGGAGTAGCCTCGCACTCCGGCACGGAGTCAGCACACACTCCACACAGGCGTAAGCATTGACTCCGATGCGGAGTACGGGCGTACTCCACACCGGAGTTAACATTTTAATCACCCGCACTCTCTTCCGCAGGCACGTTGAGCACTTTCTCAAAACGTGCCGTGCGCGGTTCTTTCGTCAACTGGCCTTTGCTGAAACGGGTGGTCAGTTCCAGCCAGTAGTCACCCGGCGTCAGTTTCGGCACACGGAACGAAAGCACGGAGGGATTGTTCACCGTCAGGCGGCGCATTTCGACGGCCGTTTTCGTACCGTCCTCCACCCGCACAAACCAAAGGCCCACGGCATCCCCCTCTTCGCCGGCAATCTGCAAGTTGCGCCCTTTCACCGTCACCGTTTCGTCCGGCGTTATCAAACCGTTCTGCTCGCCTGTCCACGTATCCGTCACGCACGAAATCTCAGGACCGGCAACCGATACGCCCAATACTTCCACCCCCACCTGCTTCACACCCTCACGCAATGCCGCGCTTAATTGGAAATTGACACCCACCTTGTGACGCTTTTCGTCGAACACCTCATTTTTGTCGCGCCAAACGCCCGACACACTCGGATAGGCGTAGAACACACCCGTACCTACACTGAAACCTGCCAACAATTTGTTCCGGACGATGCGGTCGCCCCGGTTCAAGATATCAATCAGCGTTTCCAACTGAAATTCCGTACCCTCCGCCTGCAACGCTTTCGCAATGTCCTCGGTGGTCACCATGTTGCCCGCTTTCACTTTCAACGTGAAGTCGTTCGGGTCCTCCGTCAGCGGATTATCCACCAACCAACCCGGCCAAAAAATGTTTTTCTTTGCCATAACTGAATGTTTTTAGAATTAGATTTTATCCGCTTCCAAAAACATCACCAAACAGAGCCACGTTCCTACAACTCCTGATTTAACCAAAATAAACGTTCGTTTTTATTGG
>NZ_QWEL01000030.1 GCF_009935865.1 Odoribacter sp. Z80
CCGTCAAGCGACCAACGCAGATGGAGGGTCACAGCCGACTCGCCCTGGCCATCCTCTGAACGGTACACAAGCAAACCGCGACCGCCGTTCATCACGGACAGACCGTAACCGCTTCCCACGGAATGAACGTCATCCGACGCATCAAAAAACAGGTGGTGCCATTTCTCGTCGGAGTCCGGCAATCGGTACTTGCCGAATATATAGACGGCATCGTAATTGCAACTGTTACGCCAGGAATTGGACCAACTCAACTGCACTTCAAGTTCTGCAAATCCGTCGGCAACAGAAACGACCTTTACATCACCGTTTACCAGGAGATGGTCCCCGAAAGCCCACATGCTCCAAAAACAAAAAACAACCAACAGTAATTTTCGCATCCGATATATTTTAAAATTTACCACATTCCTTTCATCCTACTTTACTGTAATCTTTACCATTCCATGCCCCGCTCTCTGCCCTGTCTTTAAGACTCCGTTTTTAAATAAAATACCACTATAATGAACAGCCTGACCCGTATAATTACCCCCTTCATCCACAGCATTACATCCTTCTAATCCGGAGACAAACCCCGAACCACCACCAGCACCGCCATTATTATGATTGGTTACATATCCGCCACGATAACCGCCGCCGCCGCCACCAGTATCGGTATTGCAAGTAACATGCTCTCCCTGTCCCCAGGCATACCCTTGGGTCTGAGTTCCTCCCATTCCACATCCGCTACAACCAGAAGCCGTATAATAACTTCGGTTAACGACAACTCCGTCTATACAGGCAGCATTGCCTTGCAAACCACCCCCGGCACCTCCGGAGCCATCATCATCACCCTTAAAAGTACCGCCAGGATTATCCGGTCCTCCACCTCCTCCCGCAACCATAATACGGGAAAACAAAGAAGTCCGGTCATTCCATGCCCCATCCATTAAACGTATATCTGTCGCTCCCCCACCTCCGAAACCAGTATTAGAACCATTTCCGCCACCATTCCAACCACCTGCAGTAGACCCTGTCGTACCCCCGACATACAAATAAAATCTTTGGGATTCCGACACCTCCAAATCACCTCCGGCATATCCTCCTAAACCAGCATGGCTACCGACATTCTGATTAGTTGATCCACCCCCCGAAGCACCCCAACACTCAAAAGTATATTCCCCCGGCAAAAGATTCAGCGTATAAGCTCCGGCAGAAGCATAACTACGCGAAGGCTCATGCAGCTCCATCCGGTAGACCTTATCAGGAAAGTCCTCACACACCGCCTCCACCGTGATATGACTGCACATCGTCGAAGATACATTACTCACCAAACCACGGTCAGAAATCTCCAGCGTACCCAAAGAACCGTTCGTCAAAGTCCAGCGCTGTGCGTCAGGACCGCTCCAGGTGTTCGCTATCTGATAACTGTTCTGACCGTTATACGCATAAGTCACCACCTTGTCAGGAAAAGGGTTGCGCGTATAGGGCACCACCAAGACCTCCAAGCGGACATC
>NZ_QWEL01000031.1 GCF_009935865.1 Odoribacter sp. Z80
CATAATGTCGGAAGAAAGCCATAAACGTTTATCTTTACCCGTGCATACGGCAAAATGTTTATTATCCATGACAGACAAGGAACGCCAGGAACTGGAACGGTTACGCGATGAAGTGTCCAAACAAAAAGTGCTTTTGGAAGCTTATGAGCTGATGCTCGACTTAGCGAAAGAACGCCTTGATATAGATGTAAAAAAAAACTACGAGGAGATGTTATTGTCAGGATTGGTGAACGCCAAAAAGAACGGGAAGAGAAAGCAATGACGGAGTATTTATGTAACGCATTTGGCTACAGCAAGCAGGCTTATTACAAGAGTCTCCGTTCGGTTAACAATAAGGAGGAACGCGAACGTTATATCCTTTCCCTCGTGGAGGAACTCCGCCGTGATTTGCCCCGTTTGGGAGTGCTCAAGTTATGGAAACTGTTAAACGAGAACGGGTTGTCAGTGGGTCGGGACTGGCTTTTCCGCTTGCTTCACCGCCACGAACTGATGGTAAAGATGAAGAAATACCGTGTTGTAACGACCGATTCCCGCGCCTGGCACCGGCAATACCCAAACCTTGTGAAGGGACTGCGTGTAGAGCAGTCGAATCAGGTATGGGTCAGCGACATCACTTATCTTCCGACAGCCAAGGGCTTTGTTTACCTCTCCCTGGTGACAGACGCTTACTCGAGGCGGATCATGGGTTGGGATGTCCACCCGACACTTGATTCTGCCGGTCCGGTAAAAGCTTTGCAGTGTGCGTTGGAGAATGTGGAGGATGGTTCTTTCAAAGACCTGATTCATCACTCCGACCGGGGTGGGCAATATTGTTCAATCTTGTATACCGGAATATTGAAACAGCACGGTATCCGTGTCAGTGTGACACAGGACGGCTCTCCCTATGACAATGCCATTGCCGAGCGGGTAAACGGGATACTGAAAAGGGAATGGTTAAACGACCTCACGCTTAAGGATATTGATGACGCCAGAAAACACGTTGAACGGGTAATCGGAATATATAACAAGAAACGCCCCCACCTGGCTGTTTGTTACCAAGTGCCGGAGCAGGCATACCGGGACAAAAGGAAAAAATTTGCCAGGGTGATGTTTTAATACAGCCGGTTATTCTTTCTCTTGGGAGAGCACTTCCAAGAGAAAGAAGAGCTAAGTAAACTCAGAATAGGATATATCATTTATTTAGAGTAAACTTGTACCAGTAGAAAAGAATTTAGACTATATTTTGTAATTTATTGTATTTTAAACCAAGTAAACCTATTTCAGGAAACTACATAG
>NZ_QWEL01000032.1 GCF_009935865.1 Odoribacter sp. Z80
TTCGAAAAACTCTTTGTAGAGAGCAGGCAGTACACACGCCAAAAAGAAGTGGACCGCTCTGTCACAAGGGTGGAAAAAAACGGAAGAATGCAGTTGAGAATCAGAAAAGAAGACTCCGTCTCAACAGTTCGTTTACAGTTCCTGAACAAAGAGCCGTTCGAATACATCTGGATTCTGCAGGTACCTGTACGGATGTCTGATTCCGAAACGGATATCCGGTTCTTCCCGGAAGGAGGAAACCTTATCGCAGGCATCACCTCCCGGGTAGGATTCAAGGCCGTCGGGACAGACGGATTCGGGGTTCAGGTTTCAGGGGAAGTATTCAGAGACGACGACACTCCGGTGGTTCCTTTCGTAGCGGCACACCGGGGAATGGGGCATTTCTCCCTCAAGCCGGAGGTAGGAAGAAGCTATTACGCTGAAGTCATACTACCCGGAGGGGGAAAGAAAAGAGTGGAACTACCAGACGTGAAAGAACAAGGGGTGGCATTACAGGTCACCACGGATTCCGCTACGATGCAGTGGAAGTGCCTGGCAAATCCGGGATACCTAAAGGAACGAGAATTGTATCTGCTGGTCCATTGCAGGGGAAAACTACTCTCCGTCCTGCCCATCGGCGAAGGCATATGCGGTTCCTTACCACTACATGCTCTGACGCCGGGCATCATTCACGGAGTGCTCACCGATGGAGAAGGAAACCTCTACAGCAGCAGGATGGCATTCGTATACCCGAAAGAAGCAAAGGAGGTGACGTTATCGACTGACCGGAAGCAGTACGCAAAGCGAGACAGCATCCTGATGACAGTTGAATGCACGGGAGAGGACTCCATCAGCTGTTCTGTGGCTGTGACAGATTCCCTGCTTTCGGGTGACAGGCGGTGGGACAACAACATTGTCAGTTATTTTCTGCTCGATTCTGATCTAAAAGGACACATTGAAGACCCAGGATGGTATTTTGACCCCGGAATTCAACAGGCATACCGCTCCAGGATGATGGATATTCTACTCATGACACAGGGGTGGCAAAGATTTGACGTCACCAAAGCTGTTCGGAAAGAATACAGCAAACTCCCTTTTTTCTTAGAACTCACACAGGGGTTTTCCGGAAAACTGAAAAACTTCTGGGGAAGACCGGCCAAGCAACCACGTTTGTTTGCCATCGTGCCACGCTTAAAAATGATCAGGGAAATTCCCATTGACAGTACAAGCTCGTTTGACTTCTGTGTGGAATATCCCGACAGTACGGAATTTATATTCCAATC
>NZ_QWEL01000033.1 GCF_009935865.1 Odoribacter sp. Z80
GAAAACACCAAAGAACTGCCCAAACCAAAAAATGTACGTTCCATTAATGTCGATACGATTGCAGAAAAGTACGCATATCAAGCCAACGAGAAAGGCGTATCAGGACTGAGTAACTTTTTCAACTACTTTATTACGGACGAATGGGTGGAGATAGAAAAGCCAAATAAAGAACGCCTGCCAGAAAACAAAAGGTATTACTTAGGCTTGATTACCATACTTTTTGACAAGCAGACAGGAGAACCCGTTAAGAAAGGAGGTATCAGCCTGAACAAATTGGTACAGCCCTATCCTGCCTATGACGGAGAGGGCATCAAACAGGTAAAGCAGATTGTAAATATACCTGCTTTTGCTGATTCGCCAGAGGGACAGGTGGATTATGTAAAGAAGTACATTATTGGTAAACTGCTCAGGTGTACAGGTGAAACGTTTAAAGCCATTAAACCGGATTTCAGCATGGGTACACCATCGCTTTATGGGCTGAGTGGTGAAAAGTTACAGGAAAAAGAGGTTGCCTATTTTGAAGCGGTGGAAATGGAAGGGTAACAAAACAGGTACAGGAAGGAGAGTTATCATGCTCTCCTTTTTACTTATTTTATGTGTGTAGCAGAGGTCAGACAGGGCAGAACTGGCACAGGAACAGACAGGCTTTTTACTTGTAATTTTGCCAACTAAAAAAATGGCTTTTATCTGGCATTAGTAGGTGCAGATACAAACAGGTATACCTGTGCAGATATTCTGATTAGAAGTTACAATCAACTTGTTTTATTACTCCATTATATACCTGAAATCCCACATTCAGGACAAAAGATATGGCTTATACTTTACAGGCAGGGTGCATTAATACTCCATATAGGGGGTATTGTGCGTTGAGGGAAGGGGTAATGCCCTCCCCTCATTTTTAGATTACAAACAACAAATAAAATAGATTATGCAACAGGTTAGCGAATTAACGGTAAGCTATAAGCCAAAAGTAAAGGCGGCAGACAGATATTCCATTCATTACCCGCAGGATGCTTACAAGCTACTGATGGAACAGGCTTTTAATGATGATACGCTGGAATACAAGGAATACTTTAAACTGGTCTTACTCAATGGAGCAAATAAGGTTTTAGGTATTACTACGATTTCAGAGGGAGGAATGGACGGTACAGTAGTCGATGTACGGCTAATCATGCAGACTGCATTATTGGCACATAGTTCAAGCATTATACTGGCACATAACCATCC
>NZ_QWEL01000034.1 GCF_009935865.1 Odoribacter sp. Z80
TGGACCGTCTGATGCCTGAAATCTGCAAGGCTTTAAGCAAGAAGGGAATGACCACCCTCCAGCAATGGGACAAATACCGTGCGGTCCATCCTGACGGTTACGGTCTGACCCAGTTTCGTTTAGCCATCCAGCGTTACCGGAAGATCGCCCATCCGTCGATGCGCATGGAACACAAAGCGGGCGACAAGATGTTTGTCGATTATTGCGGTGATAAACTATGGATTTATCCGTATAATGAACCTCCCCGCCAGGTGGAGGTCTTTGTTTCGGTACTCGGTTGCAGCCTGTTGACGTACGTTGAAGCGACCAATAGTCAAAGCAAAGAGGATTTTATCTCCGCATGTGAGAATGCCTTTTATTATTACGGCGGAGTTCCTCAGGCGGTAGTTCCCGATAATCTGAAGGCGGCCGTCAGCAAAGCGGGCCGTCATGAATCCGTTCTGAACGAGGAGTTCGAGCGTTTTGCCGAACACTACGGAGTAACGGTCTTTCCTGCCCGTGTACGTAAACCCAAAGACAAGGCCCTTGTGGAGAATGCCGTCAAACTGACCTACAAGGACATCTACACCAAGCTCGAGTCATTGCATTGTCCCGACTTGCAAAGTCTCAATGCCGCGATCCGTTCGGCTCTGGAGTTGCATAATAACGGCACCTTGACAGGCAGGAACTATTCCCGTCGTACCTATTTTGAAGACATCGAGCGGGATGCATTGGGATCTTTGAATCCGCTCCGTTATCAGGTGAAGAAACAAGTCTCGGCCACAGTAGGCAAGGACGGTTACATACGCTTGCGCGAGGACGCCCATTTCTACAGTGTCCCGCACACATACATAGGCAGGAAGCTGACCATCCGCTATACCTCAAGCGATGTGGAAGTCTTTGACAATTACACATTGGTAACCAGGCACACCCGTAACCGCATGGAATTTAAACACACAACCAATCCCGAACACTTGTGTCCCGGACATAAGGCTATTCTGGAATGGTCTCCGGAAACCTTCCTCAAGGAAGCTTCCGAAGTGCACGAAGACGTGGAACTTTATATCCGTAAGATATTGGAAGAGAAACGTTATGTGGACCAGGCGAACAAGACCTGCTCCGGCATCCTGGGACTGGCACGCAAGGTGGGCCCCATGCGCCT
>NZ_QWEL01000035.1 GCF_009935865.1 Odoribacter sp. Z80
AGGATTTAATTGGACCATCAGAGAACAATTTCGTAAAAGAAAGAATGATATTCCTGAAATTTTCAGAAACCAAAATTTGGATTAATTAATAATAATACACCTGATTACCCACAGAAAAGTATACTTCCGGACACGCTCCGCGCTCCTCAGTGACATGTCTGGTTCTGAGGAACGGCCTTTGTATTGTTCGCAAAAATATAGTTTTATTCTTACTTTATCAAGAGAAGAGACTATTTCTTATTTCCGGTTTTCAGGGCATAATCTTTTCTCCAGGGAAGGAAATTTACTTCCTGCTCTCAATTGTATATTTTCAAGTTGAAGATAGCGGTATAGAGTGCTTTTACTCTTTATTTCAATTTGTTGACAAATATGTTTAATGGAATTTCCTTGTTGATAAAGCCTTGCTGCTTGTTTTACTTTTTTCTGGGCAAGGGAACTCAATCCTTTCGGACGGCCAAATATTTTACCCCTTTTTAAAGCAGCCTCACGGCCTTCCCGGGTACGTTCTATAATCACATTCCGCTCAAATTCTGCCAAGGCCGCAAAAATATGCATAGTGAATTTTCCCATATAATCTGTCGTATCTATATTATCTTTTACCGACCGGATTCGAATCTTTTTATTTTCCAGTTCCGAACAAATCCGTACAATCTCAGATAAGCTTCTGGCCAATCGGTCCAATTTGTAAACTACTAAAACATCGCCTTCTTTGAGAGAAGAAAGACACCGTTCCAATTCAGGTCTTTTTTTTATACCGGAGATTTTTTCACAAAATATCTTTATACACTTTTGTTGCTGTAATACATCGAGCTGCATATCCAGATTCTGATCGCGCGTACTCACCCGGGCATAACCAAAAATCCGGCTTTCCATATATTTATCCGTTGCTTCCATCATACTCCCGTTCTGATTTTACACCTCTGCAAAAATAAAAATGTTATCGGGAATGCAAGCAGTCTGTGTCTGACCGGAGTCCAATTAAATCCT
>NZ_QWEL01000002.1 GCF_009935865.1 Odoribacter sp. Z80
TTTCCAAGGACTCGCACTTGCTGTTTGTTTCAAACCTTTCAATATCTTTAAGAACTCTTATCTCATTACTCGCTTTACACCTCCAGACCGGAAGCAAAAGCGGATGCAAAAATAATACTTCACATATATTATCTCCAAATTTTTTCAGAACTTTTTTCTAACTTTTTTCAATACAAAAACGTTAGAAGCTTATCCTGAGGTATTTCCAACACACATCAACAATATATGAACAGAACAAAACGCTATGGACAAGCCCGCCTCACACACCAACATCACCAGGAGACTCCTTTACATACCATTATGTAAACACCCCCACATCCAAAGCGGATGCAAAAGTAATACGATAATTTTTATAAACAAAGAAACTCTCTGTTTTTTTTGAGAAATTTTACAAATCAATCAAAATCTACTCATTATCAAACCTTTAACAAAAGAAGATTTAGGCACATGGATACACAGAATACTCCGGACATTGCTCCAATAGGCCGTCAGACTATATACATTCCCCTTCACCTAAATTATTCACGAATAATACGACACACACAACACTGCATTCCACATTTATCCTGCCATACCAATATAAAAGCAACTGTAGACAGAAATGTATCAATAAACAGGAATACGGGTGAATGCCAGAAAAATTACAATACTTAAAACAAAGAAAGAGGGAAGATGACTTAAACTGCAAATAGGAAAATTGCAAATAAAATATGGAACAATATCTGCAGTACATTATTCACAGTTCCCTGCACTCCCCCCATGCTTCATTTCTTCCGCTAAATCCGAAATAGTTTTGAAAACTGATTCCTACCACCATTTTTGTAATCTCTTCCGTTCACTAACCGGCGAAACTCGCTCGGCTCCGACATCCACCGATTGACCGTTCCGGCAGAAAAACAAAACATACCCTCTCCACAATGTTTCAAAAACCATCCCGGACTTCGCTTCCGCCGGCACAATGTTAAAAGTTATACCGGCGACAGAGGAATCGATAAAACGACGAAAGAATATGAACATTCTGTGTAAACATATATAATAAATACCAAATTAAAGAACAAAATAAAAACGCCCATTAGAAGCAAAACCCAAAAGTTTGTTACTATTCTGCATTGGATTTCATCATCTATCCACCATTTTTGTAAAACTTTATTGCGTAAAGATCATTCATGCTTGGTAATTTAAAGAATAAACTTCATCTTTGTTAGGCATACTAAAAATAAGAAAACGACAATTAAATTATGGCACAAACTCCTTCTATCCCCAAAGGGACAAGAGATTATTCACCGGAAATCATGGTGAAGCGCAACTATATTTTCGACACGATAAAAAATGTCTTCAGGTTATATGGTTATATGCCTTTAGAAACGCCGGCGATGGAAAATTTATCCACGCTCATGGGTAAATATGGAGATGAAGGCGACAAATTACTGTTCAAAATCCTCAATTCAGGGGATTTCATCAGCAACATACCGGAAAACGAACTACTTGAAAAGAACAGCATAAAGCTAACGAATAAAATTTCAGAAAAAGGGCTGCGGTATGATCTCACCGTACCATTTGCCCGTTTTGTAGTCCAACACCAAAACGAACTAACTTTTCCGTTTAAGCGTTACCAAATTCAGCCAGTATGGCGGGCCGACCGACCGCAAAAAGGACGTTATCGGGAATTTTATCAATGCGACGTAGATGTGGTCGGAAGCGATTCTTTACTACACGAAGTAGAACTGATACAAATCGTAGATGAAGTATACCGTTGCTTAAAAATCAACGTGCGCCTACTGATAAACAACCGTAAAATCCTGGCAGGCATTGCTGAAACCATTGGCTATCCAGACCACCTAACAAACATTACCGTCGCCATTGACAAAATGGACAAAATCGGTCTGGACAATGTCAATGCCGAATTGCGGGAAAAAGGCATCTGCGAAAAAGCAATTAACAAACTTCAGCCTATTCTGAATTTACAAGGCAGCAACCAGGAAAAACTGGAAAAGCTACAGGATATATTGAAAGATAGCCCCATCGGTTTGAAAGGAATAGAAGAACTGACCACAGTATTTGACTACCTCAAAGAACTGGATATAAAAACAGAAATCAGATTAGACCTGACTTTGGCACGCGGATTAAGTTATTACACTGGAGCCATTTTTGAGGTAAAAGCATTAGACGCCGAAATGGGAAGCATCACCGGAGGGGGACGCTATGACGACTTAACAGGAATTTTCGGTTTAAAGAACATGTCCGGAGTAGGCATTTCTTTTGGAGCCGACCGCATCTTCGATGTTATGAATCAATTGGATCTATTCCCGAAAAACAACACGACCACAACGCAAATCCTATTTGTCAATTTCGGTAATAAAGAAGAAAAATTCTGCCTGCCCTTACTGAAACAATTGCGTTCAAACGGTATCAATGCAGAAATTTATCCGGAACCAGCCAAGATGAAAAAACAAATGACCTACGCAGATAAAAAAGGTATTCCTTTCGTGGCCCTTGTAGGGGAAAGCGAAATGCAGGAAGGAGCAGTATCATTGAAAAACATGCTCACCGGCGAACAAACCAATATGACCATAGAAGAAGTCATTCACCGTCTGCAAGCTTAAATAAACAAAACACCTCAGAAAAAACACCAAGCAACAAAGACCATTTGTTTATGCGAATATACAGAAAAGAACACCGTCCGTTAAAAAGTCATGGTTACGACTCCAGATGCCCTTAACGAAAGAATTGACAGCAAATCTACCCATTCGTCATCTTTCGCAAATCTATTGACGGATATATATGTAATTATATATTTCCAATTTATGTTATAATTTTAATAAACATTATGGTACATTATATTTCTCCAGCCCCTCTGACATTTGAGGTCATAGATAAAATATTAAAGAAAAACTGTAAATTAGCACTTTCTGAAGAAAGTAAAAAACTCATCAACGACTGCAAAGCCTATTTGGACCACAAAATAAAAACCTCCGCAAAACCATTATACGGCATTACGACAGGTTTTGGTTCCTTATGTAAAATCAGCATCCCGAAAGAAGATTTAAGCCAATTGCAGGCGAATCTGGTCATGTCACACGCTTGTAGTGTAGGAAAACCCATTCACACAGACATTATTCGTTTAATGCTGTTGCTAAAAGCCCACGCACTTTCTTTGGGGAAATCGGGAGTACAACTGGCAACTGTAGAGCGTATCATTGACCTGTTCAACCACAATGTATTTCCTGTGGTGCGGGAGCTCGGTTCATTGGGAGCCTCCGGTGACCTTGCCCCATTGGCTAATCTCTTCCTGCCTTTAATTGGTGAAGGAGAGGTATGGTATAAAGGCAAAATCCGCGACGCCAAAGAAATCAATGCACAATTTGGCTGGACTCCCATTGCTTTAGGAGCCAAAGAAGGACTTGCTCTGCTGAATGGCACTCAGTTCATGAGTTCCCATGCAGTATATGCTTTATTAAAGGCATTTAAAATCGCCAAATACGCCGACATTATCGGAGCTCTTTCGTTAGATGCTTATGATGGCCGTATAGACCCTTTCCTACCTCAGATTCAAGAGGCACGTCCTCATCCGGGACAAATTGAAACAGCCCGTAACATCCGGACTTTATTAAACGATTCCGAATTTCAGAAAAAAGAAAAAGTCAGGGTACAGGATCCGTATTCTTTCCGTTGTATACCCCAGGTCCACGGTGCCAGCAAAGATAGCATCATGTATGTTGCCTCAGTAGTGGAACGGGAGATTAATTCTGTCACAGACAACCCGACTATTTTCACAGAAGATGACCTTATCATTTCCGGAGGAAATTTCCATGGTCAGCCTTTAGCTTTGGTACTTGACTTTTTAAGCATTGCTTTAGCAGAATTAGGAAGCATATCAGAACGCCGCACCTATCGTTTGATTTCGGGTGACCGTGGCCACATCCCAGAATTCCTGGTCGCCAACCCCGGTTTAAATTCCGGCTTTATGATCCCCCAATATGCGGCAGCAGCTATTGTCAGCAAAAACAAACAATTATGTACTCCGTGTTCTGTAGATTCCATCCCTTCGTCTAACGAACAGGAAGACCATGTCAGTATGGGAGGCAACGCAGCAACAAAGACAGTTCAGGTAGCAGAAAATGTAGAACGTATATTGGCAATAGAATTGCTCAACGCAGCCCAGGCCATAGACCTTCAACGCCCAACCAAAACTTCTCCTTATCTGGAAAATTTCCTGAAAGAATTCCGTAGTATCGTTCCTTTTAATCAACAGGACCGGGTAATGTATAAAGACATAGAAGCCGCTACCGAATTTTTGAAATTGGGAGACTTTGAAAATTCCCAAAAGAAAAACTAAATCCCGCCGGATGAATAAAAATATTCATCCGGCTTTATTTCCCTCATTTATTCCGGTGCTTACGCAAATACCGACTCAAATTCTTTTCTATAGCTAATAATACACCGAATATTACAACCAATACTCCTATACGTACACAAATTCCGGAATGAAGTGTAAAAGAAAAATTACGTACGTCCAGCATCATAAAACTCAACAATATCAATAGAGCATCCAGATACATTAAAGTCCGGATGAATTTTAAGCGTTTGCTCTTTATCGTATTATTTTCTTCTTTCATAAAGCCTAAAGATAAATCTACTTACGCTATTTCCCAAATTTTTTCTTTTTAATCATAAATAATTTTTAGATTTATCGAACTTATTTCAGAGTTACCCAATATATTGGACAGCATTTCCGTAGAAACAAAAAAATCAGAAATCATGAAAATAGTAAATTTACTGGCAATCCTTTTTATATTCATCGGAACATCAACATGGGCTCAATCGTCCACTAACGACAGTCTGCTCCAGCATTACTACAAATATCCCCAGGAAGGCATCAAAAATGCAGAAGAGTTGTATCAAAAAGCTATCCGCACAAACAACCAGCCTGAGCTTGTAAAAGCATTGATACAAAAAGCTCACTTTTCTCTTCTGGCCAATAACGATAACTACCCTTTAATCATAGAAGAACTGGAAAAACACCTAAACACAATAAAAGATGCAGTAGCCAAGAGTATTTTGCACTCCTATATCGGCCAAAATTATCTCCGGTATTATCAGACCCACTCGTGGGACATCCGCGACCGCAAGCAACTTCAAGGCGAAATACCACAAAACATGGCCGAATGGAGCAGTAATATCTTTCAGAAAAAGATTCTCTACCATTTCAGTTCTTCTGTTTCAGCAACAGAAGAACTCCAGCAAACCCCAGTATCTTCTTACAAAGAAATCATCCTGCCAGGCAGTACCGACAGTCTACGGCCCACACTATACGATTTATTATCTTACCGGGCAATTCGTTTATTACAAGAAAGCGATTATTACTTCCCCTCTTCTCCAAATAACCAGGCAGCTCTTCTGGCCTCGCCCGACATTTTCATAAACCTATCCATTCCGCTGAAACCCGACAACAACCAAAGCTATATCCTTCAATTCTGGCAAAACCTTTTGCGTTTTCACATGCAGTCAAAATATCCGGATGCACTCTTAATGTGTAATTTAGACAGACTTCGCTATGCAAACCGGATTTCAGCCCTTCCCCAAAAGGATTCCCTCTACCTCAGTTCTTTAAAACAAATGGAAAAAACATATTCCAGCACTCCCATGGTAGTAGAAATACTGGTAGCAGAAGTCCAGCTTCTCTTAAAAAAACAACCAGAGCCTCCCCTGCCAGTGATCCGGGAAGTATTGGATATCTGTGAAAAAGGCATACAACAATACCCAGACTACAAACGAATTAACCTTTTACATAACATCATACAAGATCTCCGTACCCCTGAATTCAGCGTTTCCATACCTCAGTTCATCTATCCCGGCGATTCTCTTAAAATTAATGCTTCTTTTAAAAATACAAAAAATGCACAACTAACCCTATACCGGCTAAAAACCGACACACCATCTTATTGGAACACTCCTGACGATAAGAAACACCAAATCCCCGGCACCTCTTTATTCCAAAAAAACTTTGTATTCCGGCAAGAACTTGTCCGGCAAGATACCTTGCTTTCTATACCCGTATCCACATCTGGATTTTATAAAATAGTCATCACCACGCCAGAGGCAAAACATCCCATATCCGATGTTTTTGTATGCAGCCAATTGTTCAGCACTGTCCAGGTCAGAAATAATCAATGTTTCTTCCATATACGGGACTGGAAAAGCGGAAAGCCCGTAAAAAATGCAAAAGTATCGCTCTATAAGAAAAATCAAAGCCTATTTACTGCCTATTCTTCTTGTTATTCCAACAACACAGGCATAGCCACGCTTTCCCTTCCTTCAAAGCAAAATAATTTTTATTATGAAGTAACGGACAACAACAATCCGAATGGTTATATTTTTTCCGGATACAGAATGTTTTATCAGGAAAATCACTTAAATTACACCACTCTCATTACAGACCGCAAAATATATCGCCCCGGACAAACGGTTTATTTCCAAGGAATAAGCTGGACGGAAACTCCTGATTCTCTGTACCCATCCCAAAACAGACAGACAACGGTTGCTTTCAGAGACCCAAAGGGCAAAATCCTGTCCGAACAAAAAAGCGTCACGGACCAATTCGGGACTTTTTCAGGCCATTTTGTGATTCCATCTCAGCTTCTCAATGGTAATTTCAGCCTTACTTCTCCGCAAGGCAGTACCACCATTATTATAGCAGACTATAAACGTCCCGATTTTTCCATTACTTTCGAAACACCTCAACGCTCCTATTATCTCGGCGATACCATCCAACTCCTGGGAAAAATAAACAGTTTTACAGACATAGCCCTGGCCAATCAGGAGATTCAGTACGAAATCCTCCCACACACCCCCTTTACCCGTTTTTCCCCATCATATAACAAAATTCAGGGAGTTGCCCAAACCAATACCATGGGAGAATTCAACCTCAGCATTCCTACCGACAAAAATATTCCGCTTCATAACACTTTCCGCATCCTTTCCTATCAAGTGACTATAAAAGCAACAGATGCCAAAGGTGAAACACAAGAACGCTCCACTTACATACCTGTACATACAGGTTCGAGTGTTCCGCTGCTTCAAATCCCCGAACAAATCAACAAGCAAGCCTCTCAACCTTTCATTATCCAACTTGAAAACCGATCGCCCAAAGAAGCCCCTGTCACTGTATACTATACCATTTCTAAATTAAAGTCTCCGGCAGGTATCTCTATGGCTCCTTTCAGCAAAGACACTCTCATTGAGAACATCATTTCTGAAGGTCAACTGAAAATTGCCCAAAAAGATTCCATCTTCCCGGATTTGAGCCATCAACCTTCAGGTGCTTATCTTTTTTCCGTAAAAAATGGTTCCGCTCAAAGCAAACAGATTTTCTACCTCTATTCTCTCCGGGATAAAAAACCACCTATCCCAACCTATCAATGGATTGTCAAAGAAAAAACCGAATGTTACCCCGGAGAAACAGCCCGTATCTTATTCGGCACATCTGCCCGGGAAGTCTATCTTACCTACGAAATCTTCACTAATCAGAAATTGTTAAAAAAGGCAACAACAATATTATCCAACGAAATTCTTCCCATTGATATTCCCTATCGTACAGAATATGGAAATCAGATATGGGTCGCCATCAATTATGTAAAAGACAAAAATTATATACAAGAAGTCATCCCTGTCCGCAGACGAAGGGATAACCGGACTTTAACCATTCACACCTCTGTCTTCCGGGACAAACTACAACCTGGTCAGTCGGAAGAGTGGCAAATCCGTATTCTCAATGAACAAGGGCAACCTGCTGCTGCACAAGCTTTAGCCTTTATGTATGACGCTTCTCTTGAACAATTTGAAAAAAATAATATCTACTTCCACCCCGATTATCTGACTCCGGAATTCAGATTTACATGGCAATCTTCTTACATCTATAGTGCTCAGAAACACCGAAGTGTATGGGGCTTTACACAAAAAAAATATTTTATTCCTCCTTTTCAATTCGGAGAACTTAACCAATATCTGTTTAATAAGGCAAGCGGAGCAGAACTTGCCGATTACGGTTCCGAAATCATGGTCACAGGCAAGGCCCCTGCACAAAAAAATGCTTCCATTTCCATGCGCGGTACCTCTTTAGACCAACAAACCGAAAGCGACAACGAGGCAGAAACAGGAGCAGGCGCTCTCCAGCCTGTAATTGAATTCAGAGAAAACTTTCAAGAAACAGCCTTTTTCTATCCTCAACTCCAGCCAGACTCATCCGGCAATATTAATCTTCGGTTTAAGATGCCCCAAGCTCTCACTCAATGGAAATTCACAGTATTAGCCTATACACAGGAATTAGCCTATAACCAACTGGTACGCACCATTACCACCTCCCAACCTTTCATTGTCCGCCCTAATCTCCCGCGCTTTTTCAGGAGCGGCGACCAGACCATCATAAAGGCTACCATCAGCAATCTTTCGGAAACCCTGCAAGAAGGTTATGCCCAACTGGAATTATTTACTCCTCAAGGCCAGCAAACTCTGCTTACACGGAAAAGCACATTTAAAATTCCTGCCAACTCCAGCCAAACAGTCAGTTTTGAACTGGAAGTCCCGCAAAACACGGATTTGGTCGGATGCCGCATTTCCGCCATTGCTCCGAACTTCAGTGACGGAGAACAACATCTGATAGCCATACTCCCGGATAAAACCCTCCTCACTGAGACTCTGCCCATCTATGCAGCCAAATCCGGAACATATTCCTATCACTTAAAAAATACTTCTCCCAAGCAGCAGGATTACCGTTTAACCCTGGAATTAACGGCGAATCCTGTTTGGTATGCCGTACAAGCCTTACCCTCCCTGCAGGAACCCCGCCAAGAGAATGTCACCGACATTTCAGCCTCCTACTATGTAAATACCCTTACAGCCCATATTGCCCGTTCCAATCCCAAAATCATCTCCACTATCCGCCAATGGGACAAGACAAAAAATACTCCGGAGCAACTTTCTCCACTGAAACGCAACCAGGAATTAAAATCTATTTTACTGGAAGCCACCCCGTGGATGTTAGAAGCCGGAAACGAAACGGAACGGATTCACACCTTAATCCAACTATTTGAACCTAACCGGCTGCAGCATTTACAAAAGCAAGCCTTACAAAAACTATCTGACCTTCAGACCCAGGAAGGAGGCTGGAGCTGGTTCAAAGGAATGCCAGCCAGCCGTTTTATGACTTCCAACGTACTTACCATGATGGCTCGCTGTATAAACATAGGGGAACAAGAATACGGAGAGGAGGAAAAACAAATGCAAATCAAAGCCCTCCGATACTTAGACAACGGCATTAACAAAGATTTTTCCGAACGTCCGAAACAATTGGGATATGAACAAATTCTTTATCTCTATTGCCGAAGCGCATATCAGGATATTCCGTTAGGAGATGCTTTGGAAGCTCATAAGCATTTTATGGCCATAGCTCAAAAAAAATGGGGCAGCTTTTCCTTGTATGAAAAAGCCCTGATAGCCGTTGTCTTTCATCGTTACGGTTTCTCCGGAAATGCCCGAGACATTTTAAAGTCCTTACGTCAATATGCAGAAGTCACACCCGACTCAGGTATGTTCTGGCCCAATAACCGAAACTCCTATTACCGTAACTCTGCTTTACTGGAACATACTGCCATCATGGAAGCCTTTTATGAAATAGACGGAAACACACCTGAGCTTGATTTAATGAAGCAATGGTTGTTACGTCAAAAACAGGTCCAAGACTGGGGCAACGTACCTTCTACCATAAACGCTATCCATGCCTTACTCCTCACGGGAAGTAACTGGCTGAACAAAGAAGAAAGCCTGCAACTCACTTTAGGAAATCGTCCCGTTCCCACCACCTCTGCAACAAACCCACTGGGCTATCTGAAAATATCTTATCCCGCCTCAGAAATTAAACCAGACATGCTTCAAGTCAAAATCACCAAAGAAAAAAACACACCCACCTGGGGTGGTCTTTATCTGCAATATTTTGAAAAACTCAACCAGGTAAAGAAAAGTCAAAATGCTCTGAGTGTCGGGAAAAAACTCTTTGTAGAAAAAAAGAACGATAAAGGCGCCCCCGTCATTTTACCTTTGCAAGGCCAAACTTTAAAAATCGGAGACAAAGTGATTGTACGCTTGACATTATCCCTGGACCGGGATATGGACTATCTGCACCTGAAAGACTTAAGGGCTGGTTGTTTTGAACCATCAAATCAACTTTCAGGAAATCACTGGCAATTCGGAAGTGTATACTATCAGGAAATAAAAGACGCAGTCACTAATTTCTTTTTCCACTCTCTTGCCCGGGGTACCTATGTAATTGAATATCCTGTATGGGTCAGTCAAGCCGGGAGCTATCAGGATGGGATAGCCACATTCCAAAGCATTTATGCTCCTGAATACAATGCTTTCAGTAATGCAGAAAAGATTGTAGTGAATCCTTGAAATAAAAGCGGGGCTGCCTGAAAAAGCAGCCCCGTATTCTCACTCTTCAATCACTAAACGGAAGCCAGAGCCGTGTACATTCTCTATTTTGATTTTATCATCTTCCTTAAAATACTTACGCAACTTGGTCACATATACATCCATACTACGGGCAGTAAAATAATCATTCGTACCCCAGATTTCGGTAAGAGCTTTATCTCTCGGCAAAAGTCCATCCTTATGATGATACAACAATTCTAATAATTTAGCCTCTTTAGGAGTCAACTTTATTTGTTCATCATTTTTAGATATGATTCTCAATTCCGTATTAAACACATAATCTCCAATCGTAATAAATTTAGGCTGAGGTTCAGGTTCTTCGTGTTTACTACGGCTTAGGATAGCTTTCATTTTCAGAATCAAAACCTCAGAATCAAAAGGTTTCACAATATAATCATCCGCTCCGATTTCATACCCCTGCTTCATATCCTCTTTCATGTTTTTCGCAGTAATATACACAAAAGGGACAGTAGAATTTATTTCCCGGATTTTCTTTCCCAAGGTAAACCCGTCCATCTCAGGCATCATCACATCCAATAAACAAATATCAAATTTACCTTTTCGGAAAACTTCCAACCCTTCATTTCCATTCACACATAAAACTACATCATAATCCGATAACTCCAGATAAGATTTCAAAACCGATCCGAAACAAGGATCATCTTCCACTAACAATATTTTTTGTGCCATATTCTCTGGTTTTTAATTTCACGTAATTATCATCTTTCTTCTTTCCTCAATTCAATCTCTACTAAAGTACCTTTATTTTTTTTAGAGACCAGGTGAATAATTCCGCCGTGTAATTCCACAATGGATTTTACATAACTAAGTCCCAGTCCAAATCCTTTTACATTATGTACGTTTCCATTCGGTACCCGGTAAAACCGTTTAAATACTTTTTTCTGGGCATCCTTCGAAATACCAATTCCATGGTCCCGCACTCCAATAAAAAAGGCCTCCCCGCTTTCCTTTGTATAAACCTCTATTTCAGGTTGAGCACCGGAATATTTAATCGCATTATCAATTAAATTACATACAACATTCATCAGGTGCACTTCATCCACATTCATGACAAAACGTTCTGCGTCCAAATGCAAACGCAGATTACCTCCTGCATTCTGCACCAATAGCATAAAATGTTCCGTAGCCTCTCGGACCATTTCATTGATATCAACCTCTTCTTTATTCAATTGTAACTCTTTCCGGTCGAGTTTCGCCTGCTGCAATATCCTTTCCACATATTTATTCATGCGATTGTTCTCGCTTTTTATCATGGCATTGAATTTCAGAATCTGTTCCCGGTCACCCAATACTTTTTCTTTCATCAAAGCTGCAGTTGCCAGAGAAATAGTAGCCAGAGGAGTTTTAAATTCATGCGTCATATTATTGATAAAATCATTCTTAATCACAGAAAGCTTCTGTTGGCGCATGATAATCACAATAGTAATAGTAAAAACAAAAAGCAAACCAAAAATACAAAAACCGGAGGCAAGAAACAACCACCCCATATTTTCCAGTAAAACAGGCTGTACCGATTCAAAACGTACTCCCAGATAATACCCTTTTTTCACTAAATCCTGCGGGAAAAGATCGACATAATATAAATTTTTCGTCCGGCCTGCCTTTACATTATTCAGGAGGCTTTGCTTCGTCATAATCTCATAAGTAAAAGGAAGATGAATATTATAGGCACGAAAATAATTCACCAACCAGTCATTCAAATCAATATTGGCCAAACGTTGTGTGACAGAAACATTTTCCGGGTCCTTTTCTTTCACCAACCTCAGCATAAATTCCTGTAACTTTTGTCCCATCTGATAATAAAAATTAGCCCGGGAAGTTGAATCTTTCTGAGGAAAATCCATTGAACGAATTGTCTGTATCATAAATTCCTGGTCCACCATCTTACTCATTCCGGACCGGGAATAAGGCATGGACGGCGAAGATAAATAAGAGCGGGCTCCATACAATTTTTTCAAATCTTCATTCAGGAAATTAAACAAATTGTCCGTCCAAGCAGAAGGCACATTTCCTTGCTGAGAAGCAATGAGGTCATTATAACTTTTTATTTCCCCCAATTGCTTGTTCATCGCCCTGCGGTATTGAATATAATTGAATTCATCAATCCGGTTCACCACCCGGTTAAGCACATCATACACCTGGGAGGTAAACTTATTCTCCCTTTCCCGGATTGCATATTTAATCCATAGCCACTGCACCACCACCACCGCCGTAAAAGCAGCAAGCATAACGACTAATAAAATCCTGATAATTATTTTTTTTATCATAATCCGGATATAGATTTTGTAAAAATAATACTTCTTCCATTATAATCAAAATCCATATTTATGAAAAAGGGGTACCTATACGGCACCCCTAAAAAAAACATTACTGATTCCCTCTTATTGTACTTTCCCTGCAACTGTTTTGTAAACGTTACTTTCTTTGTTTTCAATAGTCAGTTTCTGGAAAAGTCTTTTTTGTAAATCCAGACTATCACGCAATTCATCCTGCAATAAGAAAAGAGACAATTCTTTCGTAGGATTAGCCTCTATCAAATTTTTAGCATAATTTGCCCTTGCCCTGATATAACGCAATCTCTGTAACTGATAAACGCTCAACATCACTTCATCGTCTGTACTTCTCTTCTCCTTACTCAGGATTTTCTGAATCGATTTATCAATAGGCTCCAGAGGTCCTTCGTATTTCTCCTTAAATAATTTTTTAAGCTTAGCATACTCTATATCCAATCCGGAACCTTTCACCTCAATCTGATCGGGAAATTTACTCTTTCCTTTAATCCAAATCTGGTCTTTGGTATCTACGATAAACTCTAATGTATTTTTCCCTGCAATATCCACCCACACGCGAGCCGGAATCTGCAATTTTTCCGTTTGTAAATCAATTTTCCCGTCTTTTACATCCTGTTGAACCAAAACAACCATTCCATCCTGGCCAGGCAGTTCAGCCATCAATTTTACAGTTCCGTTCAAACCGGTCACCTCGCCGCGGATTTTTACTTTATTAGAATTACATCCGCTCATCAATAGCACAACAGCTACTAAAAATAAACAAATTCTCTTCATTTTATTCTATTTTTTAATTCTTTATCCTATCTTATGCAAAGATAGCAAAAAACTAAATCAAGCAAGAGTTTTTAAAGCAAAGTTTACAATTATAAAACCAAAGAATCCAATAACTGACGAATATGACCAGACGGACGTGGCGCATTGGAATCAACTATTTTGCCTTCTGGGTCTATCAAAATAAAACGGGGCACACTAATAATCATATAATCCCTGCTAAACCCGCCACTGCTATCCAGCGTATGAACTCCGGCATGAAAATTCTGATTCAGGAATTTCCTCCATTCCTGACGATCAGTAGACTCTCCCGTAGCTATGGTCAGAAATTGAATATTTTTTCCGATATATTCTTTTTGTAATTGATCCAGATAAGGCAGCTCTCCTTTACAGGGGACACACCAAGTGGCCCACACTGTAACATATAAATAAGAACCCCGGAAATCCTCCAATCTCACCGAATCCTTCTCCCGGTCAATCACAGTAAAAGAAGGAGCTGTACGGCCAGGCAAAAGCCTTTCCCAGTATTTAATCATTTCGTCTATATAAGCTATCGTGTTCTTATTCGTACATTCCCGATGAAATACGGACAACAGATAATCTGCCCCATTTAATCCGTTATTTTCCCAGATATGACGATATACAATCTCCGTTAAAAGGAAATTCCTGATGGTAGAATTAGTCACTTTCGATAATATATAGTCTGCAATACCATCCGAATAATTCTCGCTGGTACCATGTCCTTTGCTCCCTTGCCAATAGACATAATTCAACAAAAAAGCCCGGTAATCGTTTGCCCCAAAGAGAGCCTCATTATTTAAAGAAAAAGAAGATAAAAAATCAGTAAAAACAGGTCCCGGACGATAATTTTCCTGAGGATACATCCGCTTCCGGTAAACAGGATAAAAAGACACCCTCTCCGCTACGGAATAACGGATTCTCTCTTTTTCCAGCCGAGTAAAAGATTCATCAAAATTCTTTGCTTCCAACAACTGAGTCTTTTCGTCTATTAATTCCTGCATTTTATCAACAAACTCAACTTCTTCCAGGGCATAATAATCTTTATCAAAAAAAACAGCCACTTCCTGTTCCTTCATATAACTGTTGATACCTCCTAAACTTCCTCTAAAATACAAGGAACTGGAAAAATTCAAGGCATCAACATATATTTCCAGGTCTTCTCCCGGATTTAAATATAAATTTAACGAATTATGCAAAAAAGTTGCATAGCCATTATGCTTTAAAGGTATTTTCCCAGAAAAATATTCATTTTCATCTAAAGGGAAATTGTATATACTATCTTCCACCCATATACTGACAATGGAATCTCCATGTTCCATCCTCCCGCTAATCTGAACATAATCATTCCGGGTACAGGAAAAAAATATTCCCGCCAGTAGAAAAAAGGCCAATAATCTTTTCATGGATTTGCTGTTTTTAGATTTCCTCCTCACTTAGATTAACAAATATAGAATAAGAACCCCAGAAGCCATGTTAAATAAATATAAAATAAAAAGGCCGCGGGTACATCCGCGACCTTTCCATGGTTATTCACCAATCTCTTATTTTACGATTGCTTTAAAATCAGCATTCTCAAATAATTTCACAAATTCAAGATCAGTAGCAGCTGTTTTTTTCAGATTAGCATCTTTAGCACAAGCATTTTTCAGGTTTGCCAAAACAGCATTCGTGTCATTGTTACGAGCAGCTACAATAGCTTTCAGGTAATCAGACAATGCAGAATCGCTCTTGCCTTCGTTCAATTTCTTAGCAGCTTCATTATTATTGCCTGCCAACAGATTTGCCAACGCAGCATTTTCACAGTTACATTTTCCGAAATAGTCAACAGCAGCTTTGTAATCGCCTTTCATGATAGCAACAATTCCCTTGTTGTAGTTTACTTCGTTACCTGCACCGGTAGCAGCACCAAACAATACTTCAGCTTCTTTTACGTTACCATTTTTCAATTCAATGGCACCCAAATTATTTTTCACCACTTTATTATTAGCAGATAATTTGTCTGCTTTTTCAAAGTTAGCTTTAGCTTCATTCACCTGGCCCAATTCGAACTCAATCATACCGGCATCGTTGAAACCTCTCCAATCGTTCGGGAACTGGCTCATAGCAGTTTTATAAATCATCAATTTATCACCATTGTTATCGAACAAGGTTGCAGCATACAACATTTCTTCAACATTCAATGCAGTAGGATCAGATTTCACTAAATCACGGATTTCCTCGTCAGATTTTCCAATCCGTTCAGCATTTACAACAAATTTAGAACGTCTCAGTTTCGGCAGGATTTGGTCAGCAACTACTGAATAAGCAGAAGAAATATTTTTGATTTCTCTTTCTCTTACTTCAGGATCAGAGTGCATAGCCAATACCCGCAGAATCAATTCTTTGTCACGGATATTAGATTCTTCCATCGCTTTCTTAAATCCTTCCCAGTCTTCAGCTACAACATATTTCTTGAAGAAATCCAGATTTTTATATTCATCCACTTTAATTTTCTTCATGTTGTTTTTCATAAACTTATCAGCAGCACCTTCACGATTATCAGCCAGTTTTTCATTCAAAGAAACAGGACCATCAGGAGAAGCATAAGACTGAATCTGAATGTTTTTCAACACCATATCCTCAGCAGCTTTGGCATCTTTGATGAATTTTTCCATAGCCTTAATCTCTTTGGATGTCATTTCTTTCGTCCGAATCTGAGCAGAGTTAATGAGATAATAAATAGCTGCTTCCTGTTCTTCTTTCGTAATCCGTTGGAATTGGTCCGCACCGATAGCAGCAGCCGGAGTATTTTCTACCATAGTAGAGGTTGCCAATACGCCGTCAGCAATTTTACGAGATTCATAATCCACAGATTTAGCCCCTTTAGAACCAACAAACTTAACATACAATCCGGAAACACGCATAGCTTCTTCGAAAGGTACGGAACCGGTATAAGAAACGGTCTTACCAGAAGCGTAAGGAACTACTTCATTATTTCCCTGTACTTTTTCACCCTGGAAAGTTTTCGGTTCATAAGCTTTCTCTCCTCCGTTCTGGAACTTCAACACAGGAGTAGCCACCAATGTCACTTTTCTATTGAAATATTTAGCAGGAATAGTAGCATCAATTTTCACATCTACATTTCCTCCTTTAGCTTCCAAAACTTCGGGAGTCACCTTATAAGCAATGTTTTTCTCCATCTTCTTCATCTTCTTCAGAGATGCGCAAGATGAAATAACAATCCCTGCCAATGTTAATACAGCAACAGTTCTCAATGTTCTTTTCATAATCTATTTCTTTTATTCTTAAATATTAATTGGTTCTTAATAAGTCGAGCAAATGTAATAAAAAATATTAAAACATACTGGTCATGGAAAAAAATATTAAAAATTAATCGATATTTCAATCTACCTGGATTTTATGCATAATCATCTTCTCAGCATATTCCAGCGCCTTCCCAATCCCATCAGGGTCTGAACCGCCGGCAGTAGCAAAGAAGGGTTGACCGCCTCCCCCGCCTTTTATCTCACGGGCAGCTTCCCTCACGATTTGTCCGGCATTCAAGCCAAAATCCGCCACAACCTCGTTACTAATCATAACCGTCAAATGCGGTTTTCCCTCCGTCACTCCTGCGGCAATAAATACCAGTTTTTCCAATTCGCCTTTCAACTGGAAAGCCATATCTTTTACCTGAGCTGCCGGAAGCGGGAGTTGCACCGCAATAACATTTATATCCCGATATACTTTCTTTTCATTTTTCAAGCGTTCTTTCAGCAGATGTAAGCTCTCTTTTGCAAACTTCTCAGTTTCTTTTTTCAGTCCTTCGTTTTCTTCCAGAATGCCTTTTACACACTCCATCAGATTTTTGTTGCTTTTAAACATTTTCTCCATCTCCCGGATAAGATGAAAAGAATTATTAATAAATTCTTCCGCCCTATCAGCAGTGATGGCTTCGATTCGCCGCACACCTGCCGAAACGGAACTTTCCGATAAAATCTTAAAGAACCCTATCTGACCGGTAGCTGCAACGTGAGTACCTCCACACAACTCTATAGAATCACCATATTTGATGACCCGGACCAAATCTCCGTACTTCTCTCCGAATATGGCAATAGCTCCCATCTCCTGTGCCTTTGCAATAGGTATGGAACGAAACTCCTCCAAAGGAATATTGCGTCTGATCAAACGATTTACAATTGCAGCGACTTCTGTCAGCTCTTCATCCGTAACCTTTTGGAAATGAGAAAAGTCAAAGCGTAAATGTTCATCGCTCACGTACGACCCTTTTTGCTCCACATGATTTCCCAACACTTTGCGCAAAGCATAGTCCAGCAAATGGGTTGCGCTATGGTTATTAGCTGTCAGGATACGCTTATGCTCATCCACCCTGGCCACAAAAGTCCCCGTCACATCCTCCGGCAACTTTTCTACGATATGGATAGTCAACCCATTTTCCTTTTTGGTATCCACGATCCGGATTGTTTCCTTCTCTCCGGTCAGGATCCCGCTATCCCCCACCTGTCCTCCGCCTTCTCCGTAAAAAGGCGTAAGATTAAATACCAAATGATACAACGTTCTATTTTTAGCCGTCACCTTCCTGTAACGGGTGATTCTCACTTCTACCTCCGTATAGTCATACCCCACAAACTCCTGTTCATGGTCATTGCTCAATTCAATCCAATCATCCGTATCCACAGTGGCAGCAGAACGTGAGCGAGCTTTCTGCGCTTCCATTTCTGCCTTAAATTCCCGGCGATTTACTACCAGTCCCTGTTCTCTCAGAATCAGCTCCGTCAAATCAAGGGGAAAACCATAAGTATCATACAATTCAAAAGCCACATTCCCCGGAATCGTCAGAAAATTTTCCTCTTTCGTTTTGGCAATAATCTGGTCTAACAAACGTATACCCTTATCCAGCGTACGTAAAAATGCATTTTCTTCTTCCCGGATCACTTTCTCTATCATTTCCTGCTGATTACCCAATTCCGGATAATGTTTTCCCATGACCTTAACCAAAGCCGGCACCAGTTTATATATAAAAGCATCCTTCTGGTTGAGGTAAGTATAAGCATATCTTACCGCTCTCCGCAATATACGACGAATAACATAACCGGCTTTCACATTGGAAGGCAACTGCCCGTCTGTAATCGAAAAAGACACCGTACGCAAATGGTCGGCAATCACCCTCATCGCCACATCAGACTCCTGAGCCACCCCGTATTTTATTCCACTCAGCCGGGCAATCTCATCTATAAGAGGTGTAAACACATCCGTATCATAGTTGGAGGTCTTTCCTTGTACTGCCATACACAAACGCTCAAATCCCATACCCGTATCCACATGATGATTGGGAAGATTCTCCAAACTGCCGTCAGCTTTCCGGTTGTATTGCATAAATACCAGGTTCCAGATCTCTATCACCAAAGGATTATCTTTATTCACCAGTTCCCGTCCCGGTTTCAGTTTACGTTCCTCCTCCGGACGCAGGTCGATGTGAATTTCAGAACAAGGCCCGCAAGGCCCCATATCCCCCATTTCCCAGAAATTATCTTTTTTATTTCCCAACAAAATCCGTTCTTCCGGCAGGTAATTCAACCATATCTTCCGGGCCTCTGTATCTTCTTCCAACCCTTCCTCCCGGCTCCCTTCAAACACAGTCGCATACAATCGGTTTTTGTCCAGTTTCATCACTTCCGTTAAAAATTCCCAGGCATAGGCAATGGCATCTTCTTTAAAATAATCTCCAAACGACCAGTTTCCCAGCATCTCAAACATGGTATGATGATAAGTGTCATGCCCTACCTCCTCCAAATCATTGTGCTTACCCGAAACCCGCAAGCATTTCTGAGAATCCGCAACACGACAATATTTGGGATTTATATTACCAAGAATAATATCTTTAAACTGATTCATTCCCGCATTAGTAAACATCAACGTAGGGTCGTCTTTAATAACCATAGGGGCAGAAGGTACGATAGTATGTTCCTTGCCCTTAAAAAAATCCAGAAACTGTTGTCTGATCTCTTCCGATTTCATATAATTATAATTTTATTCAGGACTGCTTTTTGCACAAACGGTACGCCAGCGAACATATTTCCTATCCTCATAGCTATTTTGCGTATCTGTGAATATATCCTCCTTTAACTCATAAAGTTGCAAAAAACAGAATTGCAAAATTAGATTATTTCTTTAACTTTGCATCGAAAATTTCAATTTTATTATAAAATGGCGAAAACAGGTTATCGTTTTAATCCCGAAACGCTGTCTTACGACAAAATACATATCACTTTTAAAGCAAAACTCTGGTCCTGGCTTATCAAATTATTTTCCAGTCTATCGCTCGCACTGGTCATTTTTCTGGGGGTTTCTGCCGTTATTGATTCTCCAAAAGAAAAAGCCTTAAAACGGGAAAAGGAAGAAATCCTGGCCCAATACCATATTCTGAACAATGAGCTGGAGCGTTTAGACGAAGTATTGAAAAACCTGGAAACCCGGGATGATAACATTTATAGGGTTATCTTTGAATCAGAACCCATTGATGCTTCTATCCGCAGAGCCGGCTCCGGGGGAATCAACAAATACGAATCCCTGAAAAACATGGATAATGCGGAATTAATCATCAACACCAGTAAAAAACTGGACGAATTGGCCAAAGCCATTTATATCCAAAGCAAATCTTACGACGAGATAGAAACCCTGGCTAAAAATAAAATTGAAATGCTGGCTTCTATCCCCACCATCCTACCGGTTTCCCTGAAAAATAAAAAGACTCGCTTTTCTTCCTCTTTCGGCTATCGGATCCATCCCATCTACAAAACGGTAAAATTACATGCCGGCATGGATTTTTCAGGGGCAGTAGGTACCCCCATTTATGCTACCGGCAACGGAAAAATAGTATATGCTGAAATCCACCAGGGATATGGAAAATGCGTCCTCATAGACCATGGCTTTAATTATCAGACTCTGTATGCCCACATGAGCGCCTACAATGTAAAAGCGGGCCAAAAGGTAAAACGGGGTGACATCATCGGATATATGGGCAACACCGGTATGTCTACGGGACCACATCTACATTACGAAGTCAAAAAAAACGGACTTCCGGTAAACCCGATCAATTATTACTTCAACGACCTGACTGCCGACGAATATGATCAATTGGTAACCGAAGCCAACAACAACGGTCAAACCATGGATTAATCCGACAAATTATGGAACAAGAAAAACAACCTTTAAAAGTCTACTATACAATTGGCGAAGTCGCCGATATGTTCGGGGTGAATACTTCTCTGATCCGTTTTTGGGAAAAAGAGTTCGACATTATCAAACCCCATAAAAATAAAAAAGGCAACCGGCAGTTTACCAAAGCCGATATTGATAATTTTCATCTGATATATCATTTAGTCAAAGAAAAAAAGATGACTTTACGAGGTGCCCAGATGAAACTGAGAGAAAACAAGACCGACACAGAAGTAAACTTCGAAGTTGTCAAACGCCTGAAAATCATCAAACAAGAGTTGCTCTCCATAAAAGAACAGCTCTCCTGACATCTTTCCGAAAACCGGCCCCGAAACCCATGACAACAGTTAAAGACATCACCAGACTCATTGAAGAGTTCGCACCTTTATGTTTACAGGAAAGTTATGATAATGCCGGATTGGTTTGCGGAAATCCGGAAGCACAGATATCCTCTGTTTTATTGACCATCGACATTACAGAAGAAGTTATCGATGAAGCAATCGCAGGAGGGCATAATCTGATTATTTCCCACCACCCCCTCATTTTCCAAGGCATCAAAAACCTGCTTCCTGACAATTACGTCAAACGTTGTCTGGTCAAAGCCATACAACACAATCTGAATATCTATTCCGCCCACACCAATTTGGATATGGCCCCTCACGGCGTAAGCGCACGCATGGCAGACAAGCTGGAATTAATCCATCAAAAAATACTTCATCCGGCCGGAAAACTTTATACATTTTCCTTTTATACCCCTCTCGCAGATGCCGAGCGGGTACGGACAGCAATTCTGGCCGAAGGAGGCGGACATATCGGTCAATACAGCCATTGCTCTTTCAACACCGAAGGGAAAGGCACATTCCAGGCTCACCCGGGAGCCCGACCTTATGTCGGCGAAATTGGCAAAATCCATGAAGAACAAGAGGTCAAAACAGAGCTTACCATACCCCAGCATTTACTGAACCAAAGCATCCGCACACTCCTTGCCGCCCACCCTTACGAAGAACCCGTCTGGAATATAACAGAACTGGATAAGGCTAACCCCATAACAGGCTTAGGCATCATCGGAGAACTTCCCCAGCCGGCAGACAGCCTTACTTTTCTTCGGCAAGTAAAAGAAATTTTTCATTGTTCCGGACTCCGCCACTCCCCTATCTGCAAACCGGTCATTGAAAAAGTTGCCGTATGCGGAGGTTCCGGG
Organism: Odoribacter sp. Z80; assembly: GCF_009935865.1. Classification (GTDB taxonomy): domain Bacteria; phylum Bacteroidota; class Bacteroidia; order Bacteroidales; family Marinifilaceae; genus Odoribacter. The sequence continues at coordinate 22,006 of NZ_QWEL01000002.1, forward strand.
GCTTTTTTAACCCGGGATGCTATTGCACAAAAAGCAGACATATACATTAGTGCCGACTATAAATACCATGATTTTTTTGAAGCGGAAAATCAAATTATCATTGCTGACATCGGACATTACGAAAGCGAACAATACACAAAAGAAATTTTTTATGAGTTAGTTACAAAAAAATTATCTAACTTTGCAATCCAGTTTTCGAAGGTCACCACCAACCCTGTTCATTATTTACTTTAAACGGCGAGGGACCGGAATCTGTAACTTGTTAACTTGTAACGACAATTTATATGGCAACAAACAACAATGAAAAACTGCAGGAACTTTCTGTTGAAGAAAAATTGCAGCATCTTTACGAACTACAACGCATAGATACAGAAATTGATAAAATCAGGACTCTGCGGGGAGAACTTCCTTTAGAAGTCCAGGATTTGGAAGACGAAATTGCCGGCCTGGAGACCCGTCTTGAAAACCTGAAAAATGAAATCAGTGAAGCCGATAAAAGCGTAACTGCCAAAAAACACGAAATCGCCAAATCAGAAGAACTGATCAAGAAATACAGTGAACAATTAGATAATGTAAGAAATAACCGCGAATACGACGCTTTAACGAAAGAAGTTGAATTCCAAAAGCTGGAAATCGAATTACAGAACAAGCGTATCCGGGAAGCCCAAAAGACGAAAGCAGAAAAAGAAGTCAGCCTGGAAGCCTCTTCCAAACAGTACGAGGAGAAAAAAACAGACTTAGACGCAAAAAAAGCCGAATTGGACGACATCATTGCTGAAACGCATAAAGACGAAGAAAGTTTAATGCAAAAATCAGAAGAATTATCCCAAAATATTGAAGAACGCCTGTTGACAGCTTACCGTAAAATCCGCTCGAATGCCCGTAACGGATTGGCAGTCGTCACCGTTGACCGTGATGCCTGCGGTGGTTGTTTCAATAAAATTCCCCCACAGCGGCAATTGGATATCCGGTCCAGAAAAAAAATCATCGTCTGTGAATATTGCGGACGTATCCTGATTGACAAATATATCTGCGACTATGACGGCAGCATGCAGAAAGCAGATTTGGAATCCGCACTGGAATCTCAGAAGAAAAAAGGGAGGAAGGTGAAAAAAACAGAAGAATAAAAAAAGCTGCTTAGGCAGCTTTTTTATTGCAATATCTATAAAATCAAACAGAATGGTTGCTACAAATTACAATCCGAAAGAAAGCGAAGAAAAATGGTACAAATACTGGATGGACCATAAATTGTTTCATTCAGAAGTGGATAACAGCAGAGAACCATATTGCGTCGTCATTCCGCCTCCCAACGTCACCGGAGTGCTTCATATGGGACATATGCTGAACAATACCATACAGGATGCTTTGGTGCGTCGTGCCCGGTTACAAGGGAAAAACGCGTGTTGGATTCCTGGTACAGACCATGCTTCTATCGCTACCGAAGCGAAAGTAGTAGCCAAACTTCAGGACGAAGGAATAAAGAAGACCGACCTGACACGGGAAGAGTTTTTGAAACATGCCTGGGCATGGACGGAAAAGCACGGCGGAATTATCCTTAAACAGCTCCGCCGCCTGGGAGCTTCCTGTGATTGGGACCGTACAGCTTTTACCATGGATGAATTACGAAGTGAAAGCGTGCTTAAGGTATTCGTAGACCTTTACAACAAAGGCCTGATTTACCGGGGAGTCAGAATGGTGAACTGGGATCCGGCCGCTTTAACCGCTCTCTCAGACGAAGAAGTTGTATATAAAGAAGAACACAGTAAATTATATTACCTCCGCTACAAGATTGAAGGAGAAGATGGTTATGCCATCGTTGCCACGACCCGGCCGGAGACCATCATGGGAGATACTGCCATGTGTATCAACCCCAAAGACCCCAAAAACCAACATTTAAAAGGTAAAAAAGTAATTGTTCCGTTAGTGAACCGGGTAATCCCTGTTATTGAGGACGAATATGTTGATATTGAGTTCGGTACAGGTTGTTTGAAAGTCACTCCGGCGCACGACGTAAACGACTATATGCTGGGCGAAAAATACAATTTACCTTCAATCGATATTTTCAACGACAACGGAACAATCAGTGAAGCTGCCGGATTATATGTAGGCATGGATCGTTTTGCCGTACGCCAGCAAATTGAAGAAGACCTGAAAACAGCTGGTCTGCTTGAAAAAGTAGAAGCCTATACCAATAATGTCGGTTTCTCCGAGCGTACCCATGTTCCCATTGAACCTAAACTTTCCATGCAATGGTTCCTGAAAATGGAGCATTTGGCTAAGATTGCATTAAACCCTGTTCTGGAGGATGAGATTCGTTTTTTCCCTGCCAAATTCAAAAATACCTACCGGCATTGGATGGAAAACATCAAGGACTGGTGCATCAGCCGTCAATTGTGGTGGGGACACCGTATACCTGCATGGTATCTGCCCGAAGGAGGATATGTAGTAGCTACGACAGCAGAAGAAGCACTTCGTCTGGCACAAGAAAAAAGTGGCAATAAAACATTGACACAAGCCGATTTACGTCAGGATGAAGACTGTCTGGATACTTGGTTTTCTTCATGGCTATGGCCCATCTCCCTGTTCGATGGTATAAATCACCCGGATAATCCCGAAATCAATTACTACTATCCGACCAATGACCTGGTAACCGGCCCGGATATTATTTTCTTCTGGGTTGCCCGTATGATTATGGCCGGCTATGAGTATCGCGGAAAAATGCCGTTCAAGAATGTCTATTTCACCGGCATTGTAAGAGACAAATTGGGACGGAAAATGTCAAAATCACTGGGCAATTCTCCAGACCCTCTGGATTTAATCGACAAATACGGAGCAGACGGTGTACGTGTGGGCATGCTACTGTGTGCCCCGGCAGGCGGAGACCTGTTGTTTGACGAAAGCCTTCCGGAACAAGGAAGAAATTTCGCTACCAAAATATGGAATGCTTTCAAACTGGTAAAATCATGGGAAGTGACCGACCAGCCACAGCCTGAACATTCACGTTTAGCCATCCAGTGGTTTGAACAATACCTGAACAAAGCAAACGAGCTCCTGAACACTCAATTTGAACAATATCGGATTTCAGAAGCTCTGATGACCATCTATACCACATTCCGGGATGAGTTTTCTTCCTGGTTGCTGGAAATCATCAAACCGGCCTACGGACAACCCATTGACCAGACCACATACGAACAAACACTCCGTATTTTTGAGCATTTACTCCAGTTGCTCCATCCGTTTATGCCATTTATTACAGAAGAAATCTGGCAAAAATTACGGAACAGACAAGACGGGGAAAGTATTATGGTCTCTTTATTGCCCGGAACATCTGCATATGACGAGTCTTTATTAACCCGGTTTGAAGCTGTGAAAAACATCATTGTAGGAATTCGCAATGTCCGCAAACAAAACAACGTGGCCTTTAAAGATGCCCTGGAACTGAAAATCAAGTCAAACGACCGTTATCCATCCGACCAGACCAGCATCATCAGCAAAATGGGAAATATCCAGTCCATCGAAACGGTCAATGAAACTGTAAAAGGTGCCTGGAGTTTTATCGCAGATACCGTAGAATACTTCATTCCGGCAAGCGGGCAGGTAAATACCGAAGAAGTAAAAGCCAAACTGGAAGAAGAATTAACTTATACCAAAGGTTTCCTGGCCTCTGTCATGAAAAAATTAAGTAATGAAAAGTTCATGAACGGAGCACCGGAACAGGTGGTGAACAACGAACGCAAGAAACAAGCCGATGCAGAAGCTAAAATTGCAGCCATAGAGGCTCAATTGGCAGAACTCCGGTAAACTTTTTGCTTTTATCAAAATATCAACAATGAAACTGGTTGTTCTGACAGGAGCAGGCATGAGCGCTGAAAGCGGTATCAAAACTTTCCGGGACAGCGATGGTATGTGGGAAAACTACCGCATCGAAGATGTATGTACCCCTGAAGCCTTAGCCCGCAACCCGGCTGCCGTCAATCACTTTTACAATGAAAGGCGGAAGCAACTTTACGAAGCCCAACCGAATACAGGACATAAAGGCCTGGCGGCATTGGAAAAATATTTTGATGTAAAAATCATTACCCAGAATATTGATGACCTGCACGAACGGGCCGGTAGCCGGCAGGTTCTTCATTTGCACGGAGAATTAAAAAAAGTGCGAAGCAGTAAAAATCCGGAGTTGATTTATGACCTCGAAGGTTGGGAATTGAAGCCGGGGACTCTTTGCGAGGATGGTTCCCCGCTTCGTCCTCATGTCGTATTTTTCGGAGAAGCAGTACCTAATATGGAACCGGCAATCGAAGTCCTCCGCCAAGCCGACCTTTTCGTCATTATCGGAACCTCATTAGCCGTTTATCCGGCTGCCAGCTTATTACATTATGCACCCGAAGGCATCCCGGTATTTGTCATAGATCCCTGCATTCCGGCAGAAGCCCGTCACCGGGGTTTCTACCTCATTGAAAAAGAAGCCTCAGAAGGTGTAAAAGAATTGCAAAAAATATTATTGGGAAAGTGCTAAACCTAAAAGAATAAAAACAGTGGGAAGAGGAAAAAAACCTTTACTGGAAAAAGTCAAAATCAGTAAAATTGCTGCAGAAGGAAAATCAATCGCTTATGTTGATGACAAAGTCCTGTTTGTCCCCAACACCGTTCCAGGCGACATTGTTGATGTTCAGGTAACCCGAAAACGAAAAAGTTTTCTGGAAGGATATGTTACCCACATGCACCAGGAATCGGATTTACGCATTTCCCCCGTCTGTGCTCATTTCGGAGTCTGCGGAGGATGTAAATGGCAAAATCTGCCTTACGAAAAACAACTGGAATTCAAACAACAGGAAATCGCCGACAATCTGCAACGAATCGGTAAAGTCACCCCACAAGACATCCGTCCGATTATTGGTTCTGCCCAGCAATTCTATTACCGGAACAAATTAGAGTTCACTTTTTCTGATAAACGATTTCTAACCCGGGAAGAAATCAGGCAGGAAACAAATTTAGAGCGGACTCCCGCCCTGGGATTTCATGTACCCGGGTTATTTGACAAGGTAGTAGACATTACTCATTGTTGCCTGCAGGGTTCTCTTTCCAACGAAATCAGAAATTTTATCAGACAATATGGAGTAGAACACGGACTCCGTTTTTACAATATCCGGGAACAACACGGATTTTTACGAACCCTGATTATCCGAACTGCTTCCACGGGAGAAATTATGGTTATTCTGGCTTTCGGACAAGAAGAGCCTACAGCCCGGGAGGCCTTGCTCGAAGCACTGAAAAATAATTTTCCGCAAATCACTTCCCTCCTGTATGTCATCAACGAAAAACTGAATGATAATCTGACAGACCAACAGATTCTCTGTTATTACGGACAGGATTATATTTTTGAAGAAATGGAGGGCCTGAAATTCAAAATAGGTCCAAAATCCTTTTACCAGACTAACTCAGAACAAGCCTACCACCTTTACAGCAAAACCCGTGAACTTGCAGCCCTGACAGGTGAGGAAACAGTCTATGATTTGTACACTGGCACTGGCACTATCGCTAATTTCATAGCCCGGAAGGCCCGAAAAGTCATCGGAATAGAATATGTACCTGAAGCCATTGAGGATGCAAAAGTCAATTCAGAAATCAACAGTATTCATAATACCGCATTTTATGCCGGAGACATGAAAGAGGTCCTGAATGCCGGTTTTATCAGTCAACACGGTCACCCTGATGTGATCATCACCGACCCGCCACGGGCAGGCATGCATCCCGATGTCATTCAAACGATCCTGAACGCCGCTCCGCACCGGATTGTCTACGTTAGTTGTAATTCAGCCACCCAGGCCCGGGATCTCCAGCTTATGTCAGAAGCCTATGAAGTAAAAACCGTACAACCGGTTGATATGTTTCCCCACACCCATCATGTGGAGAACATTGTTTTGTTACACAAAAAGAACTGTCTATAAAACAATAAAAATGTCCGGAAAATCTTTTGGCCTACCCCCTGCATAAGGTGATAAGATAGTCCCCAAAAGATTTTCCGGACAACTTCATTTTATTTCCTGTTTATTTTTCCAGATAAGCCCGGATCATCCAGGCTATTTTTTCTTTTTTCTCAATCATGTCTTCCAGAAAATTGGTTGTTCCTGCATCATCCGTCTCTTCCTCTTTTTCCAATTGTTCAATATCTTTTCGGATTTCCCGAATCAGAGTATCGTTATCTTCACTCAAAATGGCCAGCATTTCTTTAGCATTCGGCAGTGGCTCCGAATCACAATGCTCCTTAATACGGTTATGTTCCAGATAACCTGCAAGAGAACCGACAGGACGCTCATCCAAAGAACGGATTCGCTCAGCAATGGAATCAATATCCTCAATCAAACCATTGTATAAATCCTCCATGAACACATGGTAGGAATGGAAGCTAACCCCTTTTACATTCCAATGATAATTCCAGGTTTTTGCCAACAATACAAAATGGTCCGCCAACAAATTATTCAAAACGTTTTTACTCGCTTTTACCTGACCTTCATTTAATCCAATATTTGCAGCCATAACAAAATACTTTAATTTAAACATTTATGTATGGCTATAAACGAAGCTAAAACGTTTTTGTTACAATTCTTATCCCATTCCCAAGAAACCGTTTCAGACAATTCACATCCGGATACAATCATATTTTCCCACAGGTGTACTGAAAGAAAACACAATTGCATCCGCGACATGGTGATTAATGCCTTTTTTCAAATCCATCTATTTCATAAAAATAGTCGGCGCTGGCATCACCCAGCAAATATTTTGCAAAATGGAACCACATTCTGTATTGGTAAAAATCATTGGCTCTGCCACCATATCCATGTCTTTGCCCGGGCAACATGATCAGGTCGAAATTCTTTCCCGCCTGTATCAAAGCATTCGCCATACGCAAAGTATTTCCGGGATGAACATTATTATCTATATCGCCGGTCACCAACAATAAATACCCTTTAAAATTCGATGCCAGTTGCGAATTAGTAGCAATCTTACTCTCAAAGGAAATTTCTTCACGGTCTCCCTTCACGGTATCTTTCACCGTCTTTTTTATTTCTTTCACCCCATGATGGGTTTCGCCCCACCACTGATTGTATATATTGTTATCATGGTTACCAGAAGAAGATACTGCGGCTGTATAAAAATCAGGATACATACAAAGGGCAGCCGTAGACATAAATCCACCTCCTGAATGCCCGAAGATACCGACTTTCTTCAAATCTATAAAAGGATAACGGTCTGCCAATTGTTCTATTCCATACTTATCATCCGCCAAAGCATAATCCCTCAAATTATTGTATCCGTAAGTATGATACCATTTTTCCCGTTGGGGACTTCCTCCCCTGTGTCCAAAATTCACCACAATAAAACCTACCTGAGCCAAAGCACAGTTATAAACCCCTGAAACGGAAAAATCAAAAGGTACAGCTTCCGTTTGAGGTCCGGGATATACATAAGATATCACAGGATAAGTCTTCGTAGAATCGAAATCTACCGGTTTCCACATCACCCCATACAAATCGGTCACTCCATCTTTGGCTTTGACCGTAAAGCGCTCCGGCATTTTCCAACCCATCTCATACAAACGCCGCAGGTCAGGACGAGCCAGTTCCAGAATCACTTTTCCCTTATTATCGCGTAATACAGAACGCGGTTCTAAATCCACCCGGGAATAATTATCCACCAGATACTTCCCTGATTTCGAAACCGTTACACTATGATTGGCATCCTCTGGCGTTAACAAACTCACACCTTCTCTATCCAAACTTGCTTTATAAACACAAGAGTAATAGGGATTCCGGCCCTTTTCACGTCCATACCCTTCAAAATAAATAGTACGGCCAACCGTATCTACACGCAACATCTTACCGGCAACCCATTCCCCGGAAGTAATGGCATTCTTCAAAGTCCCCTTTCCATCATAATGGTAAAAATGTCCCCAACCAGTCCTTTCTGACCACCATATCAGATCTTTACCCTCTTCCAATACAGAAAAATGATAAAGCTGGTCATTAAAATAAGGTTTCGACTTTTCCTGAATCAACACCGTCACCTCCCCGGTTTCCAGATCGGCCGTACAAATTTCCAATTCGTCACAAGTACGCTTTTTTCGTTGGAAAAAAAGCCGGTCCGTAGATTTCCCCGTATGAAGAATCCTCAATGACTGATCCGGCCATTTTTCTGTATTTACTTTTATTTTCTCCCGGGAGACCACATCAAAAATCAGTAATTCATGCTGGGCCACTTCTTTATCCCCCGGCATCGTATAGCGGTACTCCTCCAGTCTCGGACGCTTTGACAAAACATCAATCACCCACAAATCCTTTACTTTTCTTTCATCGGAGCGCACAACATATAACTTTTTAGAATCTTTCAACCAGTGAGCCCTTGCCCAGGTCCTTTTACTACTGGTATCCCTGCTGTTGGATGCATAAGAATAGAAAGGCTCTCCATCTTCTGTCAACTGAATCTCCACAGAATCCTTGTCGTTGGCCTTCATCAGGTAAAGATTATGCTTCCTGGCAAATACAATATAAGTACTGTCCGGCGAATATTTAGCCCAATAATTTTCGTCTTTTTTATTTTTTACCGAATCCTTCTGCTCCAGCAAGCGGGTCTTCACATTATATTCATAATGAAACTCATCCACTTTAAATTTCAAGGTTTTCCCATCTTTATTAAACTCTAAATCCTTAAGGGGCAAAGATTTTATGGAATAAGGCTTTGAAGTTATCTTTGTCAATTCCTGCGCCATATACTCATTTTCAAAAAGGAAATCCTGAGTTTTCTTTGCAGGGTCTACCAAATAATAACGGGTCCCATCTTCAGTCTTATAAGAATACCAAAACTTATCGCTATTCTCCAGAAAATGTGGTCGTACATTGAGGGAACCTGTCTCCCATGCTGCTTTTCTGAACTTTTCAGCTTGTCGGTAATTTGCCTTTTGTCCGAACAAGGGTATAACCAATCCCCAAATAACTCCCAATAACACCAATTTCATCATACGCATACTTTATTAAATATTAAACTTTCCAAAAGTACAATGATAAAAAAAAAGAGTATCAAAACAAAAACATTTGCTAATTTTGCCAAAACACACAGAAAACAGGATAGATAAACCACTTCTTTTCAAAAAATCATGGACGATTTTAAAATCATACACAAAGAACTGGAGAACCGCTTTAAAGAAATCCGGCAACGCATCCACCGTCTACAAAGCGGAGGTACAATTGACAGCCTGAAAAATATAGGCGCCGACACCTCCCGTCAAATTGGTGCAAGCTATGTTTCTTTAAAGCAATTAGCTGAAAACTATTCTCCGGACGAATCTTTGGCCATTTTACTGTGGAATACCCAAAAAAGAGAAGAACAAATTATGGCTTGTCTGCTGTTGCCCTGGGATATAAATAAAGAAAAAATTACGCAATTAATCACCCAATGTATTAGTTTCGAAATCGCCGGTTATTTAGGTTCCCTATGCCTCTGCAAACGAAAAGACCTGATTCAGTTTGCTATTCCTTGGCTGGATTCCGGAATTCCTTATCAACAGACAGCCATGCTTACCGCCTTGGCAAGACATCTTATTCTTTATAAAGAAGATCCTTACATTACAAAAACATTTTTCACTTCTGTCGTCAACCGGAATTTCCCGGATAAATATGTACAATTAATGGCAGAACGCTATCGTTTCAACACTTAATAAATGTTAAACGTAAGTTTTAATCTTTCAGAAAAGATTTTAAATAAGAAATCTTTCTTACATTTGTAAAATAATTACGGAAAAAAAGTATTAATAAAAATCGTCTAATATAAAATTATTACCATTATGTCGAAATTAGATTTAAGCAAGTATGGCATTACAAACGTCAAAGAAATTATTCACAATCCTTCTTATGACGAATTATTTACAGCAGAAACTGATTCTTCTTTAACAGGCTATGAAAAAGGTCAGGTGACAGAATTGGGCGCAGTAAATGTAATGACCGGTATTTATACAGGTCGTTCTCCGAAAGATAAATTCTTTGTAAAGAACGAAGCCAGTGCAGACAGCGTATGGTGGACTTCTGAAGAATACAAAAACGATAACAAACCATGTTCCGAAGAAGCTTGGGCAGACCTGAAAGCCAAAGCTGTAAAAGAATTATCTGGCAAGAAATTGTATGTCGTAGATACTTTCTGCGGAGCTAACGAAGGAACTCGACTGAAAGTTCGTTTTATCATGGAAGTAGCCTGGCAGGCACACTTTGTAAAAAATATGTTTATCCGTCCGACTGAAGAAGAATTGGCAAATTACGGAGAGCCGGATTTCGTTTCTTTCAATGCCGCAAAAGCAAAAGTGGATAACTATAAAGAATTGGGATTAAATTCTGAAACGGCTACTGTATTTAACCTGAAAACCAAAGAGCAGGTGATTCTGAATACATGGTATGGCGGCGAAATGAAAAAAGGTATCTTCTCTATCATGAACTACCTGAACCCATTACGCGGTATTGCTTCCATGCACTGTTCAGCAAATACAGACCGGGAAGGAAAAAATACCGCTATTTTCTTCGGCTTGTCCGGGACCGGCAAAACTACTTTATCCACCGATCCGAAACGCTTGTTGATTGGGGATGACGAACACGGTTGGGACGATGAAGGAGTATTTAACTATGAAGGCGGTTGCTATGCCAAAGTTATCAATCTGGACAAAGATAGCGAACCGGATATTTACAATGCCATCAGACGTGACGCCCTTCTCGAAAACGTAACAGTTGATGCAAAGGGTAAAATTGACTTCAACGATAAATCAGTAACCGAAAACACCCGTGTTTCTTATCCTATTTATCACATTGAAAATATCGTAAAACCGGTATCCAAAGGACCGGCTGCAAAACAGGTGATTTTCCTGTCTGCTGATGCCTTTGGCGTATTGCCTCCGGTATCTATCCTGGATGCAGAACAGACAAAATATTATTTCCTGTCCGGATTTACTGCTAAATTAGCCGGAACGGAACGTGGTATCACTGAACCGACTCCTACATTTTCTGCTTGCTTCGGAGCTGCTTTCTTGTCACTGCATCCAACCAAATATGCAGAAGAACTGGTGAAGAAGATGGAAAAATCAGGAGCCAAAGCATACTTGGTAAACACCGGTTGGAATGGTACAGGCAAACGGATTTCCATTAAAGACACCCGTGGTATCATTGACGCCATCCTGGACGGCTCCATTGATAAAGCTCCGACCAAAACTATTCCATACTTCAATTTCGTAGTACCAACAACTTTGCCGGGAGTAGATCCGAATATTCTGGATCCTCGCGACACTTATGCAAATGTCAGCGAATGGGAAACCAAAGCAAAGGATTTGTCAGAACGTTTCATTAAAAACTTCAAAAAATTTGAAGGAAACGCAGCAGGTAAAGCATTGGTTACGGCAGGTCCGAAACTCTAAAACGACATAAATAAAGAAACCGCCTGACTTACATCAGGCGGTTCTTTTTTTATGACCTTCGGATTACTTCACTTCCTCCAGCATCTCTTCATACGACTGACAGTAATATTCCATAATAGGCATTGTTTTACCATTCGCCGTCATTGTCCTGCCGGAAGTATCTTTTTTACCTTTCAGCGCTTTGACGCGTTCTTTCAGGAGAGCAGCGAACTTTTTGCGTTCCCCGGAATTTTTCCATCCCTGTGCACCCTGCCCGTAAAATAAAGAATTACACGCATAATATACCTGGTCCTCTATCATACGGCTAAAATGGCTATAAGTAACCAAAGCTTCCAAAAGCAATGACCATTCCTTCGCTCCGGCAGCGCCGTCCACCAAAGCCGCTGCACGAATGCCATCGGCCTCCGGCACTCCGCATTCTTTCATGAAAGCATAATAGGCTTCCAGACCGGCAGCATCATATCCTACGATTCTCTTAGCCTCCCGTTTGAGAAACTTCTTTGCTCCCGCCTCCCACACTTTCTCCAAATGCAGGCCGGCTTTCTCGCCGTAACGTTTCACTAATTCCGACTTACGGGCATATACCGGACGGAACACAGCATAATCCGGAGTAGCATAGGTACGGAACATCTGGTATACATTCGTATCTGCAAATACGGCATCCGCCTTATCTTTCAAGAAATCATCGGCTACAGTACGCACGGTTCCCGACATGGCAGCATCGTCCAGCAACGACAGGTAGTCGCGGATAAACTCCAAAGAGCGTTCTCCTGCCGCATAGCGTTTGTGCATATCTGTCAGCCCCCCTCCCTTCACGCCATTCTCCGCAAAGTCTATCAATTCATCCACACTCAGATAACCGGCATGACGACACAACAACTCCCCCAGTGCATTCAACACAAGTAAGGTGGGATAAGCATTCACATCATATTTTTTCCGCAATTCCACACCTTCCCCTTTCTCCATGTCTATTTTCACCGATACGAAACGGGGATTGAAATAATTGCCCGCTTTCTCTTGCACAAATTCTTTGGAGGCCATCAGTTTGCAAGGACCACACCAACTGGTGTAACAATCCATAAACACCAATTTATTTTCAGCTTTAGCTGCCTCTAACGCTTTACTGAAACCACCTTCGCGGAAATTAATCTGTGCCGCCAAAGGAAAGGCCATTACGGTCAATAATATAAATAAAGCTATTCTTTTCATCTTATCGTAAATTTAATCGTTTAAACTAACTTCATTAATAAGGAAAAGTCGGAGAGGCCCAATCATACAAAAAGGCATATAAATTAGGGGACATTGGAGAATAATCCGACATGGGAATGGCATAGCATAACTTTTTCAAAATTCCTGTTCCTTCAAATGTATGCTTCGGTTCTCCGAAAGGCTGCCCCCCCTGCATTTCATACATCGCTACGGTGTATTTTCCTCCATTCTGAACTCCTATCACCAAATAGTCAAAAGCTGTTTCATAAAAAAGATTAGCCATATAAGTAACCGTTCCGGCCGGCAGGGAAGCCACCGACAAAGCAGTTTCCACTTTTTCCTTCATACTATAGCGATACAATTGGTTGTCCTTCACCGAATAAATAAAACTTCCTCTCAACCCCTTACCGGCAATGACAACAGCCGAAGCAAGTTTCTCGGCATCCAGCCGGCAGACTTCGGAAATAGTCTCCTTTTCCAGAATTACCAAATAACGTCCGTCCCCCTTCACATCGAACAGATACCAGACAGCATTATCCCCTGAATTCCAATTCCAGCCGGTAGCAACTGCCTCAGCCTTCTCAAAAGGAACGCGTACTCCGGCATAACCATCTCTATATTCGATTTCACGTCCGTCTGTACACATCAGACAATGTTCACTTTCACTCCAATAAGACAATTCCCTTCCGTTAAAAGCCTGGACAAAAGTACTGCCTCCGCAACCTTCGGGCGTAACCAATTTGCCCGTAGCATACTCACTGGCAAAAAAACCACCGCCAACACTTTCATAACAAATTCCTTTATTGGAAAAATAGTGGTTATACTCTCCTGTCGTTGCCATAGCATAAGGAATTTCATCTTCTTCCATCGTAGCATAAAACAAACTGCTACGGTCAAACATCAGCGACATATCTACCGTATTGTACACAGCAAAATTATTTTTCCCATATGCTAAAAACATGCCGGTAGCATACGTAGAAGTTGCCGTCTCCGAATCCATATGAATTTTTTTATACACCGGATTCATGTTACGCGGCTTTCCATTCAGCGGCGCGCCATAATTTTCGGTCAACAAATCATTACGTGTTATTTTCTCCTGATAGTTGTAAAAATCCAACTCAGTGTTGCCATCTGCCGTTTCTTTCAAAGCATAGAAACCATTGGAGAAGGCAGAAGTCACGTCCAAAGAAAACTCTACCAAACCAAAATAGCCCGTTTCCTTGTGTGTAGCCTCACAGATAACCGAATACTTACCAATTTTCAGTTCGACAGGGTAAGCCAGCTTTTTCCCTTCCCAGATTTTATTTTTCCGGTACTCACCTTTTTGCCCGAACTGTCCGCCATAAATATACCAGTTAAACAACAATTCATCATCTGCAAATCCTTCCACCACTGGAGTAAGTTCCAATACTGAGCTAAAAGCCACTGCCGAAGTGTCCTGAGGCAAGCCTTCCACCTTAATCTCATGTGCCCGGTTCGCCTCTGTCGCTACTGTGCTGTCGTCATCGAAACAACCGCTCAAACATGCCATCAGACATAAACATAAAAGCCATATATATTTTTTCATATCCGTTCTATTTTAAGTCGATTAATAACCATTCGCCACCGGAGTAAAATCCACCGGACCGTCTTCTTCTTCCCAGACTTTTCCAATTTCCGGATTTGCCAGACGTTCCTCATTTTCCTCTTCTAAACGCTCTGCAAACCATTGGCCCAGGTAAGCAATGTAAGCTTCATCTTTCGGAGCGAAATACCCCTGAAAATATTCATAAAAAAGAGTACTGATATATTCATCATCCCAGGATTTCTCCGTCCATTTTATCATTAATTCATGTTTCTGCGGTCCGTAAGTACCGAAATAAGAATTTAAAGAAAACTTATCCCATGCTTCCGGTTTCGTGAGACGATCAGAAATAGTCAGCGTGTAGGTTGCAAACTCCGGATAGCCGGCCTTGAACCACCCATTGTCCCTGAATGTAATTTTCAACACAACATCCCCCTCTGCTTCCAACGATGCATCACGAAGTACCACTACCGGCACCTTCACAGCCGCCGAATCGCCCGGGACCTGGTACAATGCAGCCAGCGATGGCTCATCGAAAGCCACGTAGTGTTTGCCGGCAACGGCATTGACAACCCCCTGCGTCGTATCCTCTACCTGCATCAAAGCAAGCGGCCGGCTATCTGCAGAAAGTTTACCCATAGTATTCACCCTCAGCCAGACAGTATCTCTCATCTGTCCTTCCGCAGAATTCAATTTAAAGGAATGGCTTCTGCTTCCCATTCCATCCTTCACACCAGCCGTTGTCAGGCCATCTCCATAATGAAAGGTCAGCATACACTCTTCATCCGAAAATTTCGGGAGGTCTTTTTCGCAAGCGGTTGCCAGTAACAACAATCCTCCTGCATATAATAAATTTGAAAGTTTCATAACAATACGTTTCATGGATTAAGGATTAAATTCCGTGTTTACACAATTCCAAAGCACATATACCTCATCGGTGATTTCATCGTCACACCACAACATTTCCGATGCACCTGTCCGTTTGTAGGCATAAAACATTTGTCCCTCGGCAAAGAATTCCCGACGATACTCCGGCAATAAAATGTCTGTCCGCTTAGTCTGAACATCAAAAGCATTCTCATCCAATGCCACCCCACACCCGTATAGCAGATAATCCGCATACAAATTGTTAGCCTCCTCCACATCAGTAGTCGTTTCTATAGCTATCAGATACATTTCGGCCATACGCAACATCGGAATGATTTGATAATACAAGGCCAAATCTTCGGCATCATCGGCAAACCAATACTTTTTAATGGCCGCAAATCCCGCACGACCATAACTTTTCAGATTCTTGTTCCATCCGGTCGTGTACCTGGTATCTGAATCTTTGTTTTTCGGAAACAGTTCATTCAAACAATCCAAAGTGGTATACAAATTATTGGCACGGGCATCAACATCAGCCCCCCCGATTAATATTTGGGCCACCGTCTTGACGTCATATTTGCTCAGGTAGAAAAGACATTCGTTCGGACAAGCATTATAACCGGCCGTGCGGTCCTCATCGCCGGTCAGTTCCATCACCGGTTCCCCATCAGCATCAGTAGCATCAATTACCGCTTTTGCCGTCATGTATGCTTCCTCCTTCTGTCCCAAGTAAAGATAAGCCCGCGCCTGCAATGCCTTTACCGCCCAATAATTCAAGCGGGACTGGCGATATCCCATATAGGTATCGTCCAGTTCTATGTCAGCCGGACTATTCAATTCCTCAAATGTATGACTGAAAACAGGATCGTTATCTTTCAGCAAAGTTTCTGCTTGCTTCAAATCAGACAGCAGTTTTTCTGTATAACTGTCGAAATCATACCGCATACTCTGGTCGTTGAAAGCCGTGACTTCAGAATAAGGCAGACTGACTTTTCCACTGTTTCCGCCAGGCACCTCACCGAACAGGCGGAGCACATCCAACTGACAATAGGCACGGATGGCATACGCCTCTCCCATAATCACCGACCGGGTGGCCTCATCCGGAAATACACCTGCATTTGTCTTCGCATTCGCAATGATTTTGTTTGCCTGTACAATAATATTGAACAGTTTTGAGTAAATGGCTTGTATGGCTTTACGTGCCGCATCCTGCTCGTAATCATGTGCCTTTAAATAATAATCCGCCGATTGGTCACCGTAGGACTCTTCTTTGATATACCACAAACCAGCCAACGATTCGATATGGCTCATCGTCAGTTTTTGTCCGTACGCATCCGTATTTCCCATCGCCATGTAACATCCGGTCAAGGCCGTACAGAATCCTCTGTAAGAAGAGAATTGCTCTTTTTCTTTCTGTTCCGTTTCAGGATTCACGTCCAGCCAATCATTGCACGAAACGGACAGACACCCCAAAATCACATATAATAATATGAATCTATATTTCTTCATATCTTCCAAGTTTAATCGGTTTATCAAAACAAGAATTTAATGCTTCCTTGTACATTACGGGCAAACGGATAAGTGATACCCCGTTCCATCTTCACGGTGGACCAATACCACAAATCAGAAATATTCACACCGAATGTAACGGAAGTGGCACGCAGGTTTTTCCTTACCCAATCATTGTCCCATTTCCATTGTATGCTGGCGGATTGCAATTCCAATACCCTATCGTTCATCACAAAACGGGAAGTCGCCCGGGTTTCTATCCCGTTATATCCTTTGAATGCCACCACATCACCGGGTTTTTGCCAGCGTTCATACAAAGCCCGTGCATCCACATTCTGCGCCATCAGTGTAGTTCGGTCCACTTCCACCCGGTCAACGATGGTCTGGTTATATACTTTACCTCCCCAGTGGAATCCCATTGAAAGATTAAAAGTCAGTCCTTTCCACATAAACATCGTATTGGCAATACCCCGGTATCTCGGATCGGATTGCCCAACATATACTTTGTCTGATGCTTTCCAGATGTCGGTACGGTTACCATTTTTGTCCAGATAGATTTCCTTTCCGTTGCTGGGGTCTATACCCAAAGAACGCACCACATAAATACCGTTCTGCGGACGACCTTCATAGAAAAGGTTAGACACATCCACATCTTCCTGTAAATAAGACTCAGTCTGTTTTTTTATGGCCTCCGACAATTTAGAGACATAATTTTTGTTATAGCTCAATTGTCCGCTGACCATCCAGTTGATGTCCCGCTCTGCATCACGCATCACATAAACACTGGCGGAAGCTTCCCATCCATTGTTCTTCACCTCCCCGACATTATCCACGAAAGACGAGAATCCCATTGAATGAGGCATATCCATGTTAGAAAGCAGGTTATTAGTCTTCTTGCTGTAAACATTAAATTCTCCTTTGAATCGATTGTTCCAAAGCCCGAATTCCACACCAAAGTTAAATTCGTCCGTCTTCTGCCAGGTCAGATAAGGATTGCCCAATCCCTGCAATTCTGCTCCGGTCCAGTTCATATAATAGTTATCGGTCAGAAATTTGTAAAGCGTATTGGCTCCATTGGATCCTTGCTGGATTCCGGTTTGTCCGTAGGAAACTTTCAAACGGAGGACATTGGCAAGAAATCCTTCCATGAAATGCTCATTATGCAAATTCCAACCGATTCCGGCACTCCAGAACGGAGCATATTTCTTTTCGCTTCCGAACGTGGAACTTCCGTCCACACGTGCTGAAAAATCCACATAATAACGGTTATCGTAAATGTAATTCACGTTACCTGTAAGTCCTAAACGACGGGATTTCGCCTGACTTCCCGCAGGACCTCCATCTTTGGCATACTGCCGGGCTGTCGCTAAAAAATTAACTTTCTCTTCCGTGAAACCTTCCGCCGAAATGTCATAAGCATAACTGCTTTTTCCTTCTAAGGCATAGTCTACACCTACATATACCTGATGCTTGTCTGCAAACGTCCTGGAATATGAAACGGTAACATTACTGCTGTAAGTATTGCTCCTGCCGGTAGTATAATCGTAAGTACCGCGCCGCAAGAACCCTTCACCCGATTGGTAATACTCATCATTCGTAAATTTGGAATGCTCAGCAGGCAGAAATTTATCGGCCGTATTGTCAGTGGCTGAGATTCCCACTTGTCCGCGAACAATAAAACCCGTCAAAGGTTGCCATTCAATCGAGAAATTGTTGGTCAAAGTCCGGTAGTCCGCTTTATCGAAACTATTCAGCGTAGCATCATACAGCGGATTCTGATAACCTGTATAATTAGCATGGAAACCGTCAAACATCCGGATCAGTTTGCCATTTTCATCATAGGGTGCATTATAAGGCTGTTGTTTTACGTACTCGCTGAAATTGCCATACTTACTTTCCTGGCTTTTGGTCACACCATAAGAAGCATAATTCTTGAAAGTAATATTTTTGACCTTATACATCAACGTCAAAGAACCATTGAACGCCTTTCTATGGGAATCCTTCATCGCTCCGCGGATATCTTTATAACCGGCAGTGGCACTCCAGCGAAATTCTTCACTACCACCTTCCAAACGCAAGTTATAATGAGAACCTACCCCTGTCCGCAAAGGCTTGCCCAGCCAATCGGTATCCGTTCCGGCGGCAATTTCCCTCAAACGCTTGGAATAAGCTTCCTTAAACCAAACATCATTACTTGGAGAATCACTCTTATATAACCCCAAATCCCATTCCAACTGTAATTTCTCGGCAGCGTTCAACATATTGTAAGAAGTCAGGTCCGGTATTTCAAGGTCCATTCCGACCTCAGCACTTACCCGGAGTTTACCCACTTCAGGCTGCTTCGTCACTACTACAATCACGCCGTTGGAGCCGCGTGATCCGTAAATAGCCGTAGCTGCCGCATCTTTCAGAATGTTGATGGATTCGATTTCCTCATCATTGTAGTCCATCAAACGCTCCAAAGCAATTTCAAAACCGTCCAGAATAATCAACGGAGTATTCACGGAATTGTCGGCACTCTGGTTGTATTCCTTTACGCTCATCGGCAGAGAAGAATTACCACGGATATTGATTTGCGGTAAATTATTCGGATTACTTCCGTTCAGGTTGTCCATGGCCATATTGATAGACACATCAACGTTTTTCAGTGTTTGCAGCAGATTTTGCCCCTTATACATCTTCAAATCTTCTTTAGACACGGAAGTCACTGCTCCTGTATAACTCTCCTTCGCTTTTTTAAAGATACCAGTCACAACCACTTCGTCCATATCACTGGCAACAGGAGTAAGTACTGCATTCACTTCAGCTTCTACAGCATGCCCCGTCCGAAAAACAACTTCTTTACTTCCCATTCCTATCATGGAAAATACCAGAATATGTTCCCCTTTCGGCACATTCATCTTATACATTCCATGCACATCAGCCGATGTACCCAGAGTTGTACCTTTTAGCAATATCGTTGCTCCCGGCAATGGAACTCCATTCTCATCCAATACTTTTCCATACACTTTAACCATTTCCGCCTGTTGCGGTGTTTGCACAGCTTTTTCCTTCACTACAATCATGTTTCCCTGCACAGTCCAGGTTACAGCTGTTTTATCAAAAAGCGAATTCAACACTTTTTCAACAGTCTCCTCGCTGGCTTTGACAGAAACTTTCCCTAAATGATCTACCAATTCATGGTTAAAAAGGAAAGACAATTTTGTTTGATGCTGAATTTCGTTGAAAAGCGATTCAAACGACACATTTTTCATATTCAGAGTCACCCGTTCCTGTTGCGCCATTGTCCGGGCCGACAAGCCCAACGAAAAAAACAACACGCACACTACAAATAATTTCATCGTCATCAACAACTTTTGCCAATGCCAACACACCGAACACTGGTCTGATCGATTTTTTTTCATAGATTTGTAATTATTAATAACACTTAAATTATGATATGCTTAGGCACATCTATCTGCGCAAGGTGCTCCAACACCTTGCGTTTTTTATTTAGATACAGTAATTGTTTTTCCCCAGACAGAGAAATGTACTCCGGTAGCTTCCTCCAATGCCTTCAAAATGGTTTCGATACGCTCATAACGCTCCATATAACCGGAAAAATGCAAATCCTTAATTTCCTGATTCTGATACAATACCTTCACATCATACCAATTGGCCAATATACCCAGGATTTCTTCCAGACGTTCCCGGCTGAAACGGAACACACCTTCCTTCCAGGCCGTGTAAAGCGACACATCCACCTCTTGTAACTTCACCGAACTACTGATTTTATCCCAACGTGCCAGCTGGCCGGGGCACATCCGGTATTCCCGTCCAGCAGCAACCGAACAGATACTAATGCTTCCTTCAACTAAAACCGTCTGAATTTCATTTATACGTAAAGTATTGATGTTAAATGAGGTTCCATAAACCTTCACTTCCATCCCAGGCGTCTCAACTACAAAAGGACGCCCCGTATCTTTAGCCACCTCAAAATAAGCCTCCCCTTCCAATTGCACCCTGCGAACCGCATCATCAAAGACAACCGGATAGCGAAGAATTGTCGCCGCATTCAAAAATACTCTCGTTCCATCAGCCAATATCAGACGATATTCTCCTCCCCGGCCTGTTGCCAAAACATTTTGTCCCCCTCTTCCTGTGCGCTCTCCTCCTTTCATATCGTAGGCTAACATTCCTGCCTTCTGCCTCACTTCTATCTCCGGCGCAACCAGGATTTCCTGCTCCGTTTGTCCCGTCAACTCCACCTGCTCCCCTCCGGCCAATGTCAATACCGCCCTCGATGATCCCGGCACTATCGTTTCGGTAACAGAATTTTCCGGTTGCGGCGCCTTCCATTGCCACACCACAACCATCACCAGAGGCCATACCAAAACAGCAACGGCCCGAAGAATATGTTTAAAGGATATATATTTACGTTTATGCTTACCAATAGTCGCCTCAAAACGCCGAATGGCCTTTTCTTCATCTATTCCATGGTAAAGGGGATATTCCCGGGAAAGCAATTTTTCCTGTAAAACAGCATGCAAAAAATCCCGGTTTACGGCACTCGCGCTAACCCAACACTCCAGTTCATTATTTTCCTCCGGCGTTAATTCACCCGTCAGACGCAATTGGATCAACCGGATAATTTCATCACTTTCCATACTTTCTCTGTTTGTATATATAATACAAACAGAATTCAAAAAGGGGTACGGAAAGAATAATTTTTTTTAAATTTTATAAAACTTTCTACAAAACCATTAATAAATACAGGTTTCCTAACCGTTCCCGAAGTATACGAACGGCTTTTTTCTTTTGAGATTTCACGGTTCCGACCGATATCTGGAACAATTGAGCAATTTCTTCATTTTTTTTTCCGGCTAGGTGCTGCTCAAACACTTTTCGACACCCCTCCGGTAATTCCTCGATCACCTGGTAGAGCTGCCGGTAAACCTCTTCACGTATCAACGCATAATTCTCATTTTCAGCCGCTCCTCCTCCCTCTATACTTTTTACATACTCCCAATAACGCTGTTCCTGTTTCTTATGTTTCAGGTAATTCAGACAACCATTTCTGACCGATTCATAAAGAAAGGCCCGAAAACCATAAAATGAATTATACTCCCTGTTTCCCTTCCATATACCAACAAAAACCTCCTGAACAATATCTTCTGCCGGTTCCTGCAACTGCACATACCTCATTGCATACAGAACCAGATAACGATAAAACATCCGGAACAAGTCCCGGTAGACACCAGCCTGCTTCTGATTAATTTGTTCGATAAACTCCTTTTCTATCTGATTCATTTCCGATATTATCCGGTTGATACCCAAAATCCCTATTCATCCGAAAGGCTAAAATCACGTCCGGCAAACAACTCGGCCAACCCGGAAATCTGCTTCAAACGTAAAAGTTCATCTTTATCCATTCCGATGTGTTTTCTAATCCACTGATCAGACATTCCCGCCTTTACCAACTCCGAAACGATATGACTCATCAACTCAATATTATGGACGCCACGGGCACGGTTATGCCGGATCGTCGATGCCATCCGGTTGGAAATATCCTTTTCAATAACAGTTACCGGCAACAATCCTTTTTCACGCTCAAAAATACGTTTGGAAGTCTTCAAGACCCAATAGCGATGATAACCGTCCACCAATTCATACAAATCCTGGTCCTCCATATAATAACATACACACGGCATAGTATAACCATCTTCCCATATCGAGAGCTCCAATAATTTCATCTCAGGAGGTGCAACCACATTCGGATTATAATTATTGGCCACCACCTTTTCCACAGGTACGGCTATCACTTTATAAACAGGACTCTTATACTCATTCATAACATTAAAATAAAAAGCTGTATTTCTCCAGTATCATATCCCTTCTTGCTTTCTCTTTCTTAGTAGGGGCAAATCCCATATAACGACAGGTATGGTCATTTTTTAAAATGCAAATACAGACACGCCGGAAAGTAGGTAATTCACGAAACTCCGGAATCTGAATATCATCCAAGTATTCCATCCTCACCGGTCTCTTACTGGTTTTATAACTGCTTTTTTCCCCAACGGTAAACTGAACACCGGCCTCTTTCAATTTTTCGATAGTCGCCTCAGACAAACAACCTCCCTTTTCCCGCCAGAAACGAATACTTACATCCAGTTTTTCCTGATAATTAAGCCGGGTTTCCGCCGGCAAGGTACCCAGCAGGAATTGTAAATAACCATACCAGGTAAAACCGGGAGGCAATACCATTTTATGCCACCCGACAGCCGTTGTTCCTCCGTAAATGGCCGTAAAATTCACCCCATTAATCCGATTTATCATCTTTCCCCACATTTCAGGATCTATAGCCCTGTACAACTTCAAGCTGGATTGAGCCTCCGAGATAAAAGGACTGGCCACCCTCTGTTTCTCCAAAGGTACTCCCGCCCGATAGTAAAGGTCATAAATCGGATTATAAGGCCAACAAAATTTACCATTGGCTATCCAAACATCCGTTGTCTTCCAGTCATAAATAGGATAAGCATTATATACTCCCACAGCAATCTGCCTGATCCATTTTAATCCTCTGAAACGATGCAATTCCTGACGATGAAGCGAATGCCAACGGCAAAGACTTTCCTGGGTCCGTATTCCTACAAGGCAGCAAGTACGCTTGGCCTTTTTCCGCAAATGCAACCAACGGGCAAACCGCCATTGAAATTCATAATCCCACATGCGCCGGCCAAAAAAAGAAAAATCTTTCCGGGTATAACAGCCGTCAGGCATATTGCGTACCCAACACTCTTTTTTTTCTTCATCCCAAGGTCTCCAGAACCTTTCAAACATCGAAGTACAGGTAGATACCTTAAAAGGAACACATACCCGGTATACCTCCAGAACATCCGAATTGGAAGCAAGCACCTGGTCGACATAACGAATCGTTTCTCCATACTGTACCTCATAATCCATGTGAAAAACCCCCAATTTCCGCCCAGGACAATGCTTACGGATATAATCGATACACAAATGCAAAAGCATACCACTATCTTTCCCCCCGGAAAAAGAAACATAAACATTGTCAAAAGTATTGAATATTTTTTCCAAACGGATTTGTGCCTGTTCGTAGACATTCAAAGACTTCTTCCTCGGTATTCCATTTTCACATAGAGTTTCCATGTTCTGATTACAGCAAAATCATTTTCCTGAAAAACAGGAATATGACGAGTGTGAGTAACAGACTGCAACTTATATCCCATGCCATAAATTTTAATGACCTCTTGCAGTATAGAAGCCAACACAAAGCCATCATCCCCTACCACATAATAATTATTAACAACAGCACCCTTCTCTTTCACCTCAACCGGAATAAACCCCAGCACCTTCTCCTCTTCCAAAGCAACAAACCAAACGTGATTAGCAGATGTGCGAAAAGGGTAATTATTATTTTGCCTCAACACACTGGTTTTCATAACTAATGGAGCGACCAATTGATACAGACGACTCTCTGTTCCTGCTAATCTTTCTATATGCATAAGACCAAGTTGTTATACGCCGGAAACGCTATTTTACACAGACTTTACATTCAAAACCTTTTCGTTTTGTATGGCAATTTTGACAAAAATAAATAATTAAATCAATAATTAAAAACAAAAAAGAGAAGATGAACAACTAAAGAGTCTCTGTTTCCGGCTATCCTTTATGACCATTCGACAGCCTGCTAAAGCATTTATTGGAAGAACAAACCTCCTGCTGTAAATAAAAAAAAGATGTATGAAATTGTTTTCATACATCTTTTTTATTCTTCTGGAGAAGAAGAAAGATTATCCCATATATCCTTTCATGATTCCCCGTTTACTGTTCCGGACAAACATAATGATTTCATCCCTTTCCTTCGATGCAGACATTTCAGCTTCTATCCGCTCAATTGCATCCGACACATTCAGACCAGATTGAAAAAGGATGCGATAAATATCCTGAATTTCATTAATCTTTTCATTCGTAAATTCGCGACGACGCAAGCCAATGGAATTTACTCCGGCATAAGACAGCGGCAAACGTCCGGCTTTAACATACGGAGGTACGTCCTTACCAATCAGGGAACCTCCCTGTATCATCACATGTTTTCCTATATGACAGAATTGATGCACAGCAGTCATTCCGCCAAAAATGGCATAATCATCCACAAAAACTTCTCCAGCCAACTGACAGGCATTACCGATAATACAATTGTCACCCACTTTACAGTCATGTGCAACATGAACGTAAGCCATGATCAAACAGTTGCTCCCGACCTCTGTGATTCCGCGAGCTGCTGTTCCCCGGTTAACTGTTGCACATTCACGAATAGTGGTATTATCCCCAATTTTTACAGTAGTTTTTTCACCTCTGAACTTCAAATCCTGAGGAACAGCAGAAATAACTGCTCCCGGAAAAATCTTACAATTTTTACCGATGTGTGCACCTTCCAGAATTGTTACATTCGATCCGATCCGCGTTCCCTCCTCTATTACCACATTTTTGTCAATCGTCACAAAAGGTTCTATCACCACATTATCAGCAACCTGAGCTTCCGGATGAACATATGCTAACGGTTGTTTCATTCGTTTATTATTTAATGAATACTATATTTATCTGAATCATTCAGTCCGCAAATATAATTATAAGTTTTTGGTTTTTGCTACCTGAGCCATAAATTCTCCTTCACACACCAGCTTTTTCCCCACGAAAGCATATCCTTTCATTTGCACAACCCCTCGCTTTATCGGAGCCGTAGTAATCAACTTAAACACCAACGTATCGCCAGGCACTACTTTATTACGGAATTTCACCGCATCTATTTTCATGAAATAAGTTGAATAATTTTCAGGGTCAGGCACACCACTTAATACGAGAATTCCCCCACACTGGGACATCGCTTCCACAATCAACACTCCCGGCATGACCGGTTCTTCAGGGAAATGCCCCACAAAATGAGGTTCATTCATGGTCACATTTTTACATCCGACCACCATATTATCAGTCACCTTGAAAATCTTATCCACCAATAAAAACGGAGGCCGGTGTGGCAATAAAGTCCGGATTTTATTGATATCCATTAAAGGCTCTGCATTAATGTCCACATCGAAAGGATAAGCATCATCTTTCTCTTCTGCCAGGATCTCTTTATACATCATCTTAGCCATGGAAGCATTCGCCTTATGACCGGGACGTTCAGCAATCACCCGTCCTTTTATAAAGCGGCCGCACAAAGCCAAATCACCCATAACATCAAGCAATTTATGACGGGCAGGCTCATTTTTGAAGTAGAGCTCCAGGTTATTTAACACCCCTTCTTTCACCTGTACATTTTCATAGCCAAATAATTTTGCCAGGCGGTCAATCCCTTCCTGATCCATTTTACGGTCTACGATAACAATGGCATTGCTTAAATCCCCGCCTTTAATCAAATTATGCGCCAGTAAAGCTTCTACTTCATGCAGAAAAACAAAAGTACGGCAAGGAGCTATTTCCTTACTGAAATTCGTTTCAGAAGCAGAATAAGACGCATACTGTAAACTCAAATAAGGCGAATCGTAAGCAACAACAGTATGAATACTATAATCCTCATCCGGCAACAAAGTAATACGAGTATTGGTTTCCTCATTATAAAACTCTATCTTCTTTTTTACTGTAAAGAAACGACGCTCAGCCTGCTGTTCTTCAATACCTACTTTTTCAATACCCTCAACATAAAACCGAGCACTCCCGTCCAAAATAGGAAATTCCTCTCCGCTCAATTCAATCAGGCAGTTGTCAATTCCGCAACCATATAAAGCAGCCATCGCATGTTCCAGCGTAAAAATCTTCACATCTTCTTTCTGCAAACAACTGGCCCGATCAGCAAATTCCACATACTTAGCCAATGCCGGGATTTCAGGTGCCCCCTCCAAATCGGTTCTGACAATCCGATAGCCTGTATTTTCGTCCGCCGGTTTAAAGACAGCTTCCACTTCTTTTCCGGTATGTAAACCTTTCCCTTTAACGGAAAATTCTCCTTTTAATGTTGTCTGTTTTACTGACATTATTGTTTTAACTTTAATGTTTGTATTTCTTTTTCCAGATCCCGAAGCTGTCCGTACAATTCCGGCAATTTCCGGAACAAGACATAACACTTCCGATACTTTGCCGCATCAAAGGCAGGAGCTCCCATAAACACAGAACCCGCAGCTACGTCATTTGTAACTCCGGTTTGGGCAGCCAGCATAGTGCGGTCTTCTATTTTCAAATGGCCAGCAACCCCCACCTGTCCGCCAAACATACAATGTGCCCCCACTTTAGTCGTTCCGGCAATACCACACTGAGCAGCCATTACCGTATTTTCCCCGACTACCACATTATGGGCAATCTGCACCAAATTATCCAACTTCACCCCTTTCTTTATCCGGGTTGAACCCATCGTAGCCCGGTCTATACAGGCATTAGCCCCCACTTCAACATAATCTTCCAGCACCACATTTCCAATCTGAGCCACTTTTTTATAGTCCTCTCCCGCAGGAGCAAAACCAAAACCATCAGCACCGATAACCGTCCCTGCATGAACGGTACAATGGCTTCCGATAACACATCCGTAATATATTTTTACACCGGCATAGATCACCGTATCGTCTCCTATCACGACACCCTCCCCGATATAAGCGTGAGGATATATTTTTACCCGGTTACCGATTTTTGCCCCTTTTCCGATATAAGCAAAGGCCCCCACATAAACCGATTCCCCCAAAGCAACTCCTTCTGAGATAAAAGAAGGCTGCTCTATTCCCTGAGGTTTGGGACGCATCATCTCTTCATACATACAGAGTAGCGAAGCAATAGCATCATAAGCAGACGGCACCCGAATCAAAGTGCAGGGCACCTCCCTCGACGGACAGAAATCCTGATTCACCAACACGACAGAAGCCGCCGTACTATAAATGTAATGTTCATATTTGGGATTAGCCAAAAAAGCTAAGGTATTAGGTTTTCCTTCTTCTATTTTAGAAACATTGGAAATGAGCACTTCACCGTCACCTTCCACCACACCTTTTAGCAACGCTGCAATATCTTTTGCCTTAAATTCCATGATTTTAAAATTTTCGCAAATCTACAAATTTTATTTGTAACTCATAAAGATATTGCGGATATGTTTCAAAATTAACTATGTCGCGGAAACTCTATTTTTTACATATCTGTCTACTACACAGCAGAATACTACCGATCCGTTCATTATCACCACTCCCAATCTTCGTTTTTC
This sequence comes from Odoribacter sp. Z80, assembly GCF_009935865.1. Lineage (GTDB taxonomy): Bacteria > Bacteroidota > Bacteroidia > Bacteroidales > Marinifilaceae > Odoribacter. Next base: position 49,843 of record NZ_QWEL01000002.1, read on the forward strand.
TATTTTTTCGGGTATTTCATAAAATCAAAAGAAAATGGCACTCAATATTTTATAATTCAATAATTAATCCTATATTTGTCGCGATTTAGCGAACAGCTAAGAAGAGGGGACAGTGAGGTCCCCTCTTCTTTGTTACCGAAAAAAAATCAAACCGATTTATGAAAAGCGAAACCATCAAAGACATTGCCCTGCCCATCCTGACGTCCAAAGGATTATTCCTGGTGGACCTCAACCTCTCTAAAAACAATGTAATAGAGATTCTTATAGATTCACTTTCGGGGGTAAACATTCAAACTTGCATAGACATCAGCCGTGAAATAGAAAAACACCTGAACCGGGACGAAGAAGACTTTGAACTAACGGTTTGTAGTGCCGGAATCGGATACCCGTTTAAAGTGGAAGGACAATTCCAAAAGAATCTGAATAAACTTGTTGAAGTCAAAACGAACGATAACACGACACTCACGGGCACGTTGAAGGCTTATGATGACGAAAACATAACCATCGAATATGAAGAAAAGAAAACGATAGAAGGAAGCAAGAAAAAACAATTGATAAAAACCGAAAAACAAATTCCACGGAAAGAAATAAAAGAAATAAAAGACATTGTCGTCTTTTAAAGTCAGTCTAAATACAATAATCACATAATAAAAGTTCAACATCAAAATGGAAAACATCAATCTGATCGATTCATTCGCTGAATTCAAAGAATTTAAAAATATAGACAGGGCAACATTAATGAGAGTACTGGAAGACATTTTCAGAAATATGTTGTTAAAGAAATACGGAACAGACGAAAATTTCGACATCATCATCAATATAGATAAAGGTGACCTTGAGATTTGGAGAAACCGGACTGTCGTAGAAGACAACAAACTGGAAAATCCCAACACCGAAATCACCATCAGTGAAGCGAAAAAAATCGATGAAGACTACGAAATAGGAGAAGAAGTTACCGACGAAGTGAAATTTAAAGATTTCGGTCGCCGCTCTGTACTGGCTTTGCGCCAAAATCTGTCGGCCCGTATTCTCGAACTGGAAAAGGACAATATCTATACCAAATATAAAGATAAAGTCGGTCAAATCATCTTAGGAGAAGTTTACCAGGTCTGGAAAAAAGAAATGCTGGTGCTGGATGATGATGGGAATGAATTGATTTTACCGAAACAGGAACAGATCCCGACCGATTTCTTCAAAAAAGGAGATTCCATTAAAGCGGTTGTCATCCGGGTGGAAATGAGGAACGCTAATCCCTATATCATTCTTTCCCGTACTTCTCCGGTCTTTCTGGAAAGACTTTTTGAAAATGAAGTTCCTGAAATATTCGACGGATTAATCACCATCAAAAATGTTGTCCGCGTGCCCGGAGAAAGAGCGAAAGTTGCTGTCGAATCTTATGATGACCGCATAGACCCGGTAGGTGCCTGTGTCGGGATGAAAGGTTCGCGCATTCATGGTATAGTCCGGGAACTGAGAAATGAAAATATAGACGTCATTAACTATACGAATAATCTACAGTTATACATTACCCGGGCCTTAAATCCGGCTAAAATAAAAAACATAGAAATTGACGAAGCAAACAAAAAAGCCAATGTTTACCTGGATCCAGAAGAAGTCTCTCTGGCGATCGGTAAAGGCGGCCTCAATATCAAGCTGGCCAGTCAGCTTACCGGTTACGAAATTGACGTATACCGGGAATTAGACCAAACCCAGGAAGAAGATGTGAATTTGGACGAATTCTCTGATGAAATTGAAGGATGGGTCATTGACGAACTGAAACGTGTGGGTTGTGATACGGCGAAAAGCGTTTTAGAACTAAGTGAAGAAGAACTGGAAAGCCGTACAGACCTGGAGATAGAAACCATCAGGGAAGTACTCAGCATTTTAAAAGCAGAATTTGAAGATTAACGAAGAAGTAATTTTTGATTTACGGTTTACGATAGCAGCGGAATGAACAGAGATGAAATTTTTGAATCGTAAATCTAAAATCTACAATTGAACAATATGGCAGTTAGATTAAGTAAAATAGCCCGAGAATTTAATGTAGGACTTTCTACTATTGTAGAATTCCTGCATAGCAAGGGGATTAAAATATCCTCAGACCCCAATGCCAAATTAACCGACGAAGATTATGCGTTAGTGGCTAAGGAATTTTCATCCGACAGTTTAGTGAAGAAAGAATCTTCTTTGGTTGATTTAAAAAATAGTCGAAAGAAAAAAGAGACCGTTACATTGGATGAAGCAGGCAACGTCTCTACGGAAACAGAAACACAAAAATCTGAAGATGATTTCATCTCGATAAAGGATGAAGTCAAATTGGAAAGTAAACTGAAAATAGTGGATCATATTGATTTAGACCACAAAACCTCTGTTACGGAGACCCCTGAAATAACGGAAAATACCGAACAGGCTTCAGAACCAGAAGAAATGCCGGAAGTTCAGACGCCCGCATCAGAAACGAAAGAGGAAATTCCTGAAGTAAAGGAAGAACCCCAAGAACCCGGTACGCCTTTTAAATTAGCCCAGCCGGCTTTAAAAGACGTAAAGGTTGTCGGAACCATTGATTTGGATGCCATCAATCAACGGACCCGACCTCCTAAAAAAAGCAAGCAGGAAAAAGAACGCGACCGGAAAGAACTCCGCAAAAGCAACAAGCCTATTGCCACCTCGGAAAATACAATATCACAGGATATGTCCGAGATAGCAGGAGAGGAAGACTCAGATATCCGGAAAAAAAGAAAAAGAATCCACCGTCAGGATGAAAAAGTTCAGTTAGAACCACTGCCCTCTCCCAATAAAAACGCAAAAATTGAAGAAAACAAGAGAAAACTGAAGAAATTAAAGAAAAAGAAAAACGAAAAAACCGAAATTTCCGAAGAAGATATAGACAAACAAATTAAAGATACGTTTGCCCGTTTAGGAAGCAAGGGAAAATCCCAAACAGCAAAACACCGCCGGGACAAACGGGATGCTGCCCAACAAAAGCTACAAGCCGAAATAGAACAGGAAGAAAAAGAAAAAAGCATTCTCAAACTCACTGAGTTTGTTACTGTGGCAGAGTTAGCGACCATGATGAACATCAGTGTTACAGAGGTCATCTCGGCATGTATGTCCCTGGGATTGTTCGTTTCCATCAACCAACGTCTGGACGCAGAGACCATCAATATCGTGGCTGATGAATTCGGATATTCCGTAGAATTCGTCAGTGTGGAAATACAAGAAGCCATCGAAGAGGAAGAAGATGATTCAGAAGAAAACATGCTGCCGCGTCCTCCCATCGTAACGGTGATGGGACATGTTGACCACGGTAAAACCTCTCTGTTGGACAGCATTCGCAAAACCAATGTAATTGCAGGAGAAGCGGGAGGAATCACCCAGCATATCGGTGCTTATAATGTGAAGTTAGCCGATGGCCGGGCCATCACTTTCCTGGATACTCCGGGACATGAAGCTTTTACAGCCATGCGGGCCCGTGGAGCTCAGGTAACAGACATTGCCATTATCATTGTAGCAGCGGATGACAGCGTCATGCCCCAAACCATTGAGGCCATCAACCACGCAAGTGCCGCCGGAGTTCCCATTGTATTTGCCATTAATAAAATCGACAAACCAGGTGCCAATCCGGATAAAATCCGCGAGGAACTGGCCAATATGAACTATCTGGTAGAAGAATGGGGCGGTAAATACCAATGCCAGGAAATAGCAGCCAAAAAAGGACTTCATATTGAAGAGCTTTTGGAAAAAGTCCTGCTGGAAGCCGAATTGCTGGATTTGAAAGCGAATCCGCACAAAAAAGCGACAGGATCTATCATAGAATCCTCTCTCGACAAAGGACGTGGTTATGTTGCCACCATACTGGTACAATCCGGAACCCTAAAAACCGGAGACATCGTATTGGCAGGCCAGTATTTCGGGCATATCAAAGCAATGTTTAACGAAAGAGGCGAAAAAATAGAAAAAGCAGGTCCATCAGAACCAACTTTGATTTTGGGACTCAACGGAGCTCCTCAGGCCGGAGATAAATTCAATGTCATGGCCGATGATAAGGAAGCCAGACAATTGGCCAACAAACGGGAACAATTACAGAGAGAACAAGGCCTGCGTACCCAGAAACACATTACCCTGGACGAAATCGGACGCCGTATTGCAATCGGTAACTTCCAGGAGCTAAATATCATCGTGAAAGGTGACGTAGACGGTTCTATCGAAGCATTGTCCGATTCTCTGATCAAAATGTCGACAGATGAAATCCAGGTAAACATTATTCATAAAGCCGTCGGACAGATTACGGAAGGCGATGTATTGCTGGCCGCAGCTTCCAACGCCATTATTGTCGGTTTCCAGGTACGTCCTTCTATGAGCGCCCGTAAATTAGCAGAAAAAGAACAGATCGACATCCGGCTTTACTCTGTCATCTACCAGGCAATAGAAGAATTAAAATCAGCCATGGAAGGAATGCTTTCTCCGGAAATCAAAGAAGAAATTATTGGTACAGTAGAAGTACTGGAAACATTCAGGATTTCCAAAGTAGGCACTATCGCAGGTTGTATCGTCCGGGACGGAAAAATCAACCGTACGGCAAAAGTACGTGTCATTCGGGACGGCATTGTCATCTATACCGGAGCTCTCGGTTCCTTAAAACGTTTTAAGGATGATGTAAAAGAAGTTGCCAAAGGATTCGAATGCGGTCTGAATATCGAAAATTACAACGACATCGCAGTAGGCGATATTGTTGAAGGTTATCAGGAAGTAGAAGTGAAAAAAACACTTTAATTATTCATTAAGTAACTTTTAACACCTGTTTGATATAAAGGTTAGCATTTTATTTCTTTACTTTGTCTAAATATAAAGTAATTACTAAAGAAATCAGAAATGAAAAAAAGATTTGCAATATTGATGTTAGCGGCAGTTTTCACCACCACTGTAACTGCCCAGATCTTAAAACCGGTGAAATGGCAATTTAACACCAAACAAATCAGTGAAGGCATTTACGATATTGAATGCAAAGCAACCATTGATGCCACCTGGCACCTTTATGACACGAAGTTGCCGGAAGGAGGTCCTCTTTCAACCAGTTTTAATCTCGATGAAGATGAAACTTCCGGAATCGAACTGGTTGGAAACTTCAAAGCAACCAGCACCCCAAAAACCGAGCATAGCCAGGCTTTTGACATGGAGCTGCGTTTTTTCACCAATTCAGTGACTTTCGTACAACGGGTAAAGGTAACCAAACCGGAAGCCAATCTCGTAGGTTTCATTGAATTTATGGCTTGTACAGGGGGACAATGTACCCCACCCACCGAAGCTGATTTTAAATTTGTTTTGAAAAAATAAGTCAGACAAAACTACTGTAATAGAGACAAAGACTGAAATCCATTTTCTGTTTTTGTCTCTTTTTATTTATCACGTATGAAGCTACTCTTTTTCTTGGGATTTTGTTTCCTGTTTTATCCGACATACAGCCAGCCCTGGATTCATCCGGACCGGAATACTACCTCGGAAGACCTCACTCTCTTTTTTACAGGGGATGTCATGCAACATGCCCCTCAAATCAAAGGAGCCTGGGATACCTTACGAAAAGATTATAATTATCTGCCGTGTTTCCAATACATCAGTCCCTACTGGAAAAAAGCAGACTATGTTTTTGCCAACCTCGAAACAACCCTTTCTAACCGTAACTTCAGTGGCTATCCCCAGTTTTGCGCCCCCTGGCAATTGGCACGAGACCTGAAAGAAAGCGGCGTAAATATCCTGACCACCAACAACAATCATAGTTGTGACAAAGGAGCTCAAGGCATAAAACAAACACTCTACTATCTGGATTCTTTGAACCTCCCCCACACCGGTACTTTTACCGACAGTATCTCATGGGTCACCCAAACACCTTTATACATTCGGCATTATCCCTTTAAAATCGCTTTGCTTAGCTATACTTACGGAACCAATGGAATCCCTGTTACCCAAGGCCAGGTCGTGTCCATGATTGATACTCTGACCATGCTCAGACACATCAACAAAGCCATAGTGGACTCAGCAACCAACATCATCGCCGTTGTACATTGGGGCATTGAATATCAAACCTCCCCCACTCAGGCACAAAAACGGCTGGCCCATTGGCTACATTCTCAGGGAGTTGACATCGTCATCGGCTCACACCCCCACGTCGTACAACCTCTGGAATATGTCATAAGCGGCCAAGACACCACCGGTATTACGGTTTACTCACTCGGTAATTTCGTATCTAACCAAAGTAAACGCCACACCAATGGCGGAATCAGCGTAGAATTAACCTTAAAAAGGATATATGGACGCACCCGTTATCAGATGCGGTATCTGAGCCATTATGTCTACCGCCCCCTTGATAACCATCTCCGAAGATATTATGTCATTCCTGAACCCCTTGCCCCCCAAATATTGGGTGAGCAGGACAAAGTTCTATACAAAGAGTTCTTCAACGATACCGATTCAATTATCGGAACAGCAGCCGGCAAATTATTTTAGGTAGTTAACAGGTATCTGTCTTTCCCGCAATCGAGTACGTAAATATTTTTATGCTCATCCTTCATATCAACAATAAAATGTGTAATTTCGTAAAACAAACCAATAAAATTGAATACTACCATGAAAATTGCAGTTATTGCCCATGACGGGAAAAAAGCAGAAATGGTTGCCTTTCTCAACAAGCACATGGACTTTCTGAAATCTGTAGGCACAGAAATCGTAGCAACAGGAACTACCGGCAAACATGCACAAGATGCAGGATTAGAAGTAGAGCGTTTATTATCCGGGCCATTAGGGGGAGATGCACAAATTGCCGCACTGGTCGCAGAACATAAAGTATCTATGGTTATTTTCTTTCGTGACCCTCTGGGAAAACATCCCCATGAACCGGACGTACAAATGCTGATGCGGGTTTGCGATGTACACAATGTTCCCATTGCTACCAACCCATCCACAGCAGAAATGATGATTCAAGGCTTTCTTGAAATCCACAAAAAATAATACCGCCTCCCCCTTTCGTTAAAAGCGAATGAAACAAATATGAATTTTTTATTAAAATAAACGAAAACCTTTGCGCTGCTCCATAAAAAAGTTATATTTGTTTATCAAATCCGGCAGATGAATTTAAAAAACTTTACAGCAATATTTTTTATTTCTTTCGCAAGCATCATCATGCTTGCTTTTGCTGTAATACCTCATCATCACCACGGAGATTATATCTGTTTTGAAGCAACACACTGTGAGTCCGGAGCTCCGATACCGGGACATACCCCCGAGAAAAATATTCCAGACACACACCACAGTTGCGGCAGAAATCTTTTCCAAACCCAGCCTATCCGGAATTCATCTTCATCCCATTCTTTGGATGAAGGAAAATATTTTATAGAAACTTTCTTTGTCCTTTCGGATCTACTGAATTTTCTTTCATCAGAAGCCGAAAATAAACTCCTTTTTTCCGGCTTCTACCGGGAAAAACTCCATGCGACCTGTTTTATTTTTGATTTTTCCGGCAGAGCCCCTCCATATCGGGGTTAAGTGAATGACCCCCTATCATTTTCTGTCAGCAAACCATACAGTCCATAGCATGTACCGTCACTTGCACATGCCTGACTCATCGGATTTCTGAAATTAACATTACAAATATGCACCACCATGAAATCATTTATTATATTTATTATTTTGCCCGTTCTATTTTTATACGGCTGTAAAAACGCATCCACTCATGACCATTCAGATAAAATCACAGAAAATCATGAAGGTCACAACCACGAAAATGAAAATGCCGGACACGGGGATGAAATTATCTTTACAAAAAAACAGGCAGCACAAACCGATTTTAAAGTAGAAGAAATACAACCGGGTGTTTTCCACCAGGTCATAAAAACCAGTGGTCAAATACTTCCGGCACCGGGAGATGAATCTGCGCTCGTCGCGACCAATAATGGTATCATCTCCTTTGCCAACCATAAACTTACGGCAGGCAGTGCCGTCCATAAAGGGCAAATCTTATTTCACATTGCCTCCAAAAACATCAGCGAAGGAGATTACTATTCCCGGATTTCTGCCAACTATGAAAAAACAACCGCAGAATACGAACGGGCACAAAAACTGGTGGCAGACAAAATCATTTCTCAGAAAGAATTTGAAGAAATCCGCCTGAACTACCAGAATGCCAGAATTGCTTATGACGCCATTTCCGACAAACACTCCTCTCAGGGAATAAGCCTAACCAGCCCCTTAACCGGATATATTAAAAACATTGCTATAAAAGACGGAGAGTATGTCACTGCAGGTCAGACTGTAGCTACTATCTCCCAAAATAAACGGTTGATTTTGCGGGCCGATGTATCCGAAAAACACTACGGTTCTCTGAATCGTATCCAAAGTGCAAACTTCCGGACTCCTTACGACAACCAAACGTACCGCTTGTCCGATTTAGCCGGCAAACTTTTGTCAGCCGGCAAAACTGCCGAGAACAACAGTTTCTATATTCCGGTGACCTTCGAATTTGACAATCGGGGAGAAATCATTCCCGGTGCTTTTGTCGAAATTTATCTTATTTCTTCTCCGATGGAAAATGTCATCCATATCCCCCTGAGTGCTTTAACCAATGAAATGGGATATTTTTATGTCTACAAACAATTGGATGAAGAAGGTTTTCAGAAACAAGAAGTAGAAATCGGGGTCAATGACGGAAAGGAAGTACAAATATTGAAAGGATTGAAACCCGGCGAGCGGGTAGTTACCCGTGGTGCCTACCAAGTGAAAATGGCTGCCTCATCCGGAACAATTCCGGGACATAACCACGAACACTAAATCAAGATTTCAGCAATATTACTTCAAAGCTACCCCATTAAAATCATCTGTTCGAAATTATAAGAATACATCATTATGCTAAATAAAATCATACAATATTCGCTACACAACCGCCTATTGGTCATGATAGCAGCCATCGCCCTACTCATATGGGGAAGTATTACTGCCCATGAAATGGAGGTTGATGTTTTTCCGGACCTGAATGCTCCCACAGTAGTTGTCATGACAGAAGCCCAGGGAATGGCACCGGAAGAAGTGGAGCGCCTCGTTACTTTCCCCATAGAAACAGCCGTTAATGGGGCCACAGATGTCAGGCGGGTCCGTTCCTCCTCCACCACCGGTTTCTCGGTAGTATGGGTTGAATTTGAATGGGGAACAAACATCTATACAGCCCGGCAAATCGTATCTGAAAAACTGTCTACCCTTGGAGATGCGTTGCCCACGAATGCGGGACGCCCTACCTTAGGCCCTCAGTCTTCCATTCTGGGAGAAATGATGATTATCGGACTGACAGCCGAAACAACCTCTTTACAGGACCTCAGGACCATTGCAGACTGGACCATACGCCCCCGCCTCCTGTCTACCGGAGGTGTCGCTCAGGTTGCCGTTATTGGTGGGGATATTAAAGAATATCAGATTCTTCTTGACCCTATCCGGATGAAACACTACAACATTAGTCTGGACGAAATTCTTCCGGTAGTAGAAAATATGAACCAAAATGCCACAGGGGGTATCCTTTATGAATATGGAAACGAATATATCGTTCAAGGCACTCTGGCAACAACCCATCCGGAAGAATTGGGAAAAGCAGTGATAAAAACCACGAATGATCTGCCTGTCACCATAGCTGATATTGCCGAAGTCCGTATAGGCGCCAAAACTCCGAAATTAGGTCTGGCCTCGGAAAAAGGTCAGCCGGCAGTCCTCATCACCGTAACCAAACAACCCGGCACCAATACGCTGGAATTAACGGACAAATTAGACGCTTCACTCGCTGAATTGCAAAAAACTCTGCCTCAGGATGTTACTGTCTCCACTGATATATTCAGGCAGTCCCGTTTCATCACAAGTTCCATCAATAACATACAAAAAGCTTTATTTGAAGGAGCTGTTTTTGTCGTTATTGTGTTGTTTTTCTTCCTCATGAATTTCCGGACCACCTTGATTTCATTAGTCGCTTTACCTTTATCCATGTTGATGGCCATTCTCGTTCTGCATGCTTTCGGGCTGACCATTAACACCATGAGTCTCGGAGGTTTAGCCATTGCTATCGGGTCATTGGTGGACGATGCCATTGTGGATGTGGAGAATGTATATAAACGGCTACGGGAGAATCACTTAAAGCCCAAAACAGAACAAGAAGCTACTTTAAAAATCGTCTTCGAAGGTTCAAAAGAAGTCCGCACCCCCATCCTGAACTCTACCTTGATTATCGTCGCATGCTTTCTGCCGTTATTTTTCCTTTCAGGTATGGAAGGACGCATGCTGATTCCCTTAGGTATCGCCTTTATTGTCGCGTTATTCGCTTCTACCATCATAGCCTTGACACTTACTCCCGTGCTTTGCAGCTATTTACTGGCAACCCCCAAAGCATTACAAAAAAGCGAAAAAGAGCCCTATGTCTCCAGAAGCTTAAAAAGGATATACCAAAAGTCCCTCCAATGGGCCCTCCACCACAAAAAAATAATCCTGGGAACTGCCGGCGGACTACTCATCATAACTTTAATCCTGCTTTTTCAATTAGGCAGAAGCTTCCTGCCTCCTTTCAACGAAGGTTCGCTTACCATCAATGTAAGTACAATGCCCGGAATTTCCCTGGAAGAATCGGATAAAATGGGATTGCTGGCCGAAAAAGTTTTGATGAACATTCCGGAAATTCAAACTGTGGCCAGAAAAACAGGACGTGCCGAACTGGACGAACATGCTCTGGGGGTGAATACTTCCGAAATCGAAGCTCCTTTTGTGTTGCAGGAACGAAGCCGGGACGAATTTCTGGCCGATGTTCGCAAACAATTAGGACAATTAAAAGGAGCCAACATTGAAATCGGCCAGCCCATCTCCCACCGGATTGATGCCATGCTCTCCGGTACAAAGGCAAACATAGCCATAAAACTGTTCGGAGCAGATTTAAACAAACTTTTCAACCTCGGAAATGAAATCAAAAATACGATACAGAATATCGACGGAATCGCAGACTTAACCTTAGAGCAACAAATTGAACGTCCCCAGCTACAAATCATTCCCAAACGGGATATATTGGCTAAATACGGCATAACCCTCCCCCAGTTCTCGGAATTCATCCAGGTAGCTTTAGCAGGGAAAGTTATCTCACAAGTTAACGAAGGAGGAAAGGTTTTCGACCTGACTGTGAAAGTAGAGGACAGTCAAAGAGCTACGATGGAACATGTCGGAGAATTAACCCTGGATGCTAACGGACGTAAAATCCCCCTCCATTACATAGCAGAAATTCTTCCTCTGAGCGGTCCCAATACCATCAGCCGGGAAAATGTACAACGCAAAATAGTGGTATCAGCCAATGTTGCCGGCCGCGACCTGAAAGGAGTTGTAAATGACATACAAGCCACTATCGCCGACCGGATCTCCCTGCCGGAAGGATATCACATCGAATATGGCGGACAATTTGAAAGCGAAGCTGCCGCTTCCCGCACTCTTTTTCTGACGTCCCTGATTTCCATCCTGCTGATATTCCTCATCCTTTACCATGAATTCAGAAGCCTTTCGCTTTCCGGTATTATCATGCTGAATCTTCCTCTCGCCATTATCGGAGGAGTCATCAGCATTTGGTTCACCTCGGGAGTCATCAGCATACCTTCTATCATCGGCTTCATCTCTTTATTCGGTATCGCAACCCGCAACGGTATACTTTTAGTTGCACACTACAACACCCTCCGCAAACAAGGATTCAATCTCCGGGAAAGTATCATCCAGGGTTCACAGGACCGGCTGAATCCAATTCTGATGACGGCTCTCACCTCCGCATTAGCCCTCATACCCTTAGCCATAGGAGGAGACTTGCCCGGCAATGAAATTCAGAGCCCTATGGCCCAGGTTATTCTGGGAGGATTACTAAGTTCCACCCTCCTGAACGGTTTTGTAGTACCCGTTGTGTATTACCTTTTAAACCAAAATTCAAAACAAACAAATACATTAGTCCATTAAAATATTATGAAAAGAAATCTCTATATCCTTATTTTATGCTTCAGCCTTCCTGCCGGTTTATTTGCCCAAAGCACCGTAAGCGAAGTATTGAACAGCATCGAACTTCATAACAAAACTATCCAGGCCGGACAAAAATTAAAACAAGCCCGACAATTAGAAAACCGAACCAATAACAACCTGGCTAATCCGACGGTAGAACTAAACCAGCTTTGGGCAAAAAACGGAGGAGGAAAAAACGCAAATGAACTGGCAGTTGTCCAATCCTTCGACTTTCCTTCCGCCTATATCCACCGAAACAAATTGATCAAGTCCCAAAACACTGTATCAGATTTGCAATATGCCTCAACCCGTCAGGAAATATTGTTGGCAGCCCAACAGACCTGTCTGGAAATCATTTATCTGCAGCAACAAAAACGACTATTGGAACGTCGTTTGAAAAACACCGCATTGTTGACTCAACTATACCAAAAACGTCTGGAATCAGGAGATGCCAACCAATTGGAATATAACAAAATCCTGTTAGAAAAAATCAATGCAGAAAATGCCAGCCGGCTCAATACTGCCAATCTGCAAGCTCAGTCGGATATTTTACAGCAATTAAACGGAGGTGTAGTCATTTCATTTTCAGACTCCATATTCCCCATTCTACCACCACTTCCGGAATTTTCCCAACTGGAAGCCGCCTACCTTGCTGCAGACCCGAAACTAAACAGCCTGGCCGAAGAATCCCGGACCGCAGAACAAGAAATAAAAGTGAACCGCGCACTCAGTCTGCCAAAGTTTGACATAGGCTATCGGCGCAACGGAGGCAGTGAAGAGAAAATGAACGGTTTTAAAATCGGCATGTCCATTCCTTTATGGGAAAGCAAAAACACCGTTAAGCAAGCCAAAGCACAGGCCGAATATGCCAATGCCTATATGGAAGACAATACATTGAATTTAAAAATCACACTCCAGCAACTCTACGGGCAGGCTCAGGCATTGGAAATATCCCGAAAAGCCTATCAGACAGCCCTATCCTCACAACAAAACGAACTCCTGTTAAACAAAGCATTGGAAGCCGGACAAATCTCTATGCTGGATTATTTTGTAGAAATCAATATGCTCTATGAAAGCATACAAAACTACTTAGATATAGAAAAAGAATACCAAACCATCTTGGCTCAATTGTTTCAATACACCCTATAAACAATGGCCTCTATGGTAATCTGCTTGAGAAGGTTGATTCCGGAAACACCTATGGAATCACCTTCTCAAGCAGTTCTTTCATCTGATGAATAACCGGAGCCTTTTCCGCCAACCGCCATTCACTGTTATGTCCTCCGGCAAATAAAATGCAATCAAATCCCAAAGCACAGGCAACCTCCGCATCATGAACCGTATCGCCCACCATCAAGGTTTCAGCAGAACAAACCGGACACTTTTCCAGCATTCGCAGTCCCCGTTCTATTTTTCCTTCCGCATAAATATTATCGGACCCGCAAACCCGGTCAAACCGGACAGCAATATCAAAATCATGGACCATCTGCTCCAACAAATCTTCCCGTAAAGCGGACAAAACATACTGCTTTATCTTTGCTCCCTGAATTGTTTCCAACACCTCGTAAACCTGCTCATTCAACTCTAATTTTTCTGCATACCGGTTATAAGTCTCTACAAAATCGACCGACACATCATGCAAAGATTCCTGTTTCAAGTCAAATCCTACTTCCCTATAAAAGTCCGCGACAGGAAATCCGAACTTATCTTTATATTGCCGGCAAGTCAACAAAGGCAATTTCCTTCGCCCCAACATATCGTTCAAAGTTGTCACTCCTACTTCCAAATCATTGAGCAAGGTACCATTCCAATCCCAAACTATATTCTTATATTTCATGTCTGAATTCCAATTGTTCTATTTCTCTGAGTTATAAAATGCCTCAACACCAGGCCAGTCCAATTTTTTCCGGGCTATCTCTTCCGGATAAACCATATACACCACATCCGCTTCCGCAGCCAGCTCATTCTTCTCATTAAATAATTCTACCCGCGCCGTCACCAAGCGTTTATGCACCTCCGTTACTTTTGCCCTGAGCCAAATCTCACCCCCATCTGTCCTCACAGGCCTCCGGTATGTGATTTTCATTTCCGTTGTCACTCCGGCCGTCCTTTCATGAGAAAAAATAGCCCAACTGGCAATCTCATCCATCAAGGTTGCCTGGATTCCGCCGTGCAAGATATGAAAAAATCCCTGATAATTTCCGGTAGGCTGCCAATGACAGGTCACATATTCCCCCTCATCGACGAACTCACATTTCAATCCGTAAGGATTAGAAGGAGAACAACCGAAACAGTTGTATCCTTCCAAATCCGCATAAGCATTATACATTTTACGTTTTTCCATACCAACTCCTTTATCAGCCGATAAAAATAACGCATTTTTTCAAGAATCCTCCTCCCGGTTCAATTTTTCAAATTCGCAGTGAATAACTTCCCAGGAAATACCCAATAATTTCATCTGGCGGAAAAACTCCGGCAACACTTGTCCGATGAACTCCGTACGTTTCCTTTCCGTAATCCGGACGGAAGCATCCTCACTGACAAAAAAACCGAGCCCACGTTTATTATAGATAATGTGCTGATTTTGCAAACATTCATATGCACGCATTACGGTATTGGGATTCACCTCCAGCAAAATGCCCAATTCCCGGACAGAAGGAATCCGTTCGTCAGACTTCCATTTTTCTTTGACAATATTGTCGCACATCCAATCGACAATTTGCAGATAAATCGCTTGTGTATCCTTAAATTCCATCTTGTTCAGTTAATGTTCGTTCTATTCTAACATTGGGAGCATTTATCGTATCCACCCGGATATGGCGGGTAACATGCAATTTTAAATTATGTATATCCGGATATGACCCGTTATGTTTACTCCGCCCTCCGGAAAACACCAGGGTATCTCCCGATATTTTAAAACAGGCCGCATACCTGACATCGAAACTTCCCGAAAATTCCAGGCCGTTTTCCAATTGATTCTGAACGGCCCCATCCACTACAATCGCAGCATCCGTATCTTGGAAAACAACTGTTTTAACCGGAGTCCGGTAAATTTCCTCAAAATACTGTATTCCTTTTCTCCTTTCCTGTCGCCTGGTCTGATCGTACCCCCATGCAATAACAAAAAATACCACGACTAAACAAACGTATAAAGCCAACAAACAAAAATCATATTTTTTCATAATCGTCTTTTTCCGGTTAAACTTGTTTATTTTTTAATTTCTTCCAAATAATTCCCACGTAGGTCAAAGGCACAATATACAAAAGCAACAGCCATGAAGCTGAAAGAGGAACAAGTTCTCCGGTATTATAGAAATACAACCCGTAAAGCATGGCCTCCTCCCTCGGAATTTTCCAAAATACTGTTCCAACCCGATACACCAACCAACCTAAAAACAGAAAAAACAGGCCGTGTACAAGTATGGTCAGCAAAGCAGAACGTTTTCGGAAAGTAATGGAGCCCCACATAAATACAAACACAAAATAGAGCCAATACATAATCAGCAAATTCCATACGACAAAAGGAGTAAAATAAACCGTTCTCTCTTTTCTCACTCCCGTCCCATCCTCAACCTCCCGGGTATAAGCCGATGATTCCGAAAACCTGTCCACCACAGAAAAAACATTTCCCACTTTCGGATGTACAATCTCCGCACCCGATGTCAGTACAGGATAGGAAAAACCGGACCATGACTCCGCGACAGCAATTTTATCGGCTTCTTTAAAACCAGTATACTTATAAGAACAGGCCACATGGGCCACACTGTAAAATACGGCTACATGAAGCAAGAAAACCACAACAGTGGAATTCAATATGGCCAGCAACAACTTTTCAAATGAAGAAGCGGGCAACAGCAATGCCCCGAATGATTTTTTCCCGGACATAAAATCCGCAAACGAATAACTCGCCGCAAACAGTAGAAAAAATCCCAATAATCCCCAAAATATTTTAGCGAACATGCCATAATAACGGTCCAAATAATTCGACCCGGTATACAAGCTCGTATACTCCATTCTGAACGGATTAAACTTACATACTACCATAAAAGTAACCACCACCATCACTCCGAGAAAAATCAATATGGTTTTCATATTTTCCCGGTAATATTTCCATGCCAAAGCCTTAAAGCGGCATATATCAAAAATTTCTTTCATCATTACACAATTAATCATTTACCTTGTCGTTACCAAAAATCGCCCGTATCTTTTCGGGATGTTGCAAAACCGCATTGAAAAAAAGTTCCATATCCAACTTACTATCCTCGCCATTTTCATTAACCACTACTCCCCAGCGACCTTTCACGGATTCTTCTGCAAACAAAGCCGATTCATCCTCCTCCAGATTCTTAAAAACCAATTTTTCCGTAATCCGGTCAGTCGTCACATTGACCAATATTCTACTTTCTTCCACTACCACCAAGGCATCAATGAGATTATCCAAATCCCGCACCTGATGTGTAGATATGATAATACATCTGTCTTTCGTTGCGACAGAAGCTATTAAACAGCGGAAATGGCTTTTCGAAGGAATGTCCAAACCGTTGGTCGGTTCATCCATGACCAACAAACGGGTATTGCAAGCTAAGCCCAAACATATCAAGGCTTTTTTACGCTGTCCGTATGACATCCGGCTCATTCTCTCGTCCAACGACACCTCGAACTCTTCCATATACTCCTCCAACATTTGTCTGTCAAAACGCGGATAAAACGGCCGAAGCAGTTCTGCATACGCGGACATTTTCAAATCAGGCAAATAGATTTCCTCAGGTATAAAAAACAATTCGGATAAAAACGCAGGTTTTCGCGCAGAAGGCAAATAACCCATAACGTTAATCTCTCCACGCTCAGGAAACAACAAACCACACATCAATTTTAGCAAAGTACTCTTTCCTGCTCCGTTTTTTCCCAACAAACCATATACATGGCCCTCAGACAAAGTCAGATTCAAACCAGAAAATACATTCTTTTTCCGGTAACTGAAATCCAGTTGATTCATTCGTATCATCATCACTTTTTTAAATTATTGATTTAGTGTATTGCTATATTAATACACCACAAATGTATGATTAATTTTTTAACAAACAAAAAAAATAGGCCGAATATGAAAAAACCTCATCCGGACACTTTGTCCATGATGAGGTCTATTTCAGGAAATCAATTACTTTTATTCTACATTCCGGGCAATCTCTTCCGCACACGCTTTCATTTCCTCCGCCGGAAATTGCTTTTTGGGATTACAGAAATTCAAATCATCCCCACTGTTTAAAGGCACCAAATGGATATGTGCATGAGGCACATCCAATCCCAACACAGCCACACCGACTCTTTGACAAGGAATTGTTTTGCCGATAGCCTTAGCTACTTTTTTGGCAAAAACCATTAACCCGGACAATTCTTCATCCGGAAGTTCAAACAGATAATCTGTTTCTTTCTTGGGAATAACTAAGGTATGCCCTTTCTGCAAAGGATTGATATCCAAAAAGGCATAATAATCCTCATCTTCGGCCACCTTATAGGAAGGAATTTCGCCTTTGACGATTTTAGAAAAAATTGAAGCCATAACGTAATCCGTTTATTCGTGACTTACAGACTAATGTCCATAATTTCAAATTCCATTTCTCCGGCTGGCACCTTCACCATGACTTTATCCCCCAGTTTCTTTCCGACCAACGCCTGAGCAATAGGGGTATGGATAGATAATTTTCCTTCCTTAAAGTTTGCTTCCGTTTCCGACACCAAGGTATAGGTCATCGTGGCGCCTGTCTTCGTATTCTTAATGGTTACTTTATTCAGCATCTGCACCTTCGAAGTATCTATCTGCGATTCGTCGATCACCCGGCAACTGGCTATGGTATCTTTCAACTGAGCAATTTTAGCCTCCAACAGGCCCTGAGCATCTTTAGCAGCATCATACTCAGCATTTTCAGAAATATCTCCCTTTTCAATGGCTTCTCCGATTGCTTTGGAAATTTTCGGACGTTCCACATTCTGCAATCGCTCTAATTCGTCCTGCAATTTTTTCAATCCTTCTTTTGTTACATAAGACACTTTGTTGCTCATAACCGTTATATTTAAGCGTTTATTTTATACAAAAAAAATAAATGACACTTATCCTCCAATAAGTGCCTTTATTAAAAAGAATCCCAAATTAATTATTCGGAATCCTCACCTCCGAAGGCAAAGGTAAGACCTTTTTCCGAAAAAAAAAAGTTTTCGGAGAAAATTAAACAAACGTTTTCAATTTATAAAGTTTCTCCGGACAAAACCAACTTTCCTTTCTCATCCCGCCCGGACAAAACATCTATTTTTTATATCATTTCTTGCATATCACTAAAATACTTTCTATATTTGCAGCCTGTTTGAAACATGCACAGTCTCTTACATGAAAGTCTCCATCGTAATACTGTGTCTGATAAATAAATCTTAATAAAGAATAGAATGGATTTAATTAAAATTGCAGAGCAGGCATTTGCTGCTGAGAACCCTGTAGAGCATCCTTCATTCAATACTGGTGACACAGTAAGTGTACACTACAAAATTATTGAAGGAAACAAAGAACGTATTCAGGTATTCCGTGGTGTTGTTATCCAGATTAAAGGAACCGGAACCACCAAAACCTTTACCGTCCGGAAAATGTCCGGAAACATCGGTGTTGAAAGAATTTTCCCCATCGAATCTCCGTTTATCAAAGAAATTGAAATAAACAAAGTGGGTAAAGTAAGACGTTCCAGAATTTACTATTTCCGTAAACTTACCGGAAAGAAAGCAAAAATCAAGGAAAAAAGATCTTAAAATTAGATTTTTGACTAAAAATAAAAAAGCTCTGCAATTGCAGGGCTTTTTTATTTTTATAATTTTGTAAAGAATAGAAAACTTTTGGGAAACAAATAACCTTAAAAAACAAATACGTTGCATTATGGAAAATACAGAAATCATCCGGCAATCCAGAGCCAAAGCGGAAACCTGGTTAAACGACAGCTACGATAAAACGACCAAAGAAGCAGTCAGAAAAATGCTCGACTCTGAAGATCAGACAGAATTGATCGATTCTTTTTATAAAGATCTGGAATTCGGCACCGGAGGATTAAGAGGCATTATGGGACCGGGCAGCAATCGCATGAACAGATATACAGTAGGGACCGCCACCCAAGGCTTTGCCAATTACATCAACAAAATGTTTCCGAATGAAGAAAAATCAGTATGCATCGGACATGATTGCCGCCATCATTCCCGGGACTATGCGGAAACGACAGCAGCCATCTTCTCTGCCAATGGAATTACAGCTTATCTTTTCGAATCCCTGCGTCCAACTCCGGAAATGTCATTTGCCATCAGGGAATTAGGTTGTAAAGGGGGCGTCATCATCACGGCTTCCCATAACCCCAAAGAATACAACGGTTATAAAGCCTATTGGAACGACGGTTCACAACTGGTGCCTCCCCATGATAAAAACGTGATTGAAGAAGTTAAAAAAGTAAAAGTTTCTGAAATTAAATTTCAGGCAGTACCGGAAAAAATCAAAATTCTGGGTGAAGATTTTGATAAAAAATTTTTAGAAGCAGTAAAAACGCTGAGTCTTTCTCCGGAAGCTATCCGGCATCAGCATGACCTCAAGATTGTTTTCACTCCTTTACACGGCACCACATACAAATTAGTCCCCGCCTCTTTGCGGAATTGGGGATTTACCAACATCACCACTATTCCCGAACAGATGATTACCGACGGAGATTTCCCGACCGTAGCCTCTGCTAATCCCGAAGAACCGGCAGCTTTCAAATTAGCGCTGGATAAAGCCCGGGAAATAGACGCAGACCTGGCCATGGCTTGCGACCCTGACGGCGACCGGATAGGTATTGCCGTAAAAGACGATAAAGGAGAATGGATATTACTCAATGGCAATCAAACGAACATCATTTTCACATGGTACATTATCCGCCGCCGCAAAGAATCAGGATTGCTCAAAGGCAATGAATATACCATAAAAACCATTGTCACGTCCGAATTAATCAAAGAAATTGCAGAAAAGAACGGTATACCCTGTTACGATGTATACACCGGTTTTAAATGGATTGCCGATATGATTCGCCAGAAAGGAGCAGAAGGCTATATTGGTGCCGGCGAAGAATCTTTCGGCTTTATGCCAGGCTCTTTCACCCGGGACAAAGATGCAGTTTCCTCCACTTCTTTGATGGCTGAAATTGCCGCCTGGGCCAAAGACCAGGGCAAATCCCTGTTCGATATCCTGAAGGAAATCTATGCAACCTACGGCTTCTCACAGGAAAAAATGATATACATCGTCCGAAAAGGTTTGTCGGGAGCACAAGAAATTCAGGAGATGATGAATGCCCTACGGCACAATACTCCCAAAACGATTAATCACAGTCCCGTTGCCGTCAAAAAAGACTATGCCGACTTAATCGAGTCAGACCTGCTTACGGGGCATACCCAAAAAATGAATTTCCCGACCACCAGCGATGTACTCCAATTCTTCCTGGCCGACGGATGCAAGATTTCTGTACGTCCTTCCGGTACAGAGCCGAAAATAAAATTTTACTTTGAAGCCCGGGCCGACATGAAAAGTGCAGAAGATTTTCATAAAGCCCAGCAAGAAGCTTCCGCTAAAATCGAAGCCATGATGGCAGACCTGAAAATCGGATAACAGAACTGCAACTGATGTGCTGATGTCTATTCATCAGTACATCAGTCTGTTTTTTCCTGCGTGCTAAAGAAGGTTTCTTTAAAATTAATGAAATACACCCGTTCCCGCGCACGGGTAATGGCTGTATATAACCAACGCCAATATTCATCATCCCACATATCTTCCCCCACATACCCCTGGTCTATGAATACGGCATCCCACTGCCCCCCCTGGGCTTTATGACAGGTAACAGCATAAGCAAATTTAATCTGCAAAGCATTATAATATTCATTCTCCCGCACTTTCTCAAATCTCTTTCGCTTTGAGGCCACATCATGATAATCGGCTTCAATGGCCCTGTACAACTCTTTGCTTTGCTCGTAAGACAATGCCGGGAAATCTGAGATTAACGTGTCCAGCATCACCCAGGCTTCCATCTCTTCTTCACACCCGTCAATCCTGAGAGTAGCTTTCAAAAAACGACACCCGTACAGTTCCGTCCGTCTCCCGGCACGAACTACCGTAGCCATATCCCCATTGGCAATAAAATCAATTTTTTCATAACCGGTTCCCCAGAAATAATTATTGCGGACAATCATGATCCGGTCACCACTGCAAAAATCTTCCTCCCGATATAAAATGCTCCTCCGGATTCCTTCATTAAACCGATTGGCCCTTTTATTGGAACGGCATATCACAATCGTCTCTTCCTCTCCATACTTACCGTAACAAGTCTCCATTTCTTCCAGCAATTCCGCTCCGGTAATCCTGAAAACATCCGGGAACCCTATTGTTTTCAGGTTTAGCTGCTCTTCCCCTGTACCGATAACCTTCCTCACCTCAGTTGCATTGTATAAAATACCGGAAGTCTCCGCCTGCCTCATCACATCCGTCAAATCCACCTGCGTTACTTTCAGGCAATAAGCAGCCTCCAATTCCTCCAACTCCAAAGCCGGACTGATATTCAAACCGACAGGCGGTAACTGAGCCACATCCCCAACCAATACCAATCGGTTACTTTTCCCGTTATACACAAATTCAACCAAATCATCCAACAGACAGCCGCTCCCGAAATGCCCCTCCATATCTGCATTAGAAATCATAGAAGCCTCATCTATAAAAAACAGCGTATTCGTCCCTCCGTTAAAACCCAGGTTAAAAAAACCTTCTCCGTCATCGGCCTTTTTCTGCCGGTAAATTTTTTTATGAATGGTAAAAGCCGGCTGCCCGGCATACCCCGAGAACACTTTCGCCGCCCGGCCGGTAGGAGCCAGTAACACCACCTTATATCCGAGTGCCACTAAAGCATTTACCATAGCAGAAACCAGGGAAGTCTTTCCGGTGCCGGCATATCCGCGCAACAAAAACAAACCATCCTCCTGACGGGCAAAGAAAAAATGGCTGAAACGCTCCACAGCTAATTTCTGAGTAGGTGAAAAATCAAAACCAAACTTTTTTAATACAATATCTTCAAAATGTTTTTGAATCATCGCGAAAATTAATGGCGGATTGTATTTTTAATCTAAATTTTTTCCTAAATTTGCAAGCATTATTAGGGTTTTCTGGCGTGTTGATAACGTTTGAATTCTTCTGTAAAGATACAAATTTACCTCCATACCTGAGAAGCCCGGATTCAAAAACGTATTAATATCATACAAAATAACATTCAATATGAAAAAACTTATCATCCAGATTATCCTTGCCGGGGTTATCATATTTCTCGGTTATAAATGCTATAACAGCATTATGATTCCCCAGAGATTTACCGAAATCAAAAAACAAAGATACGAACGGATCGTGCAGCGCTTAATCGATATCCGTACGGCCCAGGATGCCTACAAAGGAGTATACGGCGTATATACCGGCAGTTTTGATACATTGATTAACTTCATTAAATATGACTCCGTAAAAAACGTACGCTCTATCGGTTCTTTGAGTGATGACGACCTGGAAAAAGGAGTAACGGAAGCCCAAGCCATTAAAGAAGGTAAAATCATTCGGGACACCATTAAAGTAAATGCGCTGGAAGCCGTATTTAGCAAAGATTATCCGATTGATGAACTGCGTTACGTACCTTTTACCAAACGTAAACATCAATTCAAAATGGGGGCTTCTTCTGTTTTCACAGACTCCGGTGTAGAAGTACCTATCTTTGAAGCCCGCGTCTCCAACATGGTAATTTTCGAAGACATCCGGGATGAATACAATGACCAATTATTGGAAGAAAACGGAGAAAGAAAACGTCTGAACAAATATCCGGGTCTGAAAGTCGGCGATTTGAAAGAAGCAAACAATAACGTAGGAAACTGGGAATAATACACATACATGCAAAACGTATATTATATTGACAATAATTTTATAAAAGAAAATTCTTCGCAATATATTCTGTCCATCCGTTATTCAACGGATGGATTTTCATTTTGCATTCACGACCACAACAACAAACTTTTAGTATTTTATTTCCAGCCTTTCAACCTGGATACGGCCGATGCAGTCATTGCCAAAACCAAAAAAATCATAGTGGACAATGAGCTGTTGAACCTGAAATATAAAAAAGTATATATCCTGCCCTGCAATAAAGAAAAGGTCCTGGTTCCAGCCCACGTTTTCAATAAAACCCATCTGGCGGACCTGTATCGCATCTGTCTGTCACCCCAGAAAAACGATACCTTGCTTTACCGGAAAATCAAAATCATGGAAAGTTATATCGTGGAAAACCTCCCGCGTAGTTTTGTTACTTTCCTGACTTCCCGGTTCCAGTCTTTATGCATCGTCAACAGTGCCTATCCTTTTATTGTTCATTCCTTATCCAATATCTTGTTTAATACTAACCATCTGTTCATAGACATACAGGACCAATACATCGATGTGTTACTGACTCGCAGCAATGACATTTTATTATTCAATTCATTCACTTACGGTTCGGTCACCGATATTATCTATTACGCCCTAAATTGCCTGCAACAATGTCATGTCAATAAAGAAAACCTTCAGACCACTCTATCAGGCAATCTGGTCAATGACCCTCAACTGGGCGAGACTTTAGGGAAGTTCATTCCGAATATTTCCATTCTGAACTATCCCCCATTATCCCAATTGCTCAAAAACGAAGAACTGAATAATTCCAGTTTTATTCATTTATTACACGTCCACCAATGCGAATAATCAGCGGTACTCACAGAGGCCGGCAGATTTTTCCCGATAAAAATTTCAGTGCTCGGCCCACGACAGATTTTGCCAAAGAAAATTTGTTCAACGTTCTGAACAACTATGCAGACATTGCAGGAAGCCGGATATTGGACCTTTTCTCCGGAACCGGTAGTATCAGCTATGAATTTGCCTCCAGAGGAGCACGGGAAGTCATTTCCATCGAACAAAATTACAAGCACTATGCTTTTATCAAACGCACAGCAACAGAGTTAGGCTTTTCAGCCATGAAAGTATACAAAAACGATGCATTTGCTGCCTGCAAAAAATTAAAAGGCCAACCTTTTGATATCATCTTTGCCGACCCTCCTTACTGTTTAGAAAACCTGTCCGAAATTCCCGCAGCTATTTTCACCAATGGGTTATTGGCTCCTAACGGCATTGCCATCATCGAACATCCGGCCCAAATAGACTTCTCTGCCCACCCTCATTTCTCAGAACATCGCCAATACGGAAGTGTCAACTTCTCCCTCTTCCGCTATTCCGACGAAAGTCCCTCAACATAATTCTACAAAGTATTTATATACACCATTATACCCAATCCAGGATTCTTTCTTCTGCTACGCTCGAAATGATATAAATACCTGATTTTTTTATCAGAATGATGCAATAAAAAAAATCCTTCTGAAAATTTAATATTTTCAGAAGGATTTTAATTTACCAATGAACCGAACTAATCCTGGTCGTCAGAAACATATAAGGGGTCACAGGTACACATCAGATTACGGTCACCGTAGCCATCGTCTACCCGGCCCACCTGCGGCCAGAATTTATTTTCAGCCACCCACGCCAGCGGATAAGCTGCTTTACTTCTGGGGTATGCGTGTGTCCACTCATCGGCAGTCAACACCTGATGCGTATGGGGAGCATTTTTCAATACGTTATCTTCTTTATCAGCCTTGCCGTCTGCCACTTCCACCATCTCCTCCCGAATTGTTTTCAAAGCTTCGATAAAACGGTCCAGTTCTTCTTTCGGTTCACTTTCCGTCGGTTCCACCATCAAGGTTCCATGTACCGGGAAAGAAAGAGTCGGCGCATGGAAACCGAAGTCCATCAGACGTTTGGCTATATCCAATTCGGTAATACCATATTCTTTGCTGAAAGCACTGCAATCCCAAATCATTTCGTGCCCGACACGTCCCTGCTTTCCTTTAAATAAAATCTTAAAGCCCAATTTTTCAAAAGAAGATGCCAGGTAATTTGCATTCAAGATGGCCATCTCAGTTACCTTTTTCAATCCTTCTCCGCCCAACATCAGCAAATAACCGTAAGTAATTGGCAGTAAACTGACGGAACCGTAAGGAGCCGCAGCAACTGCGTGAATACCCTGTTCTCCACCTGTTTTCACCACCGAATGAGTGGGCAGGAATTCCACCAAATGCTTAGCCACGCAAATCGGTCCGACACCAGGACCTCCGCCTCCGTGAGGCATGGCAAAAGTTTTGTGTAAATTCAAATGACAGGCATCAGCTCCGATTTCTCCCGGACTGGTCAAACCGCACTGTCCGTTCATATTGGCACCATCCATATAGAGCAAGCCTCCGTTATCGTGTATAATCTTCACTAATTCACGTATGGATTCCTCAAAGATTCCATGAGTGGAAGGATAAGTAATCATAGCCCCGAAAAGATTCTCCCGGTTGGCTTCTGCCTTTGCCCGAAAATCCGCAACATCAATATTTCCTTCCGGGTCGGTAGCCGTCACGACAACCTTCAAGCCGGCCATCGTACTGGAAGCAGGGTTGGTACCATGGGCAGAGGCAGGGATCAACATGACATTCCGATTACCCTGTCCGTGGGCAATGTGATATTGCCTCAAAACCATCAAAGCCGAATATTCTCCGGCTGCACCCGAGTTAGGTTGCAGGCTGCACCCAGCCAAACCGGTAACTTTAGTCAACATCTGTTCCGTTTCCCGGATCATTTGCTGGTAACCCTCCGCCTGGTCAAACGGCACAAACGGATGCATCCGGCCGAATTCCGGCCAGGTAATCGGTAACATTTCTGCGGCAGCATTCAGTTTCATCGTACAAGAACCCAAAGAAATCATAGAAGTGGCCAAAGAAATATCCCGGCGTTCCAGGTTCTTCATATACCGCATCATAGCCGTTTCGGAATGATAGATATTGAACACCGGTTGTTGCATAAATTCATCATCCCGCAACATATCCGGGTTGAGTACGGTGCAATCGTCCAGAAATTTTACTCTTTCCGCTTTTTTTCCGGCCGCTTCAGCAAAAATAGCCGCAATCACATTCAATTCCGCTTCACTGATACACTCATCGGTTGACAATCCGACTGTTCCGCAATCACAATAAAATAAGTTTACTTCATGTTCCAGAGCCACTTCCCGCAGAGTTTCCACCGTTACTCCTTCCGGCAATTCAAAACGAAGAGTGTCAAAAAACTTGCTGATTTTCAGCTCATAACCATATTTGCTAATTTCTTCTGCCAGAATGACTGCAGCAGAATGGATATGGCGGGCAATTCGTTGCAATCCCTCGCGACCGTGATAAGCTCCGTAAAATCCGGCCATTGTAGCGTTTAAAGCTTTAGCCGTACAAATATTAGAAGAAGCTTTTTCCCTTTTGATATGCTGTTCACGGGTCTGCAAAGCCAAACGCAAAGCCTTATTCCCCTGGGCGTCTATTGTGACACCGATGATGCGGCCCGGAATATTCCGTTTATATTCTTCTTTTGTAGCCATATAAGCAGCATGAGGACCTCCATATCCCATCGGAATACCGAAACGCTGGGAAGTTCCAACCACCACATCCGCACCCCATTCTCCCGGAGGGGTGAGTAATACCAGACTCATCAAATCAGCAGCTACCGTCAATAAAGAACCGTTAGCATGCACTTTCTCTGCAAAAGCTCTATAATTCCGGATCTCACCGTTAGAGGCCGGATATTGTACTAAAGCACCGAAAACTTCCGGGGTAAACTCAAAAGTCGCATAATCCCCATACACCAATTCTATTCCCTGAGGAGCAGAACGGGTAATCAATACGTCTTTAGTCTGGGCAAAAACCTTTTCATCCACAAACAATTTATTAGCTCCGGCCTTTTTCATTTCCTTACCCCGCAAAGCAAACATCATTGTCATGGCCTCGGCAGCAGCAGTCGCCTCATCCAGCAAAGAACAGTTGGTAATTTCCATACCCGTCAACTCCAGAATCATCGTCTGATAGTTCAACAAAGCCTCCAGACGCCCCTGAGATACTTCCGCCTGATAAGGAGTATAAGAAGTATACCAAGCCGGATTTTCCAGTATATTCCGGATAATCACCGCCGGCGAAATCGTGTCGTAATACCCCTGTCCGATAAAAGAACGGAAAAGCTTATTTTTGGCAGCCACTGCTTTCACTTTTTCCAAAAATTCATCCTCCGATAAAGGTTCCGGTAAATCCAATGTTTTTTTCAGCCGAATAGAAGCCGGTACGGTTTGTTCTATCAGTTCGTCAACCGACTTTACGCCTATCACTTTCAACATCTCTTCCACATCTTCCGAACGCGGGCCGACGTGTCTTGTTATAAATTGTTCTTTAGCCATATTTTTAGTATTAATATTGATGGATCATTCTATTGTAAACGTTTCCGTTTAGACAGGTAAAATTAAGTTTTTTCCTTCTCAGTCGGAAATCTTTATCCAAAATATTTAAAGAGAATCGGCCACATAAACTAAAAAAAGAGGTTGTCGTTTGACAACCTCTTCCCTGTGGTTTTTGAGGGTGGAAGATCGGGCTCGAACCGACGACCTTCGGAACCACAATCCGACGCTCTAACCGACTGAGCTACATCCACCATTTTGCTTTTGCGCTGCAAAGATAGAGATAATCCCGGATTATACAAACAAAAAACTAAAAAAAAGATTTATTTTATACTACTCACCGGTCAGGGATCTCTATCTGGCCTGTTTCTATTTCATGAGCAGCATATTCCAATTGTTCATACCACTCCCTGCCATACCGGGCAATGAGCGCTTCTTCCAGAAAACGGTACAGGGGCATACTTTCTTTCTCTCCTCTCAGACAAGCACATCGGCAAATATTCCACTCATTGTAATTCAAAACTTCAAATCCTTCATAACGGGTTGCCCGAATCGGATATAAATGACAGGAAACTGGCTTCCGGAAATCCGAATGCCCTTCCCTCCAGGCTTTTTCTATGGCACACCAACAATTACCGTTCTCTTCTATCGCATAAGCACATTCCCTGCCGTCAATCAAAGGAGTCACCAAATCCCCCTCCTGGTCTGTCACGGCAAAACCTTGCTCTTCCACCGCCTTCACTCCACTCTGTTTCATATACCCTTTTATCCCATCATAGTTCGCTTCTATCCGCAAAGGCTCTCCTTCTTCCAGTGGCGCACCGGAATCTCCCTCAATACAGCACACTCCTTTGCATTGAGCCAGATCACAACAAAATTTTTTCCGGAAAACATCAAAGCTCACAATCGTATTTTCAATCTGTATCATAAAACCGTCCTTATTTTTTAACTGCCAAATATAATACCTTAGCCTAAAAGAATCACGTAATATATATTTATTATTACTTTCGCAAAAAATAAATTCTATGAAAAAAAGATACTCTATACCGTTATTCCTTCTGTTGACCGGAGGATGTTTATGCTTCTGGAAATGGGACACATGGTTTAAAAATACCCCGGAAGCCCCCTATTCCACCCCTTCTTTTCAAGATCGAATAACCCTGACGGCCGGCGAAGACGGAGAAACTTCCCGTAGAATAAGCTGGCGTTGTGATTCTACGCTCTCCGAGGCTCACTTAGAATACACAGACTCCATAACCCGGGACACAACCCAAATCCCGGCACAAGGACACATCGTTCAAACCCGGGCCGGAAAGTCGGCCTTTTACCAGGCAGAACTCACCGGTTTGGTGGCAGACCGTGCCTACTTCTACCGAGTAATCAACGACACAGTGAAATCATCCTGGTATTCCTTTTCCATTCCTTCAGGCAAGGATTCCCTTTCATTCATTTATTTTGGAGACATCCAGGACCCGGCCTCCGGAAAAACAGCTGCTATTTTCAAATCCTTACACCGCCGCTACCCTCACACTGCTTTCTGGGCACTTGCAGGTGATGTCATCGAACGCCCTACCGATGAATACTGGAACTATTGGTTCTCTACAATGGATTCTGTAAGCACCTCCCAACTTTTGCTGGCCGCAACCGGTAACCACGAATACCTGAAAGGCTTGCCCAAAGTCCTGGATTCCCGTTGGACTGCTACTTTTTCCTATCCTCACAACGGCCCAAAAAACTTCGAAGGACAAAGTTATGTGGTCCACTTCAAAGACCTTTGTTTTATTGTAATCGACAGCGACGGCATACAGGGCCCGGTCTCCCTTTACCGTCATTATGTCTGGTTAAAAGAAATTCTGGCTCAGTCGGACAAAAAATGGAAAATAGTTATGATGCACCACCCTGCTTACTCCGTCCGCGCCCACAGGAATAATTTTTACGTGAGATATACCTTTAAACCTCTTTATGAAAAATATGGCGTAGATTTAGTCTTACAAGGCCACGACCACGGTTATTCCCGAATCAACACTAAAAACAACGGCATTCCGGGAAGCCCGGTATATATTGTCAGCAGCTGCTCTCCCAAACATTACAACATCGGTTTTAATCCGGTCCACGACCGTTTGGGCTCCGGTTTAAACCTTTACCAGTACATCACTCTCCGGAATGATACCCTGCACTACCGTTCTTTCACAGTAGAAAAAAATGAACTTTATGACGAACTTTATCTCATCCGCGACGGAAAGGACAACCGAATCACTGACAAGGGAATAAACCTGCCCGAACAAGTGGAACTGCCCGAATCTTACCAAAACAGTAAAAAAATTAACCGCGAAAGATACAACCGCCAAATGGAAGAACGCCGGGAAATGCTCCGGCAAAATAAAACTACTCTGACCCCATAAAAGCGGCAAACCTTATCAGACAAGATTCCTTTTAGAATCCGTCTTCTACGGCTAACTTATTATCAATCATTCCCGCATTATACTGCTGGATAACTGCCCGTAGTTTATCCAGCATTTTCTTTTCTGTCTCTCCACCTTTGCCTGCCAGATTATTCAATAATTTCGGATCATCCTTGTAATTATAAAAGGCAATTACTTTTTCATTGGCATATTGTAAAAAATAGTCGCCTTCGGTAATCTGAAAAGCCCCTTCCCTGAAATTAACAGCAAAATGTTCCTTTCCGGCATCAAACATATTCCGTCCGTAAGTCACAAATTTCCGGTCATATCCCAACAATCCCATTACAGTCGGCAGAATATCGCATTGCGACACAACTGTCGAATCGTTATAGCCCACCAGATTGCTGCCCGGAGCATACCACACCATGGGAACCGCAAAATCGCCCAAAGCGGTTTTATAGGCATCCTCATGATGAGCTGCGGAATGGTCAGCCGTAATAACAAACAGTGTGTTCCGGAACCAAGGCATCGACGAAGCTTTGCGAAAGAACTGACGAAGGGCATAATCTGTATAACCTACGACTTGATGATTGGGAATATACCCCATTGGAAACCTGCCTCTATATTTTTCAGGCACCTTATAAGGATGATGGGAAGAAAGGGTAAACACCGCAACTGAAAACGGCTCTTCAAACTCATTCAGTTGCCCGGCCATATAAGACAGGAAAGGTTCATCCCAGATTCCCCAAATACCATCAAAATCATCGTTATTATCATATTCATCTTTACCATAATATTCTTTGTAACCGGCCTGTTTCACAAATGAATTAAAGCCCATGGACCCGTTGGGAGCTCCATGAAAGAAAGCCGTACGATACCCCAAAGGGGCCAATAAAGAAGCCGGGCTATTCAAAGCATTACCCGAATAATGGGAAAGTATAAAACAGGTTTCCATCGCCGGAATACTGGCTAAAGCCGACGGCATGGCATCAATTGACTTTCTTCCGTTCGCAAAAGCCCTTTCAAAGAGATAGGCTCTTTCTGCCAAAGAATCAAGGAAAGGAGTATAACTCTGATACCCCTGGAAATGTCGGTTAAAAACACCTGTATATTCCCGGGCAAAACTTTCCAACAGAATAACCACAACATTTCTGCCCCTGAGACTCCCATACAAATGATCGGTCGGGGAGACAGGATCATAGACCGGATTAAAAATAGCAGAAATCTGTTCCTCCGGAAAATACTCTTTCTTATGCAGTGTGGTTTTCCCAATGGTACGAATCAGAGCAAAAGGAGTATTCAGCACAATTGCCCGATGATCCGGACGCTCTATATATTCGGTGGCATTGCTTAAAGTAATCGGACGGGTACTGTGAGCAAAACCACCCCTCATTCCTCCCAAACACAATAGGACAATCAAGGCAGATGCCGCAATATTCACCGAATAATATACCCACGGATTCCGAATCAGAGGCTGAGCAATACGAATCTTACGGTATACCCAAATCATTCCCGCTACCAATCCCACCACGCTCAGCGTAACATACCAATAATCCCAGATAAAACGAAAAAAAAGACTTATTCCGTTCTGTTCATTCTGAAATTCCTCAAAAACGGCAGTGGTCGTACGCCGTAAAGTAAAACGATAATAAACCGAATCGGCCATATTAGCGATAATGGCTATCCCATTCACAAGATAAAAGATATACTTTATAACCTGCTGATAGCCGTTAGTATACCGAAAACGGAATGGAAGAATATGCAAAGCAATAACCAGCAAATTGGTATAAATAATGGCAGATGTATCAAAACGCACTCCTCCTTCCATGATTCGCAGCCAAGCTCCGGGGCTGATGTTCTCAAATAAACTCAGATTATACAGATAAAACAGCATACGGGTAATCATATATATTCCATACACCAATAACATCCGTAATATCAATACGGTATAAATATTTCCGGCTATTTTTCTTACTTGCATCATTTTCATTTTTACAAGGGCAAAAATACGAAAAAAAGCGACCTCGGAAACAGGTCGCTTTTCTTTTATCTTCCGGCAAATTACCCGATCAAACTCTTTCCCGTCATTTCTGCCGGCTGGGTTATTCCCATAATTTTCAAAACAGTGGGAGCTACATCTGCCAGCACTCCGTTCTGCAAAGATTTTCCCTGTTCATCGGTTATCCAGATACAAGGTACAGGATTCAAAGAATGGGCAGTATTCGGAGAGCCGTCACTATTCACAGCATTATCAGCATTCCCATGGTCGGCAATAATCAAAACATCATATCCGTTTTCCCGGGCTGCATTCACCACTTTCTCCACACACGCATCGACAGTGGCCACCGCTTTCTGTATTGCTTCATAAACGCCGGTATGTCCCACCATATCACCATTGGCAAAATTCAGACAAACAAAATCTGCCGACCGGGCCTTCAATTGGTCTACTAATTTTTCAGCCACTTCCGGTGCAGACATTTCCGGTTGCAAATCATAAGTCGCCACTTTAGGAGAAGGTACCAATATCCGGTTTTCCCCTTCAAACTGAGCTTCCCGGCCGCCATTAAAGAAAAAAGTCACATGGGCATACTTTTCCGTCTCAGCTATCCGCAATTGTTTCAATCCGGCTTTACTGACCACTTCCCCCAGTGTATTCTCCACATTTTCCTTGTTAAACAGGATATGCAACCCCTGGAAAGTCGCATCATAAGGAGTCATACAACAATAATGCAAAGGCAAAGTATGCATTTCCTGTTCCGGCATATCGCGTTGAGTCAATGCAATCGTCAATTCTTTGGCCCGGTCATTACGGTAATTGAAAAAAATCACCATATCCCCGGGTTCTATCACACCCACCGGTTTACGGTCACTTCCAACATGTACAATCGGTTTGATAAACTCATCCGTAACTCCTTCATCATAAGACTGCTGGATGCTAACCTCCACATGCTGAGTCTGGGCTCCGATTCCGTTTACAAGCAAATCATAAGCTTCTTTCACCCGTTCCCAACGATTGTCCCGGTCCATGGCATAATAACGGCCGATAACCGAAGCAATACGCCCGGTAGACTTATCCATGTGTTCCTTCAATTCCCGGATAAATCCCAATCCACTCTTAGGGTCCGTATCCCGGCCATCCATAAAACAATGTACAAAAGTCTTCTGAATACCAAATTCCTTAGATACATCGCATAATTTTTTCAAATGTTCCAAAGAACTGTGCACTCCGCCGTCAGACACCAACCCCATGAAATGAACCTGCTTTTTATTTTCCTTAGCATAAGTAAAAGCCCTCACTATTTCAGGATTTTGAAGAATGGAATTATCCCGGCAAGCCTTGTTTATCCGTACCAGATCCTGGTCAACCACCCTACCTGCACCGATATTCAAATGCCCCACTTCGGAATTTCCCATCTGTCCATCGGGCAAACCAACATTCTCACCGCAAGTTAACAAAGTTGAATGAGGATATTTTTCAGTTAAAGCCGAAATAAAAGGGGTAGGAGTATTAAAAATAGCATCCGTCTTATCCTGTTTACCGATACCCCACCCATCTAAAATCATTAACAATACTTTTTTCATATCTATTTTTATTAATCAAATTTATCGTCTGCCATTCTAAATAAAGTCTTAGCAAAGTTAATTTTTTATCTCTATATTCCTTCCCGCACCTGAATTTTTAGCCGAATATTTTTCACGGGGAAAAATATCAAAGCAACCGGATTTTGGCGGCATCACTCCAGGTTAAATGAAGCAAATCTGCCCCCTCAACCAGAGCAACCTGTTCAAAATGATTACCTCTTTCAGCAAACCAACGCTCCAAAAGAGGCAACATCTTATCGCCTGATTGGAATAAACATTTATATGTCATCACATAATCGGGGACAATCAGTCCGCCATAGAATTCCATTCCGGCAATTTCCCGGATGTGTCCTCCGGTATTTACCACCCTTACCTCGCCTTGCTCTATAACAACATACCCGTTTTTAATCAAGGGAGAGTCCGGCAGAAAAATATAATTAGCAGCTATTTTTCTCATTTTTTATCGGCGAGGCAATCCTTGTTGCAATCTTTTCTCAGTCCTCTGGGATATATAAGGACGGAACAACTGGTTATCCCAGGACTGTCCTCCAAATTTTTTCAGGTCAACGGGTTTATCTGTTTGGGGCTTCAACTGCCGCCTTTTTAAAGCAGAACTTACCGGCTGCCGGGGAGGGACAATATCCAGATAACTGATTACCAGACGGGTATAAACCGAATCAGTATACTGTGACCAATTATACTTCCGGGGTACTGTGTCGAATTGTACGATCAGGTCCCGTACATGCAAAGTATCTTTCTCATCTTCAGACAAAAAGAAAGAATGAATACGGCGATTTCTGACAGAAGCTGCCGAATCAAATTTTAAAGTGGTCTGAAACTTATATTGTCCGGGGATTATACTGTCTATCACTACCGTATAAACCGAATCCAGCCGGAGTGTGTCCACTACCGGGAAATAATTGACAGAATCATTGATTTTCAATTCACTCAACACTTTATCAATAGAAGTCATTTGCCGGTTCAGACTATCAATAATCACCTCATACATCTTTACAAACTCTGTGTTTCGTGCAGAATAATAATACATACAAGAATCAAAATCCGCCCGTGTGATACCATATTTTTGAAACACGTGATTGTAATAAGCATAATTCTTCAACTCATGACTCCCGACCATGCCACGATTTGCTGCCAAAGTTCCGTCAATACGATGCATATCTATCAACAACGCCGTAAATTCCTCCTTATCCAGGGGGAGTTTTTCACGATGGCACCCCAAAACCATACACCATACACAAATTATGATTCCTCCGGTCAAAACACTTCTTATCATAACTCTTCTTTTATTTTCTTAAACAGTTTGGAAGAAAAAATAAAATCATTCAAATATTTATTCTCCGTATGGGCTATCATCTCTTTGTTCCCCTCCCATTCCTTCCGGCCTTCATGGATAAAAACAATCTTCTCCCCTATCTCAAAAACGGAATTCATATCATGTGTATTTACCACCGTCGTCATTCCGTATTCATGAGTAATCTCATAAATCAAATTATCAATAACAATAGAAGTAAGCGGATCCAGACCGGAATTCGGTTCGTCACAAAATAAAAATTTGGGATTCATCACAATAGCCCGCGCAATGGCTACCCTCTTCTTCATACCACCGCTAATTTCCGAAGGGAAAAGATTTTCTGCATCGTGTAAATCCACCCGATGTAAACAAAAAACAGCCCTCTCTCTTTTTTCCCGTTCAGACAACTCAGTAAACAGATTCAAGGGAAACATCACATTTTCCAATACAGTCTGCGAATCAAAGAGAGCACCTCCCTGGAATACCACTCCGATTTCCTGACGTAAACATTTCATCTGAGAAGCATCCATTATTGTCAGATCCCTGTCCCCATAATAAATATGCCCCTCTTCTATCGGATTCAATCCAATCAAGGATTTTAATAATACCGTTTTACCGGAACCACTTTTTCCAATAATCAGATTCACTTTACCTGTCTCAAAAGTTACCTGAATATCCGATAATACCATCTTCTGGTCAAAAGACTTACTCAAAGCTTCGACTCGTATCATTACAACATAATTTGAGTTAATATGAGGTTTACCGTAAGAATGGCTATACTACTGTCTACCACCGCTTTGGTACCGGCTTTCCCTACTTCTCTGGCTCCTCCCTGGACATAATAACCATAAAAAGCAGGTATAGAAGTAAAAATAAAAGCAAAGAACAAAGTTTTTACAATGGAATAAGTCACGTAATAAGGATTAAATGAAAAATGCAACCCATAAATAAAATCCTCAAAATTAACCACTCCGCTGATTATACCGGAGATAATTCCTCCCAGAATACCGATAAAAACACTGAAGACATATAAAACCGGGTTGATCACCAACGCTGCTAAAATCTTGGGTCCGACCAAATAAGCAACCGAATTCACTCCCATCACTTCCAAAGCCTCTATCTGCTCAGTAATTCTCATACTTCCGATTTCCGAAGCGATATTGCTCCCGATCTTTCCCGCCAGAATCAAACTGACAATGGTAGAGGAAAATTCCAGTAACATGGTTTCCCGGGTCAGGTAACCGATTAAATAGCGGGGCAGCAAAGGACTCTGCATGTTATAAGCCGTTTGTAAAGTCAACACTGCTCCGATAAAAAAGGAAATAATGACGACCAGCATAATAGAATTCAGGCCCAGCTTTTCGAATTCAAGAATCATTTCCTTGCTGTACACCTTCATTTTTTCAGGCTTACAAAAAGCTTTTCTGATAAAAGTAATATACTGGCCCAGATGATACAAAAACTTCATATATATCCCAGTTAACTCAACCCTCAATCCTGATTTCCTGACATGGAAATTCAGTAGAACTTCTGCCGGAAACCAAAACCGACAGAAATTTAAGGTAAAAATATAAATTATTCATGGAATTTACTCCATAATCCGGAAGGCATTTTCACCTCCTCATAAATTTCGATTTCATATTTCAGATTCTTAACTAAAAAGCATTATATTTGGTATACATTTTGAATATCCTTTTACAAAAAATAAAAACACTCTAAAACCATACGAATGAACCCCAACTCTTATTGTGTGATTATGGCCGGCGGAATCGGCAATCGTTTCTGGCCTGTCAGTAATCAACGCTGTCCCAAACAATTTTCAGATATCCTACATACCGGAAAAAGTTTTATCCGGCAGACCTATGAACGAATTGCCCAGATTTTTCCCAACAATCATATTTTTGTTGTTACCGGCGAAGAATACGGAGATATCACCAAAAAACAACTCCCGGAAATTCCCGATTCCAATATATTGAAAGAGCCTTATGTACGCAATACTGCAACATGTATTGCCTATGCAGCCTATAAAATCCACGGCATAAACCCCGATGCTTATATGGTTACCATCCCTTCCGACCACTTCATTACCAATGACGCTGCTTATTTGAAAGACCTTCAAGAAGGGGTCAGCTTCGTGGAGCAAAAGGGAGGTTTACTGACCATAGGAATCACTCCCACCCGTGCCGAAACCCAATACGGGTATATTCAGGTGAAATCGAAAGACAACACTCAAAAAATTTCCACTGTCAAGACTTTTACCGAAAAGCCCAACGCAGAGTTGGCTCAAATGTTTTTTGATTCCGATGAGTTTCTTTGGAATGCCGGTATCTTTATCTGGAGCGCTCGAGACATTATCCAGGAATTCAAAACCCACATGTTCGACCTCCATATCCTTTTTAATACAGATTGCAAATTAAACACAGCGGGAGAACCGAATTTCATAAGAAACGTGTACGGACAATGCCATAACATCTCCATTGACGTAGGTATTATGGAAAAATCCCAGCATGTATATGTATTAAAAGGCAACTTCGGCTGGTCGGATGTAGGTACCTGGCATGCTTTTCATGCCCTTTGTCCAAAAGACGAGTTCAACAATGTCTCCAATTCCGATAAAGTCATTCTGAACGACGCCCAAAATTGCATAGTCAACGTGCCTGCACGCAAAAACGTTATTGTGCAGGGTGTTGAAAATCTCATCATAGCAGAAAAAGACAATTATTTAATGATTTGTCACCGCAAAGACGAAGATAAAATCAAACGTTTTGAAAAAACCTTCCGGTTGAAAAAATAACCTTCTGATTAAGCCAACAAAAAAAGTCGCCTTTAGAGGCGACTTTTTATACGTTAAGAAAAACCTTAATATTCCCACAAATCCTGTTCGTAATTAAAGATTTCATTCGTAATTCTGTCAGATTCCAGCACAGCATCAATACCCGTGGCATAACTCTGAATAGAACGGTTGTCATAAGGATTAGTCTCCCGAATAATCCTCGAACTAAAATATCTTTTCAGGAAAAGGTCATCAAAACTCAAACGCATAGCATCATTCTGAAAGTTATACACTCTTCGTTTTGCCAGCAAATCCCGGAATTCACCGTAATCCACCCAAAACAATTCCCGTTTCAGAATGCCGTCAGCATCATCTTTAACATATTCCCGGATCGGACACAAGGCAATAATCCGGACTTCCAGCCGGGAAGAACGCTTATTGAAATACCATACTTCCTTCACCTGCAGACGTTTCACTTCATCCGTATGAATCTCATTGGCCACCGTAACGACTTCCAACTCTCCGGTACTCTCATTATGCCTTCTCAACGTATCCACAGATGCCCCAAACTTCGCCTTGATTTCGGAAAGAGTAATGGGAGTCTGCAATTCATCATCCTCATAAGCCGTTTTAAAAGATTTCTCAATCCCCTCCATCAATAAATCTACCAGGGACATTCGTCCATCCATGGGCACGGTAGGGTAATATAATGGCAGATTCATTTTCTCCCGCAGGATTACTTCCCTCCATACCGTCTTACTCCATACTATATTGTAGGGCTCGACATGCGGCAACGCAATCGGTGTCCTCTCATAGTTATCTTCATTTTTTATCACATTCTCGAAAAAGGCCTTCGAGTTCTGTGCTTTTGCATAGGAAGCAACCAATAGAAGTGCTAAAAAAATGAGTATAATCCTATTATTCATAATCCTTAAATTAAATCCATTCCTTATTAATCAATCCTAAAAGAAATTGAGGGCAATTTCCGGGTTGTGCCATCAGGGCCTTTTACCATAATATTTTCTATCGTCAAAGCCTGATTCCGTTTCAGCTTATTGATCAT
This sequence comes from Odoribacter sp. Z80, assembly GCF_009935865.1. Lineage (GTDB taxonomy): Bacteria > Bacteroidota > Bacteroidia > Bacteroidales > Marinifilaceae > Odoribacter. Next base: position 88,406 of record NZ_QWEL01000002.1, read on the forward strand.
TCTGATTTGTGCATCACTGAATTTCCCCTTATCCGAACGGGTCTCCTCCACAACATATCCTTCTATCACACTGTATACACTGAAATTTTCTACCGAGAATTTTAAATCAAAATCGAAATTCTCCATCTCCACATCCACTCTTCCTGATGCCAGCAACACATTCTTACGGATTTTACCTCCCCTCAAGCCATTTACTTTTGCTACCGGGTCCGGCACATCTTTCACTCGAAAGACCTGAGTCTGCAATTCTCTTTTCTGGCCTTGGACATTAGCAAACACCGTAATGGAACTGTTCTTCCCTGCCACAGAGGGACGTACAATATACGAACCGTCCGGCTGCTTCCGAATAGTACCGTTTGTAATCTGAGCTTCGATAGCCTCCGGAGAAATGCCAGGAGCCGCCAAAGACACCGGATTATCTACCCCCACATAAAACACATTCATTTTAGTAGGAGAAATCACTACTGCCGGATCTGCAACTTCATATTCCATCTCAAACGTACGGGGCAACGTCTTTCCCGAAGGAGACACATAATTGATAACACCTTTTAATTTCTTGAATCCCACTGTATTTGCAGGCTCAGAATAAGTTGCAATATCTCCTTTATAGGCCAGATTTCTGCCATTGGCAATCACCTGGGGCTGTTGGGTCGTATCAATAGCAGCCAACATGATACGGGCTTTGAAAGTTTCTCCTTTCAGTACATACCGGGATTCAGGAATCACTAAAGCTTCCAGTTTATTGAACTTAAACGATTCGGCATCTGCAGAATTGGACAAATACCTTACAATATCAGCCTCCGTTCTCAACACATCAGCTTGTAACATAGTCAATAATGTCACAGCACCAATCAAGGGCACACTTTCAAATTTAGCGACCTCCCATGATTTATTATCCATCTTTCCCGGTTTGGTATCAGAAGTCGAAAGACAAATATTGATCGCTTTCCGTAATACTGTATCTTTCGGAGACACAAAACCCAATACAAGCTCCCTGTAAGCGGCAATCATCTCCCGAAGTTCCTTTCCTTTCCCTTCCAGAATCATCACCTGACTACCAATATCCAGATTATCTTTGGCTTTCACATTCATGACATCAGCCTCTTCCTCTCCATCCGCCAAAACAACCAGCCGGTATTTCAACCCCTCTATATGATCCACAAGCTCCTTCGCAGCTTTCCTCAACTTCCCGGATTTCTCCATAATAGGAGCCATCTTGTTATGATTGAGGTTATAGGCCATCTCAATATCATTGTATATTTCGGCATTCTTCCGCTGGAAATTGCCGATTGTTGAAGTCAATCCATGTTGCACCTTAGTAAAAGCATCTAATACATCCGCAGAGACATTCAATGCCAACATAGCAGTCAGCACCAAATACATCATCCCGATCATCTTCTGCCTCGGTGTTTCCGGACAATTTTTCGTTCCCATCGAAAATAAGCTTAATTATTATTCACCACACTCAACATATTACCATATACAGAATTCAGCGAAGCAACATTATTAGCCAGCTGCTGAGCCTCCTGTTTAAATAACTTCGTACTATCAAGGCTCAAAGAAACATTTTCAAGCATCTCGCCCATATCTCCCTGCATCCCCCGGAAAGAGTCCAAACAAGTTTTGGTTTCCTGCATCTGCAATTCATATAAAGCATTCAATGCCCCGATATTTTTATTCATTCCGGCAATTTGCTGAGAATAATCCGTAGCATTTGTTTTCAATTGCTGGTATTGTTCTTCCATCAACTGACTTAAAGAATTAAATTTAGAGGCAGATTCTCCCATTCCATTAGCCAATTTCTCACAATTTCCCTTGATCTGCGCAGTCAAAGTCTGGGTAGATTCCAGCAGCATTTTACTTACCTCATCATAACCGGAAGAAATGCCTTCTACCGATTGTTGCAAGATTTTACTCATTTGCTGAGTAGACTCGCCCAATTCTTCAAATGAATCGGTTACCTTTGCTATTTTTCTGGCAACATCAGGAGCATCTCCCACAATTCCGGCAAAATGATCAGCCGTTTCAGCTATTCTATTGATACCTGCTTTCAGTTTATTCAGGTCCTCACTTTCCAGCCCCAGGTTTATGTTAGTAGTTCCTGCCGGAGCAGTAGCCGATGATACGACACCATTTCCCTGAAAAGCAGGCATCGAAACAGGCATATTTCCCCCTTTTTCATCCAACTTGGCACCATTCCTTCCAAGTACAGGAAAAACACGTGCCCAGTCATAATGCTCCATAGGCGGTTCAAATGCCGACAAGAAGAAAATAGCAGCTTCCACCAACATTCCGATCATCAATACCAAAGAAGCACCCGGTAAATGCAAAATCTTAAAAAGAGCACCCACAATCACGGCTGTAGCTCCCCAGCCGTATACATACCCCATAATAACTTTATACGCTTTTGTCTCCAATATTTTCATAGCCCCTTAATTTTAATATTCAATTCTTGTCCTTACTGTTCTAAAACCTATAAAACACCTTGTAGAGTCTTCATATTCGTAATCCCGTACTCCGCACTGAAGATAATAGGCGATATCTTTCCAAGAACCGCCACGAATCACTTTCCGTTTAGAAATCTTATTATCCGTCTTTTTAGCTGTAACCTGATAATAAGGATTCAAATCGCTGGTTTGCTGATACGCGGATTCGTCAAAAGCATCACCGGTCCATTCAGCCACATTGCCAGCCATATCATAAAGTCCGAAACCATTAGGTTCATATGTTCCTACGGGCAATGTCGTATACCCGCCGTCACTCACGTAATTTCCTCTCAAAGGTTTAAAATTAGCCAGGAAGCACCCTTTCTTATTACGGGTATAAGGTCCACCCCAAGGATATTTTCCGCCACTCAACCCTCCGCGTGCGGCATATTCCCACTCTGCTTCATTGGGCAAACGCCACTCCTGCACCCGGGTAGTCGCATAATTGTTGAAAAATTGAGTCCGCCAATTACAAAAAGCCCGGGCCTGATGCCAATTCACACCAACCACAGGATAATTATCATAACCCACATGAGAGAAATATTCCCTTACAAAAGGTTCATTGTAAGCATAAGTAAGGTCTTTCAACCAGCAAAGCGTATCAGGATAAATTTTCACCTTTTTCCTTAAAATGAAAGAAGAACGTCCTTTGATTGCTTCCTTTTCTCCATCTGCGTTAATCACAAAGCCACCCTTATATGTACCGGATTCCCGGTCATAAAAACGGTCATTATGGGCAGCCTGCGCAAAATCATACCACGAATAAGAATACTCCACTTTACGAACATCCAACTCGTTTTCAGTGATACGGTCATCCCCCTGGTACATCATACCCGCCAGGACATCCTTGTACTCTTCTTTTCGCATATCAATCCGTGTCTGATAATTCAAACGCGGCGGATCCATTACTTCTCCCTTGCGGCTTTGCATCAAAAACTCTTCCATGCCTTCATCAGCCAAACGCTGGCGTTTGATTGAATCAATGACCCACGCAACGAACTGCCTGTATTCATCGTTGGTAATCTCTGTTTCATCCATCCAGAATGCCGGAACAGAAATAGTTTTGGAAGAAGCAGACATCGTCCACGTAATATCTTCATCATTATTCCCGATATTCAAGCTACCCGTCGGAATCAGAACCATTCCATAAGGCTGAGGCTCAAACCATTTCCGGGCTTTACGCGTTCCGGTTAACTCTCCCCCTCCCTGGTAAGGCGAGCAAGAATACAATACCGAAAAAATAAAGATGAAAGCGAACCACTTCATGCACATAATGTATTAATTTACAAAAATCTTACACTCTTATATATTTTTTGGCGTTTTCCCAATTGCATCCCGAAACTGTATGACAATGTCACTTCATGAGAGCCTCCGGTGTACCTGCCAATATTTTTTGCTACATTCAAGTCATAGCTATATCCAATCATAATCCCGTTCTTCATTTCCAAGCCCCCCATAAATATCAAAGCCTCTTCATATCTGTAAGATATTCCGCCCCAGTACGACTGTTTGTACACAGCACTGGTATTTATACTATACTGGGAACTTACAAAATCCGTCTTTACAAAAGCCGAGGGTTGTAAATCCCAAAGCGGTGAAAGATGAAAGGTATATCCTCCGGTCAAATACAAGTGAGGTGCAAAGAAAAATTCGCCGGTCTCACCCACCGTAAACCTCGGTTTTGTCAAATGGGAAACGGAAATCCCCGCATAATAGCTCTTACCCGTCAAGAACGCCCCCATCCCCATATCGAAAAGCATTTTAGACATCTCCTCCTTATTTAATGCAGGATCGTTCGGTTCATAATCTTCTCCCTCTGGAAAATAATAATCCGCCCCCAGCTTTTCGTTTAAAACACCTAATTTTATACCTACACTCAATACCCCCAGACGTAACGTCTGCTGATATGAATAATTCAACATCAACTGCAGAGTTGTCTGCAATCCCAGCTTATCACTCAACATATTCAATCCGACACCTCCATTCGTCTTTCCGATCCTTAAAGCACCATCTACATTCAGTGCGTAAGTTTCAGGAGCTCCCTCCATACCCTGCCATTGATTCCGGTAAATTCCCGAAACCACCCAGCGGTTTTGTTGCCCTGCAAAAGCAGGATTTACCGTCATATGGTTAAACATATTCTGACTAAACTGCGGATCCTGCTGCGCCTTTACAATCAGGCCTACAGCCATCAACACCATCATCAATATGCCTATTTTCTTCACTACTCTTACCTATGTTTAGCAAGCTGCGGTAAAAATAACCATTTTTTTGCAAAAGGTTATACAATTTTAGTGCAAAACTACGCAAAAAAAATCATACCATCACCTTGATTTCTTCAATTCTTGCATTTTTAACACTTAAAATCTTAAAAGCTAAATGATTCACCTCAATACTTTCTCCTTCCTGAGGTATACTTTCATTGAAATAGAGGACTAAGCCAGCCAGGGTTTCATATTCTTCCCGCTCCTCCAATCCCAGATGATATTTTTCATTCAGATAGTCCACCTCCAAGCGGCCGGAAAATATATATTCACTATCAGATACCTGTATTTCCTTCAGATTCAAATGATCGTGCTCATCTTCTATCTCTCCGAAAATTTCTTCCATAATGTCCTCAATGGTCACAATGCCTGCCGTAATACCAAATTCATCCACCACCACCGCCACACTTTTCTGATCCTTGAAAAACAAATTCAGCAAACGTTGAGCTGGCATGGTTTCCGGGACGATGAGCACTTTACTCAACACCTTTTTTATAGTATCGGGCTGGTGGAACAAAGCGGAAACATGCACATAACCGATAATGTCATCTATACTTTCCTTGTAAATCAATATCCGGGACAACCCGGTTTCTATAAACAATTGGGTCAGCTCTTCTATTGTACTGTCTATCGGTAAAGCCACCACATCCGGACGGGGCACAATGCATTCCCGCAATTTCACTTCCGAAAAATCCAATGCATTCCTGAAAAGCTTTATTTCATGAATTTCCTCTTTCTGGCGGTTACCGGTTTCTCCCTCCTCAATCAGATTATTCAAATCCACTTTTCCAAAAGCCCGGATAGGCTCTTTCTGTCCCAATTTTTTCCCTGTAAAAAGACGCAGAAGAATCCCTCCCAGCCAAACAGAAAAATAAGACAGCGGGAAAAACAACAGATAAAATAAAAAAACAGGAACAGCAAAAACTTTCAAAAATAAATTGGAACGCAGCCGGAAAACTGTCTTAGGCAGAAATTCTGCAAAAATCAAAATGATGAGTGTGGAAATAATCGTTTCCACCAACAACTCCATTCCAACCGAAAAATGCAAAGAAGCCAAACGCGGTCCCAGAATTTCAGACATAAAAATTCCATAGATGACCATCACCACATTATTTCCCACCAGAATGGTCGTTATATACATCCCCGAATGGGAAACAAACAAGTCTATCAAAGATTGTGTAATCCCTTTATTGGCCTTATCTATTTCTATTCTTAATTTATTGGAGGCTAAAAAAGCAATCTCCATCCCTGAGAAAAAGGCGGATAATAAAAGACAAATCAATACCACCAATATAGTTGTCGTCATTCTTTTTGCTGTTGTTTTTCAACCTCTACCCGACCTGTTGTCCGTTTAAACACAGGATGTTCCAAATTCTGATCAGACACAAAACCACCATTCCCTTCCAGAATCTGGCCTTTATCCGACAATCGGGAATAACGGTCAGAATATATAATTTTCTTTTTCATATCCCAGAACAACTGTTCCGTCTCTAATTTTTTCCCTTCAGCATTTACAATCACCACCTCATCCCTGGCTTCCCATAGCATCTCATCTTCCAGTTTCTTCGCATATTTAGCTGTTATGGAACCCAGCTCTTTCCCTTCCTTATCATAAGAAATGACCAGAATTCCTTTCGGATATTCTTCATATTTTTCGCTTCCTTTCGTCACCTTCAGAAACTGAGGAGCAGAGGCTTTATATTGAATCCGGGCTGAATCAGAATAAATCAGCACCAGATGATCTCCTGTCATTTCGGGTCTGACCTCTTCCTCCATGACCTGCTTTACTTGTTGAATGTCATTCTTACAAGACAAAAGCATTACTGTTCCCAATAGAACAGTAATGCTTTCTCTATAAGCTATACGTAAAAAAACAATCATCATCCAGTAAAGTCCTATTTTCTAAAGCGAGCAACTGTTGATTCATTGATCCAGTCACCAATCTTCACGGTAGAGCCTTCTGATATGCTCCGGAAGAAAGCCTCTTCTTTGCTGGGGAAATGGGGCGAATAATCGCCGATCAATTTATTCGCTTCCTCCGCAACAGAAGGATCGACCTGTTTCGCCTTCATAAATTTATCCACGGCTAGCCAGTAAACAGAAGCATGGTCAAAAGCATCCTCTCCGTATTGAGGTGCATAGGAAGCATAAGTTCTCCCCAGCATGATATAAGCCTGTCCGGATTTCGGATTCAGTTTCAACACTTCCAGCAAATTGGCTTTCGCTGCCACATACTGTTTTTTGGCCTGTTTCACTTTAGCCATCCACATATAATAATCAGCCTTAGACGGATCCGAGTCCTCTGCTTTATCAATAGCCTCTTTCAGATAAGTTTCCGTTTTATCAAACTCCTGACGTTTCAGGAACATCATAGCCAAACTATAAGCCGCATCCGCAGTGGGGTCTAAAGAGTATAATTTTTCAGCTACCTTTGCATACAAAGGCAAATCAACACATTCATACCGCCGCAATAAGGTAGAAATAGATTTCAGGTTTTCCACATCTTCGGGCTTTGCATCGAAACTCTCCGACAACAAACGGTTCAACGTCTCACAATCGGCAACTCCGGAGTTAAAAAACAAACCGTTAATTCGTTCTTTCATTTCCATAAAAGATTCCGGTTTCTTGCTATTTTTAGAAGCCTCATCAATATAAGAACCCACCCTCATGTAAAGATTGATATAATCGTCTTTACTCAAATCTTCACTTTTCAACAAATCACCGGCTACAAAAAACAGCATCTGTACTGTCACCGGATGGGATTTCACACCTTCCATTTCAAAAGATTTGGATAAATACCCGTAAGCTTCCTTCTGGGTCTGACTGTCTTTTTTGCCGAAACGCACCAAGTCAGCACCCTTCTTTCCCAGAATATAGCCCTCTCCGTAACGGGGATGGTTCCCGAAATATTTAATCCTTTGATCATACAACATCATCAACGTGTCAATGTAAGCCGGATTCTTGGTCTGCTGATACATATAAGCCAGAATATCTTCTCCGCTCGAATAAGTCCGCATCTGAAATGCCGGTGCATTATGAAACACATACCTCCACGCAGGCAATGCATCTTTATAATTCTTTTGCTTCACAAATTCATTGTAAATGGAAGCATTTTCTATTGTTTGCGCACTATCCAGACCATATTTTGCATCCAAAGTCTGAGCTTTTGCCATTCCTCCCATCAAGCAAAATCCGAATGCTAAAGCAACAATTTTTTTCATGTCGTCTTATTTTATAATCTTGATTATTGTGTTATTATTCATCTTCTCTTCCCCCCCAGAACGTCTATTGGGCAAAAATATTACTATTTTTTTTAATTTCCGCCGGACAAAACAAATAATTTAAGAATTAGTCGTTATTTTTAATAAAACTCAATATTCCGTTTAAGCCTATAAATCCAAGGATCTCACAAAAAACGGCATCCCCGCAAAACGCTTTTTTCAAAAAGCAGTTATTCCCTCCTGTCACAACCACCTGTCCTATTCCATTATCTTGCTTAAACCGCCGGATATAACTTTCTACCTCAAAAAGCATACCATCCATTACTCCATTCCGGATAGCTTCCTCCGTATTTTTCCCCATCCCCCCATATTCCATCCGGGGAGCCACCAGAGGCAACTTTGCCGTATATTCCTGCAATCCCCTGAATCTCATTTCCAGCCCGGGCGAAATATTACCCCCGAGAAAAACGCCATCTGGACTGACATAATTGAAAGTCATGCAAGTACCGGAATCAATGACCAACAACGGTTGTCCGGGGTACAATGCCATAGCTCCCACACAAATTGCAATCCGGTCAAAACCCAATGTCGCAGGTGTAGAATAGCCGATTCTCAAAGGTAACTTCAGATGAGCAGAAGCTTCCGTATAACTGTCTGCAGATTTCTGCAACAGCATCCGGAGTTCCTGGGTAATCTGACCGCTTCCGGACAAAAACAAGTGGAGGGGCACACCACGGCTCTTCCATTTCTTGAGGTCCTCCGTCAAATCATCCGCCTGATACTTTGCTTCCAGGAACTGGCCTCCCTCAAAAAAAGCATATTTTATCCGCGTATTACCGACATCCACCACTAAATTCATATTTCATTATTCTTTTAGGCATTCTTTATAAATTCCCACATTTTCCCAACCCACTTTGCCATCTTGGATATATTGGTTATTTCTGTAAATACAAGGATCAGTTTATTATTCCGTTCACTCAAACGGCAAGGCAATACTTGTTTTTGAACAAATTGAAGGACACCTGAAAAAACAGAAGACTGATAAAAAGGAGAAGTTTGTTCTCCTACAAAATACATCGTCATCCTGCCATTCTTCACAAACAAACGTTCTATTCCCAAATCAAGGCAATAGCGTCTTACCCTCACTACATCCATCAATCCGAGAACCTGCACCGGCAACTCCCCGAAACGGTCCCTCAGTTCTTTTTCAAATTTAGCCAATCCGGATTCGTCAGGAATATTATCCAGTTCGCGGTACAACCGGACACGCTCACTGACATTCTCGACATAAGTATCCGGTATCAATACTTCGAAATCCGATTCTATGGCACAATCCGTGACATACGCCTTGTGCTTCTCCCCGCTTTCAGACTGTAAATCCGGAAATTCTTCCTCCCGCAATTCAAGCAAGGCTTCATTCAGGATACGCTGATAAGTCTCATAACCTATTTCGGCAATGAAACCGGATTGTTCCGCCCCGAGGATATTTCCGGCTCCCCGGATATCCAAATCCTGCATGGCAATATTAAAACCACTACCCAGACCACTGAAATCTTCTATTGCTTTTAACCGGCGACGAGCGTCCGGATTCACCATATCCAAAGGCGGCGTCAACAAATAACAAAAAGCTTTTTTATTGGACCGTCCCACCCGTCCCCGCAATTGGTGTAAATCACTCAACCCGTAATTCTGGGCCTGATTAATAATCATAGTATTAGCATTGGGAATATCCAATCCCGATTCGATAATAGTCGTTGCAATCAACACATCATAATCTCCCCGGACAAAATCATGCATCACCTTCTCCAGCTCTTCTCCCTCCATCTGCCCATGAGCAACACACGTCTTCACCTGGGGTATAATCCGTTGCAACATGCCCTGTATATCCCGGATGGTATCGACCCGGTTATGAATAAAAAACACCTGTCCGTTTCGGGACAACTCATAAAGAATAACCTCCTTTATCAATTGTTCGTCAAAGCGGTGCAATTCAGTAACGATAGGATAACGGTTAGGCGGAGGAGTCCGGATAATCGACATATCCCGTGCTCCCATCAGCGAGAACTGTAAAGTCCGGGGAATCGGAGTAGCCGTCATCGTTAAAGTATCTACATTCAACTTCAGCTTTTTCAACTTTTCTTTCACTCCCACACCGAATTTCTGTTCTTCATCAATAATCAGCAGGCCTAAATCTTTGAATTCGACATCTTTACTTGTCAGCCGGTGTGTGCCGATAATAATATCCACCTTCCCCGCTTTCAAATCACTCAGGGTCTTTTTTATCTCCCCGCTTTTTTTCATACGGCTGACATATTCCACCCGGCAAGGCATACCCTCCAATCGTTTCAGGAAAGTATTATAATGCTGATATGCCAATACGGTTGTAGGCACAAGCACCGCCACCTGCTTATTATCTGCAACCGCCTTAAAAGCCGCCCGGATCGCCACTTCAGTCTTTCCGAACCCCACATCCCCGCAAACCAACCGGTCCATCACCAAGGGTTTTTCCATATCTGTTTTTACCGCTTCAATCGCTTTCATCTGATCCGGAGTTTCTTCATACATAAAAGAAACTTCCATCTCTTCCTGCAAATAACTGTCTTTAGAAAAAGCAAAAGCAGGTTCCTGCTTCCGCCGGGCATACAAAGCAATCAATTCACGGGCAATATCCTTCACCCGGCTCTTGGTCTTTTGCTTCAGCTTATTCCAGGCATCTCCTCCCAGCTTATTGACCACCGGGGCCACTCCATCCTTGCCTTTATATTTTGAGATTTTGTGTAAAGAATGCAATCCTACATACAACTCCGAATTATTCTTGTACACCAACCGAATGGCTTCCTGTTCGTTACCGTCATTATTAATTTTTACGAGACCTCCGAAACGCCCGATACCGTGGTCTATATGTACCACATAATCTCCCGGATGAAGATTCTGCAACTCGCTTAAAGTAATGGATTCCCTGCCTTGGCGGATTCGGGTGGTCTGCAAACGGTATTTATGATAACGGTCGAAAATCTGATGCTCAGTGTAAACACAAATCTTCTCATTTTCATCCGAAAATCCTTCATGAATTACTCCTTCCACCCACGTTAAATTGATTTCAAAACCCTTATCCGCAAAAATATCACGAATACGCTGAATCTGCATCTCGTTATTCGAACAGATATACAATTTATAGCCATTCGCCTGACGAGACTGCAACGTCTCACCTAATAAATCGAAATGCTTATTAGTAGGAGGCTGCGGTTCACATCCCACATCAATCGTCTCGCCACGGAAATACACATCCGGTCCCCATTCCACCACCGGACAAAGGTCTATATAACGCATCAACTCTTCACTGCCGGTAATCAATCCGTCCTCCGCGTCTGCCTGCAACGCTTTTACCCGGTCGTGCAGAAACATACCATTTTTTATCCACCAAACCGGCTTTTCCGAAAAATACGCAAACAAATCCGTCTGCTGATAAGCCGCATTTTCTGTACTACCGCTTAAATCAGGAACCACAGAGACCTTCTCCACCCGTTGAGCAGACAACTGGGTTTCCACATCAAAAAAACGGACAGACTCTACTTCATCACCAAAAAAATCTATGCGAACCGGTTGCTCTTCAGCAAAAGAATAAACGTCTACAATAGACCCCCTTATTGAAAACTGACCGGGTTCGTACACAAAATCATTCCGCTCAAAACCATACTCCATCAAAAGACTTTCAACAAAAGAAATGGATAATTTATCCCCCTGATGCACCACCATAGACATCTCATCCAATATCTTCCGGTCCACCACCCGTTCTGCCAACGCCTCCGGATAGGTAATCAGGGTATCTATCATCCCTTTGCTCAGATTATTCAGGACTTCGGTCCGGACCAGCACCGAATCATGGTCTTTTTCCTCTTCCCGCATCAACCGGCGGTAAGAAGAAGGCAGAAAAACCACTTGTTTTTCCTCGGCATAAGAAAGTACATCATTATAAAAATAGGCCGCTTCCTCCCGGTCATTCAAAACAACAACCCGGAGTCCCGGACGGGCTATCCGCATAGCCCCGATAATTAACGGAGTAACAGAACCGGCATTGTTCAACAGCTTATATTTCCTGTCGCCTGCTGAAACCAACCTGGCAGTCAGTTTGTCCACGACCTTTGCAAACCGGTATTCTTGCAGTAAATCCTTTGTATTCACCTTCCCCTTACTAATTAAACTTCGCAAAGTTATATGGATTTATGAATATTACCAACACCAAAGCCGCCCAAAAGGATTGGTTACCTTTCCGACGGCTTTGTCTGACCACCTGAATAAAATTCGTTAATTAAAGAATACCTGAATACGTCCGGAAATAAAATTGAAATTTTCTTCACCGTTCAAAGCACATTTATTCATGTGTGCAAAATTGTAATTCAAACGCAAACGAATAAACTCCTTCCAGTAATAATTACACCCCACCGTTATCTGTTGCTGCTGGCCACCGTAAATTTCTGCATTCGAATTGCTCAGGTCCAGGCAAGAATAGCGCAGGGCAAACTCCAAAGAGCCTGGCCCAGGCAATGCATAGCGGGCCCAGGAAGTGGAATAAGCGTAACTGTTACCGACAGCTATCACTCCTACCTGGGCATAAGTCCCCCAGGCTCGGTACCGGGGTTGGTGTTGGTTCCGGTCAGTCTGCACGTAAAAATATTCACTTTGCAAACTGACATGCCCCACAGCCGCTATCAACTCACCGGCAGCCTTGACCGAATTTTTAGCATCCGGAACGGTAGCCTCAACAAATTTGGTAGAGTTCACCATGCTGCCCAAATTAGCTCCATAACTGACCGAACGTACCGCCCCATCCTTGGTTGCATCCGGAACCCGGAAAGTGGCGGCAGCACCGGCATGAAATATTTTACCCCTCTCTTTCAACGGGTTATACACCAAACGGGCGGTTACAGCATATCCGTCATTCCCTTTATAATCCAGACGCTGATCAAAATGGGTATCTCCGAAAACACCGGCGGCATACCAGAAATTCTTGCACCATCCGATATACTCCAAACCCAGTTTTCGGCCGGGAGCAAAAGCTTCCGTCACACATCCGGCATTGATAAAACGAATGTTTCCCGAACTTTCCATATAATCAATACCGAACGGTTCTGCAAAATGTCCCACTCTGGCATAAGAATTTTCCTGAAAATTATACTGAATAAAAATATCCTTCAAAGAAATCCCTTTCTTAGCAAAACCGATGTCTATCTTTCCGGTAAAATCCCCGTATTTCCCGCTCACTCCCAGGCGCAAATCACTGATCGTAGCTCCGCTGCCCAAATGAGTCTTATCTTTAAAGAATGCCGTACCGTCAAAATAGACACGTCCGCTCACCACCCCCTGCAATTTTTCCGGCAAGACTTGTCCGAACGCCAAAGTCCCCGTCAATAATATAGCAGAGGCAAACACAAATTTTTTCATACTCAATACCCGATTACAATTTTATCCGTTTTCGCATTCGCAACGTTTTTCTTTACCCCCCATTCACCGGTCACATACTGATAATCTCCCTCCGGCACATCATTGCAATACACGGTAATGGCACGCGGATCGTTGTCCCAGTACTGCTTTACGGTCTTGTTACCCATCTCTTTTTCAACCTTTTTGTCATCCGGATTTACAATCAGTTTCAACCCCACGGAAGTATTCATTAACTCCATATCTCCCCGGCTGTTCCCCCCTGCAAACAAAGGTTTGGTTTTGATAAACGTATTCACCACCTCCGCTTTTCCATTATCTTGCGGAACCGGATAGACCAACTGTCCGGTAGTCACTCCGTCTGCCGTGACCAAAGATTTTACCCCCAGAATACGTTCCTGCGGTATTCCCAATTGTTCCGCACAAAATTTCTCATACAAAAACTCCGGCGAAGCGGTCACTATCCATACCTCAAAATCATAATCCTTCAGATTAGCCAACAACTGCTTCATTTCAGGATACATCTTATTCTGGTATTTTTCCTGAAACATCACATGGCCGATTTCAGCAATCTCTTCCGGAGTCAGGCCCGATAAAAATTGAATACGGTTTTGAACATACTCTACCCCCACATTATTTCCATGCAATAATTTATCTACAATAGCCATCTTCTCTTTGGACCTCTTATCGGACTTGCCCGCATAGTTTTTTTGAGCAAATTCATACAAGGCTTCATCTGCCAGATAATAAGGAACCTGCCCGAATAAGGTGCCATCGCAGTCGAAAACAGCCACTTTACGGATTTTCATCGGTACGGTAGAATCGAAAAAAGCTTCCAATTGAGCATTTGTCTCATCGGAAAAACCTTTTACCGGTTTATAACTGTAACTCTGTGCTCCCGCATACATCAGGGAAGTAACTAACCAAACCAAGGTTATCCCTGCTTTACGAATTTTAACGAACATTTCCATCATAGTAAAATTATTGTTTGATTTAAAATACCAGCACAAAGGCTGCGGCAGCCATCAGACTGCCCAAAACAGGCCCTACAACAGGAACCCAGCTATATTCCCAACCACTCGGTCCCTTTCCCCGGATAGGCAACAGAAAATGGGCAAAACGCGGAGGCAGGTCCCGGGCCGGATTAATAGCATAACCGGTAGTCCCTCCCAACGACATGCCTATTGCCATAATCAAGAAAGTAACAGGAAAAGCCCCTAAAGAACCCATCCCGATTTCAGGCGTGTTCTCACCAATGGTAAAAGCCAAAATCACAAAAACCAACAGAAAAGTGCCTACCCCCTCGCAAAACAGATTCCGGGGTTTATTCATAATCGCAGGCATGGTACAAAAAGTGGCGAGCTTAGTAGCGGAGTCATCGGTAATATCGTAATGGTCTTTATAAAAAAGATAAACCAGCACAGCCCCGGCAAAACCACCCAATAACTGGGCTGCAATATAAGCCGGAACAAAAGCCCACGGGAATACCCCTGCAGCAGCCAGTCCGATTGAAACAGCCGGATTCAGGTGAGCCCCGGAATAAGGACCTGCAATAAATACGCCGCACATTACAGCAAATCCCCAGGCCATTGTAATCACCACCCAACCTCCGTTATATCCCTTCGAACCTTTCAGAATATTGGAAGCGACAACCCCATCACCCAACAGAATCAAAACAGCTGTACCGATAAACTCAAACCATGCTTTCACGCATAACGAACAATCTATCATTTTATTCCCTTTAGCAAGTAAAACCTCGTACAACCGTCAATCAGGATTCAATACCTTTCTTATGGCATTATTCCATCCCGCCTTAGCCTTATCCATTTTTTCAGGCTCTCCGGCAGGCTCAAACCGGCGGTCTGCCTGCCATTGTTTCTTTATATCGTCTATACTGGGCCAGTACCCGACAGCCAGACCCGCCAGATAAGCAGCCCCCAAGGCTGTCGTCTCTATAATTTTCGGACGGATAACAACAGATTCCAAAATATCAGCCTGGAACTGCATCAGTAGATTATTAGCCGCAGCACCTCCGTCCACCCGGAGTTCTTTCAATTCTATTTCCGAATCCTTTTGCATGGCATTCACGACATCCATCGTCTGATAAGCGATGCCTTCCAAAGCAGCCCGGGCAATATGGGCTGCCGTAGTACCCCGGCTAATACCGGAAATGGCTCCCCGGACATATTGATTCCAATACGGAGCGGCCAAACCAGTCAATGCCGGCACAAAATATACGCCTCCCGTATCAGGTACCTGTTTAGCCAGGCCCTCAATTTCCGAAGAAGAGCGAATAATACCCAATCCATCCCGCAACCACTGAACAATAGCCCCTCCGACAAAAATACTGCCTTCCAACGCATAAGTCACTTTATCTCCTATCTTCCACGCAATAGTCGCCAACAAGTTGTTTTTTGAATAAACCGGCTTATCCCCGCTATTCATTAAAAGGAAACAACCGGTACCATAAGTGTTTTTTACCATCCCGGGATCAACACACATCTGACCGAACAAAGCGGCCTGCTGATCTCCGGCAATGCCGGCAATCGGTACCTTATGAGCAAAAAGAGTGGTTTTCGTATGCCCGTAAATCTCACTGGAAGACTTTACCTCCGGTAGCATAGCCGCCGGAATATCAAACAAATCCAACAAATCCTCATCCCAGCACAACCGATGGATATTATACAACATCGTACGGGAAGCGTTCGTCACGTCCGTCACATGTACTTCTCCCCGGGTAAGCCGCCATATCAGCCAGGTATCAACCGTTCCGAACATCAATCTCCCCTGTTCAGCCTTTTGCCGTGCTCCTTCCACATGGTCCAGAATCCATTTTATTTTGGTAGCGCTAAAATAAGCATCAATGATCAAACCGGTCCTTTCCCGGATAAACTCCGTCTTCCCCTCAGCTTTCAGCGCATCACAATAAGCAGCAGTACGCCGGTCCTGCCATACAATCGCATTATATACCACTTCCCCCGTATCCCTGTCCCACACAATTGTCGTTTCCCGTTGATTGGTGATTCCGATAGCTGCAATATCCAACCCGTTGATTCCAATGGAAGCAATCGCCCCGGCAATGACCGATGCCTGAGAAGACCAGATTTCCTGAGGATCTTGTTCTACCCAACCGGACTGTGGAAAAATCTGCCTGAACTCCTTCTGAGCAACCGCTTTCACTTCTCCTTTCTGATCAAAAACAATAGCCCTGGAACTACTTGTACCTTGATCCAGCGATAATATATATTGTTTCATGCTCACAAAATATAATGTTTAGACAATTCGGTAAACTCCTCCACCTGACGTTCAACCCAATCCTGCCCCAGCCCCAATTCGTCAGCTATAATTCCGGCCACTTTAGGGGCAACTTCCACAGCAACCCGGGCATCCAGAAACAACAGGCGCACCCTTCTGGCCAAAATATCTTCCAACGTCAACGCCATCTCTTCCCGGACAGCCCATACGACTTCAGCCACAGTATAATCATACCTGGGATGCAACTTCTCCGCCATAGTCTCATCCGACGCCATCAGATTCCGGATAGCCTGCTGGTCAGATCCATAAATATACAGGTGGTCATTCAAATCCGGATTGGTTTGATAACCATGAATTTGCAGATTTTTAGTCACACACTCTCTTTTTTCGAGAAGCCCCAGTCCGATCACCTTATCCACTGTATCTTCCGCCATCTTCCGGTAGGTGGTCCATTTCCCTCCCGTTATAGTAACCAACTTATTTTTAGAGACAAAAATTTTATGGCTTCTGGAAATTTCTTTGGTGCTTTTACCTTCTTTTTTAGGTGCAGCCAGAGGACGCAATCCGGCAAAAACCGACAATACGTCACTGCGTTGCGGTTTACGACTCATATAACGACCGGCAGTATTCAGGATAAATTCAATCTCAGAATCCAGGGCCTGAGGCTCTAACTCGGGCTTCTCCCGGAGCGTATCGGTAGTTCCCACCACCACTTTATCATGCCAAGGCACAGCGAACAACACCCGTCCGTCATCCGTTTTAGGAATCATAATGGCATAATCGCTTTGCAAGAATGTCTTATCCAACACGACATGCACCCCCTGGCTGGGTTGTACCATATGCTCATGGGTCGGTACATCCATTTCCATGATACCATCCACAAAAATTCCGGTAGCGTTTACAACTGCTTTGGCCCTCACTTCATATTCCCTGCCGGAAATCAAATCTTTTACTTTCACTCCCGCTACCATCCCGTTTTCCCCATGCAATACTCCTTCCACCTTCATATAATTGAGCGGACATCCTCCCCGTTCTGCACAAGTCTGCGCCAGATTCACAGCCAGCCGGGAATCATCAAACTGCCCGTCATGATAGACAACGCTCCCCTTCAAACCTTCCACCCGGACTGTCGGCAAATATTGTTCTGTCTTTTTCCGGGAAACATATTTGGAACGGCCCAAACTAAGTCCTCCGGCCAATATATCATAAACAGTAAGCCCGACCGTATACAAAAAATTATCCCAATAGCTGTAATTCGGTATCAGAAACGATTGATTTTTTACAAGATGCGGAGCATTTTTCTTCAACAACCCTCTCTCATGAAGAGCCTCCAGAACCAGGGAGACATCTCCCTGAGCAAGATAACGAACGCCCCCATGCACCAGTTTGGTGCTCCGGCTGGAAGTCGCCTTGGCAAAATCCTCCCATTCAAATAAAGCAACGCTGAATCCCCGGGCTGCAGCATCAACAGCCACCCCCAAACCGGTAGATCCCCCGCCGACAACTACCATATCCCAAACCTTTGAAGTATCGGATATATTTTTTATCAATTCCTCCCGTTTCATTATGCTCCTGTTTATAAATTAAATACTCTGACTTTATCCGTGTATACGTAAGAAAAAATAAAAGTCAACACTTTTTCGGAAAAAATACAAATACGAAGCAGTTTCCCCCGATGATTTCAATACAAGAGAAAACCATTTAAAAAAATATTCCCTACCTTAGTGCTGCCGAACAACAAGAATATTTAAAACATGAACATTGTATTCATCGAATCTTTAGGAGTGTGCGAAGAGGCCGTAAAAAACGGGACAGAATACCTGAAACAGCAAGGCCATCAAATCACCTGTTATCCGGACCGGACCGAAAATGAAGAAATACTAATCGAAAGGGCTAAAGAGGCAGAAATCGTGGTTGTCAGCAATATCCCGCTTCGTAAAAGATTTTTCGACTCCTGTCCCAGGCTGAAAATGCTATCAGTTGCATTCACCGGGGTGGACCACATTGACTTGGAAGAATGCCGGAAAAGGGGAATCGCGGTCTGCAATGCCGCCGGTTACTCTACCCAGGCGGTTGCAGAACTGAGCATCGGGATGATGATTGCAGTATACCGGAAAATCGTAGGAGGAGATGCCCTCACCCGCATCTGCGAAAGCCGCCAAAACATCGTAGGATGCGAACTCTACGGGAAAACGGTGGGCATTATCGGCCTGGGAGCTATCGGGCAAAGAGTGGCACAATTGGCCCTGGCTTTCGGTTGTCAAGTCTTAGCCTATAATCGCAGCCACAAGAACATCACAGGAATCACCCAGGTAGACAAACCCACTCTTCTGAGCCGGTCAGACATCATCTCTATACACCTTCCCCTGACTACAGAAACGGCGGATTTTATCACTGCCTCCGACTTTGCCCGGATGCAGCCTCACTGCATATTGATCAATACGGCCCGTGGACCGGTTGTCAACAAAGATGCCCTGTATAATGCTTTGAAAAAAGGCCGGATTGCAGGAGCGGCAGTAGACGTCTATGACCGGGAACCGCCATTACCGGCCAATGACGAACTATTCAACGCCCCCAACCTGTTAATGTTGCCCCACATGGGATTCGCCACAAAAGAAGCTTTTAAAAACCGGCTGGAAATCGTGGTGAAAAATATTGAAATGTGGTTAGCCAATACCCCTCAAAACTTAGTATTCGTCTAATTCAACACTCTAAAACAAAAATTCTATGCTGAAATATCTGTTTATTGTTCTTCTCTTTCCCCTCTGCTCCTATGCAGGAGACTACCAGTTAAAACTGCACATCACCCATCTGCCGGAAGATGCAACCCCCATGCTGTTACGGGTATACAATGGCAATACTTTTATTGTCGACAGCATCGCCGTCCGGGATTCCTCTACCTTGACTTTCCGTATTCCCTCCCATACTCCGCACGGCCTATTCCGGACCATCCTGGGCATACCTCCCTATGCTCAATTTACGAACAGCCAACCCGTATCATTAGATGTCCTGTTCACCGGAGAAAATATAGAAATCTCCGCCGACTACCAGAATCCCGCAGGCACAGCTAAAGTTCTTGAATCAGAAGAGAACCGGATTTATTACGATTTTATCCAAAAGGATCTTCTGTTTTTTAAAAAACTGGGACTTTTGGAACAGACCGTCATGAACTATCCGGAACATGACGGATTCTACTTAAAATCATTGGAATTTTACCGGAAATTCCAGCAAGAACGGAGCAAACTCATCGACAAAACCTATGCTTCCCACCGGAATACCTTAGCAGGCCGCATCATCAAAAACCAGAAACTTCCCTTCACGGCCGACCAGATGACCAACGCCGAAAGGGATTCTATTTTCCGCACCCGGTTCTTAGACCAAATCGATTTCAACGATACGACCTTACTCTATACCAACGTCTACACAGACAAAGTCTTCCAGTACATTCAAATGCACATGAAAAGAGAGGCGGGACTCCGGGAAAATGAAGCCAATTGCATCCGCGCCCTGGACCGGCTTATCCCCCGTCTGGAAATCAACCCTGCCATCCAGCAACACTTGCTGCAATTTTTAATCAACGGCTTTGAAAGCATGCAAATGGAAGAAGTACTGGCCCACATTTCCGCCAATTACATCCAACAATGCGGCAGCTCCCGCGAATTGATTCAACGCCGGCTGGAAGGCTACCGGAAAATGGCCGTCGGACAAAAAGTACCGGATTTTACCATCTTGGATATCAACAACAACCCGGTCAATCTATACAGCCGCATGGAGCCCTACCAGCTCATTCTCTTTTGGCATACGGGTTGTGGCCACTGTCAGGCTCTGTTGGAAAAATTACCAGAACTGATTCAAAAAGGGTTATTCCAAAAACATCAGGTCAAAATCATCGGAATATCCATTGACGAAAACAAGGAAGAATGGTTGAAATATTCAGCCACCCACCCCTTAGACTGGGTCAACACTCACATTGAAGGTAGTTTCGAAAATCCCCTGGCAGAAGAATATAACCTGTTTGCCACACCGACCATGTTCCTGATTGACGAAAACGATCACATCATCGCAAAACCGACCACAATAACAGAACTGGAAAACGACTTATCCTCATTGGATTGAAAACAGGAGAGGCAACTATCTTCCTGATAAGAAATAGTTGCCTCTCTTCCGGCTTTATTCTTTAAAATAAATTCGTTTCACCCGTTGGGAAACACTGGTCAGCACTTCATAAGGAATAGTTCCCAACTTATCCGAGAGTTCTGTCACCGGTATGTGCTTGCCAAAAATCTCCACTTCATCCCCCACCTGCGCATCCGTATCCGTAATATCTATCATACAGGCATCCATGCAGATATTTCCTACAATAGGAGCCCGCTTTCCCCTGACCATCACTTCCCCGACACCCCGGCTCAAATGGCGGTCCAATCCGTCCGCATACCCTACCGGAATAACTGCAATACGGGAGTCCCGCAACAGAACACCTTTCCTCCCGTACCCGACTGTCTGTTCCGCCTTCACCTGACGGATGACAGCAATATAAGTCTTAAAAGAGCTTACCGGTTTCAGCGGAGCCCCGACAGCACTGATTCCGTGCAGTCCGATTCCGAGACGCACCATGTCGAAAGTATACTGTCCGAAACGTTCTATCCCCGCAGAATTCAAAATATGACGGATAATCGGATATTCGAAATGTTTCTGTATCTCTTCCGTCATCTCCCTGAACCGATTGATTTGCAATAAAGTATAATCATCATGTACCGCCTCATCGCTTCCTGCCAGGTGAGAAAATACGGAACGAAGCATCACCCTGCGTTTCACACCAAAGAATTTCAGCAGTGCCGGCAATTCCTCAGGATCGAGCCCGGACCGGTTCATCCCTGTATTCAGTTTCAAATGGACGGGATATTGTTCTATCCCGTGTTTCACCAAAGCCCGGTCAAAGCCTTCCAGCAATTCCAGGGAATAGATTTCCGGCTCCAGATTAAATTCAATCATATTATCGAAAGCCTCCGGCTCGGGATTCATCACTCCTATCGGAATATGAATACCGGCAGCCCGAAGCACTACCCCTTCATCAGCAAAAGCCACCATCAGATAATTCACCCCTTGATATTGCAACAAACTTGCTATTTCCCCGGCTCCACTGCCATAAGCAAAAGCTTTCACCATCACTGCCATCTTGGTCCGTTCCGGAAGAAGTGAACGGAAATAATTCAAATTATGCACCATCGCATCCAAATCCACTTCCAACACCGTAGAATGAGATTGCTTTTGCAGAAAACCGGCAATGTACTCAAACCTGAATTTCCGGGCTCCCTTAATCAGAATAACCTGTTCTTTAAAATCATCCCGGTTTTCCTGACGCAGGAATTGTCCGGTGTCCTTATAAAAACGGCAATGAGGTACTAAAAAATAAGCTTTATACCGGAGAATTGCCTCACCGATGCCGATAAATACCGATACTCCGGCCTTCCGCAAAAGAGAAGCCACCTCCCGGTACAATTGTTTTTCATCCGTCCCGGTATCTATAAAATCAGACAAAACCACCACTTTTTCCCGGCCGGCATCCTGCATAGACAGGGTGTTCAGGGCCAATTGAAAAGAAGCGGCATCCGAATTATAATAGTCGTTAATCAAAACACAATGGTTGATGCCTTCCTTGATTTCCATCCGCATGGCAATAGGTTGCAACTGCTTCACCCGTTCTGCAATGTATTCAGCCGTTTTCCCCTTTAACAATAGAACACAGACAGCATTCATACAATTTTCAAACGAAGCCTCGTCAGCAAAAGGAAGCTGTAACACAATTCTTTGCTGCCGGTAGTCAAGGGTAACCTCCCGGAAATTACCGGCAACCTGCTGGTTCACTACCCTCACCGAAGCCCCCTCACTCTCTCCCCAGGTCATTCTCCGGACCTGCGGTTTCGCAACTGAAAAGACATAATCCAACACTTCCCCTTCACGGCCGATAATCACCTCACAATCACGAAACAACAAAGCTTTCTCTTCCAGTTTTTGCTGAGAGGAAATAAAATTTTCCCCGTGAGCATCACCTAAATGGGTAAATATACCGATTTGAGGGCAAATCATCTGCTGCAATTTTATCATTTCCCCGGGCA
Source organism: Odoribacter sp. Z80 (assembly GCF_009935865.1). Lineage (GTDB taxonomy): Bacteria > Bacteroidota > Bacteroidia > Bacteroidales > Marinifilaceae > Odoribacter. Next base: position 111,187 of record NZ_QWEL01000002.1, read on the forward strand.
AAGAGATGCCCGCCTCAATCACTGCCAACCTTGTGCCGGACTCTATACCCAGCAGGGACAAAGGAACTCCAACCTGAGAATTGTAACTGCGGGGACTGCGATAAATGCCCGGCTCGTTCGACAACAGCTGATACAACCATTCCTTCACAATCGTCTTGCCATTACTGCCGGTAATGGCCACCACTTCTGCCGCAGCATGTTTCCTGTGCCAGGCCGCCAATCTTTGTAAAGCCGCCAAGACGTCGGGAACAGCATAAAAGCAGGCTCCTTCAAGATATACGTCTGCCTCCCGTTTCTCATCCACCACAAAATGCCGGACTCCCCGGCCGTACAACTCTTTCACATAATCATGACCATCGTGATTCACTCCTTTCAAAGCAAAAAACAAGGTGGATCCGGGCTTATTCACCGAACGGCTATCCACACTCACTTCTACTATTTTGGAGTCTCCCGCCTGACAGTCCCTGCCATTCAAGATTTCTGCAATTTCCTTACTGCAATACATCATTTTATAACTACTGTTTTTACCTGTTTATAAAACCGGAGCAAATAAACGGGCAATGGATTCACGCACTTTATTTCTTTTCGGCCGGAATTTCCACCGTTGTATGGTTCCTTCCGAACTCACTTTTAAATCTTCTATAAAATCGGCAGCCAAACGTTTCACCACTTCCCGGTCATAGATAATCAGGCTCACCTCAAAATTCTGTTCAAAACTCCTGAGGTCCATGTTAGCGGTCCCCACACTCGCCACAATACCATCCACTACAATAACCTTGCTGTGGTTTATCCCTTTCTGATACCAATAAATCCGCACTCCCGCTTCCAGCAGTTCCTCCGCAAAAGAACGGGTACACCAATGCGTCAGCCAGGAATCCGACTTATGCGGCAATAAAATACGGACATCCACTCCACTCATAGCAGCCGTTTTCAAACAATTCAAAGTCGTCTCGCCCGGCATAAAATAAGGCGTAGAAATAAAAACGTATTTCTTTGCCATATTAATCAATGTGAAATAAGCTTGTTGTATCGAAGCCCAGTCACTATCCGGCCCGGAAGTCACTGCCTGTACAACTACATTCCCCTCAGTCCGGACATAAGGCAAATATTCGTCCTTATCCAGCAACAACTCCCGACGAACGAAATACCAGTCAATCAAAAAAATCACCTGCAAGGAAGTCACCACCTCACCAACCACCCGCAAATGAGTATCCCTCCATACTCCGATCTCCGCCACTCCATCCATATACCGGTCGGCAATATTCAACCCTCCGACAAACCCCACCTCTCCGTCTATCACAGCAATCTTCCTATGATTCCGGTAATTCGCCTTATTGGCGAAATGATGGAAACGCACCGGTAAAAAAGGAAAGATCTGGATTCCAGCCTCCCGCAGCTCCCTCAGATAAGATTTAGATAAACTCCACGAACCGACATCGTCATAAATCACCCGCACCTCCACTCCTTCTGCAGCCTTCTGCAGCAATATTTCTTTCAGACGGGTAGCCAAACTTCCTTCCGCGATAATATAATACTCCAGATGAATAAACTTCCGGGCCTGCAACAAAGCTTTAAACAAGGCCGGAAAAGTCTCCTCACCATTATTCAGGATTTCCACCTGATTGTAACGGGTAAGCAAAGCCTTGCTGTTATTGAGCAGCAAAGTCATCAACTTCTTCACTTCCACAGATTCCCGCCTTTTTAAAAATTCCGATTTCTGGAGCAGTTGTTTCTGGTCCTCACTCATATACTGCAGCCATTTCATATCTCCCAGCCCCTTCATCGAAAACATCTTATTCTTCCGGTAGTTTACCCCAAAATACAAATAAAACACAAAGCCGATTAAAGGGATGGTCACCAAAACGATAATCCACGCCAAAGTACGCACAGGATTACGGTTCTCCAAAATAACATTGAATACAACACTCGCTACAGTCAGAAAATATAAAGCAACGAAAACAGATATGGTTATTTTCAGCCAGGGCATATTTCAATTTTATCCTGCTCTTTCGATTCAGTGTCTTCCAATAAATTTTACCTTTGTATTATGAATCATACAATTCGTCAATTATCACAATACGCTTTACAAGAACTAAAAGATTCATATTCCGAATATGAAATCCAATGGCTCTGTAAAATTATCTATATGGATGTTTTACAGTTTACAAATATAGATATCCATCTGAGAAAAAACGAAATTTTAAAGGAAAGCTTTATAAATAAATTTTACGAAATTATCGGTTTATTAAAATCCGGCCAACCGTTGCAATACATCCTGGGCACCACCATATTTGCCGGACAAACCTTTAAAGTGAATTCCTCCACCTTAATTCCCCGGCCCGAAACCGAAGAATTGGTCTACTGGGTAAACGAATCTCTCACAGCAGGGAAAAAACTGCTGGATATAGGCACAGGTAGCGGCTGCATAGCCATCACCCTGGCCCGGCTCTGCCCTGCTGCCGAAGTCACAGCCATAGATGTAATGTCCGGAGCTCTGGAAACAGCCGGCATAAATGCCGGCTTACAAGGAGTTAAAACCCGGTTTCTCCAAAGGGACATCCTGCACTACGAACTTTACTCTTGGGACATCTACGATTGCATCGTGAGCAATCCTCCCTACGTCCGGGAATGTGAAAAAGCGGATATGGCCAGCCGGGTAGTGGACTACGAACCTTCCGCAGCCCTGTTTGTTCCGGACCGGGACCCCTTGCTCTTTTACCGTAAAATAGCAGAATTCGGAAACAAATATTTAAAAAAATCCGGAGAATTATTTTTTGAAATCAACGAAGCTTTCGGGCAGGAAACCGTAGAGTTGTTAAAACATTATGACTACCGGAACATCGAACTCCGGAAAGACCTCTACGGCAAAGACAGAATGCTCAGAGCACAGAAAAACGACCTCTAACCATGAAACAGATACACCCGGAAAAAGCCCTGAATCTGGCAGCAAGCCTGTGCAGCAAAAAAGAATATTGCAGCAAGGCCATCCGTGAGAAACTCCAGAATTGGGAACTTCCGGAAAAAGACATTTCGCAAATCATGGATTTTCTCATCCGGCATCAATTTATTGACGATCGTCGTTATGCCAGAATCTATGCGGAAGATAAGTTTCGCTTTAATCACTGGGGAAAACAAAAAATAACCCGGATGCTCCGGCAAAAAGGCATCCCGGGAGAAATCATTACCGAAGCACTTTCCGGAATAGCCCCTGCCGCTTATGCCGAAAATTGCCTGGAAATCCTGCGGCAAAAACTCAGGACACTGCCTCCGGAAGAACCTTATAAAACAAAAGGAAAGCTGATGCGTTTCGCTTTAGGCAAAGGATTTGATTACGACACAGTCATTCATTGCATCAACCGGCTCAACCCGGCTTTTCCTTCAGATGACGAATAAAAGACGGATATACGGTAAGTAACCTTCACCTGCAACTGAAATTTCGCACTGACAAGCCAGCCAAAAATTAGTTTCTGTTTCGTATTTTTTATAGTTTTGGACTAAAATTAGTAAACATGTGCCTGATTCATGCTTTTTTTCTGAAAAAAGACTTTCTGCCGGCAGACACGTTTCATTCCATGACCATTTCAGAGCGTCTGCCGGATACCACCCTTCTCCGCAAAATAGCTGCGGAAGCCCAAACGGAATATATCCTGCTGTATTTGGGAAAAACACCTGCCCGTCTCTTACCGCAAGCCGCCGAACGGCTTATACAAGCGGCACAGATGAGTCAGGCAGACCTGATTTATTCTGATTACTACAAAATCAGGGAAGGACAACTCCTCCCCCAACCCACCATAGAATATCAAACCGGAAGCGTAAGGGACGATTTTCATTTCGGTCCTCTCCTGCTCTACCGGAGAGCAGCTTTTTCTGAAGCAGTGCAAAACATGAAACGGGATTATCATTATGCCGCCCTCTACGACTTAAGGTTAAAGATTTCCCAAAAAGGCCGGATTTTTCATCTGCCCGAATTTTTATATGCAGTAGAGGAAGACGACTACCGTCTCTCCGGAGAAAAACAGTTCGATTATGTGGACCCGCGCAACCGCTCCGTTCAAATCGAAATGGAAGAAGCCTGTACCGCCCATTTGAAAGCTATCGGAGCCTGGTTACCACCTGCTTTCCAAACATTAAACCTGGATGAAAATACTTTTCCTGTAGAAGCCAGCATAATTATCCCTGTAAAAAACCGGGCCCGGACTATTGCGGACGCAGTCAGGTCGGCACTCTCCCAGAAAACGGATTTCCCCTACAATGTCATTGTCGTAGATAACTATTCCACCGATGGCACCACTCAAATCCTAAAAGAACTGAGCCGCCAATCGCCCTCCTTGCTCCACCTCGTCCCCGAATGCCGTGAACTGGGAATCGGAGGATGCTGGAATGAGGCCATCAACCATCCCCAATGCGGCAAGTTCGCCGTTCAGCTGGATAGCGACGACCTCTACAACAGCCCGGAAGTACTGAGTTCCATCGTTACAACCTTTTACGAACAAAAATGTGCCATGGTCATAGGCAGCTATCAAATGGTAAACTACAAACTGGAAGAAATCCCACCCGGATTGATTGACCACCACGAATGGACCCCGGAAAACGGACCGAACAACGCATTACGCATCAACGGGCTGGGAGCTCCCAGGGCATTTTATACGCCTTTGTTAAGAAAAATACAATTCCCCAATGTCAGTTACGGCGAAGACTATGCCGTCGGCCTCGCGCTATCCCGCAATTACACCATCGGAAGAATCTTCCGGCCGCTTTACCTCTGCAGAAGATGGGAGGAAAACTCTGATGCTTCTTTAGATATGGATAAACAGAACAATTATAATTTCTATAAAGACAAACTCCGGACCCTTGAAATCCGGCAACGGATTTCACAAAACGCCGGCAGAATAGGCCGGCAAGACTAAAAGAGCAGAACTATCAGGCCCATGAAATCCATCTCGGAAATGAAACAGGACAAACTCATACAACTTCACCAACAGCAACTCCGGAACTTCGAACTGGCCCGAAAAAATTTTAAAGCACTCGGTCAGGTTGTCTACCGGAAACTCTCTGCCCTTGATTTTCACATCGCTTTGCAATACAATCCGGCCAGGATGATTTCCACCAACGCCAATGTTGCCCCTGAGGCTTTGAAAGCACGTCCCTGCTTTCTCTGCAAAGAACACATGCCTCCCGGCCAGGAAGGCATCCCCTACGGAGAGCATTATCATATTTTCATCAACCCATATCCCATTTTCGAAAAACATTTTACAGTCCCATCCAATACTCATTCTCCTCAGGCAATCGACAACCGGTTTGAGGACATGCTGAATCTGGCCTTTGATTTTCAAGACTATACCATTTTTTACAACGGTCCCGAATGCGGAGCTTCAGCACCCGACCATTTCCATTTCCAGATGGCCCCCCGGCACATAATGCCGTTGGAAGAAGATACCGAAAACAGACAACTGACCGACACCCTTTGCCGGAAGGAGTTTTATACCATCTCCACACTAAAAGAATATCTTCGGAAGGTGCTCATCCTCAAAACCGGAGAACGCCGGCTACTGCCCGGACTATTCGGGCAAATCCGGCAAATTATCGGAAAATACATTCCATGTCAGCAAGAGCCTATGATAAACCTGTTATGCTGGTATGCCCAAGACCAATGGACCGTCTGCATTTTCCCCCGCAGTGCCCGCCGTCCCCGGCAATTTTATGCCGAAGGAGAGGAAAAAATCATGTTCAGCCCCGGTTGTGTTGACATGGCAGGCCTCATCATTACCCCCCGGGAAGAAGACTTCCGCCGGTATAATATACCCCTGCTGTCGGATTTATTCGGACAAATAACCGCACAACCATCCGCCTGGCAGGAAATCATCACTCAAATCAAAACACTCTGATTTATGACACCCGTTACCTCCCTCATTGAAGTAGGCATTTTATTCTCTCCCACCATCCGCTTCCGGCTGAACGGATGTTTTACCACAAACAACAGAACGGTTTACCCGGCCGGAACCTATACTGTCACCAAAACAGAGGGAAAATATTTTCTGAAAAGCCAGGAAAACAAGGAAGAAGTAAAACTTCCCCTCCTCCTCCGTCCTGTGAACTTCGACTCCTCTGATTTTGAACTTACCGATGTGGTTATCGGAATACAGTTTCATTGGGAAAGAAAAGAAAACCAAAGATTTAAAGGACAGTTAAAAATCATAGACGAAGGAGTACACCTGACTGCCGTCAACATTTTATCCGTAGAAGATTACTTGCTCAGTGTCATTTCCTCGGAAATGAGTGCCACCTCCTCTCTGGAATTATTAAAAGCCCACGCGGTAATCTCCCGTAGCTGGCTGTTGGCACAAAAAGCCAAAGCAAAGGAAATACAGGGGAAAGCCCAGTCCTGCAGCCACACCGGTAAAGAATACATCCGGTGGTACGACAGGGAAGACCATCAGCACTTTGACGTATGTGCCGATGACCATTGCCAGCGCTATCAGGGAATCACAAAGGCTTATACTCCCGAAGTACAAGAGGCTGTAAACTCCACCTGCGGAGAAGTACTGGTATATGATGGCAAAATCTGTGATGCTCGTTTTTCCAAATGTTGCGGAGGAATCACGGAACGTTTCGAAAACACCTGGGAACCGGTGGAACACCCTTACCTCACCTCCATAGCAGACAGCCCCGACGAACTTCCCCGCCAAGACCTGAGCCGTGAAGAAGAAGCGGAAAAATGGATACGCTCAACGCCTCCGGCGTTCTGCAATACCGACGACCAAAATATCCTCACGGAAGTATTAAATGACTATGACCGGGAAACCCGGCATTTTTTTCGCTGGAAAGAATCTTTCACAACCCAAACGCTCTCCGAGCTGGTCCATCGGAAACTGGGCATCGACTTCGGAACTATTCATGAAATTATTCCCATAGAGCGAGGTCCTTCGGGACGCCTGATCCGGGTAAAAATAGCCGGTAGCCGGAAAACGATGACCATCGGCAAAGAATTGGTTATCCGGAAAGCTTTTTCCGAAACACATCTTTACAGTTCCGCTTTCATCATTGAAAAAAACAGGGACCGGTTTACTTTTTACGGTGCCGGCTGGGGACACGGCGTAGGGCTGTGCCAAATCGGAGCTGCGGTGATGGGAGCCCAGGGCTACACCTACCGTCAAATCCTGCATCACTACTTCAAAGGAAGCCAAATAGAAAAGATATGGGAAAACTGAAAAACAACCGCTTATGAAAAACTCCCCATGGAAATGGATTCCTTCCCTCTACTTTGCCCAGGGTGTTCCGTATGTCATTGTTGCAAACGTCGCTGTCATCCTGTTCAAACGGCTTGGCATGTCCAATATGGACATCGCGCTCTACACCAGCGGCCTCAGCCTTCCCTGGGTGATAAAGCCCCTGTGGAGTCCCCTGGTGGATATCCTGAAAACCAAACGGTGGTGGATCATCACCATGCAGATTCTCATCGGTGCAGGTTTGGGAGGCATAGCCCTCACCATAGAAATGCCTTCTCCTTTCCGGTATTGTCTTGCTTTTATGTGGCTGCTGGCATTCAGCTCCGCCACCCACGACATCGCAGCCGACGGCTTCTATATGCTGGCCCTGGATGAAAAAAAACAGGCTTACTTTGTGGGGATCAGAAATACGTTCTACCGGTTGGCCGTGATTGCCGGCCAGGGGCTTCTGGTCATGCTTGCCGGAAATCTGGAAAAACACTACCTTCTGCAACACTCCGAGGAGCAGGCAATCCCCCGGGCCTGGGGCGTTACGTTCTGTCTGCTGACCGTCCTGTTTACTTTGCTTTTCGTCTACCATCATTTTTTTCTTCCCCGACCGGCATCTGACACCGCAGCCTTACCTGCACAGAAACCGGGACCTGCCGCCGTTCTGCGAGAATTCGCAGACACATTCAAAGCCTTCTTCCGGAAAAAAGGGATTACTGCAGCCCTGCTCTTCATCCTTCTGTTCCGTTTCGCCGAATCACAATTGGTAAAAATTGCTTCCCCGTTTCTGCTTGACTCTCCGACAGCAGGAGGATTAGGCCTTTCCACGGCGCAGGTAGGTTTCATTTACGGCACCCTGGGTGTGATAGCCCTCACCGTCGGCGGCATTGCAGGAGGAATCATTATGAGCCACAAAGGCCTGAACCCTTGCCTGTGGGGCATGACGGCAGCCATGAATATTCCGAATGCTGTGTACCTATACATTGCCTTCGTCCGGCCCGTCGATGTTTCCGTTATTTCCGGCTGTGTCGTCCTGGAACAGTTAGGCTATGGATTCGGTTTTACGGCACTCACTTTTTTTATGATGCAATTTAGCAACGGCAAGCATCAAACGGCACATTATGCCATCTGCACAGGCCTTATGGCTTTAGGAATGATGTTGCCCGGTATGATTTCCGGCTGGATTCAGGAATTGACCGGCTACCGGGATTTCTTTATATGGATTATGATTTGTACCCTCCCCAGTTTCTGGGCCACATTCAAAATAAAAAAATCATTTCATCCGTCTACCCGATAATCATCCCCACGACGGTCGCCGAAAGTAAAGAAGCCAGCGTCCCGGCCAACAACGCACGCATACCGAAAGCCGCCAGCAAAGGTTTGTTTTTAGACGTCATACCCCCGATGCCTCCAATCTGAATGCCTATGGATGCAAAATTCGCAAATCCGCATAAAAAATAGGTACACATAATAACCGATTTGCTCTGAGCAAAAGCACCTGCAGCTTTAAGGTTAGCCAAATCCACATAGCCGATAAACTCAGTCATAATGATTTTTTGTCCCAATAAACTTCCGGCATAAGCCATATCCTGAGGAGCGATACCAATCAGCCACATCAGGGGAGATAACACATAACCGAGGATAAACTGGAGGTTCAGTTCATGACTGCGCCCGCCGGTCACTGAAGCCACCCATTCATTTATTCCGGTCAGACTGCCGAACTGAGTGAACAAATAATTGGCAAAGGCAATAAAAGCCACAAACACCAACAACATTCCGGCCACATTCACTGCCAGTTTCACCCCTTCGGCAGCTCCATTGGAAATGGCATCCAGAATGTTCTTCCCCACTTTATTTTTCGGCACCTGGATATTATTATTCACTTTACCGGTCTGGGGTACCAGCATTTTGGCAAACACCACAGCGCCGGGAGCCGCCATAACTGAAGCTGCCAGCAGATGTTTTGCAAAAATCAAACGCTGTACCGGATCTTCTCCTCCCAGAAAACTGATGTAAGCCGCCAACACTCCGCCGGCAATAGTAGCCATCCCTCCTGTCATGACCAAAAAGATTTCGGAAGGACTCATATCGTCAAGGTATTCTTTTATCATTAACGGAGCTTCCGTTTGTCCCAGAAAAATATTACCGGCAACCGACAAAGACTCCATACCGGAAATATTCATCAATTTAGTCATGACCCAAGCCATAGCAAACACCACTTTCTGAATGATTCCCAAATAAAACAACAAAGAAGTCAAAGCAGAGAAAAAAATGATGGTAGGCAGCACCTGAAAAGCAAAAATATAACCCGCTTTGGTTGTATCCATCAGGTCGCCTAACAGAAAAACACTTCCATCCCTTGTAAAATCAAGGATTCGGATAAATATCTTACCGAAGAATTCAAAAATAGCCTGAACAAAAGGTACATACAAGATTCCGACAGCCAACAGCAACTGAATACCCAGACCGATACCGACCACCCGCCACGAAATAGCTTTCCGGTCCTTACTGAACACCCAGGCAATAGCCAGTAATGAAGCGATTCCTAACAATCCCCTGGCTACCGACTGAAAAGAAATGTTACTTTCTATATCAGTGGCCGACTGTATTCCGCCACCATGTTGTGCAAAGACCTGCCCCATTGAAACAATCAGCAATCCGGGAACTAACCATCCTATTTTCTTTAGTACACCACCCATAATGTTCATGTATTGACAATAAAATAATTTGGTCTGCAATTTAGCCTTAAAAATCAAGAAAACACTTTTTTCATTTTATTTTTTTTCATTCAAAATCAGAGTTTACATAAATGAAACTCCTATTTTTGCATCCAAAGAAAACAATTCAGAATTTCATGAAAATCCATTTGACCCATCTGTATGGAATAGCACTGGCCGTCTGCCTTTTTTGTTCCTGTTCCGCTCCGGAAAAAGCGACATTGACCATTTTCTGTACTACCGATATACACGGCAGTTTGTTTAACTACGACCTTAAAAAAGAACAATCCACCTGCCAGAGCCTGGCGGGAATTGCCGGTTATCTCCGTCAGGTCAGGGAAAACGGTTTGGAAGATTATATTTTACTGGACGGCGGCGACCTCCTTCAAGGACAACCGACCAACTATTATTTCAATTTCATAGACACCACCCAAACCAACCTGGTGGCCCGAATCCTCAACGACCTTGGATATGACGCTGCTGCTGTCGGCAATCACGACATCGAAACAGGCCATGCCGTATACGATAAGGTCAGAAAAGAATTCCGTTTTCCCTGGCTCGCTGCCAACGCCTTGAACATACACACCGGAGAGCCCTACTTTGAACCGTATACTGTCATCCGCCGCCAGGGACTTAAAATCGCTATATTGGGAATGATCACCCCGGGAATTCCAAAATGGTTGCCCCGCCATCTCTGGGAAAGGCTGGAATTTGCAGATATGATAGAAACCGCCCGGAAATGGGTTCCCCTCATTCAAAAGAAAGAACAACCCGACCTCCTTATCGGCCTCTTCCATGCCGGCTGGAATTATAATTATGCCGGAGAAAACGAAAATACTCCTTTCAATGAAAATGCCACAATGCTGGTCGCCAAACAAGTAGACGGCTTCGACCTGATTATATCCGGCCATGACCATCAGGAAAAAGCAGAAGAAATCATTAACAATGCAGGAAACCGCGTATTAATTGTCGACCCCCGTTCTCACGGAAGGGCTTTAGGCAAAATCACCGTTCACCTCAACCGGCAAGGCAAACAATATGCCAAAACATACGAAGCAGAACTGCTCGACCCGGCCCGGATGGCTCCGGACCCGATGTACATACAACAATACACGCCCGCCCTGGAAGAAGTGAAAACATATATCGACACACACCTCGGTGAATTTACGGAAGAAATGTCAGGCCGGGAGGGACTGTTCGGACCTTCAGCCTTCACCGATTTCATTCACAACGTGCAACTCTCCACTACCGGGGCGGACCTTTCTTTCAGCACTGTCCTGCAAATAGATGCCAGCATCAGCAAAGGGCCGGTCACCATCCGTGATATGTTCAATCTGTATAAATACGAAAACGGCCTTTACCTTATGAGATTCAGCGGAGAGGAGATTGATAAATACCTGGAATATGCCTATGCACTGCAATACAATACCATGACTTCTCCCCAGTCCCACCTGTTGCGTTTCAAAACCGACGAACAGGGGCAACCGGTCCGAAACACCAAAGGCAATTACATTCTGTGGGCCGACTACTATAACTATTCGTGTGCCGCAGGAATCCGCTATACGGTAGACGTCAGCAAAGTTCCCGGGGAGCGGGTAGAAATCCATTCCTTTTCGGACGGGCGGCCGTTTTATGCCGACAGCACCTATACCGTAGCCATCAACTCCTACCGGGGAAATGGCGGGGGCGGTCACCTCACCCAAGGGATGGGCCTCACTAAAGCGGAAATCAATAACCGGATTATAAAAATCTGGGACAAAGATGTCCGTTACTACATTTCCGAATACATCAAAGAAAAAAAGATATTAACCCCTCAATGCCGCCACGATTGGAAAGTAATTCCCGGAGAATGGTTCAAAAAAGGCAAAGCAACCGACTACCCCATCCTTTATGAGGGACACTGATTTCAAACCATCAATCCGTCCATACCCCATCCCGGACGTCAACAACAGCCTCCACTCTGTTTTCAAGTGAATCGGCTGAAAATCTCCAATAAAAATGCCCCGAAGTTTACAGCACTTCGGGGCATTGCATTTCCGGCGAATAAGGTTACAGCTCCACAGGACCTTCGGACAACTCAAACTTTCCGGTATCTACACACTTGTAAGTAACCACATAAGTATGATTGTTTCCGTCATAAGTCAGGTAAGTAACCTTATAATACATATCCACTCCGTCCTTCTGAGGCAAAGCATCTTTATATGCTGTCTCCAGGAACAGCACTATTCCCGCCTGAATCTGTTCTTCCAGAATCTCTGCCACTTCATCATCCGTTTTTCCGGTCAGCAGTCCTTCCGGGTCGTTGGGACGACGGGAAGTCAGACGAACATCAAAATTATCTTTATAAGTGCTGGCTCCAAACCAATACTCTGCATTCTTATACTTCGCATCAAAATAACCGTTTTTATTTTCTTTTACCCACTGCACCAGAATGTCATAATCAGCCTTTACCATAGTATGGTTCACTGTAGGGTCGAAAATCCACTTCCCATTGTAGATAAACTGGTCGGTTTTCACCACCACCGGATTATAAGCGGTCCATCCTTCCGGCCCGAAAGTATACTCATCCACCCGGTATTCGTACTGCTTCTTGCTGTCATTGGCATAACGATAAACCACCTTCACCTGCTTTCCTGGTTGAGCAAACGAATAACGCATCCGAAGCAACTGGGGCAAATAGGCAGAAGCAGCGTAAGCAGACGAAAAGGCACCTTCGCTAATTCCGATTTCATCAAAATCCGCTGCAGACAAAATGTAAATATCATCCTGCGTATAAGGACTCCAATTGTTGTACTTCGTACTGTAACTGTATACCCCTACTTCCTGTCTCATTTCCGGAGCATTCACATCTTCCGCTTTTTCAAACACAGGAGCTTCTCCGGCCTCGATACATTCGAAAGCCATCTGTGTCGGAAATCTGTTATTTCCGTATGTACCGTAATGCACATTATAAATAACACCGACAACCGCATCTTTCCCAAACTTCTCCGCCAGCAAAAACATCAACCCTTTTTCTACACGGGCACTAATGGAATCTGCTGTAAATTGTGCCCCATGTTTGCCTTGCCAGGTCTCTAACTTTACATTGAAATTATTATTTTTCGTGCTCACTCCATACCAAAACTCTTCCTCACCATTGACATACTGGGCATGATTGGCCTTGGCATCAGCAAAAATAATCTGGTAATCGTATTTCGTCAGGGTGAAATCCCAGACATTCTGCGTTTTTCCAGCAATATCTTCTGCCACATTATAGGTCACCATCAGCAACTCTCCGTCCTCTGCTTCTTTATCCAAAGCCTTGGTCATATTATTCCGGTCGGGTTTATCGCTGCCGTTAAAAGCCAGGTAACCGCCGATATCACCTCCCACCTTCTGATAATCCGTTGCCTTGAGCGTCTGCTGGTTCAAACGGGCAAAGGCTCCTTCATAAAAATTATAAGTCACCATCACCGAAGAATTTCCCTGCAAACCGGGATAAACCGAAGCCAGAAAATCAGGCAGGTAATCGGCAATCTTCACACTATTGGAAAAATTCTTTTTCTCCTTAATGGCTTTTCCGGCAGCCGTATCTGCAGCCGTAGCGTTTGCCCTTTTCAAGGCCATATCTCCAATCGTCGCATAATCCGCATCCGTCAGAGTATATTCAATCTTACTTCCCAACGGTTCCTGCACCTTATCCAAATTGTCGTAAACATCATCCATGGGATTACAGGAACAGAAAGCAAGCAATACCAATAATATCAAATAAATTTTATTCATAATCCTTCTTATTTAAGCTCATTAAAATGTTATTCTCAAACCGGTAGACCAGGTAATGCCATCACCGAAATACACCAAAGCGGTATGCTCATTGTGTGTTGAACCGTCCTGAGCATCGGCAATATATTCCGTATTGAAAATATTATTGATGTTACAATAGAACTTCGCTCTCACACCGCTAATCTTGAAATTATAACTTACATTAGCATCTAAGGTGGAATAATCCGGCATTTTCCAGGAATCGTCGCGGTCGGTCGCTTTATTCCGTTTTGTGGGATCAAAATCAGCGAAATTCCGTCCGAAATAGTTCCAGCTCAAACCGATATTAAACTTAGGCAATGCCTCCCAGTTGGCTGCAAGGGAAGCAGTTGTCTGAGCCGCATTTCCTACGTGTAAATCCTTGATATAAGCATTAAACGTACCTAAAGCCTCCTGCTTATCGTTGTAAAGGGTGAATTCCACATCATCTCCCCAACGCCAGTCGCCCAAAGAAAACATTCCCCGCAAATCAAAACGGTCGCAAGGTTTAAAGGTCGCTTCCAATTCAATTCCCATGTGGATGGCATCAATGTCCGGAATGGTTGCAGTCTCGTTACCGATGCTCTTTGTCACGCTCTTATCCATCCATCTGGTGTAATAACCGTTCAATTTGGCATTAAACATCTCCATAGAAAAACCATAACCGATTTCAGCCGTTACAATCTTTTCATATTTGGCGTCTTTCTGCACCTCATTGGAATTTTTGATGAAAATATTATTCATCAAAGGAGCCTTGGTAACATAACCGGCATTCACAAAAACATTATGGAAAGCTCCCATCTTATAATTAAAACCGGCTTTCACGCTCACCGGAACAAAATGCTGCCAACTGGTTTTTACCGGCAACTTATTCTTATCGGTATTGTAAACACCGTATTTTCCTTCATCTTCTCTCCGGTAAGCCTGGTCGGAAACTGAAACCGAACCGAAAGCGGAATACTGAGGTTTCACAATTTCAGCCTGGGCAAATCCCCCCAACCACATGACATATCCCAGATTATAATAATTCACTTTATCCCCGATGCCCAATTGCCGGTTCGGTTCTCTGTTTTTCAGGTTATTGTCGATGAAGAATTTACCGCCCAGCAAATCCGTGATTTTACCATAATGATAGCCCTTATAATAACGGCCGTCAAAACCGGCAGTAATATGAATATCCTTTCCGACATTATTGGTATAAGTACTCAAAATACCATACCAGTCATGGGCATTGGTTTCCATCGTAAAGACAACAGAAGAACCGTTGATATTGTTCCGGTTGGCTTCCATCACCGGAGCGAAATCAATCAGGCCATCCGGAGTCAGGCAAGTTTCTGCAAAAGGCTTACCGGTACTGTAATCCCATTGCAATTTATTCTTATCATCACCGTAAACTCTTTTTCCTCCACCGGTAGATTTAGAAAAATACACAGCCGTAGATAAATTGGAGTGATCGTTGATTGTCCAGAAATGATTTAAAGAAATCTGAGGCTTATGATACTCATTATAACCATATCCTGTAGGAGTCAGTACCCCGTTAATATAGCCGTAACTGGTATTCATCCGGATACCGTCTTTATGGTCCCGATAATCCTGTATCAATTGTTTGTTTCCTCTCTGATTGTGTTTTTGCGGAGCACCGAAAGCCGTAAAGGACAACCGGTGACGGTCATTGATTTTCTTCGAAAGATTTACAAAATAGTTCCATCCCAGGAAATTACCGCCCCGGAAATAACCGTTTCCTTCCGTGCGGGAACCGGACAAAGACAAAGCCCAGCCGTTTTTCATCAGACCGGTAGAAAAGTTTACAGCTAATTTTTCGTAACCGTCATTTCCCAAACCGTAATAAACGGAACCGCCCAAACGGGCATCCGTCGTCTGGGTAATAATGTTAATAGTACCTCCTACAGAAGAAAGCCCCAATTTGGAAGCTCCCAAACCCCGTTGTACCTGCATATACTTGGTCACATCCGACAAACCGGACCAGTTGGACCAATATACCTTGCCGTTCTCCATTCCGTTGACCGGCACACCATTAATCAAAACACCGATATTATCCGTATCAAAACCACGCAAAGCCACACGCGAATCTCCAAATCCACCGCCCGTCTTGGTAACATAGATGGAAGGTGTCGACTTCAATACCACCGGAAATTCCTGATTTCCCAGTTTATTTTCCAGAATCTCAGGCTCAATGCTGGAATAAGACACCGGAGTACTGCGGTCCGTCGTCACATACGAAGCAGACACTTTCACCTCATCCAATCCCACCGAAGCCGCCTGCATGGCAATTTGCCCCAAATTCAGATTTTTGGTCACTGCCAGCACTCTCCTCAATTCATTATATCCCACACACCTGAATATCAAAGCTACATTTTTCGATTTTACCGAAATAGAAAATTCACCATTGGCATCAGCCGCTACTCCATTCGTAGTGCCTTCCACCATAACTGTAGCTCCAATCAGTACTTCTTTCGTCTCAGAGTCGACCACTTTCCCTTTTACGACTCCCTGCGACATGGTTGCCAATGCCATAAAAAACACAGGCACCATCATTAGCACAATTTTAATACACATTCTCTTCATTGAAATGATTTGTTTTGATTAATGATTTACCATTTATCCAATAAAAATGATTCATTTTTTTGGTCACACCTTAAAAAATCGTATTGCAAAGTTAAATATTATAAAAGAGTTAATCTTTAAAAACATAGGCTTTTTTCATCTCTTAACAAAAACTTCACATTCCTTCCCTTTTTTATCCATCCTGTTTATTCTATCATCACCTCATTATCAAGAATGAAGACAATCTCCGCACACAATAATCATAAAAGATAAAACCACACAAAATATTCCTTATGCAACCGGAATAAAAAATTATCTCACTGACAACATAAAAAGTCTCTTTTAAAAAGAATTTGATAATCAATTGATTAAACGGATTCAAAAGAAAATTCGAAAAAAAATAAATTATTTTCAAAAAAAATAGATAAAACAGGTAACCTCCCCTTTCTTTTTTTCGTATAACCTCATGATTTAGCACACACCACGGGGAGAGGAAGTTTATAAACAAGCTGATTTCCAGAACAGTTCTTTAAATTACTGACAGATAAACTACGGGATTTACCACGCACACACCACACAGACGCACATATAATAATTTCTTTTCATATATCCCTATCTGCTCAGCTTTAAAAACGTCAGGAAATGTCTCCCTATTTTAAAACACAGAAGACGCAATCAAAAATTGCGTCTTCTTGTGTTTTACCCGTTTCAGTACAAATCATCTGATTTCTGAACCCGTTTTTATATCCTGGTCAGGCCGGACAAATACCAGGGAGCCGTCCGCATTTTCCGCCATCAGAATCATTCCTTGTGATTCGATGCCTTTCAATAATTTCGGCTCCAGGTTCACCAAAATACTGACCTGCTGGCCTATCACTTCTTCCGGCGCATAATATTCGGCGATACCGGAAACCACCGTACGGGTATCTATACCGGTATCAATGGTTAGTTTCATCAACTTTTTCGTTTTGGCCACTTTTTCAGCAGCAACGATTTTTCCGGCACGAATATCCATCCTGGCAAAATCATCAAATGTAACATTCGGCTTGGCAGGAGCAACCCTGGCATTTGCCATCTCATTTGCTTTCTTCGTAGCCAAAAGTTTATCCACCTGTTGCTGAATCTGAGAATCTTCAATTTTTTCAAACAACAACCCTGGCTCATTCAAGGTATGTCCGGCAGGAATAATCTGGTCTCCCATTCTATTCCAGGCCACCGGACCGATGTTCAGGAAATTTCTCAATTTTGCAGCACTGAAAGGAATAAAGGGTTCTGTCAAGGTAGACAAATCTGCCGCTATCTGCAAACAAATATTCAATATGGTCTTTACCCGTCCCTCATCGTTCCTGATTAACTTCCAGGGTTCTGTATCGGCCAGATATTTATTACCCAGACGAGCCAGATTCATACACTCTTTCAATGCCTCCCGGAAATGAAACGCATCTAAATTTTTCTCCACACGACCTATGATTTCCGGAATCTCGGCCAGTACTTCCCGGTCGTAATCCGTTAATTCCCCGCGTTCCGGCACAACACCACCAAAATATTTTTGGGTCAGCACCAGAGCCCGGTTAATGAAATTTCCGTAAATCGCCACCAACTCATTATTATTACGAGCCTGGAAATCTTTCCATGTAAAATCATTGTCTTTCGTTTCCGGAGCATTCGCCGTCAACACATAACGCAAGACATCCTGTTTGCCTTCAAAATCACGGAGATATTCATGCAACCAGACCGCCCAATTACGGGAAGTGGAAATCTTATCCCCCTCTAAATTCAGAAATTCATTGGCCGGCACATTATCCGGTAAAATATAACTGCCTTCTGCCTTCAGCATTGCCGGGAAAATAATACAGTGAAAGACAATATTATCCTTACCGATAAAATGAATCATCCGCGTTTCCGGATCTTTCCAGTATTTTTCCCACTCCAGCGTCAGGTCCTTCGTTGCCGAAATATAACCGATAGGAGCATCAAACCACACATACAGCACCTTTCCTGCGGCCTCCTCAACCGGTACGGGAACACCCCAATCCAGGTCCCGGGTAACAGCCCGGGGCTGCAAACCATTATCCAACCACGATTTACACTGACCGTAAACATTGCTCTTCCACTCCTGATGGTCCTCCAATATCCATTTTTTCAGCCAATCCTCATACTGCTCCAGAGGCAAATACCAATGCTTCGTCTCTTTCAGTTCCGGTTTATTCCCCGTAATAGCAGAAACCGGGTCTATCAAATCGGTTGCATTCAGGCTGGTACCGCAAGCTTCACACTGGTCTCCGTAAGCCCGTTCATTTCCGCAATGAGGACACTTACCGACAATATAACGGTCCGCCAAAAACTGACCTGCCTTTTCATCGTAATATTGCATGGAAGTTTTTTCCACAAACTTCCCCTCATCGTACAGCTTCTTAAAAAAAGCAGAAGACAACGCATGGTGCGTCGCGGAACTGGTTCTGGAATAAATATCAAACGAGATTCCGAACTCTTCAAATGAATCTTTAATAATTTTGTGATAGCGGTCTACTATATCCTGAGGAGTAACCCCTTCTTTCTGCGCTTTGATAGTGATGGGCACCCCATGCTCATCGGAGCCTCCAATAAATACTACATCTTCGCCTTTTTGCCGCAAGTAGCGGACATAGATATCAGCAGGGACATATACCCCGGCCAGATGGCCGATATGAACCGGCCCGTTAGCATAAGGCAATGCCGTTGTGATCAGATTCCTTTTGAATTTAGCCATATACTTCTTGCTTTGAATATTTCCAATACTTTCAGATAGCTTGCAAAGGTAAAAAATAATTGTTTATCTTCGCACACGAAAAGGCAATCAGCCGACAGATTTATTTTTACTTTAATTAACCTTACGCTGTATATGTACAGACCTCCCTATCTCCAACCGGGCGATCAGGTTGCCGTAATTTCTCCTGCCGGAGCAATTGAACCGGCAGTCCTCGAAGAAGCTGTAAAAACGCTCCGTTCGTGGGAATTAGAACCGGTCATCGGGAAACATGCTGCCGCAAAATACGGCTATTTCGCCGGGAACGACAACCAACGGGCCGAAGACATGCAATGGGCCCTTGACACGGAAGATATACGGGCCATTTTTTGCACCAGGGGAGGTTACGGAAGCATGCGGATTGTCGAACAACTGGATTATTCCATTTTCCAAGGGTCCCCGAAATGGTTGGTGGGATTCAGCGACATCACTGTCTTCCACGCCAAATTGAACACTCTGGGAATAGAAAGCATGCACGCTGCCATGCCCAAAAGCTTCCCCAATACAGAACCGGAAGCTTTAAAACGGACACGGGAATTTCTGTTCGGCCAGGTCAATGCCTACCAATTGCCGCCCCATCCCCTGAACCAACCCGGAATTGTAGAGGCAGAACTCACGGGAGGCAATCTGACCCTGCTACACTGCATCCACTCCTCCAATCTGGAATGCAAACACCAGACTCCGATTCTTTTTATTGAAGATATAGGTGAAAATCTTTATGCCATCGACCGGATGCTTCAAAGCCTGAAACTGGCGGAAAAATTCACCAAAATACAGGGGTTGATAGCCGGAGACTTCTCCGAAATGAAAGGCCTGAACTTCGGGAAAGACGCTTATACCATCATCCATGAACTACTGGAAGAATATCAATATCCGGTATGTTTCGGTTTCCCGGCAGGACACTCTTCAGCCAATTACCCCTTAATTATGGGTTCCACCGTTCACTTAGAGGTTCATTCCGAAGGAACAACCATCAGCTTTTGTAACGACTAAAATATGAGAACATTCATCCTGTTTTTATCGGCAATCATCACCATCTCCTGTACATCTCCGGACACCTTCGAAAAATACGAAGAATTACCGGATGAAACCTGGAACCGGTATAAGGTGGTAGAATTCACAACCCAAATTCCAGACAGCGGCTTCTACCAGATAAGCCTGTGTTTACGCCATACGACTGATTATGAGATGGCTAATCTCTGGTGTTTTATCAGCACCCGCAGCACTGCCGCCCGGGAACTAAAGGACACAGTCAACATCCGGATAGCAGAAGCCGATGGACGCTGGTTGGGCCGGGGTGGCTCCATCAAAACCATAGAACAGTCTCTCAGCCGGAATCCGGTGCACCTCCCTCAGGGGAAAGTGACCTTCCGCATAGAACAAGGCATGCGTATTGAAGAATTGAAAGGTATCAAGAATATAGGAATCAAAGTGGAACCCCTGCCATGAAAAATAAGTTGGCCAGATTTGCAGAAATGGAAGTCCTCCCGAATGTCTTTCAGCCCCGGCACACGGAAATTTTCCGGACGGACTACACGCTGAAAGGGAAATGGGGACAAGAGGTATTTCACAACAACCACCCGATAGTACTGGAAATCGGGTGCGGCAAAGGGGAATACACCGTAGAACTCGGTAAACTTTACCCGGAAAAAAATTTCATAGGACTCGATATCAAAGGGGCCCGCATGTGGAAAGGAGCCAAAACCGCCTCCGAAGCCGGTATGCAAAATGTAGTCTTTTTACGAATGTATGCAGAAATGCTGGAATCCGTTTTTGCAACACACGAAATCGCCGAAATCTGGATCACTTTCCCCGACCCACAGATGGCCAAGGCCCGCAAACGGCTGACCGGAACCCGTTTCCTCAGCCTATACCAAAAAATCCTGGCTCCGGATGCCCTGATTCATTTAAAAACCGATAGTCCGTTTTTGTATACTTATACCTCCGAACTGGTCAAAATCAATCATCTGAAAGAATTTGTCAACACAGCCGATCTGTATGGTTGCGGTCTGGACGATAAAATATTAGGCATAAAAACTTTCTACGAAAAACAATGGCTGTCACGGGGTAAACAAATCAAATACCTCCGTTTCTCCCTGGGCAGCACTGTTTCTTTCCGCGAACCGGATATCGATATCGAAAAAGACGATTATCACAGTGAAGCCAGATACATGAACGTATAGTAAAACCATATATATGCCCAAAGTTTTAATGGCAATGAGTGGCGGAATCGACAGCACGGTAGCTGCCATGTTATTACGCGAACAAGGATATGAACTGGTAGGGGTCACTTACCGCACTTTCGACCAGATTTCCCGCGGCTGCCTGGAAAAAGAGAAAGGCTGTTGCAGTGTAGACGCCCTGTTTGAAGCCAAACGAATGGCCCAGGACCTGGGATTCGAGCACCATATCCTGGATATCCGGCAAGAATTCAAAGACCGGGTTATCACCAACTTCATCGACGAATACCTGCATGGCCGTACCCCTAATCCCTGTGTTATCTGTAATTCCACCATCAAATGGGGAAAACTGATTGAGACTGCCGACGAACTGGGTTGTGATTACATTGCAACCGGCCATTATGCCCGCATCGGACAACAGGACAACCGGTGGTTTTTGCGCAAAGGAGCAGACCTCTGCAAAGACCAGACTTATTTTCTCTGGACGCTGACCCAGGAAAACCTGGCCCGGACACTCTTCCCCTTAGGCCAATTGACAAAACCAGAAGTCAGGGAAATCGCCTTCCGGCACGGTTATGAAAAACTGTCCCGGAAAGGAGAAAGCCAGGAAATCTGTTTCATTCCGGACAACGATTACCGTGCTTTCCTTGCCGAACAGGTGGAAGACTATACCGGACAATACGGTCCCGGATATTTTATTAACACAAAAGGAGAAAAATTAGGGATGCACAAAGGCTTTCCGAATTATACCATCGGTCAACGCAAAGGCTTGGGAATCGCTTTAGGCCAACCGATGTTTGTCGTTGCCATCCACCCGGAAGACAATACCGTCGTATTAGGGACGAAAGACGAATTGCAAGGCAAATCTTTCTATGCCACCTCTGTTAACCTGATGAAATACGGGCACATTCCGGACGGTCTGGAAGTGACCGCAAAAATCCGGTACCGGAATGAAGGGAAAAAGGCCAGCCTATACCCCGAAGGAGACCGTTTGCGCGTGGTATTCCACGAAACCATAGACTCCATCACTCCCGGCCAAAGTGCCGTATTCTATGAAGAAGAAGATATTGTCGGAGGAGGTATCATCTCCTGACCTTCATTTTATCCTCTATAATTTCCGTGATCACTTCGCGCAGGCTATAGCCCATTACCCGGACCATTTTCGGCACAAAACTATTGGCTGTCATTCCCGGGGTGGTGTTCACTTCCAGCATTATCACGTCTTCCCCACGGACAAATCCGTCTATGCGGACAATCCCTTCACATCTTAAAATATCATACACCTCGGAAGCCATCTCCTGGATTCGCTCGGTTATCTCTTCCGTAAATCGTCCGGGAATAATCTCATCCGACATTTTCGCATCATACTTGGCTTCATAATCGAAAAATTCTTTTTTCGGTATCACTTCCGCAACAGGCATCACCACTTTTTTCCCTCCGACTTTATACAAACCACAGGTAAATTCCGTCCCGTCAATAAAACTCTCCACCAGGATTTCACTACACTTACTGAAAGCCTCTTTAAGAGCCGCATCAAAATCACCGGCCGTTTTCACCTTCGACACCCCGAAACTGGAGCCTTCGGCATTAGGCTTCACAAAACAAGGCAATCCCACCGTTTCCAGAACCGCATCCTTGTCAAAAGCCTGCCCCCGGGTCAGCATCACCGGATGGGTGGTATGAATACCAAAACCATTCAGATAATTGGTACAGGTATACTTATCAAAAGTCAAAGCCTCACACAACACGGAACAAGTGGAATACGGAACCGCCATCATATCCAGATATCCCTGTAACATACCGTTTTCCCCAGGATTTCCATGAATAGTGATATAAGCAAAATCAAAAGTTATCTTTTTACCCTGATATTCAAACGAAAAATCATTCTTATCCACCGGATATTGCTGCCCTTCCAGTTCAATGTGCCAATCCCGTCCTCTCAGTATCATCAGATACTTATTATATTTTTCGCCGTCAACTTCTGCAAAAATATGCTCACCGGACTTCAAAGACACTCCATATTCCGAAGAATTACCTCCTGCTATTACAACTACATTTCTTTTCATTACATCAAATATTACTGATTATCGAACAAGATACTTGTCCGCTTCTACTTTCTTACGGGGTACAAAATTAATTTTCAATTTTCAATTTCTCTCCTTCTTCAGCAGAAATAAACGGACAAACGGCGTCTTTCTTTTCCCCTGCGGAGAACCCGGAAAAAATAAATATACTTTTCGTTATCTTTGCCTTCCGTTAAATCCGACAATACCTTCATCGCAAATGAGAATCAACGACCTCACTCAAGGCAGCATCTTCCGAAGCCTGTGGATTATGGCAGTACCTCTGATTTCCGCCTCTTTTATTCAAATGGCCTACAGCATGACGGATATGTTATGGCTGGGACACCTGGGCAGCGAAGCCGTTGCGGCTGCAGGAGCTGCCGGATTCTTCACCTGGTTATGCAATGCACTGTCTTTCCTGACCAAAATAGGAGCCGAAATTACAGTTTCCCAGTCTATCGGAGCCAAAGACCATCAACGGGCAGGCCATTATGCTGGCCAAGCCGTTACCTTATCCGTCCTGCTCAGCTTCATCTATGCCTGCTTTATCCTCTGGGCGGCCCCCTCCCTCATCGGTTTGTTCCGGTTCGACGCTTCCATTTCCACCCAGGCTGTCCAGTATATGCGCATCATCGCTCCCGGCTTATTTTTCCAATTCAACAACAATACCTTCAGCGGTCTCTACAACGGACAGGGAGACAGCAAGACCCCTTTCCGCATTTCATCCATAGGGCTGATTGTAAATATCCTGCTGGACCCCTTACTGATTTATGGTATCGGCCCCTTTCCTGCTTTAGGTACTGCAGGTGCAGCCATTGCAACCGCCCTGGCCCAATTGGTCGTATACAGCCTCTTCTGCCGGCGTATATTCAGCAAAGGTTTTCCGTTAAATCCCATACGTCTCTTTAACCGGATAAAACCGGCCTTTGCACGCCATATTCTTTTGCTGGGCCTGCCCGTAAGCCTGCAAAATGCCCTGTTCTCCATGTTCTCCCTGACGTTAGCCACTCTCGCAGCGCAATGGGGTGCAGTAGGCGTTGCCGCACAAAGCATCGGCTCACAAATCGAAGCCATCTCCTGGATGACTGCCGCCGGCTTTTCCACCGCTTTAGCAGCCTTCACCGGCCAAAACTACGGGGCAGGGAATTACGACCGCATCCGTCAGGGCTATCGGCTCACCTTGGGGATAGCAGGAGGCATAGGACTTTTAGCCGGAGCCTTGTTTTTCATCTTCAACCGGCCCATTTTCAGTCTCTTTGTGACCGAACCCGAAGCCATTGCCGCCGGAGGCGATTACCTGAAAATCCTGTCCCTTTCCCAACTATTTATGATAACGGAATCTGTAACGGCAGGAGCATTTAACGGGACAGGACGTACCACGCCCCCAGCCCTGGTCGGGAGCATATTTACCGGCCTCCGCATCCCGATGGCCTACCTGCTGACAACGGTTCCGGCCCTGGGACTCACCGGAATCTGGTGGAGCATCACCATTTCCAGCATCCTGAAAGGCACCATCCTCCCTTTATGGTTTGTCCGCTTCCAAAGCCGGAAACTGAAACAAATTGTCAGATAAAGAATACCGGCATGCCGGGCGAATATGTATATTAAAGAATTTTTTCCCTAATATTTTGTTTAGGAACAAAAAAGGAGTAAATTTGACGTCGGATTGATTGTATTCAATTATAAATCAAAATAAGTATAACCATAAATTTTTTTAACATGAAAGTAACAGTTGTTGGTGCAGGTAACGTCGGTGCAACGTGCGCAAACTGCATTGCAGAAAAAGACATTGTCAATGAAGTGGTTCTTCTGGACATCAAAGAAGGTGTATCCGAAGGAAAATCCTTAGATATGTGGCAGACCGCTCCGATCAATTTATATGACACCCGCATCAAAGGAGTTACCAATGATTATTCAGCAACTGCCGGCTCAGAAGTAGTCGTAATCACTTCCGGACTTCCCCGTAAACCGGGCATGAGCCGGGATGATTTGATTTCCACCAATGCCGGAATCGTAAAATCGGTTACGGAAAACGTGATCAAACACTCTCCGGATGCTAAAATCATTATCGTTTCCAATCCGTTGGATGTTATGTGCTATTGTGCTTATCTGGCTGCAAAAGTAGATTCATCCAAAGTATTCGGTATGGCCGGCGTGCTGGACACTGCGCGCTACCGTGCATTTCTGGCAGAAGCCCTCAACGTATCTCCGAAAGACATTCAGGCCCTGTTGTTAGGAGGTCACGGAGATACCATGGTTCCCCTGCCCCGTTATACCTCAGTCGGCGGTATTCCTGTCACCGAACTGATTGACGCAGACAAACTTCAGGCCATTATCGAACGTACCAAGGTTGGCGGCGGAGAATTGGTTAAACTGATGGGTACTTCTGCCTGGTATGCTCCGGGAGCTGCTGCCGCACAAATGGTTGAAGCCATCATCCGCGACCAGAAACGGGTATTCCCGGTTTGCGCTCTGTTAAACGGCGAATACGGAATGAAAGACATCTACCTGGGTGTTCCGGTCGTATTGGGCAAAAACGGTATCGAGAAAATCATCGAAGTAAAACTGGACAAAGAAGAAAAAGAATTGCTGGCCGCTTCAGCCAAAGCTGTACGCTCAGTGATGGACGTACTGGATAACATGAAAATGTTCTGAAAAACGGTACATTTTCCTTATACAGGTTAAAAATGGAAAAACCGTCCCGATATTCGGGGCGGTTTTTTATTTTTGTTCCGGATTCAACAGGTTGAAACATGAAAAGAAAAAAATTCGGTCTTTCCTCCCCAAAACATATCACCCAGGTGCCGATAGAACTGGTCCGGCTGAAAGAAAACAGTTTTCACATCATAGTAAAAACAGAAATTGACGGCGTCCGGGGAGACATGATCATTGACACGGGGGCTTCCATTACAGTCATTGACCAAAACAAAGTAGCAGAAAAAACGCCCGAAATCCAGACCAACCGAATCCAGTCAGGCAGCGTAACAGGCCAAATTCAGGAAGTGAGAATTTTCAAACCCGCCTATCTGAAAATCGGCAACCGGAAATTCAAAAACATACAACTGGCAGGCATTGACCTGCAATATGTAAACGAAATGTATGACGAACATCTGAAACGCAACGTACTGGGATTATTAGGCTGCGATTTCTGCGTAAAACATCAGGCCCGGATAGATTTCAAAAACAAACGTCTCATACTACATACCTAAAAAACGATAAAATCTTAAATCTGCTGACTTAAAATCGGATTTATCTGTTTTTTTAGAAAAAATATTATACTTTTGCACATTAAATCTTGCAGAAAGAATTTAAAAATAAAGTAATATAATAATCTATTGTAAAATGCAGAATAAAGGAGCGATTACATTACTTGCCATCGCCTTGGCTTTGGTGAGTCTTTACCAGTTATCTTTTACCTGGAAAACCAATCGGATTGAAAAAGCTGCGCAGGAGTATGCACAGGGCAATCCGGATAAAGAGAAAGCATATCTGGATTCCATTGCAAACCAGGAAGTATACAACCTTCTGGGAATTGCACAGTACACCTACAAAGAATGTAAAGAACTGGAGTTGAACTTAGGTCTTGACCTTCGGGGAGGTATGAACGTCACCATGGAAGTGGATGTGGCCGATGTGGTCCGCAGCCTGGCCAATTACACCCCGGATGCCGCTTTCAACGAAGCATTACAGGAAGCGATAAAAATGCGCTCCACCAGTCCGAAAGACTTTGTGACTTTATTCGGTGAGGCTTTCGAAAAAATAGCCCCGAATGCTCAACTGGCCTCTCCGAACCTTTTCGGAACGGTTGAATTGAAAGATAAAATCAAAATCGGTGCTACCAACAAAGAAGTGCTGGACGTCATCCGGACAGAAGCAGACGGAGCCATCGACAACACGTTCAACATTTTACGTACACGTATCGACCGCTTTGGTGTTGCCCAACCCAACATCCGTAAAGCCGACATTTCCGGCCGTATCGTGATTGAACTTCCGGGAATCAAAGACGCCCAACGGGTCAGAAAACTTTTACAGGGAACCGCTGCACTGGAATTCTTCGAAACTTTCGATAACGGAGAATTTTATACCTATCTGGCAGCAGCGAACGACAAAGCGCGTACAATCAGTCAGGCCGCAGAAATTCTGGGTATACAGGACAGTTCACTGACTGTCGTGGCAACAACCCAAACGGAGGAAGAAACTGCCGCATCCCAGGATTCCACGGAAAACAGTCTGCTGGCTAATATCACTGCCCAGGACTCTTTGAACAATCTGCTGGCAAACGAAGCAGAATTCAAAAAACAAAATCCCTTATTCTCGGTATTGACTCCCAGCGTTGACCGCAACGGACAACTGATTCCGAACGGTTCCATCGTAGGTTACGCCCGGTTGCAGGATACGGCTGCCGTTAATGCTCTTTTGGCTCTGCCTCAGATTAAATCGGCCCTGCCCCGGAATGCCCGTTTGTTGTGGGAAATGAAAGCACAAAACGGCATCGTACCTTTACATGCCATCAAAATCACCACCCGTGACGGCAAAGCACCCCTGGACGGAGGGATAATTACGGATGCCCGCCAGGAATTTGACCACCAAAACAGCGGCCGTCCTACAGTGTCTATGAACATGAACGGAGAAGGGACCAAAATATGGGCCCGCATGACCAAAGAAAATGTCGGTCACTGTATAGCCATTGTCCTGGACGGTTATGTTTGCTCTTCACCTAACGTGAGCGGAGAGATTCCCAATGGAAATTCCCAGATCACAGGAAGTTTTGACATCAAAGAAGCACAGGACTTAGCAAATATCCTGAAATCCGGAAAACTACCGGCTCCGGCACGTATCATCGCCGATGAAATTGTCGGTCCCTCCTTAGGTAGTGAATCCATCCAATCCGGTATGTGGTCATTCGTTATCGCATTCTGCCTGGTATTGGTTTATATGCTGTTCTTTTACAGTCGCGGAGCCGGTTTGGCTGCCGATATCGCCCTGTTCACAAACTTATTTTTCCTGTTCGGGGTGCTGGCATCCATCGGAGCCGTACTGACCCTGCCCGGTATCGCCGGTATCGTATTGACCATGGGTATGTCTGTTGACGCCAACGTGTTGATTTACGAACGTATCCAGGAAGAGATCAGGGGTGGTAAAGGTTTGAGATTAGCCATCAAAGAAGGGTATAAACAAGCTTATTCCGCCATCATCGACGGTCAGGTAACCACGCTGTTAACCGGATTTATCCTGTATTATTTCGGTGAAGGCCCTATCAAAGGTTTTGCAACCACCCTTATTATCGGTATCTTCACTTCATTATTCAGTGCCATTTTCATCACCCGCATTATCCTGGATTATGCCTCCAGAAAAAATGAAAACGTCAGATTCACCACGCCGTTTACGGCAAACTGGTTGCGTGACGTCCATTTTCCTTTCCTGGAAAGAAGAAAAGTCGGATATATTGTATCGGGTATCATTACCGTTATCTGTCTGGCGTCTTTGTTTACCAAAGGACTGGATAAAGGTATCGACTTCGTCGGAGGTAGAACCTATACCGTCAGCTTCGACCAGCCTGTTCAGGTAGAAAACATCGCAGCCAGTCTGGCCAAAGTATACGGAAGTACCCCCGAAGTAAAAACCTTCGGTAAAGATAACCAGGTAAGAATTACCACCAAATACAAAATTGCAGACGAAGGCACCGAAGCAGACGACGAAGTTGAGACTTTGTTATATGAAGGCTTAAAAGAATACATCCCGGCAGGAACAACAAAAGAAGTCTTCCTGAGCGACTATCGCCAGATGTCACAGAAAGTAGGACCTGCCGTAGCGGAAGATGTTACCCGGGCTGCTATCTGGTCGGTCATCTTTGCCCTGATCGTGATTTTCGTATACATCATGATCCGGTTTACCAGATGGCAATACGGAGCCGGTGCAGTATTGGGGCTGGCCCACAACACGATCGTAGTATTAGGTATCTTCTCCCTGTTCTCCGGTTTGCTGCCGTTCTCCCTGGAAATCGACCAGGCCTTTATCGCAGCCATCCTGACAGTCGTGGGTTACTCCATCAATGACACCGTAGTTGTATTCGACCGGATCCGGGAATACCACCGTCTATATCCCAAACGGGACGATAAATCCAATACAGAGGCTGCATTGAACTCAACCTTGCGTCGTACTTTCAGTACCTCCCTTTCCACCTTAGTGGTGTTATTGGCCATCTTTATCTTTGGCGGTACTTCCATCAAAGGTTTCGTGTTCGCGTTGTTAATCGGTGTTATCGTAGGAACCTATTCCTCTCTGTTTGTAGCAACTCCCTTGTCTTATGACTTCCGGAACAAGTTCGGGAAAGATAAAACAGGGATGAATAAAAAATAAAGATTAACTTTCTTTTTCAGGCCGCTCTGATATTCAGGGCGGCTTTTTTGTTATATCCTTGCATCTATCAGAAAATATCAAAAGAAATAATTATCTTTGGACACTTCAAAATCTAATATTACTTATGCTGTACGATAATTTCGCAATGCTCACCAAACGGGAATTGCTCATCCGGATGGTAAAACTGTTAAAATCAGACGAGCTGATTACCGGTTTGAAATACCTGCCCGTAGAAATGCGGCCCCGCGACAAACGCTCCGTAAGATGTTGCATTCATAAAGACCGTTACATCCTCAAACATAAAATCATTTCCATTTTAGGTTTTGAAATCACGGACGAAGAAATAGACCTTATCCATCTTTCCGAATTCGCCCGTATGGCTATGGCCGATAAAAATACCCAGGAAAATATTCTTTCCGTCGTCCATGAGGCTTGCAGTGCCTGCATCCAGTCCCAGTACGCTGTCACCAACCTGTGCCGGGGATGTGAAGGACGGCCTTGCGTCATGAACTGCCCAAAAGCAGCCATTTCTTTCATCAACGGAAAAGCCAGCATCAGCAGTACGGATTGTGTCAGCTGCGGCTTATGCCAGAAAGTATGTCCCTATCATGCCATTGTCTATACCCCGGTTCCCTGTGAAGAAGCTTGTCCGGTGAAAGCCATCAGCAAAGACAGCGAAGGAGTGGAACATATCGACAAAGAAAAATGCATCTACTGCGGAAAATGCATGCAGGCCTGTCCGTACGGTGCCATCATGGAACGTTCTAAAATCATAGACATTTATAAATCCCTTAGTAATCCGAAGAAACAAATCGTCGCTATTCCGGCTCCTGCCATTTACGGCCAGTTCGATGCCACTCCCGGACAGGTTTTGGCAGCCATCAAACAGATCGGGTTTGATGATGTCATCGAAGTCGCCCTGGGAGCAGAAATCACTGCGGCAAATGAAGCGAAGGAACTGGAAGAAAAAATGCAGGAAGGGCAAACATTCATGACCACCTCTTGTTGTCCGGCTTACACCGGATGGGTAGACAAGCACGCTCCGATGCTTAAACCTTTCGTATCGGAAACCCGGAGTCCGATGGTATATGCCGCCCGTTATGCCAAAGAAAAGTACCCGGATGCCGAAGTTGTCTTCATCGGTCCCTGCCTGGCAAAACGGCATGAGGCTGATGTAGTGCCCGAAGTAGACTATGTCATGAGTTTTGAAGAATTAGGGGCTTTCATGGTGGCTTACGACATTCACGTCAGCGACTGCAGCGAGAAAGAACTGGACCAGCAAATCACCAGATTCGGCAGGGGGTTTGCCCAGGCCGGCGGAGTCCGTGATGCTGTTGTCAACGCCATCGGAAATAAATACAAGACGGCCTCTTTTGAAGGACTGGATAAAAAGAACCAGGCTTTATTGAAAACCATGCCTAAAAAACCTGAAGCCCAGTTTATCGAAGTCATGGCATGCGACGGGGGATGCATCAATGGACCCTGTTCTCTGGCCCCTTTAACTCTGGCTAAACGACAAATCAAAAAAGTCCTGGAATAAGACCGGATTCTTCCCATAACCCCATCCTTTCCTTTACGTATAATAAAGGTAAACCATAAAAAATAAAAGGATGAAAAACGAAGAATGTATTTGCACACTATTGTCATGCAAAAAAGTCAACGAAAAAGACCAGGACAACCATTTTAAGCTTCAACCGCTTCCCTATGCGGAAAATGCTTTAGAACCCTATATGAGCGAAAAAACGGTTCAGTTTCACTATGGCCGGCATTTGCCGGCGTATATTGAAAACACCAACAAACTGAAAGCCGGCACGGAATACGATCATTTATCGCTTGTAGAAATCATCCGGAATTCTTCAGGCACTTTATTCAATAATGCGGCCCAGGTATTCAATCATTATTTTCAATTCGAGGCCCTCGCTCCTCATCAGGAGGAAAAATCCCAGCCAGGACAGCATACCTTAAAAATGATAGAAGAAAATTTCGGAAACCTGGACGAATTTAAAGATAAACTGACTAAATCTTCCATGCAATTTTTCGGGTCCGGCTATACCTGGTTATCAGTCAATCCGGAGGGGAAAATGGAACTCACCACAGCCGCCAATGCAGGCACACCCATCACAGAAGGGAAACTGCCGGTCATGAACCTCGACTTATGGGAACATGCCTATTATCTGGACGTTCAGAACCAACGGGCCAAATACATAGAAAACTTTATGAAAATCATCAACTGGGAGGTCATTGAAGAGCGCGTAAAATACATATTAAAAGAAAAATAAAAGCAAAGCCCGGAAAGCTGGTCCAAAAGGAATCACAATCCGGGCTTTTCACAAAACCTGTACCTACATATAGAGGTCACGCTCACCCGAAGCAATTCGCTGATAATAATTCCGGAAAGCCGGTAATAACTTATTTTCCGTGAAAAAAGGCATCTGTTCTATTTCCTCCAATTCTTTCTGTATCAATTGCTCTCCCACCCGTCGGGTGGCCTCAGTTGCATAATCATTCAGATATTCCCGGAAAGTCAGAACAGCATTCAATTTACAAAACTTACCTTCCACACCTTTCTCCAACAAATTCATGATTTTATCTCCGGTCCGGCCGCAACGGTAACCCGCCGTACAAAAAGAAGTAATAAAACCATCTCCGGCCAGTTCCCTCACCACTTCGTCCAGACTTCTCTCATCTCCCAGCATAAACTGAACCTTATCGGGATTCTCTTCCTGGACTTTTTTCTGAGAATAAGCTCCAATCCCTATTTTAGAAGAAGCATCCGTCTGGGTACAACCGTATGTCATGATTTCACGGCGCAATTCCGCTCTCTCCCGAGCCGTAACAATCAGACCGGTATAGGGCACTGCCAACCGCAAAACAGTGACTAAACGCCTGAAAGCATCATCCTTCACTATATAAGGAGAGTTTTGACTCAGGAAAGAACCCAAAGCCGGCTGCATCCGGGGAAAAGAAATGGTATGGGGACCAATCCCGAATTGTCTTTCAAGATCATGGGCATGATGTACCAATCCCATGACTTCAAAACGCCAATCGTATAAACCGAACAAAGCACCGATAGCTACATCATCTATCCCGGCATCCATCGCCCTGTGCATGGCATACAAACGCCAGCGGAAATTGCCTTTCACCGTATTGGCAGGATGTAACTCGGCATAACGTCCCGGATGATAAGTTTCCTGAAAAACCTGGTAAGTGCCGATTCCGGCACGCCACAACTTCCGCAGATTTTCAATACTCATCGGAGCCGCATTGATATTGATACGGCGAATATTATTATATCCGTTGCCGGAAGGCGTTGTCCGTTTGGTTGCATAAATCGCAGCCATCGAATCGGCAATATAATCGGCATCACTCAGAGGATGTTCCCCATATACGGCAATCAGTCTCTTATGCCCCTCATCTATAACAGACTCCGTTTCCCGCCTGATTTCTTCCATGCTCAGGACATGCCGTTTCTCAGCACAATTATCACTTCGGAAACCACAATAAACACATCCGTTTACACACAGATTGGAACAATACAACGGAGCAAAAAATACAATCCGGTTGTCATAAACCTTTTTCTTCACCTGCAAAGCCGCTTCCCGCATTTCCTCCAGCATATCCGGATCCTCCACATTCAAGAGTACGGCCGTTTCCTCCGGTGACAACAACTTTATCTCCAAGGATTTTTTCAATATGTCCCGCACCCGGAATTTATCCGGTCGGGTATATTTTTCCAGATAACCGAAAATGGATTCCTCATCTATAAAATCCTTTCCGTTTATCAGATATTTTTCTATCTCAGCCGGTTTAATCACCTGCTGTGCCCACGCCTTTACGTCCATATTCCTCTCTGTTTCCATACCCGAAATATATAAAAGTTTCTGTTTTACAAAAAGGGAAAACCCTACTTTCACCGGAGTACATAATTAATCCCCGAAACATAGCCATGTCCGGGGATCATATTGTCCATACAATAAACTATCAGGGTACGCTCAATCCCCATGCATCGGAAAATTGAGGATACTTCTTCCGCACCTGAAAAACTTCCTCCCAGCATTCGGAATGAGAATGGAAAGTACCGGCACTCACCCTGTACATTCCTTTTTCATTCAAAAGAACGGAAGGATTTTCAAATCCCATAAAAGATAATTTCTTTTTCAAATTTTCCGCTTTCTGCTTATTCTTAAAGCTGCCTACAATCACATAAAACGCTTTGGTTTCACCCTCCGTATCCGTCACCTGTTCTTCCTTTATAGGTACCACCGGATCCACCTGAGGCACGGTATCCCGCTGTACACTATCCTTTTTCACGACAACCGGCTCCACGATGATTTCTGCCGGAGCCTCTTCCTCCTTCTTCTTTTTCTGACGGTCTTTGTGCCCGAACAATAAATTGATGCCGAAGCGTGCACTTGCAGACTGAGTATTGGTATAATTACATGCCAGCAAATTATCCGTTTCCACATACAACTGAACCGGCCCTAACTTCGCAGTCAAACCGGCCCCCACATTCACATAACTTCCCCGCGTAACAGAATAAGATACGGAAGCACTTACATTTCTGATAAACCGGGCATTGGCAGAAGCCGTAAAAGAAGGCAGGAACATTTTATTTACCAAAGAAGCACGGAACAAAGCCCCTACCGTAAACATCCTGTTCAAACGATAGGTACCCCCCAGATACAATTTAGGGCTCAACATAGTGGTATAAGCACCCCCCTTATTGCTCAAACGGAAATTATCTTTCAAAGAATCGGTTAAACGCGTAAAGGCAGAATCCATGGAATAATAATTGGGATCTTCTTTGTCCAGGATACTACCCGAAATATCAGCTCCTTCCCACTTAAAGGTCGTATTCTGATAAAAATTATAATTATACTTTTTATTTCCCCAGCGAATAAACCCCAAATCCGTCAAACTGGCGAACAAATCTATCCGGTCGTTCAATTTATACTCTCCTCCTAAATCAATTGCAAATCCAGGATTTTTCCCATGCAAAAAAGAAGAAACCGTTAAATCGTCCGTATCAAAATCTATATCACCCCAGTTAATAGGCTGGTTTAGCGGGAAAGCAGCCCCGTTCTCGTCGGTAATCAGTACCGGAGCAGATACCCGGATATTCTGACGGGAATGCAAAGTGACATTTCCGGCTTCATCCGTCGAAACACTCAGATCGGAATCCGTCATATTTACGTTAGCTATTCCCATCAGATATTTCAGGCGCCCGCCGACAGTCAGTTTCTCATTCACCCGTTTCGATAACCCCAAAGCAATCTCCAGATAAGAACTGGCATCCAGTCCCAACTTACCGAAATCCATATGGGGATAATCTCTATTCCCGTATTTTAAAAAAGTAAAAATATCTTTGTTATACCGGAACAAAAAATCGTTCCTCTGGGTTACGTCCAATGTCCCGTACCAGCTTTTGGCCCTCACACCAACGGATAAGATTGAAATTTCATTGTTGAAACTGATGTAATTCCGTTTATGCAAAGACTTATAAAACTTGTCGATGTCCATGTAAACAGAATCCTGAAATTTGGTCAGCAGATCCTCAGCCGTAAAAGAAGAATTCAGATAATTCACCGAAATACCGCTCAAAGCAGGCAATCCTACAAAGACTTTATATTCAGGCTGATAAGCCGGATTCAACCGGTAACGTTGAGGCAAATTAGATAAAAAATAAGAGGTATTATTACCATCCTGAGCATTTACCACACCCCCCAATGAAAGAATGGCCAGGGCAACCAACAAAATACGCTTCATATCATTTCCAGACTAACACTTATAACACTATTTTCACGGTGTAAATGTATGTTAAATAATCCAGATATTCAATAAAACTATCTTCAAATTATAAATATAAATTCATCTGCAAACCGCCCTCTTTCCCTCAAATATTATACCCTAATTCCAACTTAGCCACCTCACTCATCCGTTCCGGCGTCCAGGCCGGTTCAAACACCAGATTCACCGTCACCGCTTCAATTCCCTCTACTTCCATCACCACATCATGTACCTGCTGCACTATTTCATCCGCAATAGGACAACCGGGAGCCGTCAGGGTCATATGAATAATCACTTCGGAAGGCTTTGCAAATTCGATATCGTATATCAACCCCAATTCCCAGATATTTACAGGAATTTCCGGATCATAAACAGTACTGAGTTTTTCTATAATCAGGTCTCTTGTTAAACTGGCAACCATAGCAAATAAATTGGTGAGTGTAAAATAAATTAAGGTTGCTTCAACTTAGCCTCGGCAGCAACCGCATACATTTTAATCTGCCGGACCATAGCCAAAAGTCCGTTAGAACGGGTAGGAGACAAATGTTGGGTCAAACCGATCTCATCTATAAAACTCAGGTCTGCACCGGCAATATCGGCAGGTTTCTGACCGGAAAAAACACGTATGAGCAATCCGGCAATTCCTTTCGTAATGATCGCATCGCTGTCAGCAGTAAAATACAGCACATCGCCTTTCATTTCAGCATGAAACCACACCCGTGACTGACATCCCTGAATGAGATTATCTTCCGTCTTATGGGATTCATCCATTCCTGCCATGCCCGAGCCTAACTCTATCAGATAAGCATATTTATCCATCCAGTCGTCAAAGACCGAAAATTCGGCCACAATCTCCTTTTCAATTTCTTCTATTGTCATCATCCATTCTTTAGATTATACCAAATAACTTGCCAACCTTCTTCAGCCCCTGGCAAAATAAATCCACTTCTTCAGCCGTATTATACATCCCCAACGAAGCGCGCACCATTCCCGTTACCCCGTAATGCTGCATCACAGGCTCCGCACAGAGTTGTCCGGTGCGCACGGCTATTCCCATCTTATCCAGCAATATTCCGGCATCCGAATGATGTATATCCCCCAAAGCAAAAGACAACACCGAAGACTTGCAGGCTGCCTCTCCGAACATCCGCATCCCGGGAATGGCATACATCTGTTCCATCGCATATTGCAATAAATCGTGTTCATAGACGGCTATCTCTTCCAAGCCCACGGAATTCACATACTTAATCGCCTCCCCCAAACCGATAACCCCTATAAAGTCAGGAGTACCGGCCTCAAACTTAAAAGGCAGCTCATTATAAGTTGTCCTTTCAAAACGGACCTCTTTGATCATCTCGCCCCCGCCTTGCCACGGAGGCATCTGATTCAACAATTCTTCTTTTCCATACAGCACCCCCACTCCCGTAGGACCATATATTTTATGACCGGAAAAAACAAAAAAATCACAATCCAAAGCCCGGACATCCACAGGAATATGCTGAACAGCCTGTGCCCCGTCCACCAACACTTTCGCTCCGACGGCATGTGCCCGGCCTATCAATTCCTTCACCGGATTAACCGTACCCAGTACATTCGAAACATAAGCCACCCCCAACAATTTCACTTTCTCAGTCAGCAACGTATCCAGACCGCTTAAATCCAGCTCCCCGTTATCGCAGAAAGGGATTACCTTCAGGACAGCCCCTTTCCGTTCACACAACATCTGCCAGGGAACGATATTGGCGTGATGTTCCATTTCAGTAACCACAATCTCATCGCCCTCCCCGATAAAAGCCTCTCCAAAAGAATGGGCCACCAAATTTATACTTTCGGTAGTACCCCTGGTAAAAATAATTTCTTTTTCCGACGAAGCATGAATAAAATCCCGGACAATTTCCCGGGCCTCTTCATTCGCATCAGTACACTTATTGCTTAAAAAATGGACTCCCCGGTGAACATTCGAATTGTATCTCAGATAATACTCATTCATTTTTTCAATGACCTGCCGGGGACGCTGTGAAGTTGCCCCACTATCCAGGTAAACCAAACGTTTACCATATATTTTTTCTTCCAATATCGGAAAATCCGCCCGAATTTTATCCACTTCAAACATACACATCATCTGCTAAATGTTCCTTATGCATCTTACTCCTGCTTTTTACACTGCATCATACAATGATAACATTTCGAAAGCTCTCCCCTCAACCGCTTATCGATCAAATCATCTATCTTCCTCCGCAAAGGCTCCAAACGAACATGCCGGATAATATCGTGGGCAAAACCAAACATCAGCATCATACGCGCTTCCTCCGGACCAATTCCCCTGGAACGCAGGTAAAACATCGCTTCCTCATCCATCTGCCCTACAGAAGCACCGTGACTGCATTTCACATCATCCGCATCAATCATCAGCTGGGGTTTCGAATTGACCCGCGCCTGTTCAGACAACAAAAGATTGTTATTGGCCTGATAAGCTTCCGTCTTCTGGGCATCGGGACGTACACGGATATAACCGCTGAAATTAGCCAGCGAATGGTCATCCATGACCCCTTTAAAATGTTCATGACTCACACAATGCGGCGCAATATGGTCAATGTAAGAAAAATTATCCACCACCTGATTCTTATCCAGGATATACATGCCGTATAAATTACATTCCCCGCCCTCTTCATGCAAAGCGACATACATATTATTGCGTATCAGGCCTCCGTAAAGGGTAACCATATTACCGTCGAAAACAGCTTTCCTCTGCTGGGACACAAACAAAGAATTGACCTGGGAAGCTCCGAGATGCTGGTTCTGAACCTGATAATAATCCAAATAAGCACCCTGGGCCAGGCTCACCTCCGTCGTATTATTCATCAAAAAATGATGGTCAGACAACGTATGGTCGCAAACCAATACAGTTGCCCGGGCATTTTTACCCACAACCACAAGATTCCGCTGAAATCCCATCAAATCTGCATTGGCTCTCAGCAAATTAATCACCTGTACAGGCCGCTCCAGGACAACTTCATCCGGCACATATACAAAAATCCCGTCCTGAGCAAACGCCGTATTCAACGCCACCAATCCATCCTTCCGGGCTGCCGGAGCATAACGATTATAATGCTTATACAATAAATCCGGATATTTTATACAAGCTTCCCGCATACTGCAAATAACCACCTCTTCAGGAATCTCCGAAACCATATTGCCGTCAAACCACCAGCCGTTCACCGTCAATACCGGGGTCGTTACCAAATCGGTCACAGCACACCGGAAAGTTTCGTTCATATCCACCTCCTGCGGTATATACTTCAAAACAACCCGGTAATCCTTATTAAAAACAGGAAGCAAGTCAGTATAAAGATAATCTTCCTGTTTCTGGGGAATACCGCCCAACTGCACAAACTTTTCGAAAGCTTCCTTCCGGCAGCCATTCATCACTGCCCCGCACCCTTGCTCCAATTGGGAATATCCTTCCCGGAAAAGTGTCGCAAAATCGGTATTTATTTTTTCTAAAACACTCATTTCATTTCAGATTTTAAGTCTCAGATACCTGCCTGTACCGCCCGTCCGAAACTTATCATTTACACTCTGCAACTTCTTCTTTAATCCAGTCATACCCTTTTGCCTCCAGCTCTCCCACCAGTTCTTTTCCGGCTGTCTTGACAATCCGCCCGTCATACAACACATGGACGACATCCGGCACAATATAATCCAGCA
The DNA here is from genome assembly GCF_009935865.1 of Odoribacter sp. Z80. GTDB lineage: Bacteria > Bacteroidota > Bacteroidia > Bacteroidales > Marinifilaceae > Odoribacter. The sequence continues at coordinate 150,346 of NZ_QWEL01000002.1, forward strand.
ACCGTTGATAATGGGTAATCACAATCGTAGAATTCCCCGGTTTTTTCAATTTATTCACCCCATTGGCAACAATCCTCAGGGCATCAATATCAAGCCCCGAATCCGTTTCGTCCAATATGGCCAGCCGGGGTTCTAAAACAGCCATCTGGAAAATCTCATTTTTCTTTTTCTCCCCTCCCGAAAAACCTTCATTCAAAGAACGGTTCAGCAACTTATTGTCTATCCCCACCAAATCCATCTTCTCCCGGATCATTTTTAAAAAATCGGCCGCCGGATAAGAAGGCAGACCATGATATTTCCGGATTTCATTCACCGCCGTCTTTAAAAAATTAACCGTACTCACTCCGGGTATCTCCACCGGATACTGAAAACTCATAAAAATTCCTTCCCGGGCCCGGTCCTCCGCAGGAAGTTCCAATAAATTCTTCCCGTTAAACTCAATCTCTCCCGCCGTCACTTCAAACCGCTCCCTCCCGGTCAATACCGAAGACAATGTACTCTTTCCGGCTCCGTTCGGTCCCATAATCGCATGGACCTCTCCCGGATTGATCTCCAGATTAACCCCTTTCAATATCTCTTTGCCCTCCACAGAGGCATGTAAATTCTTTATCTTTAACATGGTCATATATTTTTATTTAAAACCCTGTAATATTCAGTAAAATCATCCCACGGAACCTTCCAGGCTTATCTGCAAAAGTTTTTGTGCTTCCACCGCAAACTCCATAGGCATTTTATTCAGGACGTCCCCGGCATATCCTTTGATAATCAGTCCTACGGCGTCCTCCGTAGAAATTCCCCGCTGATTGCAATAAAAAATCTGGTCCTCGCCGATTTTGGAAGTCGTCGCCTCATGCTCCACCTGGGCTGTCGGATTTTCAATTTCCAGATAAGGGAAAGTATGGGCTCCGCATTTATCCCCCAGCAATAAAGAATCACATTGAGAAAAATTCCGGGCATTCCGGGCATTCCGGGCCACTTTCACTTTCCCCCGGTAAGAATTACTGCTATGCCCCGCAGAAATTCCTTTGGAAACAATCCGGCTACGGGTATTGTTCCCGATATGAATCATCTTGGTACCGGTATCCGCCTGCTGATAATTATTGGTAACGGCAACAGAATAAAATTCACTGACAGAACCGTCTCCTTTCAGAATAGTACTGGGATATTTCCAGGTAATCGCCGACCCCGTTTCAACCTGGGCCCAAATCAATTTCGAATTTTCTCCGCGACACAATCCCCGTTTGGTGACAAAATTATATATCCCCCCTTTCCCCTCCTTATCTCCGGGATACCAATTCTGTACGGTACTGTATTTCACTTCGGCATTTTTCTCTATGATAATCTCCACAATAGCGGCATGCAACTGGTTCTCATCCCGCTGCGGAGCGGTACACCCTTCCAGATAACTGACATAAGCATCATCCTCAGCCACAATCAGCGTTCTTTCAAACTGTCCCGTATTCCGGGCATTGATCCGGAAATAAGTGGACAGTTCCATCGGACAACGCACTCCCTTCGGAATATACACAAAAGAACCGTCGCTGAAAACAGCCGAATTCAGGGCCGCAAAATAATTATCCCGGTAAGGCACCACAGTACCCAAATATTTCCGGACAAGATCCGGATGATGTTGTACAGCCTCCGAAAAAGAACAAAAAATAATCCCCCTTTCCGCCAGCGTATCCTTAAAAGTCGTTTTCACAGACACACTGTCCATCACGGCATCCACAGCCACTCCCGACAAAGCCATCTGCTCATTCAAGGGAATCCCCAACTTATCAAACGTCGCTTTCAATTCCGGGTCCACATCATCCCAGTTCTTCTGCTCCTTTTGTTTCGGCGCCGCATAATATACAATATCCTGATAATTGATTTCCGGAATATCCAGCTGTGCCCAATGCGGCATCTTCATTGTCTGCCAATGGCGATAAGCCTGCAAACGAAAATCCAATAACCATTCCGGCTCATTTTTTTTAGCAGAAATCATCCGGACAACCTCCTCATTCAATCCCCGCGCAATGGTCTCCGTCTCTACCTGCGTCACAAATCCATACTTATAATCACTGGCTGTGACCTCTTCTATAATATTATCCATGGTACCAGTTTATCCTCCATTCAAATTATCACAAAAGTAAGAAATTTCTTTAACACATCAATTTTTCCTTTCCCAACAATATGACGGATTATTTTTATCCGCGAATTTACACATCTATCCTGATCAATTCCTATTCGCCGGAACCGTTTTATTTTTTTATTTTTGTCCGGTATTTTTAATTCTTCAATCATTATGACAAAATATACAGAATTATCTACCCTTGGAGAGTTCGGGCTGATTGACCACCTCACTTCTTCCATACACATAAAAAACCCTTCTACTGTAAAAGGAGTAGGCGATGATGCCGCTGTCCTGGATTACGGCAATAAAAAAATCCTCGTCAGTACAGACATGCTTATCCAAGGAATACATTTCGATCTGACCTACACTCCGCTCAAACATTTGGGTTACAAAGCCGTTGCAGTAAATGCCAGCGATATTTATGCCATGAACGGTACGCCCCGGCAAATCGTTGTTTCCCTGGCTATTTCCAACCATTTTTCAGTGGAAAGCCTGGAAGAACTTTATGCCGGAATGTACATTGCCTGCGAAGAATACGGCATCGACCTCGTCGGAGGGGACACCACATCCTCCAAAACAGGTCTATGCATCAACATTACCATCCTGGGAGAAGCCGGGGAATCGGAAATCGTCTACCGGAATACAGCTAAAGAAAACCAATTAATCTGCGTAAGCGGCAATCTGGGAGCCGCTTATATGGGTTTGCAACTTTTGGAGCGGGAGAAAGTGGTTTTCCAGGACAATCAGCAATCCCAGCCTGATTTTGCCGGAAACGAATACATCCTTGAACGCCAGCTAAAACCCGAAGCCCGGAAAGACATTATTGCCGCCCTGAAAGAAAAAAACATCCGACCCACCGCCATGATCGACATTTCGGACGGTCTGGCTTCCGAAATTCTGCACATCTGCAAAGATTCCAGAGTAGGCTGCAACATTTATGAAGAAAAAATTCCCATTGACTACCAAACCTTCAAAATGGCGGAAGAACTGAATATGAACGCCACGGTATGTGCCCTGTCCGGAGGCGAAGATTATGAACTTCTGTTCACTGCTCCCCTTGACCAGTATGACATGCTAACCGCCCTACCGGACATCAGTGTCATCGGTCACACAACGAACATCAGCGAAGGATGTTCCATGACGACCAGGGATGGCAATACTTTTGAACTAAAAGCACAAGGCTGGACAAACTTTGCTCCGGCCGCACCAACAGAAAAAAAAGGAAATGAAAAATAACTTACCCAACCTGCTAAAGGATATCGAAACATACAGCCGTACAGGCAACCGCAAGGCACTCAACACTGTTTTGCGCACCCTGATGAACGAACGCCATGCATACTACCAGCAAAGCATCCGGGAAGCCTTACAGCCAGAATTTTCGGAAGCACTCTATAAAGCTTTGCTGCTTGAACTGGATGAAGAGGAAGAAGACAGTATTGAAACAGCCGAACTGGCCTATGTAAGCCTGGGTACAGCCTTAAACGGAAAACAATCTTCCGAACCGGAATACTACAAACGCCGTTTGTTGCTGTTGCATTATTTCTGCGACTTCTTTACAGATTCCATCATAGAATTGTTCCTGACAAAATACAAAGAAGACAACAGGCTCCAGGCCCGGAATCTCGCCATAGAATGTCTGGAAAAAATGCAACTGGCAGATATGTTATATCTGGAAGAAAACAACCCGGATTTTATAGAAAAAGACGAACAGATTGCAGATGCCTGCAACCGCATCGCCATCTCTCCGGATTTATCGGCAGAAGAAAGGAAAGAAGCCCTTCTGCTTCATAAAATCTTATACGCCTACCTAAAGACCAAATACAAAAACTGAGAGTTGTAAAAACTCTCAGTACCCTTCTCTGATTTAACGATTCGGATTAAATCTTCTTTCACTACCATGCGGAGAAAACGCCCGGTGTGTCCTGTTTTCACCCTCTTCTCTGGGATGTGCCTTCTTCACCACAATCTTTCTTCCCTGAAAATCGGTCTCATTAAGAGCGTTAATGGCATTCATGCCTTCAGTTTCATCTTCCATTTCCACAAAACCAAAACATTTTGAATGCCCGGTTTCTTTGTCCATAATCACCTTAGCTGAAGTTACATGGCCATGTTCTCCGAAAAGAGTTTCGAGATCGTCACTGGTCGTGGCAGAACTCATTTTTGCTACAAAAATATTCACAATAAAAAAATTAAAAAAATGATTAAACATGTAGAAGGGTACGTAGCGATTACATTTTTAGTTACAAAAACACAAGCCTAAGATTCTTCTTCGGGACAAAGGTATACTAAATTATTAATAATCAGAAAAGAAATAAATTAATAATTCTCATCTGAAAAAAATATTCCTTTTTTCTTTTTGTTTTATTTGTATATTTCAAAGAAACCTCTACCTTTGCACACGCAAAACAACAGTTGTTGGTGGCATAGCTCAGTCGGTAGAGCAAAGGACTGAAAATCCTTGTGTCCCTGGTTCGATTCCAGGTGCTACCACCTCAAAATAAAGCAGTTACGAAAGTAGCTGCTTTTCTTTTTGTCTTCATTTTTCTATTGTTTGAACCATGTTTGAACCAGATTTCAAATATGAATGCTTCTGTTTCAGTGGTTTACTACAAAAACAAAACACTATCAAACGGAGAACACCCATTAATGCTCCGTATGACTAAAGACCGCAAGAGCAATTGACGAAGTTTAAAGCCGAAAACAAAAAGTTTACCGTTCTTTCCGTTTCTATGCTTTCAAACGGATTTCCGCCTTTTCCCCTTTCTTCAGAGTAACTTCCACCAATCCGCCTTCCGGCCGAACCGGCTTCTTATTCAACAAAAATCTTTGCGCCGTATCTTCAGGAAGCTTGACCTTAAAGGTATTATCCGTTTTCGCTGTCAAAATCAGATGTTGCAACTTCCCGTCCTTCCAATCGGCATCCACCACACCGCCTCCCCGGACACATAATCCCGTAAAACTTCCCTCCTTCCAGGCATCCGGCAAAGCAGGCAATACTTCAATATATCCTTGCTGGCTCTGCACCAGCATCTCGGCAATACCGGCACAGCCCCCGAAATTACCATCTATCTGAAACGGCGGATGTGCACAAAACAGGTTAGGATAAGTTCCCCCTCCCCTGTAAATGATTTTTCCGTCAGCAGCCACAGGCGTCAACAGATTTTTCAAAAGCCGGTAAGCCCGGTTGCCATCCTGCAAACGAGCCCAGAAATTGATTTTCCACGCCCTGGACCATCCTGTTCCCCCGTCACCCCGGCGTTCGAGAGTCTTCCGGGCTGCCTCTGCCAATTCAGGGGTTTCCGCCACTGAAATCTGGTTGGAAGGATGCAAACCATACAAATGAGAGACATGACGGTGATGAATATCCGTTTCTTCATAATCCTGCAGCCATTCCTGTAAATACCCCCCGTCAGGACTGATTTGCATGGGAGGTAATTTTGCCAGGGCCTCTTGCAACTCTTTCACAAAAACCGGATCCTCGTTCAGAATACCAGCCGCCTGAATCGTATTGGCAAACAATTCCTTTACAATCTGTACATCCATAGTCGGCCCCATACAAACATAAACAGGCGTCCGGCTTCCCGGCATATAAAACCCGTTTTCCGGTGAAGAAGAAGGAGCTGTCACCAACCACCCGTGCACAGGCTCTTCAATCATTGACGTCAGGAAAAAACGGGCAGCACCTTTCAGAACGGGATACACTTCCCGCAAATAATTCCGGTCCAGCGTAAAAGCATAATGCTCCCAGAGATGTTCACACAGCCATGCACCGCCGGTATTGGTAGCCCCCCACGAGGCATGCTCTCCCGGGGCGGTATATTGCCAGGGATTGGTCATCATATGAGCAACCCATCCGTCTGCCCCGTAAAAAGTCCGGGCACTCACCTCACCCGAGGGCACCATCCCCTGAACCAGCTTCATCAAAGGTTGGTAAACCTCGGACATATTTCCCACCTCCGCAGGCCAATAATTCATTTGCAAATTAATATTCAAATGATAGTCTCCGTTCCAGGGAGTATGAATCGTTTTAGCCCACAACCCCTGCAGATTTAAAGGCAAACTGTTTTCCCTCGTACCGCTCAGCATCAAATAACGTCCGTATTGAAAATACAAAGCAACAAAAGCCGGGTCTTCCTGTTCCCGGAAACGCTGTAACCGCAAATCCGTCGGAAGCGAATCCGGACCATTCCCCAGATTCAGAGAAACCCGTTCAAAACGTTCCTGCCAGGCAGCGACATGCCTTGATTTCAACCGGTCATAATCCTCTTCTTCAACCTTAGCCAACAAAGCAGCAACCACACGCTCATAATCAGCGCGCCAAAGTTCCGTGCCGGCAGACAAAAACACATAAGCAACAGTAGCTCCCTGAACATGAATCTCCGCCGAATCGGCTACCTGCTTCCCTTCATCCTGCAAAACCTTCATCTGAACCAAATAACGGTTCCCCTGGCCGTCCGTCCCGTTATTCAGTTGTCCGGCCATACAAACAACTCCGTCATTCGAATAGCAGGAAAAATTTTCAGGGCGGTCCAATGCAACATCAAAATCCAACCTTCCTTTTTCTCCGGCACTTAGTTTAATCACAACCACATCATCCGCATAAGAAACAAAATACTCCCTCCTATAATCTACACCTCCTACCTGAAATTTTGTCCAGGCTACTGCCTTGTTCAGCGACATTCCCCGTTCATAATGCTCATAACGCAAAGCGGAATCACCCCGGAATCCCTGCTTCAAATGTAAATTTCCCAACACCTGATAAGAACCGTAAGGAGCATCAGCCCCGTCTCCGAAAGCAGATCCCCGTCCCCCGCATGCAAAATGCTCATACATGACTTGTTGCGCCTTATCATTCTTTCCCTCCAGTAATAACTGACGAATACGGGGCAAATACTTCAATGCCTCAGGATTCCGGGTATCGTCCACGGAACCCGACCACATCGTAATATCGTTTAAAGTGATACTCTCCCGTTCCACCCCTCCGTCAGGCATAGCCCCGAGACGCCCATTTCCCAAAGGCAAGGCCTCCTCCCACATCCGGGCAGGAGATTTATACCACAAACGCAAATCAGGAACAGCTTTCTGACACCCCGGCAAACTAATCAAACTCCAAAGCAAACCAAAGAAGAAAACAGTAATTCTCATAATTTTCTGATCAAGAAATACCGGTTGATACACACCATAGACCGGCACAACAACATCCGTCGTCTGAAGAACACGCCTTCTTCAGATTCTCAAAGATAAAAAATTCCGGTAAAACATAAAAACTTTCCCCTAAGGGAAAGTTTACGTCTAAAAGCAATAAGCCAAACCGATAGACACTGTACTGGCATTGGATTTATAATGACCGGAGAACTGGCCGTCCGGACTAAACTTATCCGGATAAGTGCCATCCCGGGAAATGCCCTGGATATACAAAAAGGCCAAATCCACCTGCAAATTCCGGTAAGGTTCGAAAGACAGGCCGGCCGAGAACCCCAGTTTGCCCATTCCGGGAGTTTCCGGATTATAATTGTGCTTCCGGATAGGACTCTGGTCATAATAAATCCCCATGCGCACATCCAGGCGTTCTGTAGCCAAATACTGAGCCCCCACCCGGTAAATCATCGTATTCTTGTAATTTTTTTCGGCTTTAATATCTTCTATCTGCAATATCTTCTCATTAAACACAACATTCAATGAATCATAAGCCTGCCATCCTACAAACTGGAGGTCCAAAGCCAATTCCCAACGCTTTGAAGGACGGTAACTGACTCCAAAAGTAGTATTGGAAGGCAAAGGCAACTGTGCATGGAAAGTTCCTTTATCCAAAGGAGGCACCTGTCCCGTAGCATCAAGCATCGCCTTTATTCTTTCACTGGCATAATCCAGTTCTGCCGTTCCTTCGTCCACCTTCATCCGGATCCGGGAACGATAGGACAAACCCAAGGTCACCTGGTCGCACACATCATACATCACCCCGATATTATACCCCACCTTCAGCTTCGCTTTACCGTTCAACGTTGCGGACACCGGAACAACATCCGCATAATCCGGTCCGAGCAGAGGAACCAAGGACCCAACCGGCAATAAAGCCCTGGAAAGCGTCACTTTTCCCAATGCAAGTTCCAGACCTGCACCAATGCTCAGTTTATCAAAAATCCGGTAGGAAACAGTCGGTTGCAAAACATAAGACTTCAAAGAAATATCTTGAATCAAATGGGCCCCTTTCCAGGCCTGAGGCCATTCAAGGGAATTTCCGTAAGGAGTGGTCAAACTGATACCAGCAGCCAGATTATCATAAATCCGATACCCCACATACCCATACACCGGCGTCCCGGCAGGATTATCCGTTTTCGCAGTATACTCCCCCTGCTGATATTTCGCATTCGAGAAAATGCCTGCAACTCCCAAAGATATATCCACATGCTCCCTCAGATATACCAAACCGGCCGGATTGAAATGCATACTCTCGGCCCCCAACTTCATACCGCTTCCCACATGCCCCATACCTGTCTGTTTCGTACTCAATACATTCACTTGATACCCCTCAGCCAATACCGATAAAAACAAGCCATTTACCAGCAGAACTAAAAAAAATTTCTTCATATATTACTTTTTCATTCAAAAAGATTGTCTGTGAATATATTACAAACAACCATAAAATTATAAAGTGATAAAAGTATACACTTTCTCCTGCGCTTGTTTCTACTTTACGGTATGCATTTATAACTTTGTTGCAATAAAAACCGAAAAATACCTCAAATATGTCTGAAACAATTGAATTTAAAATAACAGGAGAGTATATCGAATTAATCAAATTGCTGAAAGCCGTACAAATAGCTGAAAACGGAGCAATGGCAAAAACATTGGTAGAAAACGGCAAAGTCCTTCGCAACGGCGGGAAAGAACTCCGGAAACGGGCGAAAATACAAAAAGGAGAAATAATCGAAGCGGCCGGACAAAAAATCCGGGTAAACTAATACATTTCCAGCATACTCTTGACAGACCCCAGGTAATACTCCCTCCATCCTTCAGTAATCTCCTCATACACTTCTTCCGGGATATAAGTATGGGATAATTGTACCAAAGTCTTCTGATGCTGTTTTTTCAATGTAATTTCAACAACAGAGGCTTCTTCCTGCTCTCCGAAAAACCATTCCTGTACCAGCTTACAATGGGGAATAACTTCCAGGTTCACTCCCGTAATATCCCCTTCCCACAAAGAAAATACATACCCCTTTTCAGCTTTCATATCAGCCGGATAGCCACTCCATAGTTCAATCTGGAAAGGATTGGTTAATGCAGCAAAAACTTCTTCGGGCTCCGCCAGAATTTCTAACTGGTATTGAAAATCCATTGTCATAACTTACCTGATTTCACGACAAAGATACACCTTTTTATGAAAAATCCGCCGTCACTGTTTCCTGAGCCATTGTAAATATTCCTCCGGACTCCCGGCACACGGCCAGTCCAATGCAACGAACAGACTTTGTACAGCCTCCACCACATCCGCTTTTACATAAAAACCGTCATGTACATAGTTCAGATATTTCAATACCCGGAAAGCATTGAAACGATCAAAAAAACGCTTTATGAACTGTTCCGCCGCCCCACTGTTAGCATTGACCTCCCTCCACAGTTCCATTCCTCCGCTCACTTCCAGAAAATGCCGCAATCCGTCCGGCTGGCGGTTAAAATAAGCATTCACTTCACATTCATCACTCTGATACAAAGAGGGCAATCCCGCAAAAAAACGCCTCAAAGCCTCAAAAGCCTCAAAACAATAAACCTTATATCCCCCTCCATCTGCCATAATCTGTTTCAAAGTCCGCCCCGTACCGAAAGGAGTACGTTCAGAAAAACGGGAAGAAGGATAAACCCGCGTACTCTTCAACTCGCCGTAACGGCCGGTTGCTATTAATTTCTGGATGAAATAAAAGTCCTCCCCGGCCTGCCGCCTGTTCATCCCTCCCTGTGCCACATAATCACAGGCCCGGACAGCAAATGCCGAACCGATACAGGTATAGGCATAAGGATGTCCGGCATATTTCAGGGCCTGCTGATAATAACGAAGATACAGTTCATACTTTACCATCGCTTCTCTTTTTTCCTTCTCACCCTCCAGCCGATGCTCATACGCAATGGAAACTCCGGCAACTTTATGCTTCCGGAAATAAAAAATAATATCATCCAGATAATTGGGAGCCACCAAAGTATCTGCGTCCAATGAAATCAGGGGAGCCCTCTCCTTACCGCTTCTATAAAGATAAAATACGGCCGCATCCATGGCAATCTTACGCGCTAATCCCACACCGGCAAATTTGGCCGGCAAATCAAAAGCTTCCATCACACGGACTGAAAAACCCGGCATCTCCCTTCCGGCATACTCTTTCAACTCCCGGGCCAACACCTGATTTTCAATCTTAACTTCCGCCCCACAAACTTCACTGTGATTCACGACAATGACAACACCGACAGCCCCGGCCAAAGTGGAACACGCCGTCAAAGAATGAAGAGTGGCAAAAATATCACGGTCATTCAATACCGGTATGACGACAATAGCAGAAGGCTCATTGTCAAAATCCAGGTTATCCCCAATTTCATTCCGCTCAAAATAACGTTCAAAGATTTTCATATCCCTGTGTATATAAAGAAACAGCAGCCCCGTTACAGGCTGCTGTTCCGTCTCTCCGGAAGAAAATTACTTTCCGTTATTTTTTTTATACTCTTCATTCAGACCCTTCACCACATCGTTGGTAATATCAAATCCGTCAACAGCATACAACACCGTACTCCCCACCTGGGTACTCAACACAATGTCAAATCCTTTCTCTTTATTATATTCTTTCAGGAAAGAAGTCAGTTTGTCGTACAATTGCTTATTCAGCTCATTCTGCTCCCGGGCCGTTTTGTCCATCATATCCTGCTGCAAACGTCTCAGATTCTCCTGTTTAATCAGTAACTGGTCGCGGGCATCCACAGCACGGGCTTCTGACAAAAAACCATTGTTTTGAAGTTTTCTCTGAAATTCATTCGTTTCCTGGTCCAGGGATTTTGCTTTTATATTCAATTCTGTGCGGCGTTCCTCCTGCTTCTTCCAAAATGCTTCGTTCAACTCTATAGCGAGCAAATAATTACTCATCAGTGTGTCCGTATTAATGTACACAATTTTCGTTCCGGTTCCGTTGGTCTTCACAGCTTCCCCGCTACCAACCTCACCGTTTGCTTTTCCGGATGTACAACCGGCCAGAGAGAGTGCCGCAATAACAATGCCTGCCAATACACTCAACATGACAGAAGAATTCTTCATAAATTTATAACTTCGTTAATAATAAAATGTATGAATTTTACACCATATCCATTCATTTTCAGACGAAATCAATGGACTCAGCTCAATTCCAAGCTTTTCATTGCAAAGATATACTTATCTTCAGTTATTTGTCAGGGTTTTCCTTTTTTTTAGAATAATAAAGTTTCTTTAATAAATCTACCTCTCCCGGATTCAGCCATTCCCTCTCTTCGCGAATCCGCTTCCACACCTTCAAACGTCTGTAAGCCACCAAAGACTCCGTACCAATTCCGGCCTTCACATCGACATGCCCTTTCATCTCCACACTCCGGGCATATTCGTTAATCATCCGCTGCTGGTTCATCTTTGCATCCATTTCCCGGACAGGGGCATACGCCTGTTTTAAAATACCCGTCATATTGTTCCTCGCATTGAGCAACTGCTGCCGTTTTTCTTCACCCCAGCGCTTCACGACCAGCACCTCGGACAATTGCAGCGTATCGGGACCCATAAAAACCCCGGCCATATACTCCCGTTCTGTCAACGTATCCGGAATAACCATCATACAAGGCTTAAAACCCACATGGGTAAAAATCACCGTATCTCCCCGCATCACTGTGATATGAAAACGGCCCTCCATATCCGACAGAATTCCTTTCCCGCCATACCGGCAGGTCACATCAGACAAGGGAGCGCCATCCACCATATTGATAACAATCCCGGAAAAAAGCAAACTATCTGGTAAAATCACCCGCTGGGCAAAAGAATCTACCCCCGAACAAAAGAAGAGCGTGAAAATGATAAAACTAATTCTTACCATTTTCATTGGCTATCTCCGTATGCTGCAAAATATTTAAAAGTAGTTCACGGGCACGGAACAACTGGGCCTTTACCGTCCCAAGAGGTATTTCCAAGGTTTCAGCTATTTCTTCGTATGAAAATTCATCAAAATAACGCAATTCTATCAATCTCCGGTATCTGCCTTTCAACATGGAGACTTTCTGACGCATCAGGTCGGCACGCTGCTGGCGGATAGCCTCTTCGTCAGGTGTCCGGACATCAGCCGGTATGCTATTGATATACCCCCGGTCCTCCGGATTTATATCCATCACATCTAAAGATACTATTTGTGCTTTTCTTTTTCGAATAAAATCAATGGTATTGTTGGAAGCAATCTTGAAAAGCCAGGTACTGAAAGCAAATTGAGGCGAATAATAATTTAAACTGGTAAAGGCCTTTTCGAACGCTTCAAACATCAAATCTTCCGCATCAGTCCGATTATTAACCATCTTCAAAATCATGAAATACACCGAATCCTTGTATCTCTTGAACAACTCCCCATAGGCTTTCTCATCACCGGCAATTGCATTACACACGACTTTATAATCATATAAAGCCTTTTCTGACAGATTATTAGTTATCTCCATTTTCTACTAGTAAATATTGAATAAATACTATAATACCATCTATAAATAAAACCAAAGGTATTTACAGTCAACGAAGTTATGAATAATTTCTTTTGCCCCAGATGCTTCAAGCAAAGATTTATTACCATAAAATCTATTAAAAATGTTAATACCAGCGGAATCAATACATATTTGTGTAATTGTGACCAAAAAATAAAATAAAACGCTAAAAGATAAAAAACACATTCGACTACAAAATCCAGGCTTATTCTCATCCGGACAGGCAAAGGCCAGCGCCGTCTTGTCGCATAATAATAAGAAAAATCATTTTCCCATATTTTCGGACTTATCTCTTCTATGGAAACCCTGCTTTCAGGGTCTTTCACCACTTTCACCTTCCCTTTCTGGGATAAAACCTTCACCATTTCGGTATCATACCCGAGATATTCCTGGGTATTGCCGGTATATCCCCGTTTTTCCAGATAATATTTTTTCCGGTAACCCATATTATAGCCATTACCTACCGAATAAAAACCGTTTCTCACCAGCAACAACATTTTCCAAAACCACAGAAAACGGAAATAACGAGGCAAGCCTGTCCCCTTATTCCCGGCCTCATAATTCGAATAACCGATAACTACTGCCGTATTCGGTTCAAAATAAGATTGCATACAACGTATCCATTGTTTGGAATCCGGTACACAATTGATTTCAGAAAAAAGCAGAATATCATATTGGGCTGCCAATACACCTATATTAATGGCTATCTTTTTAGTACACCTGAATTTGGTACCCGGAAAAATCCGGGAGGTTTTCAGATGAGGGTATTTTTGCTGCAAATCGGAAAGCAAATCCTGAGTATCATCCTCGGAACATTCGTCAACCACAATCACCTCAAACAACGGGTAATCCTGCGTTAAAAACGCTTCCAGATTTTTCTCCAAAAGTTCTGCCTTATTCGAGCAGGTTATAATAACCGATACCCCTTCCCCCTCTGCGGCCACGCCCTGTTTTCTGTTCACCATCAACAGAACGGCCTTATAAATCATATAAACAGCATGCCCCGCAAACGTTATGACCAACAACACTAAAAAAAATCTGTTATATCCCAGACTATCCCAAAATTCAACGAAATTATTCATGGCCATCTATACATTAGCCGGGAAAGGCCATGCCTTTCCTGCTTCTACATTTTAATTTCTTTCTAAAAAAACACACAAATATAGTCACTTCTTCACTATTTTTTTTGCAATTCAGGATATATTTTATCATTTTTACGTGGGGTTCATCAAAAACAAAACGGACTTCTCAAATTGAAATTCTAACCATTACAAATGATAGACTAACACAAAAACACAACCATCATGAACCAGAAAACAAAAGGAATCATTGGTATTCTAACAGGAGGGGGAGACGTCCCCGGACTAAATCCGGCCATCCGGGCTGTCACCATCCGGGCATTAAGGGAAGGGTACAAAGTCATCGGCATCAAAAGGGGCTGGAAAGGGCTGGTGGACACCGTCCGGGATAAAAAAGCGGATAATTCCAACAACTATTTTGAACTCACCGAAGAAATCGTGAATAAAGCCGGACGAACCGGAGGAACATTCCTGCATACCTCCCGGACAAGGGCATCCCATGTCCCCAAACCGGCCATACCCGACCACCTGAAAGATAAATACACGGACGACATCAACGATTTGACCCCGGAAGTTCTGAAGAACCTGGAATTTATCGGAATTGATTATTTAATTCCCATAGGAGGCGACGACACCCTGAGTTATGCCGTACGCCTGAGCCAGGAAGGAGTGAAAGTGGTTGCCATTCCCAAAACGATGGACAATGACGTTCCTGGAACGGATTATTGTATCGGTTTCAGCACTTGTATCACCCGGACTATCGAACTGACCCATGATTTGCGTACCTGCGCCGGCTCACATGAACGTTTGCTGGTTCTGGAAGTATTCGGGCGCTATGCCGGATTTTCCGCCATGCTTCCCACCTTAGCCGGTGCGGCCAATCGGTGCGTGATCCCCGAATACCAATTCGATATAGAACGTCTGGCGGAATTGCTATGCCAGGACCGGTATACCAATCCGAGCAGATATTCCGTAGTCCTCGTTTCCGAAGGAGCCAGCTACCGCGGAGGTCAAATGATGTTTCAAAGCGAAGAAACCGATATGTTCGGCCATAAAAAACTGGGAGGTATCGGAGACTATGTTTCCAACGAACTGAAAAATTTGTCCCCTCAATTCAATAAAGGGGAGACCATTAACATCATCAACCAGAAATTGGGTTACTTAGTGAGATGCGGAAACCCGGATGCCATGGATTCTATTGTACCGATGGCCTATGGAAACCTGGCCCTCGATTTGATTTCAAAAGGGATGCACGGACGTTTGGTCATTTTAAGAAACGGACGCTACGATAATGCTCCCATCGACATCATCACCAGCAGCAAAAAACTGGTAGACATTAATAAATTTTATAATGTCGACCGTTTGCGTCCGCAATACAACAGTTTTGAATTTATGCCCCAGATGATTCTCTAAAGCCAGAGAAGCATCCGAAAAGTTGATATTGTCTTCCCGGACCAGATTCGGGAAGACAGTATATCAAAACCCTCTTCTTTCCCGCTGCCAGAACAACCGAACTCTCCGGATAACCTCTTCCGGACCTTTACATTACTTCATTTTTTTAGGAGTGTTTATGTTTACATTTTTCTTTATCGTAGCGGAATCCGTGCTCAGACTATCCACTTCAACCACTACTGTTTCAGACTCCACAATCGTACCTACCGGCACACTTTGTTCTGTAACCTGCCGTTCGATTTTCCGTTCATTCCTTTTCTGGGAATTTCCGCAAGAAGTCATAAAAATCACTGCCATAGCCATAGCGGCAAAACTCCAAATTGAAGAACCTTTCGTTTTCATTTCCTGTTTTTATTTTATTGATTACGGAATTTTTTACGGCAGCAGGAAAGAAAGGTTTATATAAACTGAAATTTTATACCCAAAGAAAGATTAAAATATCGCTAAATTTCAAATACTTATTACAAAAACGCAGGTTTTTAAAGCGCGTAATGTATTCGTGAAATACCACACTTACATTATTATTAAAAACCACAGATTTCACACTGCCATAAACAAAAGAAAAATTCAACTCCCCATACATGCGCCGGAATATTTCCTCACCGGACCCCAAATGATCGTGATTTCCAATAATCGCCACATAAAGAAACCTCAACTTACTCATAATATCATGTATTCGGCAAAATTCCTTATTTCATCCCGAAGTCACTGATATCCCCGCCATGAACGACAAAATCCATATCATTGCGTCGATTGACATGCTTCACAAAATCTTCTGTCTCATCATACCACCGTTGGGAATTCCCCATAAACACGAACCTCACCGTATCCGAATGCCGGTCTTTCGCCGTGAGTTCCTCCAGATTCTTAGCATTAATGTTTTTATACTTTTTATCCAGGCGTGTATCATAAGGATAATATTCAAAAGGATCATATCCCAACAAAAAAGAAACCCACACACATACAAAACAAATACCTATACATAGTCAAAGAATATCTTACGATATATCCGGTTACACAAATTGCATGCCGAAAAATAAATTAACTTTGCTGAAATCTTATTTCAAACCATATGAATGTACATTTTATTGCTATCGGAGGAAGTGCCATGCACAACCTTGCTTTGGAACTGCACAAAAAAGGCTATCAGGTAAGCGGCTCAGACGACGAAATATTCGAACCTTCCAGGTCCCGGTTACAACAAGCCGGCCTGCTGCCGGAAGCCTGGGGATGGTTCCCTGAGAAAATAACCCCCGCCCTGGATGCCGTTATCTTAGGCATGCACGCGCGCCAGGATAATCCGGAACTTCTCAAAGCCCGGGAACTGGGATTACGCATATTCAGCTACCCGGAATATCTTTACGAACAAACCAAAGATAAAAAAAGAGTCATTGTAGGGGGCAGCCATGGAAAAACCACCACCACCTCCATGATTATGCACGTACTTAAAACCTGCGGAATAGAATTTGATTACATGGCCGGAGCCTTGCTCGAAGGTTTTGATACCATGGTACACCTTAGCCGGGACAGTAAAATTGCAGTCTTCGAAGGAGATGAATACCTTTCTTCTCCCATTGATATGCAGCCTAAATTCCACCACTATTATCCCGATATAGCCATCCTGACCGGAATAGCATGGGACCATATGAATGTCTTTCCCACTTTTGAAAATTATGTGGAACAATTTGCGCTTTTCATTGAAAAAATACAACCCGGAGGAACCCTTATTTATTACGGCAAGGATGAACACATTCAAAGCATTACTTCCCGGGCCTCCCGTTCTGTAAAATTGCTTCCTTACGATACTTTTACACACCGGACAGAAAACGGCATCACCTATCTGACCGGGGGAGAAGAAATCCCCTTAAAAATCTTCGGGGAACACAACCTCCAGAATATTTCCGCAGCTTATCTGGCTTGTAAAGAGTTAGGCATCACCGACCAGGAATTTATGAAAGGCATATCCACCTACCAGGGTGCAGCCAAACGCCTTCAAAAACTGGCCGAAAAAAATCAGGCTACGGTCTACCTGGATTTTGCACACTCCCCTTCGAAACTAAAAGCAACCATCCATGCTGTAAGAGCCCAATACCCCGAACGAAAACTGATTGCCTGTATGGAACTCCACACATTCAGCAGCCTGAATGCAGACTTCCTGCCACAATATGGAAATACCATGAACGAAGCCGACAAAGCGATTGTATTTTTCAATCCGGAAGTAGTCAGACACAAGCAACTGCCCGAAATCAAACCCAACGACGTCAGACAAGGTTTCAACCATCCCGGCCTGGAAGTATTTACCGAAAACGGGAAATTAATTGAATTATTACAACAACAGGATTACCACAATACCGTTTTATTAATCATGACCTCGGGCAACTTTTCAGGAATTAACCTGCAAGAACTGGCCAAACAGTTGGTAGAAAATTAAAAATAGCCGGGAAAATTCCCGGCTACACTCACCATGCTTTTTTCTCTTTAAAGAAAATTTGTTTATCTTCAGGTTAACATAAAAACAAGGAAAGTCTTTTATGTTTTTTAATTTAATACTACGTAATATTCTGTTTTTATTATAACTTATAAACGGAAATATAGACAAATGTAAAGAAAATTTTGATAAAAACAATTCAAAATCTTTACAAGTAAACAATTTTAGATTACGTAGCCATGGACATGTCAATAAACCACAGACTTGCAGAATTTTTACGTCAAAAACAAATCAAACAGGAAGAATTAAGACTCAAACTCGGATTAAACTCCCGGCAGCAGGTAAACAACTGGCTACATTGTATCAGCCCTATTCCGGCTAAACATCTGTTACACATTTTTTGCCTTTATCCGGAACTGAACGCCAATTGGGTCATTCACCAAATCGGCACTCCATTGATTGACCAGAAAACTCTACGTCAAATCAACCGCAATGAATACGGATTTTGTGAAGATTGTCTGGAAAAAGAAAAAGAGCTTCTCCTGTTGCAACGATTAATCACAGAACAAACAGAAGCAATCAACCAACATAACCGCGAAATCGGGAAACTGGAAGAACAAAACAACCGCCTGAAAAAGATGCTGAAACAAGCAGGAATAAAAATAGAAAGATAACAAAAGACAAAGTCATTTTTAAAATTCAATAAAAAAGAAATAAAACAAAAACGTTTTTCCAAAATCATTCCTATATTTGTAAGCACATTAAAAACAAAAAAACATGACACAACATAATCATATCGCTTCTTATTGGTGGTGGCACTATTTCAACTTCGTAATAAACGATGGGGTGATATGATGCTATGGAATTAAAACAAGAAACGCCTGATGTTTATTACAAACTTCAGGCGTTTTTCTTTTTATCGAATCACACAAATAAAACCACATGAAAGACCAGAAAAAAATCACATTGACAGAGCGGGAGATGCCAACCAGTTGGTATAACATTGTCGCCGATATGACGACCAAACCGCTTCCTCCCCTTCATCCGGTAAGCAAGCAACCTGCCCGGAAAGAGGATTTTTACCCTATTTTTGCCGAAGAACTTGTAAACCAGGAATTCTCCCGGGAACGCTTCATTGAAATACCGGAACAAGTTCAGGATCTGTATAAAATCTGGCGGCCTACTCCTTTAGTCAGGGCCTACGGACTGGAAAAGGCCCTGGACACCCCCGCCCGGATCTATTTCAAAAATGAAAGTACCAGCATGGCCGGTTCCCACAAACCCAATACAGCAATTCCCCAGGCTTATTACAATTACAAACAGGGAATCAAACGGCTGACAACGGAAACCGGAGGAGGACAGTGGGGGTCGGCACTCAGCTTTTCCGCCCGCTATTTCGGCATGGACCTGAAAATATTCATGGTAAAAGTAAGCTATAACCAAAAACCCTACCGTAAACTGATGATGAACACTTGGGGTGCAGACGTTATCCCTTCTCCGAGCGAACTGACAGAAGCAGGCAGAAAGATACTGCGTGAACACCCGCAGTCATCGGGCAGCTTAGGTATCGCCGTATCGGAAGCCGTAGAGATGGCCGCCCGTGACCCGCAGACCAATTATACTATCGGAAGTGTGCTGAACCATGTATTGATGCATCAAACCATCATCGGAGAAGAAACCATCCGGCAAATGGAAAAAGCCGATACCGAACCGGATATTGTCATCGGCTGTTTCGGAGGAGGCTCAAACTTCGCCGGAATCGGTTTCCCTTTCTTACGGAAAAACCTGACCGAAGGGAAAAAAATAAGGGTGATTGCCGTAGAACCCCAATCCTGTCCCAAACTGACACGGGGCAGTTTCCAGTATGATTTCGGGGACACCGTAGGACTTACTCCCCTTATTCCCATGTATACGTTAGGCCATAACTTTGAGCCGGCCAATATCCATGCAGGTGGACTTCGCTACCACGGAGCGGGAGCCATCGTCAGCCAACTGCTGAAAGACGGTTTGATGGAAGCCGTTGATATGCCCCAGCTGGAAACCTTTGAAGCAGGAGTCCTGTTTGCCCGGACAGAAGGAATTATTCCGGCACCGGAGTCCACCCATGCCATAGCACAGGCTATCCGCGAAGCAAAACGAGCAAAAGAAGAAGGAAAATCCAAAACCATCCTTTTCAACCTTTCCGGACACGGAATGATTGACTTGTACGCCTACGAACAATATTTCTCCGGAAAATTACAAAATTACACCATCCCGGACAGCGAAATATCAGCTTCCCTGAACGGACTGGAAAAGATCATCTGACCCCGGATGCTTTCCGGACCATCACATCTGTCCCGGTCCGGAAAGCAACCCCAAAGAATAAGGTATTAGTCTTTGCAATAACGTTTTATAACATTATAGGCACCGACAATACCCAACTCTCCTGCCTTGCTCAAATCAGCATTTGCCAAGGCTTTCTGTCCGGTATAAATATACAACAGCCCCCGGTTAAAATAGGCCTCCGCAATATCTTTATCCTGACGCAAAACCTGGGTATAAGTTTCTATCGCTTTATCTATTTCCCCGCTTTTGGCATACACATTCGCTATATTAAACAAAGCAAAAATAAAATCCGGATCGATTTCCAGGCATTTCCGGTACCCTTCCAGCACCAAAGAATAATCAACCTGCCGGCTCTCTTCCCGTGCGCCGATTACCCTCGGGGTTTTATCGTCTATGGATTCAATATAATCATACATCAACATACGGGCATTCGCTTCGTTGAAAATAGCCAGTAAATTCCGGGGGTCCCCGGCCGATACCTTTGAAAAATCCTCTATTGCCTTAGTAAACTCCTGCCGGTTCAGGTAAAAACTTCCCCGCAACAAATAAGCATCCGGACTCCCGTCCGCCTGAATTTCAGCAGACAACCGCTCCATATAAGGTTGCAGAAACTCCGGAAGATAATGCTGGACTTTATTGCCTATGGTAATAGCCGGGTCATAATTATGAGATTGGTTATAATCCATAATATGCTTATTATAATATTGCACCTTCCCACTCCTCAAAGAATCCAGGCTCACATACTGGATATAAAACACCCCTTGCAATTCAACAATCACATTTTTGTCCTGTACCCGCCCATTAATGACATCTCTCACCCCATCGTTACGGTCATTCAGATCCACTACACGCTGAAAATTAGTAGCCGTATCGACCAATGCATTCCGGTCTCCGGCCTTCATTTTCTGATACCTTTGAAGTACCTGCGTCGCCTGATAACGGTCCTGATAAGCCGCAACAGAATCGCGTAAATGGTCATTCACCTCAGCCCTGACCAGATAAGCCTTTACAAAATCAGGATACAAACGGATACTTTCACTAAAATCATCATACGCCCCGTACAAATCATTGATTTCCATCTTCAGCAAGCCCCGGTTGAAATAAACCAGGATATTATCCGGATTCATCTCCACTACTCGGTCCAGATCCCGGATGGCCGCATTGGTTTCCCCCACCTCAGCCCGTAACATCGCCCTGTTATAGTATGCATAAATATCATTGCTGTCAATCCGGAGCACTTCATTATAATCCTCCAGCATCTGCGGATACCTTTTCATGGCATGCCAGACCAAGGCCCGGCTCATTAAAATCGCAGTATTCTCCGGATTGGCTTTCAAGGCGCGGTTAAAATCCTCTATCGCATTATGGTAATCCTTTTGCTTATACCAAAGATACCCCCTCAGGCGATAAGCATCGTCCGAAAACATATTCAAATGAATGGCAGAATTACAATCCGCCATTGCTCCGTCCGTATTATCCAGTTTTTCACGTACAATAGCACGGTTCAAATAAGTCGCCAACAACTTATTGTCTATCCTCAAAGCCTTTGTATAATCCTTCTCGGCCGCTTCAAAATTTCCCATTTCCGCTTCCGTAATCCCCCGGTAAGCATACACATATGCCGCAGTAGGGTCCAAAGCTATAGCCTGGGCATAATCCTTCAAGGCTTCCTCATACTTATTCAGGCTGTTCCAGGCCACCCCACGATAAGTGTAAGCATGAAAATAATTGGGATTCAGCTCTATTGCTTTGGAATAATCCTGAATAGCCCCTTCATAATCGTCCAGGTTCAGTTTCGCCAACCCCCGGAAAAAATAAGGCTCAGGCAAATAAGGTTTCACCCGGATGATATTGTTAAAATTATCTATCGCACTGACATAATCGTCAAAATAAATGGCATTCCGCCCCATCCGCAACAAATTGGTCGTATTCCACTGTGCCGACCCCACCAACGACCACAGGCCCAAACAACTTACAATCAAAAGTTTCCTTATCATTTACCTCTACTCATTCTTCATTTTACAAGCGATAAAGATAAATAAAAAAATGGGATGCTTTCACATCCCATTTATTATATTGTGTGGATAATACTTAATCCTGCGGGGCATAGTCATTCTTATCATCCTCATCAATTCCCGGCGTAAATTTCCAGGTCGAATTGTCATAAGTCGGATTATTGCTGGCAGCATTGGCACCCCCCACTGTGATATAGCCATAATCATTCAAAGAAAAACCTACGGCAGAAACCCGGGCAGAACCCATGGCAGCAGGGAAACCGGTTACTTCATACCAACGGTCTGTTTCGATATTATACTCCCAGCAGCTTTTTGCATTCGGACCGATACCTCCGGCAACATATCCTTTGGCAACCCCTCCGTCCCTATTGGAAGTAAAGGCCACAGCATAAACCCTCGGAATATTTTCGTAATCATCATCAAATTTCTGGTCGCTCAGGTTTCTAAGCGGAGCCTTGGAAGACCAGGTGTTTCCGTCAAATACCCATACATCCCGTTTATACTCGGAAGAAGAACCCTGAGAGCTTCCCAGACACAACACCACTTTATTTCCGATCTGGAAAGTCACCGGAGCCACACGGGACTCACCCAAAAATCCGGCATCTTTCCATTCACCCGTAGCAGGGTTATAAGAATAAATTTCCTTCGAATCTTTTCCGTCCAGGCGACCGGTACCGACATACCCCAGCTGATTCAAAGAAAAACCTACACCATCATAAAATCCGCTACCGGGATAATTGGTGATATGGCCTGCACCTTCCGGCTCAATCCACTTTCCGGTTAAGCCGTCAAATTTATAAAAATCAGTGTAATACGTATCTTTCTCCAGGTTAGTCATTGCAGCCCTGTAACCTCCTCCGACGTAAGCGGTAGTTCCTACGACAAAAGCGACAGACCCCATACGGCCCAAAGCAGGGAAACTATCCACCCGCGTCCAGGTATGCCCGTCAAATCTCCAGAAATCACGTAAATTCTTATCTTTCTCCGAAATGGAATAATTATACCCCAATCCCACATACACATATTCCTTGTTGTTAGCTTCGTCTACAATTTTAAAACGAACTGCATGTGTACGGCCCGTACCTGAAAACTCATAAGACTTTGACCAGTCTCCCCATGTATCATCATTTGAGTGACAAGCTGAAAAAAACAAACCTAATAAAATCAGGCACAAAAAATTTACTTTTTTCATAAACTACCCATTTATCTTTTTAATTATTCTGATTTCAAACATCTGGCAAAACTACACATTTTTTAGGTATAATTCCAATCAAATTAGGATATAAAATAAAAAACCTCCTTAGATTACGGTTTTTTAACAGTCTTTGTCGTTTAAAACCAGGTTTTTATGAAACAAATCCTAAAGAATCTTGTCATACGTTAAGCCTCAACGTACATCAATAAAATAGAAGATTGTTTTGCTGTAATCTTAGAAAATAATTTTACCTTCGCATCATATTTATCAACGACAAACAAGCGGCTTATGCGATTATTCATCCTGTTTGGTGTATTTTTTGCATTCTATTCCTGCAACAACAATCTTTCAACCATTGGGCAGGATATGATTAATAACACCAATCATATAGAGTTACAAACTATACAAATAGAAGAAGTATCTACCATTAAAATCGACTCATTCATTACCTCCACAGGCATTTATTACAACAATGACATCAATAAATTGTTCATGGGTAAGTTTGAGGACGAGTACAGCGGGACCACCCAGGCCATCCCTTGTTTTCAAATTGCACCGGTCTATCAGCCCAACATCAACGCAGCCGCCGTTCTGGACTCCGTGACTTTTAATTTCACATATGCCGGAGAAATGTGGGGAGATACCTTGACAGACCTGCGTATTCAGGAGTTTCAATTATTTCAGTTGAATAGCTTGCCGGAACTGGATTATGATGAATCCGGCTACTTTTACAACACCGCTCCGGTAAATATCCAGTCCACCCCTCTTTCCACTGTAGTGTTTTATCCCAAAACCGCCAATATAAAAAACGCTTACTTTAAGCTGAGCCATGAATTCGGAGAAGAACTTTTCGACAAGATGAAATACCGGGACCCCATATTTCAGAAAAGTGCCGAGAACCCCATTCCTTTTATTAATTTTCTCAATTATTTTAAAGGGCTGGCCATTGTTCCTGCAGAATCCAACAATTGCATGATGGCCATCCGGGCATCCAGCGACAGCCTTTATATGCAATTCCATTACCATGAAGGAAACGTTCAGTCTTCCATCAGCCTGCCTTTGTCACAACCGGAATATATGTACAACCGCATTGTTACCGAACCGACAGGTCCCTTTACTTCTTTGCAGGAACAACAAGACCTGGTTTCCTTTGAAGAAGCCGGGGATATTGCCCTGGCCCAAGGGTTAAGTGGTTATATGGTAAAGCTGACTTTGCCGGCACCACCGCTCAACCGTCCCTACACCACAATCATCAAAGCAGAACTCAGCATCAAGTCTAAAACTTTCGTAGACAATATCATCAATAACCCACAACAAGTTTTCGTCTATCAAACCAATAAAATCAATGAAGTCAAAGGCTTTCTATTGAACAATCCGAACAACAGCAACACCAGCATTATCGGAAAATACACTCAATACGATGCCAACCGGGACAATGACCGGTATGTTTTCGATATGACCGGCTATTTCCAATATTTATCAGTCACTCCTCCCTTACAGGAAAAAAACGAAATTTTATTGTCCATTCCCTATTGGACCAGTAGCTTTGACCGCCTGATCATAGACGAACTTCCGCTACTGAAAATCTATTATGCCATTTACAAAGAGTAAGCTATACCGTCATGAAAAAAATATTTCTTTTATTAATTATATCCACCGTATATCTTGGCTCATTCGCCCAGGATAACATAGGTACCCCTTACTCTGTTTACGGTCTGGGCCTGCTTCCGGAGAATAACGGACCTTTCACCGGAATGGGAGGTGTTGCAGCTGCCATGCGGGACAACAAAAACATCAACTTCCTCAATCCGGCCTCTTATACGGCTTTAGACAGTAACCGTTTCCATTTCCAGTTTGCCATGACAGGAGAGTATTCCCACATCTCCACTCACAAACAAAGCTCCCACTATCAGGTAGCCCAGAACGCCAATTTAAATATGGCTTTCCGGCTTTACAAAACCCTGTTCTTTTCGCTGGGGTTTACAGAAAAATCCGATGTCGGATATGACCTGCTGTACACCAACCTGATTCCCGGCAGCAGTAACGCCTATTTCGAACAGAACATACAGGGCGAAGGAGGCTTAAATGATATATATCTAGGATTAGGATGGAGATATAAAAACCTGTCCATAGGCTTAAACCTTTCCTACATATTCGGAAAAATCGAAAAACGCCAAACCTTATCTGCCCTGCTGGAAGACAGTTACTACATCCGGACCAGTGAAAACAACCGTATCTTTGACGTGCTTTTTACCCCGGGATTCCAATACAAATTCAATTTATCGCCCAAATCTAAGTTTACTTTGGGAACCAGTTTCAACTTCACCCAAAAGATGCACGCGAAAAAAGAATTTATATCCTACAAAGTAAACACCAGCACCAGTTCTTCCGAAACGCTGGATGACGAGATCCTGAACAAAGGCTACCTCACCTATCCGTTCAGAATACTCAGCGGTTTCAGTTACACTTATAAAAATACCTGGGAAGTGGCCGGAGATTACACCTATCAGCAAATGTCCGATTACGAGGAATTCGGTACAAAACAACAATTAAAAGACTATCATAAAGGCGCCATCGGACTTTCCTGGGTACCCGAAGAATATGGCCGCCGTTGGTGGCAACGCAACAAATACATGTTAGGAGCCTATTTTGTAAATTCAGGCATCGACATCAAAAACACTGACATTGATACTTACGCCTTTACCCTGGGTTCACAACTTCCTTTTGCCACCCGCAACGGAGAACTTCTGTTGGGAATCGCCTTCGATTTCGGAATGCGCGGCACTGAAAAAAACGGACTCATCCAGGAAAAGTTCGCCAAACTCCGAATCAATCTTTCCTTCAAAGAAGGATGGTTCATGAAACGCAAGATTAACTAAACATTAACATGTAAAACACAAATTAAGTATCGTTTTATCATTTATATCCTTTATCTTTGTGAAAGTTATTTTTATCATAAATTATAAACTATGAAGAAAACCTTATTACCTCTGGCTGTATTGGCATTGTCCCTTTCAGCCTGCGACACAACTCCCAAATATACCATCAACGGTACAGTAGAAGGAGAACAAACCGGTACGGCTTATTTAGTAACATATGCAAAACAAAAAGCTGATACACTGGCAAAAGGAGATATTGCAGACGGAAAATTCACCCTGTCCGGAAATGTAGAAAACCTGACTCCCGCTTACCTGATTCTGGAAGGAAAAAGAGGAGGCACTCCGGTTTTTGTTGAAAACGCAAATTTCACTGCAACCCTCAACCCTGCCAACCCGATGGAAAACAAAATAGAAGGCAGTGAAACCCAAAACCTCTACAACGAATTTGCTGAAATTCAAAAAGAAGTACGCAAACAACAAAATGAACTTTATAAAGCTTACCGCGAAGCATCAGAGGCCAAGGACGAAGCCAAAATGCAGGAAATAGAAGCTCAGTTCGGAGAATGCGGAAAAGCAGCCCAGGCAAAAACAGATGCCTTGGTAAGCAACAACAATGACACCTATGTTGCAGCCTATATCGTTGCCAGTGAGGCAGGAAGCCTGGAAGTAGCACAACTGGAAGAAAAATATGCACAACTGGAAGAAAATGCCAAAGCAACCGAACCGGGAAAACAAATTGCAGAAAGAATCGAAAAACTGAAAGCTACAGCTGTAGGTCAGGTTGCTCCGGATTTCACTTTAAATACCCCGGAAGGCAAACCGTTGTCTATGCATTCCATCAAAGGGAAAGTGAAACTGATTGACTTTTGGGCATCCTGGTGCGGACCTTGCCGCGGAGAAAATCCGAATGTTGTGAAAGTATACAAAGAATTCCACCCGAAAGGACTGGAAATCCTGAGCGTATCTTTAGACAGCGATAAAGAAGCCTGGTTAAAGGCCATCGAAGACGACCAGCTGACCTGGAACCATGTTTCCGACTTAAAAGGCTGGGGCAGTGAAGCAGCACAACTTTATGCCGTAAGCGGTATTCCCCATCTGGTTGTTCTGGATGAAAACAATGTCATCGTAGCAAAAAATCTGAGAGGAGAACAACTGCGTGAACAAATTGCTTCTATGCTAAAATAATCTAAAATCGCTTAGATATAAAAGAAAGCATTCTCTTCAGAATGCTTTCTTTTTATATATTTGCGGAAACATCCCTACATCACATGAATATGAAATTTATCCTTGTTCTCTGCCTGCTTGTTTTCTTACAGGAACGGAACGTGCAATCGGCCACGCTTCCGGAACAAAAAGCAGAGGCATGGGCCGATTCTGTTTTGCAGCAGATGTCCCTGGAAGAAAAAATCGGCCAGTTGTTTATGATTGCAGCATATAGCAATCAAACAGAAAATTATGAAAACAACCTGGAACAACAACTGCTCAAATACCAGGTGGGAGGGATTATCTTTTTCCAGGGCGACCCGGTACGCCAGGCAAACCTGATACGCCGCTACCAGCAAAAAGCCAAATATCCCCTGATGATAGGGCTGGATGCCGAACATGGCATCGGCTGGCGGCTGAAATCCGCGATGGAATTTCCCAAAATGCTGATTGCAGGAGCCGTCCAGAACGACAGCCTGATTTATGCCCTGGGCGCTGCCATAGCCCGGCATTGCCGAGAAACCGGCGTTCATGTGAATTTCGCTCCCGTAGCAGACATCAACAGCAATCCGCAAAACCCCGTCATCGGCATGCGTTCGTTCGGAGAAGACCCGGAACAAGTGGCACAGAAAACGATCCTGTATGCCAAAGGTTCCATTTCCAGAGGAGTACTTCCGGTGGTGAAGCATTTCCCCGGACATGGAGATACAGACACCGACTCTCACCACGCCTTACCCATACTCCCTCATTCCAGACAACGGCTGGATTCCATAGAACTCTACCCGTACCGGGCCATCATTGATGCCCGCCTGCCTGCTATTATGACCTCACATTTGGCCGTAAAAACCCTTGACACGACAAACATTCCGGCTTCCCTCTCTCCGGATGTCATACAGAAGGTATTAAAAAAAGAATTAGGCTTTCAGGGCCTCTGCTTTACAGATGCATTGAACATGAAAGGAGTAAGCCAGAACCATACTCCCGGTGAGATTGAAGTAAAAGCCCTGTTAGCCGGAAACGATGTATTACTCTTTCCTGAGAACCTGGAAAAAGCAATAGCCGGCATAAAAAAAGCCATCACCGGCAACCTGCTCCATGAAACACTCATCAACGAAAAATGCCGGAAAATATTAACATTCAAACACCGGTATGTCCTTCCCAACCTCCTCCCGGACAACCAGAATTTACAGCCGCGACTCCACACCCCCCAGGATTCTGCCCTGCAACAACAACTATACCGGGAAGCAATCACTTTAATCAAAAACGAAACCTCACTGATTCCTCTGAAACGATTGGATACTTTACAAATAGCCAGCATTCATTTCGGAGGGAAAAAAATCAACACTTTCCAGAATTACTTAAGCCGCTATTCCAAGGTCACCCATTTTGCAACAGACAAAAACCTCTCCGATGAGGAAATCCGGAATTGGGGTAATAAACTTAAAAACTACAACTGCATCATCATCTATAACTCCGCAGCAAATCATTCTCCCGCCAAAAACTTCGGTTATTCCATCACCCTGAGCAAACTCATCCGGCAACTGGCCGGGAAAAAAATCATTTTTTGCCACCCGGCCATCCCTTACGGGCTGGAAAAATATACCGGCCTGCCGGTAGACGCTTTTCTGATTAGCTACGACCACCACCCCTGTGCCCAGCAATTTATGGCGCAGGCTGTTTTCGGAGGCATCAGCATACGCGGGAAACTACCGGTCAGTATCAGCCCGGAATATCCTGTAAAAACCGGCATCCGGACTTTCAAAAGCAGATTAGGATACCTCCCCCCTGAAATGACCTGCCTGAATCACTCCGTCCTCTACCAAATCGACTCTTTATGCCAACTGGCTATCCGGCAGAAAGCCACTCCGGGATGCCAGGTACTGATTGCCAAAGACGGGAATGTTGTCTACAACAAAGCATTCGGATACCATACCTACCGCAAAGAACAAGCCAACACCGATAAAGATATTTACGACATCGCTTCAGTAACCAAAATTACGGCAACCCTGCCGGCACTCATGAAGCTATATGATGAACAGCAAATCCGGCTGGACTCTCCTTTATCGTCTTATTATCCTCCCCTGGAAGATACCGATAAAAAAGATCTGAACCTGAAAGAAATACTCTGCCATAATGCCGGGCTGAAAACTTTTCTTCCCTTATTTTCCAATGCCATAGACAAAAACTCCATACCCGGACCCCTATTTACCACCTGCCGGACCCCTTACAATACTACCCGGCTGAACGACCGCCTGTATGTTAACCTGAATTACAAATTCCGGGACAGTACCATTTCCCATACCCCCAAAGAAGGTTACCTCTGTTTAGCTCCCGGAGTATATGTATTCCCCAGCTACCAAGACACCGTTCTCCAAACCATCCTGCACTCCCCGCTCAGTGAAAAAAAGACCTATGCATACAGCGATTTAGGATTCATCCTGCTGAAATTTGCCATTGAGAACGTAACCGGAGAACCCCTCAACAGTTATTGCCAGAAACACTTCTACAGCCGGTTAGGCATGAACAACACCGGTTTCCGGGCCGCAGAAACATTGGACCAATCGGATGTCATTCCCTCATGCGTGGATAAACTCTACCGGAAAACAGAACTTAAAGGTTATGTACACGACCCTACTGCAGCCTTATTGGGTGGCATTGCCGGTCATGCCGGCCTGTTTTCCACCGCAGAAGACCTCGCCAAGATATTACAAATGTATTTAAACCAAGGGACATACGGGGATGAATATTACCTGGCTCCGGAAACCCTGAACACTTTTACGGAGAAAAACACCTTATTCCCCCAAAACCGGAGAAGCTTCGGATTTGACAAACCGGAACCGGACAGTACAAAAATCGGTCCCACCTGCCATAACATTCCGTTAACCAGCTACGGGCACACCGGTTTCACCGGCATTATGGCCTGGTGTGACCCGGACAACAACCTCTTGTATCTTTTCCTGTCTAACCGGACCTATCCCGACGAGTTCAACACCAAACTATCCGAAGAAAACATCCGGACCAAAATACAGGAAATCATCTATCAGGCATTGGATTTGAAAAAAAGGACAAAAGAACAGTCCCGGCCGGCAGCCTGATTCTATCCATTACGGAAAAAATTCCGAATTTAGAATCATTCTAAGTTTAATAAAAGAAAATATTTATAGAAAAAGGATACCTTTGCAAGACTATAGGAAAATTAAAACCAGTAATTAAAAAATAGAACAAATTATGAGTAATTTTTGGACTTCTTCTATCGGGAAAAAAGTCGTAATGAGTCTTTCAGGACTTTTTCTGATCACATTTCTCTGCGTCCATTTGGCGCTGAACTTACTGTTAATTTTTGACAACAGCGGTGAATTATTCAATCAGGGAGCACATTTTATGGCTACGAACCCGCTGATCAAAGTGGTGGAACCCGTCCTGGCCATCGGATTTATTATCCACATCATCTGGGCTTCCGTATTAACCTTACAAAACCAAAAAGCCCGTCCTGTCAAATATAACAAAAGAAACCAAAGCCAGAATGCCACATGGGCTTCCCGTAATATGTTTATCATCGGCGGATTGGTACTGATTTTCCTGGCCATTCACCTTTACAATTTCTGGTGGAACATCAAATTCCCGTCTTTAAGCTTCGTAGAGATGGGAAGCGTTCAGGTAAACGGCGTTGAAATGGAAAATACCTACGCTATGGTAGCAGGTCTCTTTAAAGAAAGCATCGTGTATTGTGTCATCTACATCATCGGGGCTATCTTCCTGGGACTCCACCTCACTCATGGATTCTGGTCTGCATTCCAATCCATCGGTTTTTCCAATGACCTCTGGAGAAAACGCCTGGAATGGGTGGCTTATCTCTTTGCATTCATATTTGCTGTAGGTTTCAGCATCATTCCCCTGTATTTCATTGCAGGCTTAGGAAATTAAATCAATTGTAATCGCAGGTTGTAAATTCGGAATACATCTCTGCAACTCAGAATCTAAAGTCGAAAACTTAAAACTATCTTATTATGTCAGTAATAGATGCTAAAATACCCGCCGGACCGTTGAAAGACAAGTGGTCAAACCACAAAGCCCATATCGGCGTTGTCAGTCCGGCCAATAAAAAGAAACTGGATGTAATCATCGTAGGCACCGGATTGGCCGGCGGCTCGGCAGCAGCCAGTCTGGCAGAATTAGGCTATAATGTAACTGCCTTCTGTTATCAGGATTCTCCCCGCCGTGCACACTCCATTGCAGCCCAGGGAGGTATCAACGCTGCCAAAAACTATCCCAACGACAACGACTCTGTATTTCGTTTGTTTTATGAAACCATCAAAGGTGGTGACTACCGGGCACGTGAAGCAAACGTTTATCGTCTGGCCGAAGTAAGCAACGCCATCATCGACCAATGTGTGGCACAGGGTGTACCCTTTGCACGTGAATACGGCGGTCTGCTCGCAAACCGTTCTTTCGGAGGCGCACTGGTAAGCCGTACTTTCTACGCCCGCGGCCAAACCGGACAGCAATTGTTGCTGGGGGCTTACAGCGCCCTGAACCGGCAGATACAAGCCGGGAAAGTGAAAATGTACAACCGCCACGAAGTGTTGGATGTCGTAGTCGTAGACGGCAAAGCACGCGGCGTGATAGCACGCGATATGGTTACCGGTAAAATTGAACGTTTCGGCGCCCATGCGGTAGTACTGGCTACCGGAGGTTACGGAAACGTATTCTTCCTGTCTACCAATGCTATGGGATGTAACGGTAGTGCCGCCTGGCAGGCTTACAAAAGAGGTGCCATGTTCGGTAATCCCTGTTTCGTACAAATCCACCCCACCTGCATTCCGGTACACGGCGACCAGCAAAGCAAGCTGACACTGATGTCCGAATCATTACGTAATGACGGACGTGTATGGGTACCGAAAAAAATCGAAGATGCCAAAGCATTGCAGGCCGGCACACTGAATCCGAACGATATTCCCGATGAAGACCGTGATTTCTATCTGGAACGCCGCTATCCGGCCTTCGGAAACTTAGTGCCCCGTGATGTGGCCTCCCGTGCTGCCAAAGAAAGATGCGACGCCGGTTTCGGAGTAAACAACACCGGTAAAGCCGTATTCCTGGATTTCAAATATGCCATCGAACAATTAGGACGCGACACCATCGAAAAACGGTATGGCAACCTGTTCCAGATGTACGAAAAAATCACAGCCGTTGACCCCTACCACAATCCGATGATGATTTATCCGGCCATCCACTATTCCATGGGCGGACTGTGGGTAGATTACAACCTGATGACTACCATTCCGGGATTGTATGCCATCGGAGAATGTAACTTCTCCGACCACGGTGCAAACCGGTTGGGAGCTTCAGCCCTGATGCAGGGTCTGGCAGACGGATATTTCATCCTGCCGTATACCATCGGAGACTACCTGGCAAAAGACATTCAGACTCCGAAAATCAATGTCAACTCAAAAGAATTTGACGAAGCGGAAAAACGCGTCACCGACCGTCTCCGCGAACTCTATGACATCAAAGGAACCAAATCGCCCGACCATTTCCACAAAGAACTGGGACACATCATGTGGGAATACATCGGAATGGCACGTGAAGCTGCCGGCCTGAAAAAAGCCATCGAACTGATTGCCGCATTGAAGGAGGAATTCTACAAAGACCTGCGGATTACCGGTGAATTTACAGCAATGAATAATGAACTGGAAAAAGCCGCAAGAGTGGCAGACTTCATAGAATTGGCAAACCTGATGGCTCATGATGCATTGGACCGCAATGAATCCTGCGGAGGTCATTTACGGGTTGAGTCGATGACATCTGAAGGGGAAGCACAACGCGATGACGAACACTTCAAATATGTTTCTGTATGGGAATACAAAGGGGAAAACAATGCCCCCGAATTACATAAAGAAGAACTGGTGTTCGAGAACATCCAACTGACCCAACGTTCTTATAAATAAAATCATAAGTCAAAAATCAATTTGTTATGGCAGATAAAATATTAAAAGAACTGACTCTGAAGATCTGGCGGCAAAAAGACGCAAAATCAAAAGGCGAGTTTAAAACATATAAAGTTCACAATATCTCTACCGGTACTTCATTCCTGGAAATGCTCGATATTCTGAATGAACAATTGGTGGAACAAAACGAAGAACCGGTAGCATTCGACCACGATTGCCGTGAAGGTATTTGCGGAACCTGCAGTCTGTTTATAGACGGCCGTGCTCACGGTCCGGACGATGATGTAACCACTTGCCAGTTACACATGCGCCGTTTCCAGGACGGAGCAACCATCACCATCGAACCCTGGCGGTGCGGTGCTTTTCCGGTTATCAAAGACCTTATTGTTGACCGGAAAGCATACGACAAAATCATGCAAGCCGGCGGTTACGTATCGGTCAGCACAGGCGGAGTGCCCGATGCCAATGCCATTCCAATCGCCAATGACAAAGCGGAGGAAGCAATGGATGCTGCCGCATGTATCGGCTGCGGAGCGTGTGCCGCTACTTGTAAAAACTCATCAGCCATGTTGTTCGTAGCTGCAAAAGTATCCCAGCTGGCTCTTTTGCCCCAGGGAAAAATTGAAGCAGCCCGCCGTGCCAAAGCCATGGTGGCTAAAATGGACGAACTCGGTTTCGGTAACTGTACCAATACCGGAGCTTGTGAGATGGAATGCCCGAAAAGTATTTCCATTGCACACATCGCCCGCTTGAACCGCGAGTTCCTGAAAGCAAAATTAAAAGACTAAGCTTTCAGTTGACCGGTTTTACCGGAACACATACAAAGAGGCCGGCTGAAAGTTTTATTTTCAGCCGGCCTTTATCATACGCAAATCACAATTACAATGGAGTTGTTTTTCCGGAAAGAAGGCCATCCGGCCTTGCCGCCACTCATTCTGCTTCACGGTCTGTGGGGAGCCTCCGACAACTGGCTACCGGTTGCCCGCCTGTTATCAGAACACTTTTTTGTTCTGTTACCGGACTGCAGAAACCATGGACATTCCCCGCACGCCCCCGGGAATAACTATCCCGCGTTAGTAAAAGACCTGGAAGAATTTATTGACCAGCTCCATTTGTCGGTAAAACCTTTCTTAGCCGGACATTCCATGGGAGGGAAGGTCATTATGCATCTCTTGCTAAAATCGCCCCGGATAGCAGCAAAAGCAGCCATATTGGATATTTGTCCCAAAACTTACCCCTCCATGGAAGAACACTGCCGGCTGGCAACATTCATGACCCGCTTCCCACTCAGCCACTACCACCGCCGGGAAGAAATTCACCGCCACATCCGCCAATGTATCGGCAACGAAAAAGAATGCCAGATTTTATTTAAAAACCTTTATAAAACGGTTTCAGGATTCAAATGGAAGACCAACACAGAAGTGCTGCAAAAATACTTGCCGGAACTCGCTTCCTGGTCACTTCCGGCAGGACAGCCTTCCTATCCCGGGCCTATCCTCTTTGTGAAAGGAGAGGTCTCCCCTTACATCCAGCCGCAAGACGATAAGATTATCCTATCCTACTTTCCCCGGGCCCGTTTCAGTACCCTTGCCTCTGCCTCCCACTGGTTGCATACGGACCAACCGATGCTGCTCTCCCAAACCTTAAGCCGCTTTTTTCTGGAAGAGCCATAACCGGAATCCGGAGTTATTACTCCCAGACAAACGCCTTGGTAAAATAACTTACCGCTTGCAGATTGGCATAACTGTATTCATCATTTACCACATCAACACCCCGTTCAAACAAAAGAGCCGTTAACCGGACCACATACTTTTCCCCCCGGACCAGTTCCGTCCATTTATTCAATTCTCCGGCTGTTGAATGTTGTATTTTCAGCAAACGGGTCCCCCGGGGTTGTACCCGGCTGACAAAATAAGGTTTGGTCAAATCCATATTTTCCGGAAAAACCTCCACCCGGTAATATACAGCTCCCTCATAAGGCAACCAACTGACATGCAAAGCACTGTTTTTACTGTCGGCAGAGAGCTCCATCTCTTCCGGCAAACGCTCCGGTAAATTCTCACCGGTAACCAAATCCCTCAGTTTCACCTGCTCATTCTTTCCTATCCGCAAATAAAACCGGATTTCCTGAAAGGTTCCGTCCACATCAAAAGCCTGGCCGGTATTCCGTTCAGTCCAATAAAAACCGTGATTCTCCATGGAAGCATATTCATTCTCCCCGGTAATCAGGAACGCCTCCCGCAAATTTACGTTTCCCCGCACATCAGCTCCCAAGCGCGTCCGGTAATGGTTTTCCTCCGTATATTCATTCACCAGATAAGCGTCTGCAGTCAGGTTATCCAGATATCCTAAATCAGTCCTGTATTCCCGTACTCCTTGCTGATTCACCATCACCGTCATATAATCGGCACCGCTACGCTGCACATTCCACTCCACCTGCTTTCCGGCATTGTATTTCAGCAAAATCACATTTCCCGTATTTTCCCACGTCCCGGCAACACTCTCCTGACGGCCGCCAAAATCAACGGTTTTTAAAATACCTCCCCTTTCCAGACGCAATGCCTCCAACAAATCCTCCCGGTCCATACCATAAGCATCTCCCGCCCAGGCATTGTAATACCATGTCTTCTCCGTCAGCAACGCCATATCCACAACCCTGTCATCTCTCCCTTCATTCTTCTGGCAAGCATAAACCAGACAAAGTATTCCTATCCAAATCCAACTGTTTCTTATTGTCTTCATCTCCTTATATCCAACCATTTTTCAAATTTTCGTTATACATTTGCACTGTAAAGCGTAACCGTACAATTTTTATACCAAATATATGCTATACCCATTAAAATTCAAACCCATTCTCAAACAAACCCTCTGGGGCGGTAGTAAATTAGCCGGAAAAGGCAGTAATCCCCACATCCGGGAATCCATCGGTGAAAGCTGGGAGATTT
The DNA here is from genome assembly GCF_009935865.1 of Odoribacter sp. Z80. Lineage (GTDB taxonomy): Bacteria > Bacteroidota > Bacteroidia > Bacteroidales > Marinifilaceae > Odoribacter. The sequence goes on from NZ_QWEL01000002.1 coordinate 186,668, forward strand.
CCGGAGTCCAGGACAATATTTCCGAAGTTACCGAAGGGCCGTTGGCCGAAAACACCCTGGAAGAACTCATCGAAATATACATGGGGGACCTGGTCGGGGACAAGGTATACGATAAGTTCGGAGTAGAATTTCCTCTGTTGATTAAATACATAGACGCACGCGACAACCTTTCCATTCAGGTTCACCCGGACGACGCAACCGCAAAAGAACGCCACAATGCTTACGGAAAAACAGAAATGTGGTACCTGCTCGACGCCGAACCGGAAGCCGGATTAATTATGGGGTTCAAACACGACACAACACAACAAGAATACCTGCAAGGACTTCACAACAACACCCTCCCTGCACTGCTGAACACGGAAAAAGTGAAAAAAGGAGATTGCTTTTTCATCCCTGCCGGCACCGTGCATGCTATCTGTAAAGGCTGCTTCATCGCCGAAATCCAACAGACCTCCGACATCACCTACCGTATTTACGATTACAACCGACGGGATAAAAACGGAAATACACGGGAGTTACATACCAACCTGGCAACAGACGTTATCAACTACAACGGGCAGACACAACACGCCATCCCCTATCATCAGCATGAAAACCACACGGAAGAATTAGTCGACTGCGAATATTTTACCACCAATTACCTGAAATTCAACAAAGAAATTGAAAAAGATTACATCGCATTAGATTCTTTTGTCATTTACATGTGTCTCGAAGGAAATTTTACGCTGGTATACGAAACCGACAAAACAATACAGGTCAGGAAAGGGGAAACCGTACTCATTCCGGCTTGCCTGAAAAATCTCTTTCTGCTCCCGGAAAAAGAAGCGGAAATACTGGAAATCTACATCCGTTAAAAGAAATCATCCTCAAAAGAACCCCCTCTGAAAGTCCATAATCCACCACCTTTAGAGGGGTTCTTTCAGAACCATCCGCTTCCCTTTATCAGAAATAATAATTAAAGCCTATTTCTGCATTCAGGTTAAAGCCTAACTCAAAAGACTGATTGTCACCACCAAACCTTTCATCTAATTTTTAATGTACTCTCCCACTTATCTCTTTACTCAATTCCTCATCCTCTCCCATCAATTGTAATACAATCTCATATACTTTCGTACACGTATTTCTCCTATACACACATATTCTTTCCTATTTTTATAAACAGGAGAACCAAACAGCCTTTTCATGACTTACCACACCATAACACATCGTCCAAGACAAGACATTCATAAATATACAAAAATTACCCGACATATCAAAATCCATATACTCGTCCCCCCCCCCGGAACAGGCCCGCCGGAGGCAGGGTTCCTCCGGGGATTGGCCCCTACAGGTGCGGTGTTCCTCCGGTACTCCTGCGGTATTGCTGCGGTATACGTGCGGTACTCCTCCGGTCGCCACCGCAGGAATACCGCACCACATCCGCACCATATCCGCACCGGTGCAAGCCCAACCTTAGCCTTCCCCACGAAAAAAGGTGCCGGTTCCGGCACCTTTATTTAAAACAGCTTTACACTTCCTCCCCCCCTCCTGCCTTAAATCAATTCATCTCCATATGCTCCTGGTCAGTCAGTTTTTCACAATAATGACATTTCAGAACAATAGGAGCGTTGTTCACCACCGTAAATTTCGTTCTTACTTTCTCGTGATTGGTGATACACTTCGGATTCATGCACTTTACAATTCCTTCCACTTTTTCCGGTACGTTCACTTTCTTTTTTTCCACCACATCATAATCCCGGATAATATTAATTTTTGCAGAAGGAGCCACCAATGCCAGTTTATTTACTTCTTCATCTTCCAGGAATTTATCCCAGATTTTTATAATCGCTTTTTTACCCAATTTCGTGCTTCGCAGATTCACACCCAATGTCATCGCATTTTCCATCTCGGAAAGTCCCAGTACATTAATCACATCAAACAGTTTACCTGCAGGAATATGGTCGATTACCGTTCCGTTTTCTATTGCGCTTACCTGTAATTCTTTCTTAGCCATAACAACATGATTTAAAGTCGTAAACATAAATTATTTTAATCCCAAAGCCTTGCATATAATAGCCTGCCGGGCAAATACCCCGTTACGGGCCTGCTCAAAATAGTAAGCTTTCGGATTTTCATCTACGTCCACATCAATCTCATTCACCCGGGGCAGTGGATGCAGAATCCGCATATTCTCTTTCGCATGGGCCAACATAGCATTCTTCAGAATATAAACATTTTTCACTTTTTCATATTCCAACGGATCGGCAAAACGCTCACGTTGCACGCGGGTCATGTATAAAATATCGGCTTTATTGATAACCTCATCCAGTTCCGTATGTTCAAAATAAGGAATGTTCAGTTCTTTCAGGTGCATCTTATAGGCTTCAGGCATCTGCAGAGATTCCGGTGCCACAAAATGGAAGGTCGGATGGAAATGACTCATCGCCTGTAACAGGGAGTGTACCGTACGGCCATACTTCAAATCGCCCACCATGCAAATATCCAGATTCTCCAAAGTTCCCTGAGTCTTATAAATAGAATACAAATCCAGCATCGTCTGCGAAGGATGCTGGTTTGCCCCGTCCCCGGCATTCACCACCGGATGTACCGCCACCTCACTGGCATAACGGGCAGCCCCCTCCACCGGATGGCGCATAACGATCAAATCCACATAATTATCTACCATTTTAATGGTATCTTTCAGCGTTTCTCCTTTGGTTACACTCGAAGAAGATGCATCGGAAAAACCAATAATACGTCCCCCCAAACGGTTGATGGCCGTTTCAAAACTCAAACGGGTACGGGTAGAAGGTTCAAAAAACAAAGAAGCCACCACCTTCCCTTCCAACAGGCGCTGATTCGGATTCGCCTCAAACTCCGAAGCTGATTTCAAAACTTCCAGAATCTCTTCCTTGGTATAATCTTCAATGGATACTAAGCTACGTGTGTTCATACTTATATATTTATGTTACAAATTACCTGATTGCAGAACAAAAAAAAACCAACATATCTCTCATGTTGGTTTTTAAATGTATCAATAAATTCACGATTCTGTCTGAAAAATCTGACAGTACGCCTGTAAATACCGATATGCAAATACGCTGATTTCATCTCAGAACTCAAAAGTATACAAAAATTTCAATAGTAAAAATTTTCTGCATCCTAAAATCAGACTTTTTTACTTCCTGTCATTCCGGCAATACGGTCTACAATATCTTTAGCAACTTCCCTTTTTCTTTTCAATCCGTATGCATACTGGTTTTCCTCCCGGTCTATCAAAGTGACCTTATTGGTATCATAACCGAAACAGGCCTCTTTATCCTTCAGACTGTTCAAAACAATCAAATCCAGATTTTTGCGGTGCATTTTTTGTATGGCATGACAGGTCTCATCATGGGTTTCCAAAGCAAATCCGACCAATAACTGTCCGGCTTTTTTGCGCTTTCCCAATTCAGCAGCAATATCCGGAGTCGGTTTTAAATCCAGATGCAAGACCTCTTCCCCGCGTTTCAACTTCAACCCGGACTTCTCTAACGGAGTAAAATCGGCCACTGCGGCACATGATACGACAATATCACAATTTTCCGCATGCTTCAATGCCGCACCATACATTTCTTCCGCAGACTCCACATCCTCCCGGCAAATGGCAGGATGCACCGTCTGTAAATGGACAGGTCCGGCAACCAAAAACACCTCGGCCCCCCGGGCAGCAAACTCCTCTGCCAAAGCAAACCCCATCTTCCCGGTAGAATAATTGCCGATAAACCGGACAGGATCTATCTTTTCGTAAGTAGGACCGGCAGTCACCAATACTCTTTTCCCTTTGAACTCCGCTTGCCGGACCAAAAACTGACGAATAAAATCCACGATCTTTTCCGGTTCTTCCATCCGTCCTTTTCCAACCAGACCGCTGGCCAGTTCCCCATCCTCCGGTTCTATCAACAGATTCCCATAACTTTTCAATATCTCCAGATTTCTCTGTGTAGCAGGATGTCTGTACATATCCAAATCCATAGCCGGAGCGATGACGACCGGACATCTTGCCGAAAGGTAGGTCGTTAACAAAAGATTGTCAGCCACTCCGTGGGCCATCTTACCGATTGTATTGGCCGTTGCCGGAGCTACCACATACAGGTCAGCCCACAATCCCATATCCACATGAGAATGCCAGTCTCCGTTTTCCGGATTATAAAACTCCACCATAACCGGATGTTTGGACAAAGTGGCCATCGTCAAGGGAGTAATAAACTGTTTAGCCAATTCCGTCATCACCACCTTTACCTCGGCACCTTCCTTCACCAACAGGCGCACCAGGGAAACCGATTTGTAAGCGGCAATGCTGCCCGTTACCCCTACTATAATATGTTTTCCTTTCAACATCATGGGATCTTCCGATGAACTATAAAGTACCAATACTCCCCCTGCTGCGGGGATTATTGGTACTTCATTATTTTATATAAAATCACTTACAATGATTTCTTTTCTGTCGTTTTCTTTTCGGAAGAGGCATTTCTGAAATAAATCTGTCCCTCTTCAAATTCCTGAGTGGCAATCAAAACAGGTTTCGGAATCCGTTCATAAAATTTAGAGATTTCTATCTGTTCGCGATTTTCAAAAATCTCTTCCAGGTTATCTGTATAAGAAGCAAATTCCTGCAATTTACGGCTCAATTCCTCTTTCATCTCCACAGCAATCTGATTTGATCTTTTGGCAATAACAGCTACCGCCTCATAGATATTATTATCTGCTTTTGCAGCCAAAACAGCCGGATTACGGGTAATGGTGTTATTGGGCGCTTTCACTTTCTTAAAATCTACCATAATAATTGAACTATATATTATTGTTTATGTTATTTTAATCCTCAAACTTATAATTTTTCAGATAAGCATCAATCTCGTCATACTTTTTCTTCACGTCGGACGCGTAACGGCTATCCGGATATTCGTCTGCAAAATAGTAGTATTCCTCCCGGGCATTGTTATAACGTTCCAGCTTTTTCTCTTCCACACTGTTCACAGCCATCTGATATTTTGAAACAAACAGCATGTACATAATTTCTTCCCGGTATTTGGAGCCTGGAAAATCTTTCAAACAATTCTGTAAACTGATCACAGCCGCCTTATAATATTCCCGCTGATAATAGTTTTTTGCACTCAAATAAGCCTTATAGGAAAGTTTGTCCCGCATTTCATCCATATAACCGTTGATTTTGTCCTTCCGGCCACTCAAAGGATAACGGTTCAGATACAATTGAAATTCATTGATGGCTTTCTCTGTCACCGCCTGGTCCAGGCGCGGTTTCGGAGACGCCTTGTAATCACAGAAACCCATCATAAACAAACATTCCTCGGCAAAAGAACTTTCCGGATAAGTCTGTATCACCTGCTTAAACAAATCGGAAGCAATGGCGTAATCTTTGAGATTGTAATTACAAAAAGCCCGGTAATAAGCAATGTTAGGCGCTTTGCTGGTACCGATAAACACAGTACGGATTCCATCGAGCAAATTCAAAGCCCTTTGGTAATCCCCCTTGTTGTAGTACTCAATCGCTTTTTTATACATCAGCTGGTAGTCGTTACTTTTCAACAGCTTCTGATATTCCCCGCAAGAAGCCATCAAAACAATTACCAGCAAAAAACCTATACATTTCTTCATAACCCCGACATTAAACAAGCGACCCTGCAATCGCTTTTTTTGCATCATGCAAAGATAGAGGAAAAAAGGAAAAAGGAAAAAGGAAAAAGGAAAAAGTTTTCCTTTCGGTTGATTTCATGGCTTTGTATGCATACCTCATTCTGCCCGGCATACGGATAAGCACTTATACCCAATCTTTTCACTTTTACCGGATTCGCTTTTAGTTTTATTCTTTCTTTTATTACCTTTGTCCGACTTAAACCAGAATCTGTAAATTTTCAAAATACGATTAACGTGGACATTTTTGAAAGAGTAAAAAAACAAAGAGGCAATATCGGCCAATATGCCAAAGAGGCGCATGGCTATTTTGCTTTCCCCAAACTGGAGGGAGAAATCGGTCCCCGGATGATGTTCCGTGGCAAAGAAGTGTTAAACTGGAGCCTTAACAACTACATCGGCCTGGCAAACGACCCTGAAGTCCGCAAGGCAGATGCCGAAGCAGCCCAAAAATGGGGCCTGGCCTATCCGATGGGAGCCCGCATGATGAGCGGCCAAACTTCCCGGCATGAATACCTCGAAGCACAACTGGCTGAATTTGTAGGCAAACCGGATGCGTTCCTGGTAAATTTCGGTTACCAGGGTATGATTTCTATTATAGATTCCCTGACTTCCCGTTTCGATTGTATCGTTTATGACGCCGAATCACACGCCTGCATCATGGACGGTCTTCGTCTGTCTCCGGCCAAACGCTATGTTTATGTACACAACGACATGGCCAGCCTGAGAAAGCAACTGGAACACGCAACAAAATATGTGGAAACAACCGGCGGAGGAATTCTTGTCGTTACGGAAGGTGTATTCGGCATGGCCGGTGACCTGGGTAAACTGGACGAAATTACTGCCTTAAAATCGGAATTCAGTTTCCGCCTGCTGGTAGATGACGCACACGGATTCGGAACCATGGGCCCGACAGGCGCAGGCACCGGGGAACATTTCGGCGTACAGGATAAAGTAGACCTGTATTTCGGTACCTTTGCCAAAGCAATGGCCGGCTTCGGAGCATTTGTTGCTACAGAAGAAGAGATCTGCATGTCCCTGCGCTATACCATGCGCTCACAAATGTTTGCCAAATCATTGACTATGCCTATGGTGGAAGGGGCTATCAAACGCCTGGAAATGCTGAAATCCCAGCCCGAAAGACGTGAAAAACTATGGAAAATCGCCCATGCCCTCCAGAAAGGCCTCAAAGCCGACGGCATGAACATCGGCATCACCAATTCCATGGTTACTCCGGTATACCTGTCCGGCAGTGTAGCCGAAGGAATGCAGGTGGTCTTCGACCTGAGAGAAAACTACAACATCTTCTGTTCCATTGTTGTATACCCGGTTATCCCGAAAGGACAATTGTTACTGCGCCTCATTCCGACGGCGGAACACACCATGGAAGATGTTGAATATACCATCAAAGCTTTCAAAAACGTTGCTGAAAAATTAGCACGCGGAGAATACAACAAAGAAATCTTAATTGATGCCAGTAAATTAGATAAATAATTATACTGATGGTAATAAAAAAGAGGTTGTCTGCGACAACCTCTTTTTTATTACCATTCATTTATCTTCTTCCTCGCTTTATTCACCATATCGGCAGCAGGAATCTCAGCCAGCTTTTCCAGCCTGAACTCAGCCAGTATCTCGTCCAATTGTTTCAACCGGACAGGATTTTCCTTAAACTCTTCCCTTAATATCCGGACTTTCTCAAAGTCCTGTATTCCTTCAATCAATCTTTCCATCCGGACAGAAGAACGCCCTCCGGGATAAACCTGAAAACAATCTCCGCCTCCAAAGGCCCGGAAACGGGAATCACGCAACGGCTCCTTCACCCAACTATTGTAAGCCCAGCGCAAATAACCGTCAAAATCTGCGGCTGCCGCATACCAAGCATGCCATGCGGCTTCTGCCGGAGGCGAAAAAGTAAACATATTCGGATAAGACTCCGAGCAACACGTATAAAAAGTACTTTTCATCCCTTTAGCCCGCCGGCCGGCCAATACCTCCGGAGGATACACCTGCCCCGAAGCAATACTGTAATCCTCAATGTCCGCCTCTATCTGTTCATGATAATTGCCGGCCAATGCCACTTTAAAACCAGGGTCAGCCTCACGGATCAGGCTGATGGCCTTTTGCATCTGGTCCATCGGCCGCTCGTCCATCGCTATCGTTGTCTTCCCAAACCATCCTTTATCTTTCAGATGCCTGGCAAAATCCACCAAAAACGGCAGCCAAAACGCCCGGTATTCAGCCGATCCCACCTTAGCCTGAATAAACTTCATGCCATCCGAGGCCTGGTCATAGTAACGAAAGGATAATTTCCAGGGAATCATTGAATAACAATTGATTTCCCGGTCAATCCCCATCGACATCATAAATTCCACCCATCGGTCAAAAACAGTATAATCATAAGTCCAGCTTCCATCCAGCCGTTTTACCCGCATCACCATAGATTCAAACGGGTCTTCCGTTTGCCCGCCCCAAGGCTGGTGCATAATGGAAGCTGTAATGCATTTCTGCCCGGCATCGGCTAATTGCCGCATCATCGGACGCATATATTCCCAATGGGCTTCACTCCATAAAGGAACCTGATGATAGCGGGCAACAGCATAAGGATTCTGCCACAAATCCAACCAGAAAGCCCAATCCCGAGGAGCCGGCAATACCCTGTTCACAACTTTCACTTCCAATTCCAAAGCCGGGAAAACACATTTTTCTCCCCGGAAAGACACTTTTGCTTTATACAATCCGCTCTCCGCATCCGCAGGAATCCAGATATTAAACCAAACAGGCCGGGTATTCCTGGCTTTTATATCTTGCCTCACCTTCACATCCAAAATGTCTGCCACCAGAGAAGAATCAAACACAGAATGATCCGGACGATGCCCACAAGTACCTCTTTTATCCTTGTTTAATTCATCCGTCATGACATAACGCAAAAAACTTGCCCGGACAGCCGAAGCAGGTATTACCTTTCCATGAGGGCCCCTCAAATCGCCCACGGATACCTGCACATTCTTACAATCTTTGGTCGTCCAAAGCAATGCCAGCGCATTCACCCGTTCTCCTTTCCATCCGGTTAACTGTGCCTTTTCCGTTCTCTTCTCCAAAACAGGAGCTTCTGTTTTGGAATAGCGAACATCGACAGACCCCCAGGAACTGTTCAACGAACGTTTACAAAGCTCCCATCTCAAGGTATCTACCGGTTTATTATCCTTCAATTCTTCAAAATCCGGAATCATTTCCGGAGACTGAGCGCATAAAATACAACTTAGTACAACACACCATAAAGTAAGCCCACACTTTTTCATCTAAAAATCCTCAGGTTTAACACAACATTATTTTTTGTACTTCCGGACTTCCGGCAACAAATCACGGATTTGCTGTATCCGGTGTTCGTCAGAAGGATGGGTAGACATAAATTCTTTGGGTTTCTCTCCCGAACCCATTCCAGCCATCCTGGTCCAAAAAGGAATAGCTTCTTCCGGAGAATAACCGGCAATCGTCATAAAAATCAGCCCCAGCCGGTCCGCTTCCAATTCATGTTTCCGGGAAAACGGCAACACCACCCCGTAATTTGCTCCTGCCCCAATGGCAGTGCCCAATAACGTCCGGGTCGTTTCCGGTTTATCCTTCAAAGCATAGGCAGCAGCAGCGCTCCCTGCCTGTACCATCAATTGCTGGCTCATCCGTTCATTACCATGCCGTGCCACAGCATGCGCAATTTCATGGCCCATAACCACCGCCAATCCATTATCATCTTTACAAACCGGTAAAATTCCTTCATATACCACCACTTTTCCTCCAGGCATACACCAGGCATTCAGTTCAGGACTTTTCACAAGATTAAACTCCCAATTATAATCTTTAACCAGGGATTCCATACCCTGGGATTTCAAATAAGCCTCCACAGCCGAGGCTATCCGCTGTCCGACCTCTTTCACCTGTTTTGTTGCAGCAGCATCAGCAGAAAGCTTGTTCTCTTTCAAAAAGTCCTGATAAGAAGTCAGGCTCATCTGAACCATCTCGCTTTCCGGCATAATGAGTAATTGTTTCCGGCCGGTAATTGGAACCGTAGCACATTGTATTGACAGAACCAAGACTCCCGCTAAAACTCCGATTTGAAACCGTTTCATACCAAAAAATTTAATAGTTATTTTAATCGTCCGACCTATCTCATACGAACTGCTATAAAACAGGTTACAGATTTAGAACACCTGTAACCTGACCTTAAAATTTCATTCCTCCCCCCGGGACATTCCGTTTAAATAATCAACATGGCATCCCCGTACGTACCAAATTGATACTTTTCCTTGACTGCCACATCATAAGCTTTCATTACCTGGTCATATCCGCCAAAAGCAGCAACCATCATTAAAAGAGTGGAATAAGGCAAATGAAAATTGGAAATAAAGGCATCGGGAACACTAAAATCATAAGGCGGAAAAATAAACTTATTCGTCCATCCCTGATATTCCGTCAAACGCCCTTTGGTGGTCACACAACTCTCCAAAGTCCGGACCACAGTCGTACCGACAGCACAGATTTTGTGTTTCTCATCTTTTGCCTTATTGACAATCTTCACCGTTTCTTCTCCCACAATAATCTGTTCCGAATCCATCTTATGTTTGGTCAGGTCCTCCACATCCACCTCTCTGAAATTTCCCAAACCCACATGTAAAGTCAGATACGCAAAATCTATCCCTTTAATTTCCATTCTTTTTAACAACTCCCGGCTAAAATGCAGTCCGGCAGTCGGAGCAGCAACAGCTCCTTCATGCTTTGCAAATATAGTCTGATAACGCTCTGCATCCTCCGTTTCCACCTTACGGGTAATGCTACGAGGCAGCGGAGTTTCTCCCAAACCGTACAAAAGTTTCTTAAATTCTTCATACTCCCCGTCATACAAAAAACGTAAGGTGCGCCCGCGGGAAGTAGTATTATCAATGACTTCAGCCACCAGACTGTCATCTTCCCCGAAATACAGTTTATTGCCGATGCGAATCTTCCGCGCCGGGTCTACCAAAACATCCCAGATCCTCAAATCCCGGTTCAGTTCCCTCAATAAAAAAACCTCAATTTCTGCACCCGTCTTCTCCTTATTACCATACAAACGGGCAGGAAAAACCCTTGTATCATTGAAAACGAAAACATCCTTCTCGTCAAAATAATCAATGACATCTTTAAATACTTTATGTTCGATTTCCCCGGTTTTTCTATTTAACACCATCAAACGACATTCGTCGCGGTTCGGAGAAGGATGTTGGGCTATTAACTCCGTTGGTAATTTATATCTGAATTTGGATAATTTCATAGTTACCGTATATTAAATCAAGGCTTTAACAATCAGAATTCAGTCAATAAAACAAGGAAATATTCCTTTTCAGATGCCGGAATACCCCAATTTTATCAAAACGGCGCAAGTTACATCTTTGTTTGAAAAAAAGCAATCAATTCATCCATTTTATTTGCCTGTTCAATCCGGAACTCTCCGATACGTGTGCGGCGCAAAGCAGCAAGGTAAGCACCACTTTCACAAGCCTTCCCGATATCATTGGCCAACGAACGGATATAAGTCCCTTTTCCACAATCTATCCGTAAAACAAGTTCCGGAGCTTTATATTCCAATAGTTCCAACTCCTTCACAAAAACCTCACGCACAGGCATTTCCACATCACTTCCTTTTCTGGCTTTCTTATAAGCCCGGTCTCCGTTGACCCGTATCGCAGAATAGGCAGGAGGCACCTGAGTAATTGTCCCGGTAAACTGCTGCAAAATCCCGGCTAAATAAGGCACATCTATATGGGCATAAGGGAAACTCCCCTCCGGAACAGTCTCCAGGTCAAAAGAAGGAGTCACAGCCCCAAAACGCACCGTAGCCACATATTCCTTCTCCTGGGCCATGAACATTTCTATCTGTTTGGTCCATTTTCCGGTGCATACAACAACCAGTCCCGTCGCCAAAGGATCAAGCGTACCGGCATGTCCCACCTTTATTTTTCCACAACTGGATTTTAAGCACCACCGGATTTTATTCACCACATCAAACGAAGTCCATTTCAAGGGCTTGTCTACCAATATCAATGCCCCTTCCTGAAAATTTCCCGGCTCTTTATAAATAATATTGCATCCGCCAACCATTCGCACAGATTACAAAAAATGGTAAATCAAAACCACTGTTCCCACAACCAAACAATACACGGCAAACCAAATCAATTTTCCTTTTCTCACTAAATTCAGCATCCACTGACAAGCCAGGAAACCGGAAATAAAAGCTGCACAAAAACCGATGAACAAAGGCACAAACGATACAACAACATTTGCCCCGTCTGCTTCCGTAAGCATATCTTTTACTTCCAACAAAGCTTCTCCCAGGATAGGTACCAATACCATTAAAAAAGAAAACTTTGCCACATTCTCTTTATTATTCCCCAACAAAATACCGGTAGCAATGGTAGAACCGGAACGGGATAATCCCGGCAACACCGCACACGCCTGTGCGGCTCCAATCAGAAAAGCATCCCTAAAGGAAATCACTGTTTTCTGCCGGGGTTTGGCATAATAAGCAAAAGCAAGCAGGCAGGCCGTCACCAACAGACAAGCCCCGACAACCCCCAGTCCTTCGCCGAAAACCGCCTCCACCTGTTTTTTAAAACAAAACCCCACAACCGCTACCGGGATCATGGAAACCAATATTTTCAACACATATTCTGTCTCTTCATTCATCCTGAATTTGAAAAATCCCTGCAACAACCGGGCAATTTCTTTTCTCAACACCACCAACGTACTGCATACTGTCGCAGCATGTACCACAATCTCGAAAGTCAGATCCCGGGTGATTTCCACCCCCAGAATCTCTTTAAATATCTGTAAATGCCCGGAACTGCTGACAGGTAAAAACTCAGTCAAGCCTTGAACAATCCCAAGCACCAACGCTTCTAACCAAGACATAGAAAAAATTATAAATTATAACCGATTATAATCAAGTAATGCAGCCTCCGTCCATGAGCCGGCTTTCCGGTTCATTTTTTTTCCGGCTTCCGCATAATGGCCCAGACCACAAAACCAAAGCCACTCAAAACCACAATAGGAGCCAATGTAATCCGCCGGAAACTGAATATCTCATAATTAAACACATTCGGGTCATCACTTCCTCCCCCCATCATCAAAATAAAACCCAAAACAACAATTCCGAAACCAATCAGAATCATTTTATAACTACCCACTGGAATAGGGAAACCGCCCTTATTTTCCGAAGATGTATTTTTCAACTTCTCTTTTTGTGCCATATTCAATCTCTTAACTAATTTATTATATTCCATTAATTATACAAATCATTCATATCTTTCTTCAGATAGCGGTTCACCGACATCCATGCCGAAAGCAACGAAAGCAATATCCCGCAAACCATCACTGCGAGAACCATCACAACCAATAACTCTTTGTTCATAAAATCAATTACTCCTCCGACCTCTTTTTGCAGGAAAAAAACGGCGGCCAGCAAAACCAAATTGGCAAACATACTACCGAAAAAGCCGAACCAGATTCCATTCTGAATAAAAGGTTTACAAATAAAAAAAGGTTTCGCCCCCACCAGCTGCATGGTTTTGATGAGAAAACGCTGGGAATAGACCGCCAAATGGATGGTATTGCGTATCAGGGTAAAAGATATCAGCATCAGTGCGGCTCCCGCAATCAGCAAAATAATACTAATCCGCCGGACATTCTCATTAATCATATGGACCAATGATTTTTGATAAGACACCTCCTGGATGACTTCATTTTTTAAAAGTATTTTTTCAATCACTGCCAACGAATCATTATTGGCATAAACCGGATTCAGTTTTATTTCAACAGAAGGCAAAAGAGGATTATATCCCAACACTTCTTCAAAATCTTCTCCCAATTCTTTCTTAAAGGTACGGGCTGCCTCATCCTTACTAATAAACACCGACGAAGAAACAAAAGGCTTTGTATCCAAAATCTTCTGCATTTTTTTTATCTCGGCTTCATTCACGTCATCTTTCACAATAATGGAAAAACCGATATTTTGCTTTACATGATCAGAAACCTGCCTGGCATTTAATAAAATAAAAACCAAAATCCCGATCACCACCAGCACCAATGAAATACTGAGTGTAGAAACGAAATAAGACCCTGCAACTCTTTTCTTCCCTTTTGCTGCCATCTTCAAATTTTATTTAGAATAGTCCGAACCCTGATTTCTCACCCTTAAATTCCTCACCTCTATACATTCCTTTTCAGGATTATTTCAACACGACAAATATAAGAATTATATCCAATTATTTTTTACCAAATATTTGTACAAAATAAAAAAGGACGTATATTTGCACTCGCTAAAGTGAAAAGTTCTTTTCTTATAGCTTATCATCAGGCGAAAATAGCTCAGTTGGTAGAGCACGACCTTGCCAAGGTCGGGGTCGCGGGTTCGAGTCCCGTTTTTCGCTCTCTCTACGGAGGATGCTCGAGTGGTGGAATCGGTAGACACGCAGGACTTAAAATCCTGTGGCCATTGCGGCCGTGCGGGTTCAATTCCCGCCTCGAGTACCACAAAATCAGGAGGTTACAGAAATGTCACTTCCTTTTTTTATGTTCTGACCCACCTGTATTTCCTTGGTTTTAATTGAGTTTTGACAAGCTGTTTTAGCTATGTTTTAGCTAACTAAAACACATGAACGCTTCAATATCAGTCATTTGTTACAAATACAAAACACTGAAAAACGGAGAATGCGCTTTAATGCTCCGTATTATCAAAGACCGCAAAAGCAAGTATCAAAGTTTAGGATTATCTATCCCTCCTCAATTTTGGGATTTTGAGAAGAACCAACCAAAGCGTAATTGCCCTAATCGTGATGCTATACTTCGACTAATCACAGAGAAAACAAAAGAGTATCAACAGCTTTATGAAATGGATACTGCTGGCTTTCGTTCTGGCATGCCCGGTGGCATGGTATGCCATGACAAGCTGGTTGAGCAAGTTCGCCTACCGCATTGATTTAAGCTGGTGGATTTTCGTTCTGGCAGGAGCGTTTACTGCTTTCATCGCCTTGCTGATCGTAGGCTGGCAAAGTATAAAAGCTGCAATGGTGAATCCGGTATACTCACTGAAAAATGAGTAAAAAAATAAGCCTCCCTAAATTCAGCAGACTTATTTTTCGGGAAAACCATTTCTGATTACTTTTTACACTCACAGTTACAAATAATGACAGGAGCTTCCGGAAAATCAAGCGGAAGGCGGGTTGCATTAGTCATATAATTGGTAATGGCAGACATTCCCACCAGCATAATCAAATCCACCAGACAGGCATCGCTATATCCTGCCTGGTAAAACCGGTCTGTCATTTCCGGACTGATTTTTCCCCGGTGAGCCACCAGCTCACAAGTAAAGTCCACCAAAACACTCAATTTATCATCCCACGTCACATGTCCCTTCCGAATCGCCTCAATCTGTTGTTCCGTCAAACCGGCCTGTTTGGCTAAAGCCGTATGTGCAGCAAGACAATAGGGATTCTGATTCACTTGACTGGTGACCAAATGAATGGCTTCGGTTTGTATCGGACAAAATACCGTCGGAACAGCCATAAAATCCAAAAAGCGTTTAAGAGCCGTTTCCGAATGAGTCATATATGCATACACATGAGGAATAAACCCCATAGACTTCTCGATAGCATACAATAATCTGCGGTCATGCTCCAATATCTCTTCCATTTTCGGTATCCTAAATTCTTTTCTCATCATTATTAATTTTTCATTATATACGCAACCTCTCTCTTCAACGTTACCTCCCGTTTCGGCTAACCCGGAAGACAAATTTATTCCGTCACATCATCCATTTTTACTATAAATCCTCACGAATAATTCATTTGTTTTGTGTAAGTTTGCACATCTATAATACAGTTATTTTTATCATGAGAAAAGACGAAAGATACAATAAACGTGGTGTTTCCGCTTCCAAAGAAGATGTACATCATGCCATAAAAAATATAGATAAAGGTATTTTTCCACGTGCATTTTGTAAGATTGTCCCCGATTATCTCGGAGGAGATGAAAACTACTGCAATATCATGCATGCCGACGGAGCCGGTACTAAATCCTCGTTAGCATACATGTATTGGAAAGAAACCGGAGATTTGTCAGTATGGAAAGGGATTGCACAAGACGCCCTGATCATGAACATCGACGATCTGCTTTGTGTCGGAGCGGTAGATAATATTTTACTTTCTTCTACCATCGGACGAAATAAAAACTTAATACCCGGCGAAGTAATTGCTGCCATCATCAACGGTACGGAGGAATTGCTAAGCGAATACCGTAAATTAGGGGTCAATATCTACTCTACCGGAGGAGAAACCGCAGATGTAGGAGACCTGGTACGCACCATTATTGTGGATTCCACCGTAACTTGCCGGATGAAACGCGAAGATGTGATTAACAACGCCAATATCCGTCCCGGAGATGTAATCATCGGACTTTCCTCTTACGGACAAGCCACCTACGAAACAGAGTATAATGGCGGAATGGGCTCAAACGGCCTGACATCTGCCCGCCACGACGTCTTCGCCAAATACCTGGCAGAAAAATATCCGGAAAGCTACGATAATATGGTTCCCGACGAACTGGTTTATGCCGGCCAATGCAAACTGACCGACTCCATTGAAAGCGTAGGACTAAACGCAGGCAAACTGGTTCTGTCACCGACACGCACCTATGCCCCTGTAATCAAAAAAATAACAGACCTATACCGCCGTCAAATCCACGGTATGATTCATTGCTCAGGAGGTGCCCAGACAAAAGTGATGAATTTCGTAGAAAACATGCATGTTGTAAAAGACAATTTATTCCCCGTGCCTCCCTTGTTCCGTTTGATTCAGGAACAATCCGGCACTCCATGGGAAGAGATGTATAAAGTCTTCAATATGGGACACCGCATGGAGATTTACACAGACGAGGAATTAGCCGATGACATCATTGCCATCTCGAAGAGTTTCAACATTGACGCCCAGATTGTCGGCCGCTGCTACGACAATGACGAAGGCGAAGGAAATAAGCTTACCATACTCAGTGAATTCGGGAAATTCATATACTGAACGGTAGGTTTGATTCGTAAACTTTATATATAAAACGAAAGGATGCCCTATGCGGACATCCTTTTTATTGTTCCAATAATTTTTCAACTTCAAGTTTCAGCCTTGGAAGGTGATTCACAACAATACTCCAAAGGATATCCGCAGACAAGCTGTCATATCCATGAATAATATAGTTTCTGGCATCTACTATCTTTCTGGAATTTGTAATCTGAATCGTTGATTCTATTTTCAAAATCCGATTCATGGCCTCTCCAATAATCTCAATATTCCGTTCAATAGCACGCCTAAGACATAAATTACTGAAAAAATTATCAAACAGTTTAGGTCCATCCCCCAGAAAATCTTCAATTTCTTCAATAGCGATCAATATATCACTTAACTGCTTCTTGATAATATCATCCATAAATCAGAGTTTTAGTTTCGTCCACACTTTTCTTCAAATACGGATTCCGGATTGTTTGTTCTTCCAATAAATCAACTTTCCTTTTAAAAAGGTTCTCCAAGGCATATTTCAAATTGAAATAGTTATCAAAGTAATCAGTAACATGCTCTTTATCAAAATTTACAACAAAGTCAATATCACTTTCTTCATTAAAACGGTCTGTCAACACGGAGCCAAATACAAAAAGCCTAACAACCTTATGCTTTTTACACAAAGCCTTTATTTTTTCTATATTACTCTTTATTAACCTCATAACAATAGCGACTTTTCACAAATATAATGATTATCCGTTATTTCTCAAAGAGTAAGTTGCAATTATTATTCACCTCCACAATAAACCTACAAAATCATCTGTTCAGTCCATTCGGGAAATTCATATACTGAACGGTAGGTTTGATTCGTAAACTTTATATATAAAACGAAAGGATGCCCTATGCGGACATCCTTTTTATTGTTCCAATAATTTTTAATCCAGTTTTCACTCTGGCACAGATTCACAACAACATTCAGAAGGAATACTCAATTAAAAAATACCATATTGTTCGGATTCAGGCTTCCCGTTGTGATTTCTTTCACAAATTCGCCTGTTCGGGTAAACCGGTATACATCACCATTATTGTTGTAATCCGATATGCCGATATAAATATCTCCGTTATTCGGGTCTATTTCTATCATATAGATACTTTTCGTTGCCAGTTTCCGGGCTTCCGGGCTATCCTGCAGGAAAGAGGCATTATTCAGCACACCGCGCCTGGCATCATAGGTAAAAAAAGTCGTGGTCGTCGTATACGTAGACCAATCCGTCACTGAATTTGCCAGATAAATCACGTCATCGTGTTCTGCCATTAGCGTAGCTGTCGTAATCTCCTCAACAGCATAAGTTCTCGTGTTTATCCGGGACAAGGTGTAAGGAACGTTTCCGAAACTTCCGTACGAAATGACATATACATACCCTTCCGCCTCCTGCAAATAATTGGGGTTTACTGTCACTTCCACCGTTTTCACCACTTCGAAGGTCCTTATATCAATGACAGACACCGTGTTGTCTTCCCCCCATCCGGAGTTGGCTACAAATAATTTATCATCTTCCTCCACAATCTGTTCGGGATTCTTCCCTACCTGCACATACTTTTCAATTTTCAAATCCGCTGCGTTAATACGTGCCACTTTGCCGCTATACAGCGTCACATACAACTTTCCATCTTCCGCCGCCATATTCCGCGGTTGCCCGTCTTCTGCAGAAAAAGTCAGAGATGCCACCTCAACCCCGGCCTTATCCAGTTTCACCAAACGGCTGGAACCGTAGACCGTCACATAAACGTAATTTCCGTATTGGATCATATCCTGCCCGGTATCTCCCAATCCCTTGTCATTCTGCGCCATATAAACATCTGCGGTCACAGCATGGGTCTCCGGATTATACACGGAAATCCCGGCATTATTATTCTCGCTTTTCCCTTCATTCAGGATGAACACACCGGTCGTTACCTCATCATCATCATCGTCATCGCTGCAAGAGGTGAGGCTTACCCCCATAAACAACGTACACAGTACTGCTAAAAATAAACTTCTGAATTTCATTTTTTTCTATTTTAAATTAAACATCTCAGAATCGTAAGGTTGCCGACAAGCGGTAAGAACGTCCCGGCATCGGATAGTATTTTATAATATCATACTGCTCGTCTGTGAAATTGACCAACTCCGCCTGCAAATGGAGACGAAAATTTTTTCCGGTAAATTCACGGGATAGGGAAAACGTATGTTCCGCATAACCCTCTATCCGGTTCGCCGGAATATTCTGCAACAAAACATACCGCTCCCCCACGCCGATAACCGTATAAGCCATATTCACCCAGGGCGTCTGCACCTGCAAGGCACCGCTACCCGAATGGCAAGGCGTATAAGGTATCTGTTCCTTATAATTTTTACTTTCTTTATCCGTCACATCAATGGCTTTCTGCCAGGTATACCCTGCCGAAAAATGCAAACCGATCCGGTTGTACAGGGGTATTTCCGCCCTGACATTCACCTCCGCTCCGGTAATGTCTGTTTTTCCCAAATTGAGCATTTTCCACACGTAAGTAGAAGGGAATGCGACAATCTTATCCGTAACCCGGTTATAATACACATCTGCCGTCACCGATAAGAAATCCATAAAACTCCACGGGGTGCCACTCCACGTGATTCCCCCGCTATATTCCCTTGCCAGTTCGGGCCTTAATCCCGTATTGCCCATCCTTAAATAATACAAATCGTTGAACGTAGGCACCCGGAAGGTGTTTTTGTATAAAAAGCGCAGATACAGATTCCGGTCCTGCCACGGACGCAAAGCCAAGGCGGCAAAAGGAGTGAATTTATGGCGATTTTCGGGTCGCTCACCGCTTTTTACCTTTTCCGTAACAAAAGTATTCAGCACATTCGCCGTCACCGTCAGAAAACGGTAATGATATTTTAAAGCCAAAACGCTGTAAGAAGTGTAACGGGTCGGGAAAGGACAATCCGGCAAGTTATTCCGCAATTTGTTCACTGCAAAATCCGTTGCCAACGACACCGTCAGATGTTCCGACGGCACATATTGCACCGTAGCGGTTCCGTAATATTCCTGCTGTCTGTTTCTGTCTTCCTGTTTGCCTCCGTCATACTTTACATTGATGTCCCGGTACCTGTTCCACGAATAATTGTATTTCAAAGCACCCTTCAATGCCCAGCGCGGATTGAAATGCTTTTCGTAGCCTGCCTGGACAAAAAAGTTGCGGTCCCACAAGCGCTCCTTATTATAAGGATTGTAGAAAATCACCCCACCCGGCAATCCCCGTTCCGACTGGAAATAATAGACCTTTGCTGTCACCCGGCTACTGTCACGTAACAAGCTGTACAGATTGGCCTCCGTATGCCAGGATAAAATATCGGAATTATAGCGTTTTTCGCGAGTGACCGATTGCCCGTTTTTCAAGGTAAAAGGATAGGTACCGTCCGCCCGCAGAAAATCGCCGTCCACGGACAGGCTCGTCCGGGAAGCAAGCCGCCGGGCATAACGTAACGAAGGATTCACCAAACCGAAAGAGCCGCCTTTCATCCGCAATTGTAGACTATAATCCCGGTTTCCCCGGAACTCCGGCCGTTGTGTCTGAATACTCAACACTCCTGCCGAGGCAAACATCCGGGCAGGCTGGAAAATATCGTCTTCCTGTCCCACCGCCAGAGTGACCTGCGACACATTGTCGAGCGAGAAGCGCCCGATGTCAATCTGCCCCGCCTGGCAATTGCTTACCGCAATTCCGTCATACATCACTCCGGTATGGTAGGCCCCCAAACTACGCACCGACACCGTTTTCAACCCGCCGATTCCGCCGTAATCTTTTACTGTCACGCCACTAAAACGGCGCACGGCATCAGCCAAACTCTGATAGCCCAAACGCTCCATCTCCGCGCCGCTGACCACCTGCAAGGGAGCTGCCGAACGGACAACCGAAGGACGCCGGATTGCCGACACATCCACCTGTTGCAACTCATGCACCCGGGTTGTATCTGCCGTCTGGGCAGAAACCGGACAAAAACCGCCACCCAAAAGGCAAAGCACCAACCGATAAAAAAACAAACGCACCAAAACCCCGTTCCGTTTAAAGAGTCATTACTACGCTTCAGAGGGAAAACAAGAATAGGAAAAAAGAAAACCTACGCCAAAACGTAAACCTGATGTTTCCATAGCTCATTCCTCGAAAGCCATTGAAAAAAATCGTTTTGCAGGTCTTCTGACTTACCCGGTCCAGGCGCCTTCCCATCTCTGCAGAGACAGTGGCTAAGTATGCCTGACCCTTTAAAGGCTTACAGCAGCGGGACTGTTCAGGATTCTCACCTGATTCCCATTTAATCCTCCCCGCCAGACAGCAGTTCGGAACAAAACGATACAAAGATACAATTAATTTTGATATTTATACACATCTTTACCCCAACCCGCGATTTTTTTCCGCTACGTCCGGAATGATTTTCAGAACCGGCTTCCGGGAGCAGCGAAAGAACAGATGACAGAGCCGGACTAAGCCTCCCTTTGTGTCCTATCTCTCCGGTCGGGAATGTTCCCCATCCCTGAGAATCGTACGGATGCGTTGTTTCAGGTTAAGCTGTGCACTATCGACACTGGCCCTCCGGGAGGGTATAAACATATCCTTATACTTCGCTTTGGTAATCCGGAATTTCATCTTTTCCATACTACCGGAAATATCCATCCCTGCCCGAAATGGCAAGGGAGATTTTAAGAGGGAAATATGATATTTAAACGTCATGTCTATGTTATGTTCCCCACCAACTGCCGCTTTATAACGATCAATTTCTATCAAAAACGGAAAAATCTCTACCGTACCGTCTTTCACAGCTAAATCAACAGAGATACTGTCTATCATATTCCGTTGTTTATTCTTAAACATCAACATCTTGGAAATTTCGGCAAACGTCTCGCCATCCATCAGTACCAGATCCCGTCCATCCAGATAAGCAGCCGCCCGTAACGTCGGCAAATCAATCATCATCGTCGAGTCCAGCCACGCATCAGCCGCCATATGAAAATTCACCACTCCCTCAAAAGAACGCAACATAGGGAAAAGCGTATCCAAGGCAGGCAATAGTCTCACAAGACTGTCTATCCGGATGTCATGCATTTGTAAAGCAAAACCGGCATACGCCTTTATCGTATCCGTTGCCTTATAAATAGCCGAAGTGCTCATATTAGCCGCAGAGGAACGCAATTCCAGATCCGACAATTCGATACACTGATTCCTCATCACTACCTCTCCATGTATACTGTCCATTTCCAACTTCCCGAACAACACTCTTTTAATATCTGTCTGAAAAGTAAAGTCTATTCCGGAAGGGACCACAAACAGAGCATTCTTTCCCTCATAGACAACAGAGTCACCCACAACCTCCAATTGGTCGAAATCATCACTCATTCCATCTCCGGCAACCGTATCTCTGAACCCGCTTTCCACCCTTGCACGATAGGCCGTTCCCGCATCCAAAGCATGCATCAATTGATTACAGTCTATCCGGTCTGAAGTCACCAGCAATTGCGCTTTCAGCGTATCATGACGGAAAAAAGCACGTGCCATATTCTCAATGTTCCCCGTCAAGCGCAAATCAGAACGTCCCAAACGCAATACTGCCGAATCCAATTGCACCTCGTTCATATTAAACCGCAAACGGGTCCCCGGCATCCTCATCCGCAAAGGAAAATAAGGCGTATAGGCCCTCATGCCGACAAAATCCACATATCCGGACGGACGCCATATCTTTTCATTCCGGCGACTGCGGACAGCTTCTACTTTGGAGTCCACCCTGGCAAAACTCAAACGATTTCCCAGCATCCGCAAACGCAGGCTATCCACCTGTAATTGCGCTTCTACCTGAGGAATCTTTTTATCTCTTTTCCAAGGCTTCAAAGAAGCCTTCACATCAGCACTTTTCAAACCGACCAACAAAGTATCCCGGACAATAAATACCATTCTTCCCAAATGCAGGCCGGAACTTACCGAAGCGACAGCGGTCGTATCTTTCAAAGGAGAAGTTTTCAAAGTCAAATAAGTGGTGTCCATCAGCAAGCGGACCTTATTCCGGATATGTACATCCATTCCGGAATATCCTACCACCCCATTCAACAAATCCTTTCCCTGAAGAGTCTTCTCATTTTTACGGTTGGAAGCAAAAGCCAATGCAGCAGACTTCATCTTCATCACAATACTGTCCTTCGGAATAAAAATCTCCACCCCCTTCATCCGGCAATATCCACCCACATTCAGTTTGCCGTAATCCGCACAGAGTATATCACTGACTTTCACATTCGTTTTCAAGAAAGTATTCAGCATACCTTTACACGTGATACCATCCGTCAGCGGAAAAATACGAGTCAAATCACCGAAATTAACCTGAGCTTCTATTTGGGTTTTTACCAAAGGGTCGGTCAGCAAATGTTCTATATCTCCTTTTATATCCACATCTGTCCCTCCGCCCTGAATACAAAACTGCCGCAACCGTACATAAGAATCCTGTTCTTTTTGCAAATCCACGAACGCATACAAATCCACATTCAGGGAATCAATCTGTGAAGGCATTCCCGGATAAGCAATATAGCCATCTTGAATCCGGAACTCCGAAGTGAGCAAAGGAATATTCTGACGGCCGTAAGTTCCTTTCACTTCTCCTTTACACCACACCTCACCGCGAACATCCACCCCTTCCGCCTTTTGCAAAACAGCCTCCGGTATCAAATCCAGCAAAGTTTTCAAAGAAGGAATGTGAATACCATATTTTAAATCCACCCCAACAGTCCGGTTGACCGTATCTCCCCTAAACACACCCCCGGCACCAAAACGCAAACCATTCACATCAAACACAGCTTTATCCAAAGTATAAAGTAAGGAATCCCTGTTTACCCGCAAGCCAGTCGTTACACTCAACGCCAAACGGTTCACCAGCAATTTTCCCTCCTGCCAGAATAAAATATTATCGGTAGAAAAATTCACTTTCAGGCGGGAACGCCGCTGTCCCAGCATACCGTCGATTCCCAGATTTAAACCGGTTAAACGGGCATATAAATGAGTATTCCGGTCATCAAAAATCATTTTCCCATCCCGAATGCGCACATTCTTCAAACGCAACCGGCCATTAAACCCCATAGAATCTGCTGTCAATGAATCTGCCGCCACAACTTCTTCCGTCTCTTTTACAATATTCCAGTTGGCCTTTCCTGACGAGTCCACATAAGCATAAATATCCGGTCTCTCCAAAACAAAATCCTTGACCACAATCCGGTTTTTAAACAAATAGGCCATCGGATTAACGGTAATCAGACCAGATTCAATCCGCATCAACGAATCCCGGGTCTGAGGAATAAACATACCGGAACTATCCCGACTACAACGGGAAACAACAGAAACATCCGTAATCCGCAAACCAAAGTCCGGAAAAGTAGAAAAAAAAGTCAACTCCATATTTCCGATACGGACATCTGCATCCAAGTACGCATTGGCAGTTTTTTCAACCCAAGGCGTTAATTTAGCCGGAGTAAATATAAAATGAATCCCAACCCCTACGACCACCACTATGAACACCCATATAACCAGCAGACTCCATAAAGTTTTTTTAACCATTCGTCTGCCCCATGATTTCTTTTCTTTGCCTGTCATTATAAACACAAATCAATAGATCAAATATTTCTCCCTGATTTTTCTGAAACGCTCTAACCCGGAAGACCACGAAGACCGGATTTCCTGCTCACTTTTTCCTGTTTCAATATCTTTTCGTAATTGAGCCGTACCGGCCAGTTTTTCAAAAAAAGGTGTAAAAAAAGGCTCCGTACCGACATAATTCCGGCAGGCCTCCAGCAACCAGTCCAATCTTAAACGCTTTCCTGCCCTCACTTCCTCATACTTATCCCTCAAATCCCGGCCATAACACACTTTCCCCAAACACTTAGGAGATTTACTCATGCCCGGAATACTCCGGGGAGTAAACGAATAAGGCATATCTTTCAAACAAGGATGACCAAACACCTGGAAAGGGACATCAGTTCCCCGGCCTTCGCTGACCACCGTTCCCTCAAAAAAACAAACTGAAGGATACAACATCACCGACACTTTATCCGGTAAATTAGGCGAAGGTTTAACCGGTAGTTCCACCGGCATTTCCCGGTTCCAGTTCCCGCAAGGAACGATTTTCAAATCGCATTTCACCCCATTTTTCAACCACCCTTCTCCGTTAATCATCCGTGCATACTCCGCAATCGTCATACCATATACCACCGGTACGGGATGCATGCCGATGAAAGAACTGAATTTCATATCCAATACCGGACCATCCACATAAAATGCATTGGGATTCGGACGGTCCGTCACAATCACCGGAATCTGATTCTCGGCACAAGCCTCCATCACATAATGCAAGGTGGAAAGATACGTATAGAAACGCACCCCGACATCCTGAATATCAAAAATCAGAACGTCTACTCCTTTCAAATCCTCAGGTAAAGGTTTTTTTTTCTTCCCATATAAAGAAATCACCGGTAAACCTGTAACTTTATCCTTATCATCTCTCACATTTTCGCCGGCATCGGCATCTCCCCGGAATCCATGCTCGGGACAAAATATTTTAACAACCTGAGTTCCTTTTTGCCTCAAAAAATCAACCGTATGCTGTCCATGGATAACTGAAGTCTGGTTAGCAACTACCCCGACTCTCTTACCCTCCACCCATGAAGCATACATGTTAAAATTCTCAATTCCCGGTGTAATGGCATAAAGCCAACTGCACATCAGCACAAAACACCACAAACCTAAAAACTTTTTCCGCATTACTTTTTCTTTTCCTCCGGAAAATCTATCTGCATAGAATAAATGATACTTTCCACCTGACGCATCATATTCCGTTTCTTACCTTCCGGAGCATACACATATCCCATCATATAAATCACCCGTTCATTCTTCTGGTCCAATACGACATTCAAAACAAAAGGCCCTCCCATAAAATCGTTCACTACAGTCCACAATCCTTTCATCAGCACAGCATAATGTTCTCCCTCGTACTGGTAAACGGCAGTCATCATCGGCGTTACCATATCCAGTGCCATCCAGGTATTATTTAAAGGCCCGGGGATATATTTTTTCAGTTCCTCATTCACCTTATCCTGAATAATCCGGTAATTCAACTGGCTTTCATCTTCATACCGCTCCTGAAAGAAAATAATTCCCTTGCTATCCACCCGGGTTTCCGATGAAATCCACACAAAATCATTGGTATCTTTATTGATATTGTACCCCCCCGGGCAATGTAAAAGAATATCATATTTATTCTTAAACAAATTAAAAATCTTTTTATCCGGAGTTTTTCTGTACACCTCTATCAAACGGTCCCGCTCAGCTTTCAGATACACTCCCATCATTTTCTCTTTATTGGCATCGAAAATCCGGAAGAATGCTTCTTCATCCGGTGCGGTAATCTTAAAAATTTTCTGGCTTTTAGCCCAGGGACTATCAAAAAAATGGACAGAAGCGGAATCCGCTTTTCTGGATATATTGACTAACAGAAGGTTCCGGTGAGACTTCACATTTTTCTCAAAACGGGCAGGAGGTAAGTTCAGAAGGTCAAAAATAGGTTCTCCCTGAGGCAACCCGATCTGTGCCTGGCCAAAAAACTGTTTTATCG
Source organism: Odoribacter sp. Z80 (assembly GCF_009935865.1). Taxonomy (GTDB): domain Bacteria; phylum Bacteroidota; class Bacteroidia; order Bacteroidales; family Marinifilaceae; genus Odoribacter. The sequence goes on from NZ_QWEL01000002.1 coordinate 213,071, forward strand.
TATCTCCGACAGCCCCGTCCCACAATGCTTTAGGCATAATGACCATCAATTCATTCGTAGCTCCGGAAACAGGAGACAGCATTGATTTTCCGGCTTTTCCTCCCTCTTTACACGACCACACAGAAACCATGATTACAACAAACAAAACATAGAATACTTTTTTCATAACTTTCATTTTTAGTTATTGTATTATCTCTCCCCAAGGCCTATCTTGCTTTCAGACCAATCCAACACTCCTTTCACCGAGCCGACCAGAATTTTTGCTTCCACCATCAACGGAAGCCGGTACTCATCCCTGCTCACCCAAATCTTCATATTTTCACCTCCCTTAAAGACCTCTCCTTCAACCAACAAGGGCGAGAAAACGTAGCATTCCTGCTTACGCCCAGCTATTTTAGTTTTATTTACTCCTAAATAACGGATATATAAATCATAAATTTTACTATCTATTAAAATACGAATCGGTATTAAATCATTTTTTTTATATTGATCAAAATCCACTTCCCTGGTCATCCAGGCAACAGAAAGCATATCATAAGTCTGAGGCAATAATTTCACCGTATCTTTCCGTTTGAATTTCCCGACTCTGTGTACATCTCCCCAAACAACCGAATCCTGATAATCGAAAACATAGTCAAATGTTTTATGGTAATTCCCCTCATGCGCCTTCCTTGAAAACTCATAAGGCAGGAATGTGTCTTTATCATAATGGGATATCAATGTATCACGGATGGTAAAAAACCAATCCCAGGAAGGCAAAGAATACCCCACCGCCTCCAATTTGTTTGCATTGGGATACTTGTCTGACTTGGCTAAAGAAAATTCCACCTGGCCGGCTTTCACCCAAATAAATCCCCAATTGTAATAACCGGTATAAACCAACTGTTCCACAGGCGGATATTTCGTCTGAGCAAACAGGGTTGTTTCCCAACCCAATATCAATATCAAAAGCCAAACTCGTCCCATAATTTTTATTTATCACTCATGCCCTTATACGTAGCCTGCAAATCAAAGGTCTGTTCTATATCGAAATTTTGCTTTACAGAAATTTCTGCCGGCAAATAAATCACCTCTTCCGGCTGACGTCCTTTCAGGAAAAGTCCGGTGTCCCAGACCCCATTCCCATTCGTGTCCAGGATAGCACGGAAACGGTATTTTCCTGCGGGCAGCAAATCAAATACCACTTCTCCGTCCTGCCGGATTTCCTTTTCGCGGAGCACGTTATACTTTCTCTTTCCGTTATCTGATTTACCTGTCTCAGCCTTATAAAGCTGCAAAATAACATTTCCCTGTACCCCTTGTACATTCAACACCACTTTCCCATAGTGTTCCTCAGAATGGACTTTGAATTTTTTAGTCCAGGTATTATTGAAATGCCCGTACCAATCAAAAACGGTCGCGGAATCCAATGTGATCCGGTATTCTTCCCCTGCTTTCCAGGGAACATCTATATACCTTCTGCGGATTCTGAGGCTGTCTTTTCCTACACTAAAAGCAATAGGTTGATAAAGCGTATCTGCTTTCTGTTCCACCCGGAGCAACTGTTGCCACTCCTCATCCCGGAGTGGGCGGGCAAACTCCAACCACAACCGAGCGCCCAAATCAAAATCGTTCCCTGCATTGGTTTTTATTTCCACAAACTCAACAGGTCGCTTTTCCCCCTCTTCCTCATCCTGTTTTTTCCTGGCCTTTCCTTCCGCCTTTTTTTTCTCCTTAAAAGTATACCGGACCGTATCTGCATACATCACCCGCTGTCCCACACTATCCGTTCGCAAATACGATAAAATCACATTAAACGTATCTCTTTTATAGACCAAAGAATCCTTAATCCATAAAGTGATGGTATCACTCCCGGCCGAATGCTCTTTGATATACCAATCCTCCGGCAGATAAGGCAGGGGCAAAGTATCCCACAAGCGGGCTTCAAATTCATTTTCTCCCGGAATACTGAAAATAAACTCCAGTTTTTCCCGTGCCTTACGCTCATCACTCACCATATACAACTGGGTAGATTTTTCCTGGAATATACGGAGATACAGATTACTGGGCCCAAATCCCATATACTGGGTCGTCACCAAACTGTCCGAAGTGGTCGTGTCACGCCCCACAATACTCTCTATAATTTTAATCGTATCCGTTTTTTCCATCAACATAAACCGGGGCCGTACCACCGAATCCAGAAAAGCAAACATTTCCGACTCCGGAGTGTATCTGTAATCGCGGTTATTATCCTCCACGGCAACAATACGGTAAGTCGTATCCCTTAAATTAGTCACCCTGAAAAAACCGGAACTATCGGTCAAAGCCACATAATCCGGCAACTCCAGCAAAGGCATAGAATCGGCAGCATTGGAATAGAGTTCCACATACACCCCCCTCATCGGTTCCCCTGATTCCGCATTTACAACATTTCCTGCCAATTCCAGGGAATCAATAACCGGACCTGTCGAAAAAACATAACGGTAATATCCGAGAGGATTTCCTTCGTTATTGTCCGCTATAGCATCCCCGAAATCCAGACTATAAGTCGTATTAGGCCGTAAAGTATCCTGAATCTCCACCTGAATATACTTCCCTTTCAAGCGAACCTTCGGTTTTTTGTTCTGAGGAGGAGAGATAATAAATTTTTTATCAATGTCTTTTAACTGGACAAACTCGTCAAAGTAAATCTCTATCCGTTTCTTGCTAAAATCCGTGGAAAAAGAAACCGGATTTTCATTCACCACTTCGGGAGGAGTCGTATCTTTAGGTCCTCCCTCAGGATAACCGCGATTGGCACAAGCATATACCAACCCCGTCAACAATACGGTTCCCAACCATTTCCAACAAAAAAAAGCCTGACAATTCCGGTTCATTACTTTCTTACTTTACTCTTTTTTACTTGATTTACAAAGATAAGTTATAAAGGGAAAAAGGAAAAGGTTAAAAGTAAAAACTTCTGCCCAAAAGCAAAAAAGACAAAAGCAATCAAAGTGTTTTACCCAGGCACCCCAGGCTAAAAGTCACATTCCCGGCTTCAGCCAGCACCTGCAAACATGATTTTAATGTAGCCCCGGTAGTAATCACATCATCCAGCAGCAGCACATGGCGGCCGGCAATCTTCTGAACATCACGCAATTTAAAAATATCTTCCACATTCTGCTGTCGCTCCACGGCATTCTTTCCGGCCTGAGAAACGTTATTTTTTATACGCACCACCACACCATCCAATATCTCTATTCCCAACACCTCACTCACTCCGCAAGCAATCTCATGAGCCTGATTGAATCCCCGCTTCCTCTCCCTTTTCTTATGCAAAGGAACCGGAACAATACAATCGGCCTGACATTTTCCTTTTATCCGCTCCCCCAGCAATCGCCCCAAATACCTTCCGAGTTTCCGGTAAGACAAATATTTTACAGCATAAATCAGTTTCCGGTAGGGACTGTATTTATTATAATAGAAAAGAGCATACAAACATTGGGGACGGGAAACATGATCAAAAACTTCCAAAACCTGGTCTGAAGCAGAATAGGACTCATCTGCAAAAGGGAAGTCAGCCAGACAATGCGAGCATAAATATTTTTCACCCCTCACGAGGCATTTTCCACAGACCAGGCACAAGGACGGATAAAACAAATCGGCCAATCCAGACCAACACTCCCGGAAAAAGCGACCAATCCCCTGCTGCAACGATATCCGCATACCTTGTCTACCCATAAACAGACAAAACTATTTTTTCAACCGGTAGCCTCTCACCCAGTCAATCTCCATGCAGGCAGGAATTCCTTTGTCAGCAGGTGTTTCCGTAGCTCCCAAAGAAAATACAATATACATCGGAACATCCGGTATATTCTCTTTCTCTTCCTTCACCACCATATCATTTATCATCCACACCATTTTCTCTGCCGTCCACTCCAGGGTAAATATATAATATTCATTCGCCAACTCCAGATCGGGTATCAATTGAATATCATTTGTAACAGCCGCCCGGTAATGAAATACCCGCCCCATGCTCACTCCATCGGCCTGGCATTTCATAACTTCCACATGGGGAAGATCCGCATCCCCCAACATCCAGAAACAGGAAGTAACCGCTCCCCGGTTCAGTTTGACTTTCGCTTCAAAACGACCGTAACATTGCCGGAAAGAAGCGGCCGTACTAATCATCCCCGAAGTATAATCATACTTCCGCTCCCGGATTCCCAATTGCCCGTCCCAATACTTTCCAATAATGGATTCTTTCCGGAAATTCAAACACACAGCACTATGACCGAAAGAAACATTATCAGATGAATACAACTGTACGTCTTTTCCGACGCCATAAGTATCATTGAGAAAACGTTCCCCGGCATAATAACGGGTTATCCATTTGGTATGGTCCAAACTCCCCTGGTTAAACTCGTCCTCAAAAACCAGTTTCCAACGGCGCATACTATTAAAATAAGGGTCCTGAAGCAAGGCATTGTATTTTACGATGTCCGGACGTTTTGCCAGTGACTCATATTCCTCCAGCAATTTATAATCATCCGTAGTCAGGTACCTCTTCTTATCCAACAAAAATTTCCTGTTCTTCTTAAATTCCTCAGATTGGACAAAAGCCGTCAACTGCTCAAATTCCTGAGGTAATTTTGTATTTTTTACTTCGTTATATTCCTTAAAACTCCGGAGATTCTCAAAACGAATCAAAGCGGCAATCTTGGGATGGCGGATAATCTGCCGGTAAGCATTATACTCCACGGCATGCAGTTTCCGGTCAAAATCCGCCGATTTTACAATCACCTTTAACTTGATATACTCCTGATATTCTTCAGTATGCTTCACTCTTTCATACCCCTGCAACTCCTGGGAATCATGAATCAGCAAATAAGACTTCAACTTCCTCAACTTCAACAAAGCCTTATACTGCTTCTCAGCGGTATAATATTTACTGTCTTTATATGCCAATGCTTCGATTTCTTTTTTCCTTTTCTTAAAAGCAGGCTCCTTTATTATACCGTCCAATTCTTTATATCTGGCCAGTTCTGCACTTTTTTCCACTTTCACAAACAACTCTTCATCTTCCCGGAATACCGCCCGAAAAGTTTCCGCTTCGTGAGTCGTACGAAGTATCTTATGCTTAGAAAATAAAAACGAAAATAATCCCATACATTCTATTTTAACGCATATTACTGCATTCAGAAACAAAGGTAATGCAAAAAAAATGAAAAGTAAAAGGTAAAAAGTAAAAAGTAGATACGAATCCGTTAAATATCATCTTATTGCTTCACAAAATGATAGGTTATCGTTCCTTTTTGCAAGGCGGGAGCCGAACTTTTTTCATTAAAACGGGAACGTTCAGCCGCATCCACGGCCACCCGCCGCAAACAGTCGTCTTCTTCGGAATCGGTTTCTGTCACGACAGCCTTTTGCACTACCCCTTTCCGGTTGACGGTTATCTCCACAACCACCACACCACCGAATTCACACTTAAACACAGGTATAGGCAAAAAACGGGCATAACGCTCCTTTAAATTATAACTGACACTACTCTCTCCCGAATAAAACGTAGACTTCAAAGAGTCCAGTTCCTGTTCCCGGCGGTCCCGAAGATGCTGAAGACTATCTTGCTTATAATTTTTATCTTTCTGTGCAACATAACGGCTTCCCCCCTCCTCTTCCAGTTCTTTCATAATTGCATCGACATATTCCTGCACCCGGGCATCTTCTTTCCTTTTCTGTTCAGGAGCATTTTCATTGACCGCCATCGAACGTAACATTTTTTCCACCGCTTCCGCCGAACTTTTCTGCCGGATTTCCTCTTTCCGCTGTTTTTCCTCCTGCTGTTTCAAAAGCTCTTCAGGAGCCGGTACATCCATTAAAACCTCCATTTCAGTATGAACAGCAACCCGGGAAATCTCCATACCCAGCAACAGAATAGCCAGAACAAGATGAAAAATCACTGTTCCCATAATTCCCCGGCGATGAGGAATAACATGCTTCTCTATATAATCACCCCATGACATATTCTTATTCTCTATTCAAACCGTATCGCTTTAATCGGGGTAATCCGGGACACTAACATTGCCGGCGCCAGCAACATCAGGACAGATATACACCACACTCCCGCATTCAAAAGTAAAATATACCAGATATTAAAATATACAGGCACTGTGTCCATATAATAAGAAAGAGGGTCCAGCCGGATGAGCCGGAAATAATACTGAATACCGCCCAACACCAATGCCAGTACATTTCCCGCAATCATTCCCCGTCCGATTAATCCCAGCGCCACATATAAAAATACTCTCTTTAAAGAAACATTCCGGCAACCCATAGCCTTCAATATCCCAATCAAAGCCGTTTTATCCAAAATAAAAATCAGCAAACCGGAAACCATATTAAATCCGGCTACCACCACAATCAAGGTTAAAATCACCCACACATTCATATTGATCAGGTTTAACCAGTCAAAAATCTGTGTAGCAGTTTCCCACAACGAAGTAATTTTGTAAAAGCCATCCTCTCCGGCAACCGGCAAAATAGCATCCAGTTCAGCCTCCTTTTCCGGAATCTCCTCCATATCCTCCAACTCAATTCCGACCGCAGACACCTGGTCCGCTTCCCAACCGTTCAATTTTTGTAAATGCCGCAAATCGCACAATACGATCATATCGTCATACTCCCGGAACCCCGTATCATAAATCCCCTTCACCTGAAACACCCTCACACGGGGAGGGTCCTGGACGAAATGAGCCCTTACTTTCTCTCCCGGCTCCACACCTAACATCTGAGCCACTGAAACAGAAATCAATATATCATTGGAAGCTTTCGGGGTCTTCAAATCAGGATATTCCCCACTTTTCAAATGTTTCAGATAAAAATCAGGCAAATAAGCAGAATCAACGCCCTTCAATACCACCCCGTGGATTTCACTTTTACTTTTCAATATAGCAGGCATTGTCACATAAGGATATACCTGTTTAAGCGAAGACATCCGCCTAATGCCATTCAGAAGAGTATCATTCACCCGGATTTCGCTACCTGAATAGGAGTTATTATTTTCATAAGCCGTGACATTCAGATGAGACGAAAATCCAGACAACTTTGCCGTAATCTCTTTTTTAAAACCGGTAACAATAAAGACCGATAACAACATCACACATACCCCCAAAGCAATTCCTACCACTGCAATTTTTACAATGGGTACTGAAACAGCTTCTTTCTCACCTCCTTTCAGCAGTTTTCTCGCTATAAACCACTCCAAATTCAAGGACAAAATTTCTTTTAATAACCCACAAATTTAAAGGAAAATAATCAAAGATTAAAAAAAAGAGAACGATTTCAATACATCACCCGCAATCGTTATAAATTTAATTAATTATAAGTTAAATTAGCCATCAAATCGTATTTTTATCATTAATTTTTGTATTATTGTTTCAAAATGGAAGAAACAAACAACATTTGTACATGCAAAATAATCTCATTCAACCCGGACTAATAGAAGAAACTCTCACCCAATGCGGTATAAGCTCTTTGGATAATGCTTCTATCCGCGACATTGTAAAAGCGGTTAACCTTTTGGAACAAGCTACAGGTGAAAAATTCATCCGAATGGAAATGGGAGTACCCGGCTTACCCCCTTCCCGAACCGGAACAGAAGCGGAAATCCATGCTTTAGAACAGGGTGTTGCACAATTTTATCCCATGCTGGAAGGTTATCCCTTACTTGCCCGGGAAGCCTCACGATTCATCAAAAATTTCATGGATATAGATATCCAACCCCAGGGAATTATTCCGACCGTAGGCGCTATGCAGGCTTCATATACAGCCTTTATGGCTTTGACTGAATGCCGGCGGGGAAAAGACACGGTATTATTCATTGACCCGGGCTTCCCTGTCCAGAAAACCCAATTGGAAGTCATCGGGAAACCTTATATTGCTTTCGATATATATGAGTACCGGGGCGAAAAGTTGGAAGCAAAATTACGGGAATACTTAGACCAGGGAAATATAGCTACCATTGTTTACAGCAATCCAAACAATCCGTCCTGGGTGTGCCTGACAGAACAAGAGCTTCAGATTATCGGGAAATTAGCCACCGAGTACGATATCATTATTCTGGAAGACCTGGCTTACTTTGCCATGGACTTCCGGCAAGACCTCTCAGAACCGGGGAAGCCTCCCTTTCAACCTACCGTAGCCAAATATACCGACAATTATATTTTCATGATTTCCAGTTCCAAGCTGTTCAGTTATGCAGGCCAACGGCTGGGATTATTATGCATCTCTGATGCCCTCTTTCATAAAAAATACGAACACCTGAAAGAAAGGTATAAATCAGAAGAATTAGGGTATACCATTACTTACAAACTGATTTATACCCAGACCTCAGGCACTGCCCATTCCCCCCAGTATGCCCTCACTGCCATATTAAAGGCCGCCAACAAAGGACAACTCAACATTCTGAGCACCACGCGGGAATATGGCACACGCGCCGAAAAAATAAAAAAAATCTTTAAAGAAGCCGGCTTCCGCATCGTTTACGAAAAAGACGGAAAAGAAGACATTGCGGATGGATTTTATTTTACCATGATATACCCGGGATATACCGGAGGAGAACTGGCAAAAGAACTACTACACTACGGTATTTCTTCCATCACCTTACAGGGATGCGGCAGCAGCCGGGCAGGTTTGCGGATGTGCGTCTCCCAAATCGGAATGGACAAAATAAAAATTCTGCAAAAAAGAATAGACAAATTCAAACAAGACCATCCACAAACCTGATTTTTTCACACCGCCAACAGGCCTGTGCAAAAAAAGAATCTTTTTTCTTCACATTCCCAGGCAGAATGTGAAAGATTAAAAAATAAAATAATCTTTTTTGGGGATTTTCATTTTAAAATATAATTTTATAGCGAAAAGCAATTATAAAGCGTAATAAAAATATACAAATATTCGAAAAATTATAATTTTAAAAACTATGGCAAAATTTAAAGGAGCTATCGTTGTGGACATAGAGCATTGTAAAGGATGCAGTTTGTGCGTGGTGGCGTGTCCGACCCATGTGATTGATCTAAATCCGGACGTAAACGGTAAAGGCTACCATTACGCCTATATGAAAAATCCGGACGCCTGCATCGGCTGTGCCAGTTGCGGACTGGTGTGTCCCGATTCCGTCATCAGCGTGTATAAAAAAGCAGTTGAGTGACAAACATGAAGATTCTAATTACCCGATTACAGGTAGATATAAATAACAAAATAACTAAAATATGGCAGAAGTAAAATTAATGAAAGGTAATGAAGTCATTGCAGAAACCGCCATCCGATGCGGTTGCGATGGTTACTTTGGTTACCCGATTACCCCACAATCTGAAGTCATGGAAACACTGATGTTGCGCAAACCGTGGGAAGAAACAGGAATGGTAGTCCTTCAGGCTGAAAGTGAATTAGCCGCTATCAACATGGTATATGGCGGTGCATCCTGCGGGAAAAAAGTAATGACTTCCTCGTCAAGCCCCGGGATCAGTCTGAAACAAGAAGGGATCACTTACATTGCGGGTGCCGAATTACCTTGTCTGGTTGTGGATGTCATGCGCGGAGGCCCTGGCCTGGGCACCATCCAGCCTTCACAGAGCGACTATTTTCAGGCCACCAAAGGAGGAGGTCACGGAGACTATCACCTGATTGTCCTGGCCCCTGCTTCCGTGCAGGAAATGAGTGACTTTGTCGTATTGGGATTCGAACTGGCTTTCAAATACCGGAATCCGGCTATGATACTGGCAGACGGAGTTATCGGACAGATGATGGAAAAAGTTGTTTTGCCGGATTATACCCCAAGATGGACGGACGAAGAAATCGAAAAGATTTCCGGCAGCTGGGCCCTCACCGGAAAGAAAAAACGCGAACGACACGTAATTACGTCCCTGGAGCTGGAAGCCCATCGTCAGGAAGTTTTCAATGAAAAACTGCAACGCAAATACCGCGAAATTGAAGCCAATGAAGTGCGTTATGAGGCCCTGTATTGCGAAGATGCCGACTATATCCTTGTCGCTTACGGTTCTACAGCCCGTATCTGCCAGAAATCCATTCAGCTCGCCCGCGAAGCTGGAATCAAAGTGGGACTCTTACGCCCCATCACTCTCTATCCGTTCCCATACCAACCCATTGCCGGACTTTGCTCGCAGGTAAAAGGTTTCATGTCTGTGGAAATGAGTGCAGGACAAATGGTTGAAGATGTACGGCTGGCAGTCGACGGTAAAGTGAAAGTAGACTTTTACGGACGTATGGGCGGTGTTGTCCCTACCCCGGAAGAGATTGTGGAGGCACTAAAAACTAAATTTATGATCTGATAAACGATAAATCGTCAGCAAATCAATCGTAAATCAAAAAAACGTTTCGTATGGAATTAACAGACATTATAAAAGAGGAAAACCTCGTGCTGAAAAAGAGCAGTCTCCTCACCGACAACATCATGCACTACTGTCCGGGATGTACACACGGAGTGGTTCATAAACTGATCGCAGAAGTAATTGAAGAACTGAACATCCAGGACCAGGCCATCGGTGTTTCTCCGGTAGGATGCAGTGTATTTGCTTACAATTATATCGACATCGACTGGGCAGAGGCAGCCCATGGACGCGCGCCGGCAGTAGCCACAGCCATCAGCCGGCTTCATCCGGAAAAATATGTTTTTACCTATCAGGGAGACGGTGACCTGGCCTCCATCGGATGTGCTGAAATCATGCACGCCTGCAACCGGGGAGAAAACATCGTAGTAGTCTTCATCAATAATGCCATCTATGGTATGACCGGCGGACAGATGGCCCCGACAACCTTGCTGGGACAAGTGACCGCCACCACCCCTTATGGCCGCGACGCCAAACTAAACGGCTTCCCGATGAAGATCACCGAATTGCTGGCACAACTTGACGGAACCTGCTACGTAACCCGCCAAAGTGCCGACACACCGGGCGCAGTCCGCAAGACTAAAAATGCCATCAGAAAAGCCTTCCAGAACACCCGTTTGCAGAAAGGCCTTTCTTTTGTAGAAGTAGTCGGGACCTGTAACTCCGGCTGGAAAATGTCACCTGTAGATGCCAATAAATGGATGCATGAACACATGTTTGCCAAATATCCGTTAGGAGACATCAAAGACATTTAAACTGAATATCATAAATTGTAAATTATAATTTTTATGACAGAAGAAATTATTATAGCAGGATTCGGCGGCCAGGGAGTACTTTCCATGGGAAAGATTCTCGCCTATTCCGGAATCATGCAAGACCAAGAAGTATCCTGGATGCCGTCTTACGGACCGGAAATGCGCGGAGGTACAGCCAACGTAACCGTCATCATCAGTGACGAACGGATCAGTTCTCCCGTATTGAATGCCTTCGATTCGGCCATCGTACTGAATCAGCAATCCATGGACAAGTTCGAGTCATTGGTAAAACCCGGAGGAACCCTGATTTATGACCCCAATGGGATCACCCATCATCCGACCCGAAAAGATATTAATATTTATCAGATAGAAGGTGCGCGGCTCACAGCAGAAGGCGGTAATCCGAAAATCTTCAATATGATTATCTTAGGAGGATTTTTAAAGGTAAAACCGATTATTAATCTGGACAACCTGGAAAAAGGATTGAGAAAATCCCTTCCTCCCCGTCACCATGACCTTATCCCGATGAACCTTGAAGCCGTACAGAACGGCATGAACCAACTTGTTACCATTCATCAGGTTTAACATTATTCTCCATAAGAGAAAAAGAGCCGTCCGGTTTCGGACGGCTCAATTCATATCAATAAGCTCCAATCTCCGCAAAAGCGGCTATTAAAGGGTCTTCCGGCGTATAATTGGAAAGACATTCCAAAGTAAAAGCCGTCAATTCCATAGGGCGAGGCAACTCTATATACTGTATTAAAGGATGGTTTTCCAAAGTATATTACATGAAAATTTTCTAATTTTTAATTTTCCAAATGAAAAGAATGGCCTGAAAATTCAGGCCATTTTTATTTACCCGCTCCTAATTATTATTCCTTCAATCGCTCACGGATCAAATCCCGGTATTCCCAATAAGCCTCTTCCAACAAAGGCATTTTCTCTGCAAAGAAAGCATAAATCTTATCCCAGTCCTCGCAACGGTACATATTCACATCCGCCAACTCAAAATAGATAGCACTAACTTTGCGTTCTCCCAATCCGCTATAATCTTCTTTCCAATTCAAATCTTCTCCGCAATCTGCCGCCATCAATTTACGGTAAGAAAAAAAACACTCATATACACGATAACGTTCCAAATCATTTTTATGGTCAATCTGAAACAAAACCAAGGCTTTTTGAGCGTCTGCATAAAACTTTAATTGAGTAGATTTGATTTTCACTCCGGTTAATACCCACTTTCTGTAAACCTGATGCGCAGAACAATAGTGCTTAAATCCCGCCCAGAAGTTAATTCTTAACTCTTTTAGCTCTTCTTTCGACCACATAAAATTGTTGAAAATTGAAAATTGAAAATTGAAAATGATTACATTTGCAAAGATACCTAAAATTGTAAACTTCAGATTAACGATTGCGATTATATCTGCTGGTTCTCCGGAAGAGCTAAAATTGGAATTTATAAAATCAGAATACCCTACAATTTTCAGGATTCACAGAAGAACTATGTTAGAAAAAAAATACAAATCCGATGCCATCGAGGCAGGTTGTGATGAGGCAGGCCGGGGATGTTTGGCCGGACCGGTAGTTGCTGCGGCCGTTATTTTACCTGAAAATTTTTCCAACGAACTGCTGAATGATTCCAAGCAACTCACCGAAAAACAAAGGGAGAAACTCCGTCCCGTCATCGAAAAAGAAGCTGTCGCCTGGGCTGTCGCCTTTGCAGACAATCATGAAATAGACCATATCAACATCCTGAATGCTTCTATTTTAGCCATGCACAGAGCACTGGACCAGCTTTCTGTCCGACCCGAACATATTATCGTCGATGGCAACCGATTCAAGAAATACGGCAAAATCCCTCACCTTTGCATCGTCAAAGGAGACGGGAAATACATGTCTATAGCAGCAGCTTCGGTATTAGCCAAAACCCATCGGGATGAATACATGAAACAACTTCATGAACAATTTCCCGTATATAACTGGAAAAAAAACAAAGGTTACCCCACCAAAGAACACCGGCAGGGAATAGAAATTGCGGGACCGACAGATTTCCATCGGTTAAGTTTTACATTACTTAATCCCCAATTAAGTCTCCAGTTTGATGACTAAACCTGTAAACAAACTGACTTATTGTTTCAAAATCGCTTCTAATTCCAGAATATTCTATGGCCTTTATCAATTCTATATTATCGCTGTTCACCCAAAAACGCCTGACCCAGATCGAATACTTCAAAAACAATCCGGTCAAAGTACAACGGAACACTCTTCAGGAACTGCTGGCCAAAGCAGCCAACACGGAATACGGCAGGAAATACCACTTCGACACGATCCTGACTGCCGAACAATACCGGGAAAGGCTACCGGTCATCCATTACGAAGAAATCAGCAATGACATACACCGCATGATGGAAGGCGAAAATAACATCCTTTGGCCGGAAGAAGTGAAATGGTTCGCTAAATCATCGGGAACGACAAATGCCAAAAGCAAATTCATCCCGGTAAGCCCGACAATATTGGAAGAAAGCCATTTCCGGGGAGGAAAAGACGTCATCGCCATCTTCAACAAACTCAATCCAGAAGCCCAGGTCTTTAGCGGTAAAACACTGGCACTGGGAGGCAGCAGCGAAGTCAGCCGGAGCAACAACAACTGTCAGTTCGGCGACCTCTCCGCCATCCTGATTTCAAACACTCCCTTCTGGGCGAATATGATGAAAACGCCTGACTCCTCCATCATGCTAATGAGCAACTGGGAAGAAAAAATTGAAAAAATATGCGAAACCACTGTCAAAGAAGACGTACGCTGCCTGGCCGGCGTCCCCTCCTGGTTTCTCACGGTGATAAACAAAATACTTGAAAAAACAGGGAAAGAAAACCTGCACGAAGTGTGGCCCAACTTAGAATTATTCATCCACGGAGGCATCAGCTTCACTCCCTACCGCGAACAATACAAACGCCTGCTCCCGCATCCGAAAATGAAATACATGGAGACCTACAATGCCTCCGAAGGATTTTTCGGTCTGCAGGACGACCCGGCAGATCCGTCTATGCTGCTTATGCTGGACTATGGGATATATTATGAATTCATGCCCATGAGCGAAATGGGAAAACAGTATCCCAGAACCCTGCTCCTCGAGGAAGTGGAACCCGGCGTCAATTACGCCATGATTATCACCACGAGCGGCGGCCTGTGGCGTTATATGATCGGCGACACCATCAGTTTCACCTCAACCAAGCCCTATAAATTCAGAATCACCGGACGCACCAAACTATTTATCAACGCATTCGGGGAAGAACTCATCATAGACAACGCAACGGAAGCCCTCAAACGCGCTTGCGAACAGACCGGAGCCAATGTGTTTGAATTTACGGCTGCCCCCGTTTTCATGGATGAAGGCCGAAAAGGTGCCCACGAATGGCTGATTGAATTTGACACCCCACCGGACAATCCGGAAAACTTTGCCGAGATCCTGGACCGGGAACTTCAAAAACTCAATTCTGACTATGAGGCCAAACGGTTATTATCCCTGGAACGCCTGAAACTGCATGTCGCCCGTCCGGGACTTTTCAACGACTGGTTGAAAGAAAAAGGCAAGCTCGGTGGTCAGCATAAAGTACCCCGCCTTTGGAACGACAGGACACACATAGACGAATTGCTAAAAATGAGATAACCCCCTTTAAACAACAATGAGCAGCTTCAAGCTGCTCATTTATTATATTACTTAAAAAACAACAACTCCCTATATTTCGGAAGCGGCCAGATTTCATCATCCACCAACAGCTCCAGTTTATCAATATGATACCGGATTCTGTCCAGATAGGGTAAAACGGTCCCTGAATAAACAGCGGCCCTTTCAACCTCGTTAGGAACAGTATTGTTAGCTACTTTACGGGCTTCAGTCATATCATCCACCAACGTACGGATTTCCTTGATATGAGCCGAGATCTCCTTAATCGCTTTCAACTGCACTTCTCCCACTTCGGCATAGACATCCGGCAAAATCTCCTTTAATCCCCGAACGTTATTAATCAATGTATTCTGATAAGAAATAGCCGTGGGAATAATGTGATTCAAAGCCAAATCCCCCAACACCCTCGATTCTATCTGCAACTTTTTCAGATAAATCTCATTCTTGATTTCATAACGGGCCTCCAGTTCGCGTTCCGTAAAGATACCGTTATCCACAAACAATTTTTTAGCTTTGGGCGTCAGATAAGCTTTCAACGCCCCGACACAGTCACTGTTCACCGAAAGCCCTCTTCTTTCAGCCTCCTCCCTCCATTCCTTACTATATCCGTTTCCTTCAAAACGTATCTTCTTGCAGGCAATAATATATTTCCTGAGTACCTGAAAAATGGCCTCATCCTTCTTTACTCCTTTCTCAATCAACGCATCCACTTCACCCTTAAAAGTGAGCAATTGCTCAGCCACAGCTGTATTCAGGACAATCATCGCCCCACCGCAATTGGCAGAAGACCCCACCGCCCGAAATTCAAAACGGTTTCCCGTAAAAGCAAAAGGCGAAGTACGGTTACGGTCCGTATTATCACGCATAATCTCCGGAATCTTCCCTACGTTCAGTTTCAACTCCGTTTTTTCATCCGGACTCATTCTCTTGCTGCTCACTTTTTGCTCAATCTCATCCAGAATCGAATCCAACTGCTGACCCAAAAATACGGACATAATCACCGGTGGGGCCTCATCTCCCCCCAGACGACGTTCATTCCCCAACGATACGATGCAAGCCTTCAGTAAAGCTTCCTGCTCCAGGACAGCTTTCGTGGTTGTGACCAGAAACACCAAAAATTGCATATTCGATTTGGGATTCTTGCCCGGCGACAACAAATTCACCCCGGTATCCGTCAGTAAAGACCAGTTGTTATGCTTGCCCGAACCATTGATTCCTTTGTACGGTTTCTCATGCAGCAACACCCTGAACTTATGTCGTCTTGCAATGCGCTTCATCGTTGACATCAATAGCTGATTGTGGTCGACCGCCAGGTTCGCCTCCTCAAAAATAGGGGCCAGTTCAAACTGGTTGGGTGCACACTCATTATGCCGTGTCTTCGCCGGAATCCCCAAACGGTGACATTCATATTCCAGTTCATCCATAAAAGCATTCACCCGCTCGGGAATAGCACCGAAATAATGGTCCTCCAACTGCTGGTCTTTAGCTGCCGAATGTCCCATCAGGGTCCGCCCGCACAACTTCAAATCCGGACGGGCATTGAACAAAGCCTCGTCCACCAAAAAATATTCCTGTTCCCAACCCAAGGTTGCCACCACTTTCTGCACATCCTTGTCAAAATACTGGCACACACCAACCGCCGCCTTGTCAATCAAAGCCAAAGCTTTCAGCATGGGCGTCTTGTAGTCCAGTGCCTCCCCCGTATAAGCTACAAACACCGTAGGAATACAAAGGGTATTATTATTAATAAAGGCAGGTGAGCCCGGGTCCCAGGCCGTATACCCCCGCGCCTCAAACGTATTGCGGATACCGCCATTCGGGAAACTGGACGCATCCGGTTCCTGCTGCACTAACATCCGGCCGTCAAAAGCCTCAATGATGGAACCGTTCTTCTGCAAATCAATAAAACCGTCGTGCTTCTCTGCTGTAGCCCCGTTCAAAGGATGAAACCAGTGGGTATAATGAGTCGCCCCCTTCTCCACCGCCCACGCTTTCATGGCGGCAGCCACCTGGTCCGCCAGCCCCCGGTCAATCACCCCACCCTCTGACATCACCTTCTCCAGCTTTTTAAAAGCTTCTATTGACAGGTATTGACGCATCTTATCAACGGTCAACACGTCACACCCGAAAATTTCGGACACCCTTCGCCGTTCCCCCACATCCACCGGCTTACGATTCGAAAGTTCCTCTAATGCAGAAAATCTGATTTTTGCCATAAATTATCATTTTTAGGATTACACCCCCCATTTTTATGATGCAAATTTAAAAATAATATTTATTTTTTGTCACCATACCCCATAATTTTTATACACATATGCAATATATTATCTTTTCATCTTACAAAAAAAAAAAAAAAAGAATGACACAACAACCAAATCATTTCCGGTACGGAAAACTTTTTCATTTTTACCGGAAATAGAAATAATCGCAACGATGCCCTGCAATAATTACCGGAAAAATGAATAAATTTGTAACTTCTTAGAAGGAGTCGCCGAGAATTCTTGCAGCCCTCAAATCTTAAAATTATATCACTACATGAACTTCCGGGAAATGAGGCGTAAACGCCAACAGCTCACAAAAGAAAGGTGTATCGAAATCCTAAAAAATGCAACATCCGGCACTTTAGCTCTGCTCGGAGATAATGGTTATCCGTACGCAGTACCCATCAGTTTTGTATATAGTAACGGTAAATTATTCTTTCACAGCGCATTGTCCGGTCACAAAATAGATGCTATCCGAAACCATGACAAAGCTTCTTTTTGCGTAACAGAACGAGATGACGTTCAGCCAGAGAAATTCACAACATTTTTTCGCAGTGTCATAGCATTTGGCAAAATTCACATCATTGAATCCTCATCTGAAAAACTAAAGGCGGCTTATACACTTGGGATTAAATATAATCCAAATGATGAGATTGGTTTGCACAGAGAAATAGACAAAGGATTCACACACATGCTTATGATTTGTCTTGATATTGAACACCTGACCGGGAAAGAAGCCATTGAATTGATTGCAGGCCCATCGGGCAATGATTGTTAAATCATCAACAGACAACATTCGTTCTGCATTTCAAATCCACTTTCGTTTCTTTGTCATATCTTTGCAACATGAAAAAAATCGCAGCAATTCACGACCTTTCCGGTTATGGCAGGGCTTCTCTGACTGTAGCCATACCCATTTTATCCTATATGGGCTACCAGGTATGCCCGCTACCCACGGCCATTCTCTCCGCCCACAGCGAATACCCGGACTTCCGCAGTTTCGACCTCACGGACCAAATGCAACCCATCATCGACCATTGGAAAGAACTCGATTTACACTTTGACGCCCTCTATTCCGGTTATTTGGCCTCCTATCGGCAAATGCAGATTGTGGAACGTTTTTTCAACGACTTTAAAACCCCGGACAACTTCATATTGGTCGACCCCGTCCTGGGCGACCACGGGCAACTCTATCCCGGCATGGACGACGCTATGGTAAAAGGCATGCGGCAACTCTGCTCCCAGGCCAAAGTCATCACTCCCAACCTGACCGAAGCCGCTTTCCTGTCCGGTCGTCCCTACCGTCCGGACCTCACCCCCGAAGAAGCCTTCACATGGTGCCGCGAACTCAGCCAACTGGGACCGGAATACTGCATCATTACTTCCGCTCCCCCTGCGGAGAAAAACAAAAATATAGCGACAATCGCCTACAACAAAACGGACGGACGGATGTGGCGCGTTTGCAGCGACTATGTCCCGGCCACATATCCCGGCACGGGAGACGCGTTTGCCAGCGTAATCACCGGATGCCTGCTCAACGGTGACAGCCTGCCCGAAGCCATTGAACGGGCCGTACACTTTATCAACATGGGCATCAAAGCGACTTTCGGTTACAGCCATAATCCGCTGGACGGGATGAATCAGGAAAAAGTGCTTCACTACTTAGTGGAGCCGCTCCCTTATTTCACCTACGAACAAATCACCTTATGATACAAGCTATCATCTCGGACTTAGATGGCACGATTCTCCCCAAAGGAGGTAAAATAAGTTCCGAAACACTAGCCGCTTTCCAAAAGACAGGACAGAAAGGAATCCAACGCATCATCGCCACAGGCCGCAATTTATATTCGGCATTACAGGCCCTCCCTCCCGGATTTCCCATTGACTACCTCATATTTTCATCGGGAGCCGGGATATTAAAATGGCCGGACAGGCAAATGCTGTTCACACGCCACCTGAGCCGGCAGACCGCCCAGGAAATTGCCTGCTATTTATGGGACTATAACATCAACTTCACCATCCAGCAGGCCATCCCCGACAATCACCATTTCTATTATACCTCGATATACCCTCTGCACGAAGACTACAAACGCCGATTAGCCGCTTACAAACCTTTCGGCATCCCCATCTGCTCGCCCGACGGCATACAAAGCGAGGCGACACAGTTTGTCATGATTCTGGATGCTTCACAGATTCATTTACTGGAAAAAATCCGGAAAGACCTTGCCGGCTATTCGGTAGTGCGCTCCACCTCTCCGATAGACGCCAAAGCCGTCTGGATAGAGATATTTGCACCGGGTATCAACAAAGGCACTGCTTGCCTCCGCTTGCTGAAACAACTGGATATTCACCCCGAAGATTGTGCCGGATTAGGCAACGATTACAACGATGTTGATTTTTTAGACCTGTGCGGTACAGCTTTTTTAGTTGGGAATGCCCCTTTCCGTCTGAAACCTTACTACAAATCCGTTGCTTCAGACCGAAACAACGGATTTGCGGAATTTATAGACCGGGTTTTAATATCTTAAATAATGCCCTTTTCTTCAAGCAAACATGCCATATCCCCCTGAAGTTTCCGGGCTTCTTCCCCAGCACGGGCAGCAAAATTCTCGGTTTTATCCGCAAAAATAATACCGCGCGAAGAGTTGACAATCAAGCCGCAATGACTATTCATGCCATATTTCGCCACTTCTTCCAGACTGCCACCCTGCGCTCCCACTCCGGGCACCAAAAGAAAGTGATCGGGAACAATGGCACGGATACCGCCCAACATTTCAGCTTTGGTAGCCCCCACCACATACATCATGTTCTGTTTATCCCCCCATTCCTGGGATTTTTTCAGCACTTTCTCATACAATTTCTCCCCCTCACTATCAAAAAACTGGAAATCAAAAGCACCTTTATTAGAAGTCAAGGCCAGCAAAATCACCCATTTCCCTTCATATTGCAGGAAAGGAGTGACTGAGTCTTCGCCCATATACGGAGCCACTGTAATAGCATCAAAATCAAGCGTCTGCAAAAAGGCTTTCGCATACATCTGGGAGGTATTCCCGATGTCGCCCCGTTTCGCATCGGCAATGATGAAAACTTCCGGATATTCCGACCGGATGTATTTCACTGTCTTTTCCAAACTCAGCCACCCTTCCACACCCCGGCTTTCATAAAAAGCGATATTGGGTTTATAAGCAACAGCAAACTCTGCCGTCGCATCAACAATAGCTTTATTGAACTCAAAAACAGGATCTCCGGCCGTCAACAGATGAGCCGGAATTTTAGCGATATCGGAATCCAAACCGACGCAGAGAAAAGATTTTTTCTTTTTTATCTGCTCAAACAACTGAGTATAATCCATAATATCTGTATGTTAATTCATTTCCATTCACGATCTGCAAGCTTACAATCCGCTGGCTTTCAAACGTTCCGTATTTTCCTCGATTTGCAATTTCTCGATCACTTCATCCAAATCGCCGTCCAGGACAGCCTGAAGATTATAAAGTGTGAAATTAATCCGGTGGTCGGTCACTCGTCCCTGGGGATAGTTATAAGTACGGATTTTCGCCGAACGGTCGCCGGTGCTCACCATCGTCTTCCGTTTGGCAGAAATATCATCCATATATTTTTGGTGCTCACGGTCATAAATAAAAGTACGCAGACGCGCCAACGCCCGTTCTTTATTCTTCGGCTGGTCCCGGGTCTCCGTACATTCTATCAAAATCTCTTCCGATACACCGGTATTCGGATTTTTCCACATATAACGCAACCGCACTCCCGACTCCACCTTATTCACATTCTGCCCACCGGCACCTCCCGAACGGAACGTATCCCATTTTATCTCCCCTTCATTAATCTGTACATCAAACTCTTCCGCCTCCGGCAGTACAGCCACCGTCGCCGCAGAAGTATGTACCCGCCCCTGGGTTTCCGTTTCCGGCACCCGCTGCACCCGGTGCACACCGGATTCGTACTTCAAAACGCCGTATACATTATTTCCGGAAACACTGGCCACGATTTCTTTATATCCCCCGGCCGTACCCTCATTAAAGCTGGAAACCTCCAGCCTCCAGCCTCTCTTCTCACAAAACTTGACATACATCCGGAACAAATCCCCGGCAAACAAACAAGCCTCATCACCACCCGTTCCTCCCCGGATTTCCAGAATAGCATTCTTGCTATCCTCCGGGTCAGCAGGTATCAACAACATCTTGATTTCCTGCTCCATGGCTGGCAATTTTTCCGTCAATTCCGCCATCTCCTCCTCCGCCATCTCACACAATTCCGGATCCTTTTCCGTAGCTAAAATTTCTTTAGACTCCTCCAATGTACGTAACGCAACTTTATACTTATCACCCGCCGCCGTCACCTCCTCCAATTCCTTGTATTCTTTCGTCAGACGCACATAACGTTTCATATCCTGAATCACCTCAGGATCGGTTATCAGCTGTCCGATTTCTTTAAAACGAATATAAAAAGTCTCTAATTTCTCTAACAATGAATGGTCCATCTGCTGCGTTTTATGTTATCTCCGACAAAAGTATACAATAATGCGCTAATTTGAAAACCGATCAAGCCCCTCTCTGATATTCTTTATATACCCGACAGTTTCTTCCAGCGTATGAAAACGAAAATCCGGATACCGGTTTGAAATTTTAGCATTTGAATAAAACGACCGGTGTTGAGATGTGCGGGCCGTCTCCCGGGTAAAGGCCGGCCTTCTGCCGGCCAACCGCCCCACGACTGCCAAAAAACGCCAAACCACTTCCCCCATCCACGGTCTCAGATAAAAATAGGGCGGATGTTTCCCGTAAGCCCGTGCAATCACCGCAAACAACTCCCGGAAAGCATAATTGCCGCCATTCAGCACAAACCGTTCTCCTCGGACCATCCCGTCTTCTGCCAAACGCACCATCAACGCCACCACATCCCTCACGTCTACATATCCGGTCACACCACGCGGATAAACCGGAATTCCCCGGGCCGCAGCAGCAAATAAACGGCTACTGCTCCGGGTCCACACTCCTGGTCCCAGAATGACAGACGGACAGACGATCACAGCATCCAATCCCCGTCCTACAAACTCCCATACGATTTTTTCCGCATTGCCTTTACTCCAGGAGTACACAGAATGTTCTCTGCCCTCAATCACCGGTGTCGCTTCGTCAATCACCTCCATCTCCCGGACGGCATCCCCCAAAGCAGCTATCGAACTGACATAGCACAAACGGCAACCACACTCCAAACAAGCAGCCGCTATATTTTCCGTGCCACGCAGATTGGTTTCCTCCAACAAAACCCGGTCTCCCTCATCAAAAGAAACCATCGCCGCACAATGATACACCACCTCCGCCTGCCGGATGTAACCGACATAAGTTTCCGGTTTCAATACATCCCCTTCCACCCATCTTACTTCTTTCCATAACTCTTGCCCGCCCGGATAAAACCCAAAAACCTGAAATGCCCCTGCCAAATCGCTGCCAGCACGTTTCAAAGCACATACAGAGTGTCCCGTTTGAAGCAAATAGCAAATAAGATGACTTCCCAACAATCCGGTTGCTCCCGTTACAAAAACTTTATTACCCATAAAAATCTACTCAAATACCTGAATTACATCCGGAATATGCTCTATTTCTCCGCTTTCTCCACTCACAACCACCAAATCAAACCGCACCTCCCGTTCTATTCCCTTTGACCTGATATAAACGTCAGCCGCTTTCCGCAGGTTCCTTCTTTTCAGAAGGTCCAGCAATTCAGCCGGACGTTCCTCTTTCATTCGTCTGGTTTTCACCTCAACCACCACCAACCATCCATCTTTCAGACAAACAATATCCAACTCCTTATGTTTCCATCTCCAATTTCTTTCCAGAACAATATACCCCCTCTCCCGCAAATAATCTACAGCCTTTTGTTCTCCGAATTTTCCAAATTCATTATGTTCAGCCATTCAATACCACACCTCATTTATTATTTCTATTTCAAAAATAAACAAAAAAAACAAATCTTCTTCTCTTTCATTTACAAAACACTATACATCCCATTTTCACTCAGACCAATTTGATTTGTGAACATTTTTGACTATCTTTGTATGATTTTTGGAGAAAATACTATGGCGAAAAAAAAGATTCTTTTTATCTCTCAAGAGATCACTCCCTACTTACCGGAATCGGAAATGGCACATATCGGTCGTTACCTGCCCCAGGGGATTCAAGAAAAAGGAAAGGAAATCAGGACGTTTATGCCGCGTTACGGTTGCATCAATGAAAGACGCAACCAGCTTCACGAAGTCATTCGCTTATCCGGCATGAACCTGATTATTAATGATACCGACCACCCTTTAATTATCAAGGTTGCCTCCATCCAATCGGCCCGCATGCAAGTATATTTCATTGACAATGAAGACTATTTTCAACGGAAACATGTGATTACCGATGACAAAGGCACTTTCTTTGCAGATAACGACGAACGCTCCATATTCTTTACCCGGGGAGTATTTGAAACAGTAAAAAAATTACGTTGGGCACCTGACCTCATCTACTGCCAGGGATGGTTTACCGCATTAGTACCTCTCTACCTGAAAAAAGAATACCATGAGGATCCGATGTTCGCCCACTCCAAAGTCGTCTTTTCCACCTATAACGACCAATTTGACGGAACCCTGCACAAAGACTTTGCCCAGAAAGTGTTAAGTGAAAACATTACTTCCAAAGACGTAAGCATAATAAGCGAACCGACCCATACCAATGTTAACAAACTGGCTTTCGACTATTCGGACGGAATTATTTTCAACAGCCAGGAAGTAGACCCCGAACTGAAAGAGTATGCGGCCAAAAGCGGCAAACCGATAACCGAATATACTACCCCCGAAGAGTATGTAAACACCTACTCCGCATTCTTTGACAAAATCCTGGAAAATACTCCATCTAAAAAATAATGCTTCCTATGTATAAATGAAACCGGCCGGAAACTTCATTTCCGGCCGGTTTCATTTCAGTATACACAAATCATTTCTCCATCAGATGCTTCTGCCATCTCCACGCATTAGCCAAAGTTTCCTCCAGCGGATTAACCGCTTTCCATCCCAATTCACTGTTGGCAAAAGAAGTATCCGCCCACACTTTCTCAATATCCCCGGCACGGCGTCCCACAATTTTATAATTCACTTTCTCACCGGTAGCTTTCTCAAAAGCACGGATCAAACCTAACACAGACACTCCGTTTCCGGTACCGATATTGAAATATTCATAATTATCCTTATTCTTCCCGTCCAAAAGGCGGCGAATCGCCACAACATGTGCTTTTGCCAGATCCACCACATCAATATAGTCACGGATAGCAGAACCGTCGGGGGTATCATAATCGTCCCCAAATACACTTAATTGTTCACGAATGCCTGCAACCGTCTGAGTCAGGAAAGGAATCAGATTGTTAGGCACACCGTTGGGCAGTTCACCAATCAAAGCAGACGGATGGGCTCCGATAGGATTGAAATAACGCAAAGCCAACAGATTCATCCCTTTCTCCACCTTAGCCAGATCACGTAAAATATCCTCACACATGGTTTTGGTATTTCCATAAGGAGACTCTGCCTGCTTCCGGGGAGTCTGTTCCGTAACCGGCAAAACATCAGCCTGACCGTAGACCGTACATGAAGACGAAAATACCAGATTCTTCACACCGAATTCGCGCATACCGTCCAAAACATTCATCAAAGAATTCAGATTATTGCGGTAATATTCCAAAGGCTTCTGCACAGATTCTCCAACAGCCTTTAAAGCAGCAAAATGAATGACTGCAACAACATCCCGATGACGGAAAAAAAAGTCCCGTACTTTTACAGCATCCGTTAAATCTATCTTTTCGAATTCGGGACGAATACCGGTAATTTTTTCAATACCGTCCAGCACGCCGATATTTGAATTACAAAGATTATCAACAATAACAACTTCAAAACCACTTTGTTGCAATTCTACAACTGTATGTGAACCGATATATCCGGTACCACCTGTTACAAATACCTTCATAAGGATAATTTTATTGTGTTTAACAAGAATCTATGCAAAGTAAGCAATAAATTACCAATATTTCGAAAAACGGAAGAAATTTCTAAGGATTATCTATACAAGTTACATTGATTTTTTCTACATTTGTACCATGCATAAGTTTATTGAATACATATCTGACTTACTCTTTTTGCACGATTGCGTAATTATTCCGGATTTCGGAGGATTTATCTGCAATTATAAAAGTGCTTATATAGACGAAAACAGCGGAATCATTTGTCCGCCGACTAAAGATATTTTATTCAACCGAAACTTAATTCACAACGACGGCTTATTGGTAAACTGGATTGCCGCCAAAGAAAATATCAGCTACGACAGGGCGACTAAACAACTGATGCTCTTTTGCGAAGAGCTGAAAATTAAATTAAATCAGAAACAACGTGTCGTATTCGGGGACATAGGAGTATTTTTTACCGACCGTCGGTTCAACATTATTTTCGAACCTACAAAAAATAACTTCTTCGCAGAGACTTTCGGAATGGAACCTCTTTCTTACGCTCCTTCAGAAAGTTCGGTCAAGAATGTTTCTTCCAGACCTCTGGTCTCTACCGCTCCGGACATGTCTTCCTATATCAACCTGGAGGCTTCCGGAAATATCTTCCACCGCCTTCTGAAATATGGTGTGGCGGCAGCAGTCGTTACAGGTATTGTGGTCATCACCCAACTGGATATTTTCCATTTCAGCCTTTCCGGCAAATTGCTGAACAGCTCAGGAATACACCCGGAATTACCCTTGCTCCAAAACCAATCTTCCGGCAAAGCGGTTTGCAACACAGTTATATCCCCTTCACATGACTATGTTGATTATGACCCCATCAACGACTTGGGGTGGTAAATATTTTTCCCAACGTTTCCAATACAGCAAAAAAGATATACAGAGGAATGACCAAACTGATTATTCCTATACCCCAAATGCATGCAGCCACAATTAAGCAAATCAGATAACTGTAACGGATTTTGTTTTCTTTCCAGCCAAAACCTGAAATCTTCAATGAAAACATAGGCAGTTCACTAACCAGCAGAATAGATAACAATAAGACACTTGCCCCCAGAACATAAATATTCCCGAACAAATACCCATACCATTCCGGAGTATGAACCGATGCAAAAACAAGAGTCACCCAAAACAAGGCATTTGCAGGAGTGGGCATACCGATAAAAGAAGATACCTGCCGGACATCCAGATTGAATTTTGCCAACCGGAAAGCAGAAAAAACAGGAATCAACAAAGGAACAAATAATATGCCCTGTTCATAAACAGACAACAAAGCAATATCCCCTCCTCCTTCCGGGAAAAGTAAATTACGAATCAACAAATGAGCCAGCAAAGCCGGTGCCACCCCGAAACTGATGACATCAGCCAAAGAATCGAGTTCCTTTCCCATCTCCGACTTTACATGCAACAGACGGGCAACCATCCCATCAAAAAAATCAAACACCATCCCTGCCATAATAAAACAGGCCGCCCACATCATTTCACCATACAATGCCATAAACACCGCCGCCGTCCCCGAAACAGCATTCAGTCCCGTTATCAGATTGGGTATGTATTTCTTCATATTCCTGCAGTTTTAAAATCTTCCGGCCAACCCAAAGGTTATTGTATCTCCCCGTAAAACCGAAGCTTCAAATCCGGAGTGGCAGGACTATTGGTGATAACGCTGAGCACTGCGGTAACTTTCCCTTTATCCGCACCAGCCACTGTTTTCACCACAACCGCTGCCGTCTCTCCGGGCTTCAATTCCTGCCTGGCCACTTCTGCAGCCACCCGGTCGTCATTGGAATAAATCCGGTGAACTTTCAAAGGACTCTTCCCTGTATTTTTCAACTGAAAAGTAAACGTAGCAGATTGGGCAGAAATTGTCTGACCAAAATTATAATATTTCTTATCCACCTCAACAACAGGAGCCGTAGCAACATCCACTCCGGAAAAATCCTCTTCAATGTATACGGAAACCGGCAACACATATTTATTTCCATCCACCAACATAGTCACCTGTTCCCTGTTCAGACCGAAATCACCATGCAAAGCAGAATGATAAGAAGCCTTGATGACCGCCTGCCCTTTATCCGGTATCTGCCCCGGTTCAATACTCATCTGAAGATGAGCTGGCAGAGCGGCAAAACTAACGCTAACGGACTTTCCGGCATTATTCAATACTCCCATCTGAATCTGTTTCACCAAGCCTTTATGTATTTTCATAAAAGAAACATCTTCCAAAGGTAAACGCAGACCAGAAGCCAGTTCATAAGGATAATCATCCAGGACAGTCCGGGTCTTGCCCTCTACAGTCCCTTTGATTTTCAATTCAACCACTGCAGTCCGGGAATTGGAATAAACCGTAACCGTTTTATCAAAATATCCCGGACGGTCTTTCGGATTAAAAGTAGCTTTTATAAATCCCCGCTTCCCCGGTAATACAGGCTGTTTGGTCCATTCGGGTGAAGTACATCCGCAAGAAGATTCCACATTCTTAATCAACACCGGTGAAGAACCGGTATTAACGAACTCAAAATCATAGGCAACCGGGCCATCTACTTCTTTGATTGAACCAAAATCATGTACCCGCTTATCAAATTGCATCACAGCCTGTGAAAAAACAGAAAAAAAAGAAAACAGAAAAATGACAGAAAAAATTCCTTTCATATCTCAGATACTTTAATAAACCATCAGATTCTTCAAATGAAATACGAAAATAATTCTTTTTCTCTAAGATTTCCACGATTCAAGAATAAATTTTAATTTCGTTACTCAAAATGAAATGCCTATGACCATCGGCCAGCCAATCATTGAACACAGTCTGAAACACTGCATATACCTGCATCAGCATCCAGAACTCAGCTTTCAGGAATACGCTACAAACGACCACATCAAAAAACAACTGAAAGCCTGGGACATCCCTTATGTCACATCAGGCCCGACAGGTATTACTCCTAAATCCGTTCCTATGCCTAAATTTCTAATCATTCGGTTCAGTTCCATCGGCGACATCATCCAGTGTATGGGTATCATCGGCGGTATAAAAAAAAAGTTCCCCAAAGCCGAAATTCATTGGATAGCCCGCAAAGACATGTCTTCCTTTCTGGCAATGGATGAACGGATCGACAAAATATGGGCATATGATAAAACAAGCGGATTACGGGGACTCTGGCAAATGGCCTACAAACTGAGAAAAGAACAGTACGACTATATCTACGACGCGCACAGTAACATCCGTTCAAATATCCTTAAATCCGTCTTATATTCCAGGATAAAACACCATCCCCGGACAGCCTTGCGCAAAAAAGAACGCAGGAAAAGGATTCTCTTGTTCAGGTTCCGGAAAAACCTCTTTGACTGGCCATTCCGGGGAGTAGAATCTTACCGGAAGCCTCTTTCGAAATGGAATATCACAACCTTTCCAGACAACTATCGGAACTGGCATTTCCCCCTCCATTTTTCACAACAACTGGACTCTTTTATTGTCAGTAATACCGTTACTTTAGTACCTTCTGCCAATTGGCCCATGAAGCGTTGGCCGATAGAGCACTGGCAAACATTAATCCGCCTTCTTCCCGATTACCGATTCATCATATTAGCCGGTCCTGCCGATACGTTTTGCAAGGAAATAGAAGATGTCGACCCGGAACGGGTCCAGAATCTCGCCGGTAAGACTTCTTTATTAGAATCCTGTTACCTGGTCCGTCATTCCCATATAGTTGTCAGCGGAGACACCGGCTTCATGCATGCTGCGGATTTATTCCGTGTGCCGGTCTTAGCCTTAATCGGTCCTACGGCTTTCGGTTTTCCTTCCGGTCCCACAGCTGAAACCTTTGAAATACCTCTACACTGTCGTCCCTGTACAAAAGACGGAAGGGGAAAATGCAAACAGCCTGTATATCAAAAATGCATGGTAGACATCAGCCCGGAAAAAATAGCCAACCGACTCAAGTGCCTTCTCCCGCTTTCTTAGCCCAATGCTCCGGCTGCATTTTTAACTTCAACCGGGCTTTTCGTTTTTTCAGGGCCTCAGCCTGAATTCCGAGAATACGGGAAATGGTTTTGTTGTCCGTATGAATCTTCATCATCAGCCACAATAAGACATCCTGTGTTGACAATCCCGGATATCTTTCATACAAATCCAGAATCTCGTCTTTCCGGTTTCCGGCACAAACAGTCACCAATTCACTAAAATAAAAATCTTTTTCCTGCTTGCTCAACATCTGATACTTCTCATAAAACACAGGATATTTGACAGGAATACGGTATTCTATCATCAAAGCATTCAAATCGGAAATGCTATTCAAAGAAGCCAGATGGATAATATCATTCAAAGTAATTTCCAACCCGGCAGTCATTCTGTTTCCTTTGCTATCCCCGGTCTTATTCTTTCTCCTCAACAACCACATAACCCCCATTCCTACCAGCACTCCTGCGACAAATACCAATATATCCATAACCTTCATTTATTCATTCCTATACCTGTCCAGGACTACAAAAAACTCCGTACCTTTCTCCAATTCCGTACGGAATCCTATGCTTCCTCCAAAACTCTCAACAATACTCCTGGAGATAGCCAGTCCAAGTCCCGTTCCACTCGATTTGGTCGTAAAGTTCGGTTCAAAAATCTTTTTCCGAAGCTCTTCCGGAATCCCTACCCCATTATCTTTCACCCGTATTTCCACCTTCCGGTCAAAGACCTTCACAGTCACCCGTATTTCCCCTGCACGTCCTTCAGGAATGCTCTGCTCCGCATTCTTCAATAAATTGATTAACACACGCCTCATCTGTTCTTTGTCCGCATACACCAAACTTCCTTCCTCCACTTCACAAGTTAAAGTGCTAACACTATTCCGGAACAAAAGAATACAATTCTTCACCAGTTCATCCAACCTCAGCACCTCCGCCCGAGCCACAGAAAGTTTGGCAAAATCAGAAAAAGCCGAAGCAATATGAGCCATATTATCAATCTGTTCCATCAGCATTTTGGAAACTTCCTGAAAACGCTGCTTAAACCTTTCATTATCCTCCATCTGCAAAGAACGGAGCATAAACTGAATATTCAACTTCATCGGAGTCAGAGGATTTTTAATCTCATGCGCTATCTGACGCGCCATTTCTCTCCAGGCATTCTCCCGTTCAGAGCGCGCCAACTGCTCGATACTTTCTTCCAGCTTATCCACCATATTATTATATTCCCGGACCAACATCCCCACCTCATCCTTCTGATGATAAGTTATCTTTTCATTTTTTCCGCCGATACGCATCATTTTCAACTTATCATTCAGCATTTGTAAAGGTTTCGTCACCCGCTCAGCCACCACCCCCGAAAGGATAAAAGCCAGCACCATCATCACTATGGCTATATTCACCGTAATAATCACCATGATAATAATATCCAGATTCAATTCATCGTTCTGGGCAAAATAAGGAATATTCAAAATATACGTTTTTCCGTTATCCAGCATCAAAGGCATATACACGGAAAGATATTCCAATTCTGCTATACTTTCACTTTCTATATAACTGGCAGTATTCAAACTGCGAATCTGTTTCAATGCTTTAGGATTAATCAGGTCTCCCTGAAATCTATGCTGAAAAATTTCCGGACGGGAAGTAGCCACCAAACGACCCGATTCCGCATAAACATTAATATCCACCAACAATAGTTCCGACATATCGGACAACGTTTCTAAAATATCAGGACACTCCTCCCAATCCACACACTTTAAACGTTCCAATTCTTTATTGACATATTTCAACAAATCAATGGCTTTAGCATTGTGCCGGCTTTCAAAACTCTTGGTATTGGTATAAATACTTAAAGCAGTCAGAAGAACGAATAAAACAAAAATCAGAGAAATCACACTATTCTTTATTCTGGCCTTCAAAGTTCCCCGCAAGAAGTTTATGTCCCGGTTTACATTGAAAAAAAGACCATAAGAAGAAATCAGGATACAAATGAAAAAAGCATACAAAGCATTCATGTAATACAAAGAAAATGTACTGCCATGCAGGCTGATCACTAAAGTGCCCTCCCGGTCCACCGGAATCAACATATGGGAGTAGCCGGCCTTCTCTATAATTTCTACCTTTTCGGGATTTCCTTTTACCAAAGCATCCAACTTTTTATGATAAACAAAATTACCGGATGACGACACCAATTCTCCTCCGGAATACTTAGCGTAAGAATAATGATAAACATGATTATTTTCATCGGCAGACTTCCGGGAAAGCAACTGGGGATATCCTAATCCTTCATCATCCTTTGGGGCATCAAAACGCAAATAAAGATAAGTATCCCCAAAACAGAAACGACCAATATAAGTAACAAAACCGTCAAAAACACCAATAGAATAAAAATGCGTACCTTCCAATTCATATCCGCTTTTCTGGATAAGCTCCTCAAAATAATTACGACATTCCCACAATTCTCCTATATCACTGAGCCACAGACTATCCCTGTCCCGACAAAAAGTAATGTTCGGATAATAATTATAGCCGGTCATATCCAACATACTTTTTCCCAACAAAGAATCTGCAGCCACATCATGATGCCCATCCAATAAATGTCTTAATTCATCCGATTGTGCAATGACCTCATCCAGCTCCAGTAACCGTTTTTCAAAATTATAATCTCTCTCCTCTATCAACTCGGTTGCATAATTCATACGCTGGCGTTGTTCCTTAAACTGTTCATAACTCTTGGTCACCATCACAATATAGACAGAAAGTAAGAAAATCACCAGAATATAAATACTTCGCTGAATATCTTTCTTTACTAAATATTTATTAACGGCAACCAACAGAATGATCACCCAGATAAAAAAACAATCCCAGAAATGAGTATACAACCGTAGCCAATGCCCCATAGGCCATAAAAACAAACAGACACAGGTTGCAAGTAAGACCATTGATCCGAATGAGAAAAAATGCTGAAAAACAGAAACCATCCCGTAGAGAATCAACACAATCACCAGTCCACTGAGAATGATAGCAATAAAAGCCACTAATGAGGAAATACCGACATTCACTAACTGAGCAATATTCAAGTGAATATCCATATTCTCCACGACCAGGTCAATTGAGAAATTGAAAAAATTAATATAAAAGAATACAAATAAAAACAAAACGGCAGCCATCACGTAACGGTAGCGCCTTAAAACCGGATTCTCATAATTTATCTTAATATTCGAAAGAGTGACATACATCACCTGAAACACACAAAAAGCCGTCAGCAAAAAATCTCCCAACGAAGAAATAAATATGTCTTTGGATAAGGTTTCATTGAAAATTGGCAAACGATAGACAGAAGGAGGCAAACGGAAAGTCTGCATAAAATAACGCAATCCGCACAAGAACAAAATAAAAACAAACAAATAAAGCAATTGCGATTTCCAGGAAGAGGTATTTTTCAACACCAAGCCATAGATATAAAACAAACTAAGAAAAAACAACAAATACAAAGTAAAGAGCAAATAACTTGGCACCCTTTCTTTATAATGCGGACCAAAAACAACATGAAACAATTCCTTCCCTTCCCGGGTTGTGATGACATGTCCTTTTTCCACGGAAGAAGTAAAAAGTTTTATCTGGTCTGTATTATCTTCGGAGATACGAAGAAATTTTCCATAGCCGTCTTTTATATACTTATTGGTATAAGGATAACTGTACTTTATCCGCAACAGGGCAAAATAATCCATATCCTCACTCCGCCTATGGCGTACCTCATAATAAGCATTCCCGATTTTTACAAAATGGTTTCCCTGATTCAATTGCTCATACAACCCCGCTTGTCCCAATTGCCCGTTAGTCCAGAATACAATCTGCCCTTCCCGGAATCCGAGAAACACCACATCCTCTTCCCACTCCTCAAGGTCTGCATCAACGCTATCCTGAAAGGTAGCCAACAAATCGTCCGCCCTTGCTTCCGCCCAATGTAAATGTTCTTCAAAATGCCGTAACCACAGATTCTCAGCCTGATGGTAAAACAAATATTCTAATACAGCAGCCCCCGATAAAATACTCCACGCCACCACTAATGCCAGCCACAACTTCTTTTTCATACCCTGCCCGGTTTATTATTATTCATGATGATAGGGCTCTCCCTTAAGAATTGTCATTGCCCGATATAACTGCTCTGTAAAAATCATCCGGATCATCTGATGTGAAAAAGTCATCCGCGACAAAGAAATCTTATCATTTGCCCGTTGATAGACCCGTTCGGAAAACCCATAAGGTCCTCCTACCACAAACACCATCTTCTTTACGCTCCCCACCATCTTCTGTGCCAAAAAACCAGCAAACTCCACAGAAGTAAATTCCCGTCCTTTCTCATCCAACAAAACAACCCAATCCGTTGCCAGTATTTCTCCTAAAATCATCTCTCCCTCTTTCTCTTTCTGCAAAGCCTCCGTCAGATTTTTTGCATTCTTTACATCTGGCAATACCTTCATTTCATAAGTCACATATCTCTGCAAACGCTTCTCATACTCCGCAATTCCCTCCCGGACATACCCTGCATCGGTCTTACCGATAACCAATAAACTTATCTTCATACCTGTTAAATTACACCCCGAACATCACTCCACTCCCCCAACATCTTTCCCAACCATCGAACGAAAATAACATTTTTTTCCCACATCCTTTGTAAAAAACCGGATTTTATCCCTATATTTGCACCCGTCAAAGGGAATATTCCCGCATTGACGCACGGAAGTGCAGGTCCCATAGCTCAGTTGGTTAGAGCACCTGACTCATAATCAGGGAGTCCTTGGTTCAAGCCCAAGTGGGACCACGATTTTAAAACCCAATTATCTTATTTACAGATAGTTGGGTTTTATGATTTAATAAATTGCAGAACATTTGCAAAACACAAGATGAAAAATAAGCGGCTGGTTAGAGCCGCTTATATACACAATACAAGTAAATGATTAGTTGCCGGAGAGCTGTTTTGTGTCTTTTCTGCCCTCTCCTTCTTCCAATTTTTTTTTACGTTTTTGAATGTGGGAGATTCCTAAGGTCAAAATTGTAAGAATGATGTCCCATAGGGTCGATTTCCAGTTGTTTGCCATGATTGCCTCCTTTCTTTTGTGCGGAATTGTTCCGCGGGTTATGAGCCGGATGTCTCTCCGGCTATGTTTGTGACTGTGGTTTGACGGGCAGATGCGTAACCGCTAAGGGTGTTGATTGCATAGATTTGTATCTGTACTTTGTCACCAGTGGCAGGTGTTCCGAATTGTGCGGTGTACTTTTCGGTGATGATGGCCTCGGATGTTCCGCTGGCAACGGTTCCCACCTGCCTCAGTCCGTTTATGTTGGTGCTTTGACCGACAGATAACGGAGTGATCCGGACTACCAGCACATCGTTTTCTTCAACGTTTCCCTCCAAAACGATTTTCAATTCTGATTCTGAAAGGTTTACAGCTTTAAAGTTGGGGAGTAAACCGGTCATGTTGTCGACGGGTGCCGTTAATGGCGTGTTGATTCCGATGAGTTCGAGGTTCATGTTGCAACGGACGTAAAGGTTGAAGCCGCTGATTTTACCGGATATGCCGTAGTAGGTGCTGGAGGCAGAAACGATTTTTGCTTTTTCTGCCCAAAGGGCACGTTGTGCATCGGTCAGGTCTTGCCAGTTTTTGGCAAAGCGGGTGAAGTTCTGACGGACTACGCGCTGGTATTCTGTGTCTGTGTAAGTCGGAGCCACTTTGTTGCGTACAACCAAGTGGCCGGCAGAGTGAGCGGCGGTGATGTTACCAGTTGAGCCGGTGAAGTCTTCAAATAGTTCGTTTGGTTTTGCTTTCATTGGTGTTGATTTTATAAGGTTATTAAATGGATGTTCACAATATAGAGGTATTTATGTTGTGTTGTGGTCTGTGGGATTGGGTTTAACATGAGTGGAGGGATAATGCGCAGGGGGTGTTTGGTGTGAGTGATGCCGGTGGTATGCCGGAGATATGCCGAAGGAAGTAAGGCCATTTTATTATGTGTTTTTGCGCCGGGAGAGGACGATGGAAGAAGTAGGGAGGTGGCTGTCGGCGCAATTGCAAGACGGTGGAAAAGGCGGTGCGGATGGGCGGGTTCGGGGGATTCGTGTGGTGGAGGTAGTCGTGAGGGGAACTCGGACAGAAGGGTGCGAAGCGGGACAATTTGACGTGGCCGGTGGGGCGTGGTCGGAACGCCACGCCCACCGGTCTCGTCAATTGTTGAAGCGTGAGGGGGGTGAGTTCCTGCCACGACTATGGCGGTGGATGGGATGGCCTGAGGCGGTGTGGCGGGTGGGCTCGCAGGCCTGTATTTTAGTGGGTCGGGGGGAGAAAATACCAGGCTTGTGTATGCGAGGGACGGGGTGGAGCGTGAGGGTGTGACGGGGTGAATGGGGATTTGGTGTGGTTGTTTTCGGTTGTGGGGAGGTTGTGGGAACAAGCACACGAAATGAAGCGGAAGGGTGAACGGGCGTGCGGAAAAGCCCGCGAGAGAAGGATGGCAAAAGAGAGGAAGTGAATGGCGGGCGTAGTTGCAGGACGGTGGTAAAAGCGGTGCGTGAGGGAGGGATAGGATTCGGTGCATTATCTCCGGGAGATGTTGATGCACCAGCCGAATGGCTTTGCGGAGGGGCGGGTTATGCCGGCGTAAGGAGGCGGAGAAAAGAGGTGTAGTTTTGTTTCCGGCATTGCAGGACGGTGGCAGATGCGCAGAGGAGGGTGTGGTGTGGAGGTTCGCGGGGTATCAGGGCCGAGGATGGGACGGTGTGACGGATGGGTATGGCTGGGATGGCGGAGTGCGGTATCAGGGGTTTGCGGGTATGGCAAGGGTGGCGCGGAGCTTTCTGGAAACATAATCGTAATTAAATTATAGGACACGCGGAGCGGAGCGAGCATGTTCTATAATTTTGATTATGTTAGAAGGAAGCGGATGGAATAATGATGACTAAAAGTGAAATGTTCTTTGCAAGCAAGAGCATCAATTTATTGCCTGGCCAGAAGGTCCGCAATTAAAAAATCTTTTACAGTAAAATTTGTTTCCGTAGCCACCATACATTTAATATATGAATTAACGGAAAAAAAGCGTTGATATACTCTGATTGTACCTATGGGTTTTGTGACATTGGGTAATAACGGTTCATAAGGAGCCGGCAAAAACATTGTTGTATTAGGAATCAATTTGTTACCTGCTTTATTTTCAAAATAAGCCTGATATTTGTTATCGTAAACAGAAAATTGCGGAGTTACTATATAAGGTTTTAATTCCGGTTGTATTTCAACAAAACAATTTATGTAGTTAGCAGCAATCATTCCTTTGTTGCTAAGAAATATTGTAATATCAAAGGTATTTGTCGGACGTGACAATATATCAACCAGAGGTTTGACAGAGAGTGAAATTTCTATTTCAGGTCTATTTTGACGATTTATGATGTCTTTTAATTCCCAATCATCCATTGCCGAGGCCATAAAATTATACCTTTTATAATATTTTTTATCGGGAGCCTGGTGAGCCGTATTGCTTTTCGGAATATCAAGAATAAAAAACCAAGAGCCATCTTCTGCAGTCAATTTCGTTATTACAATGTCTTTTATTTTAGGAGTTATGTTTGAACAGATTATTTGTTCCAACCATTCTTTGGTCAATTTCGGATCAGTTATAGAGGTAAGTTTGTCAGCTTTGCCCCGCAAATCTTTATCTTTAGTTTCCTGAATACCGAATATAATTGTTCCGCCATTAGAGTTTGCCATAGCGGAAATGTCTTTCATTAATTCTTCTTTTTCCCGTGGTTTCAATCTTGCATTGGAAAGTGCATCAGCATCTTTGAATTCTAATGTGTTGGTTTCTTCTTCTTGGTTATTAACCAATTCCTGAAGATTTTCGATTGTCCATTTCATTGTCCGATATAATTTTATCTTTATGCAAAACAAAGGTAATGACTTTCCCAAATAAAACAACGGCGGGTTATTCTGCTGGTGGTATGTCGGTCAACGGGAAAGGCGGAATCGTTTTTGTGTTATCGGTTTGACAGAACTGTCCGTTTGTATTTCTAATTGTGGCGAATTCGCCATAATTAAAATCCGGATTGTACACTTTTTCCCAAATACCGATATATTCAAGCGTATTACGGTTACGCAGCCAGTCCGTGATGAAGAAGTCTCCATCTTTGGCTCGTAGCATATCTGTCAGGCAGATATAGTCTTCGCCATTGACTTTTACAATATTGATTTCTGTATTTTGAACCGTAATTTTCATTATAGTAAAAATTGTTTCTTTCACAAAGTTAGAAAAAATTGACACATGAGGACGGGATTTTACTTTGAGAGGAGGAAGATGTGAATTTTTATCTGCAATGGTTTGATGAGATGGAATAAAGTTGTATATTCAGAGGGAGGAATTTGTTATGAAGGCGGAAGAATTGGTTTGTTTAATTCATGGTTTCACCGATAGTACAAAATTGTTGCTCCGGGCGGCGTTTTTAATTGTACCGAATCCGGTATAATTAAAATCGGGACGCAAAAGCCCGGTGGGTTCCTGAAAGTTAAATTTGAAACAAGAAGATACAGTTATTTGGACAGAATTTTTTTTATTCGTAATTTTGTAATGCTCATCTATAAATAGAAGGAGTTTCGAGGCTCGGTTTATCATGATATAAATCTGAGCCTTGCGTTTTTAATATACTACCTTTAATCTGTTGCTTAATTTTTGTTTCATCTGTTTTTCTCCGTAAGTTTCATTCAGATAATAGGCCGATAGTAAGTAATAGGCCTGACTATTCCTGAGTTGCGGCTCTAAAACTATTACGTATTTCCGGGTGATATTATAAATATAAGTCCTGTATATATCTTTGTGTTTTTTGGGGTCCCGTTCTATTGTAGAGAATATTTCAAATATACTGTCACTGACTTTTTCTTCTATATGGTTTTTTATCCAATGTAATCTTTCTGAACGAAAAGGATCGTAAACCCGTTTAGGGTATTTTTTTCCTTCGCTCTCTTCGATAATTTGTTTACAGGTTAAATGTTTGAATTCCCTCTCCATATCAATCATTCCTTCTGATTTTACCGGGTAAATTTTTTTCCCCCTAAAAGAGAAATCCGAGTTATCAGCAATATCACGATTAAAAATTCTTTTTAAAGAGTTTATCCTGTCGGTATCACTCAAATGATTTAGTTCCAAAAGAGCCGGATATTTTTTAGTCAAATTAAAGGTCATAGGAATAGTTTATTTGAGTGAAATGAAAAACAGATTAAATTTCTTGTGGGATAAGGGAGTGGTCCGGGCTAAGGAAATATTTGTGTGGGATTGTATTTTCTCTACAAGTTTTCTTTTTGCTATAACTTTGCCTTTAATATCGCCTTTTTCTATACGCAAGTTATAGTTTATCGCCCCCATTAAAATGTCTGCAATTTGCAAAAAACAACTTTCATGTGAACGTATGAACTGAAAATTTCTGATTGAGGTATTCCAATGCAAAATATCTTTCAATTTGTGCAGTTTTTTATGACTGCAAGTGTCTTTTATATCAAAATAGACATTGTAATTGTTTTCTAAATCAGTCAGTTGATGTAATAATTGGAAGTACATCCTGAAATAGAAGTCATTGAATGTGTATTCCGGACGCGTTTCGTCAATCTGACTTTTATCTATGATGACTGCACGAAAATTTAAGTCTGTCATTAAAAAATATTCCAGGATTTCATTATACATCGGGTAGGTTTTATCGTGTACGTTCGTCCATTTTAGCTCTCCCCGGAAATGGTATTTAGTTTTTATCAGTTTTATTTGCTCTTTTGCCATTTTTATCTGAGGATAAGCAATACTGACGTAGCCTAATAGCATGTAAGGATGATGGTCGTTTTTCAAATGTGTGCTTTCGTCGCAATATATATTAAATGTTTTTTGTGCCATGCTTTTTTTGTTTGGTCTCTACAAATGAACAAAATAAACCTCAAAGAGACAATCATTTATTCATTCTTTTCTGTAAGAGGGTGTTTCTTTGTCAGAAAATATGAGGTGTTTTTTGTATTACAATTTTTTGTCTTTAAGGGTTTGGTGAGATGGAATAAAGTTGTATATTCAGAGGGAGGAATCTGTTATGTAGGCGGAAGAATTGCTTTGTCAGCCAGAGAGGACATTTCAGGTCTGCCAGTGTAGCATACGGTTCTGTACCCCGTGGGAAGCATTAATGTGCCCCCAGCCTTCTGGGTGTTAAGCAACGGGAAAGGCGGAACCGTTTTTGTGTTACAGGTTTGACAGAAAAAAGACGTCATTTCGCTGTCCGTTTGTGTCTTATGATTCGTTTTTTTATTCTTTCATGACGATGAGTTTGATTTTGCCGCTTTCCGCATCTTTTAGTATTGCTTTTATAAATTCGTGTGCATCAATGGATATGACTGTTGTCTGTTTTTTTATTTCATGGGTGTATTTTATTTCTTTTATTTTTACCGGTCCCCAATAGGTGGTATCTATATAGGCATCCAGAAAGTTGAATGTGAAGTCGGATTCTTTTTCAAATTTTTCCGGCAGTTTCCTGTCTAATTCATCAAGGGTTGTAATTGTCTGTCCTTTC
Organism: Odoribacter sp. Z80; assembly: GCF_009935865.1. Taxonomy (GTDB): domain Bacteria; phylum Bacteroidota; class Bacteroidia; order Bacteroidales; family Marinifilaceae; genus Odoribacter. The sequence continues at coordinate 252,728 of NZ_QWEL01000002.1, forward strand.
CCGTCGCGGATTTTCCTGTCTTTGGTTCCTAACGGAATATGTGTCGCTTCGCTCCATCGGATGGGTGTGCGCCTGGGCGGCCAATCAAAGTTACTCATGAAATCAAGGTTTTCTTTGTATTGCTGAAAATTCAGATTTTTAGCTTTTGCCCATTCTTCATCCACTAAAAACAAGCAATGGCGGATTTTTGCGTCGATATTTAATGTTGTTTCTCCAATGATTCCTTCTCCTTTATTGGGTGCCCTTAGTTCCATCAGGTTAATATCATAATGAGAGGCGTATTTTTTTGCACCTTCCTGATAACCTATTTTCGTTACCATGATGCCGGCAACATTGTTTAAATCGATTAAAACGCCATAAAAATCCCGAACCTTTCCAAGAGAAACCGCCTTGTTGTAGTTTTTGCATTCTATGGCGACTTTGCGCCTGACTCCTTCTATTTCATATTCCCAATAAACATCTATCTGGTGTTTTTGTCCTGATTTGCCAGTCAGCTTGACGTTATGTTTAACTTCTGTCGTTTTGACTACATCAGCATCAAGTAATTTTTGATAGACTTCCCGGGTAAATTTTTCGTATTCGATATTGGGGTTCATATACTACTGTCTTAAAATAATGTGATAAAGATAAATATAAAAAGAGAAGAAAAACAGATAAGGATGTAAAGATGCAAACAGATAGATACGAAAAAAAGGGAAGTAAAAATGAGCTTTTCGCTTTTGGATACACAGGGACGGGAGTTGAGGTAAAACTCCTGCCCCAGGTGTCATACAATTAATGAAATTTTGAAAGTTTCACCATTTATTTTTAGAATTAATGAGTGGTTATCCCTGTAAATAATTTCGCGTTTACCCAAATCGAATTCTTTGTGGTGGTTAGGACATAAGAGCAAAATGTTTTCTAAAGTTTCTTTTCCTTTGTCACATTTGGGGTCAATATGGGCAGCCTCAACGTAGTAGGTGCCATCCCGTTTCAGAATGGATTTCCCGCAAAGCTGGCATTTAAATTTCCTCAAATATTTGATTATGGCTATTGATTCATTGTCGCGTTTATTTCTTATCCCTTTGTAGGTTTCGGTTCTGTCTTGTTGATTTTGGCGTTTGGATAAGAGGTTTAATAGCTGTTCTTTTGTTTTTCTTGATTTTCTTAGTTTTTTTATGTAGCGTTGTTGTTCTTTTTCATTTGTTTCACTGTTGAAGTCAGTATCTATGGATTCTGTTTGTACGATTTCTGATTCGGAAGGAATAAATGACAGGTTAAAGATATTGTCCTGAATTTTAGTGAATTTCAGTTTGGGGTATGGTCTATGTTGAGTATCGGGATACAAATCACTGAATATTTTCCCCAAGTTGCTGAACCATCTGATTTGCACCCGAAAACTTCTGTTGTTTATGATATAGGCATTATAAGAATGCCCATTAAATTTGAGTATAATTTCTCTTTTTTGCCCTGCTAAAAATTTTTTGCATTGAAATAATCCAAGACCTCAAAGGGGATACCTGAGCCTTTATACTTGAAAAAAGATTTATCACAGTTTTTTATTACAGTTTCATGATTCACAACTTCCCATGAATGATATATCTTTATTTCAGGCTCTTTCATCGTTGGTAAATTTAAGTAAGCTAAAGATAAATATTTTTCCATTATTATAATGTTTTTATCTATGGATGTTTGGTGAGATGAAATAAAGTTGTATCTTTGAGGTGCATGTCATTAATCAGAGAAGCAGTGAACCTGCTTCAATTTCAGTAGCGGGATTTTTTATGTCCGCTAACTCGATACACGGTTCCGTACCCCCGTGGGGAGCATTAATGTGCCTCCGGCTTCTCTGAGGTGACATGCAACGGGAAAGGCGGAACCGTCTTTTTATTTCCGCCCTCACTCCAAATATCAAAAATTATGAGTACCGTTGATTTTACACCGGAGAAAAACAATGGACCGCAACGGCTGACGCGAGGTCAGAGGCGGTTGGAAAGGCTGTTTAAGATGGCCGGGAAGTATGCTTTGACGAGCAAGAAGGGTTATTCACATTACAGGGATGCGCTGGATTTTATGCAGGATGATGCGGGAATGATGGAGGCGTTGTTCCGGACGCTGGATTGTTCGTGGACAGACGGGCTGGCAGAGATTCAAAGGGCCTGCAATTATTACATTATGTATGGCGGATGCAGCCGGGAGGAGAAGGAGCGGGTTGGATGGGCTATGGGGAAATGGATGGTAATGGCGGCAAAAATCGGGTCGTTTGGCCGGTTGATTTCTGAGAAGCTGTATTATTATGAGCAGATTGGCAGCGAGCTGGAGGAAATTATGAGGATAAGGGCCAAGAATGCGATGGTTTAGTTGTTTACCTGTAAAATATGAGAAGTTATGGCAAAGGTTGATGTAAGGAAAAACAGGGCAGAAATGCCGGAAAGGAGAAATGTATTGAGGAAGGTAATCAGCCCGACAGTGACCGAGGTGGCTGTGGAGATTAAGACGGAGACGCCGGAGGTGCATTATCTGAAGGTGCAAGGTTTGTTTGAGGAAGGAAGAAAGGAGGTTCCTTTTTTACGTTTGAAGGGGAAGTGGATGAGGGAAGCCGGGATTGTAGAGGATTCGTATGTGAGTGTGACGGTGATGGAGGGGTTGCTGCTGATCCGGAGGGTGCGGAGTAAGGTGGGATGATTGAAGGGGATAAAAAGAGACCGCCATTTATTTAATTTATGACGGTCTTTTTTATTCTGCTTAGATTTTATTATGAATATTAAAATAGTGTTAGCTCTACTTTTTCCTGCTTTCTCTCTTGTCTTGTCACAGGCTGAAAGTTATAAATTAATGCTTCTACTATGGAGTTTCTGTTTTCTACTTTACCTCCACTATGATAAAAATGGTCTTTAGTTTGAATATTAAAACAATCCCAATACTTCGTAATCATTTCATTTTCCCGATAGGCATTGTGATGCCATGTTGAAAGTATAAATTTAGCTTTTGTATTGGAAAGTAGATGAAACAAATGTTCTTCATCTGCTTCTGTCCAGCCATTATAATAATCAACATAGCGACCAAAATATGGTGGATCGCAATAAATTATATCTCCCTCCCCTGCCATTGTAATTATTTCCTCAAAATGTACATTATGAAATGTCCAAGGTTTAGATAGGATTATACGTTGGATTGCTTCTACTTGATTACATATTTTAGTAATATATGGAGCTGCAAATCTATTAGGCTTTTTGCAGAAAGGAATATTCCATTCACCTTTTTTATTGAAACGCATCATGCCATTAAATCCCGCCCGCGATAAAAATATAAAATCTAAAGGAGAGTTTTCTCTATTAAAACGATTTTTGATTTCTCTATAATAAGCATATCCATTTTCTTCTGCACAAGCTAAAATATTTCCCGCTTCTTTCAAGTACTCCCTCATTAAAGATTTATTAATAATTCCATTTTGCAAATCGGTATAAAACCGAATAATGTGCGGATTGGTATCTCCCACAATAAACCGACCTTGCAAAGGAGAGTTAAAGCCAACAACACCAGTACCAAAAAACGGCTCATACCAATTAGCATTTAAAGCAACTCCAGAGGATAAAACAAGATTATTAATCCAATCAACTAATTTTGTTTTAATTCCCTGAGATTTAATAGGAGGTATATATGTTTTAGTTTTCATCAGAGATATTTTTTATTTTATCTAAAATCTCTACGTTTTTCTGTTTATATTCTTTATACGAAAGAATATTAGTATAAGGAGGTTTTTCTAAACCTAATTCTTTAGCATCCTTAGCATTGAGATAATACATCCAATAGTCATCAAATACTTCTTCTCCTAACTCTGCAAAAATACCTTTCCCTTCTGTCAATTTATCAATTGTATTGACTGAACCTATGTTTTTTGTATTTCCACTTCCAGGACGATCACAAGCAATTTTATATTTTGGTTGTAAAAAGAATTGAAAATCTCTTATCACAGATTTTATCTGATCAAAGTTTTCTAAACTATATATCTCTTTTTCATTAGATAGATTTTTATTTTGAGTGTAAATAACCCCTAATACTAAGTGTGATTTATATTGTCCATAAGGGAAAGTTGTATTTTTAGTAGAGGTTCTTTCCCTAAAATACCCTGAAAAAGCTCCTAATGTCATTGATTTTATTTTATTTTTTGAATCCCGAAAGGTGCTTTTAAAATCGACAGCAAATAAATTTCCTTCTGCATCCAAAAAGGTCATGTCAGGATAGAAATTTTGTTCTTTAGGTAATATTAATTTTAAACCATTTTTTTCAGCAAAATGGTTTAAAGGTGGAATTAAAAGTATTTCTATTATTTTGGAAACAACTTTTGTATCAAGTGTTATCGTATAGATTCTTTTATAAATATCAATAAAGCCTTTTACAATCCAATCTCCTTTATCTGTAGCCAATAGTTGATTATATGATTTTATTTCCTCGGTAAGTAGATTGAAAAATTGTTCTTTTGTCATAATACGTTTTTTAAAGTATTGTAGAAAATAGTAAGGTACAAACTTAACAAATATTTTTTAGTACTAAAGGAGAAATAATTTAATGAGGTCTAAGATTTTCCACAAAAATCCACAAAGCGGTGAAGGAATGGAATGAGAGGGTGCAGTATTGGGGGAGGATGAGGTGGTAGTGGCCGGTGCGGATGTGGATGCGGGCATGGAAACGAGCGGCTTTGCGCTGGAGGCGGCGGAGGTTTTGGGGTGTGAGTTTTTTGAACATGGGTTTTGGATTATCAGGGGTTAGTCTTTGGTTAGTGGATTTGGAACCGGAGGTGAACGGGTGCGGATCATGAGGACGAGGGATTAACGGGTGATGTATAGGAAGATTTCGCGGTGGGTGGCCTGGATGGCACGGGCGAGGGTTTCGAGCTGACGGAGGGCGGAGCGGGATTCGGTGAGGCAGCCGTTGCGGAGGTCGATGCCAGGGAGGATGCAGCCGAGGGTGTCGGCGGAGGTGTTTCCGGCATGGATGAGGATGCCGGAACGGTGGGGAACGTCGCAGAGGCAGAGTTTTTGGAGGCCGTGACGGGGGCTGTCGTGGAATTTGAGCCGGTAGGCGGCAAAGGGGACGGCGGTGTTGGCGGTGTTGTGGAGGGTGTTTTCCGGCGGATAGTATGGCGGTTCGAGGGTGCGGACGTAGAGCCGGTTCCGGTAGAGTATGGAGCCGATGGTCCGGTCGGTGTAAAATTCTTCACGGATGAGGATGAGGGTGTTGAGGTTGGTTTGCATGGTGTCAGGGGTTTTAAGGTTTGGGACGATAGTTTTTACAGGCTTTTTGTTTTGCTGAGACGGTGCGCTGTTTCTGGCCGTAGCAGCGGCCAAGCTCCCGGTTGAGGATGTTGGGGTCAATGAGGAAGTGGAAGCAGCGGCCACAGTAGTAGGTGCGTTTTTTCATGTTGGGAAATGTTTACAGGGTTTGGAATGGGGTTTGATTTTTGCCCACGCGCAGGCGCGGGGGTGTTGATGACAGAGTTGAGCCGTCCGGAGGTTAAAAGAAGTGACTTCCGGGAGGGGCGGCAGAAGCGGTATTGAGACGGTGGTGGTTTCATGGTTGCAGGTTTTAAGTGAGTTGCAGGATGTTGACACCGATTTCTTTGAGGCGTTCGTATATGCAGCGGAGGATGGCAGAGCAGCCGAGACGGATGATGTCGCGGAAGGTGGCGGGGATGAAGGTGCAGTAGTCGTGCCGGATGATGTTGCCGGCAAATTCGGTGCAGAGGGTGGTGAGGTCCTCAAAAACAAAGCGGTCGACGGCAGCGGTGACGCTGCGAAGGGCACTGAGGGTCTGGGACAGTCCCCAGAGTTTACCCCGGACGAGGAGGCGGGGCGGGATGTCTTCGTATTTTTTGTATTCGGAGAGGAGGTTTTTGCAGAGGTATTTGCAGAGGTAGCGGGTGAGGTCGCGGACTTTGCGGACGCTGTGGATGTCGGTGCTGTTGGGGTTGCGCCATCCGGAAGCGTAACCGGCGATGTAGCGACGGCGGAGGGTTTGGGTGTCGGCTTGGTTGATGTAGTGGTTGTGGTAGTCGGTGAAGGTGTGTATTTCGGCGTTCATGTGTTCGGCGTATGCGTCGATGTAGCCGAGTTTGTTTTGGATGCGGTTCCATTTTTGGCGCAGGATGGTGGCGTTGATGAAGATGTTTGTGAGGAGGTGGAAGTGGATGTTTCCGTTTTGTTGTTTTTCGGCTCTCCAGACGTAGTGTAGCATTCCGTTTTGTTCGCGCAGTTCGGTGAGGAGCTGGTTGAAGAGACGGGATTTTATGAGTTGGTCGGAATGGCGTTGGGGGCTGCTGAGGGTGAGGGTGATTAAGGATATGCGGTATTTTACCCAGCGGCGTGTGTCGCGGTTGTATGCACGTTTTGTTTTGGAGAAGAAGAGGAGCCATTTGATGGCTGCCTGTATGCGGCGGGCCGCTTTGGGAGAGATGATGCCTTCCGGGTCGTTTTGACGGGGCCGGCACCAGCGGCAGGGACGCGGGAAGTCGTCTTCACGGCGGGGGCGGGTTTGGAGGTGTTGGTCATAGATGGCGATTCCGTGGGGTTTTATGGATATGGATGGGATGGTAATCATGTTTTTTGAGTTGTGGGATGATTAGATAAACCAATTGTGTGTCGCGGGTTGGGGGTGTCCGGATGGGGGGTGCTCTCCCCCACCCGGCTTTCAGGTATCAAAAGAATTGTGGTGGCCGGTTGTCGAGGATGAGGTCGGCAATGTCGATGCCGCGCTGGTGTTCGTCGAGTGTGGCGGCACGTTCGATGCAGTCGGAGACGTGGAGCTGGCAAGGGACGATGCGGGTGATGGTTTTGGCTCTGAGGGTCCAGAAACGATATGCTCCGGCGTCGGGTATGGCGTTGATGATGCGTCCGGAGAGCGGCAGGAAGCGGTCGGGTGTGAAGTTGTATTTGCCCCCGGTGGCGAGCCAAAGGAGTTTTGGGTAGGTGACAGAGCAAATGAGTGCTGTTTTTTCGCTTTCGACGATTCCGACGGGTTTAAGGGGATGTGCCGGGAGGAGATGTTCTCCGAAAAGGCATTGGCGGAGGCGGAAGTCGCGGGGGAGTTTCCCCTGGGAGATGAGGATGCGGTGGAGCCAGTTGAAGGAGCCGGCGCGGTCTTTGATGCGGTGTCCGGTAGCCAGGTTGTAGGCCATGATTTTGGCTGTACGGCAGTAGCCGGCGGCGTCAATCTGAGGGAAAATGATGCGGCCATAGGTGGCGGACTGGAGCCGGTAGGTGTCGATGAGCTGGCGGAGTTGAGCGGCAGAGAGGTGAAGCCGGTCGGCGAGGAAGCGGAGGAGCGCGGTTTGTTCGGGCTGCGAGGCGAGCGCAGAGGTGGTGAACAGTACGGAGGAGATGGTGGAAAAGGTGTCCGGTTTGTCTTCCGGAGGCGAGGGAACGGCGGCAACAGGCGGCGGGGTGATTCCAAGACGGCGGAGGTGGTGGAAGTACTGGCGTGGGGTGTAGTGGTAACCACAGGATTGGATGCGTTCGCAGCGTCCTACTTTTTCGTTGAGGATGTGACCGGTGAGGGTGTCGATGTAGCGGACGAAACGATGGGTGGCTCCACAAGCTGGACAGGTGAAGCGGGAGGAGATGCCGTCGTAGGGCTGGAGTTTGTAGCGATAGGTGTTCATGGCTTAGGTGTTTTGGAGTCGTTTGTATTTGGGTGAGGCGGCGTTTTCGATTTCGGAGAGGTCGAAAAGGGTTCGTCGACCGATTTTCACGGCCTGTATTTTTCCGGAGTTAATCCATGCGTGGACGGTGGAGAGGGTGACGTGGAATTTTTCGGCTACTTCTTTGCGGGTGAGGTAGCGTTTTTCGTCGGGGATGAATTGGTGGAGGGTGCCGGTGAGGGCCTGGTTGACTGCTTCGGTGACGATTTGTTTGAGGTCGCCGAGGGATACGGGGATGATGATTGATTGTTCCATAACTTGAGTTTTAAAGTTGTGGAACAAAAGAATGGAAGAACGGAGGGGATATGAATAGCTATCCATTGCAGCAGGAGGTGCAATATGCTGCAATGGGTTGCAATGTTATTTGAGGCAGTTCCGTATCTGGTCGATGGTGCGGAGGGTTTCGGAGTTGCGGTTTGAAAGGTAGTTGTATTGTTTTCCCCGGAGGGAGTTGTAGTTGAAGGGGCGGTGTTTTTTGTTGCAGAAGCAGAGGTGTGCGGTGCGCCATTTGTCGCGCTGGTCGGATATTCCGAAGAACATGTCGATGAAGTAGGATAGTTCGGCGACGGTGTGAAGCCAGAGGATGGGTTGCCAGGAGGCTGAGGTGCCGATGCCGTAGAATATGTATGCTGTGGTTTGGGGCGGTGTGGTTGGCGGAATGAGTTGGTGTCGGATGAGCAGGGTGTGGAGGTGTTGTGGTTCGGAGGCCTGGAAGGCATAACGGTTGAAGTGGGGTTTTGCCGGCGGGAGGTCGGGCAGGTTGTCCGGAAGACCGGAGAGGGAACGGAGTTGGTCGATTGTGGGCCGGATGTGGTTGTAGGTGTCAGCGATGAGGGTAATGATGCGGTCGAGCTGGGTGTGTTGGTCGGCTGAGAGGCTGGTATGGAGGTTGGGGTTTGTCCATTGATGCCGGATGTTTCCGATTTGTGTTGCGGTGTGTTTTATCTGGCTGTCGAGTAGTTTGAAGAAGAGAAGAAGTTGGGTGGTTGTGAGGCATAGTTCGATGATTTCGGCGGATATGGTTTCAGCTGAGCAGGTTTGGAGGTGGTGGAGGAATTGGGCGAGTGTGAGGGTGTGTAGGCAGGTGTTGAATGTCAGGGGTGTTTTTGTTTTCCGGGTTGCGATGTCGTTGAGTTTGTCGGTCAGGAGGGTGACGAGTTTGAGGAAGCAAAGGGTTTTGTTGAGGGTTTTCATAGGTTTGTTATTTAGGAGGTTAGTTTTTCCAAACGATGGTTTTGAAGGAGTTTGGCGGACCTCCTACAGGATGTGATGGTATGCTGATGCACGCCCTCCCGGCGTGCATCAGGGGGGCTGGCGGTTGATTGCATGGTTTTAGGGGGATGTTGTTTTTTCAAGTGGTTTTGTTGAAGTATTTCATTTTACTGAAACGGATGGCGTTTTCTTCGGCGGTGACACGTATGTATTTCAGAAATTCGGTTTCGGTTTGATGGCCGGTGAATTTCATTATTGAAAGCAGGTCCATTCCGTCTAAGTAGAGAAGTGTGGCTCCTGTACGACGGGCGGTGTGTGTGGTGACGAGGGTGTATTTGGGAATGATTTGTGTTTGTCTTTTGGCTCCTTTTATGGTGGTGTGTTCTATTTTTTGTGTGATTTTTGCCCGTAAACAGATGAGTTTTATGTTGTCGTTTAGCATTTGGCTGTAGGTGCGCGGGAGCTCATTCCGGTATTTTGCCAGGATTCGGGTGAGGCGCGGTGTGCATGGGATTACAACTTTTGCGTTTGTTTTTTGCTGGCGGAGGGTGATGGCTTTTGTTTTGTTGGGGAGGGTGATGATGTTTTCTTTGTTTATGCGATGGTAGTCGGAGTAGCGTTGGAGTGTTTCTACTCCTACCAGGAAGATGTCGCGGCATATGTCAAGCTGGGCATCTTTGGGCGCGCTTAGGTCGAGTTTTTCGATGGCTTCGATTTCTTTGTGGGTGAGGTAGATGGTGTCGGATTCGCAGCTCATGATTTTAAAGCCTTTTTGCAAGGTTTGGAAGTTTGTATGCAATCCTTCCTCACGGGAAGCCGCCATGATTTCTTTTAGTGATTTGATGTGTTTCCCGGTGGTGTTTGGTGAATATTGTTTGTTGTTGAAGTAGTCGACGAGGTCCCGGTATAGTTGCATGTTTATGTCGTTGAAGTCGTATGTTTTGCCCCGGAGGTTCTGGAAGTTGTTGAATTCGGTCTGAAAGGAGGTTTTGTTTTTGATTGTGCCTTTGGCGTAGTTGATTTCGTATTGGCCGTATTTTGTTTTTTTGATGGCTTTACGCTTGCCGGATTCCATTTCGTGGATGTAACGGGCGATGTATTCGTTTAGTGTTTCGGGTTTTAAGGTTTCGATGAGGGGACGGGTTTGTTCGTCTGTGTATTGGTCGATGATGTCCTGTAACCATTTTTTCGGGAAGTTTTGGTTGTCCGCATTGAATTTGGCAAAGACACGACGCTCGATTTCGTTTAAGTGGTCGATGATTTGCTGGGCTGCCTGGTGGGTGAAGGTGTTGTCGTATTTGGCTTTTTGGCTGATGGTGGATTTTTCGCTGTCCCAAGCTTTTACGGGGATGATGTAGGGGGTCTGAGCATAGAGGGTTGTGCCGCGATGGGCAGAGAAGTAGGCGCGAATGGTGGCGTGTTCGCTTTTTTTTGATACTCTGATGTAATAGTTTAATGTGGCCATGTCTGAAAGGTTTTGGGCTTTGTACAAATTTAATGTTTTGCAGAACATTTGCAAAACATTTTCTGTATTTTGCAAAACTTTGTTTTATTTCAAACATGCAGTATTTTCATATAAATCTGATTTACAGCATATAATAAGTATATATAAGTTTAGATAGATTAATGTTTTGAGGTACAAGTGGGACTACATTAAAAATCAAGTAGTTACAAAAAAATGTAACTGCTTTTCTTTTTTCCTTATACATGCAATTTGCATGCAAACTGAAAAAAACTATTCGGTTCTAATAGCCACGTCCTAAGATTAATAACATGATTAGATTCTCCCTTATTTTGCGAGGGGAAATATATATATTCTATCGGGATAATTTTAGAAGAAATCATACAAACGACTCATGTAAAACTTCCACACGTACACAAGATAATCAGACGTTGTACCTCTGAACATCCTATCCAACGTTACACAAGCACAGACGAAATCATTCATTTGTTCCATTCAAAGAATAAATATTTACCCTATTTATCCATTCTTTTAATTACAATTCTAACTACGGGTGGTTTACTACTCGGATATCACTGGGGATTAAAACAAAATAGTAAACATCATTCTCAATCCATCAATATCTATAATCAAATCGTTCAGCAAACACAGCATATAACAAAACTTCGTTGTCAAAAATTGTACGATTGGTATGACTCCATAACAACGGAAGATTCATTATCACTTTGGCTAAATGAATACAGTAACCTAGTTCAGGAAATCTATCAGCAAATTGATTCCATTCTTAAACAAAATATGTGCCCCGGAATATCATCTATACAAGACAACCTTAAACAAACTTGGGAAAAATATTTGGATAGATTATTATAACAAAAATCAAAAAAAATCCTTGACTTCTCCACCTGCTTTAAGAATAAATAATGAGTGAAATGAATAATATACCATTTCATAAATTCAAGAGCCACTTCCAAACTGGAATAATCTCGATGACTTTATGGTCTATCTCTAGGACTTGTTCGGAATCACGCGTGATCACCATTAATTTTTTACATTCCAACACATTCGATAGCTTCAATAAAGCACTTATTTCCCGGTCAAAAGTACCATCACTATTATCAAGATTATAGCAAACTTGAATAGCTACCGCTTCATCCGGAATATAAAAATCCACTTCAACTGCCTGGTTATAAAAAAACACGGCATCATTTCGTCCATATTTACGTAACAAATTGATGGCAACGAGATTTTCCAGCAATGAAGTTTCTCCGTCAAGTAAAAAAAGATTCAGAATCCCGTTATCTGTGAAATAATACTTAGGATTAGTTTCTTTGTCAACAAGCTTACCCGCTATATTTTGGATGGAAGAAATCAACCAAGTATCTTTCGCATATTCAATATAATTGATGATAGTTGTTTTACCGACTTTTACCCCTGTCGAGGAAACGATATTAGCAACCCGAGTAAATGACATAGGTTGCTTTACACTTTCAGCCAACTTTTTAAACAACACACGCAACGCAAAAGTATTTTCCACCGAATGGCGGGCTGCAATATCCCCTAAATAGATCTTTTGATAAACACTGGTCAGATAATCACGCTTGGCTGAAAATTCTGCTCCTTCAGGAAATCCGCCATAGTAAAAATAATCATTGAATTTTCTCAATATCTCCGCTCTGGTTTCAGTCGCAAACAAAGAACGATCATCCACCCTGATATGATTTGCATTCAGGAACTCCTTAAAACTATACGGGTAAACATTAATCGGAATATAACGTCCGCCTAAAGTAGTTTGTATGTCCTGACTCAACATTTTAGCGTTACTTCCGGTAATATAAATCCGGTGTTTGGTATCAGCCAGACGGCGGGCAAATTTTTCCCAACCTGCAACATTTTGAATTTCATCCAAAAAAAGGATGGGCTTCTTTCCATACATTTCCAAATGTACTTCCAAAAGCAAATTCAAATCTTCCAAACACATGCCGACAAGACGCTCATCTTCAAAATTAACGTAAAGCATCTCATCCCAATGAATTCCCTGCGCCAGTAATTGTTGCATTCGCTGATAAAGCAAGAAAGATTTTCCAGCCCTCCGAATACCCACAAAAACATAATTCCCAAACTCCTCAAAAGTGAAATTCCTCGGTATTACCTGATATTTCGGAACCTCTACCTGATTATCTGTAATGACTGACTTTAAAATATTTTTGTCCATCTTGCTACATCTGTCTTGCATACAGGACAAATATAAGCTATTTTTGTCTTGTATGCAAGACAACCTAATTATATCTACACAACTCTCTTAATAAAGATTAGGAGTACCTGCAACGAAGTTATCACCGAATTAAGAAAAAAAGGACGGCTTGAGGATTATGAGAAAACTGAAAAATATTATACCTCAAACAATGTATATTTAACGCTTCGGGATAAGCTCAACAAGGCTATTCAAAACGGCCATAAATTATTAAAAAACACAAAGGAAAATCCTCAATGTTCACATACCCGGATTTTTGAGGTGTTCGACCAATTTCTAAAAATAAATTAATATTCTTCCCCTCTTTTATAACAAAAATTACCGTCCTCTCCTCATAGCATCGAATACAGAAAGGCTACTGACGTCTCCGTCAATCTTCCTTTTTAAAGTTTCCACGTATTCCTTACTCCAAAAAGGATGAGTTAAAAGACATCTTTTATTTTTACTTTCAATCAAGTATAATCCTGATTCTATCTTGTTCACAGTTCCCTTATATTTCTGTGCAACCTTTGTTGCTATTTTCTCTATAAACTTTTTCCAATAAACTATATTAAAGGAAATTTCACTTCCCGATTGCTGGGACAAACGGGCCATATCGAAAGCCAACCGCCAATCCAGCACAGAATGAAACTCCTGATTATAATAATCCCTCAGACAATCATAACAAGAACCCATACATTCTTCACCATGTTTTTCAAGTACCAATTCTTTATAAAGCCGCCCATCCACACGGAGTGGGTCAATCAAAGCTTCCCGTGCAATTTTCGCATCACTGTTCAGATAATTGCAATAACCGGCTCCATTTTCCAGCCGTTCCACAAAAAACACCTGCCCTTCTTTATTAGCAATACGGAAACCCAGGTCCAGTTCATTCGACTCTATATCCAGGCAATCGCAAACCGACTTACGTAATAAATATCCCCAGGATAAATAAGCAGCCCTTACCGCTTTATGATTTACATTTTCTGCCAAAGGATTCAAATCAATATACTGATCTACAGAAGCAATCGTAGCCACTAATACCCCAGTGGTTTTACTGGCAATCAAAGCATAGTTTTCACAATTCTCAACCCGGCCCGGAAGTATTTCCGAAGAACAAAAACGTCCGGAACTATTTTTTAACTTGCCGATTGGAAACAATTGTCCGTCATTGGTATTAATCTGATGTACCAAACCTGTTTCCGGAATCTTATTGGTACAAATCTTCAGTTGGTCCACAATCCGTTCCGTTTCCATTTTCGAATCAGCATCGAGGCAAATCCCGCTCGCATGGGAGGTCCATTCAAATATTCCATTAAAATCCTGTGACGGATTATCGTAATCTACACAAAAGCCCAAAGGAGAACAAACTTTCGCCTCCTCCATTCTCGTCTGACAAGTAGGACAGACGATACGATCCATTTCTTTCACCGTAGTGAATCCACAATTCTTACACAAATAAACTTTCGTATTCAACTCATTCAATCCGTTTTTTTCTGAAATTGCACCGCGATAGGGTTCGTAGTGTACAAAGCCTACGGACTTGAAAACCTTTTTATCTTTCACGACCTCACACCCCGGAGCAAAAGTACTGATAGCCAAATCCAGATTCCGGTCAATCACATGTTCCGGCGGCCATACTTTCGGAGCACATTCATACAAATAACGTGTCCGTGTAGGGAAACCAAACATGGGAAGCAAACCGGCATTACTCAAACGTTCACTTAAAGCTTGTTGCGGATAGTGTTTGCTGTCTTCACAGATACGGTCTACTTCGGAAACGAAATCATTACCAATAAATTTCTCGATGTTTTGCTTATCCGCCCGGGAAATATTAGTTTGCCGACATACCACCTCAATGATTCTTTTGATTTCTTTCTGATTGGTTCCAATCCAACTGATTACCAGACTTCTATTTTCCCTCCATTTTGCAGCAAGACCAAACTGACCATGTACATTATCATTTTCACGCCCCGGTCTGTCGAAACCTGTGAAAACCTTATTCAACATCTGTTTCACCACCATTCTCCGGGCTATATCACTACTCCTCAACTCCAGATACGGGTCCCTTGGTTGGGCAGCTACCATTCTCTCGGTTTGTATATAATGCGTCATATCATGGCTATTGGCTTTTGCCACCGTCAACGCCACCGACAAAGCATGTCCACGCCGACCCGCACGTCCGACCCGCTGCTGATAATTAAAACGCTGTGGCGGGACATTCCCCATCATTACAGCAGAAAGGGAACCGATGTCTACTCCGGCTTCCATAGTCGTCGTGACACTTAGCAAATCTATTTCGTCCACTTCGGGTTTCTCATTTTTCAGGAATATTCCCTGGAATTGCCGTTGCCGCTGCATGGAATCCAGTCTGGAAGTTTGTCCGGTCAGTTCCTCACAATGCAAACGATAAGGTTTTGCCGTCGTTGCCAGATACACATAATAATCATCCGTATTTTTTATATCTTTCTCACTAAGCACCGTCGCCGCCCCTAATTTTGCAAAGCAGTTACAACATACTCCACAAGAGGGATTCAAATGTACCGTTTTACACTTAGGACATATCCAAACCGGATCGCCTTCCTCCGCCTTTTTAAAAAAAAGCCCTTCTCCGGTCAAACGGACTTCCTGTTGTTCAATTATATTCTTATTCAACAATATATCCTGCAATTTATTCAGATGATGACGGTCTGTTTTTCGATAATAACCGTCCTGAGGATAAACAGCCTTTGAATAACGAATCACCTGGCGTGGGAATGCACCCGAACGATACCTGGACTCATGACCGCTAATTCTCCATTTTTCACCCAATAATCGTACGACCACATCGGCAAACTGCCGGAAAGTTTCGTCTTCACCCGTCAGATTCAAAGTCATATATCCTAATTTCAACGCCTCAAACGACCTGTTTTTATGAGCAAACACGGTAATCAATTGTTCGATAGAACAACGCCGGACAATACGGTTCCAAAAATCGGTTTCCCGGCCTTCCAAAGGTCCGCTGGCTTTTCCCTTTTCCCATACAAACAAATCCTTCCATTTCATATTCCCGCTTTCCTGGTATTTCGGATGCGGTCCTGCCGGATTTACACCAAGGTTTAATAACTGTTGCCGGACCTTGTCCCCGATAATATACAAAGGAGTTATACCAGCCTTTAGCTGTTTATCCACATTCTCCCTTTCCGCAGCAGACAATTTGTGATAACGGAAAACTTGTAACACCAATCTTGGATGAATTTCTTCCATCCGCTCCAAAACCACTTTCTCCTCCTCCGACAAAGCCTCCTCTCCCTTATCCCTCACCTTTTTCAATACAATCAAAGAAGCATCCTGTGCTTCCAGTGAATTTAAAACAATGTGCCGGAGAATATCCCGGTAATGATCCAACTCAACCCCGGCAGACAATTTCGCCGCAGATTGGCGGCTATCAGAAAACAAAACCAGCTTTGCCGGTTTCCTTTCCTCTTCTGACAATACCCGAATCAATGCATCAGCCAATATCTGGTTTACTTTCTGTACACCCGTATTATACTGGCCAAGCGGAGTAAGGGTGTGCTTATCCTTTACAGGATAGCTTGTTTCGCAACAAGGACATATCTCCGGATATTTTACGGGATAATCTTTGTCGGAGATAAAAACACCACAATTCCCATCCCTGCTCATTTTGACAGTTCCAAATTCCGAATCATAATTACATTTTACCCACTTTTCTTTTTCCGGTAATTCCTGACTACGAGGCCAAAGGGTGTAATATTTATCCGGTTCATCTGTTTCTATATGATCCGGTGACAAATAAGTATGTCCGTGCTCTTCTGCCGCATATCCCCCTAAAAACATTTCTCCGCAATTCCGGCAAATCACCGCTTCCAATACCACGCTACCACATTCGCAAAAGGTTTGAGGAGAACGGTACAATTTCCCGATTTTCCTTTCCGAAGACCTGAATTCTTCTGCAACAGCAGAACAACGGGGATTGGAACAGGCCCACAATCCTTCTATGTTTCTGAAAAAATTATGCATGCGGATAGGTTGTACGGCCATCCCGGCTGCATTTTGAGCAGTACACAAGAGAATTAAAAATCCTTCCAGGGCTGCTTTCGCTTCATTCAACCCCATACCCGAAAACAAAAGGGTTGCCATTTCATCATATTTTTTGGGTACTAACTGTCGTTCTTCATTTTCCAGTACTTTTTTTAAATATTCAGGAACAGCATATTTCCGTACGCAGTCCCACAAGGTATCACATTTCACTTGCTCTAAAAAATGCATGATAGCCTCCTGTTCACCGATATCGCAGCTTTCAGCGGAAAGCTGAATCAACTCCCGGACTGGCAGCTCCACGGAGGGAACATCGACAGGAACATAAGGAGGATTATAAAACATCTGAAAACGTTCCTTATCCTGCACTCCAAAAAATCCGCTCAAATAAGCCCTTGTTTTTTCATTATCCTGCATGGATGCACTCGAAGCCAGAAACTGTACCTGCGGTGAATCCGGGGTCAAGCCTAAACGGTCCAACAAAAGCCTTAACAAATAAGCCACCTCTGTCCCCGCCGTTCCCCGGTAAGTGTGCATTTCGTCCACAACCAAATGGAATATATGCGAAGAATCTTCCTGTAACCACGCCTTTGTTGCTTCAAAAATCGGAGCCTCCTCTTTTCTCATCAGCATAATATTCAGCATAGAGTAGTTAGTAATCAATATATCAGGCGGGGTCTTCTTCATCGTTTTCCGCTCCCAGAGCTCTGCCGAATCTGCTTCAGTACAAGGAACATGATACAAAAGTTCTTCATTGTTTGCTTCACCGGCCGTTTCACAGGCAGCCCTGTATTCCCGATTTGCAATTTCATAATCAGTACCCTCTCCCCGGGGAGTTAATCCCGTATATCTCCCGAAATAAAACCGATGTCCATTCCGGTGCTCATCCAGCCAATCCCGGGCACCTCCTGCCGTCGCGGATTTACTGTTCAAGGCTTTACGCAAACGAATCATCTGGTCTTCCGCCAAAGCATTCAACGGATATAGAATCAATGTTCTGACTGCCCGGGTCCGCTTCTCTTGCCATTGTCTTGATTCGTTCACTAAATCACAAATAACAGGCAAAAGGAAACATTCTGTCTTACCCGAACCGGTTCCCGTCGTAGCTACGATGTGTTTTCTTGCACCGATTGCATTCACTAAAGCCTCAGCCTGGTGCTTATACAGCTTTCTGGGGTTCCCGTCTATATCCGCAAACAATCCTTTCCTTGCAAAATCGGCAAAATCGGAACCAATTCCTGATTGCTGACAAACAAGTTCCAACGTATCACCTTCAGGGTATTTGGGAACCAGTTCAATAATCGGAGGCTGACAAATCACACCCGGTACTTCATATAACTTCCGGCGTTCCCGCGCCAGTCCCTCATCAGCCAAAGGCAGTCCTACCTCTATATATCTCAGGTACATATCCTTTAGGGTTTCCCAAATTTTATACGGATTTTTCATACGATTATAATTTTATTGTTAAGTCCACCGACTTTTTTAATATTTTCTTATGCTCTTTGTTTAAAGACCATTAAAACATTGAAAGGGATCAGTAATTTTAAACGGTTATCTATACAAAAACCGGATTTAAACATCATTTTATCCTCTTCAAATAATTCACAGGATTGAAACAGCATAGCCCAAAATCCGCTCTAACTGAGTACACATTTTTGGAGTAATACAACTAAAGCGGATATTTTTCCTGGCTTCAACGACACCTTTCTCCAAATGCAGAGAAGCAAGGCGTAACAACCGTTCCAATGTAACAGGTAAATAACGGGTACCTTGAAAAACCAATTCCTGTTTTTTCTGCTCATATTCCACCGTCAACCTCTGTTCATACAAAGCCAAATAGCATTCCACCACATTCATTGCTTCCGAATTCCATTGTCTGGCAGGGATTTCATAACATTCCTTATCGAAACCGGCAAAATACTCCCGTGTTCCATCTTCATTCGAAGTCTTATATCTTCCCGGCTTCAAGTTTTCACTTTCCATTACCCAATCCCATGCAAACCTATAGGAGCAATACCTATATTTCAATACAACCTCCCTTTTTTCAAAGCTCTTTATCACATTTTCCAACACCGGATATTGACTTAACATAGGCAATACCTCCACCGGACTGGTCCTCACGTTCCATTCCTGACCCAATTTCCTAATCTCCTCTTTCCCCGCCACCAAACGAAATAATCCCGGACTTTCTCCGTAAACTTTATATTTTGCTGCAATTTCTGCTTTCATATTTTCCGGTATATTCACAGCAATTCCTCTATTTTCCGGTTTGTTATACACTAAGCAAGGTAATGTCCTTGCATATTTACCCTCTCCCGCAAATTCAATTATTCCGGTCCGGAAAAGCGGATAAAATACAGCAGCCAATACATTTGGAAGGGGTATATTGTATGCCTGAGCCAAATCGCTACATGCCCCCTTGATTTGCTCCCAGGAACGTATACCCCAATGTTCCATCCATTTCAGAAACAGGCCTTGTAATTGTTCCGGTTCTATCATTTATCTTCCAGTATTACGCTCAATTCGTCATTCGTCTCTGTTTTCAATTGCCGGGGCCGGACCTCTTCTCTCAATATCTTAAAATTCCCATAAGATAGCCAAGCATTATCTATCGGCTTACCTTCCCATATTTCCTCCTGCTTCTCCCGCTGTTTAAAACCCCAGGCTCCCCAGTTTTTATAAATCATCCCGTAAAGAGGTAAACCGATTTCCGGCATTTGCACGGGAGCAACCGTTGCAACAATACGCAGATTATCGGGGAAAGCAGTCGCACCGTAAGGAATCGTTCTGCGTACACCGCTTATGCAATCCAATAGCGGACGAGCATAACATTCCGGAGCAGACAGATTAATATCTTCCAATATAAACAAATGTATCATATCCGGACAAGCATAACAGGATTCCCAAAGTTCACCTAAACCCCCATCCCATAATTGCTCAAAATGAATCCAATCCGGCTCCACCTGACGAATCATATATTTTGCCTTACCCACCAAATCCAACAAAGCAAGTCCATAACCTATATCTCCCACCAACATGGCCTTATAGTATAAAAAAGTATCCAGCAATAAATCCTGATCCCGTACGGCCTGGCCTCTTTCTTTCAGGAAACCTCCCAACTGTCTTTCTATCTCATCCCGACTCAGCAATTCCACTGCCTTTACCTCCGGAATAAGTTCTTCCAATAAATAAGACTTCTTTCCTCCTACAGTTCCCAATGCACTTTCCTGGAAAAATTTAAAATCCTGCAATAACCGTTGCTTATTATCCACAACATAAGAAACTTCATTGTTCAATTCTTTTATTTTCCCTTCCAACTTTGACACCATTTTTTCTTTTTGAGCAATCTCTTTCTGCCATTTATTCTTCTGTTGCTCTGCAATTTTCTTTTGATTTTCTATTTCCTCTTTCAAATCTTCCAATTCATTATCAAATTCCCGCTGATACTCCTCCTTATAAACCTGCATATTATGCTGAAATAGCTGTTTTATCTCATCCGAACAATTAATCAGGCTTTGAATCTCCTTTTGGTTCAAATCTATCTCTTCCCACAATTTCAATATCCGCTCACACCTCACTTTTTCCAATTCCGCATCTTCCGTACTTACATTCCCAAACAAATCCGGAAAATATTTTCTCCATTCCGTTTCTTCATCCAAACGTTTGACTACTTCCCTTTCCTTTATTCTTTCCCTGAACCATTCAAACAACTGCGTATTCGTCATAGCATCCAGTACAATATACTCACTTTCCGGTTCCTTCAGCAATCTCAATTCCTTTTTGCCATCATAAATAAGACAAGTATCCAAATCCCACATCCGGATTCTTTTTTTATAGGCAGGTGATATGATTCCGGATTTTATGCGCAGTTTACCAATTAAATATTTATCTGTATAAAGATAGAAATCGCCCTCATAGCCATTGAAATCTATACTCAGCTTTTGCAAATCAATCACATATTCAGCCTTAAAATCCATCTGATTCTCTAACCGGAATAATTTGAAAACAGAATATGTCTCCACTTCACCACACAATACGTATTTATCCTTACCTTCATCACCTTCTTCCAATTTTGTATTCACGGTATAATCAAAACGAATAAAATCACCTTCTTCAAAATTATACTTTGTAAAAAAAGAAATCCCGAAAACATGTCCTATCCCCGGAAAAAGTTCCGTTGCTTCTTCGGTACTCAAAAGTTGAATTTTCTTATTTTCCTGTTCCAAAGCAACTACCTTAATCCGGCAGCAGCCACCATTTAAATGTTTGCCTACAATGCCGACAACCTTACTTTTTCCCATACTTACGCCGATTAAATTGTGTTTTCATCAAAGGGGAAGAATATCTTCCCGGTCTTCTATTTATAACTGTCTCCAACCACGAACGATAGACAGATTCCTGCTCCATCAAACGTTCATGCATACCCATTCCCAGCATACACCAATCCTTATCCGAATACAAAAAAGGAGGACTATCCCTTGATATTTTCCATCCCTTATTTACATACTCCGTCTGTAGCTCGGGTTCCCTGATATAAAAACACACCGGGGTATGATCTTCCACCACAAGTGTATAATCTCCCAAGGGTGAAAAGGTAAAAAACAACGTTCCATTCTCATCCGGAGTCACTCGTTTCCCATTCAACCATACCCTTTTATTATTTGCCACTCGGACTAACGGCCCGGCTCCTTCCATCCAGATTTTTCTGCCAATCCTCAAACCACCCACAAACTCGATTTTTGCTGCGGATACAGAAAAATAATTTTTGAATCGTCCCTCACAAACTTCTTTTGAAGAAATCAAAATCTGATACAAGAAATACCGGTCATTTGCTATTTTCTTAATCTGATATTCCTCTTGAACAATATCTTGCATAAAAAGCATTCTTTTGCTCAAAATCAATCCTTCTTCTCCTTCTGTAAAATACCTGCATTCTATCCAATCATTATAAATCTTATCCCTGGTAAACCGAAGCTGTCCGTTCACTGATAAGGAAACATATTGACTTATCTTTTCCCAAAGTTGCGAATCATCCAGCGTAATATCCGCCACTATTTCCGAATCATTATTTTTCCTCAAGGTCAGAGAACTGAAATTCTCATCAACCACCCAATACTTTCTGGAATGCTCTGTTTGTCCTCCTTTTTTATACCCTGTCTTATTTCCCTTTTGATTTTCTTCCGGAACTCCCCCATCCCATTGGGTATAACAGGCAAACATTTGCCGCCATAGGGCTTCTTCCTCCCCATTTTCTTTTAACTGGCTTTTTACTCTATAAAAATGCCGGGGCAGGAGATTCGATTCAACCGATTCACCCCACAAAGCCTTAAAATCAGAAAGGTCCAGGTCCTCCCCCGCCTGAAGTCCCCTTTTCCGGAACACCAAAGGTAAATGCTCCAAATCATTCCGGTTGAGTAATGCCTGAGATAAAGGATACTGTACAAAACGCCCGTATCCGGTTTTAGGTTCGGGGATTCGCATTAACATTTGTCTGCTCTCACTCCAGACTTTCAATTTTTCCCATATTCTCTCCTGATAACGGGAATATAATTTTTGAAGCTGATTGTTATCTGGTATTTTCAACAATTCTTTCAGCCGTTCATTATAAGCTCTTTCCGTCACAATTTTCTCCGTCACTTCCCCCTCCCGCATCTGATAAGCAGCAAAAACCTGCAAGGCTATCAGTCCTAAGAAAAGAGGTATTTCCGCTTCTATCTCTTTTTCCACCCATCCCCAGTCCTCCTTAAACAAAACAGAATGCTCTATATCCCTGTAGAAATCTTCTAAAGCCATATTCTCCTGCCGGCAAAAGTCCTGCAAACATTTCTCATCCACACACAGGGTCACGTAATTCCCGGCTGTTTCAACTCCGAAAAAGCTCTCAAAAACAAACCGATTAAAAACAGGATAACATTCCATCCTTCAGATATTTCTAAATAAAAGCCCGTCCATCCCTCCAATCTGCCCTGAAATAGTGCTCATACAACTGTACATTTTGTTCTCCCAAATCCCGGATATGGTCAGCTACAATAACCTGAGGCAGAAAACCTGCATCCTGCTCCGTTTCCTGTAATACTTTTAATATTGTCTCATAAATCTGCGCTACTTTCTCCAAATCTTTATTATCCGTTCCACTTGGGAAATAGGCCTGACTCGGTTGGTCAAAAAACAAAATACCCGGAACCTTAGAATTTTTCTCTACTGAAAAATAATGCAAAAAACTCAGAAATAATCCGACATGACAGGCAATAGAATTAGAAGCACTTCCGATTTGCGGGAGAAATATTCTTTCATCATTCAACTCATTATGATATAATTGGAAACAATCGTCTTTTTCAGGATTCAACTCAAACCGTAATTCAGGAGGAGTATGTTCAAAATCAAGAGAATCAATCACAATATTCATATAATCTTGCAACCGGCTTTTTTCATAGACATATTTTTCACCAACATTATAGGTCTTCAATCTCTCCTTTGCTTTTTCTAATTCTCCCTTTTGTAAGTCCAAATCTTTTTCATCAAAGTCAACCTTCCGGTCACAATATATTTCATATTCCGACATCACTTTCCATTGTGCCTTTAAACGTATTTCATTCAGATTTTTCTGTGTTACTATTTTTTCGATCAGTTCTTTATTCACCTTATATTCCTTTGTATAAACTGCTAATTCTGCTTTCAATGCAGTTAATTGTTTCCGGATTTCTTTCTCTTCCTGATCAAATTTTTCTTTGTATTCAGGGAAAGAACACAGTTCTTTTTTTAACCAATCCCCTGCCTGCAATATATTTAAAGCTTCAATCGAAAGTTCTTCATTTTCTTTTCCGCATATAGGACACACATAGTCCCGCTGGACACCAAACAATTGAGTCCGTTGCTCATACTTTCTAATGAAATCGCTATAATGTTCTCCTTGTTCTTTATGCTGGCAAACTCTTTGCAGTTTCTGCTCCAGGGTCAACTTGTCTGCCCCTAAACGCTCCATCCGTTCTCCTAAAACTTCCTGGCGTTCTAAGATTTTATCATTAAACTCTTCCTTTTTAAACTCTTCCAGATTACGAACACGTTCTTCCACTTCCTCCACAGTCCAGTTCTCAGAAAATTCTTTTCCAATCAAAGCATAATATCTCCTTAAAGCATTAAATAAATTCTGTATTAACGGTTTATTATTTTTCAAGGCAGTTTCCTGCTTTATCTCCAAAGCCTTTATATTCTTTTTCAATTTATCCACGTACCCTAAAACCACGTAATATTCCGGTCCAAACCACCCAGCCAATACAGGAAAATGTTTGGGATTCGGTTTCAGATAAAAAAGCTCCCTGCTATTAGGCAAGGTTGTCTGATGCTGCAAAACATAACACAAAGAATCCCGGATATCCGTTCTGGGGACCTTCCCCTCAATACCCAACTCCAACGCGTTCTCACTTAAAGACAAATCTATGTATCTGTTGATTTCTTTCAAAGCCTCATCCCTCTTTATAAAATAAGTAGCCTCAAAATCATCATACACAACATCCCTGATTGTTAACTCCGAATTCACCGGTTTAACAAAAACATAGTTTTTTCCTAACTTTTCATCCCTGCGCCCGATCAAAAGAGTCTGTCCATTCAATTCTATCAAAAGCGAATATATTTTCGTAAAATCAGTGATAACACCTTTAGGTACATTGCATTTCTCTGCACACAAACACCAGTCGATGATATCCATGATAGCACTCTTACCGGTTTTAGAATGCCCGGATATAATATTCAGCCCTGGCCCTAACTCCAGGTATCTTTTGCCGTCTCCTCCGGCAGCCCGGAAAACAGCAACTCCTTTAATACACGCTTTCATTAAGGAATGACATTTAAAATTTTATACACATCTTTGACAGGCTCCTCTTTCAACATAACACCCAAACGGCAAGCAGCCCGGAAATATTCTTTCACATCAGCAGAATAATTTTCAAAATCAAACGTTTGTTTTATCTGAACATTCTGCTTTAAATCAATAATTTGCTGGTTAGTCAAAACCAACAATGACAAATCCGTCAAATGCTTTTGTTGCCAAATTCTATGCTGAAAATCTACAAATTCCAATTTATTATTATGCCGGAAGTGAGACAATGTAGCCCTTTTAGTAATACGCATCAATTTTACCCGCAAATCTGAATACAGTACCATCGGTAATATCACATAATGATATAATAACGGACATTCCGATTTTCCATATCCCTGATAAAAAGCCCGGAGAATCAGACTCCCCCAAAAAGGGTTCACATTCATTTTATGAATCAGCCTTTCACTCATACAACCATGAAAAATTTAGTTCATCATCTTCCACTATATTCTGCATTGTCCCATGTATAAAATAAGGATAGTCGGGTATTGATTTAAAGGGAGGAACACTCATACACTTTGCATCTCTGTAAAAATGCAAAGCATTTTCATTCTTATCCATTCGCTTATTCAACATGCTCCTCTTTTTATTTATCAGCTTCGGATGCATTACCTCGTTTTTATAAGGTTTATACTCAAAATTGAAAAACGCCGGATTCTTCTCATCTTCTTCAGCCAACAATGTATTGGTCTTCCAATAGTCAATCAAGGCATCTGTTACCTCATCCTCATCACATTCAATCTGTCTCAATTCCGCTAAAAATTTCTTTTCTTCAGAAAGCGTATAATCAGCAGGGCCCGGCTTCTTATTTAAATACTCATCAAAAAGAGGGTCATAATTCTTTTGAAAATAATCTTTCCCTATCTCCTGGATAGTCGCATAAAACTGTTTATCTTTCACTTCCCATCGATCCTCACCCATCACTTTCGACACAATAAATCCGACCAATTTTTCTTTTATCAGCTTTCGATACTCATTTCCCGACTGACACGGAATGATACGCAATCTATTGGAAGTAGCCAATTCATTCACTAATTCCTCATCAATCGGCTGATTCCATTTTATTTGTATCTTTGATACAACAGAACGTAACTTTTCTTTCTCCAGAGATAAAACAAACCTTGAATAATTATAACACCTGTATGCCTCAGTATTTGTATTCTTACATTCTCTCAGAACAACAGCTTGTTCTTCCTCTGATATAGGATTCTCTCTTAAAATCTTCAACAGAGCATCTTTAGAAAATACTTTATTCTTATATGATTTTAGGAGTACTAACGTTTGCTTATCAAGATTGAAATTTTCCAGTATACTCAAATTAATAGCTGACAGGCAATACTCATGAATAGAATCAAGATTATAATTAAAATCAACCTTTTTCAAAGCATAAAGCCTCCTATCTATACTTAATGTATTCCAATCTCTTAAGAGTGAACCTCTCGAAGAAGGATGAGAAGTCGTATACAGAATCAACTGTTCATATTCTTTCCCCTGAGTACACCAATTATATAACGTCTTCCAAAAATCTTCGTGTTTATCCCCCATGGAAGGCTTATCGGCATGATGTTTTACTTCAATCTGAAGTTTCGAATCAAAGGTAACATCCCCCTCATGTTCAATGGTCAAAAGGTTAAAGTGCTCTAATTCTAAAGCATATTTTACAGCTACAAGGCACTGATAAGCCACTCCTCTTATCCCTTCTTTATCATCATTTTTTTGTTTTTTATTTTCCATCAACTATATACTACCTTATCACATACAAAAGATAAATTCTCACACATTAACAAAGATATAAATTACTTTATTATATTATCAAGCGAATCGTAATTATTAGCTAAAGTCAGTTATATTAAACTAAAATATACTTATTTAATTCAATTTTGGAGCTTACTAGATTTATTTGATGCTCATATTAAAAGTTGTATACTTTCAGACTCTGTTTTACTGAATTTTATTATCTTTGCAAGTAATACAATAATATTGATTACATCCATTATTTCAATATAAAAGACATTATAATGAATTTTATATATGATTTTACTCTAGATTCTGTCGAAGATTTGATGCAGATGCTTTCCCGGAATCTGCAAAAACGGAGGTTAGAAAAGAATATCTCCCGTGCCCTGCTTTCCCAATTAAGCGGAGTACCAGCATCTACGATTGCAAAATTTGAAAAGGTACATAAAATCTCACTGGAATCTTATGTTGCTCTCTGCAAAGCCTTGGGCTATTCGGATGAAATTAAAAATCTGCTTGCAGAATCGAAATATAGCACCATGCAGGAATTAGACAGAATTCACCGCAACCAAAACAGAAAGAGAGGGCGTAATGAAATTGACAGATAAACTGGCCGTATTTTACCACGACCAAAAAGTAGGCGAATTAAGAATGACGCCTGACAATACTCGGTGTGCCTTCCAATATGAAAAAGAATGGTTGACCGCAGGGTTTTCCATATCCCCTCTAGAACTACCCTTAAAACCGGATCTGTTTATTGCAAAGCCGGAACCTTTTTATGGAAATTTCGGAATTTTCGAAGACAGCCTGCCAGATGGATATGGCAGGTATTTACTCAACCGCTTACTCAAAAAAAGGAATATTGATGACAGTACAATGACTCCAGTTCAAAGGCTCAGTATTATCGGTAATTCCGGGATGGGAGCACTATGCTACATTCCTGAAACGTATATCGGAGAAAATAAATCCTTACCGGAACTGGATTCCTTGCAGAAACTGGCATTAGAAGTTTTGGGAGAGCAAGTAAACGAAGGGGAAGAAATACTTTACTTTAACAGCGGCAATTCCGGCGGTTGCCGTCCCAAATGCCTGTTCAAGGATGAACAAGGATCGTGGTTAGTGAAATTCCGTCACTTGTATGATCCTGAGGATATGGGACAAATGGAATACGAATATAACCTTGCTGCCCGGAAATGCGAAATACAAGTACCGGATTTCAAACTGCTGGAAGGTAAATATTTTGCCAGTAAACGATTCGACCTCTCCGGAAAAGAAAGATTGCATATTGCCACAGCAGGAGCCTTGCTGAACGAATCCATCCGACAACCGAAATTAGATTATAAAATCCTGCTGCATCTTACCGGCTATCTTACCCAAAATCCTGCTGATGTGGAAGAAATGTTCCGTCGTATGGTCTTCAACGTATTGACAGATAATAAAGATGACCATGCTAAAAATTTCAGCTTTATATGCAGAGCAGGCAAATGGTTACTCGCCCCGGCCTATGACCTGACACTGTGTAAAAGCGGTTATCATGGTGAACATGCTACTTCTGTAAACAACAACGGGAATCCGTCTATAAGTGACATGCTTATTGTCGGGGAAAGTATCAGGATTCCCAAGGAGAAAGGCATGAATATTATACATAGCGTGTATGAAAATTGTCAAAATATACTCGCCGAGGAATGGAAAAACAAAATAGAAATAAATATCCCCAGAAACCAGCAAGATTCCAAAAAAGACGAGGATTAAGAAAGATTGTAAAATAAACTGTATTAAAGGTAATTACTATTTTTACTACCTGATACAGTTTATTTTAGATTTTCAGTGGTTTGAAACAACTATTTGAGAAACAAACATTTAACGAAGTATTTGAGAAACAGCGGTAACGAGTTGGAAACCGTGCGATTTTCAGCGATTTGCGGTGCTATGCTGTCAAATAACTCTTTCTATGTGCAAAGGTAACATTATTTTTGGGAAACATACTTTTGTTGTAAACAAAACAATGTCTATCGTGCGCTAAATCATAATTTAGAGGCGATGGCGAAGCAACTCTACGATTACTGGTTTGTGCAGTTTGACTTTCCCAACAAAGATGGCAGGCCGTATAAATCAAGCGGTGGCAAAATGGTGTGGAACAAAAAGATTAAGAGAGAAATACCCGAAGGCTGGAAAGAAGTTACACTTAATGACTTTATAGATAAAAATAAAGGTGGAGATTGGGGATATGATACGCCAAAAGATGGAACAATCAAAGTAGGTTGTGTGCGTGGCGCAGATATTATTAAGCTAAATGATGTGCCCACAAGACATATTACATCGAAACACTCTGACCGACTTTTAGAAGATGGTGACATTGTGATTGAAATTTCTGGAGGAAGCCCAGTTCAAGCGACAGGTAGAGTCGCTTTGATAACAAACGGAGTTATAGAAAGAAATGGAGGAGCTTTAGTATGTTCTAATTTCTGTCAGTCATTCAATATGAAGAAACGAGAGTTTTCAGAGTACTTCTATTATCTATGGCAAAATCTCTATGATAATGATAACATGTTTAATTTTGAAGGTAAAACCTCTGGTATTAAGAATTTTCAAACAGATGTATTCTTGGCAAATTATTGGTTTGAAGTTCCAGAACCATTAATTGAAACATTTCATACTATTGTTGCGCAATACCACTTGATGATTGACCAGAATATAATCGAGAATAATAACTTGATTAAGCAGCGTGATAAGCTTTTGCCTCTGCTGATGAACGGTCAAGTGTCGGTAAATTATGATTTATGGATTTGTGAACATTGCTATATTACGGAAACAAATCCATTAGCAAATGAAAGAGCAATTTATCAAATCAGTGGAAGAATCCGTAGGCGGTTTCTTATCACAAGAGCAAATCGCGAAGTTGGGCGGTGTGCTTTTAGAGTGTATGCAGGAGTATGAACTTATCCGCAAGGAGACATCGGATGAAAAATGCAAAAGGGAAAATGGCGAGCTGCTTCAAGCGTTTTTAGCTGCTAAGAAAATCGAAGGGTGTTCTGAAAAAACGGTGCATTATTATCAGTCTTCGGTAGAAAAACTTTTTGTGAGCGTTGTTAAAAATGTTACCGATATGTCGACGAATGATATTCGTAATTATTTGGCAGAGAATCAACGATTGAGAAATTTGAGCAAAGTGACAATCGACAATTTACGGCGCATATTTTCAAGTTTCTTTGCATGGTTAGAAGATGAAGATTATATTCCCAAAAGTCCCGTGCGAAGAATACATAAAGTGAGGACAGACAGTCTTGTAAAAGAGGTTTTGACAGATGAAAATATTGAGATACTACGAGATAGCTGTATTGAGTTGCGTGATGTGGCAATAATAGACTTACTTTCATCCACCGGTATGCGTGTAGGTGAATTGGTAAAGATAAACAGAGAGGATATAGACTTCCAAGAGCGGCAATGCGTAGTATTTGGCAAAGGAAACAAAGAGCGTGAGGTGTACTTCAATGCTCGAACCAAAATCCATCTCAAAAAATACCTCAACAGCAGGAATGATGATAATCCTGCGCTCTTTGTCTCACTCAAATCTCCTCATAGACGGCTGACGATTAGTGGAGTTGAGGTACGCTTGCGAAAAATAGGGCGGATAGCGAACATTGCAAAAGTTCACCCGCATAAATTCAGACGGTCATTGGCTACAATGGCTATTGACAAAGGGATGCCGATAGAGCAGGTACAACGGTTGCTCGGTCATGTCAAGATTGATACCACATTGCGTTACGCCATGGTCAATCAGACCAATGTAAAAATAGCACATCGCAAATACTTGACTTAACTGAATAGAAAATCGGCTAACTTTCAGTACCTTTGCAGTCTAAACGCATGGACAATGGACAATAACATAATAGTACCGCAAAAGACTGAAAAACAGGATATACTTCCCGAAGATTACAATAATTGGAGGAAAGAAATTATCTCATTGATAGAGCAATCCAAAGTGAAAGCTATCCTTAGCGTCAATGCCGAAATGCTTGCTCTTTATTGGAGAATCGGTAGCGACATTCTGACTAAGCAAAAAGAGCAAGGTTGGGGAGCGAAAGTCATTGCGCAATTATCCAAAGATCTCTCGGAATGTTTTCCTAATGATAGAGGTTACTCTGAGCGTAACTTGCGTAATATGAAAAAGTTCGCAAGTGAATATCCCTCTTTCCCAATTTGGCAAGTGCCGCTTGCCAAATTAGAATTGTTACCAATTCGGAAAGCCGCACTTGCCGAATTGCCATGCGATGAGAACGGATTTGCGCAAGTGCCTCTTGCGCAAATATCGTGGTATCATCATATGTCGCTCATTACCAAAGTTCCGACAGATACCGAACGTGCATTTTATATCATGGAAACTGCCGCTAACGGTTGGAGTCGTGATGTAATGCTTTCGCAAGTGGCTAACGGTTATATCAAAGCCAAGGGTAATGCAATTACAAATTTCAAGCAGACATTACCTGCCTATCAATCGGATTTGGCTCAGTATGCGTTCAAAGACCCGTATAATTTCAGTTTCTTAGGTACGGTGGCTTTACAACGTGAGCTCGATATAGAAAAGAATCTTGCACAGCGGATTACCGATTTCCTGTTGGAAATGGGCAAAGGCTTTGCATTTATCGGAAGGCAGTACCATTTGACTGTGGACGGCGATGACTATTACATCGACATTCTGATGTATCACCTTCAACTTCATTGTTATGTAGTAGTGGAGCTGAAAGCCGTAGAATTTGTTCCTGAATTTGTCAGCAAGCTGAATTTCTACATTTCGGCTGTGGATGAATATGTAAAAGCACCCGAAGATAAACCGACTATCGGTTTATTGTTGTGCCGCTCAAAGAGCGATACCAAAGCACGTTTCGCTCTACGAGGTATCACACAACCGTTGGGCATTGCGCAATATGAGACTGAAAAACTCTTTGAAGATGTGGCATCCGCACTGCCGCAAATCGAAGATATTGAAAATCAGTTGGAGGATAAAGAATGAGATTGGCTGATATTATCGATGTATTCATTGCCGGAGATTGGGGCAATGAAAATCCGAGTGAAGAGACTCCTAATGCGGTGTATTGTGTCAGAGGCGCAGACATTGTTCCTATATCCATTGGTGAGTTTGGCGATATTCCCTTGCGGTATGTCAGTGACAAATCTTTTGAAGAAAAGACGTTGCGAGCTGGAGATATGATTATCGAAAAATCAGGCGGTAGTCCGACACAATCAACAGGGCGTATATCCTATGTTTCAGAGGCATTAATAACAGAAAAAGGGACAGTGGTATGCACCAATTTCTGTGTGGCTTTTAGAGTAAAGACCGGATGGAATCCTTACTTTGTATATCAATATTGGAACCACATCTACAACAACAATATATTCTTTAATTTCGAGGGTAAAACCTCGGGACTAAAAAACTTGCAGTTGGATAACGCATTAAAAGCCATTGAAATACCTGACTACACACTTGAACAGCAAAACCGCATTGCCGAAACACTACTCAAAATCGAGCAAAAAATGATTCTTAATCGTCAGCTAAATCATAATTTACCATTGCCTGACCATTCATTAAGAGAGGCAAGAGTTCGTCTCGCTGCTTAGTAAGAGCATTGATTTCATCAATGTTATTCTTTATATTATCAAATATGGCAACAACCTTATTATGAAATTCTTGTAAGATTTGCTTTGGCGGATAAACCACTTTTATCGAAGCAAATTCATCTTTACTCATATTGGCAAATACATTACCAGTTTTGGCTTTTGCATTCTCAAAATATAAATTCAAAGCAAAGTATACAAATTCTCTATTGTGTTCATTCTCAAAAACTATAGAATTAATCTGTTGGTTTGTTTGTGATAATTTTGCAATGAATCCCATAACCCCTATTGTACCAATGCAAGAAACTGAAAGCGATCCACTCGGTAGGTATTTTTTTGTTTGACTTTCTGCGCCTTTGGTGGAAAGGGTACGCTGCGAGTTGAATACGAATAAATTGCCTCTTATATCATCTATGGTTATAAAAGGAATATCTCCACCGAAATTATCTTCATCGGCACATGACGGAGTTTTGCCAGTTATGATATTATTTTCAACTTCTCCAATAGTCATGGCGCACCACTCTTTTGGAATTTCTCTTTTCAGCTTCTCATTCCAAACCATCTTACCGCCACTTGATTTATATGGCTTACCCTCTTCATTCGGAAAGTCAAATTGCACAAACCAGTAGTCGTAGAGTTGCTTTGCCATCGCCTCTAAATTATGATTTAGCGCACGATTAAGTTCTATTTTGAGGTCAATAGTGCGGAGTAA
Organism: Odoribacter sp. Z80; assembly: GCF_009935865.1. Lineage (GTDB taxonomy): Bacteria > Bacteroidota > Bacteroidia > Bacteroidales > Marinifilaceae > Odoribacter. Next base: position 285,283 of record NZ_QWEL01000002.1, read on the forward strand.
CTTGCCTATGCGTTTTTGTTCCTCCAATTCGGGAATCCATACAGTACAATCTTTGATTTTATTAGGTGAAGTATGCCTAATTTTGGTTTGTTGAGCAGCAGCACTTAGCTGCTGTTTAACAAGATTTGAGGATACGAGATAAAAAGCGAAATCCTTGTCTAACAAATGTTTTTTGCAAACAATCTTTGCCACATCTTGGCTTTGAATATATCTACCACTTTCGGGAATGATAGCGGTAGAGCCGAGTAAACCAATGGCTTGTTCAGTCAAAGGGGTTATAATATCTCCCTCCTTCATTAAAAACTCCGGTTTGAAGTCGCCGATGTAATAAAGATTGTCTTTAGCCTTATTCTCTTTAAAGCAGTTATTTTGATAGTCAAAATTCCCGCAAGTCAAGCGCACATATTCACCCTCAGCCGCATAGAACTTGCCACTGAGACTCGCACCTCTTGTAACATCAAGTATTTCTCCCAATTTATATTTTTTCAATTCCATTTACCGCGTTGCTTTATGAATATAATCTTGAATCAAAGATAGATTGACCCCTATCTCTTTGCGCTTTGCTAAAAGTTGGTTCAGGTACTCCTTTCGGTTCAAATATTCTTCGTGCTCATGTATTTGTTCTATTAACGGTCCGCCAATAAATGGTGAATGAGCAGTTTCTACGGCAAATTTTGCTTCCTCTATTTGTGGCTCTAATTCTATAAGTTGCTGCTGGTATTTTCGCTGTGCTTCTACGATATCCATATTATTTGCTGCCACAAATACATCAAGCAGATGTCGAATAGCTTTAATTTGTTCCTGCGCATCTTTCGACGAACTGCGAGCAACATGTAGTGCAACGATTATAGCTATTACACTAATTATTGGGCTTAATAGAGTAGCCCATTGGGTCAAACTATCAAGCATGATTTATTGATTGAATTTCAATGTTTTTAATTGGGCTATTATCTCATTTTCAAGCCGATGGCTTTCAGTAAACTGTTCGGTGAGTGTTTTTTCGTAGTCTGCCATACGCCTGTTGAACTCCTCTTCTGTAATATCAACATATTCAATCTTAATGTCGAAATACTGTCCGGCAGAAAAGCTATACCCTTTTTCTGCCACTTCTTCGTAGGATGGAGTAACAGAGAATTGGTCTATCGCTCTCTCGTTTCGGAAAGTATCTACAATCTGTGTAATCTCATCGGGACGGAGATTCGTCTTTTGGTTCTTTCCTATTTTGATGGTTTCACCAAGTTTGCTTGCATCAATAAATACAGGCTTTTCGGTCTTGTTCTTATCGATGAAAACCACACTGACATTTGTGCCTGTATTTGCGAAGACATTACTCGGCATACTTACCACACCTTTCAGAATCTTATTATCCACAAGGTGTTTGCGGATTTTGAACGCAATGCCACTCTTGGCTGTAATGAATCCGGTAGGTACAACGATAGCTCCCTCACCCGTTTCTTTCAGGCTGTATAGCAAATGCTGAAAGAAGCAGAGGTATATTTCCATGCCCTTCTTATCCTTGTTGGGTATATTGGGAATGCCTGCAAAGAAACGCCCTCGGTAATGGTCGGCTTTGAGGTCGGAATGATACTCGGAGAAATCGAGCTTGAAAGGCGGATTACTAACGATATAGTCAAATTTACGCAATTCGTGTCCCTCTTTATGATAAGGGTGTTTCAGCGTATTGCCTTGTATAACGTGCGTAAGGGAATGGCTCATACTGTTCAATATAAGATTCAGCATCAACATGGTCGAGGACTTATCGCTGATATCCTGCGTGAACACCGTGCAGTTCTGCTCTCCAATTTGGTGGGCAAGGGCAATGACAAGCGTACCCGTTCCGGCTGACGGGTCATAGCAAGTTACACTTTTAACATCCTCGCTTTCATCGACGAGCAGTTGCGCCATAATGGATGCGATTGCATGGGGCGTATAGTATTCGGCATAGTTGCCACCGCCATTGGAATTGTAGTCCTTAATAAGGTATTCAAAGATGGTGGAGAAGAAATCATATCCGGCAGCAAAAGCCGCTTCAAAAGAAAAACTTGCCACATCTCCGATTAACGACTTGCAAAAGCCGTTTTTCTTGGCAGATCCTCCGGTCACTACCTCCGAGAGAGGTTTCATAATGGAAATACGGGTTTCATCCTCGTTGAGAATATAGAAAATTTCCTCGTTGGTATCGGCAATAGCCTCCAATGTCGCATCGAACAGGGTTGCAAAATTATCCTCATTCTGACGTTTGGCAAGATACGGTATCAGATGCTCTTTCTTCAATACGATAGTGTCGAGCATCATATCGCACATTTCCTCGTACTCCTCATCGGACAGTCGTTCCAATGCTTCATAAACGTCCTCTGCATTGGCAAGTTCGGGCAGTGTCCGTTTTGCCTCATAGATAAACTTATCATTGAGGAACTTATATAGGAATGTTTCTACGATAACCGTATATTCATTTCCGCTGTTGCCAAGACCGATATTGTTTGTCGTACTTTTCAGACGGTCGATAAGGTCTTTTGTCTGTTGCTTTATAGTTTCAATACTCATAATCAGTATATGGTTTGATATTCTTTGAAAATAATGTCGCTGACATATTTACGAGCCGGGCGTTCAGTGGAAATCTGCGCATCCTTAAAACGGCGGGTAACGTAAGTTAATATATTTTTCGTGAAGTAAGCCGGAGTTTCGACAATCGCTTCGTTGTGGAAGAATGCATCGTCCACATCTTCTTTTATAAGGAGCAAGACAGCCGTTATCTGCTCTTTCTTTTTTGTCCAAGCATAGGTACGAGGTTCGGTATGCTCCCGTTCCTCTCTGTCCGCTTGCTCAGTCAAACGTTTTTCGACACGCACGAACTTAGTGTCACCGTTATAGGCAATCGCCCGCAACGCATCACGCTCGTTCATTTGGCGAATACGTTTCAGTATGCCGTTAATGTTCTGAACGCGGTCGTGCATATTAAATTCTCCCTCCGATTCCATTTCTTTTTTCTTGAAAAGAGCAAGGAAGTCAGCGAGTATAGAACGATATTCCGGGTCGTCAGGGTCAACACAAGCATTCAATTGGTTACGTGTGTACGCCACCGATTGTTTGTATTGCTCTTGAAGTTCAAGTTCTTCTTCCCCTTTCTTATAGAACGAAAAGTGTATATTCTCCAAAGCTGCATTCAGCAGTTGTTTCACGTTTTCGCGATCATTTGAATTTTGCTCATACGCGAGGAGGTCAAGACGATTGCGTGCCGCTTTGATAAGATTTGATATTTCCGGTATATCGACAATATCTTTCGCTTCCGGGCTTTCCTGCGAGATTAGCATGTTCTGCACACTGCGCAGTGTTTCTAAACTTTTGTTGATGGTACGGACTGTGGCAAGGTCGTCCACCAAGTTAAGTTGGCGGGAAAAGATTTGAGGATTGGTCAAGTCATAGTCTGCCAAAGTAACTTTTGCATCTGCAACATTTGTCATCGCTTCCTCAATGGTAACAAACAGCCTATCCATTGAAGATGTATTTTCTTGACCAACCTCTTTTTCAAGTTCTTCTTGATAATCCTTGTTCGTCTTGCAGTATTCTTCCTCGATATTGGCAAAGTCTACTACATGCCCGAATTTCATAGCCTTATACGGACGATTGACACGTGTAAGCGTTTGCAATAGGTTGTGTTCCTTGACCATACGGTGCAGGTACAATTTCTTCAATCGTGGAGCATCAAAGCCGGTTTGCAGCATTTGGAAAACAATGAGCAGGTCAATTTTCCCGTCTTTGAATAAATCAATCCATTTGGAACGGGTGGATTTGTCAAAACTGTCATGCAAGATAAGCGCAGCGCGATAACGCCCTTTTTGCGGTGAAGTCTTCTTGACCTCCATTTCATTTGCCGAAATACTACAGTAAATTATTTGTCCGTCTTCACCCGTATAATTGTCAAGTTCAGAAGCATCTGCATAGTTTTCCAAAAATAGCCGATACATCATTATCGCCTGTTCTTTGCTGTTGCATACGGCAAGTGCCCCCAATGATAGGTCAGAGTACTTGCTTCGGAAATCCTGCAAATCATTGATTATATAGTCAAGTAAAGGATGTACATAGTTCTCGTGTGCATAAACATCGATTTCTTTAACAGTTTGCTTTTTTACCCTTATGCTGTTAAGGGCTTCTTTCATCGTTATCTTAAAGTTCGAACCGATGTCTTCGCGTATAAGTCGAAGCGTGTAACCGTCTGAAATAGATGCGTTATAATAGTATGTATGAATATAATCCCCGAAAATATCTTTGGTATTGTATCCTTCACCGATTATCGGAGTACCCGTCAATGCTATTTTTATAGCATTCTCATCGCTCGCAATCAAATTTTTCAAGAAACTGCCCTCAGGATTATAGTTTCGGTGTGCTTCATCAATAAAGTAAATGCGCTTCACCTTGACATTATACGCATTTTTGGCAAGTGCCCGACTGTCCTTGGAGAATTTGTGAATATTGACAACCGTTATTTCTAATTTACCCTCTTTGTTTTGGGTGGTCACACCATCCTTTATCAGCTTGGCAAAGTCTTCTTTACTTTGAACAGGGTTGACTTTCAGTCCCCTGCGAGTAAACTCTTTTTGAGCCTGTTCCAAAAGGTCGATGCGGTCTACAATAAAGAAAAACTGTGGAACAATGCCTTGCTGAGAATAATAATCGGTCAGATATTTGACATTGAAATACGCCAACGCAGTCTTTCCGCTACCTTGCGTATGCCAAATAATACCCTTGTGCTCCCCTTTATCAAGGTGGCGTTCAATCGCTTTTGTGGCGAACACTTGCGGATAGCGCATAACATGCTTTTGCAATCCGTTGGGGTGGTCTACATAAGCGATACCATAGCGCAAGAAAAAATAGAAACGTTCAAAACTGAACAAACTTTCGCAGAGACGCTTTGTTGGTGTTTCGGCTTTGCAATTCGTTTTATAGTCGCTATTGTTTTTGTATTGAGGCACATTATTGTCACGCAGCAATATTTCTTCGTCTTCAGGAGTAACGGGATGGTATCTTTTCTGAATAGGGAAACTGTTTTGTCCTTCCTCGCGAAAGCAATTATAGAGAGTATTCGTTTTACCGATGGTTGCATAATAAGCCCCTTGTTTCAATTGATCGTCATATTCCATATCGTTGCTGAATACCATTATCTGCGTGATATTCAAAAAACGGCAGAAATGAGGATTGGCAAACCTCGTCTTCATACGCTTACGTTCGGCATCAACTCCTTCGTGATTGTTCTCCTTTTTTACTTCGATAAAAGCCAAAGGCAAACCATTGATAAAGATGGTTATGTCCGGGCGAAAGTTGTCGCTTGACAAATCACCGCAAGTCATTTCGGTGGCTACTTGGAACGTGTTGTTACGAATGAAGTTCGTGGGAGAAGATAAATCAATTATTTTGTCCGTTGTGTCAAGTAATATTTCTTTATAAAACTGCCTGCCAAGATCATCATTGTTAAGCGACTTCTGAATGCGGTGAAGCATGGCGTCTGCATCATCCTGTGTAGATTGAGGATTCAAGCGCAAATAGGCTTCCGAAAACGGTTGGAGTAAGATGTTCGTGAGAGTATCGGATTCCGTTTTGGGTATTGTCACATATTTGGTGGACAATCCCCGTTGGGATATGTATTTATACCCCATCCCCATAAGATGCATAAGGGTGGGAAATTTCACTCTGCTATCTTCACAAAATGCGCCCATTGCTTATTTCGTATATTAAAGCAAAACACCTTCGCTATCTTTGCGAGGCTGACCAAAGCCTATCAGATAGTGAAGGTGTTTTTATATCTTGGTGTTAATATTTTATTTCAGGTCATTAACGCATTATTTAGCAAATGCAAAGTTAGCACTTTTTATTGATATCCATTACACTTTTGAGAATTAAGTTTATAAGAATCTTGCAGCACGATGTAAATACTGGGTTCTATATTTGGGTGTTAATGATTCGTTAATTTTAGCATGTTTATCTTTTCCATGGAAATTCAATCTCCCGACTTTGGAGGTGAGATTGTCCGCACGGACGGCAAGGCTTTTCGAACTGCTCAAATCTTTTTGAGCGGCTGGAAAGACATCTTGCTGTGTTCCTGCGGACACGCTTTCGGGAGTAACCCGAAAGGTTTTGAGTTACTCAAAACATACCTTGCCATGTTCGAGTGAACATATACGGAAATGGTGTTGTAACCCTCCTGTCTATAATCAATATTTTCACTATACCTACTGGATTAAAAGAATCAGCTATACTTACTTTGCCAAGTGTGCCAGACATTCCGAATTGCTGTTTTCGTTCCTGCACTTGCCAAACACTAACTCCCCTTATATTATTTCCCCTTTTCGGTCGGTGGGTGGCGGGGTGGTCGTTTCCGTTTTCAAAGGCTTTTCTTGCATGGGGCGGTCGGATACAAGGTTTTCCCGATAAATACGCTCGCAGCGAAGCGAGAGGAAGATTTGTCGGGAAACGGCATAGCCGCCTGACCTTGAAGCCGACTATTAGCCCCGTGCTTACTTTGCCTTTGTAAACGGGAATGATTGCTCCGCTTTTCCTACGGCAAGGAAATTATCCTTTGCTTTTTCCGCTTTTTGGCAGAAAGTTCTGTCGTATTGGTTTATTGATTTCAATACGTCACTCCGTCAGACATATCAACTTGTTGGCATGATGATATGCTTGCTTGTTGATATTCATCACGCTTTCCAACGGCTGTTGGAATTGCCGTCTGAAACAACCGACACGAATACCGTCGTTTTCTCTTTTCGCCCGTGTATAATCCTTTCCAACAATGCCTTGCGGACTTTTGTAGCTCCGAACGACTCGATACGGAATGCGAGGGCGGCTATCGTTTCGAGGTTGTAAACCTCCGCACTATATTTATCCGATATGCGGATAATGCGCTTTATGTCATATATACTCAAAACTCCGTTTTTGCAGAGAGCATTTATCCCTGCCCGAACCGTCGGAGCTGTAACCCCGAACAGTTCGCAGATTTCCCACTCGCTCATGGCGATTGCGTCTATATCGGTAGGCATGGTGATATTGCCATGCTCGTCTATCTTGATAAGATTTCTTTCTTTGTTCATTGCTGTTTGTTTTAAGGTTATCAAATGTTACTGCAAATATCCTTCTCCATATCCGCCAACTTGTGTGACAGGGTTTCCATGTCCTGACTTATCTTTTGGGCGGTGATTTTTGCGTATAGCTGGGTAGTCTTTATATTGGTGTGTCCCAATAGTCTGCTGACCGTTTCAATCGGTACTCCATTGGATAACAGCACGGTCGTGGCGTTCGTGTGCCTTGCCACATGTGTGCTGAGCCGTGTTTTGAAACCGCATTGTCTGCCGATTTCTTTCAGTATCTTGTTGCAAGTGGTATTGCTCGGCATGGGAAACAATTTGTTATCTCTCGTTAAGCCCCTGTATTTCTCTATTATCTTTTGGGGAACGTCCAACAGGCGGATATTGGATTCCGTGTTGGTTTTCTTTCTTCGGGTGATAATCCACAGATTACCGTCGAAGAATGTTTGAAGGTTGTCCGTTGTGAGGTTCTTCACATCGGAATACGCCAGCCCCGTGAAAACGGAAAAGATGAACAAGTCCCTTACCAATTCATGATAGGTGTTCTTCATTGGGGCATCCATGAGTGTCTGTATCTCCGATTTGGTGAGATAGCCCCTGTCCACGCTTTCGGGAGAGTTGATATATCCCGCAAAGGGATTGAACGGCAGACGACCGTCATTTCTCGCTATGGAAATGATATGCTTTAACACAATCATATAGCCCCACACGGTATTGGTGCAGCATTTCTTCTCCGTCCGCAGAAAATACTCGAAGTCGTTGATGAACGTGAGATTCAACTCTTTCAGGGGAATGTCATCACGCTTGTAAGTGTGCGGGATAAATTCGTGGAGATGCTTGCATACGGTTATATACCGTTGGAATGTACCCTTTGCCCTGCTGTGTCCCACTTTCTTGGCGAACTCGGTGTTGTGCTGCTCAAACAGCTTTAACAAGGTTTCATGCTTGACACCGATACCGAGATAGGCATCTTTCAGTTTGGCGGCAGTGACATAACCGTCCGTCTGCATCAGTTCCTGATAGCGGCGGTTCACTTCCACACGGATTTTATCAACGGCACGGTTGATTCGCTGCGCTTCGACACTCTTGCCCGAAGCACGGTTGTTCTTCACGTCCCACAGCCGCAAGGGAACATCCATCTTGCAGCTGAACTGTTTAATCTCTCCGTCCACCGTAAGGCGGCACATCAATGGCAGGTTGCCGTTGGGCTTCTCGCTGCCTTTCTTCACATAAAACAATACTTTGAATGTACTTCTCATAACTCACTCCTTTTTGGGTTACAAAACTATATTACAGTGTGTTACCGATAGCTAGGAAAAGTTACGCAGAACGCAGAAAAACAAGCACTTGGCAAGAAATCTGTCCTATCGGCACGGTAATGAGGTAGTAACTGAACTCTTGCACTTAGTGGCTTTCGCACGGCTTGAAATGGCTTTATACAAACCAAAAAGAAAAGCGTAACGAACGCTATTCCAGTTCATTCGCTACGCTTTTCTCAATTTTGCTATTCCGTTAGCTGTTTATTTTACAATCCAAACACCTGGTAATGTAATACCTATCATCAGAATTGAAATACAATCCAACAAAGCAATGCAAAGACAGAGAATCTCATTTACTTCCTCTTCCGCCGGACAAGCACCACACTAGCCACCACCGCAATCAACAACGGTATTCCCCACATCAGGATTATTTTCACCACACCAAACATCCTGGTACTCAAATAAAGCGTATTATCAATCGCTTCCGGACGGGTCATATCCAATGGATATTCATTATTAGCTAACCAGGAAAACGCTCCGGTCATAAAACTGAAATTACCGGCATTTATACCTGTTCTTTCCCTTCTGATTTCGCCGGCACTGAACAAATCGGCATCCCCGGCAATCAAAATCCGCTGCTCTTTACCCTGAACCGTCCGCCGCAACGCCACCACCAAAGGCTCTCCGGAACCCGGAACTTCAACAACAGGGATACACTCAAAATCACTGTCACTGGTCTCCAAAGCAAGACAACCGTCCAACACCACTTTCCCCCGGTGTTTATACAAATCTTTCCCTAATCCCAATTGTTTTACGGAAACCTCCGTTATCTCACCGGGAATCAGTTCCGGGGCATAATCCGGCAACTCCTGCTGATGCACAAATACAGAATCCAACTGTACTCCAGTACCCGCCAACAACCGGTTCAATATCCTCCGGCTGTTCATTTCACCCGTCACCAACGCATTCCCTCCTGCTGCAAGATAAGCTTCTACTTTTTGCAATTCTTCCGGAGTATACTCCTCCTGCGGGTCAGCAATCACCAGAATATCCACTCCTTCCAGATTCTCACCCACCCCGGTCATTGCCCTTACCCCGAAATCAAATCCCTGGTTACTCAATGCACCCCTGTCATTACGGACCACCAGCAAATAATAATTCCGGTCACCCGTATGAGCAATACTACGCTCCCCGTGTCCGGTTAAAAAGCAAACATGCGGCACATCGGTAACCAACCGTTTCAAAACAGTTGCAATCTCTCTTTCAGACGGGACATAATTATTATCATCAAAAAAACGAAGAAAAGCTTTCCTGCCATTTTCCCGTTCCACCACATACACCAACCGATTCCCTTCTTTCGACAAATCAAGCTTTTCCCGAATTTGTTCCGGCGTCAGAAATTCATCCGCATCCAAATCCTCCTCCCGGCAAATCTTCAGCATCTTATCCTGTACGGACCAATCCGTCCTTGCCAAATCCGGACGCATATCATCACAATCATCATAATAATAGACATAATTCAACTTTATATCCGGCTTAAAACGGATAAAAGGTTTAAACATAGCGTAATTCTTCATCCGGAACGCCGGCATCCCTTCCTTAAAACGACGGTCCAACAGATTCACATACAACGTAAAAGTCACTTCATCATCCAACTCAGCCATAAACTCCTGTGCCTTTACCGGAATCGTATTCTTTTGGATATAAGTGACATCCCAATACTTCATCAAAACGGGACGGGTAGAGAGATAACCCACTGACAGAGCCACTACCACCACCAGTACAAAAGGCAATACCTTCACCACTTTCGAATCATTTCGTCTCTCCGAGCGCAACTTCAAAATAGTTAGCACGACAAACAAAACAATCACCACCACAAAATAAACAACATCTTCCAGTCCGATAAGCCCTTGTACAAAATTTCCGCTACGACCGGACAAAGCCAGCCACCAGGTAATCTCCCTTACAAAATCAATATCCTGACCCACCCCCTGTAAATAATTCAACACGGTAAGCACTAATAAAGTCCCGATTGCCGCAACAATTTGATAAGGAGTCAGACTGGACATAAACAACCCGATTGCCGCATACGTACAATAAAGCAGATAAATGCCTGCAATTCCGGAAATCACCCACGGGATATCGAAATCTTTTACCCAGCAGGCTCCGCAAACACCCAACAACACCAATACAGCCAGCAACACCACACCAAAAACCATCATAGCCAGGTATTTTCCCCAAATAATCTTCTGACAGCCTATCGGCGAAGAATATAATAATTTGACCGACCCCAGATTATATTCCCTGCTCATCAATCCCATTGTCAACAAAGGAATATACCACAACAAATTCCCCATTATTGCAGAAAAAACACCATCTATCATCAAAATATAAGTCTGAAACTGCTGGTGTTCCACTCCCATTTCCCGGTTTTCCAACAACCTGCCCAACGCATCACAAAATGCCATCCCCGATTGAAAAGTAAACAAACACAATAACAACCAAGCAATGGGTGAATAAAATAACATGCGCAATTCCGCATACGCAATATGAAATACTGTTTTCATAACTTATCGTTTATTTTCGTTTTCTTCTGCTCCGGTAAATCACAAAAAAGAGCAGGATAATCAACGGATAGCCTCCGAGAGCAGCCATTTTCACCCGGGCGACATCCCTTTGCCTCAAAGAAATGTGATTATCTATCGGCTGCTTATAGGTCAATTCCACCGGATATTTCTCCTGGCACAACCACCTGAATATCCCCTGTTGCAATCTAAAATTCCCGTTCGAAAATCCATCCCTTGTACGGAACAATTCTCCATTACTCAGCCAATCGGCATCACCACCGACCACAATCCGTTGCTGCCGGCCTCCCACCATCCGCTGCAAACCGACCAACACCGGATAAGACAAAACCTCCGCTTCCTCCTCATTCCGGGTATCCGAAATATTTGTACGTACCAAAGGCAAATAATCGAAACCCTTATCATTCACAACAAGCCCTGCACATCCGGCCATAACCGCCTGTAAGCCGGATTGGTACAATCCCCCGAACCAAGGGAATGCCCGCGCTGCTTCCACAGTCAGGCCAGACGCAATCACATCGGAGGACTCCCCATTACATTGTCGCGTCAAACGACCACCTGACAAATGAATGCCGACTTCATTCAGCAACGGATTCAGAACAGCCTGCCTGTCCGGCTCACCAAGTACCAACATATTTCCCCCCTGCTGCAAATAATCGCTCAATGCGTCTAATTCTCTGTCGGACAAAGATTTCTGCGGGTCAGCAACCACCACAACATCCGTATTCCCGGGCACCTCCGCCGTTTCCAACTGCAATTCAAAAATATCATACCCTTGATTTATCAATGCCTGCCGAACAGTCCTGGCTGTTGAAAAACGGTTGTATCCGGCATCCCCTGTATGACGCAAACCACGTTCACCATGTCCGGTCAGAAACCCGGCACGTACAGGACCGGAAAGCAATCTTTTAAAAGCAACGGCAACTTCCCTTTCCGAAGGAATTATCCGGTTATCATCGAATAAACGCAGAAAAGCCGCCGTACTGTCTTTCCACACAAACTGATACACCAACCGTCCTTTTTCCTCCGACAAATCAATCCGGCGGTACAACTCCTCCGGCGGCAACACCCGGCTAAAATCCAGTTTCTTCGCCCGGCATATCTTCTCCGCCCTCTCCCGGTCGGTCATGCCCGGATATAAATCATCCAGACGAGCATCTCCCGTTCCGTCATAATAATACACATATTCCATTTTCAGGTCCGGTTTAAAACGGATATACTTCCGGAAATCCTCTGCATGGGAAGTATGGTTGGCAGGCAATCCCCGGTCACAGAATCCACCCAAAACATTCACATAAGTCACCAATTTCAACTCTCCATCCAATGCCGCAATCAATTCCTGAGTAACCGGAGAAACCGTATTGCTCTTTTTATAAGTCATATCCCAATAAAAAATACATGCAGGACGCGAAGCCACATACCCAATCAGTATCGTCACCATAAACAAACCTGCATACTTCAGCAAAACACAGGAAAACCTCTGCTTCATCCGCATCCTCTTGATACGCCAAAAAGTCAGGGTCAGAAAGAATCCAATCACTGTCAGAAAATAAATAACATTCTCCGAACAAACCAAACCATCAGTAAAATACCTCGACTTTTTGGAAAAAGACAACCAGTAAGTAATATCCTGCACAACAGATACATCGCTCCCCACTTTACCGATAAGACTCAAAAAAGAAAGCACCGCCAGCGTCCCGATAGCTGCCACCACCTGATTCGACGTCAGAGCCGACATAAACAACCCCACTGCCGCATAAGCACAAATCAACAAATAAAGACCCAGGAAATTAGAAAACAAATAACCATAATCCATATTTTCAACCACACAGGCGGTAAACACCACATAAGGCACAAGCATCCCCAACATAAACAAACCGAACAGCATCATAGACAAATACTTTCCCCATATAATCTGAAAATTCGTTACCGGAGAAGAAAACAACAATTTAATCGAGCCACTGCCATATTCCCTGCTCATCAACCCCATTGTCAACAACGGAATATAAAAATAAAGATACCCCCGTATATAGGAAAACCTGTTCCAGAAAAGCTCCGACGTCAGACTATACCAAGGATTACCCAAGGCCTGGTCCTTAACCGGACGTATCAATATTCCGCAAAATTGAACTCCGAATTGTATCGCAAAAACAAACAATATCAACCACGCCACAGGAGAACTGAATAACTTACAAAGTTCCGCCCGGGCTATTTTAAAAATTAATCTCATATTTACCTGTTTACAAAACTCAAGCACCTTTGGACAAACGTTCAAAAATATCCTCCACCGACTCACGCTCCAGCAAAATTTCTTTCATTTGCCAGCCTTCCGCCACACTCTTTTCAATGACCCGGGTCGTTATATCCGGCATGGCAGAAAAATAAACCCGGAATTGCCGGTCCGACAAAGCGACCACTTCAGTCACTCCCTCCAGAGCTTGCAAAGCACTGACCGCTATCGGAGAACAAAAAGTCACCAGAAAAGAAGAAGGCTCCACATAATTATTAAATTCATCAATCGTTCCGGAAAACACCAAACGCCCGTTTTCAATCATCTTAATCCAGTCACAGGCTGCCTGCACCTCCGGCAAAATATGTGTAGAAAGCAACACAGCCCTGTCCTGGGCAATCTCCTTAATCAGATTACGGATTTCCACAATCTGAAGCGGGTCCAACCCATTTGTAGGCTCATCCAACACCACCAACCGGGGATTATGCACGATAGCCTGCGCTATACCCACCCGCTGTTTATATCCTCCCGAAAGATTTCCAATCAGACGGTCCTTAAAATGAGTAATGCTGCATTTTTCTTCCGCCACATCCACCGCTTTCCGGATACGGCTCCCCTTCATCAAGCGCAACTGGGCACAATACACTAAATATTCATCCACCGTCAACTCCGGATATAAAGGAGGGAATTGTGGCAAAAAACCGATATATTTCTTGGCCTCCACCGGATTCTCCCTCATATTGATTCCATTGATATATACATCTCCCTCCGTCTGATTCAGCACACCACAGATAATATTCATCGTAGTCGATTTGCCGGCACCGTTCGACCCCAGCAAACCGAGGATTCCTTTCTGATGAATTTCGAAATTAATATCCCTGACCGCCCACTGGACAGCATAACGGTGTGACAAATGCTCAATCTTTACAATAGGTGTTTCTATTCCCATAAAAATTACTTTATATTTTCAACTAAATTTCTGTCGTCAGCACGCCGCTCAACGGTAAATAAACTTATAATAATCCACCCGCTCAATATCCGTATACAACCTTTGCCATTCGGACAAACGCCCTTTGTCATCCATAGAATAAGTATAAAAATATTTCACCTGATTCTCATCCAGGTAATTCACCGTTTTCATATGCACATATTGAGTCAGAAACAAATCATGGAACAATTGCGGCCAGCGCATCACCCTCATCAAAGGATAAGGCAGCTCCTCCAGATAAGTCGGTATAAGCACCGGATGATACCCGGTCATGCGCAACCGGATACCCGAATACACATTCTGGATTGTCGCCGGCCATTCTTCGGAATAAATATACTCACCGGAACTAAAACCCTCCTCATAAGCTATATTTTCCAACAAAGCCGCACCGGAAACAAACTGCTTCAACCGCTTATTCCGGGCATCATTTTCATACTCAATAGCCGATGCCATAGCCGAAGAATATCCTGTTTCCTTAGCCGACACCAGCAAACCCGACTCATCATATTCAAAATCATAATTAATCCGGTCACTGTAATTCCCGTACTCCTCCTCCTCGATACGAATAATCCGGTCACCGGATTCATTATAAATCAGCCTCATCCGGAACTGTCCCAGCAACTCAATCCCCTCTAAACGTTCCTCTTCATCATAATCCAGCACAATCTCCCCCTCCATACTCCCTGCCACCAGAATTTTCACGGGCTTTTCAATCTTACTTATCCGGTAAACATGCTGCTGAGCTACAGCCTGCCGTCCCTGAACATCTTCCAGAACAAGCTCCAGCACATACGGACGCATCTCCGACAAACCCTGCAAAATCAAATTAGAAATCACATAATCACACGTATCCCGTTCCGGTTTAATCGTCTTCTTCACCTGCCCGTCCAGCTTCACCACAATATTGCGGATTGGCACCATTCCGGTCGAAAACGACGCTTGCAACGCAATAAAAGGCAACATAGCAGATATATACTCACCATTCGTAAAATGAATCTCAGGCACAGAACGTTTTTTTACTTCCACTTGAAAAGCTTTATTATAAGTACGTTGTTTCACATCACATATCTTTACAACGAATCCCAGCAAAGTATCCTGTTCAAAAGAAGTCAAATCCACCGGATAACGGAACTCTAACCGCGTCATACCACGATATTGTTCCAGCCGTTCCAAAACCTTATAATTATCCGACACATCCATCACCTCGACATAATCAATCCCATTCGGAACTTCCATCCGGCAACTTAAATAAAAAACATCGGCAGTATCCCGTCTCACCGTATATTCACTCGTCGCCGAAGAATCGAATTTCGGATCAGGAAACTCAGGTTCATTCTCACAAGCACCCCAGAAACCGGCCAGCAATAAAAAAATCCATATAATCTTAATTCTTTTCATATCATTCAATATTAACAAGTTCATCCTCTGTCAATTTCAACAAATTCAGAAAATCCGGATCATCATTCAACATACGCACATCAATACCCAGATTCAGCAAAGTATGCCCCACATACCACATCTTCTGCCGGGTGACAGCCGTCATATTCCAGGCAGGCTGCACTTCGCCGTCTAAAATCTCCGGCGTAATCAACTGGTCCAGATAAAGCCTGAAATCCCTCTTCCGGTCCGCCACCTCCCAAAAAGTAGCAATTTCCCTCTTTGCCCCCATAACAGGATAAACACTATTACTGATTACCCCATAATTCCGGACATACGCCGCCTTTGAAATAGACCGGACTGTATCGCCCGTCACCTCATCCACAATCTGCCCGGACTCCTCCAGCAACTCCGCAA
The DNA here is from genome assembly GCF_009935865.1 of Odoribacter sp. Z80. Taxonomy (GTDB): domain Bacteria; phylum Bacteroidota; class Bacteroidia; order Bacteroidales; family Marinifilaceae; genus Odoribacter. The sequence goes on from NZ_QWEL01000002.1 coordinate 301,215, forward strand.
TTTCCTTTCCGTAATAAGCCTCACTAAACTGATAAAAACGTTCAGGAACCTGATCATACAACTCATATTTATCCACAATAAAAGCAAGCAAAAAATAAAGAATATCATTCCTGTATTTCTGAAAACTTTCCGGCGACGAATACATCACCCTGGTATTCAAACTCATCACAATCCCATTATCATTAATGGCCCCATGAATAGTTCCCTGCAAACTCTCACTCGCCGCATTCACAGACTCTGTCGGAAAAGACTTGCTTGCCCCCCATTCCGATACCAAATTATTCACCAGCAAAATCTTAGGCGGGAAATACTTCTTTACAAAACCACCACGGTAAACCTTCCCATTCCATTCAAATTCGTCTTTAAAACACGCCAAAATACTATTCTCCAAAATATCCATCACCGAATCCATCTCCGTTTGCCGGACAATCCTGCTCAAAATCAAACCATCCCAGAACTTGCGCGAATCCTTATCATGAAAATCAAATTTCAAATCCAACATCTCATCAAACCGCCGTAAAACAGCCACACCATACTTTTCATAATACTCCCGCACCAAAGGGTATTCCAAATCCAAAGAATCCCTCAGCCGTTCCGTATCCAGCCCCGAAGGTTTTAAATCCTCCTCTCTGTCACAAGCCACAAAAATCCCCAGCAACACGCCCAAAAACAACCATACAATACAATTCTTCATAACTCATTAATTTACCGGTTCTGCAATTTTTTCCAATCTGTCATTATTCACAATCAAAGGATTATTATCCCGTTCCGTCAAAGGAATAGGCAACACATAATTTGCATCATTCTTCAGCAAACGAAAACTCACCCGGCTCACCCGTAAACCATCGTCATTCACATAAGTAAAAAAATGCCGGATTTCCGGACGGTCTTCCATCCTGCGCAAATCATACCAGCGGAAATGATCTTCCCACGCAAACTCACGCCGCCTCTCATCCAAGACAAACCGCAACAGCTCCTCCTGCGAATCGGGCAAAACAACCGATTCCGGATTCCGGTAACGCTTCGCAATCAACTCCCTCAAATCAGCTTTCGCCGCTTCCAAATCATTCAGATGTACATAAGCCTCGGCACGATTCAGATAAGCTTCGGCACCCCGCAAATTAAAAGCCCCCAATTCCGTATAGTTATCCTCCATTTTCGTACTATAAATCACAGTCTTTTGAGCCCCTCCCTGCAACTTGAAACAAGCCGCATAGCGGATATCATTCATTGCATCGTAACAAGCCAGCAAATCCGCACTCATTCCATAGCCCGAAGACTCCATCCCTTGGATAGACAAACCGCTCCTGTCATACATAAAAGAATAAATAATTTCCGGATTGGAAGCCGTCACAAAAGCCGACTTCTCAGACAACTTAGCCAAAGGAACCTGCTTCACCACTTCCCCCGCATAACGGACTGCATCCTCCCACTCATGCCGGAAAAGTTTCACCCGCGACAACAACAACTGACAAGCAGCCAGATTAGGATGCCACACCGTTTTCTCCAGCTTCGCTTTAGCAAACTCCTCACAACCGGCCAACAAATCTTTCTCAATCTGCTCATAACAAGACTCCAAGTCAGCCCGGTCATACGTCACTTCAACAGCATGGTCCAGACGCAACGGCACACCCCTCTGCATCCGTGCAGTTGCCGGCTGATAAGGCAAAGCATACAAATTCACCAAATGAAAATAAGCATGCGCCCTCAAAAAATAAGCCTCCCCTTTCACATAAGCTACCTCCTCCGGAGTTCCCGCATTCTCCCTGATCTCAATCAGAATATCATTCAGGATAGCAATCACCCTATAAAAATTCCCCCACGCCTCATTCACAGACTGCCGCTCTCCATTCTCCTTAATCTCAATCTCCCGACGCCAGGTGTAAATAGTCTGCAAACCACTCTTATTTTTAGTCTTCGCCAAAGCATCCTCCGTAACATCATCAGTCATATGATGCACCCCCTTAAAATAAGGAGCTTCCAACGTACACTCATTCAACATCAAAGAAGCATAATGCTCCACCTTGGTTGGGCGAATCAAATCATTCGATACCTCATCCAGAAAATGACTACACCCGGACACCAAGACAACTAAAAAACAAAATACCAAATATTTCATATCCCTCATTTTTACCTTTTAAAAACTAAAATTCAGACTGAAATTATAAGAAGGCAAGACAGGCAACCCCAAATTTCTCACCTGCTCCGGGTCCATCCCCTTCAACTTTTTATCGAAAGTAAACACACACAAATTCTGCGTCTGGAAACCGATTCTCACATTCGAAACACCCAGCCGCCTCAGTTTCTTATCCGGCACATCATAATACAGACTAAGGTTCTGCCAACGGATATAACTTCCTTTAGCAGTCCGCACATCACTCTGATCATAAGCCCACCACAAAGTAGATTGCCAGGGCAGAATATAAGGACTCGCCAAATAAGCACTCGTATTATTATTACTCAAATCAGCATTAGAAAGTGCCGGAATATCCGTATGCGCTTCATCACCCGGTTGACGCCAGCGATTTACGAACACCGACGACATATTTCCTTCGGGCATCGGCATATTCTGACTACCTCCGGGATACAACTCCAACAAACGCACCTTCTGTCCCACCTTATACGAAAAACCGGCAGACAAAGTCAGGTTGGCATACTTGAACTCAGTACCGAATCCACCGTAAAACTTAGGCAACCGGTTCCCCTCATACACCAAAGCTTTTTCCAGCTCCCGCAAAATAACTTCATTATCATACTCCTGTCCCGGATTATACTGAGCCGATTCCGCAAAATTCACAAAAGTAGGTTCACCCTGCTCATTCAACCCATTAAAACGATAAGAATAAAAACCATCCAAAGGAAAACCCTTCCGGTAAATCGTCCCGTTCAGAAAATCCTGCACACTATTCAAACCGATATTATCGTCAAATCCCTCCAGAATCTTTTCAGTTACCCGCGAAAAATTAAAATTCACATTCCATCTGAACTTTGGCAACTTCACCGCCTGAGCAATAACATTAAACTCTATCGTATGATCCTCTTTCGTTCCGCCATTATATAAATGACTGGCTTTTCCGTTTACCAACGACACCGGACGTGTCAGCAACAAATCCAGACTCCTGGAATAAGCATAATCCACCGCCCCGTTAACCCGTCCGCCCAGAACAGAAAAATTCAAACCGCCGTTAACCGTCTTTGTTCTCTCCCACTTCAAATCGGCATTCGGGAAATCCGACAAACTGGAAACAAACTCAGGAGACACCCCGGCATGAGTCTGACCATAATCCTTGATAATCAGATAAGGCGAAGCATTCGGAACCGTTCCGCGAAACCCATACGACACCCGAAACGCCAACTCATCCAGAAAAGTATTCGTCCACTCCTCCATAAATCCCTCTGCATGTACATTCCAACGGAAAGAAGCCGACCAGGCAGGCCGGAACTTATAACGCTCATATTGCCCGAAACGGTTGGAACCGTCACTCCGTAAATTAAAATTAAAAATATAACGGTCACTATACTGATAATTAAATATTCCGAAAAACGAGAGCGTATTGGATTGAGAATCCGTTATATCCGGATAAATATCATGACTTGCCAATAAATTATTCGTATTGGATTTATCACTCAGCCAATTTATCATATTCAGATAAGCATAAATCTGTTGACTCGTGTCATAAGCATAGACAAACAAACTCGGCAACTTAATAAAAGTCCGGCCTTGTTCATGATTATAACCGGGAGCCTCCCAACCGCTTGCTCCCTTATAACTTGTCGAAATCACCTCATGCCCCAGATTTATATTAAAATGATGCTTTTCACCCACCGACTTGCCATAATTAACCTGCGTAGTAAGCGTATAAGACTCTGAACTGGTCGTTCCGCTCTTATACAATCCTCCGAAAGGCAACATCGAAAACTGCAAAACATTCTCATCTTTCTTATCCTCCGGGAAAGCATACGTGCGGGCAATACGGGCCAACTTCGTCTTTTCAGTCATCCACTCCTCATCAATATTAGTCGTATTCCGGTAAGAAAACTGAGAACGTACCTTCAAGCCCCGGACAATTTCCCAATCCACGGAAGCTCTCATATTCAAGTCCTTATTCCGGACAATATGCCGGGAATTATCCAACTCTTCCAGAATATTATACTTCAAAGGCACAGCCAAACCATACGTATGATAAATCATATCCTGATAGACCAACTTCCCCTCTTCGTCCCGTACAGGCACAGCACGGCTTTTTCCGGCAGCCTCATCAAAAATAGAATACGCCGAATGGTTATAATCGGCTTTCTGCGAACTACCACTCAAACCGACAGAAATCAGTATATTCTTCCGGAGATTAAAATCGGTATTGATGCGGCCGCTGAAACGCGTCAAACCGGTATGAATCTCTGAACCTTCCTGGTTATCATAATTCAAACCGGCATACACCCTCATCTTATCCGTTCCGCCTGAAACACTCACGCCATGCGAATGTTTTACACTCACACGGTAAAGCTCCCCGAACCAATCCGTATTCATTCTCTCCAAACGCGACACCTCATCCTGAAAACCGGCAAAATCCAGCTCCCGGTCATAATACTTTTTTAAAGCTCCCTCATACCCTACAAACGAACGAACCTCATCCGGATAATGCAAATTCCTCTGCACTATCTCACGCGAAACATCAATCCTCTCCTTCGAATTCATCAACTGAAAATCCGAATAGCGGGGACGGTCGACAATACTCACTGTTCCCGAATAATTCAAATAAAGCGAACCGGATTTCCCCCGCTTCGTCGTCACCACAATAACCCCATTCGCAGCCCGGGTACCATAAATAGCAGTAGCCGACGCATCCTTCAAAACATCAATCTGGGCAATATCCTGGGGATTCAAACCACTAATCGCATTCCCAATCAGATTAATCTGATCCAAACTATTAATATCAGCAGCACTCAAAGGAACAGGGTCCTCATACACCACCCCGTCAATCACCCATAACGGTTCCCGCGTACCGGTAAAAGTACCTCCGGCCCTCACCCTCATTTTCGAAGCAGCACCGGGCTGCGCGCTCACATTCACTATCATAAGCCCGGGAGCCTTCCCCTCCAACATCTGGTCCACCGTCAAAGCTCCCATCCGGTCCAGCTCCTCTGCCCTAACCGTAGAAATTGCACTCGTCAGTTTACGTTTATCAATCACCTGATAGCCCGTCACCACGACATCCTCCAACGTTTGCATTTCCTCATACATCGTAACCTCCAACATCTTCTGACCTGCAAATTTCAACTCAACATTTTTCATTCCTATAAAAGAAAAAAGCAAAACAATATCTTCACTATCCGCCAACTCCACTGAAAATTCACCTTCGGAATTCGTAACTGTTCCCCAGGTAGTTCCCTTGATACTCACAGAAACTCCCGGCAAAGGCCCTCCCCCGGAATCCTTCACCTTACCCTTAACAACAACAGATTTCACCTGAGGCAACGATTGCTTTTCCTTGATAATAATCACTTTATCGTCCACAAAACACTCCATTCCCACCGTCTGAAGTAAACTATCCAAAAAATCCTTCAGATTCTCGTTCACCACATTCACCGTAATACTCCCCTTCTGCTTTACAACCGTGTGATTATACAAAAACTCATAATTCAACTGCTTGCTCAACGTCTGAAACACCCTGTCCAATGTCACATTCTGCATCTTCAGACTAACCTTCGACTGGGAAAAAGCCTCCGCATATATCCCCCACGCGGGATACAACAACAAACATATAACCAGAAATATTCCCCTTTTTTTCATACCTATTATTGTTAATAATTCAACTCTCTTTTTCAACCGGAAAACCTCACTACTCACAAACCACCACAGAATCTCCCGTCCGGATAAATCTTATATTTTCTACTTGCTCGAACTTACGGAACAAACGCCCAACCTCCTCATAACGCTGCAACCGCCCGGAAAATTCCAGCTCTTTCAATTTCGGCTCCTGAAAAACCACCCTAAACCCATACCATCGCGAAACCATTTGCATGATATCCTCCAAATGCTGAGCTTCAAAATAATAATATCCGTCTTTCCAGGCTGTGTACAAAAGTGTATTCACCTCCTTCACATTTACTTCTCCCGTTTCCCGGTCACTCGAAATCTGATAGCCGGGTTGCAAATCATACTCCCGGCCCCCGCAAACCGCCCTCACCTTTCCCGAAATCAAGGTAGCCATTGTCGAACTCCCCTCCGTATAAGCATTCACATTAAAAGAAGTTCCCAAAACCTCAATATCCATATCAGCAGTCTTCACCGTAAAACGGCTCGAAGTATCACGGCTCACCTCAAAATACGCCTCTCCTTTCAAATAAACTTCACGCTTCCCTTGTGGAAAAACAGCCGGATAACGAAGCTCTGACGCAGCATTCATAAAAACACGTGTCCCGTCACTCAACACCAACCGGTACTCAGCTCCCACAGGCACAATCAATCTATTATAAACAACTGTTTCGTCCTTAGCCGGAGAAATTCCGGCCCGATAAGTCAATCTGTTAGAATCACAAACTGCATTTACTCCGGAAACAGCGAGAGGCAAATCCTTCATTCCGGAAGGCAAAGCAATCTTTTCCCCGTCGCCCAATTCAAGTTGTACTTCTTGCACTTTCAGCGAATAAAACTGCTCTTCACCTCCCTGTTCCCGCATCCAAACACCTGTTCCCACCAACAATGCCAAAACAGCAGCCACCCCGGCCATCCGCCGGAACAACCGCCGTCTGCGCAAACCGTCTGCCACTCGCTTCTTTTCCAAGATACTTTCCCAGGCAACTTCACAATTGATACCTTTCCGCACCCTAAAGCCGGCATTACTCTGATACCACTGCTCCAATCTGCCATACTCCCTCCTGTTCTCCGGCAAACGCTCCAACCACTCTTCCAGCAAAACCCGGTCCGCTTCCGGCAAAATCTCACCAGCAAACTGTGCAGCAATAATACTCAATAATCTTTCTTCCATCATTTGCCCTTTTTAACTAAAAGGACCATCCAAACGATTTTGTATGACAGAAAAAGAAAAATTTTTACTTAAAATTTAAAATTAAATCCCAAAAGTCATGACATACCTGTGGCAAAGAACATGCCCCGTCTCAAGAAAAGCACAAACAAAAAATACAAAAATCCCAAACCTACTCCCGGTCCCTCGAAAACAACCTCCGGGCTTCCCGACCTCGTATCCGCTCCAATACAATAAGCAAAAACATAGAAAACCTGCGTTTATCCAGCGCAACACGCAAAAACTGAAAGGCCCGCCCCATCTGAGTTCTCACTGTATTGACACTGATTCCCAATAAATCGGCAACCTCCTGATACTTCCTTCCCTCCAGACAAACCATCATAAAAATTCTCCTCCGTTCCTCCGGCAAACGATTAATCGTCATATACAAATACTCAATCTCTTCCTCATTCAATTCAGCAACCTCCCCTCCGTCCTCTTTCCAGTTGCCTGCGACCACAGCATGTCTTTCCTCACGCCGGCGGTTACCACGTAAATAATTCAAAGCAGCATGCTTTACAGAAGCAAAAATATACTTATCCAGACCCGACGAAAGATTTTCAAAACGTTTATTCACCCAAAAATCCACAAAACACTCCTGCACCGTATCCTCCGCAGCCTCCGGATCATTCAGCCAATAATTGGCAAACATAACTAAAGTTTCATAGTAAATTTCAAAAAGATAACGGAAAGCACACTCTTTCCCCTCTTTCATTAAAATCAAAATATCATCTCTGTCCATCATCCCCATTTTAAAAACTAACCGCAGGCAGAATCACACACAATAAAAATCGACATTGCAATATTCATCAAATTCAAAAAGATATGCAAAAAATTCCGGTTATAAAATCATTAATAAATAATAATAATTTTTCATTTTTCTGTCACACAAAAATAAAACAACGGTGCTATAAATAAAAAAACATCAAAGAAAATAATATGCACCATTCAATAAAGTGTCTCTCTGTACTATGGCTTTGCATCGGATTAGTATTCATTTCGTGTCAAAAAAACGACCCGGAAACTCCCGGTCCCGAAATTCCGGGACTACAATTCGATACTACAACTTACATTACCACCCTGCAAAGAGACACCGCCAATTTTGCACACCTGCAAATGTCTGTCTCTTTACCTGACCAAATCGACCGTATCGAAATATACCATACCGACCCGGAAACTCCCTTGGACATAATTGAAAAATACCGGGGGATGCACCTCCTGGAATTCGATTATCCTATAGACATCAGCGATTTTCTGCAAGACACCACCCTGATTTATACCCTGAAAGTATATGATATGAAGGCCCATTGCCGGCACAAAACTTTCATCTTCCATATCAAACCGTTTTCCACACCGCAAATCACACTTCCGGACGGAAACAAACTATTTACAGACCTGCCTTTATATAAAATACGGGCTCATTTCACAACCGGGTCAATACCCATTGCCAATATCCGTTTCACCATCGACGGAAAAACGGAAAATCTTCCCCTGCCGGAAGAACAAATCACAGCATACACCCTCAACCGGTCCATTTCATTAAACTACCTGAAAGAATATACCATCACACTCCAGGTAAAAGACATCAACGGCAGACAACACACCCGTCATCTGACCCTTACAAAAATTCCGGGAATGGACAAACCGATAAAAATCCTTTGTGAAAAAAACAAAGACAAATACGAATTTCAACTGGAATACAACCAAGAAACCGGAAAAATCACCGGAATCGACCTTATTGGACATTACAAATTTACTCTTACTTACGGCCGTTACGAAACTGCCAATCTTATTACACAAATCAGCCAAACAGGCTACGACACACAACAGGATGTCATGACATACACCTATGAATACGACTCCCAAAAACGTCTGCAAACCGTAACGACAGACCACAACGGTACCTCCGAAATCCAGGTCAGCCAATGCTATTATGACGCACAACAACTCACAGGCTACACCACCGGTAACACAACAATCGAAAACATAGCCTATGAAAACCTGGGAGCTCTGGGCAAACCTCTGGCCGAAATCTGGAATACAAATCTTTCGGAAATCCGGGACGACAACCGCACCAAAGCCAGCGACTTCTGTACAGTTAAAATCCCCAGCTTCATTGAAGACCTTCCCCATTCAATGTTTGTGCCTCTACAGGTAAATATACCGTTTCAAGACATTTTCTTAAGCCGTTATATCCATTTAAAAAATGTAAGTTACACAAACAACCAGATTACGACAGACAACTACGACTATCAAACCGACAGCCAGGGAAGACTATCGAAAATCATCAGAAAAATAACAGACCCGAAGGGCAATCAAACTTCCGGATACATCTACAGCTACATATACGAAGACACTGTTTCCCCCGAATAAAACATTAAATGAGCATACCATGAAATACATACTCCTGATAGTCTCGGTTATATACAGTATACTTACCATACACCCACAAAAAGTACAGGCAATACAAGCCACAACGCGGCCAGTGGAAGTCAGGCTTCCGGACGGCACATCATTAACCATCCGCATCTATGGCGATGAACGTTTTCATTACACCACCACCATCGACGGTTATCTTATAAAACAAGGCCGTGACGGATTTTATTACTACATCCAGTCATCGGGCAACAGAACCCAAAATACAGGCACCGTCAGAGCTCACAACCCCGGCAACCGGAGCCTTGCCGAACAGGCCAGCCTGAGATTAAATTCCCGGGCTACAAATCTGCCGGCAGCAACTTACACCACAGTCAAACGTTCAGGAATGGGACAAACTGCTCAGTCAAAGCGAGGCAACAACACGATTCCCTTGACCGGAAGCCCAAAAGCCCTGATTATCTTAATGGAATACGCTGATGTAAAATTCACGGTCAGCAACCCCCAACAAACTTTCAACCAAATGGCCAACCAACAAGGCTACTCCGAGAATGGAGCCACCGGAAGCATCCGCGACTACTTCCGTTACAATTCCTCCGGACAATTCGACCCCGAATTTATTGTATTCGGTCCGGTTACCTTAGAGCACTCACGGGATTTCTACGAAGGAGACATCATGTTCAAAGTCATTCCTGAAATATTCCCGAAAGCAATAGCAATGGGGTTGAACATCACAGAATTCGACAACGACGGCGACGGCATCCTCGATAACTTCTTTATCTATTTTGCCGGCCACAACCAGGCAGAGTCCGGCGAAGCCAATACAATATGGCCACACCGGTCCTCCATGCACAACCTCAATATAACTTATAACGGAATATTACTGGGAGACTACGCCTGTACTTCCGAATTGAAAGGCAGTTCAACTTCCAATCAGCTCTGCGGCATCGGAACATTCTGCCACGAATTCTCACACGTACTGGGACTGCCGGATGTTTACGACCTGAATAGCTCAACAGACGGGGCAACAGCCGGGCTATTTTCATTTTCTCTCATGTCAAACGGAAACTACAACAACGAAGGCAGAACACCTCCGTCAATGAATGCCGTAGAACGCAACATGCTGGGCTGGCTGGAATTGGAAGAACTGAATGCCGGCATTAAAAACTACGAGCTTCCGCCGATTTCCGAAAACAAAGCCTATATGTTCTCCACCGAAAATGAAGGAGAATTTTTCGTACTGGAAAACCGCAATGCAAACAACCCCTGGGACCGGCATATCAATTCTTCCGACCAAGGGACAGGACTTTTAATCTACCACGTCGACCGTTCTGAAAACATGGTCAATGGCCGGACAGCCAAAGAACGCTGGGAATACAGCGGAATAAACAACGTACTTGCGCATCCTTGTTTCCGGCTCATCCCGGCTTCCGGCAAAAAAAACTACGAGCAAGGAGATCCCGGAAACAATATGTTTTTCCCTGGAAATAAAAACGTAACCCAACTGAATTTCGTTCCCTGGTCCGGCGAAGTGCTGGAAAACCGGTTGGAAAGGATAAGACTGGAAAACGACATTATTCATTTTTCCTACTATGCAACAACCACCCTGGCAGAACAGGTAACACTCTCTTCCCGGTCAGCCACAGTCGAAATTCTCCATAGCCTTCAGTTGGAAGCCACCCTGCTTCCGGAAGATGTCAGCAACCCCGCAATAATCTGGAGCAGTTCCAACGACTCCATTGCCCGGGTTAACGACAAAGGACTTGTAACCGGCACCCAGGCGGGTACAGCAACCATCACCGCCCGGTCAGCCGACGGAAATGCACAGGCATCCTGCGTTGTCACTGTGCATGCCGGCAACCTCGAAGAAAACCAAAAATTCGACATAGGACAAAGAGAAATCAGAATCGCATGGCCAGAACCGGAAACACCTCAAATATGGGTGATTAAATGGAAAAAACAAAAAAATCAAAACTTTCAGACTCTGGAAAGCGATACCACGCTATTTATCATCAACCAACTGGAACCGGATACAGAATATGAAGTGGAAATCACAGCCATAATAAACGATAACGAAACCGCACCACTCATAAAACAAACACTCAGGACACGTCCCCTCGAAGGACAATTTCCGGTCATCCACGGCATTCGGGCCGATTGGACGGAAGGAGACCGTTTCTGGCCGGTAGTAAATAACATTCCCGGAGAAGTCCGGCGCATTACCTGGAAACTCGATGACAAACCTTTTCCGGTAAGTAGCGACCTGATTCTGCCGGCAGGCGAACACAAACTCCAGGCAGAAATCACAACCGGCGACGGAACCACCGAGACTATTATCCGGCAAATCACTGTAAAACCTAAACAAAAATAACATGCAAAAATATTTACCCTACCTACTGTCAATAACTCTGATATGGGGATGCAAAGACGATGACCTGGAACACCGGACAGCAGAACAACGCAACGCTTTTCTGCAAAAAAACGAAATAGGTATATACAATGGCGATAACCCCATCGTTCTCTTTCAGTCCGACCTGCATCAGCTTGCTTACACCAGTAACGGAAAAAGCTGGCGCATACAAACAGACAACCAGCAACAATACCTTTCCTGCCGGCTAAACGAAAATGCCGTCCCCGGCAAAAACCTGACAGCAATCATTCATACCAAAGATATCGAAGATATAACCGAAGGAACATATACAGCCGTCGCACTGAAAACAACAGACGAAAAATGCTGGCTATGGCTTCCGGATTTAAATACCGGATTAATAATCCAATACAAAAACTAACCATTTAATTTTATCATTATGAAGAAAAAATTCATCACAATGCTCGTGCTCTTAATGAGCTTAGGACTTAGTTTCAACTCTTGCAGCGATAACGACGACGACCCCATCGAAATCAAAGCAGAATTAACTGTTACCCCTGAAACACTACAATTTTCAGCTTTAGGCGGAAATGACAAAATCATCGTTTCGACCAAACTGAACAGTTGGACATTTACAGCAGATCCTGCCGAGACCTGGTGTACAGCAACAAAAGCAAATGATACCCTTAAAATAGAAGTAGGCGAATTCTCTGAAAAAACAGACCGTACAGCAAAAATTAAAGTAACCTCGGGGAATGAAAACAAAGAAATTACAGTCATCCAGAAAGGAGTCAGCACTGAATTATCCCCGGAAACAAAAGAGGTAACCCTGAACGGTTTCGGTACAGCCATCCAAATCAAAATAACTGCCACCGACGAAAACTGGGAAGCCGTAGCCGACGAAAACTCTCCCTGGCTCCGTCCGTCCAAAGAAGGCGAATACCTGGTAATCCGGGCCACTTTGACTGAATCCGACAGAAACGGTACCATCCTGCTCTCCCTGAACGATGCTAAAACCACCGTCACTGTAAATCAGACAGGAGCCTCCTTCAACGTCGGCGATTTATATCTGGGAGAAGACGGTACAGCCGTCGGTGTCATCATCAACAAAGACGAAGCAAACAACAACATTTATATCATTTCGACAGAAGAGCGTCAAATACCATTTACTAATGGCACTGACAATAAAGTGTATATCAGAACAGACAACAAAGACGGGAAAAAAGCCCTGGAAATATTAAAAGCCGAAGAAAACTATAAAGAAAAGTATACCATTGCAACCTACTGTGAAGAAATAGAAGAAAAAACCAAAATAAACGGCTGGTACATTGCGGCTGGATATGAAGATGAAGTATGGAATGCCCTAAACGACAATAAAGACGTCATTAACAATACCTTAAAATCTTCAGGGAATCAAGAATTAGAAAGCAGCATGGAAAAGTATCAGGAATTCTGGACTTCTACTCCTTCATTCTCAGCAGGCGATACTTATGCTACCTCAATAACAATGAGAAAACTCGATTCCTCAAAATACGCATGGAGAATTCCGAGCTACAGCTACATCGCCCGTTGTGTCCTCAGAATACAATACATCAACGAGTAAAACTTACAGAAAACTCTGACAACTATTTCATCAGAGCTAAATTTCAATAAAACAGAAAATCGCGATAAAAATATATTTTATCGCGATTTTCTTTCCCTATCCAAAAACTCCTCAATTAATATTTATCCATCAGAACTTTAATCCGTCAATTAAAAATCTGCAAGACTGTCCTCTTCAGGTCCGCCAAACGCTCATCCTTCCCCAAAAACAACCCCCTGTTATGTCCACAACACACAGAGGGTCAGAATTAACTTTAACAACATTCCTGAAAGCAGGCAAACAATTACAGACTTCCGTCATCACCACACTTTTCGGCACTAAAACCATCAGCACTATAAGCGGCCAGCAATGGACAAAGGAATCACCTGATCAACATCACAGCCCCTTTCTTCACATATCGGGGAGGATTATTCTTTTCACGTCCCCTGGCAGTAATAATATAAAAATAAGTACCCGGATTTGCGTATTTCCCATGGATCCGGCCATCCCATCCGCCCTGCGGGTCCGTCCATTCATATACCTTACGTCCCCAACGATTCAGGATAACCCCCTGAAAATTCTCCAAAGACCGGGTTTTTACTTTGAATATATCATTCATACCATCTCCATTGGGAGTAAAGACATTCGGGACATCTACCAAAGAAGAATCCACTACAATATAAGACTCCAAAGAAACGGTATCGGCACACTGATTGATCCCCATAGTATTCACAACCACCAGTTTTACATTGTAATTCCCCGGATGTTCATAGGTATAAGGAGACAAATACTCTCCGGTGTATATTCGTTTCCCCAACAGACTATCCTCCAAGGTTACTACTTCATTCAGCCGTATATCTGTCGTATCCCGGTATAAATACCATTCAAACCGCTGAGCATTCACACTTTCATTATGAAAAGACACTTCCAGCGGTGCTTCTCCCTGTTGCGGGTCGACACTGAACCCAGCCCGGGGAACGTAAGAATGATAAGTTACCTCATCACTTACCCACTCAAATCCGAAACGGTCTTTTATCTTCACCCGGCAAGTCACATCATGGTCAACAGGGTCTTCTCCGCCTACCAATTGCGCAATATGGAAGAGATTATAATCCGGGAAGGGCATCAACTCCCGTTCTTTTCCGTCCCAGAGTACTGTATACAACACTTGCTGAGCTCCCGGATAAGAACCGTAAGCGGGCAAACTCCCGTAAGCCAAATCCAGTTGTATATACTCACAATCCATCTCATTGGAAATACTCACGGCAAAATCCAGGTAATCGTAAAATACGATAAAGGTCGCTTCTATCGCAGCCGTGCCCTCTTTTTCAGCCCGGAAAGCATAAACCCCGTTCCCTTTTAAGGTCACAGTCATGTAGGTGGAGTCCCCTTCATATACCACACTCTGGTTCACTCCCTCATATTGCCAATGAAAATGCCAATGCGGGCTTCCATCCGGAGTAAACCGGACCTCACCGAAAGGAGAAGCCGAACCTGACGGATTTTTAATCGCAAAAAAATCTTTTCCTTCTACAGGCATCAAACTTTGTATAACCCCCTCTTCCCCACAATCCAAAAATCGAATCATACCAAAATTCTGGGAAAATACCCGGCCTGCAAAAATGGCCCATATACTCATCAAAAAAATGAAATACTTCATAACATTCGGCTTATGCTGCAATATTACTAAAAATCCAAGGGATTTTGTCAGGCAAGGGATTAATTTTTAATTTTGTGCCTGAAATCAATAATCAGGAATTCACCGTGGATTTTATTAAAGAACTGAACAGCAGCCAACAAGCTGCCGTCTTAAATACAGAAGGCCCCTCTTTGGTTGTTGCCGGCGCAGGCTCCGGAAAAACCAGGGTACTGACCTACCGGATTGCACAACTGTTAAGTCAGGGGATTCCTGCCTATAAAATATTGGCATTGACCTTTACCAACAAGGCAGCCCGGGAAATGCAGAAACGAATTTCCGCATTAGTCGGTAACGAAATAGCGGCTAACCTTTGGATGGGTACTTTCCATTCCATTTTTTCCAAAATTCTTCGTTTCGAAGCAGACAAATTAGGATATACTTCCAGTTTTACGATTTACGATACCCAGGATTCCAAAAACCTGCTCAAAGCGATTATCAAAGAAATGAAACTGGACGATAAAGTCTATAAACCCAATGCAGTGCTGGGACGCATATCCATGGCTAAGAATAACCTGGTCGTGGCACAAAGCTATCTCCAGTCCGCACGGATTCTTTCAGAAGACAACGCTTGTAAAAGACCTCTTACAGGAGAAATCTATAAACAATATCAACAACGCTGCAAACAAAGCGATACAATGGATTTTGACGATTTACTCCTGCAAACCAATATCCTTTTCCGTGACTTTCCGGAAATTCTCGCCAAATACCAGCAAAAATTCAGCTATATCCTGGTGGATGAATACCAAGACACCAATTATGCACAATATCTGATTGTAAAAAAACTCTCCCAGGAACATCACAATATCTGTGTCGTCGGAGACGACGCGCAAAGTATCTATTCTTTCCGGGGTGCACGGATTGAGAACATTCTCAATTTTAAAAACGACTACCCCGATTACAAACTCTATAAACTGGAACAAAACTACCGTTCCACCACCACGATCGTCGATGCAGCCAATTGTGTCATCAGCAAAAATAAGGAACAGATTCCGAAGCGTACTTTTTCAGAAAACGAAGAAGGAGAAAAAATAAAAGTCCTGCGGGCTTTATCCGATAAAGAAGAGGGATTCCAGGTAACCCATGAAATCTTCCGCCTGGCCAATTACGAACAGCAGGAGTACAGCGATTTTGCCATCCTTTATCGTACGAACGCCCAGTCCCGTATCCTGGAAGAAGCATTAAGGAAACGCAACATCCCCTATAAGATATACGGGGGCCAATCTTTCTACCAACGGAAAGAAATCAAAGACCTGTTAGCTTATTTCCGGCTCACAGTCAACCAAAACGACGAAGAAGCTTTCAAGCGGATTATCAACTACCCCCGTCGGGGAATAGGAGATTCTACCATTGAAAAACTACAAGATATAGCCGGGAAATACCGCGTCAGCCTGTGGACAGTCCTCTGTAACCTGAACAAAGTAGCAGATACATTTAATGCCGGAACCATTGCTAAACTGCAAAAATTCGGAAGCATGATAGAAAAGTTCAAAGAACTGACCGCCAAGGAAAATGCCTATGATGCAGCCGTTATCATTGCCCGTTCTTCCGGCATCATCGACGACCTCTCCAACGATGAAACTCCGGAAGGAGTCTCCCGGAAAGAAAACATCCAGGAATTATTGAACGGTATTAAAGACTTCACCGAAACAGCCTACAAAGAGGGACAAAACGATAAACTACCGGCTTTCCTGGAAGGAGTAGCCCTCCTTACCGACCAGGATGGCGAAAAAGAAGGTGACTTCAATAAGGTAACTCTTATGACCATACATGCTTCGAAAGGTCTGGAATTTGCCAACGTATTCATTACCGGAATGGAAGAAGAACTCTTCCCGGCCCAACAGTGTGTTTCAAACCCTGCTGCCCTGGAAGAAGAAAGACGTCTGTTTTATGTAGCACTGACCCGTGCCCAAAAACGGGTTTTCATGTCATACGCCACCTCCAGATACAAAAACGGACAGGTCGTTTCTTCCCGTAATTCACGGTTCATCGAAGAAATAGATCAAGAGTTCCTGGAAGGTTTCACCACTATGCGGGAAGAACCTTCTCCTTTTAAACTACGAACTCCATTAAGCAGTAGCATACAGAAACCAAGCATCCGCTTAAATGCTGTTTCCCCCATAGATATACCTCCGATAGACCGCAGCAAATTAAAGGCTATCGACTCAGGTACGGTAGTCCCCGGTATGCTTATTTTTCATCCCACCTTCGGAGCAGGAAAGGTGCTTTCATTGGAAGGATTGGGAGTACAGAAAAAAGCCAAAGTCATTTTCGCGGAAGGAGGAACCCGCACACTTTTGTTAAAATTTGCAAAATTATATATGCAAGAAGAATAAACCCTATCCTATGCCAGGGAAAAAACGTATATTTGCCGTCCGATGACACAATAAACAGCTTTATAGCTCAAAATTCAACATGACTTTCCTTCAGAAATACTCAGTCCTGAAGAAAATACAATCAAACCATTGGCATATTATTTATTTCTTACCCGAAAAGCGAATTTATAAATTCATCAAGAAAAACCCGACATGGAAGAAGAGGAATTAAAATACAACACCCAAAGAAAAAAACTGATACTCCCCGAATACGGACGCAACATTCACATTATGGTAAATTACCTTTTAACCATCAAGGATCGGGAGGAAAGAACCAAAGCAGCCAAAACGGTAATTGATGTGATGGGCAATCTTTACCCCCACTTAAGGGATGTTCCGGATTTCCGTCATAAATTGTGGGACCATCTGGCCATCATGTCGGATTTCAAATTAGACATAGACACTCCCTATCCTCTTCCGTCTATGGAGAAATTGCAGGAAAAACCAGAACGTTTATCCTACGGCACCCATCACATCAAGTACAGACATTATGGGAAGCTGGTAGAAAAACTGATTGAAGAAATCCGGAATCAGAAAGACCCCGAACAAAAACGGGCATTGATTGTGCTTACCGCCAACCACATGAAAAAATCTTTTCTCACTTGGAACAAAGACAGTGTGGAAGACGAGCAAATCTACAACGACATCAACACCCTTTACGGAAGCACTCTGATTCTGCCCGAGGGTATCACTCTTTCCAATCCCAAAGATTTACTGCAAAAGAAAAACAAGCCCAATTCCAACAAACCGGCTAACAACAATAATAAAAACTTCTCTAAAAGCAACAATAACAACAAAGGCAATAACAATCGCCCACATTATAAAAAACAAAACAACAACAACGGGAATTAAAAAGGCATGCAGGCTATCACTATCTTCGGAAGTAACTCGGGCAATAAACGGGAATTGCTCAAAAAAGCCATCCGCCAACTATCCTCTGCCGGACACATAATTGCAAGTTCTTCCTTATATGAAACTGCCCCGTGGGGGTTTGAAGCCAAAGAAAATTTCCTGAACCGGGTAGTCATCTTCGAGACAGACTTGCCCCCTCTCGCTTTCTTGAAATCCTGTCTGGAGACAGAAAAACAACTGGGTCGGACACGGCTTCCCAATGGTCCGCGTTACGCTTCCCGCCCCATTGACATAGATCTTTTATTTTACGATTCATTGATTCTGGATACTCCGGAACTCATTTTACCCCACCCCCGGATGGCTGAACGCAACTTTGTCCTGGTCCCGTTGTCAGAAATCATACCGGACTTCCTTCATCCGCAACTTCATAAAACCATCCGCCAACTCTCAGCAGAATGCTCCGATACCCTACCGGTGAAAAAAATCACATAATACGCTGTATATCGGCTCCGATGGCATTCAGCTTTTCATCGATATGCTCATATCCCCGGTCTATCTGGTCAATATTATGAATAGAACTGGTCCCCTGAGCCGACAAAGCAGCTATTAACAAAGCAATTCCGGCCCGAATATCCGGAGAAGTCATTTTTGTGGCCCTCAATTGCGATTCGTGATTCTGCCCGATGACCGTTGCCCGGTGAGGATCACAAAGAATAATCTTCGCTCCCATATCAATCAGCTTATCGACAAAAAACAAACGGCTTTCAAACATTTTCTGATGAATCAGCACACTGCCTTTTGCTTGTGTAGCCACCACCAGAAAAACACTCAGCAAGTCGGGTGTCAGTCCCGGCCACGGAGCATCTGCCACCGTCAATATGGAACCGTCGATAAAATCTTCAATCATATAATGCTCCTGACGTGGAATATACAAATCATCTCCCTTCTCCTCCACCCGGATTCCTAAACGCCGGAAAGCATCGGGAATAATTCCCAGTTGCCGTAAATTCACATCTTTAACAGTAATTTCGGAACGGGTCATCGCAGCCAATCCGATATAACTCCCCACTTCAATCATGTCCGGCAGGCAACGGTGATGGCATCCTTTCAGTTCTTTCACCCCTTCAATTGTCAGTAAATTAGAAGCAATTCCGGAAATATGTGCCCCCATAGCATTCAGCATCAGACACAATTGCTGAATATAAGGCTCACAGGCCGCATTGTAAATAGTGGTAATTCCTTCTGCCAGGACAGCAGCCATAATGATATTGGCCGTACCCGTCACAGAAGCTTCATCCAACAACATATAACAACCTTTCAACTTCTCTGCCGAAGCCCGGAAATACCCCTCAGAACTATTATAATCAAAAGTCGCGCCCAATTTCTCAAACCCCAGGAAATGGGTATCCAAACGCCGGCGGCCTATCTTATCTCCCCCCGGCTTAGGAATTATTCCGCAACCATAAACCGCCAGCAAAGGCCCCAAAATCATTATAGACCCCCGCAAACTAACCGCCTTTTTATAAAAATCTTCCGTTTCAAAATAAGCAAAATCAATATCGGAAGCCTGAAAAATAAACTCGCCGTGAGCCGGATGCTCTACCCGCACTCCCATTCCTTCAAGAAGTTCTATCAACTTAAGTACGTCCAGGATCTCAGGTACATTGGTAATGGTCACCTTTTCTTTGGTGAGCAGACAGGCGCAAATGACCTGCAACGCCTCGTTTTTAGCTCCCTGGGGAACAAGCTCCCCTTTCAATCGTTTACCTCCCGTGATAGCGAATTTTGCCATAATCTTTCCATTATTTTAACATTCCGAAGTAGAGTTTATCTCAACTACCCGTGACACTTGTTTTCTGTCTCAAAGATAGTAAAAAAAGTAAAATTGCCTCCGTGACACCTGCCAATTATATGGAACAAAATAAATTCCCTCAACAGTTAAAATGACTAAAATATTTATAAACAATTCTACCACAAGATAAATTACTATATTTGCAGCCGAAAATCAAAAACACAAAATGGTGTTATTGTGCTGAATATTAAAGAATTTCCCAAAAGGATTCTAACAAAAAATTATTAATTAATCGACAATATTCTATTCACATGAGAAAATTAATTTGTGCGATACTGTTCGCATCGTATGGATTTTTGGCTTCTGCGCAGGAAATCAAGGAAGAGTTATTGACTTTACGGCTGGAAGCACGGCTGGATTATCTGCGCAACCGGCAGGACGGCAAAACCATAAAGGATAACACAGGATTCGAAGGCAAATTCATCAATATCCGAGCCGACGGCAAGATTACCGATAAGTTATCATATTCCTGGCGTCAACGATTCAACAAACAACACGAAGACGGTTCGTTTTTCGACGCAACGGACTGGATATATATCCATTATAATATCGGGAAATGGGCCATTGCCGGCGGTAAACAGGTGGTAAACATCGGAGGTTGGGAATATGACCGTGCTCCCATTGACCTTTATGAATGTTCGGTATTCTGGAACAATATCCCCTGTTATGCTATCGGCGCATCGGCCGGTTACCGGCTCTCTTCTTCAGACCTGTTGACTGCACAGGTTTGCCAGAGTCCTTTTTTCACTTCAGAAAACCGCAACATGTATGCCTACAACCTGATGTGGCAAGGATCGCACAAATGGTTCCACACATTGTATTCCGTGAACCTTATCGAAACCACACCGGGACATTATATCAACTACATTGCCTTAGGCAATAAGTTCATCTACAAGAAATTCGCCTTGGAACTCGACCTGATGAACCGGGCTTCCGCCCACCAAACCTTCCTGTTTAAGGATGCTTCCGTCATGGGCGAACTGTCATACGCCCCCTGTTCCAAATGGAACATTTACGGCAAAATGACTTACGATGTGAACCATACCAATAACACCACTGATTTCTGCGTATTGCCAGGGACCGAACTGACCATGGCGGGAGGCGGATTTGAATTTTATCCCTTAGCTAAAAAGAACCATGCACTGCGTATTCATGCAAATGTTTTCTACTCCTGGGGCAAGAACGCAAACCCGGGAAATACCATGCAGGACAAGTCTCTGATATTTGACATCGGTATAAAATGGAACATGAATCTGCTGGCCATCAAACATAAATAATTCACGAACATCCAAGTAATTAAAAAACATATACCATAATGAAAACTTCTCGGTTCAATATCATGCGTTACATTCCGACAGGTATTCCCTGTCTGGTCATTGTATTTGCTCTTTTTTATTACATCGGCTCTATTATGGGCGTTCCCCAGATGTTAAATACCATCATGCACACTGCCCATGACCTGTTATTAAATACAGTATTTTATCTCATGGGTATCTGCGTTATCACGGGTGCCATCGGACGGTTATTCGTGGAATTCGGTGTCGTAAAGCTACTGGAGCGGATTTTACGCCCTTTGATGAAACCTTTGTTTAATCTTCCGGGTGTGGCTGCATTAGGCGCCGTCATGACCTTTCTAAGTGATAACCCGGCCATCATATCCCTTTCGCAGGATAAGCGCTTCAGTAGTTATTTCAAGAAATTCCAATACATTTCACTGACTAACTTCGGCACAGCGTTCGGAATGGGATTGCTGGTGATTGTATTCATGGTCGGACAAGGTTACTTCCTGGCTCCCGTAATCGGATTCGTGGGAGCTTTCTGCGGATGTATCGTATCGACCCGTCTAATGCAGCGTTTCATCATTAAGGCTTATCCGAATTTCCGGGACGAACCAGCAACAGGAGAGAGCTTTGTAGAGGAAGAAGAAAAAACCGTAGAATCCAAATCACTCTTTATCCGGATCCTCAATTCCCTGCTGGACGGCGGACGTACGGGAGTAGACGTAGGTATCGCCATTATCCCCGGCGTACTTATCATTTCAACGTTGGTCATGATTCTGACATTCGGCGCATCGGCAAACGGGGAATATACCGGTGCAGCTTACGAAGGAGTGGAATTGCTTCCTTACCTTGCTCAAAAAATCAATGTCGTATTTGAATTTTTGTTCGGTTTCCATGACCCACATTTAATCGCATTCCCGATTACCGCCCTCGGTGCTGTGGGAGCGGCTTTGGGCCTTGTTCCTAATTTCATTGCACAAGGCTGGATTGACGGCAATGCCATTGCCGTATTCACGGCCATTGGGATGTGCTGGAGCGGTTATCTGAGTACCCACACTGCCATGCTCGATTCTCTCGGTTACCGGGAACTGACGCCGAAAGCCATTTGGGCCCACACCATCGGCGGATTAGTTGCCGCCATCGTGGCACACGTCCTTTACATGCTGGCAAGCCTTTGTTAAACAAGCGGAAAGATAAATATCATTTATGTTGTCTTAACGAAATTATATTCCTACATTTGTAGAAATTGTACCAAAATCGAATGACTGTCTTATGAAAAGCTTCTTAAAATACACGTTAGCGACAATCGTCGGAATCCTGCTTGTCAATATGTTCATGTTTTTGATTTTCGTGGGACTCATCGGAGCAATTGCCGCTATGTCCGACAAAAGTATTGAAGTGAAAGACAACAGCCTGCTGGTGATTCGGTTAGAGAATGAGATTTTGGACAGAGTTACAGACAATCCCTTGGAGAATATCGATTTCCTGACCATGACTCCTAAAAAGAGCCTGGGGATGAACAAAATTCTGAGTAGCATCAAGAGAGCAGCCAAAGACAACCGGATTATCGGTATTTACTTAGACCTAACTGATATTCAGGGAAATTTCGGAGCACTGGCTTTTACCGAAGAAATCAGGAATGCGCTGCAAAAATTTAAAGAAAGCGGTAAATTTATTTACAGCTATTCCAACCTGGGTTATTCTCAAAAAAGCTATTACTTAGCAACGGTAGCAGATAAAATCTACGTTAATCCCGAAACTCCTCTCTTACTCTCAGGAATGAGCAGCAGCATCTCTTTTTACAAAGAGACATTGGCAAAATTAGGCATCCAGCCCGAAGTAGTCAAAGTAGGCAAATTTAAATCGGCCGTAGAACCTTTCATCTCCAATGAGATGAGCGAAGCAAACCGGGAACAGGTAAAAAAATACTTAGATTCATCCTGGGGTACGCTGGTGAAAGGAATCTCGGAAAGCCGGAACATCCCGGCAGATTCCATCAATGCGCTGACAAACCGCTTCAATATTTACACCTGCGAGCAACTCAAAGACTATGGTTATTTCGACGATGTCATTTATGAAGACCAGATGTTGACCATCCTGAAAAAGAAATGCCATCCGGAAGCAGCCGGGGACAGCAGCCGGCTGAACCATTCCAAACTGAACCAGGTCCTGCTGTCCGACTACCAAAATATTCCCCTACCGGAAACCGACAAGCTAAATAAAGGCAAAATCGCCGTAATCTATGCCCAGGGAGAAATAGGCATGGAGCAATCGGCCAATTCCATCGGTCCGGATTTAGCCAAAACCATCCGGAAAGTCCGGGAAAACGATAAAATAAAAGCAGTGGTTCTACGTGTTAATTCTCCGGGAGGAAGTGCATTAACATCCGATATCATCTGGCGGGAAACCGAACTGCTCAGGAAAACAAAACCTCTCATTGTATCTATGGGTAATGTTGCAGCCTCCGGAGGTTACTACATTTCCTGTGCGGCAGATACCATTGTCGCCGAACCGACCACCCTGACCGGTTCTATCGGAATTTTCGGACTTTTCTTCAGTGGAGAAAAATTGATTAAAGATAAAATAGGCATAACGACCGAGGTAGTCAAAACCAACACCCACAGTGATTTCGGCGGAAGTTATCCCCTTCCTCTTCCTATCAGTTCACGCCCTTTAACTCCCTATGAACGGAATGTTTTACAAAATTACGTCAACCGGGGATACGAAACTTTCCTGAACCGGGTGATGGAAGGCCGGGGATTCACCCGCGATGAACTGCATGCCATTGCCCAAGGACGGGTTTGGACTGGTGCGGATGCGCTGAAAATCGGATTGGTAGACGTTCTTGGAGGACTGGAAGACGCTTTGCAGATAGCCGCTGTCAAAGCCGGTCTGGAAAATTACAGCCTGACAGAATACCCTGTGTTGAAAAATCCCATCGAAGAATTTTTTAATGGCCTCACCGGTTCGGTGAAAACCCGTCTGTTAAAAGAAGAACTGGGAGATTTTTACCCGACCTGGAACCAAATTAAAAATAGGATACAACAACAGGGCCTGATGGCACGTATACCCTACGACCTCGTCCCAAATTAAGAGTATCTACCAAGAAAGCAAACGATATGGCATATGCAAAAGTCCTCTTATTGCCACTAAGTTTAGTTTACGGCATTATCATCGAGTTTAGGAATGTTTTATTTCATGTCGGAATATTAAAATCCCGCAATTTCAGTGTTCCCGTAATTTGTGTCGGCAACATTACAGTAGGCGGAACCGGCAAGACTCCCCACACAGAAATGATTATTGCCGAATTAAAAAAGAAATTCAGGATTGCCTGCCTCAGCCGGGGATATAAACGTAAAACATCCGGATTCGTGCTGGCCGCACCGGACTCCACAGCACGGGAAATAGGAGATGAACCGATGCAAATAAAAAAGAAATTTCCGGACATACAGGTTGCCTGTGACGGAAACCGGGTCAGAGGCATCGAAAAATTACTGGCCCAGGACTGCCCTCCGGAAGTAATCATTTTAGACGACGCCTTCCAGCATCGCTATGTACAAGCAGACAAAAATATCGTACTGGTAGATTACAACCGCCCCGTTCACGAAGATTGTCTTCTACCTGCCGGAAGGCTTAGGGAGAATGCCAATGCTTTAAAAAGAGCCGACTATATCATCGTCACCAAATGCCCGTCCAGTCTGCAACCCATTGAAAGACGGATTTTATCCAAACAATTGAAAATAAAACCCTATCAGCAGTTATTTTTCACAAAACTGGGCTACGGAGCCATCCAACCGCTTTCTGCAAACGCAGCTCCGGCTACACCTTCTCCAGCCAGTACCATCTTATGCGTCACCGGCATTGCCCAACCGGGCCCTTACCTGGATTATCTGAAACACTTTACTCCGGATGTCATTTCCCTAAAATTTCCGGACCATCACCATTTCAGTGCAAAAGACATCCGGCAAATAGAAACCCGGTTCCAACAGATAAAAAAAACAGAAAAATATATTTTTACAACGGAAAAAGACGCCGTACGCCTCAACATTTGCACACTGACAGAAGAACTGAAACAACAAATCTATTATATTCCGGTGATTCCGGAGTTTATCCAGGACAAAAAATTATTTTTAAACGAAATATCCGAATATGTTAGAAAAAATAAAAAATAGCGCAGCCTACATATCCCGATTTCTGGAAGGGGAAAAATATACCATTGGCATTATTTTAGGGACAGGATTAGGAGACTTGGGAAAATCCATTGAAATCGTCCATGCTATTCCCTATGCAGCAATACCCCATTTCCCGGTTTCAACAGTCCAGGGACACAAAGGGAATCTGTTGCTCGGACGTTTCGGAGGAAAAAATGTAATCGCCATGCAAGGACGTTTTCATTTCTACGAAGGATATTCCATGCAAGATGTCACTTTTCCCGTACGGGTCTTGCATCAGCTTGGAATAAAACAACTCTTCGTTTCCAATGCCGCAGGCGGTGTGAATACTTCCTATTTAGTAGGTGATTTGATGGTTATTACTGACCATATCAATCTGTTTCCGGAACACCCGCTGCGCGGAAAGAATATGGACGAATTAGGCCCGCGTTTCCCCGGCATGACTGATGCATATAGTCCCCGCATCCGTCAGATAGCCGATGAATGTGCCGCCCGGTTAGGCATAAAATTACAATACGGAGTATATGCCGGCCTTCAAGGCCCCTCTTTTGAAACACCTGCCGAATACAATTGGATCCGGGTGATCGGAGGAGATGCGGTAGGTATGTCTACCGTTCCCGAAATTATCGTGGCACGTCATATGAACATGGAATGTTTCGGTATGTCGGTCATCACCAACAGCACCGCCTCTCCTGAATTAATTAAAACCGACCATACGGAAGTCCAGGATATCGGCAATACAGCTCAACCCCGCATGACTGCCCTGTTCCGGGAAATAATCAATAACCTGTAACGCCTCCTCCCTCAACAGTACTGTTTTATGCTACCTGGTATTTTTATCGTTCTTTTCTTCTTCGTATTAGGAGAATTAACCGGTTGGTTATTAAATGGGTTCATCCCCGGCAGTGTGATTGGAATGATGTTGCTTTTTGCCGCCTTATGCCTGAAAATTGTAAAACCTCAACAGATTAAGCCTATAGCCCGATTCCTGTGCGATAATATGGCGCTTTTCTTTGTTCCCGCAGGAGTCGGAATTGTCAATGCACTCGATATTCTATCCCGATATTGGCAAGCCATACTACTCGCCTGTGCCGTCAGTACAGTTATCGTTATTGTCGTGGTAGCCAGCATCCAGGAGTGGTTTGAAAAACACCGGAAAGGCGCAGAAGACCGTTAATCGTTCTGAAAATTATGGACCATTTATTAAACTCAGAAATATTCATACTCACTTTAATCATTGGAGTGTATCTGGGAACTGTCTGGCTGTTCCAAAAAACAAAATTCAAACTGTTGCATCCCCTGTTGATTTCTATTCCGGCATTGGCCGGCATCACCCACATCTTAGGAATCTCCTACGAATCTTTTGAAAAAGGAAGCCGGATTCTGAATTTCCTGCTGGGCCCCACAGTGGTTGTTTTGGGATATTTACTTTACGAACAAATTGCCCAATTAAAAGCCAACGCTCTGTCTATCATCACGTCTGTATTCGTCGGTTGTGTTACCGGCATCTTAAGTGTCATTGCCATTGCCCGCTATTTCGGAGCTGATCCTGCATTAATCGCATCGCTCGAACCAAAATCAGTCACCACACCAATTGCCATGAGCATTGCCGAACGTTCGGGAGGCATTCCCTCCATTGCAGCAGTAGTTGTCGTCGTTGTAGGAATCTTCGGAGGAATCTCAGGCCCTTTCATACTGGAGCGTCTCGGTATAAAAAGCCGCGTAGCCAGAGGATTGGCACTCGGCTCAGCCGCACACGGGCTTGGTACAGCCCGGGCAATGGAATTAGGTGCTATCGAAGGAGCCATCAGCGGACTGGCCATAGGAGTTATGGGTATTATGACTGCCATCCTGGTGCCGGTCATCGAATGGCTTATCGGATAGCTCCGTCTCACCGAAAGCACAGCATAATCCCGGCCCCGAAACGTCCGGCTTTTGAGCCATCCCTGCGATAAGAAAAGAATTGTTCCGGATGACACACCGTACATAGTCCTGCCACCTCAATATTTTCCGCCTTCAAACCTGCCGTCAGCAACTCCAGACGATTCGCCTCCCACAAATCCACCTGATATTTTCCGGAAACCTTACCGGCAGATACGATACTGCCAGCCGCCGGAAACAACTGCCGGAAGACAGCAGCCACACCTTCCTCCACCTCAAAACAGCATTTACCGATAGAAGGCCCGATACCGGCCCGTATATCCGCAGGACAACTTCCATATCTCTCCCGCATCTTTTCAACTGTCCGCACTACGATCTGCGCTGCCGTTCCCCTCCATCCCGCATGAACCGCAGCGATCACTTTTTTCACAGAATCAAATAAAAGGACAGGCACACAATCGGCAGAAAAAACCATCAAACAGATACCTTCCCGGTCCGTAACCAATGCATCGGCGTCCGGAATCCGGCTTTCCCGGTCCAAAGCTCCCCTCCCGGCATCTTCCCCGCCAACCACAACAACATTTGCCGAATGAATCTGATGCGCAATTACCCACCGTTCCACCTCAATACCGACAACTTGCGCCAACTCCATCCGGTTCCGGCGAATAACTGCCGGATCAACGGCCTCAGCAAAACCGATGTCTTTCCGGCCGGAAGAAACAAAATGCCGGATATCCGGCCGGCCGGATAACTGTTTAAACCGATAAAACGGGAAATCCTTATCTTCAATCCGCTCCATTTTTTTCCTTAACTGAATACTTGACAGAACAAAGATAAAAACAAAAAAAACAAACGAACCGCAGCAGCAGGCAAAACCTTTCATCCCAACAACCAAAGCCCGCCCGTCAAGCAAAACAGACCCTCCTGAAACAAAAAAAGTACTCGTTTTTCTTTGCAGTTTATAATGAATGAATTATCTTTGCCGTCCGATAATGGAAAGAATAATTTTAAAATTTACATACAATGAAAAAGGGCATACATCCTGAAAATTACAGATTGGTAGCATTTAAAGATATGTCTAATGGTGTGACAACCCTGACCAAATCTACCGTAGCAACGAAAGAAACCATCGAAATTGACGGTGTTGAATATCCGCTCGTTAAATTGGAAATCTCTAACAGTTCTCATCCGTTCTATACAGGAAAAGTGAAATTAGTGGATACTGCCGGACGTGTAGACAAATTCATGAACCGTTACAAAGACCACATGGAAAAAAGAAAGAAATAATTTTTTCTTTATCTCAAATAAAGAGAACCGGCCGGAAGTCTTACTTTCCGGCCGGTTCTCTTTATGACCTTTTCTTTATCCCATTTTCCAACCACTTGAAAAAATCCTTATTTTACACTGTGGCACAAGATTTGCGCTATCAGTATGGAATCCTTTTTCCAATACGAAATAATGACAGAATGTCAGTCATTTTTAAGTAAAAGATTTCATAACCTATAAAAAGAGAGGACAAATAAATGAATAAAATAAATCTGAAAGCAGTATTATTAGAGAACATGGGAGAAGATTCGGCAGATTTCCTGCCCATACTGGGGGACGAAAAAGAGCTGCTGAATGACAATATACAAATTCCCGACACCCTGCCAATTTTACCACTCAGGAATACCGTATTATTTCCAGGAGTCATTATTCCGATTAACATCGGCCGCGATAAATCTCTAAAACTAATCCGGGATTCCTATAAACAAAATTCACTGATTGGAGTCATTGCTCAAAAAGACACCAATACAGAAAATCCCGGTATAAACGACCTTTACCAGATAGGTACGATAGCTTCCATCCTGAAAATACTGGAAATGCCGGACGGGACAACGACTGCCATTATCCAGGGCAAGAAAAGATTCCAGTTGGAAGACATTCTCTACGATGACCCTTATCATGTTGGTAAGATTTTATTGAAAAAAGAAGAGGAGTTGCCGGAAAACGATGCAGAATACAATGCCATTGCAGAATCCCTGAAGGAAATGGCCGGGAAAATTGTAAAATATTCCAACCATATCCCCAATGAAGCAGGATTTGCCTTGAAAAACATCGAAAGCATGCTGTTTCTCATCAATTTCATCTCTTCAAACACCGATGTGGATTACCGGAACAAACAGGAATTGCTGGAAATTGACAATCTGAAACAGAGAGCTATCAAATTGCTGGAAATTCTAAGCAAACAGGTGAGCTTGCTGGAACTAAAAAACGATATCCAGAAAAAAGTGAAAATGGATATTGACAAACAACAAAGGGAATATTTCCTGCACCAGCAAATCAAAACCATCCAGGACGAATTGGGAGGGAATCCGATAGACGAAGAAATCAAAGAATTAGAGGAATTGGCCCTACAGAAAGAATGGGACGAAAAGGTGAGTGAAGTTTTTTCCAAAGAACTGAATAAACTCAAACGCCTGAATCCAGCAGCTCCGGACTATTCGGTACAATCCAACTACCTGCGGGAAATGTTGGACCTGCCCTGGAACCATTGTTCCGAAGATAACTTAGACCTCACCCACGCCAAAGAGGTTCTGGATGCCGACCATTTTGGCCTGGAAAAGGTTAAAGAACGCATACTCGAGTATTTAGCTGTACTAAAGCTCAAGGCCAATATGAAATCTCCCATCCTGTGTTTATACGGTCCTCCGGGAGTAGGAAAAACTTCATTGGGCAAATCCATCGCCAGAGCCATAAACCGGGAATTTGTGCGGATGTCGTTAGGAGGCCTGCATGACGAATCTGAGATCCGGGGCCACCGGAAAACATACATCGGAGCCATGCCGGGACGCATCCTGCAAAACATAAAAAAAGCAGGTACTTCAAACCCTGTGTTTATCTTAGACGAAATCGACAAAGTGGGAAGTGATTTCAGAGGAGACCCCCAATCAGCCCTGTTGGAAGTTTTAGACCCCGAACAAAACGGGAGTTTCCATGATAATTTCCTGGATATAGATTACGATTTGTCAAAAGTGATGTTTATTGCCACAGCCAACGACCTGAGTACCATTGCGGCTCCACTAAGAGACCGTATGGAGATTATTGAAGTCAGCGGCTACCTGCTGGAAGAGAAAAGAGAAATCACCAAACGCCACCTGATTCCGAAACAAATGGAAAATCATGGTATCACTGAAAGCAATATTTCCATCCCGGATGAAATCATAGACATCATCATAGAAAAATATACCCGGGAGTCCGGAGTCCGCAGCTTAGACATGACCATTGCAAAAATCATGCGCCATGTAGCCCGCAAGGTGGCCATGAATAAAAAATTTACGGTAACGGTCGACGAAGCCAAAGTAAAAGAATATTTAGGAAGCCCTATTTTTTCCCGCGAAGAATACCAGGGGAACGAGCTGCCCGGCGTGGTTACCGGCTTGGCATGGACAGCCGTAGGCGGAGAAATTCTCTACATTGAATCCAGCTACAGCAAAGGCAAAGGCCACCTTAGCCTGACAGGCAACCTGGGAGATGTAATGAAGGAATCGGCCACCCTCGCTCTGGAATACATCAAATCCCACGCCGGAAAAATCGGAATAGACGAAAAAATGTTTGAGGAAAACGACATTCACGTCCATGTTCCGGCAGGCGCAGTCCCGAAAGACGGTCCCTCAGCAGGCATCACAATGGTCACCGCCTTGGTCTCTTCCCTCACCGGAAGGAAGGTAAAAAAAGCCATCGCCATGACCGGCGAAATCACACTCCGGGGAAAAGTACTCCCTGTGGGAGGAATCCGGGAAAAAATCCTGGCAGCCAAAAGGGCAGGCATCAAAGAAATCATTTTATGCCGTGAAAACCAAAAGGACATAGAAGATATCAAAAAAGAATACCTGAAAGGATTAAAGTTCCATTATGTTGATTCCATACAGGAGGTATTGAACATTGCGCTACTTTAATAAGTATGGTCTTCCTGCTGTAATGCTTCCGGATTCACCGCCTTCTTCGTCATAGAACGCCATACATACCAGATGTATGCTATGACGAAAGGCACAATGAGCGACACCCAGGCCATTGCTTTGAGCGTATACAGGGAAGAAGATGCATTGTATATGGTCAGCGAAGAATCCAAATCGGTGGAAGAAGGATAAAAAGCAGTATGGTTAAAGCCGGCTATAACAAGAAGACTAATAACAGTAAGCACAGTTCCGCTACCTGAAAACCAAATGCCTTTCTGCCATTGTGGGGACATCAAAGTGCGGAGGATACCATACAGTACCGCCACCACACCAATAACCAAAAGGATGGTATTCACAGGCATTTCCAATAAATTATAGAAATACTTGTAAGGCACCAGTTCAATAGAACCATCCGGATTTATGGCATAGCCCTTGCCGGCAAGGATAAAGCCTAAAAAAAGCAGGAAGAAAACCACAAAAGGAATGGCATTATACCACACCTGCCGGCGGCTCCGCATTTGGATCTCCCGATGGTCCACCATGAGGATAAAATAAAGGGCTGCCAGCGTGCGCGACAGAAAAAGGACAGCAAAAGCCAAGAAGTAGTTGGTGAAAACAAACAAAGCATCCAGCCCTCTCCAGGGAGTCATCCATTCCACCTCGTGCATCTCTCCCAACCGGAAAGGAGAGCCTGTAAAAAACGTAGCAACAGCAGCACCCAGCAAAAAAGGAGCGGCAAATCCGTTTATCATCAGGAAAATTTCATAAGTACGGGTACGGAGAAAATTATTCTTTTTATTTCGGTATTCATAAGAAACGGCCTGCAAAACAAAACAAAATAAAATCAGCATCCACACGACATAGGCTCCCCCGAAACTGGTCGCATAAAACAGGGGAAAACTGGCAAAAAAAGCGCCTCCGAAAACCACCAGCGTAGTGAAAGTATATTCCCATTTATTTCCGATGACATTGACAATCAGATCCCGTTCTTCTTTACTCTTTCCCAACGTATACAGCAGGCTTTGTCCTCCCTGCACAAAAAGCAGAAACACCAGTGCCCCTCCTAAAATACAAATGAGAATCCACCAATAATGTTGCAATATATCCAGTTCCATAACTATGGTAATTTATTAAAGTGTGACAATCTATTCTTTTACTCCCTTCCGGATTTGGGAAAACATAATACTGAGCTCGGCTATCAACAGCAAGGTGAACAACAGGGCAAACATCCAGAAAGTTGTGATAACCCACCCCGAAGCAATGCGGGTAATGGCAACATTAGTAGGCATCAAATCCTGTACTACCCAGGGTTGGCGCCCCACTTCCGCAACAATCCATCCGCATTGGGAAGCAACATAAGCCAAAGGAACACATGCAATAGCCAGATAAGGGATGATACGGAATTTATGGAACTTCCGTTTTTTGGCATACCACCAGGAAACGACAAACAGCAAAACAAACAGAAGTCCCAGCCCGACCATAATCCGGAAACTGTAAAACACCGGGACAACCGGCGGAATAGCCTCATCGGGAGATGACAAATACCCATAACCAAAATCCGGATAATTTTCCCGGAGCGTTTCCAGGGCCTCCTGTGCCAGCAAGCCGTTATTTTTTTCCAAAGCCGTCTTATACGTCTTCAAGGCCTCTATGGCCAGGCGTCCGTTAGCCATCCTTTGAGGAATGGAAGGATAAACCTTTCCGTCATGGGAGGTATATCCATTTACAATATCTTCTATTCCCGGTATAAATGCGTTAAAGTCATGATATCCTAAGAATGACAACACCTTCGGAACAGCAATGCCGTATTCCACACTACGCATACGCCCGGAAGGAAGTGCAGCGTCTTTCACCGGAAATCCTATAATCGTAAGGGCTGCTCCTTCCTGACCCCGGTTAAGGCCTTCCATAGCTGCCAGCTTCATGGGCTGGGTACGGGTAACATCCCGGGCACTGGTATCGCCGGTAAAAATAGTCAGGAGAATGCTCAAAAATCCGAATACCGAAGCCAGGAGTATACTTTTACGGGCAAACTCAAGATGCCTCTTCTTGAGAATAAACCAGGAACTGACTCCAATAACGAAACAGGCAGACAGAGTATAGGCCGAAGTAACGGTATGGAAAAATTTATTCATCGCCGTTGGAGAAAACAAGACAGCCCAGAAATCATCCATCTCATTACGGGCAGTAAGAGGATTAAATTCCATACCCACCGGGTTTTGCATCCAGGCATTGGCAACCAATATCCACAAAGCCGAAATATTCGCCCCCACAAAAACCAGCCACGTAGCAGTCAGATGAAACCTCCGGCTTACTTTATTCCAACCGAAAAACATCACAGCAAAAAAAGTAGCCTCAAGAAAAAAGGCAAAAAGTCCTTCTATAGCCAAGGGGGCACCGAAAATATCCCCGACAAACCAAGAATAATTGGACCAGTTAGAACCAAACTGAAACTCAAGAATCAAACCGGTGGCAATCCCGATGGCAAAATTAATACCGAACAGCTTCATCCAGAACTTGGTGGCATGGAGCCATTCCTCCTTGCCCGTCCTCACCCACATCGTTTCCATGACAGCCAGTAAAAAAGACAATCCCAGGGTCAACGGAACAAACATATAATGATATATCGCCGTCATGGCAAACTGCCAGCGCGACCATTCAATCAAAGAAGCGGAATTCAATTCAAACAGCATAGGGTTAAGGTTTAGTGATTAATTCATTCAGGACATGTTTACTTTTTTCCTCATCTGTCGTATACCGGTTGTTCAGATAATCAGGCATTAAGAGGAATTTAAAAACAAAAAACAAAACAAAAAGTTTTGCCACAACAATTATCATGAGCATTTTCCCCCAACGGGGTAAATGGCTGAAGCCATCACGGTAAATATTCCAAAGACATTTCAACATATGGCCAATTTCTGTTTCATTAGGAAATAAACGTAATAAAATTATAAAAGTTTTCATTATAGAACAGAACTGAAGCCTTGTTTCTTTAAATTATTTTAAACAACAGAGAAAGGATTCATATAAATTGATTATTTTTGAAAAATAAAGTTATGCAACAAAGGGGCAACCACTTAAAAAACATGAATACTATTACAAAATATATTTTGGGATTCGTAGCCCTGATTGCTGCCATTTTTTTCTCGTGGTATTTCTTTTCTGTGATTATTTATATATTGGTAGCTGCCGTTATTTCTTTCATCGGCAAACCCATCATTGACCTGCTAAGCAGAGTGAAATTCCGGGGACATTATTTACCGGGAACAGCAAAAGCCGCCATAACAGTGATCTGCCTGTGGTTGCTGTTCATTTTGTTTTTCGTTACAATCATTCCTTTAGCAGTACGGGAATTTCAGTCTCTGGGAAATGTCAGCGTATCGAATATCGTCAGTCAGTTGCAAAGTCCCATCGACAACACAGGCCATTTTCTGAAACACTATGGTCTGTTGGACGAAAACGAAGATGTAAATGCCTACATCACCCGGCAACTCAGCGATTTGTTTAACATAGCCCGGTTAAAAATCTGGTTCCGCACGGTTGTGGGAACAGTAAGCGATATTTTTGTCGCTTTGTTTTCCATTACCTTTATTCTTTTTTTCTTTTTGAAAGACAGCCGTTTATTCTCCGGCATGGTCTTGGCCATCGTGCCTTCCCGTTATGAGGAACAAGCCCGTAATGCCTTGGATTCCATACAAAAACTACTGGTAAGGTATTTCGTGGGATTGTTGCTTGAAGTATTGGGAGTCATGACTCTGAACACTGCCGGCATGACATTTGTCGGTTTCGATTTCAACCATGCGCTCGTCATAGGTTTAGTGACCGGTATATTGAATGTCATTCCCTACATCGGGCCCCTCATCGGCATCTGTTTCGGACTGGCCGTAGGTGTGGTGTTAAACCTGGATATGGAATTTTATCACCAAATGCTTCCGTTGCTTATCTATCAAACTGTCATCATGTCAATCACCCAGTTAATAGACAATGTCGTGTTTCAGCCTTACATCTATGGCAACAGCGTATACGCCCATCCTCTGGAGATTTTCCTGGTGATTTTAATGGCAGGGAGTCTGGCAGGAATACCGGGAATGATTCTGGCCATCCCCTCTTATACGGTAATCCGAGTCATCCTCAAGGAATTTTTCAACAAATACAAATTAGTGAAAAAACTGACTCAAAGCCTCAACGAACGGTAAAGCTCCATCAAGACCTCCACCATACGGCTCCAGGAAAATTCTTGTTTCCGGAGCGAGGTTTCCTGTTCGAAAGCAGCTTGCCGCCGGTGCTCATAAAAGTCAAGGATAGCTGCAGTAATAGCACGAGGCTCCGGATCCACAACATAACCGGAACGACCGTCAGCAATAATTTCACCCAGTCCCCCTACTTTCGTCACCAACATCGCCTTATTAAAATGATACCCGATTTGAGTCACTCCGCTCTGCGTAGCCGTTTTATAAGGCTGAACCACCAGGTCAGCAGCACAGAAATACTGATTGATTCTATCATTCGGAATATAATCCGTATGCAAAATAACCCGGTCTTCCAATTTTAACTGACGAATCAAATCAACATAAAACTCCCCGTCGGAATAAAATTCTCCCGCTACAATGAGCCGTACAGGATAATCTTTCAGGCGGGAATCAGCAAGGGCCCGTAACAACAAATCCAATCCTTTGTAATCACGGATAAAACCAAAAAACAGCAAATAACGGTAGTCCGGATCCAATTTTAACTCCCGTAAAGCTTGTTCACGGCTGATAATCTCCCCATAGTGGTCATACACCGGATGGGGGGTATACCGGCGTTCAGGCGACCGGACCAACTTCCCGATGTCATCATACACCTCATGCGACATAGCAATATAACCGTCCACCCCTCCGGTGAACCAGACCGTAAACATACGGTCGCCTATCCGCTTTTCATGAGGTATCATATTATCCGCAATACATACCACCCGGGTATGGCGGTTTCTCCTTGCCAAACGGGCAATAGTCCCAAAAGCAGGCCCCATAAAGGGAATCCAGAACTTAATGATAATCAAATCCGGACAAAGTTTCTTCAACTCCCTTCCCACCTTCCACCAATTGCAGGGATTAACGGAATTAATTTTACGGACAATGCGTATTCCTTCCGGAGCTTTCTCATCCGTGTATTGCGTCTTACCGGGAAACAAAAAGCCTGGATATTGAAGGGTGAAATTATAAATCACTACTTCATGCCCTTCTTCCATCAACTGCCGGGCCAGTCTTTCATTCATGGCAGCCAATCCCCCCCGGTAAGGATGTGCAGTGCCCAGGATGACAATCTTCATACAAACATTTTTTCAATCATCAAATTTATCAAAATATTTTAGGTATTTATATACATCTTTCCACTCAACTCATGATTATTTTTCCGCTACGCCCCAACTGGTTTTCAGCATTGGTTCCCGCTGACGACTTTGTAATTTCCTGCCGGAACAATGTCAAATGCAAGGGGAATGGATAAAACGACAAAAGAATACCAGCACGCTGTATCAACATGTATATAAATACCAAAATATATTGTATTTTTGTAAAAACAAATTCAACATGAAACTTCACTTAAAAAGGCTGGCTTTTCGCACGTTAAGCACCAAAAACTACCTGCGCCTCCTCCAACGGGGTTATTTTTTTGCTTACCGCTTCGGACTCCTGAAAAATACAGAAGAATACAAATATCATTATTTTGTCCGCCGGCTGATTCATCAGGGAGATTACATACTCGACATCGGAGCCAATCTGGGGTATTACTCCAAACTATTCTCCCGATGGGCAGGCCCCCGGGGTAAAGTATTCTCCGTCGAGCCCATCCGGATTTACAACGAGATTTTCCGGGAAGCGACCCGTCATTGCAAAAACATCACCCTTTATCCCTATGCCCTCGGACTGGAAGAAAAGGAGATCACCCTGATAGCACCCCTGCACAACGGCTACATGCACACAGGCCTGCCCCACGTTTATAATCCGCAAAAAGACGGACAACTCAATGAACAGGAACTAACCTTTCCGGCCCAAATGAAGATTCCTTCCAAACTCTTCAATAACCTGGAAAAACTGAACTACATCAAGTGCGACATTGAAGGTTTTGAAGCAATCGTCCTGAACGACCTGAAGGAAATCATTGCCAGACACCGGCCGATAGTCCAGGTTGAGGTCTGGAACCAGAACCGCCAGGAGGTACTGCAACTCTTCGGTTCCCTCGGTTACAATGCCTATCAACTGCAGAACCGGAAACTGACCGCTTATGAAAAACTACCGGCAGACTTTGACGGAGATTTCATCTTCATTCCCCAAACCCATCCCGAGATAAATCGTTTAACCGGAAACTAATCCCCCTCTCATGGAATTTTCTTTTAAAATATCAGTAGTCATTTGCACCTACAACCGGGAACAGTTCCTGCCCGGTTTGATGGATTCAATCCTCCGGCAAAGCTATGATAAAAATTCTTTTGAGATCGTATGGATTGACAACAACAGCACCGACCATACGGCAACCCTTTGTCAGTCCTTTATCAAAGACCACCCTGACTACCACATCCGGTACACGGTGGAAAACCGCCAAGGCCTGTCCTTTGCCCGCAACCGGGGAATAGAAGAAGCAAAAGGAGAATACATCACTTTTGCCGATGATGATGCCGTCCTGGCACCGGATTTTCTTGAAAAAGTATGTGACTACCTCCACCGCAATCCTGGCATTGCAGAAGTCGGAGGCCCTATTTATCTGCGGTATCTCGGTAAGATTCCGGCCTGGGAAAACCCGTATATGAACTCCCTCCTGGGATATTTCCATCCGGCTTCCCACCCCTATCTGATGGATAAAAAAAACAGAAAATATCCGCGGGGCTCAAACATGACTTTCCGGACAAGCGTATTCAATACATGCGGAAATTTCAACACTGCCCTGGGCCGGGTGAAACGCTCTCTTATGGGAGGAGAGGAAAAAGACATCGCCTTCCGGATTCTGGACGCCGGCCATAAAATTGCATACATCCCCGAAGCTGTGGTCTATCATCTCGTCCCGGAAAGCCGGACCACCGCCCGATTCATCCGGGAGCAAGCCACAGGCACCGGCCGGAGCGAACACATCCGGGCAAAAGCAAACGGAAAATATCCCCGTAGAATATTCGTGGAAATGTTGAAATGGGGAGCAACCCTCATCCTTTGGTTCCGTTACATGCTGACCTTAAAACCACAGAAAGCCAATATGTTGGTACGTTTCCGCTACTGGGTCAGCCGTGGACTGGTCAGTCCTGTTCCAAAGGAATAATGGTTTTAAAATGAGGCACACGCTTCTCTACCGGAGGAGGCGTCATATAACTTTCCCCGAAATTGGCCACCAGATAGCGATGTACATCCTGCGGACAAGAAATCGGAACTCCCTCAAAATCAATTTTCTTCAAAGG
Organism: Odoribacter sp. Z80; assembly: GCF_009935865.1. GTDB lineage: Bacteria > Bacteroidota > Bacteroidia > Bacteroidales > Marinifilaceae > Odoribacter. The sequence continues at coordinate 340,035 of NZ_QWEL01000002.1, forward strand.
GAAAATCATATCATAAGTATAAACCTGACGGGAATTCTGACCGAAACGGTACATCAGATACCTGGAACCGGTAATCCGACTCACAACACGAACTGTCCCGGCCATTATTTTCAGAACAACCATCAGACTCCTCAGCAACAACAGATTATATTTTCTTTGAAAAAGAGAATAATAAACCTTCACATAATAACGGTTAAGCCACAAATGTAACCGTGGGAAAGTAGGCTCAACAGGAAAAACATCTATATACAACCCGGTATACCTCAAATTCTCAGACTCGCGGTCCTCCGTCTTAAACTTAAACTCCCTCACTTTTCCAAAAACACAGGGCAGATTCTTATCATTGTCACGGGTATGTACAACAAAATCCGAAGGCAATTCCCGCTCTAAAATGTTCAGCAAAGGAGCATAATCCTTCTCCAATACCTCAATGTCAAAATCATCATCCCACGGAATGAATCCCCCGTGACGGACCGCCCCCAACAAAGTGCCGCCATTAATCCAATAGGGAATACCGTGCTTATCACAAATCCGGGCCACTTCCATCGCAATCTCCAACATACGCCGCTGGGCTTTCCTCAAAACAGAACCTTCCGGATTATAACGGGATAAATCTTCCATACCTAATAACCTAAAGTTTTAAATCCCCGGATAGCCACATCCATATCTTCCGGAGTATCTATTTCAAAACATTTGATTACTTCCGCCTTCACCGGCAAATGCGGCTCTATCTCCGAAAAAACATACTTCCCTTCCCGGTGAATGGTTATATCTTTCAGATAAGCAATTCCCGACCACTCATAGTCAGTCCGGGGCTGACGCCGGAAACCAGTAACTCTGTTCTCATCATCCAACAAAACAAAAACAGCCTCTTCCGTCTTGGAAGGAGTAATTCCGATAAGAGAACACGAACCGTCAATATGCCGGACAAAATCATGAAAACTCTGCCGGTCTATCAACAAATCACCGTCTACAATCAAAAACGGCTCTTTCAGCATAGCAGATGCCAGATACAAACTATAAGCATTCGTCGTCGTCCGGTAATCCGGATTACGGATAAAAGTAACATTCGGATGAATACTCCGGACATGCTCTATCAGCTCCTCCTCCATAAACCCTACCACAATGCGGATATCCGGAATATCCTTTAACAAATCCAGCTGATAATCAATAAGAGCCCTACCGCCGATTTCCACCAGACATTTGGGCTTATTCAACCCCAATCGGGAACCCAGACCGGCACAACTTATAATAACGTGTTCAACATTCTGCATAATGCCTCCTCTGTAAATACAACAACATTGGATAACTCTATCAAAGTCTTGATGGGTGTATGCACCCCTCCGTAAGCAATGGTATAATCAGACTTCTCAAACATGGGAACATCCCCCATGCCATCTCCTATCGCTATGATTTTTTCAAAGCCCTCTGCACGCAACTGTTCGACAGCCTTTCCCTTATTCAGTATCTCGCGGACTCCGATCAATTTATCCTCCTTATAATCAGCTAACGAGCAAAACGTACGGACTCCGATCTTCTCGACCAAAGACTTCAGCCAGACATCTAAATTGCCGGTAACAATAAACGTATTCTCCCGGTGGGCCTGCATAAAATCTACAATCAGAGGACTCAAAGCCACCTGACTGACAATCTCCTGCACCCGCGACAACGGAATAGCATTCAAAATCATCGTCCGAAGCTTAAACGAACGTTCAAAAGGAATCACTCCCTTTATCGTAGCCTCAGTCAAAGCCAGCATCTCCTCAAACAGTCCCAAATCACGCGCCAACAATGGCAAAATCTCTTCCCGCGTAATTGTACCGTCCAAATCCAGACAAAAAGCAACTTTTTTATTCATTATTCTCTTACCAAATAAAAATAGGCCTGGTTGGTTTCCTCTCTGGCCCCCAATTCCGGAGTCAGCAACAAGTCAGTCTTTATCAAACGGAAACCATTCGCAAATAAACAATTCTCAAAATAATTTACATACTCACCTATCGTCCGGTATACAGCACTATAATGAACAGACAACTCATCCGAGAAAAAATCTTTCAGAGTCAGCCGCATACCCACGACAGAAACCGATTCCCTGAGATACACCCGTCCGCCTTTACGAACCAACCGGCAAAGCTTACGCATCAATTTCTCACAATCCGCATCATTCAGATACATCATCAATCCGGTTGCCACAACAATATCGTATTCCTGCCTGCTCAGCCCCTCTTCCCGGATGTCCAGTGCCGACATCTCCGTAAAAACCACATTCGGACAAGAGACATAACGCTGCCGGGCACCCTCGATATATTGACTGATAAAATCAATCCCCTGATACAAGCCCGCTCTTTCAGCAAAAAAATCAGCCAACCGGCCGACACCACAACCAATATCCAAAACAACATCCTCCTCCCGACAGGTCAATATCTGTTCCAACAATCTTTTTTCATGAACATCCCTTTGCCGGGGAATATCATCATGGTCACGCAACATCACAGACCCCAATAAATTATCCTTATCCACCCGTTTTTCCCAGAAACGCTTTACTGTATCAAGATTTATATCGACAGACTGATTATAAATCCGATGGGATTGCGCCTTTTCTTCCATGGCAAATATATACTATATCTCAAAAATAAGAGAACAACATTATAAATTATCAAACAAATATAATATATCTTATCCAGAATCTATTCCTTTCCGTGCAATATCATTAAAGCATTTAAATTCTGAAAAACATCTCAAGCGTAGCGGAAAAAAGAATCATAGGTTGGTATAAAGGTGTATATAGTTACCCTACTAAATCTTATATTTGCAATGCCATACTTTAATCATTATGCTATGCCGCTTGTATCTGTCCTTATGCCGGTTTATAACGGAGAAAAATACATAAAAGAAGCTATTGACAGCATTCTCTGCCAGACCTTCACCGATTTTGAATTGTTGATTTGCAACGACGCCTCCACCGACCGCTCTATGGATATCGTGCGGCAATACAGGGATTCCCGGATTAAGGTACTGGAAAACCAGACAAACAGCGGAATCGTCTACACCCGTAACAAGCTCTTCACGGAAGCTCAGGGGACCTACTTATCCATCATGGATTGTGACGACATAGCTCAGAAACAGAAGCTGGAAAAACAGGTGTTATTCCTTGAAAACCACCCCGCATGCGGAATATGCGGAACGTGGGCCAGAAAAATAAATGAAAATCTTGAAACCGTAGGACACATCCAGATGCCGGAAGAAGACGCCGACATCCGGGTCAACTTACTATTCCAGTCCTCTTTCGTCCAATCCAGTGTCGTCCTCAGAAAAAAACTGCTGTCCCATCTGCTCTACCGACAAGAATTTCCCGTAGCGGAAGACTATGACTTATGGGAACGCCTTTCCCATTTGACCCAAATGCATAATATTCCTGAATTTCTGCTCTACTACCGTTGGCACCAACAAAATACCAGCCAAAACCAGGAAAATCTGCTCGCCCAAAAAAGAGACCTGATCATTGCACGGCAGCTCTCCCGGATGCTCTCCTTCACCCCTACCGAATTACAGACCCACATCGCAATCGGAAATCTGCTCCCCTTACCCGATTCAATATCTGTGAGTCAGGCCGGACAATGGCTAAAAAAACTACTCGCTTCCTGCCAAACCAGCCTCTCCGGCCCCTCTTCCCGCTTTCATAGTTTCATCTGGTATCGATGGGTTTTTTACTGCATATACAGGAAATACTACCTTCAAGGATTGTTCACCCCCCTCGTATCTTTCCGTCCTGCCGTGATGCTACATACCTTCCGGCTAATCATGCGAAAAATCTTTTAACCATTTTCCAAATCTCTTGCTGAATAGAAGAACGCAACAACCAGTTTACAGAAATATAGAATACACCTCCCGTAGCAATCTGAATAAAAAGCAAAACGGTAAGACTGACCGGCAGCCAATACAAACCGGCCACAATCAATGCCATAACAAAAGTGATAATAAAATAAGGACCAATGTCTTTAAAATGTTCCCACAAAGTGTAATGTATCTTTTTTCCGGCAACCCGGGCATAACAGACATAATACACAAAATTAGCCACCGTCACGCCCAGCAACAGATAATAAATGTCCCAACGGAAACAGACAATAATACTGACTAATACCAGCAGTTCCCTCAGTATTTCCATATACAACACTTTACCGGAAATTTTCAGGGTCTTAAGTAAATTAATAAACAAAGAAGGGAAAGGAGCAAAAATTCCGTAAACACAAAACAGGATCAACAGTTCTACAGAAGGTTCCCATTTCTCCCCCAAAACACCCACAATAAAAGAACGGGCAACAGCTATAATCCCGAACATGACGGGAAAATTCAAAAAAGCGGCAAAACGGATGGTTTTCCGGAAAATAGGCTTCAAATCACGGCCGTCATTGTGGGCTTCTGCCAGCATCGGAAAAGAAACAGCATTAATCGGAGAAGTCATCGCCTCATAAGTAAAATTATAATAACGATTAGCCTGTCCGTAAAAACCAACCTTCACGATACTGTAAAACTTACCCAGCACCAGAGGCAAAAGATTGCCCACCAGCGTTGCGGAAAGCGTTGCCAACGACAGTTTGATACTGAACTTCAGATAGCGCCGGATAGGCTCCCAGTCGAAATAAAACAAAGGCCGCCAGCTTCCGAAACACCACAGCAAAAGGGCTTTCATAAAATTCAACGCCACCAGCTGGGCAGCCAATGCCCACACCCCATATCCTCCCACACCTAAGGCCAAAGCGACAATACAAGAAAAAACAACAGAAAAAAAGTTGATTTTAGTAATCTGTTTAAAATTCATACTTTTCATCAGCTGTACATGCTGTACAATCCCCCAGGCATTGAAAAGAAAGGACAGAAAGATAAAACGGGACAAATCGGTTAAAATTTCTTTTTCATAAAAAAAGGCAATCCAAGGAGAGCAAAAGAAATAAATAACATAAATAGTGGTACTGACCAGGATATTGAAATAAAAAACCGCAGCATAATCCTTCTGGGAAACTTCCTTCGCCTGAATCAAAGCCGCAGAAAACCCGCTTTCCTGTACAATATTTGCCACTGCGGTAAAAATAGCCAATACCGCCACCAGGCCGTAATCCTCAACAGAAAGCAAGCGGGCCAGCACGATTCCCACCACAAAAGCCATACCCTGCTGTCCGGCTTTATCCGCCAGACTCCAGATAAACCCGGAAACTGCTTTCCCTTTCAGAGATTTTTCAGCCATGTCCTTGCTATTCTCCGGTTTACGACCATTTCCCCCAGCCCAAACCACGGGCCAGCAAACCGGCAAACACCAGCAAAAGAATGGCAGACGTCACAGTCGAAATAATACGGGCCGTAAAATAGGCATCCGGTTCAAAACGGAACTCCACCCGATGTTCCCCGGCAGGCACTTCCATTCCCCGCAAAATCCAGTTTGTCCGGAAATGAGGCACTGGTTTCCCGTCTACAAAAGCTTTCCAGCCATGCGGGTAATACACCTCGGAAAAAACCAAAACCCCCGGTTCCTCCGACCGGTATACGTATTCCAAACTATTCGGCTTGTAGGCAGTCAGGACCACCTCTGCCAACGAATCGGTCTTCAATGACTTTTCACGGATAACATCTGCAAAACGCCGGTCCACCCAAGCAATATCCTTTCCACCTGTTCCGGCAACCGACATCTCCTCGTCTGCATTTTCCACCATTCTCACTTCCTTCACAAACCAGGCATTCCCATACGCATAAGGATTCACAACCGGAGCCTGGGAAGGGTCAAAAACGAGATAACGCATATTCAGCATATCCAACACCGGAGCAGATTTAAAACTCTCTTGTATACTCTCCAGCCTGCCACTCTTGAAAGACTGACCGACAGCCTGGATTTCAGGCATGATTTTCAAATCAATTAACTCCTGATACCGCCTCAATTTAGCTGCACTATACCCGCCGATTGATTTATGAAAATAAGGAATATGGCTTTCATTAAAAGGATTATTCAACGACAGCACCCGGTAAGACAAATCCGGGTCCTTCAAAATTATTTTATCGGCCGGAGTAGCCCGGTAAACCTGAGTATAAGTATTTTTCGCAACAAAATTATCCTTATTCAGATAACGCCGGTCAACCAGCCACAAGTCAAGCAACACGAAAAATACCAATGTCCACGGCAGATATTTTGCCATTTTACTTTCCCGGTTTTTCACAAAACCGTAAATACAGGCAACAGCTGCCAGGACGAAGAACAGAGAACGTAAAGCGTCTGCCCGCATCAATCCGGCCCGGTCTTCCCGCAAAGCACTCAGATACCAATCCGGAACCCCCAGATGAGCGTCACTGGCCGACGAAAAATCAAATGGTGTCAATACCATAAACAGCAAACAAACCCCACCCGTAATATAAAGCGAGTACAATAAAGGCCTTCTCAACTTTTCCCAACTGATGCCTTTCTGAAAGATTTCCACCAGTCCCCAGACCGCCAGAATCACAAAAGCCAATTGCGGAACCACCAAAGCCATGGACACTGTACGGAACTTATTATAATAAGGCAAATAATGAAACAGGAAAGTATTAAAACCGTCAAAATTCCGCCCCCAACTCAGACAAATAAAAAACACAACCGCGCCAAAAATCCACCACTTCAAAGGATTACGCACCAACCAAAGAGCCAGCACAAACAAAAAACAAACAATGGCTCCGAAATACACCGGCCCGGAAGTAAAAGGCTGGTCGCCCCAATAAGTAGCTGTGCGCAAAGGTGAAGGAGCCTGAAACCCCTGGGCTTGCATAGCCTTAGCCAAATGAGAATCGCGGTCCAAAGTTCCGCCGCTCGCTCCTCCGTAAAAATCCGGAATCAGCAAAGTAAACGTCTCACCCACTCCGTAACTCCAGGCAAAAGCATAATCCTTATCCAAACCGCCCGATTTATCCGTTTTCCCGTCCACAGCATGGGAAAGTTCCGACTTCCCCCGTATACTCTCATGCGAACTCTCATAATTGGCATACAGATTACCCAGATTACACAACGCCGCCAACACAACAGCTACAAACAGGGTCGAGAAAGTACAAACCAAAGGCCTCCAGGCCCTCTCCCGAAGATAAGAAAGCGCATATCCCACAAAAACAATAAAACAAAAAAGTGTAAGATAATAAGTAATCTGCACATGATTGCTTTTTATCTGCAAAGCCAAAGCAAAGGCAAACAGACTACCTCCCCAGAGATAATTTCTTTTCAATACCAGCCAAAAACCCGCAAACACCAAAGGCATATAGGCCATGGCCCAGGCCTTGGTGATATGGCCCGCCTCCAGAATAATTATACTGTAAGAAGAAAAAGAAAAAGCAATCGCCCCCAAGACTGCCACCGGAATCTTTGCCCCCATGAGAAGCAAAAGCAGATAACAGCAAAGCATCGCCATGAACACCACACCTATATCCTTACTGCCCAAAGCCTTAAAAGGCCTTTCAACCACATCCAGCAAATTCACTGTTCCACCCCACACACCGATAGTATAAGCCGGCATACCGGAAAACATCGAACCGGTCCAGGCCGAGGATTTCCCCTCCTTCTGATAATATTCCCTCAGCTCCTGAGACATGCCCATAAACTTCTCCACATCTCCCTGATGAATCTCCTTCCCGTCTAATGCCGGAGCAAAATAAACCATCGCAAGCACCAGAAAAAGCAACACGACAACAACGTGAGGACGGACCAACTTCCAGAAATCCACGATCGAAAAAGCCTTCATACCTTATGACAATATAATTTTTAATAAATCAACAATATACACTTCCAGACAAAGGTATAACATTCCCCGGAAAAACCATAACCGGTCTACTGCATCAAATCCGGAGTCGTATCTACCCATTTGTAAAGTTTATCCCCCCGGCGGATTTTCTCAGTCACCGGCATAGAAAACAAAGCTCCCTTTTCCACCCGTTGCACAGGCTCCAGGTCCAGACGCAGTTCCCGGACTTTTATCTCAAGCGTTCCGGTGGTCGGACCCTGAATCAGAATATCTTCGCCCACCTGCAAATCAAAAGACTCTATCTTAAACTCACCCACCTGCAAATTGCTGAAATAATTGGTCACTTTCCCCAGCAGGACTTTTTTCTTGGTAGCCTTAGAACCATACACCTCACTCCACTCCCCCAACCGCTGGCCCAAATAATAGCCATCCCAGAAACCCCGGTTAAAAACGGTAGCCAAACGGGCCTTCCAGCCTTCAATTTTATCTGCCGAATAGCTCCCGTCCACATACGCCGTAACCGCCTCATTATAACATTCGCACACTGTCCTCACATACTCCGCCGACCGGGCACGCCCTTCTATCTTAAAAACCCGGACTCCGGCATCAGCCATCTTATTGATAAACCCAACCGTACAAAGGTCCTTGGGCGACATAATATACTCATTTTCAATGTCCAGCTCCACCTCATTTTCCCGGTCCTTCACCGTATAAGCCCGGCGGCAAATCTGGTAACAAGCCCCCCGGTTGGCAGAAGCATTCTTCTCATGCAGGCTCAGATAACACTTACCTGACACCGCCATACACAAAGCTCCATGAGCAAACATTTCAATCTGAACCAATCCCCCCTTCGGGCCACGCAAATCATGCTCCACAATCTGCCGGTGAATCTCCGACACCTGCTCCAGCGACACCTCCCGGGCCAACACAACCACATCCGCATACCGGGCAAGAAAACGCAATGCCTCGTAATTTGCAATGTTGCATTGAGTACTGATATGCACCTCCATACCTATCGAATGAGCATAAAGTATGGCAGCCAGGTCCGAAGCAATCACAGCAGTCAGCCCGGCTTCCTTCGCACACCCTATCACCCGGCGCATCTTCTCCAGCTCATGATTATAAATCACCGTATTGACGGTTAAATAAGTCTTAACGCCCTTCTCCGAACATATTGCAGCCACACGTTTTAAATCGTCCAATGTAAAATTAGCCGAAGAACGCGCCCGCATATTCAATCCTTCCACACCGAAATAAACAGAATCGGCTCCGCCCTGCAAAGCAGCATATAAAGATTCATAAGAACCCACCGGAGCCATTATCTCAAAATCTTTTCTCGTCATGATTTTTCATATCAATATTAATCCCCTACGGAACGACAAAGTTAGATTTAATCCTGAAAATCCGAAAACAATCATACATCTAACCTTCATCACAAACCTCAGAACATCCGGTGAAGAATTTAAAACAGCCTCCGTTCCGTATCATTTTTTTTTCTATATTTGCTCGGTCAAGGAATTAACAAAACAAAAGAAACCCATGAACGAGGAAGTAAAAATGTATATGGACGAAGCAAAAGAACTGATGCAAAACGCAATTGTCCATCTTGAAAACGAACTGGCAAAAATCAGGGCCGGAAAAGCCAATCCCAAAATCCTGAACGATGTATTGGTAGACTATTACGGCACCCCGACCCCCCTCTCCCAGGTCGCTAACATCACAGTTCCCGATCCCCGTACCATCGCCGTCCAGCCCTGGGAAAAAAGCATGCTGGCTCCCATCCAGAAAGCCATCATGGTAGCCAACCTGGGATTCAACCCGGACAACAATGGGGAAATAGTCCGCATAAACGTTCCGCCATTAACCGAAGAACGAAGAAAAGAACTGGTAAAACAATCCAAAGGTGTTGGTGAAAATGCAAAAGTAAGCATCCGTAACGCACGACGCGACGCCATTGACGAATTCAAGAAAATGGTAAAAGACGGACTTCCCGAAGATGTATCAAAAGATGCAGAAGCCGAAATTCAGAAAATGACGGACAGCTATAACAAAAAAGTAGAAGATATCCTCATCCAGAAAGAAAAAGACATCATGACCATCTGACACCGTCCGATGATCTGTAAATATAGGATTATCCCGAATGACAAAAAAACGAGGGCGCCCGATTCATACCGGACGCCCTTATTTCATTCAAACAAAATTCAAATCACAAACAGTAAAACGCATTCGCACGCTCCAAATCTTCCGGAGTATCTATCCCGATAGATTCGTGCTCTGTCAATCTCACGGCTATCGTATATCCGTTTTCCAGCCAACGCAACTGCTCCAGCGATTCCGCCTTTTCCAGTACGCCCTGCGGCAAAGCCGTAATCTCCTTCAACACCTCCGGACGATAAGCATACATCCCGACATGCTTATAAAAACCGGTTGCAGACAACCAACAATCCGGTTCTGTTCCCCGGCAATAAGGAATTGCCGAACGGGAAAAATAAAGGGCTGTCTGCCGCGCAGAACACACGACCTTCACCTTATTAGGGTCAAATACATCCGCACTGCTTTCAAACTGCTTGGCCAGTGTGGCAATCTGAATCCGGGAATCTTCAAAACAAGCAACCAGAGACCTGACCTGCTCCGGCAAAATAAAAGGTTCATCCCCCTGTATATTCACCACAACATCGTAAGACCTTTTATTCCGGGCCACAACGTGCTGGTAAGCTTCAAAACAACGGTCCGTACCGCTTTTATGATTCTCGGAAGTCATTACCGCATGCCCGCCGAACGCTTCCACCCGTTCGAAAATACGGGTATCATCCGTCGCAACAAACACATCCTCCGCAACAGAAGATGCCTTCTCCACCACATGCTGTATCACCGGCCGGCCACCTATTTCTGCCAAAGGCTTCCCCGGGAAACGGGTTGAAGCATAACGAGCCGGAATCAATATCAAAACCCTCATACCCGAACTACGAATAAATCACTCCTTTGCAGGTTCCCGGCTCTCCTTCTTCGACATCTGGCAATTCCCGTTAAATATCACACCCGGCTCAATAGAGACAACACCCGATGCGATATTGCCCATCACCCGGGCCGGAGATTTCAGAGCCACAGCCCCCGAAGCCAGAATATCACCAATCACCACACCCTGCACATCCACATTAGTACAATCTATATTCCCTTCGATCTTCGCCGTACTACCAACCACCAACCGGCCGGAAGTAATAATCTTCCCCTTAATAATCCCATCAATACGAAGATCATTCTTCGTTTTAATATCACCCACAATCATAGTGCCTTCGCACAACAAATTAACGGCATTACCCGGATTCTCTTTGCTCATAATAATCACCTGATTTACTTCGATGTATTCTTTAATTTTAATCCTTTCTCAATCCTTGCACCAGGAGTGATTTCAAGGCAAGCTGTAATCAGTCCGCCTTCAATCAACGCACTCGCCCCCATTACGGCCCGCCGGATAGCACATACATTGCCCGTAATACGACCGTTCACATACAATTCGCTGCAATTCACCTCCCCTTCAATCACACCCGCTTTATTAATCACCACCCGTTTTGCTCCGCACACACTGCCACAAATCACCCCCTCCACACAAATATCTTCTTCCGACTCCATACTCCCGTCAATCCTGGCATCTGCCATAATACGGTTGCCCTCAAAAGGAATATCAAAACGCTCTTGGTCCATAAATTCAAAATTCTTTCCGAAGATATAACAAGAATTTGAAATAAAAAAATCCCTTATTTACAAATCCCTCTCCTACCTCTTCCGGACAGGTGTCAACACCACCCGGAAAGTATAATCATCATAAGGCATCAGATAAGGCTCTAAAGGCCACGCCCCCCAACTGTCAATACACCCAAGCCCCATCTGTTTCAAATCAAAACAAAGCGTGGTCAGATCCCGGGGCTGCAACTCTCCGGAATGACGCTGCTCCTTAGCCCATCCGTCATCTAAATCTTCCTGCAAATAAGGAAGAGCAGAAGCCGAAAAAGGCAAATCCGAACGAATCATCACTCCCCGGCCGTCAATATCGGTCAGCTTCCACCACCGAATATCAGTCTTCGTGCCGGATTCCTGAGGACGGATATAAGGAAAATACTGCTCACTTACCAACTGCCGGTAACGTCCCAGATTTTGACTGAAATTCCGGTCTGCATAATTCTCCACAGGACCCCGGCCATAATAATCAATACGGTCAAAACTTCCTGGCATCACCATCTGCAAACCGAACCGGAACAAATGAGGCATCTTCTCCTTGCTTTTATCCACGGTCAAAGCCTCGCTGATACGAATCTCTCCGGCATAGTTCACTTCATAAACCATCTGCAAACCTGCCGATACTCCCGGTAAATTATAATCTACAGTCACCAGGGCATTATTTCCTTTCTGTTCCACCTTAAATCCCGTTTTCTTCAACTCCGGATTTTTCCATGCAGCAAAACGACTCTGCAAACCCGCTCCCATATCATTATCCGTAGGCGCTCTCCAGAAATTCGGACGCAAGGCATAGCCATACTCCAACATCTCCAACCCATTCATCGTCAACCCCCGGATCCATCCGTTCCGTTTATCAAAGGTCACCTGCGTCTCCGCAGCAGACACAACAACATGTACCAGGTCTTCATACACCTCCACCGGCTGGGATTGTTGTGCAATAGTGGCATCAAAACCGGTATAAGGCTGAATAGCCAGTTGGTCTTCGGCCAAAGTATAACCGGCCGGTACCAACTGTCTGGCCCGTTTCAACTTATAAGCTACATTCAGCAACAACTCCTTGTCTGTCGCCGGCAACTGATAATCCAGCCCCACCTGAGCGGTCTCCTGGGGTGCTACCTTCAAATCACTCACAACCCCTCCCAAGATAGCTTCACCATCTGCCAGCACTTTCCATTCCAAATAATAATCCGACAAATCGGTAAAGAAATTCTCATTATACACATTCACCACCCCCTTCTGTAAATCCACCGGAGTAGTCCAGATAGACTGATACACCTTTTTCACCTCAAACATATGCGGATTCGGTACCCGGTCAGGACTAATCAAGCCGTTACAATTGAAATTATTATCCGAACCGTCATACAGGTTAAAATCTCCGCCATAAGTATAAATCATAGCACCATCCTTCGCATAGCCCCTCAGCCCCTGGTCTACAAAATCCCAGATAAAACCTCCCTGCAATTTCGGATAACGGCGGATCAAATCCCAGTATTCCTTAAATCCTCCCTCGGAATTTCCCATCGCATGGGCATATTCGCACAAAATCACCGGGCGGTCGCCATCCCCCTTCGCAAAATTCTCCATCCACTCCAACCGGGCATACATCGGACAAATAACATCCGTATGGGAAGCACTTCCGGCACGCTCATACTGAACGGCACGGCTCCCGTCCCGCTCCTTAATCCACTTATAGCAAGCCTCAAAATTAGGTCCGTCACCAGCTTCATTGCCAAGCGACCAGAATATAATCGAAGGATGATTTTTAAAAGCCTCCACCATCCGTTGATTCCTTTCCAAATGAGCTTTCGCAAAAGCAGGTTCCTTTGCTAAGGTTCGATCACCATAACCCATCCCGTGAGACTCAATATTAGCCTCACAAATCAAGTAAATACCATACTCATCACAGAGATTATACCACTCCGGATCATTGGGATAATGACAAGTACGGACCGCATTCAGATTATTCTCCTTCAATACCTGTATATCCTGAAGCATCCGTTCACGCGTAACCACATACCCCGTCAGAGGATCCATTTCATGACGGTCAGCCCCCTTAAAAAGTACAGGCTGGCCGTTTACCCAAACCTGTCCCAGGTCCTTTTTCAATTCGATTTTCCGGAAACCAACCCGCTGGGGAATTACTTCCACCACCCTGTTTCCCTGTTTCAGGGTCAGCATCAGGGAATATAAATTCGGGTCTTCTGCACTCCACTTATCCGGATTATTCACTTCAAAAACAGTATGGATATTTCCTTTTCCATCCGGTCTCTCCGTCTTCACTTCCACCACACGTCCCTCTTTATCTTTCAGTTCCAACTCAACCGTTCCCCCGGCCTTGGAAACCTTAGCCACCACGTCCAACCGGCCGTCCCGGTAATCGGCATCCAAATCCGGAGTAATGAAAACATCCTCGATATGCATCGGATGGCGGGCATACAAATAAACCTCGCGGCCAATACCCGACAAACGCCAAAAATCCTGGTCCTCCAGGTAACTTCCGTCACACCAGCGATATATCTGCATGGCAATCAGATTCTTCCCCGGACGCACATACCGCGTTACATCAAACTCCGCAGCCATTTTACTATCCTCACTGTAACCGACAAACTCACCGTTTACCCATACATACAGATTTGAAGTCGCAGAACCCACATGCAGAAACACCTGCTGTCCTTTCCAGTCCGACGGCAACTCCACCGTCTTGCGGTACGAACCCACATGATTATTCTCAGCATCAATATAAGGAGGCTTGGAAACAAATTGATTGGCCCAGGCGTAACCCACGTTTTTATACAACGGATCCCCGTACCCGTTCACTTCCCACAGTCCCGGAACCGGAAAATCCACCCAGCACTGGTCCTCAAATCCCGGCTTATAAAAATGTACCGGTTTCTCCGTCTCATTCCGCACCCAGTTAAACTTCCATAAACCGTTCAGCGACATGAAATTGGAAGCATTCTCCTTACATCCGGATTCAGCAGCATCTCTGCAAGGATAGGCAAAAAAAGCACTCCTCGCCGCTAAACGATTAATCGCGTTCACCTCCGGATCCAGCCATTCTTTGGGGCGCGCAAACGTTGTCATGCATAATAACACACATACACCCAGAACTAATTTCTTCATAACAATATTATTTTAGTGTGAATGATTTACAAAAATACAACTTCCCTACGACACATACCGCCTCATTCCATATAACTGGAATTATCCCAGCAATGCGTACAAAGGTCCTCTTTCGGCAAACCGATAGCAGCCACCAGATCATCCAAACGCTGAAACTGCAAAGAATCCAACTGCAAATGCTGACACATCACCCGAACCATCTCCTTATACTTTTCCGTGTCCGGATCCGAATATGGCTTCAGGATTTCCTCCGTCAACTCCGAAGTTCCCTCCAGATCGCGGATAACCCGGCGGGCAAATAAATCAAACGTAGAACGGGAAGTCGAAAAATTCAAAAAACAACAGGGATAAACCAACGGCGGACAAGCAATGCGGATATGCACTTCTTTCACTCCGCACTCCCTCAGCTTCACTACATTATCTTTCAACTGAGTACCCCGCACAATGGAATCATCCAAAAAAACAATCCGCGCATCCCGGGTAAAGGCTTCATTGGGCAACAACTTCATTTTAGCCACCAAATCACGCATATTCTGATTTTGCGGCATAAAACTGCGGGGCCATGTAGGCGTATATTTCACAAAAGGGCGTTTATAAGGAATCCCTTTGGCATTCGAATAACCAATAGCATGCCCCACTCCCGAATCCGGAATACCGGCAGCAAAATCAGGTGTCAAATCATCCCGGCGGGCCATCGCCGCTCCGCAACGATAACGCGCATCTTCCACATTGATCCCTTCATAATAAGCAGAAGGATAACCGTAATACACCCACAAAAAAGAACAGATCTGCTTACGCCTGCCGGCAGCAATAATCGGAGTAATACCGTCCTTCGAAATACGCACAGCCTCATGCGGTCCCAAATCCCGGACAATAGAATACCCCAGATTAGTAAAAGAAGAGCTCTCACTCGCCACCACATATCCGAACTCATTTTTACCGACAATAATAGGCGTCCGGCCGAATTTATCACGGGCTGCATACACACAACTGTCCGTCAGCACCAAAAAAGAACAGGAACCTTTAACCGTGCGGTATACATTCTCAATTCCCTCCTTAAACGTCTCCCCCTTATTAATCAAAATACTGACAACTTCCGTAGGATTAATCAAAGAGCCGGACATCTCCGCAAAATGAATTTTCTCATCCAGCAACTGGTCCGTAATTTCCTGCAAATTATCAATCCGCCCGACAGTCACCACCGCAAAACGACCCAAATGCGAAGTCACGGTTATCGGCTGCGATTCCATATCACTAATCACCCCGATTCCAAGGTTAGAACCGATAAAACGCTCCAGTTCCGGCTCAAACTTATTCCGGAAATAAGCACTTTCTATACTATGGATGGAACGCACAAACTCATTGCCGTTATAAAACGCCATACCTGCCTTCTTCGTCCCCAGATGTGAATGATAATCGGTGCCATAAAAAACATCAGCAACACATTCCTTGCGCGACACACAGCCAAAAAATCCGCTCATATTAATTTTTACCAATAGATTTAGGCTGACAAAATTATAAAAAAGCACAAAAGGACAAAGCACAAACCCTACAATGTTTCCGAAATATATTTCTCCATTTTAAGATTTTTTATAATTTTGCAGTTCATTTAAATGTGTGCTTACCATGATGCGGATTGACTTTCATCCGGTAATATCGGATACCATCAAAAATTATACGAAAGAAAAATTTCTGGCAGACCTCATGGCCGGAATCATTGTCGGAATCGTAGCCCTGCCTCTGGCCATTGCCTTCGGTATAGCTTCAGGAGTCAGTCCGGAACAAGGTTTAATCACCGCCATCATTGCCGGGTTTCTCATCTCCTTCCTCGGAGGCAGTAGCGTACAGATCGGAGGGCCCACCGGAGCCTTTATCATCATCGTCTACGGAATTATCCAGCAATTCGGAATAGAAGGCTTAGCCATCGCAACGGTAATGGCCGGAATCATGCTCGTGCTGATGGGCGTATTCAAACTCGGTACGATCATCCGGTTTATCCCCTATCCCATTGTAGTCGGATTCACCAGTGGTATCGCACTCACCATTTTTACCACCCAAATCAAAGACCTCTTCGGGCTGACAATGGAAAAAGTACCGGCAGACTTTATCTCCAAATGGATAGCCTATTTCCAGAGCTTCGGCACAACAAACTGGATTGCTTTAGCCGTAGGAGTGGGAAGTGTACTGCTAATCCTGATCACTCCCCGCTTTTCAAAAAAAATACCAGGGTCCCTGATTGCTATTGTTGTCATGACAATTGTCAGCTATTTGCTGCGCCACCATCTGGGAATCAGCGGACTGGAGACTATCGGAGACCGCTTTGAAATCAAAGCCAGCCTGCCTCTGCCCAATAGTTTGAATTTCAACATCGAAACCATCAACCAATTACTTCCGGCAGCCTTTACCATTGCCATTCTGGGAGCCATCGAATCTTTGCTATCTGCTACGGTAGCCGACGGAGTGACCGGTACAAAACACAACTCCAACACCGAATTGATTGCCCAGGGTGCTGCCAACATCGTCGTGCCGTTCTTCGGAGGAATTCCGGCTACGGGTGCCATTGCCAGAACCATGACCAACATCAACAACGGAGGGCGTACTCCCATTGCCGGACTAATTCATGCCGTAGTCCTGCTGCTCATCTTATTGTTTCTCGGCCCTCTTACCAAACACATCCCAATGGCCTGCCTTGCCGGGGTACTCGTCATTGTTTCCTACAATATGAGCGAATGGCGTACTTTTAAATCCCTGATGAAAAACTCCAAATCAGATGTGGCCGTTCTGCTGACCACTTTTCTGTTAACGGTGATTTTCGATCTGACTATCGCCATAGAAATCGGATTACTGCTGGCTCTGGTACTCTTCATGAAACGGGTGAGCGAAGTAACCCGCATTACAGTCTCCAAAGAACAATTAGACCTCTCCCATGAAGGAGAAATCCTCCACGAAGAAGAAAAACTGATTGTTCCTCAGGAAGTCGAGGTATACGAAATCGACGGACCGTTTTTCTTCGGGGTCGCCAACAAGTTTGACGAATGCATGAAAACCATCGGTGATAAGCCCCGGGTCCGGATTATCCGCATGCGCAAAGTTCCCTTTATGGACACCACCGGTCTCCACAATCTCGAAAGCCTTGTCCGGCTTTCTGAAAAAGAAAAAATCAGGATTATCCTCTCCGGCGTCAACGAACGCGTTCACGAAACGCTCCGGAAATCCGGTTTTGCCCGGATGATAGGAGAAGAAAACATCTGCAGTAACATACACGAAGCCCTGAAACGTAGCGAAACACTGGTCAGCCAGCATTCCGCCTCCTGAATTAACTGCCATTAGAATATGAAAATCATCGGAAATATCATCTGGCTCATCTTCGGAGGAATCTTCGTAGCCCTGCAATATTTCATCTCCAGCATAGGACTATTCATCACCATCATCGGCATTCCGTTCGGCCTGCAAACCTTGAAACTGGGTGTATTGGCCCTGTGGCCTTTCGGCAAGGAAATCGTTCATACAGACGCTTCGCACGGTTGCCTCTACACCCTGATGAACATTATCTGGTTCTTCATTGGAGGTGTATGGATTTTTCTTAGCCATATTCTTTGGGGAACCTTATTCTGCATCACCATAATAGGCATTCCGTTCGGATTACAGCATTTCAAACTGGCCGGATTGGCACTGACCCCTTTCGGACATGCGGTAAAATAATCTTCTGCAAAATACAAATCTCCAATCCGGATTCCGGTAACATTCACCGACAAAACAAATCACAGAGAAAACAACAAAACCTTTCAGGTTTCCTCAACGTTTTATCTGAAATAAAATTTTACAGCAATGTGGTTAAACATCCTCTTTCTGAGTGCCGGACTGGTGATTCTGATTTATGGAGCCAATTTTCTGGTGGACGGCGGGGCAGCCCTCGCACACCGTCTGAAAGTATCTTCTATCATCATCGGACTCACGGTAGTCGCTTTCGGCACTTCCACCCCTGAATTGGTCGTGAATATCGTCTCCTCAGCCCAGGGCAGCTCAGCGTTGGCACTGGGAAACGTTTTAGGCAGCAACATCTTCAACCTGCTGGCCATCATCGGAATCACAGCCCTCATTACACCCCTCGGAGTAAAAAAAACAACCACCTGGGTCGAAATTCCCTTGGCCGTATTCGCAGCCATCCTGATTCTTCTCCTGGTCAACGGCGAACCGGCCGGAACAATCACCCGGGTAGAAGGTATTTGCCTACTCGCCTTCTTCGTACTATTCCTGACCTATACTTTAGTTCTGGCTAAATACGGAACAGTAAACGAACAAGAAGATTTCACCATAAAAAACTATTCCACAGCGAAATCTGTTTTATTTATCCTGCTGGGACTCGCCGGATTAACAGGAGGAGGACGACTGCTGGTAACAGGAGCCGTCAACATCGCCCAATCCATGGGTATAACAGAAAGAATCATCGGTCTGACCGTCGTTTCCATCGGCACTTCCCTCCCCGAATTAGCCACTTCAATCGTAGCAGCCCGCAAAAAAAATGCAGACATAGCTATCGGCAATGTCGTCGGTTCCAACCTGTTCAACACATTCCTCATCCTGGGAACGTCAGCCACCATCACACCCCTGCAGGCCACAACTGAAAGCAATGTAGACCTGCTCGTGAATGCCCTCGCATCCCTTTTGCTTTTCCTGTTCATTTTCACCGGGAAAGGCCGGAAAATCAACCGGTGGGAAGGAGCTATATTCGTTTGCCTATACACACTCTATCTCTTTTTCATATTAATTCATTAAATTTGCACATATCAAAAATAAATTTTTAGAAAATGAAAAAAGGTTACATTGTTCTCATCGCTATTGCTGTTATCATCCTCAGCATCTTTTTCTGGTTCAAAAACACCTACAACAGCATGGTAGCCAGCCGTGAAAACGTAACGGCTCAATGGTCCAACGTAGAAAATCAATACCAACGCCGACTCGATTTAATTCCCAACCTCGTCAATACCGTAAAAGGCTACGCTGCCCACGAAGAAAATACCCTGACTGACGTAGTCAATGCCCGGGCCAAAGCCACTCAAATGCAAATCAACATCAATCAGCTTGACGAAACCACAATGAAAAAACTAAACCAGGCACAGGGTGAGTTATCATCAGCACTCTCACGCCTGATGGCTATTTCCGAGAACTACCCCAACCTGAAAGCCAACCAAAACTTTCTGGACTTACAGGCTCAACTGGAAGGTACCGAAAACCGGATTGCCGTAGAAAGACGGAAATTCAACGAAACGGCCCGCCAATACAACGCTTCCATCCAGCAATTCCCACGGAACATACTCGCCGGCATGTTCGGATTCACCGCCAAGCCCTATTTCGAGGCAAATGCCGGTGCCGAAAATGCCCCGAAAGTTGAATTTTAACCGGCACATTCATGAAAGCATCGGACTTCTTTACCTCCCAGCAAAAAGCCTCTATGACGGCAGCCATCCAACAAGCCGAGAAAAATACATCCGGAGAAATCCGGATTCACATAGAAAACCATACTTCCATGGATGTGCTCGACCGGGCTGCCCAGGTATTTGCTGAACTAAAAATGCACAAAACACTCCTTCGCAACGGTATACTTATCTATATCGCTTTACAAGACCACCGACTGGCCATCCTGGGAGATGCCGGCATCCATAGCAAAGTACCGGAAAACTACTGGAACGACATCAAAAACCAAATGGTAGGACAATTCAAAACCGGACAAATTTGCGAAGGCATTTGTGAAGCCGTTCTCGCCGTAGGACAGCAGCTAAAACACTTTTTTCCATATTCTACGGATGACGTAAACGAACTGTCCGACGAAATATCTTTTAAAGACTAAAACCGAAGTACCCGACCCATGAAAAAACTGATTTTCTTTACCTTGCTGCTCATCACATCTCTGGCTGCCCGGACACAGGACTTTCCTACCCCTATGCACCCCCGACGGATAGTCAATGACTTTACGGGCACGTTCACCCCCCAGCAAACTGCAGCCCTGGAAAAGAAACTCAGAAACTTCAACGACACTTCTTCCACCCAGATTGCCGTAGTAACAGTCCCCTCTCTCTATGGCTACGCTCCCAACGACTACGCCCAGCAATTGGCCGAAAAATGGGGCATTGGCCAAAAAGGAAAAGATAACGGAATACTCGTACTCCTTAAACCCAAAAAAAACAACGAAAACGGACAGGTTGCCATTGCTGTCGGCTACGGGCTCGAAGGTGTGATTCCGGATGCCATAGCTTCACGCATCATCCGCAATGAAATGCTTCCGGCTTTCCGCCAGAACGACTATTATACTGGTATCAACAAAGCCACAGACATCCTAATGCAACTCAGTGCAGGAGAATTTACTGCCGACCAGTACGCAAAAAAAAATAATAATGATACAGGACGCTGGATATTCCTGCCCTTCCTTGTCGTATTCCTCGTCCCTCTGATGTTACGGAAAAAAAGAAGATTTGACTCCAACGACCGTCATCAGAGCGGAGGAACCGGATTTCCTCCCATCTTTTTCGGAGGAGGAGGAAGCGGATTTGGCTCATTCAGCAGCGGCAGCGGCTCCTTCGGAGGATTCGGAGGAGGCAGTTTCGGAGGAGGAGGAGCCAGTGGTAGCTGGTAATTCCATACACACACATCTACCAGGCAACTCAAAAATGGACCAGGAAATACCATTCTTAAAATCCTTACAACATAAAGAGGAAAAAGCCTATCGTTTCCTCTACCTGAATTACTACGTCCCGCTGGTACTCTTCGCCCGTAAATACGTTACAGATGAAGAAATCGCAAAAGACCTGGTACAGGACTTCTTCATATCCATGCTCCAACAAGAAGTAACCTTCAAAAACCTCGTTGCCCTTAAAGTATACCTCTACAATGGTGTTAAAAACAAAGCCCTGAACCACCTGCGTCACCAGGAAATACAAGCCCAATACGAAACCCGGACCCTCGAATCCGGGGATGAATCCGAAGAATTCTGGGACCGGGTAATAGAAGAAGACCTCTACGCCCGATTACTGACTTCCATAGAAAAGCTCCCCACACAATACAGGCGGGTCATGCAACTCACCCTGCAAGGCTTCAAAATAGCTGAAATAGCCGAAATAATGGGTATATCCGTCGAAACCGCCAAAGAATACAAAAAAACAGGCAAAAAACGACTCTCCGAAAAATTAAGGGGAAACAGCTTTTACCCCCTATTTATTGGTATTCTCTTCTCATAATACCTGATAAAAGGGATTGAACTTCTTTCACTTTTATTATAAATTTGTGGAAAAATTCAGAAAATTTTAACACCCATCCCCCCTTTTTCGGGTAAAAGGTGTTTAAATAATAAAGAAAGCTTAAAACTTTCCAAAACCATTTTATCGTAACTATGCCAGAAAATAACCATTTCAAAATATCGGAAATTATTTCAAGACACCTCGGAGGAGATATTTCACCTTGGGAAAAAGAAGTTCTGGACTCCTGGCTATCAGAATCCGCCAATCACCGCGAACTCTTCGCAAAATGGACGAATCAGCATACACTCACCGAAAAAAAGAACGCTTACGAACGGATTAAAATAGAGCCCGCCTGGGAAAAATTCAACGCTATCCGGCAAAAAGTAGTCCGCCGGAAACGGCAAATCCGGAGACTGCGCCTCTCCAGATATGCAGCCATACTCCTGTTTCCTTTGACCGTATCATGGTTCATTTGGCAGGAAAACCGGACAATCCATCCCCCGGTTAGCAATCCTCCAATACAGGCAGGACAACCACAAGCCCGGCTAACCCTGTCCAATGGCCGGCAATTCATATTAGACAACCAAAACCGGCAAATAGAAGACGGAGACAACACCATCCCCGCCGACTCCGGAAAAATAAACTACACATTAGCCAAAATCCCTTCCCGGAACCGGGAAATCTATCACACACTGGATATTCCCCGGGGCGGCGAATATTCCATCACACTGGAAGACGGGACAAAAGTATGGCTGAACGCCGAAAGCCGGTTAAAATTTCCGGTAGAATTCTGCGGAGAAACCAGAGAAGTATACCTCACCGGAGAAGCATTTTTCAAAGTAACCTCCGATACATCCCATCCATTTATTGTCATCACCGACCAGGCCAGAATCACCGTCTTAGGCACCTCCTTCAATGTCAGCTCTTATCCGGACGACCAGACAATGCACACAACCCTCGAAGAAGGGAAAGTTCAGGTAAAAGCCATCCGCAGCGGAGAAAGCATGCAAATGCAGGCCGGAGAACAGATACGCCTGGAAAAAAACGGCAAAATGAGCAAAGAAAAAACAGACGTCACACATTACACCTCCTGGAAATCAGGACGGTTTGTATTCAAAGACATGCCCCTGGATAAACTTCTCCGCCAGTTAGCCCGATGGTATGACGTAGAGATTCATTTCCAAAAAGAAAAACGAAAACAAATCACCTTCACCGGCGATTTGAAAAAATACGAGAACCTGAATGAAATTCTCGAAATCATTGAACTCACCAGCGAAGCACAGTTCATGACAGAAGGCAGAAAAATTACAGTATATTGATGACAGAACGATGAAAAAACATACACTACTCAGAATAATCCTGTGGAGCATACTGTTCATATGCTACGCACCGATTGAGCTGACGGCACAACAAAAGAAATTGACCGTACAACTCAAAAACGGAACCTTTCCCCAATTGACAGAGCAAATCCGGAAACAATCCGACTACACTTTCTTTTTCAACAACGCAATGATTTTAAACTTGAAAAAAATCAATATAGAAGCAAAAGAAGTGAGCCTCGATTCCATATTAAACACAGCCCTCAAAGGCTCCGGACTGACCTATACCATCAAAGACAAAACTGTTATCCTCTACTCCCGGGACACCCCGGAAGCCGCCAACAAAACGGTAAAAATCCAGGGACAGGTAAACGATGAAAAAGGAGTGTCCCTACCGGGTGCCAGTGTATTTATCAAGAACACCTCGGTCGGAACAACCACCGACCAAAACGGGAACTATTCCATCCTTGTACCGGAAGTGATGGGCATGACCGTAGTTTTTACCTTTATCGGTAAAAAAAGCGAAGAAATGGTATACACCGGCGACCGCTACATGAACGTCATACTTAAAGACACCTACAACGAAATAGGAGAAGTACAGGTGCGGGCACGGGCCAATATCAACGAAATAGATGTCCGTTCCAGAACCGGCGTAGTCAACGAAGTCGACGTCCGGCGAATGAACAACAAACCGATAATGGATGTAGCCCTGGCCCTCCAGGGAACTGTTCCGGGCTTGATTGTCACCAACAAAGGTGACCTGGGAAGCAAACCAGAAATCCGCATTCGGGGCACTTCCTCCCTGCGTCCTGGAGATGCCGCCAATGAGCCTTTATACGTTCTGGACGGGAAAGTAATCTCATCGGATGCCTTCCTGACCTTAAACCCCAACGACATCAAAGAAATTAAAGTCCTCAAAGATGCCGCCGCCTGCGCTCTTTATGGAATCAAAGCAGCCAACGGAGTACTGGAAATCACCTCACAACGCGGAACTGCCGGGAAAATGATTTACAACTACAGCTTCAGTGCCGGCGTAACCTTACGGGGACGCAGAGGTGTACAAATGATGAATTCCGAAGAAAAGCTGGAATTGGAAAGACGTATGAAAAACCCGATAGCCCCCGGCTATCGCTACAGCGAAGACTACTACCGGAAATATCATGTCTCAGATCCTGAAATAAACCGGCTCATAGCAGAAGGACGCCAGATACTGGATTCCCTCAGCCGTATCAACACCGACTGGTTCAAAGAGCTGCTCCGGAATAATTTCTATCAGGAACATAACCTCAGTGTCAAAGGCGGTTCCGAACAGACCAGCTTCTATTCATCCATCAACTATTCCCAACAGGGCGGACGTATACCCGGAAATGACATCAGACGGGTAACGGCCCGTCTCAGCGTCGACCAGACCATAACCTCCCGGACCTATGCCTCTCTCGGAGTCAGCGGCGGCTACGCCCTGACCAATTCACCCAACGGAACCACTTATTCTCCAACCGAATTGATTTATCAGCTCAATCCCTACGAATCCAAAAACGGGAAAGGAGAATTGGTTTCTTTTCCAGGGCGGACCTACAACGACCTCTTTAACCAATTCAGCAATAAATCAACCGATAAACGGGCAGGAATCTCCGGCAGCATCAACTGCACAGCAATCAAAGGATTGGAAGTTGCAGCGGTCGCAGGAATCGATTATGTCCTGACAGAAAATCTAAGCATCACACCTCCTACCGCCTACTCCGAACTAACCAGCGGCGTACCGGAAAATCAGAGGGGAAAACTCACCAAAGACAAAAACACCCTCACCAATATATCCTCCAACATACGGCTCACCTACACCCGCACTCTGGGGAAACACGACCTGACTTTAGGTACCAACTTCGATTATTATGCCGACCACACCGACAATCTCGGCATCACAGGATACGGACTAAGCAGCAAAATGCAATCTCCCTCAGGAGTTAACCAATCCATAGAAGGAAACAGAAAACCCTCCTTCACCTCCAAAAACGAAAAAACAGCCCAATTAGGAGTCGGAGTCCTGATGGGATATTCATGGAATAATATATACGACCTGTTCGGTACCTACAAATGCGATGCTTCCTCCATCCTCCCCAAGGACAAACGCTGGAACTCCGCTTGGGCCGTCGGTGCCGGATGGGCATTGAAAAACTACGGTTTCCTGAAAAACAGTTTCATCCTCTCCGACCTGAAACTAAAAGCTTCCTACGGCTGCACAGCCAGCCTCCAGGGCGTGTCCCCCTCCTCTGCCGTAGCAACATTCCAGTACTCCCAAAACACTTACGGAGACCAGCAATTATTGACACTAATGGGCCTATACAACTCAGCATTAAAACCGGAACAAACCATAGACATAAATGCCGGATTAACCATCGGCTTCTGCAATCGCGTCACCCTAAACCTCGGCTGGTATAAACGACGCACCAAGGATGCCTTGCTGGATGTACCCATCCCCACCTCAAACGGATTCGTTTCCCTGAAACGCAACATCGGCATACTGGACAACAACGGAATAGAAGGAGAAATCCACGTCAAAATAATGGAAAACGACGAATGGAGAATGTCCGCCCGTCTCAATACGGCCTACAACCGCAACAAAGTCGTCGACCTCTATTATGCCGACCGCCTTTACACCTCTGAGGACCAATTAGTCCCGGATTTCGAAGTGGGAAAATCTTTCGATATGCTCTATGGTCCCGAATCCTTAGGCATTAACCCCATTACCGGACTTCCCGTGTTCAAAGGCGCCGACGGACGGGAAATTGAAGCGACGGAAAACCTCAGCCGGGAAGATATGAAAGCCCTGGGCCACTCCACTCCCCCCTTCTCCGGCAGTCTTTTTTATTCCGTATCATACGGCAATTTCGACCTCGACATGGATTTCTATTTTGTCCTCGGTGGTAAAAAAGCCTACACATTCTCCTACGTCAGAGAACAGGACAACATCAACTACAACGCCATCAAAGGGCAGGTAAAAAACATGTGGTTTGAAAGAGGAGATGAAAACAAACTATACCATACCCCTTTCTACTCCTCCTCGGCTATTTACAACTTGAAAAACTACCCCAACAGCCGAACCGTCGGAAGCAGTGACTACCTCCGCATGTCTATGCTTTCCCTCAGATACCGGCTTCCTTACCGGCTCATTGAGAAAACCAAAAACGTCATACAATACGCGTCCATAGCCTTTCAGGCCTCTAACCTCTTCACCCTGACCCACTACAAAGAGTCAGACCCCGAATCAGGTTCCCTCGTAGGCACACAACAACCCGTTTTCACACTGAATCTGAATTTATCTTTTTAAACTTATGATTATGAAAACCAGTCGTTTATTATACATCGGATACATCTTACTCTGCGGATGCTCACTGAACATCCCACTGGAAGATCAATTCTCCGACCCGGACGCCATCACAGACGTATCATCCGCACGCTCCCTGCTCGCTACCGCATACAACGACCTCCCCCAGCATATTTTTGAGTTTGCCGTTCTCTCGGACGACTTCTATCCTTCTTCCAAACTCATAAAAGATGCAGGTCTCCAAAACCTTTATCGCTGGAGAGAAGTGGAGCTGACCGAACTGGCAGACAACCTGTGGACAGAATACTATGCAGTCATCTCCACCATCAACGCTTTACAAAACCGGTTGGATGCTGTCACAACCATCAGTCCGGAAGAAGAGAGCGAAAAAAACATCATCACCTGCGAAGCCAAGGCACTAAAGGCAAAATGCTATTTCGACCTCCTGCGTTTGTTTGCCCCATCCTATCCGGGAAACGAAGAAAAAGAAGGCATCATCCTCAAAGATCAGGTGGAACTGGATTACCTGCCCCGTTCCTCCGTCAAAAAATGCGTTACGGAAATCCGGCAGCTACTAAAAGAAGCCCGGCATCCGGACAACACCCCGGATAAAATCTACTGGCTCTCCGACTACGCCGTAACCTACCTTCAGGCCGAAGTCGAATTATACACAGGCAACTACCCTGAAGTCCTCAACCTCACAAACGAACTGATTACTCTGTTCCCGGAAGAAACTCTGGGAAACAATCCTTACACTGCCTTGTGGAGCAACGAAACCAGCAAAGCACGGATTTTCGCCAAATATCAGTCCGACCAAATCTACCAGGATATCCGGTATGACACCTACGCCTCAGGCGACTATCTCGTAATGAATGACGAAATCACATACTCCCCGCAAGACAAAAGAAAAACCTGGTCCGAAATAGAATTCGTCATGGACAACACACAACCGGTCCGGCTCTTCGGAAAATACAACAAAATGAACCGCGAAGAAATCCCCAGTATGTACGTCAACATCTGGCGGGCAGCAGGTATATGGCTCATGCGCGCCGAAGCGCTTGCCCGCACCTCAAAACCCGATGCCGCCACTGAACTGATGAACCGCTTCCTCACCCAACGCGGAGCTGAACCCCTTGAAACCTTCACAAATCCGGAGAAACTGCTCGAACAGATTCTGGAAGAACGGCGCAAAGAATTTGTCGGAGAAGGCGAACGCTATTTCGACCTCAAACGATGCCATAAAACCCTCAATAAATACAAAGAATACGGGAACGGCATACTTCTTACCCTACAACCCGGAGACTACCGTTGGACCCTGCCCATCCCCGCCTCCGAATACCGTTACAACGAAAAAATAAACCAAAACGAAGGTTGGCCAAAAATAAAAATTTAGTTAAACATTTAAATTTAATACCATGATGAAAGCAATGAAAAACCTATCTTTAAGCCTGTTTCTGCTCATATATTGCGCAGGAATATTCAGTTGTTCCGATTCCGATGATGACGGATACTCCGGAAAAAACAAATTATACATCACAACCGACCAGGATCCCGTCATGATAGAATCCGACACAACTCCCCTACGGGCCAGCCTCATCATGACACGGGCTTACGCAAAAGACCAGACCTTTGAAATCTCCGTGACAAACACTACAAACGAAATGGACAACCTGGTGACGGTAAAACCCTCATCAGTAACCATTCCCTCAGGGGCAAAAGCGGTAAACTTTGACATCATCTCCAATGGTAGGGAAATCCTGAAAAACGAAGTCTACCTCGAAATCAGTGTGAAAGCCTTGCCCGAAACAGATATGGAAGTACACCAAATCCTTAAAATCAGATTAAAACCCGGCTTACGCAACCCCGAACTAAGCGAAGAACAAAAAGCCCTGTTAGAAAGTTACAAACAAAACGGACTCGACCTCAGCCAATGGATTGGAGTAATCCCCGTAAAAGTCAAAATAAACAGTCCGGCAGACGGCTTTTATGAACCTTTTATCACCGAATTTACGAAAGAATACACCGGAAAAACCGTTATTACCCTAAGCGAACAGTCCACCGCAAACGCTCCCGTATTGAAAATGACGGAAAACCCGATGGGTCTGACAGAATACTTCTACTTCATACTCCGTAAAGTCACCGTTGAAAACACCGAATACTGGACTCCGCAACCCGACATACCGGCCATGATGGAGCTGATCAATTTCTCGGCCGACAGCAAAGAAACATTTGATATGACATTAGACAATATCCGTCTCGGAATGCCTCAAAACGGAAAATCCGCCATCACCTTTACAGGTGAGAAATCC
This sequence comes from Odoribacter sp. Z80, assembly GCF_009935865.1. Lineage (GTDB taxonomy): Bacteria > Bacteroidota > Bacteroidia > Bacteroidales > Marinifilaceae > Odoribacter. The sequence goes on from NZ_QWEL01000002.1 coordinate 368,817, forward strand.
GAAGATGACCCCATTACTATCGTCCCTTTCCATTACGACTATTCAGCCTGGAATCGCCTGAAAGAATTGGCAGATGCCGGCAATGAAATAGCACTCGCCTGTTCTGGCAACTCTCAGACCCTGGATCCCCTCTTCCACCTGTTCACCACAGACATCAGCGAAGACGGATGGGAAAACGAACCCTCGGACTTCGTAGCCCCGGAAGGCAGCCTGAACATAAACGAAGGCAAAATGACCTTTATCTTCTCCTTCGATCACAGCGATGCCGGCGGTTATTCCCAGATAACCATTGAATATACCCTACCTGAATAAATACAACAATGCATATAGATAAAATCATTTCCATACTCTGTATCCTGATGCTGTCCTGCTGGACAGCACAGGGACAGCAGTACCCGAAAAGCGAAGCAATTGCCTTGCCCCAGGGAACCCTCTTCAAAAGTCTCCCCAACGGATTACGCTACATCCTCAAAGCAAACGACTTGCCCGGACATAAGATAGAATTCCGCTTAGTAATTCCGTCCGGGTCCCTTCGGCAAACCCGGCACGAAGGAGGAGTAGCCCATTTCCTGGAACACATGGCTTTCAACGGAACAACCCACTTTCCGGAAAAAGGCATCGTCAACTACCTCGAATCCCTGGGCGTCAAATATGGTTTCGGGATTAACGCTTTTACCGGATTTGACCGCACCATCTATATGTTCTCTATTCCAACTGATCATCCGGAAGGCCTGGACCAGGCTCTGCTTATACTGAAAGACTGGCTGTGCGGCATCACCATTGCCCCCGAGGAAGTGGAAGGGGAAAAAGGCATTATCCTCGAAGAAGAACGGGGCTACGACACCGGTGACGTCTTCTACGACCTGAAAGTAAAAAACACCCGCTACAGCCGGCGGATGCCTCTGGGAACACCAGAAGAGATACAAAACATGACAGCCCGGAAACTAAAAAAATTCTACCACAAATGGTATACCCCGGCATCAGCCGCATTAATCATCGTAGGCGACATAGATACCACCCTTACCGAAAAAAAAATACAAGAACTGTTTGCCGGAATACCGGCCCATAAAACAACCGCCCGGGCCTATTCCCTGAACTATCCCCAAAAAATCATTTATCAGGACATAGCAGATACCCTGCTCAGCCGCTCCTCTTTAGAACTGATTTTACCTAAACCAACCATCACCCAGCACACCTACGGAGACAAACTGGAAAAAGCCAAAGAGACATTACTCGTTTCAGCCATTAACGAGCGTTTCAAAGCCCTGCAACTCAATGTCTCTCTCTCCAAACAATGGTACTTAGGTGACAAAGACCACCTCGTACTCAGTTTCGAAGGGAAAAACGACACAGCCATACAAACTCAAATCAGCCAAGCCGTTAACGCCTTAAAAAATATCCGGCAAACAGGATTTTGTTCTGCCGAACTACAACATCTGAAAGAAAACATCATCCGCAAATCCGCTCATTTATCCACCGTAAAAAACTCGGACGAATGGTGTGAAGACTTCATCGACCTGCTCCTCAGCGGAGAACGTTATCTCCAGGATACCCTTCACCAAAACGGATTGGCACAGCACATTCGCAATGTTCAAAGCCGGGAACTCCAGACCCTGGCCCGGCAGTGGTTTTCAAACCCCGGAACAATCCTGGCAGCCTATCGCTATCATCCGGAAAAAGGTATAAGCTTAGATAAAAAAATGATCAAAGCAGCCTGGAAATCCGGCGAAAAAAGCCCTTGCCAGCCTTACGAATACATTGTCCGCGAGCAAGAAGAACAACAAACCGTACCACTACCCGCATTCCTTACCCGCGAAATAACGCCTGCTCCGGCCTGCATAGCCGCAGAACGATGGATAGAAACACTGGGAATCAAGGAACTCCAACTCACAAACGGAGTACGGCTCATCCTAAAACCGACCAAAGACGAAACCAAACAAATCACCATCCATACCTTTGCCCCCGGAGGTACCTCCTTGCTGACTCCCGACAATTATGCATTGTTAGAAGGCACAGCCGGCTATATGGAAATGGGAGGCATCGAAAAAATGGACTACGACACCTACGGAATGATGCTCGCCCAGGAAAATATGGCCTTCACAGTACTGTTGGAAACATACTGGCACGGTTGGATGGCCATGGCTCCCGCAGATAAAAGTACAGAACTGTGCCATCTCATTTACGAAAAATGCTTCTATCCTGAAAAAAGATATGAAGACTTTGAAGAAATACGCCGGGACATGCTTGCTGCCCCGGAAAAAGAAACAGTACTCAGCAAAATGCTACGCAACGCTCCGGACCGTCAGCTATCCAAACGGATGGACGAACTGATGGGAAACATCGTCCCATTCGGCAATAGTCCCGAAAATAAACAACAAATCGAAGCCCTCAACCTCGACAGCATTGCGGACTTCTACCGGCAACTCTATACTAATCCCGACGGTATGACCTGCGTCGTATGCGGAAATTTTGACCTCCGGGAGGTTGAAAAAAAACTCGTCGCAACCCTTGGAGCCTTTCCCCGCCACCACAAACCCAATCAATGGGTGGACCCGCAATTCCAATTACCGGCTGCTTCCTACCAGGAAGAATTTCCAAACCAACATCCGAATCAAACCGTCTTCGACTATTTATTCTACGGACATCATAAAAACGGCCTACGCCACTCCCTGACATTAAAACTGGTCCGGGATGTCGTACGCAACCGCCTGCTTTCCATACTCAGGGAAAAAGAGTCCCTGCTTTACTCTCCCTACATTTCCCTGTTTTACAAAGGCTATCCGCAACCCACCTACTACTTTGACATCAACGCCTCGGTCGATACCAAATACACCGCCAAAGTAGACAAATTACTCAGGGAAATTATCCGGGACATCCAGGAAAAACCGGTTACACCCGAAGAACTGTCGGCATTACAACGCTCATTTATAGTTACCCGACGCGAATCCATAAACGACTACGCCACGGCAGAGTGGAAAAAATACCTGAGCGGAGCCCTGAAAGACGGAGAGGACCTCGACGAACTGGCACGCTACGAAGAAATACTGTACTCTATCACCCCTGAGGATATCCGGAACGCCTGCCGGCAATATTTCAACCTGAACAACTACGTTCTCCTGCACATGGGACCTTTTGAAAAATAAATAAAAACACATTGATATGAAATACATCCTTACCCTACTCTGCACTCTCCTCCTTTTTATTCAAACCAAAAGCCAGGAAAAAAAAGCCTACAACCTCTTCGACGCCTCAGGCAAACAAATCAGTTACCAGGAAATGATGAAAACCCTGAAAACACAAGATGTTGTATTCATCGGCGAAATCCATAATTGTCCGATAGCCCACTGGCTCGAATATGAAATCATCAAAGACCTCTATCGGAAGCACGGTGACAAACTGACCATCGGAGCTGAAATGCTGGAAGCCGACAACCAGCTCATCCTCAACGAGTACCTCGACGGACTTATCAGCTCCGACCGGTTCGAAGAAGAAGCCCGACTCTGGCCCAATTACACCACCGACTACGCCAACGTAATCGGATTAGGACGCGAACACCATTTACCCGTTATCGCAACCAACGTCCCACGCCGCTACGCCAATATGGTCAAAAACGGAGGATTCGAAGCCCTGGAGAAACTATCTCCCGAAGCTCTCCAATACATAGCTCCGCTTCCCATAGAATATACTCCCGACGAAGAAGCAAGCGCAATGTTCGGACTCATGCTGATGACATCTGCCAAAAAGACTAATCCGGAGAATATAGCAAAAGCACAAGCTATCAAAGACGCTACCATGGGATGGCTCATTTCAAAAAACCTCAGATCAAAATTCGTACACCTCAACGGGAACTACCATTCCGACTTCAAAAAAGGCATTATCACCTATCTCAACCTATATCGCCCAGGCCTCAAAATCGCCAACATCTGCTCTGTACGCCAGGACGAAATAGATAAACTGGGAGAAGAAAACCAGGGACGGGCAGACTTTTATATCTGTGTTCCCACCGACATGACCATGACCTACTGAAAAATCCTTTCTTCCATAACCTTAAACCGGCAAAAAGAGTATAACAGGATAAACCCCAACACCCTGTTATGGAAGAAAAAAAACGGCTTACCGAACCCAACATCCCCCAGCCCGACCCCCGATACAAAATCAAGGTCATGGCGAAGGGTCCCTATTTAGTATACGGAAACCCACCGTTATCTCAGGAAATTTTAGTGGAAAACAACGAACACACGATATGGAAATACGAATCCGGACAAACGTTCTCTGCCGCCAACCAGCCGACCCCGCTGTGCCGCTGCGGACATTCCCATAACCATCCCTACTGCGACGGAGCACATGCACACGCAGAATGGGAGTCCGCACTCACCGCCGACAATATTCCTCTGTTGGAAGATGCAGAACTATATGACGGGGAGACCGTATCATTAGCCGACAATATCAAATATTGTTCCCATGCCCGGATATGCCTGGCAAAAGGTACCGTATGGGAACTCATCAAAACTTCCGGCAATCCGGAAGACCGGGACAACGCAATCCACGAAAGCACCCTCTGCCCCTCCGGACGCCTCAAACTTTGGGATAAACAAACGGAAAACTTCATCGAGCCTCCTTTGAAACCGGCAATCAGCCTCATCGAAGACCCGCAAATGAAATGTAGCGGCCCGCTATGGGTCAAAGGCGGTATACCCATAAACGGACCCGACGGAACAAAATACGAACAACGCAACCGGGTCAACCTCTGCCGCTGCGGCGCATCTTCCAACAAACCTTTCTGCGACGGAACACACGTCCGGATCCGGTTTAACGACAAACTACCCCTCAGCTAACCATCGTTTATACGGACATTTACTTAACATCCCGTTATAATAACGCAAATCTCCGGTAACTTCCGGACCCAGCCATTCAGGCCGTTCAAAAGCCTCGTCCCGATTTTTCAATTCCACTTCCGCCACCACCAAACCCTCATTCTCCCCATAAAACTCATCCACCTCAAAAACATGCTTTCCCACCCGGACAAAATAACGGACCTTATCTATCACTCCCGGTTCACACAACTGCAACAACTCCCGGGCTTCCTCCACGGCAATCTGCTTCTCCCATTCATAACGGCTCAATCCCTCCGAATCACTTTTACCTTTTATCGTAATAAATCCCTGGTCACCCCGGACCCGGACCCGGACCGTGCGTTCCGGAACAGAACACAGATACCCCTGGACAATCCGAACCGATTGATAGGCCAGGGACTTGAATTCTCCGGCCACCAGAAACTTCCTTTCAATTTCCTGCGCCATCTCTGAAAAACTTACTTCTTATTCCTTTTAGGCTTTCTCTCCGGCACTTTAACCTCCGCCGGCATCTTCCTGCCTTCCAAAAATTTCACCACAGCATATTTGGCAGCAGCTATCGTTTCCCGGTTCACCTTCTCAATCACACTTCCCCGGGCCACATCTTCCGTAGTCACATACCCTTCCATCAACAACAACTGTACAATCATATTATTAACGTTCGTTTCCTCACTATACCCTTCAGCAATATACAACCGGTCCATATGTTCGGAAAACTCACGCGCAAACTCCGGGTAATTGGGTAAACTCATCAACTCCTCGAAAGTCTCGCTAAAACTGCTCAACTCAATATTCAAATTCGGATTGACCAGCAAAGGACTGAATTCTTTTTTCGGATCCACCGGTTTAAAATCCACCAGATTACCCATATCCACCTTCCGGCTGATATCATCCATCCGGCGATAATCCGCTTTCTTCATATTCTCTAACTGATAAATAAAGAAATTATAACGCCACAATTCCGAGCTATTCATTTCCCCTCCGAAAATAGGACGGTACTTCTCATTCAACAGACGCTTCACCCGGATTTTACCTTCATTGATTTCAGGCCGGGTCACCCGCACTTCCTGAATCATCCGCTTCAACTCCATAGCCGCTTTTTGCGGTCCGGTTATCTCACGGCCCTTCTTGCCGATTTCTGTGGAAAGCATTCCGCACTGAATATTCCGGGCTTTGCCTTCTCCCTTCTCTCCACCCCGCATCACACGCACCAAATTCAATACAGAATCCAGCTGTCCCTCCTCTGCTATAAAAGGCTGTCCGCCCGGTGTGCTGGCCAACGAATCGAAAATACTGCTGAACATCTTCCGGTCAATCTTCATCTCCCGGCTTTCTCCCTCCCCATAAGATACAGTTGCCATAAAACGGTTTTGTATCATATCAAAAGAAACCGTCTCAATAGTATAACATACACCGTCACGGCGGAACTGCTTCCCGTCAAAAATCAGATTCACCACCTCCGTCACATCGATTTTATCCAGAAGTTTATAAGAAGAAGCCAGATAATACTGCTTCTCTCCTTCCACATAATCCCAGTCCAGAATCACATCCAGATAATTCCCGTGACGGGCAATCACATCCACGATATTCTTATCCGCCGTATAACGCTTCAGCGTACGCTGAAAATTCGGGCCGTCCTGGCTGGTAGCCTTCTCCTTTCGCTCGCCGTGAGCATCCATATACAACAGGAAATTCTCCGGATTATCCACCCGCGTAATCCCGGCCTCCTCCTTCGAATAATTACCCGCACTCAGCATAATGTCAATCTTATAAGGCATGGTAATATCACACATACCGCTCACCGTACTCCGTGAATTCAAATCTTCCACATTACTGTCGGCACTGCTCTCAAATAAATACTTATAATATTTGATATAATCCGGATCAAAATCCGTCGTCCGGGAAAAATCACCCACTTCCGTTCCGATACCATAAAGATTACCCTCCGCATCCTGAAACTCATGGAACATATCTCCCGCAATCAATTTCACAGAACGCACGCCTTCCAGGTTATTCCGCAACCATTTCAAAATAAAGGCAGCTATCATCTCCGACTTGCCCACTCCACTGTCTCCGTTAATCTCCACCACAAAAATACTGCCGTCATTCTCCTCCACGGCAAACAACGAACCGTGACGCGGATTACCGCCAATCTCCTTTATCTTCTCATTAATCACCGTCAGACGGGGCTTCTTCACATCCCCGAAATAATCCACCTTCTGCTTCAACGGAGTAACAATAGTCTTGATATTTCCGTTCGGTCCCGGAATATCAAAATAACCGATCTGAGGGAAAGAAATCAACTTCTCCGGGGCACCCAGAAAACTGATCACATCCGGTACAAAATTCGTAATATCGGTAAGAGCTATATCCTCCGTATAATTCAACCGGTAATTATCCGTCAGATACTTCATATACCCCTTCTGGAAAATCACCAACTCCTTCACCATCCCATGTTTCACTACCTTACAACGGTAGTCATCAGAATCCATATTCGCAATAAACCGGGCCAGACGATTCGTAAAGAAAGAAGAATCCGGACGCAAATCCAACAACTTCAGATAATCATTCGGTCCGGCCTCCTCCATCTGCACCTTCGACCGGGCATCCAAACGATCCACTTTATGGAAAGGATATTCCCGCTTCTTTGCATCCGTCACAATACGGGTATGCTCCTGTACCGGCTGCTCGGAAGAAATCACCCCGCACTTCCGCATCAACTCATTGATCCAGCTAATCCGCCCCCCCTGGAAAGTCTCCAAAGCCTTATTCTCCATCTCAAAGCCTTTATAAATTGAAATACCATGCTGAACCATTTCATTCACACTTGAATTCTGTTTCATAAAAGCCGTCTCCACCAAACGTACCAGCGTATGCGTATAACGCTTATAATAATCCGTTCCTTTCGTCCGCTTAATCATACTGATATAAAACAGCACCACCTTACGGCTCACCCGGTGAATCTCCCCCTCCGCCACCTTAATGTCACGGCGCCGCATAATATAATCATTAATCTCCTTCAATTGCGAAGGCATAATCTCCGTGATAAATTCCTCGGTAAACATTTTCACCTCTCCATCCTCACAAGCTCCGATCTTATCACTGAAATATTTCAGCTTCGCCGAAACCAACCGGTAAAAAGAATGGTCATTATTCAGCAAATAAAGGAAAAGAATCTTGTCCGTCACCGACATACCGTCCCGGTTCATTCCCGAAGCAATAGAATCCATGACATAACCCATGCACTTCTGAGCCAGCAGAGTTTCCTTAAACTCAGGCAACGCCCGCAACCGGTTGATAAACTCATCCACCCAAATCTGTAAATTCAGGTCCCCCAGCTGAATACCGATAATCTCTTCAAAAGTCTCTCCGGCCACCCGTACAATCTCCTTTCGGCTGGGTTCCAGGCTTTCTTTCTCAAACGGCAGGTTAAAATGCAACAAAATCTCCCGGATATATTTCTTAATAATCACATTAATCCCTTCCAGTTTCGATTTATCCAATCCCGGACTTCCGGTAGCATCAATAGCCAGAATCTTCACCTTACTGTCAGAAAACAAAATGTGCTCCATCTCAATCAGAATCTCCCGCATGACATTCTTCTCCATCGGATCATCAAGCACATTAAAATTAGGCTGGAAAGTCTTCTTATTCGTGATATACTTCAAAATAACCGCCTTACTGTACTTCGAACTCACCGTATTAAAATCCAGGTCAGCAATTGCCGGCACCTGCTTATAAATCTGAGCCAGCAAATTCTCATACACCTTCGTAAAAGCTGCACTGCGGATAAATTCAAAAACATCCCGGCACGAACCAATCTTATCCCCATGCAACTCAATCACTGAATTTACCGAACGGTCAATCGTAGTGATACTCACCCCGCTACGCTCAGGCGAAGCATGATAAAGTGTCCGTATATCGCGGATTTGCAAAGAAGGAGCCTTATCCTTCTTAAATCCGGCAGACAAAGGAAAATCCCCGATAACCGCTTCGATCAAATCCTGCGTCCTCCCATAAGCAAATATCTCCTCTAAAATAGTATGGCTTTCCACCTCCTTATATTCCGGAGCTAAACGCTTCCCTGCAAACATTGTCCAATACTTCACGAAAATCGTGAAAGCATCTTCCAATTCATACTTAAACACCTGCTTACTCTCTTCCGTATCAGACAAAAAACCGCCAATGGCAAAACGGACCAATCCCGTAGGATACGGCACCGCAGCAATACCCCGGTTCAGCGCCAGATACTGGCAGAAACACAACAAGTCCGCATAAGAAAATCCTTCACCCACCCGGAAATTAAACAAATAAGAACCATCCGAAGGCAACCAGGTCACGTTCGTCCCCTCAAACCGGGCAACCACCCGCTGAGCCACATCCTTCGCCCAATTCATACGCTGCAGTGACTCACTGCGGAAATTCTTATTCACACGGAAACGGTTTAAATTTTCTACCAACCGTTTCTGATAATAAACAAAAAACGGTTCATTCTCATACTTAAAATCATCCGGTAAGGCCAGAATATCCAACTTATCCAAAGCCACCAATTCATCCAACAGAAAAATATACAACGGACTACCCTCAAAACCAGCTGTCTTATGCAATTGCCGGTTAACAACACTATTTGCATTCGACTTCTCAATCCGTCCGATCTGTTCATTGATAAAACGCACCAACGTCTCCTTAATCTTATAGCGGGAAGCATTTTTCGGCAATTCGCCCTCAAGCGTATCTTTAATCTTCTTCGCTACCTGAGCTATTTCCAACAGATTATTCAACATCAGCAAAGAATTGTTATTTCCGTGAGCGCTCGAATTCTGCTGCCGCACAAAAGCAGCCACAGAAGCAGCCTGGGGAGTAACCGCCAAAGCCCCTAAACGATCGCCCGTAGCCGATAAATTCTTCGTTGTAGACAAAGAAGAAACCGCCCGTATATTAGCCTGAGCATTGATATTATTAATAATATAACGCGATATAGTGCGCCATTTCGGCATATTCTTATCCGTAACCTTCACACTGTCCGCATAAGCCTCATCTAAAAACAAGGTAATCTTGCTCGTATTCATCAGTTTCAGAAACGAATTCAGCGCTTCCGTATTAAAATCCGTATATCCGGTCGGATTATTCGGATCATTAATCAAAATAGTCGTATTTTCACAAAACAAATCCCACAGACTTCCACTATCATCAAACAAAGACAAAGTAGATTTAATCCGAAGCAACTTATCCGTCAAACGCTCATAAGCCAAACGCCCGTCAGGTAAATTCTCAATCTCTATATCAAACGGATTAATATCAAAACTGTCATCCGGCAACAAATCCTTATACTCCCACGCCTGCATCGCATTATAAATAACATAAGGCTTCGGACGGCCATGGGGATGAAACAACAAATCCCGGATAATCATCTGCACCGAATCAGATACAGAGGTCTGCTCCAGATTTCCCAATGCCGACAAAAACTCCTTCACCACCTCCTGCTCCTCCGGAGACAAAGCCCGGTACTTCTCCCGGATACCCAAGTCATTCAGGAAATTATCATACCGGCCCTTATTATTCGCATCGTTATCCACCTTCGTAATATAAGCCTGATACTTCTCCAGGAACAGGTTAATCCCGAAATTCTTATGGAAATGATTCTTTAAAGTCCGTTCATAATTACTCGGAATAATACTCAGAATCAACTCACAAGCCCGGTATACCTTCTCATCCAACCGATGCAAAGGCTTCTGTAACAAATATTGGCCATAAGTGCGTATCTGATTCCGACCGCCTCCCTCCAATACACTCAACACCTGAATCTGCGGACTGTCGGAATAAAAATACTGCCGTATACGGCTTTCAAATTCCTCTATCAGCTCCCGTGTCTGTACTTGCCGCTTATCCTCCTTGTGGCAATTCTCCAGGAAATAAATAAAATCCCGTAGCTTCTCCAACGAATACTTATCCTGAACAATCTTCCGGGAGAACACATCTAACTTAAACACATTCAGGCGTTTCACTGCATCGGTAGCCGTTCCGAGCTGTTCTTGCAGGATATGATTGATTTCCTTCTCATACTCCCGTATCTGAATCTCAATTTTTTCACGGAATTCAGCCAAAAAAGAAAGATTGACATTCTCCAGAATCAACCGCAGATTCAACTGCGTATTAGCCGGCGAACCCAATTTCTTGGTATGCACCTTATTCAGCGTATTGATGATTCCATTGTGAAAACAGAACACCAAAGAAGTATTGGAGCTGCGGGACTCCTTCGAATCGTCTACAATCACTAAACGCGTCAGCAAAGGAAACCACTTCTCTCCCGAAAAAGGATTCACCCGCATATGGCGTGCTTTCACCACAAAAACAGAAGTCGTATCCACACACATCTGCTCGAAAAGCTCCTCAGCAGAAGGATTCTCCAACACCTGCACACTATTACGGCTGAAAACATCCCCCCGAATCAAACCAACGGCTTTATCCGCATTTCCGGAGACCACCGTAGTAATCATCCCGTTCAATCCCTTAAAATTGACAGCCCAGCGCATCCGGTTCAGGAAATCGGCTTTCTCCGCCCCGGTTGTATAATGCGTACTCTGACTAATCATTTGCTCCAGGGTATCCATTAAGTAATTCCAGTGAGCCTCATTCAAATCACCGGTCACCCCGATAACATCCCGGTATTTTCGCAAATCCCTGACCTGACCGCCCAACTGCACCTGTGAAATAAACTCTACGTGGCTGCTTCGCACCGGAGGTGTCCCCACCGAAAAATCATGCGTATCTTTAATATTCCTCAAAAGGGCCCGCGCATCCGGATTCACCATCTCCGTATCTAAAAACTCGTTAATCCTCTTTACAAACTCTCCCCGCCGTCCGCTCAGCTCAAAAGCTTTCGAATGATTATGAGGACAAAGCATCAAAGACACATCCGTATACCCCGGAATATCTTCCCTGAATTTCAGCAGATAACGGTTAATCTCCGATTGCTGTGCCGTAGGGTCGTCCGGTTCCTCAAAACAAAGTTTCACAAAACTCGTCAGATTATCATAAATATGACGCGGCAGAAAAATTTCCGCCCGCTCCCCTAACGATTCATACAGATTCAATAATTGCCGGGCTTCATTACTCAGAAACGCCCTGGGTTCTCCTTTGATTTTCATTGTATTCTTATAGCGTGTATTTCTTCATTTCCAAAAAAAAGCCCGCCTTTCAGCGAGCTTCCTTTTCCATTATCTCTTCCTTATGCCAATAGAAGCCCGTAACGTAACCTTACGTTTAAAATTATTATCCATAAGCTTCATTCCCTTTGACATCGTTTTATCGGATTCCTATGATTTTGCTACAATATTAAGAATTAATCTCTTAAAATCCTCCCGTTTGTTAAAGAAACCTCAAAAAAATCAGAAAAAACCTTGAAATATAACACTTCCTTTCTTTACCCTGTAACTCCGACACGCCCCCCCTGCAAAACAAACAGAGAAACCAAACGACCGCTAAAACTTCAAAAGTCAGGATGGCACAAACTGTTAATTTTATGAAATTAATTGGCATAATGGCAGACGAATACGTAAAACAAAACAGTTTGGCTTGATTTTTGTGCTCAGACAAACTATAAATTAAGATTTACAATTTAAAACTATGGAACACACTACAATGCTCGGAGGAAACCTGTGGATCTGGGTAATCTTTATCGGGTTCACCATCATCAGCTGGCTCATCAGCAACCAATTGAAGAACCGCTTTCAAAAATATTCCAAGATACCGACAGCCAACGGAATGACAGGTCGTGACGTCGTCGAAAAAATGTTGCGGGACAACGGCATCAGCGGAGTAAAAATCGGAACCGTTGAAGGCCAGCTGACAGACCATTACAACCCCGCCAATAAAACCATCAACCTAAGCAAAGACGTCTATTACGGAAACAGCATTGCGGCCGCTGCCGTGGCAGCCCACGAAACAGGACATGCCCTCCAGCATGCCAAAGCATACAGCATGCTGAAACTACGTTCCGCCCTCGTCCCGGCAGTCGAATTTGCCTCTCATTGGGTGCAATGGATTCTGTTGGCAGGCATCATATTAGTCAACACTTTTCCCGGATTACTGCTGGCCGGTATAGGATTGTTCGCCATCATGACCCTCTTTAGTTTCATCACCCTGCCGGTAGAAATAGATGCCAGCCACCGGGCTTTAGCCTGGCTGCGCACCTCCGGGATTACAAGCCAGCAAACCCAAGGATACGCCTTTGATGCCCTGAAATGGGCGGCCTACACCTACGTCATTGCAGCCCTGGCCTCCCTCGCCACCCTCCTCTATTACATCATGATTTACATGAACCGGAGGAATTGAAAAAAAAACTTTACATGTTTCCCTGTTTTTATCAAGGACATAATTTCTCATAAAAATAAACCGACCGAAAATTTTACTTTTCGGTCGGTTTATTTTTCATTGCCGGGAAGTCTTGAACTCCTTGAACACCTTTTTAACCTCATCCACATAATCCAGCTTCTCCCAGGTAAACAGTTCCACCTCTTTTTCCACGGTAGGCCAGTAATTAGAAGTAAACACCTTCTTTACCACCTGCGGGTTGCGGCCCATATGTCCGTAACTGGCTGTCTCCTGATAAATCGGATTGCTCAATTTCAGGCGTTCGACAATCGCCCGTGGACGCAAGTCAAATATTTCATTTACCTTCTCCGCAATCTCAGCATCTGTCAGTGCCACTTTCGCAGTACCATACGTATTCACATACACACCCACCGGTCTGGCAACACCGATAGCATACGAAATCTGAATCAACATTTCATCGGCAACACCGGCTGCCACCATATTCTTCGCAATATGCCGGGCTGCATAAGCAGCAGAACGGTCCACCTTTGAAGGGTCTTTTCCGGAGAAAGCCCCGCCACCGTGCGCACCTTTACCTCCATACGTATCTACGATAATTTTCCGTCCCGTCAATCCCGTATCTCCGTGAGGTCCCCCGATTACAAACTTACCGGTAGGATTCACAAACAAAATCAGATTCTTGTCAAACAGATTTTGTACCCGCCGGGGCAACAAAGCCTTCACCCGGGGCAATAAAATATCAATAATATCTTTTTTAATCCATTCCACCATCGCCTCATCCGCTTTCAGGCAAGCTTCCGGAGTCTCGTTTGCCGGCTGAATAAACTCATCGTGCTGGGTGGAAATAACAATGGTATGAATACGGGCCGGCTTTCCGTCATCTCCATATTCAATCGTCACCTGCGATTTTGAGTCGGGACGCAGATATTGCATCAACTGTCCCTCCTTCCGGATCTTCGCCAGTTCGATCAACAGCAGGTGAGCCAACTCCAAAGAAAGCGGCATGTAATTATCGGTTTCATTCGATGCATATCCGAACATCATACCCTGGTCGCCGGCTCCCTGTTCCATCGGGTCTTCCCGGACCACACCCCGGTTAATATCCGGCGATTGTTCGTGGATAGCCGAAAACACTCCGCAGCTGTTCCCGTCAAACATATATTCGCTCTTCGTATAACCGATTTCATTGATGACCTCACGGGCCACCTGCTGAACATCCACATAAGTTTTAGTCTTAATCTCTCCGGCAATCACCGTTTGCCCGGTAGTAACCAACGTCTCGCAAGCCACTTTTGCTTCCGGATCAAAAGCAATGATACGGTCGAGCACAGCGTCTGAAATCTGATCGGCAACCTTATCAGGATGTCCTTCCGATACGGATTCTGAAGTAAATAAATATCCCATAATTTAATTTTAGACCTTTGATTGTAGACTGCGGATTACAACTCCCGAAACAATTGCAGATCACACATCTAAAATCATAAATTAATACTACGGGAAAGGCAATGGATGGTTGAATTCAGAAGTAATGCATTTTAGCAATTTTTTTCTGTGGTTGCAATCAGCCAAATCTTTCCACAATGACGTCGCAAAGGTACAACGAAAAGCGAAAAGCGAAAAGCGAAAAGCGAAAAAAATTCATAAAAGGTACATCCGGTTAGTCAAAGAACAAAAAAATGCGGTTTTATTTCTAATTTTGTGCCATTAACACTGATTAGCACATATCCTACTATGCCATTACTTTACGATACCGGAATCCGGGCTTACCATTTAGCTGTCCGATTGGCCGCACCTTTTCATGAGAAAGCCGCCTTACTGTGCAAAGGCAGGAAAGCCACCCGCCTCCGTCTCCGTGACTTTCAACGAGGCAAGGAACGGTTGGTCTGGTTTCATGCCGCCTCACTCGGAGAATTTGAACAAGGAAGACCCGTTATGGAAAAACTCAGGGAAATGGAACCGGACACCAAAATTCTGCTGACCTTTTTTTCTCCCTCAGGCTATGAAGTCAGAAAAAACTATACCGGTGCCGATTATATATACTATCTTCCGGCCGACACCCGGAAGAATGCCCGGCGCTTCCTCGCCACTGTCCGGCCCGACGCCGCCATATTCATCAAATACGAATTCTGGTATCATTTTCTCCATGAACTGCACCAACGGCAAATTCCCACCTACCTCATATCGGCAATCTTCCGGCCGGGACAACCATTTTTCAAAAGATGGGGAAGTCTGCACCGGAAAATGCTGGGTTTCTTCGACTGCCTGTATGTACAGGACGAAGCATCAGTCCGGTTGTTGAATTCCGTCGGCATCACCCGGAGCAAACAGACCGGCGATACCCGTTTCGACCGGGTAAAGCAAATAGCCTCTTCCGCCCGAAACATCGAGGCCGTAGAACGTTTCTGTGCTGGCCGGCCGGCCGTTGTATGCGGCAGTACCTGGCCTCCCGACGAAACAATCCTGACAGAATACATCAACCGGTATACCGGAGCATATAAATGGATATTGGTTCCCCACGAAATAGGCGAAAACCACATCAAATCACTCATGGCAAAATGCCGGAAAAAAATCACCCGTTACAGTCAGCCGGAAATTCCGTTAGAAGACTGCGAAGTATTGGTCATTGATTGTATCGGGTTACTGTCCTCCATTTACCGTTATGCCAAAATAGCCTATATCGGCGGAGGTTTCGGAGTAGGCATACACAACACACTGGAAGCTGCCGTTTACGGTATTCCGGTCATTTTCGGGCCAAACCATCAGAAATTCAATGAAGCAGTGAGCCTTCTGCGTGAAGGAGGAGCTTTTGCCATTCACAACGGCACAGAGTTGGGAGAAGTCTTAGACCGATTGCTCACCACTCCGGCCATTGCCGAAGCAGCCGGACGTCAGGCACTGGCTTATGTAGACAGCCAACTGGGAGCCACCGACATCATCAGCAAAAAACTGACAGCCAAAGGAGACAGAGAAACAAACCCATCCTAAGGCTTTACCGCAAGCCACTCCTTCAACGTCTCTATCAAATCTTCCCGCGAAACCGGGTCAATATCCTTGATCCGGCAGATATGGCTCATGTCTCCCCTTACATACTTCCGGCATTTATCATTTTTTTTCAAATCCACGGCAGTAGCATACCAAGGGTCACTTCCCCCGTAAACAAACAAAATCCTTTCGGCCTTGGTCTGCAACCAGGTATTTATTTCCTCCATCTGCCGGGTATTAAAGGGTTTTCTTACTATCCCTTCCGGCCAGGTAAAAGAAAAATCTATATTCCCCTTATCTTTCAAAAACTTCCGGAAAGGCTTAACATTATAATCATACATGCCTGTTTCCGTCAAAGCCGCATAGAAAAAAGGCTGCATACGTTTGATATACTCATCTTCAAAAAAATCGGGAGAAGAAATCTTCACCAGGTAATCAAAAACCTCCTGCCAATCCCCTGCATCTTCCGTGTCCGGAATCTCCTCACAACTATTGCCCCATTGCCAAAAAGCAAACGGATATTCCAATATAATCAACTCCAAAGCCCTTCGCATTCCTCCCACTTTTTCATACGTGTAACCTCTTTCCGCCGCAACTTTTTCCAAACAAGGCAATAAATCATCCAGATGTTTAAAACAAAGCAATTGAAAATCCCGGATATTATAACGACAATCCTCCGGTACACTTCCCACGCCGAAAAACATCCCAACCCCTTCTTTCACAACTCCCAGTTTATTCAGGAATTTATCTAAACGCGGGTCCACATACTCCAGATTCAAAGGAGCCACATAAGGAACACTGACATCCACATCATCCGGATAAAAATAACGATGGAAAACCGTAGTCTGTCCTCCCTTGCTGATTCCCGTACTCACCCATTTGGAAGAAGGGTAAAGATGTTGTTTGATAGCCTGAATCACAGCATGGTGATCGGCGGCAGCCTGCTTTATAGTCAGATATTCCCAGGGAATACCGTCCTCCGGCACACTACTGTCAAAAAAGCGGTGTTCTATCGTCAACTGATTACCTTTCAGCAAACCAGCCAGTTCATTCTCCCTCACAGCTCCAATGGCATATCCCTCCAGCTCTGCAATGACGGGAGCCTCCGCAGCCCGATGTCCCAACAACACTTTTTGTTTAAAACTGCCGGACTCCGGACGGGTATGGTCCACCGGCTGTTCAAACCGGAATTCATAATATTCCAAAAAAGGACTTACTTCCCATTTTTTTATATCGCTCACCTGAGGTATCTGCTGCAACCTCTCCAGAATTCCGTTTTCAGCAAACAGAACGGCTGAACAAATTACAAGAACAAACCATGTACATACAATTTTCTTCATAACTTCACAATCCGGTATTAATTCTTTATCCGAACCCGCTCTTCTTTCTCCCCCTCTGTTTACGTCTGCAAGGTAAGAAAAAAAGGTGAAACGGGACGAAACCGTTTCAATTTTATATCTTTGCAAAGTCTATTTTACCTATGAACTACTTCCATTCCTACAAAGAACATTACCGGTCTCTGATACGTCTGGGAATTCCGATTGTCATCGGACAAATAGGTATTGTTGTCGTCGGGCTTGCCGACAACATCATGATAGGCCAATTCGACACCCTGCACCTGGCTGCTGCTTCCTTTGTCAACAGTGCTTTCAATATTCCTATCCTTTTCGGGCTGGGATTCTCCTACGGACTGACCCCTCTCATCGGACAATACTTCGGCAGAAGGGATAAATTCCACGTAGGGCAACTACTGCGTAACAGCCTGCTGGTCAACTTTTGCATAGGACTACTGCTGACCCTTATCATGGGAGTAGTATGGCTGAACATAGACCAATTAGGACAACCGGAAGAACTTTTACCCTTAATCCGGCCTTATTTCTCACTGCAACTGGCTTCCCTCGTCTTTGTCATGTTGTTCAACTCTTTCAAACAATTTGCCGACGGCATCACGGACACCCGAACGCCGATGTACATCATGCTCTCTGCCAATGTACTCAACATCGCAGGAAATTATATCCTGATTTACGGGAAATTCGGACTGCCCGCCTTAGGAATCGTGGGAGCCGGCATTTCCACCTTAGCCGCCCGCATCGTCATGCTGGCAGCCTTTGCCATACTTTTTTACAGGAGCGTCCGCTATCGCCGTTACCTTGCCGGATATAAAAAAAGCCGCTACAATCTTCCGGACATTCTTTCGCTCAACAAAATGGGATGGATGGTGGGAATACAGATGGGACTGGAAACGGCTCTCTTCGGGCTCACCGGTATTATGATCGGCTGGCTGGGAAGTATAGCTCTGGCAGCCCACCAGATTATGATTGCCATCTCCACGCTGGGATTTATGATTTATTACGGCATAGGGGCCGCCATTTCTGTACGGATAAGCCATTTTTTCGGACAAGGAGACCTTGTCAACGTCCGCCGCACCACCGCAGCCGGTTTTCATCTGATTCTGGTGTTGGCCCTGACAGCTTCCGTTCTTTTCCTCTCTTCCCAAAATTTTATCGGGTATCTCTTCACCACTTCACCGGAAGTCACTCATCTTGTCTCAACACTGATAATCATCTTAGTAGCCTACCAATTCGGCGACGCCCTGCAAATCACCTATGCCAACTCCCTGCGGGGCATCGGAGACGTGGTCTCTATGGCAGTGATTTCCTTCGTCGGCTACCTGCTCATTGCACTGCCTGTTTGTTATCTCTGCGGCTTCATTCTGAAAGGAGGAATCACCGGCATCTGGATCGGCTACCCGGTAGGGCTAACCTTAACAGGCGCATTATTATGCATCAGGTACTACCGCCGGACCCGGAACGGGGCTCCGCTTCGTTAACAATCCAACAAATTCCTCAATTGGCGCATTCCTTTCTCCTTATCGGCAAAATGCACGGTATGGAAGCCCAATTCCGCAGCAGTCCGGATATTCTGTTCCAAATCATCAATAAAAACGGATTCTCCGGAATTCACCCCATAACGCTCCATCAAAATCTCAAAAATCTTTTTCTCCGGTTTGATTGTTTTTTCTAAAGCCGAAATAATTTGTCCTTCGAAAAACTGAAATACCTCCCGGTCCTTCAGATAATCATAAAAATCCAGCGACATATTGGAAAGGCAGAACAAACGAAATCCTCTCGCAGATAACTCTTTAATCAACTGCTGAGTTTCCGGAATATCCCGCAAAGAATGTTTCACAAATTCCATAAAATCCCAACACTCGTCATAATGCCGGCCGGAAAAATCGCTCATCCTGCGGACCGTTTCCCGCTGATCTGCCGTTCCCCGGTCAAAATCCTGCCAATGGCTGGTAAAAAAACCTTTCTTAAAAAGCATCAAAGGCATCTCCGGGTCTCCCGGATATTCCTGCATCAAGCGTTCGGGATTCCAGTCTACAACCACTCCTCCCAAATCAAATACAATATTTTTCATCCTTACTCTATATGAGACAAACCTATCATTTCATACTACCATATCACTATTTCATCCAAAAACTGAAAACCGGCATGTTTCTTCGCAAACAACCTTACATAACGTCCCCGCGCCCGGAAACGCGCCGTAAAATCACGGATAACCAATCTCTTTTCCCGGATTGAAACCTCATTCTTTATACGGGCCACTTCCTGAAAAGTGTTGCCATCTTCCGAGACACTTACAGTCACATACTCCGGCATATACACCCCCGGACCCGTCAACTGCATAAAACCAGCCGATACGAAACTCAGGTCACAAACTGCTTCCAAATCGACAACAACATCCACATGGGTCAGGAAACCCTGCCAGCGTCCGTCCCCATAAGTCAGACCACCGCGATACCCGTCTGTCAATGTCATCCCACCCGCAGCAGGATACGAACCACTATAACGCGTCCTGTACTCCACTTTCCGGCCTACGGCCTTATGATAATCCAGCCGGGCCCGGGCGATTTCCCCTTTCCTTCCGCCGGAATCAAGGATAAAAGCTTCTATTTTCGCCGAATCCGTCACATAAAACGGCTCCCGGTAGACTAACTCGGGTCCTCCGTTTACCGAATAACGAATCTGCGGCCGGTATTTCTCCGCATCAAACCACACCTTCATTTTCTTTCCGGCAGTATCTACCTCAGACCGAACCTCCAGCCGGCTGCTGAGGGGAAAAGCATTCACCCCCATCCGCCTCAACCAGCCGGTATGCTTTCCGATCCGCCGTTTGAAATCCTCCGGCTCCCGCCGTTCTTGGGGTGTCCACACCACTTCTGCCAAGGCCAGCAAACGGGGAAAAATCATATATTCCGCATGTGCCGTATCGGAAATATATTCCGTCCACAAATTAGCCTGAGCTCCCAAAATATGTCTTGCTTCTTCCGGAGTTAACCCCTCCGGTACCGGATGGTAAGAATACACTTTCAGATAAGGCAAAAAACCGCCGATTGCAGCAGGCTCGGTACGCGGGTCTGCCTGATAACTATCGAAATAACAATACCCTCCCGGAGTCATAACAACGTCATGTCCCATGCGGGCCGCTTTTATTCCTCCCGTCTCCCCCCTCCACGACATAACCGTTGCCCCGGGAGCTACTCCTCCTTCCAAAATCTCATCCCAACCAATGAGTTTACGTCCCCGTTTCCTCAAAAAACATTCTACCCGACGAATCATATATCCCTGCAACTCCCTCTCCGATTTCAAGCCTTCGCGTTTCATTCTTCTCTGGCACGCCGGACACTTCTTCCACGCAGCAACCGAAGCTTCATCCCCTCCGACATGAATATATTCCGACGGAAACAAATCCGTTATTTCCGTTAACACTCCCTCCACAAATTCAAAAGTCTTTTCATTGCCGATGCAAAATTCCCCGGTACGGTACGGTTCGTTATAACATCCCAGATGAGGATAGACACTGACAACCTCCTCCGAATGCCCTGGCATCTCAATCTCCGGGATGACCGTAATGTGCTTTCGCGCCGCATAAGCCACCACTTCCCGAATCTCTTCCCGGGTATAATATCCCCCGTAGGCACCCGCAGAATCACAGGTCACGTACTGTCTGTCCCCTTTCCACCAGGCCATATAACCGGATTCCGACCGCCAGGCCGCCCGTCTCGTCAGTTCCGGATACTTTCTGATCTCCACCCGCCATCCCGCAGCGTCCGTCAAATGCCAATGGAAACGGTTCAACTTATAGACCGCCATCCAATCCAGGCATTTCATCACAAACTCTTTTGAGAAAAAATGCCGGGAAACATCCAGGTGCAATCCCCGGTAAGAAAAAGCCGGATAATCAGAAATACGCAATGCCGGTAAACGCCAACTCTGCCGACCGGAATTATAAAACCGCTCATCACCCAATAACTGTCCGAAAGTCTGTATTCCATAGAAAAGTCCCGCAGCACTTCCCGCGGCAATCCTCACCTGCTCCGGCGTAATATCCAATTGATATGCTTCCCGCTCCATTCCGGCAAGCGTATCGAGAGTCAAAACAACCTGTCCCCGGGTCACTTCCTTCAGGCCATTCCCGGTATATTGCCTCATCAGTTCCTGTAATACCATCAGGCTTTCCTCAGCCCCCGGACCGGCCGATACCGTAACCTCTCCATCCAACCGGAAAAAACCGGATTCCATCATCACCGACACCGGCCGAGGAATAAGATTCAATTCTCCATCAAAATCCTTTTCTGTCCTGCAACTGCTCCACATCCCGGCAAGCAAAAGCAATAAATAGCAACGCACCTTCATATCCAAAATAATTCCGATTAATCCACAAAAATAAACAAAGTCCGCGATTTCACCTCCCTACATCGGCCTTTACACAAAAATTCCCCATAACCATCCGGTTCATGGGGAAAATCAGAAAATATAAGTATTGAACATTAAGAATACCCTTTATATACGAAACACTAAAAAAAAAGATTTAAAAACAAGAATATTTAAAATGACCTCTTCCACGACCAAGTTTCGGATTTAACACATTTGGGAATCAAACTGTTACAAAATAAAAAAGTGAATAAATCCAGAGAATCTCCGTCTTTATTCACTCCAGTACCCAGGGCGGGAATCGAACCCGCACGTCTGTTGAGGACACTGGATTTTGAGTCCAGCGCGTCTACCAATTCCGCCACCTGGGCAAAGAACTCGGGTGCAAAGGTAGAGATTTTAGTATAAACTCCAAAAATTTGGACTGTTTTTTTCAACCTTTTTCTGCATCGGGAATTTCTCTTCGGAAAAACAAAGCAGAAAAAGCCGGAAAACCTTTGTCCATATTTAAATAAAGTTTTTGATTAACATAGAATGTCTAAAAAAAATCCCATCTTTGTAGAAGTGTGTAATAAACGGGTATTAACTTAAACTTTTAAAGTTATGCAAGAATGGTGGGCCTCATTGGATCTCTATATGCAAATCTTGTGGATGATTACTTTAAGTGCAAGTTTGATTTTTATCATTCAAACCATACTGACTTTTACGGGTATGGATACGGACAGCGGACTGGATGTGCCCGATGGGGGATTTGATTCGTCAACAGATGTGGGAACCTTCCCATTCCAATTATTCACATTCCGGAATTTCATTAATTTTTTTCTGGGATTCGGTTGGACTGCCATAGCCTTAGAAGGAAAAGTAAGTACTGTGGCCAGTATTATTCTTTCCGTTTTGGTAGGATTGGCTTTAGTTGCTGCCATCATGTACCTTTTTTTCCTGATGAGTAAAATGGAGCAATCCGGCAACATAGAAACAGCCAGTGCCGTAGGCTGCAAGGGGAACGTCTACCTTACCATTCCGGGCCACCGCCAGGGAGAGGGGAAGGTACAGCTTTCCATTCAGGGTGCCATCCGCGAATTTGACGCCACAACGGAAGGAGATACCCTCCCTAACGGCACTCCCATCCAGGTCGTTGCCGTATTAAACGAAAATATGCTCCTTGTTGCTAAAATATAAAGCTAAACCAAATTCATAAATCAATGGAAACAAGTCTCTATTTAATCATGGTGATAGTTGCAGTTATCTTCGTCACATTTGCAGCCATCTTATCCCGTTATAAACGTTGTCCGTCCGACAAAATCTTGGTAGTTTACGGAAAAACAGGAAAAAACAAAACCGGAGGAGTAAGCTCAGCCCGGTGTATTCACGGAGGAGCCGCCTTTATCTGGCCGGTATTTCAAAGCTATGCCTTTCTGGACCTCACACCGATTTCCATCGAATGTAATCTGACAAATGCATTAAGTAAACAAAACATCCGGGTGGACGTTCCGTGTCGCTTCACTGTCGGTATTTCCACCGAGCCGGAAAGCATGACCAATGCAGCAGAACGTCTTTTAGGCCAACGCTTGGAAAATATCCAGGATTTGGCAAAAGATATTCTTTTCGGGCAATTGCGTTTAGTCATTGCCACCATGGATATAGAAGAAATCAACTCCGACCGGGACAAATTCCTGGCCAATGTAAGTGCCAACGTAGAAGCAGAGTTGCGTAAAATCGGGCTGAAACTCATCAACGTCAATGTAACCGACTTACGGGACGAATCGGGTTACATTGAAGCTTTAGGAAAAGAAGCGGCAGCCAAGGCTATTAATGATGCCAAAAAAAGTGTTGCCGAACAAAACCGTTTTGGTGAAATCGGTAAAGCAGAAGCAGACCGGGATAAAGACATCCGCATTGCCGAGACTGTCCGGGACACCCGAATCCGTACTTCCGAGGCCAATGCCTCGGCTGTGGAGGGAGAAAACAACGCCAAAATCCACATTGCCGACTCCGATGCCACCCGTCGTGAACGCGAGGCAGAAGCGGGACGGAAAGCTACGGCGGCCGAAAAAGTACAGGCTGCCAAAGCCTTAGAGGAAGCCTACCAGGCTGAAAAAGAGGCCGAAATTGCACGTGCCGAACGCGAAAAAGCAACCCAGACGGCCAATATCGTTATCCCTGCCCAAATAGCCAAAGAAAAAGCAATTATAGAAGCAGAAGCAGAAGCAGAACGCTTGCGCCGCCAGGCCCAAGGAGAAGCCGATGCCATTTTCGCCAAGATGGAAGCAGAGGCCCGCGGTTTATACGAAGTTCTGACCAAGCAGGCCGAAGGCTATGACCGTATTGTCAAAGCTGCCGCAGGCGATCCGGACAAGGCAGTGACAATGCTGATTACAGATAAACTGCCGGAACTGGTAAAAACACAGGTGGAAGCAGTGAAGAACATCAAGATAGACAAGGTAACCGTATGGGATGGCAACAACGCAACCAACGGCAACACTGCCACAGCAAACTTTATTTCAGGCATGATGAAATCCGTTCCTCCGTTAAACGACCTGTTTAACATGGCAGGACTGAATCTGCCCACCTATCTGAAAGGTAAAACGGAAACCGAAACCGGGAAGGAAGAAGAAAAATCCGAAACCAATACGGAAGTCTGAAGCGGTTAAAATTTCTCCTGTCAATAAAGAGGCCGGCCGAAAAGTAATATTTCGGCCGGCCTCTTTTCCTGCTCTAAACAATCTCAATCAGACGCTCCCTTTCTCATATTGCCTAAAACAACTTTACTTTCTTTTTGCCGTTAAACAAGGGAAAATGCATGAAACTATTCCGCGCCCCGTACCGTTGTTCATGCAAAATAAATCAGATACGGCATTGAAATCAATATAACCTCAAAAAACAAATACGATAAATTTAAAACGGAAGATTTTTCCGAAGTTAATACTATTTAATTAAATTTGTAATATCAGAACAGTAATGGCACATATGAGAAAACTTTTCCTCTTTTTGTTTCTGCTGGCTTTCGTGCGGGAAACTGCCGGTCAGGAACTCGGCGGCAAAGGGCCGGATGGATTTCGCTGGCGGCTAATAGGACGGGCATTCTTCGATGGAGGAGTTTTTTTGAAAGACACCGCCCGGGAAAACAGTTTTCAGATAAATGACCTCCGTGTAGGGACAATCATTCACTTCCTGGATGCCTGGGAAGCTAAAATCGAATTGGGTTACGGCGACAGTAAAATTTCTTTGAAAGACGTCTATCTGAATTACGAATACAAGAATAGTTCTTTCCGTTTAGGCTACCATTTCGAACCTTTCGGAAACGCGCGGGTAGGGACAAGCAACTATCGTTTCATTACCAACGCTGTTTCGGACAAAGCTTTGGGCAACAGCCGTAAATTAGGATTCAGTTACAGCTATAACCACAAATGGTTCAATTTTATCGGAGGAGTATTCAGCGATGGGGACATTCAAAAATCAAAACCGGTAAACCAAGGCTATTCTTTGGCCGCAAAGGTAGTCGGGCGTCCCTTGATGGAGGACAAAAAGCTGATTCATATCGGAGTGGCTCCCCGGTTCAACAGCAGCCATAAAGAAGTGTCTTTTTCGGCCGGAGCTCCAACGGATTTATTGGCAAAAGCCGACAATACCTTTTTGGACGCCCACATTTCCCAGGTGATTAATCAGTGGAAACTGGATTTGGAAACTATTCTGTTGTACAACAAATGGTACTTTCAGGGCCAGTATTTCCTGGCCAGTCTGAACCGTTTCGCGGCTGAAAACTACAAAGCCAAAGGAGGGTACGCCCAATGTGGTTATATGGTTCTGGGTGCCAAACACAATTACAATGCCAAGACGGGTATGATTGTAAATCCTGCACCCCGGAGCCTGGAAATCCTGTTGCGTTACGACAATATGAATCTGAACGATGCAGGAATCCGGGGAGGACGTTTGTCCGATATTTCTGTGGGAGTAAATTATTTCATTAATAAATACGTCGCAGCAAAAGTGAATTATACCCGCATGATGATCGGGCATTCTTCCCCTCAGGGAAAAGATGATTTTGATTTATTGCAGGGAAGAGTGCAAATCAGTTTCTAAGTTACGACGGATTGATTTTATCCACGGCAATCTGATAGTTATCCCCTATGCGAAGGTTCGCGCTAAAGGAATTTCCGGATTCATCCTTAAAACCGGCAAGAGTTCCTGTTTTTCCTTTCAGGACCAAAGATTCGACTTGTTTCTGAGTCAGTTTTTTCCCGTGAATCTCCATCGGAATTAAAAAATCGCAAGACTTCCGGTAGAGGGAACATCCCCAGGCCGTTTTTCCATGAATGATATTTCCTTCCCCGCATTTGGGACACTTCAATGATGCCTCCGGTTTCTTTATTCCGGTTTCATCCGTTCTGCTTTTCTTCCCGGATTTCTCCTTTTCACCGGATTCTTCTATTGTAATTGTCTTGGAAGAAGAATATTTGACGTAATGGACTATTTCGTTTACCATTACTTTCAGTTCTTCCATAAAATCGGCTACCTGATATGTGCCGTCTTCTATCATGCGGAGTTTTTTCTCCCATTGTCCGGTAAGCTCTGCCGATTTCAGCAAGTCATTCTGGATAGTATCTATCAATTCTATACCGGTTGCCGTTGCCAGAATGCGTTTTTTATCCTTCCGTATATACTGGCGTTTGAATAAAGTTTCAATAATATTAGCACGGGTGGAAGGTCTTCCTATTCCGTTCTCCTTCATTAAATCCCTCAATTCCTCATCTTCCACTTGTTTTCCTGCTGTTTCCATTGCCCTCAGCAAATCGGCTTCCGTATAATATTTTGGGGGCTGGGTCTGCTTTTCCTGCAATTCTGGAGTATGGGGGCCATGCTCTCCTTTTTCATAAACCGGCAATACATTCTCTTCATTCTGTTTGTCGGTATTGGTTCCGAACACCACCCGCCAGGCAGGCTCAATGATTTGTTTTCCCGTTGCCTTAAAATCCTCATCACCAATTTTAGCCATCACAGTGGTATTCGCCACTTCACAGTCCGGATAAAAAACGGCAATAAAACGCCGGACAACCAAATCATACACCCGTTTTTCTTCCGGCGACATATCATAACTGAACACTCCGGTAGGAATAATGGCATGGTGGTCCGTAATTTTCTTATCATTAAAAACTTTAGGGGATTTACGGATTTTTCCGCCTTCCAGGACAGGTTTGGTGAGCGCCTCATAAGGTTTTAATCCTTTCAGGATTTTAGGTACCTTGGCATATTGGTCATTGGGCAGGAAGTTAGTATCAACCCTGGGATAAGTAGTCAGTTTCTTTTCATACAGGGACTGAATGATTTTCAAAGTATTCTCGGCAGTAAACGCAAATTTCCGGTTACATTCCACCTGTAAAAGGGTCAAATCAAAAAGTTTAGGCGGGTGTTCCATTGCTTTTTTCCGTTCGACGCTGATAATTTCCAACTCTAACGGTGTAATTTTCTCCATGAAAGCCTCTGCTTCTTCCTTTTTGTTGAAACGTCCTCTTTGGGAAGAAAAAATTCCATCCCGGTAGTTCGTACGGATTTCCCAATAGGTTTCCGGTTTAAAATTTTCTATGGCTTTTTGACGTTCCACCACCAAGGCCAGGGTTGGTGTCTGCACCCTTCCGATAGAGAGGACATTTTTCCCTGTTCCGTATTTCAACGTATAAGCACGGGTGGCATTCATCCCCAACAACCAATCTCCGATTGCCCTGGCAGAGCCGGCTGCATAGAGCGTATCGAAATCCTTTGCTTCCATCAGTTTATCGAATCCTTCGCGGATGGCTTCCTCCGTCAAGGAAGAAATCCACAGGCGTTTGACCGGCACCCCGCATCTGGCCTTGGTCAGCACCCAACGTTGTATCAACTCACCTTCTTGCCCGGCATCCCCGCAATTAATCACCATTTCGGCCTTCCCCACCAACTCTTCTATAACGGCAAACTGTTTTTTTATTCCTTCATCTTCAATCAGGCGAATGCGGAATCTGGAAGGAATCATCGGCAGCACCCCCAGGTTCCATTTTTGCCATTTCTCCATATATTCCCCCGGTTCCTGCAACGTGCATAAATGCCCGAAGGTCCAGGTAACACAATACCCGTTTCCCTCGAGATAGCCATTTCTCCGGACAGTAGCCCCCAGAATATTGGCTATTTCCTTTGCAACACTCGGCTTTTCGGCAATACACATCTTCATAATTCCGCACAACTTGATTTGGATGCAAAGATACGACAAAATCAAATAAAGGTAAAAGAGTACCGAAAAAGCACTCCGCAACCAGAAAAACTACCCCTGAAAGGGATAAAAATCCCCAAGACCGCTTAACAGACTTGGGGAATTTTCATTGTAAAATGAATAAATTTACGTATTTATATCTTGTTTCTGACCAACAACCATAAAAACCGAAAGAGATGAACTTGCCGCTTCATGCGTGAAGGCTGTCTGAACAGGCGGTAAGCCCATTCCAGGTTGTTCTCTATCCACCAACGGGGAGCCCGGTTCACCTTGCCGGTATAAACATCAAAACTCCCTCCCAATCCCTGATAGATGGCTGTATGTTGCCGTTGCATTTCCTCCATCAGTTCTTCTTGTACCGGAGAGCCCATGGCAACAAATACAACATCGGGCTTCCGGTTTGAAATGTCTTTAACAAGAGCAGACCTCTCCTCCTTCGAGAAATATCCGTTGCGGTAACCCACAATTTTAATCCCCGGATATTCGTTGTTCAATTTATCAACCGTATTCTTAATCACCTCCTGTTTGCCCCCAACTAAATAAAAGGTTCTCTCATTCTTATAACGGTTAATGATTTTCAGCCACAGTTCGCATCCGGGAATCCGTGCAATCCGGTCGGCTGCCTTTTTCTTTTTAAGCGCCATAACCGCTCCTATCCCATCGGCATAACCCAGGTTACGGTTTATCATCTCCCTGACTTTATCCGGGGCATGCAAAATCTTTTCCGCATTTACAGCAACCAAAATACAGGGATTGTTGTCGATATATTCCAACAGTTCCTCATCCGAAGCGAACGGATAAACATTAATTCTCCGCAGGGATACGGGCTGAATATCCATATTAAAAGTAAAATTTAAATTTTTAAAAGATATATTTCTCAAAATCCATTTCCAATTGCCTGGCGACTTTTGAAGCTAAAAAACGATGCTGGGCATAATTGTAATTATAAGAGGAAATACTCTCATATAATTTTTCATTCCGCATCAGTTGAACTATTTTTTCTATATATTCATTTGTATCAAAATCTTCTATCAGATACCCCATTTTTCCATCTTCAAAAAAGTCTTTCAATCCCCCCACCGGGCGAGTAATAACCGGCAGCCCGAAAGCCATGGCTTCCAGAACAGAGGTTGGCATCCCCTCGCCGTGAGTCGTAGGCAATAGATATATATCGGAATCTTTATAACAATTGGCCAGTTCCTCTCCGAATTTTGCTCCCAGAAGTTTAATACCATTCATAGACCGGGTGAGAGTTTCAACCGCCCTCAGTTCTTTTCCGCTTCCGACAACATACATGCATGCCTCCGGATACATTTGCTTAAATCGTTTAAACACTTCGATAGCAAAATAGATTCCCTTATTCTTCTCAATTCTTGCTAAAAACAACAATTTACCTGTACATTTCGGGGAGGGGTCAATACTAAAGTTTTTTAAAAGTTTATCATCCACTTTAGTTGTTGTGAGCAATACAGGAACTTTTAGACCGCAATCCATCAATTTCTGCCGGAATTCGGTGCAAAGGACATAAATTATTTCAGAGTGCCCATAAACCGTTTGAAAGAAAAAAGGTTTCCGAATGAGCTTTTCTATGTATTTTTCATCCCATCCATGTATAAAGGTAACAACCTTTTTTCTGAAAATTTTAGCTGTGAGCAAATATAATCCGTCCCGGAACAACTGATATTTTCTGAGAGACGGATTAACAATTATCAAATCATATTTTCCAAAGAGTATCCGGAAGCTAAATAGCAACAAATCGTATGGAAACAAAAAGAAAGGATGTATTTTCAAACTATTTCGCCGGCCATAATAAATGTATTCTATTGTATGAGACCAATAGTCATTTAACCCGAGGTAATGGTTAGCCACCCCGCCAACCCGTTTTAAATCCGGGCATACAATCAGTATTTTTTTCATCTTATATTATAAAAAAGAATTAGAATAAGCATTGAAGCCGTATAAACGAATGACAGCAGTTTCCGGTATTTGTATTCCCGTAGTTTTTGATACCCGTACACCGATAGAATAAAGAATAAAGGAATCATCGTATAAGAAAATCTGTAATCAAAAGAAAAGACAGTGATGATAACGAGTATGATATTCAGAAATATAAAAAAGGTAATCGGATATAATGCGGTTATCCCGTTTTTAATCACATAAAACATTCCGTACAATCCAAATAAGGAAATCAACGTTTTCAGCAGAGAATAAGGATTATAGAGTAAAGCTTCTTTGGTATTTGACAAAAGAAAATTAGGATATGGTCCGACAAAACCGGCAAAAGAATTCATGATTATCCTGAATAAACTCCCTCCGCCGCCTTCCGGATTTTCTGCCTGCTTATGAATAATGATAGCCAACAAAGGGTATTCGGTAGATATTAGATAAGAAGTGAAAGTAGCTAAAACCCATACTCCTGCTACCAGCAGGAAAAGCAGTTTGGAAGACAGCCTTTTATATACCGGATGACAAAAGAGGAGAATAAGGAGAAACAGGGTTATATAATGCCTGAAAAAAAGAGTAGATAAAATAAATGCAAATGTCAGAATTAAATATTTAAAATTCTTCCGGTAAAACCAGCAATACATGTAATACATGGCTGCGGTGATCAGAGTGATGAATACAGATTCTTTCATTCCACAGCTGTTACTCCATATCGCACAAGAATTTAATCCCCATAAAAGCATGGCTACTTTGGCCTCCTTGCTCTGAAGGAAAAAACGTCCCAACTTATAAGTAAATATTGAACAAAGGGCAAATGATAAACTATTTAACAGGATAAGCAGTATTCTGGCCTGATTGTCTGATGAGGTATATCTGAAAACAAGTCTTAAAAGAAGAGGAAAACCATAATCTGAGATTTCGGCATCCTGGCTCTGCAAATAGGCAACAGCCCCGCTGAGGGAAGGAATATCTTTCAGAGCAGAAGCATAATTGTAATAGGTAATGGCATCTACCGGATTATAACCATAGGGACTTTCCGTATAATGAAGAAAAAAATAATACATCCCTAAGGACAGGATAACATTATAGATAAATATAACTACAATGCCCGACCGGACATTTAAGATTATACCAAGAGCAAAGGAACTGATAAAAAATAAGAATAAAATAAACGGAACAACAAATAATTCCGTTGGCGTAGGTTTGGAAGAATTAAAAAAGATTATAAAAAATAACAGGAGGAGCAGATAGATAAAGGTATATCCTATTATCCTGTTTATGATATTGGAAGTACTGTAAACCGAACCTGGTATCATCAGATTAGTTCTTCTATTTTTTTCAACAGTCGCATGGAAAATTTACTCCATGTCCTGTCCTGCACAGAATTTTGGCAAGTAGTTTTAATTGTTGCGCGGTTATTCTTTACATTACAAATAAATTGGAAGATACGGTCTATCTGTTCGCCGGATATTTCAACATCGGGCAAAATCAGACCGTTTTCTCCCGATTTCACCGTTTCCTTTATATCTCCGGCATACTGCGTCGCTATAACCGGAACTCCTGCAGCCAAATATTCCAGAATTTTAGTGGGGGAAGAAACCTGGTTTAATAACCGTTGGTCTCGAATTAAAAAACCGGCATCCATCAAGGGAAGATATTCAGGTATTTGTCTGCCTGTCAATGAGTAAACCGCATAATGTCCTGCCCCCAATCTGTCTAATTCCGGTTTGATGCTCTCCGTGGGAAAGTTGGTAAACAATAAAAAGAAGATCCGCGCGTCCTTTTTGCGGAGTTCTGAAACAATGTGTAAAATAGAATGGATATTTTGCCATTTTTGCAAACCTCCGCAATATCCCAATAAAATCCGGTCAGCATATTTTTCAGAGAGAGTTGCAAGTGGTTGCCGTTGAAATCTTTCATAATCTACACAGCAAGGCATGACAAAATAATTATTTATTTTTTGCGAGCTTATTTTCTCAAGAGCTGTTTTTAAATTTTCTGAAACGACAATAATGAAATCAGCCAACCGAACAGCCCGGATTGTTGAATTTTTTATGGATTTCAATTTGGGATGAGTCTCCGGAAGAGCCGGATGTAAAAAATGATATTCGTCTGCACTCTCTCCATGAAAATCTACAATAAGAGGAGTATTCCTCCTTTTGAAACGGGCAATTTGTCCTCCATAATTATGCTCAGCCTGAATAAAAACGTACTTATTCCATAGATTAAGAAAAAACAAACATACCTGCCCTGTAAAAATAGTCAATGCTTTCAGAAAAAGTCCTCTGCTAAATCCAAAACAAGGCATTAATATCCAACCGACATCTTCCCTCAGGTAGTTTTTATATTTAAACAGGTATTTTAAACTGGGGTAAGAAAATAACAACAGCACAGTGATTTGGTAACCAGCTCCGATGTAAGTATCTATAAATGAATACAACCGATGTTTCGCCCCTTCATCTATATGAAACTTCAGTCCGGGAATAATCATTAAAATTTTCTTATTGGACTTTTGTCTTTTCATTCAGATAAATATTGATAAGTTTGTCCGTCAATAAGTCGATGTCAAATTTTTGCCACCACTCTTCATAAGACAGATATGAAGTTCCGGAATGCGAGGAAAGAGGATGCTGTAAAGAATTTTTCCCAAGATAAACCTTCCGGATAAGTTTCTGCAGCTTCTCAGCCAATTGCTCCGCATCCTCTTTTTCTATCAAATAGCAATCTTCAAGTCCCTCCACAATCTCCGGCATCCCACCGGTATTCGTACATATAACAGGAAGCCGGTAAGCACATGCTTCTATAATAGCCATGCCTAACCCTTCACTACGTGAAGGATGAACATAAATATCAAAAGCGGGCAATATTTCCATAATGTCCTCCCTTTTGCCAAGCAGGTGAAAGACTTGTTCCAACCGATATTCTTTTTGTAAAAGAAGAATACGTTGCAGAAATGCAAGGTCCGTTTCTGCGGGTTGGCTGCGCAAACCTCCTATATGACAGAACTGAAAGGGAGGTAAATCCGGTATTCCTTGTAAAATATTCAGGGCCTTAACTATAACGTCCAACCCTTTCAGGTATTCGATTGCCCCAATGTTACAAATCCTTATCGTCGCATCCTGTGGGTTAAAACCCAACTTTTTACAAGCCCCGGAATAAGTTCCATGCGGTCGTTCTATTCCCAAATGGAGATTCGCAATATTAGGCCTGTCAACAAAGGCTTTGTATTGTTTTTGTGTTGCCTCAGATACGCAAAATACTTTTTCAGAAGCTACCGCCAACAAGTATAAATAGGTCTTGAAAAAGAAATATCTGATACGTCCCTTTCGAGTCTTATATTCCTCCATTGTCCCCTCCCAAATTTTGGAATGAAAAGAGACAAAAAGCTGAAAACGGAAGAAAGGCCGGAGACAAGCCAGCAGAAGTTTTATCTGGTTTATAAAATGTACGTGAACAATTTCGGGTTTGTACTGCTTTAATAATTTTATAATTGCAATTGTACGGGCCAGTATATTCTGACCGGATTTTAAAAAGATAATGTCCGCCTGGCTTCTGACAATAGCTTCTTTTAATTCCGGAG
This sequence comes from Odoribacter sp. Z80, assembly GCF_009935865.1. Lineage (GTDB taxonomy): Bacteria > Bacteroidota > Bacteroidia > Bacteroidales > Marinifilaceae > Odoribacter. The sequence goes on from NZ_QWEL01000002.1 coordinate 402,468, forward strand.
CCTCGTCCAAAGTATCAAAAAAAACAAAAAAAAGATTATGGCCCTGTGACCTCAATTTTTGGGCAACCAGTACATTGAATTTGTCAAAACCGGAATAAACAACCGGCTTGTAATTGATAAACTGAAAGATCGTAGCCATTCGGGGAAGGGATATGTTTTATAAATAACTTATTCCGCTTGCTTTACTTGTGATGAATGTTTTTCCAGAATGTTATATTTTATATTAGAATTCAACATGGACTTAAAAGTCAGAATAACAACAAAACAGCCCAGAAGGTAAATGGGAATTCTGATTATCCAAGACACGGAAATAAATGATAAACCGATTAAAGCGCTTATCATACTCCATACAATCAGAACGTTTTTTGATACAACAAATTCCAAAGGCATCCATCTCTTTTTAATGTATACAGGATACATCACCATGGTCACCATTATATAAGCCAGGCAATAACTAATCGCTAACCCTACGGAAGCATAGCATTTTAAATAATAAAAACTGCTTAACAGAAAAACGCCCCAAAGCACATTGTCCAATAAATTGACCCACTGCATATTTTGCGTAACAAAGATTCTGCTCATTCCTTGTTTATACATGATAATCACCATAAACAATATGACAAAGACAAGCGTTCTGTCAAATATTTCTCCCTCGTATTCTTTGCCAAAAAGATAACTCCCAATTTCCGGGAAGCATAGAAACGGCAATCCAATCATGACTCCCAGAAACCAGGGCATTAACACATTCAATTTTTCAATAAGATTGTCATGAGTCTTGCTGTTCGACATAAAAGCAATGAAAGGCGCGTTTAGTGTATTGGCTGCAACTACCACTATGGTATTGACAATCAAGGCTGCCGAATAAATTCCCATCGCAGAAAAACCGGCAGTATTTACCAACATAACGTCCGAGCACCATTTTACCGGCATGATAATCAATCCGGATAAAGCAGCCGGCAGACTAAATATATAGAGTAAACGCCATTCTTTTAACCCTTCTCTCAGATTCAGGGAAATCACTTTTCTTTGAACCAAAGACTTTATGGCCATTTGGTATTGGACGCAAAGGGTGAAATTGGTAATGGTATAAGCTATTATACTGCCTCTTACCCCATAAAAGTATGCTCCGGTAACAAATACCGGAAAAGAAATCAATGCATTTATGATATTAATTTTCGCATCTGTTTTGAATTGTTTAAGTCCGAACAATATACCGGTTTGTGCACCGTTTAAAGCACTCATCAGCAATATAAACGAGGCAATCCGGAAATCGTTGACCAGATAAGGGGATTTCAGGGTTTTGTCTGCAATCAGGTCCGAAAACGTAAAAGATACAATGGTCACGATTATTCCCATAAAAGCAGCAAAAGACATCGTTAGCGAAGCTATTCTGCTTGCTTTCAAGGAATCCGATTCAAGGTATTGGGCAATAAATTTTGTTCCTGTAATCCCCAGGCCGAAGCTGGCAAAAGCAGAAAACATCATGACAGTGTTCCGGATAAGCCCATATTCCCCGTATCCGTCTTTACCCAGGATTCTTGCAATCAGAATCCAAGCTATAAAATTCAGGACTTTAGAGGAAACCGAACCAAAAACCGACCAAAAAATGTCTTTAGCTAATCCTTTTACTTCTGAGGTCTGATTGGAATACAGTTCCCGGAATTTATGAATCATCGCCACAATATCGGATTATCTTATCTTTATCAGACTCCGGACTATCCTTTCGCACGCTTTTCCATCCCCATAGGGATTGACAGCCAGACTCATCTGATTGTAATATTCGCTGTTATCCAATAAGGCAGACACTTCTTCCCTGATTTTGCCGTAATCGGTTCCGACTAATTTTACGGTACCGGCTTCCAGCGCTTCCGGCCGCTCGGTGGTATTCCTCATGACCAGAACGGGTTTACCCAAACCGGGAGCTTCTTCCTGAATCCCACCGCTATCTGTCAGGACAATAGTGCTCTTTTCCATGAGGTATACAAAAGAGAGGTATTCCAGGGGTTCAATAAAAAATATATTCGATAATGAGGATGATCCGAAGATTTCGGTAATCGGTTGCCGGACATTAGGATTCAAGTGCATGGGGTAAACGAAATCCACTTCCGGATATTTTTCCGTAAGTGATTTTATGGCCTGACACATGGAAATAAAACCATCCCCAAAGTTTTCACGGCGATGTCCGGTGATAAGGACAAGTTTTCTACCCTGCCCCAGGCGGCTAACGGCATAACCGGCCTTCGCAAGGATGTCCTCCAATTCCCGGGCAAGCGATTTGTTTTCTTTGATTTTCCGAACAACCCAATAAAGGGCATCGATTACGGTATTTCCGGTAACAATGATTTTCTCGTCAGCGATGTTTTCCTGCAACAGATTTTGCCGGCTTAATAAAGTCGGTGCAAAATGATAAGCCGCTATCCGTGCAGTAATCTGCCGGTTCATCTCCTCCGGCCAGGGGCTGTAAATATCATGAGTACGCAATCCGGCTTCGACATGCCCCACCGCTATTTGTTGATAAAAAGCCGCTAAAGCGGCAGCCGTTGATGTCGTCGTATCTCCGTGCACCAGTACGACATCCGGATGGGTTTCTTTCAGGACTTCCCGCATACCCGTCAGGACCCTTGCAGTAACATCATAGAGATCCTGTCCCTGCTTCATGATATTCAAATCATAATCCGGCCGGATATCGAAGATATGAAGTACCTGATCCAGCATTTCGCGATGCTGGCCCGTAACACATACTATGGTTTGGAACTCTTCCGGATATTTTTGAAATTCTTTTACCAGAGGAGCCATTTTTATGGCTTCAGGACGAGTCCCGAAAGCCAGCATAATCTTTTTCATTGGAAAATCAGTTCTTTTTTAATCCCATTTATAATCTTCCTTTACCCCGCTCTTCAAGGCTGGTCCGAATTCGAATCCCATTTGCCCGAACCATTGTTCCCGTTGAAGGATATTCTGATAAAACCGGGTAAAGTCAAGCACCTCCCCCTGATGCCACATTTGTTCTGCCAATGCAAGAATACGGGGGAACAAACGCCGGTCTATCATCCGTTCTGTAACTCCGTCATCGGTCCACAACGCACAAGTCATACCGAGAACCAGGGGATTCTTTTCATCGATTACTTTGTCTGAAGGATTATTGTAATATACATCTTTCAGGTCAAAAGTACGCTCTTTCGCATATCCTTTCCAAGGAATAAGCGGAAAATTCAGATATGTATAATAATTGGAACTGCAAATGACCGGATACCGTAACCTGAGTGCATTCCGAAGTGCCAGGTCTTTATGGCCCCGGAAGTTCCACCACTGAATTACTGTATTATCCGGTAGCGGATACCCGTCATGATAGACCACATCGCCCCAAAATATGGCCTGACGCCCCTTCAATTTCAGGTAAGCGGCCATCTGTGCCGAGAACCATAATTGCAGGTCGTGACTGTTTTTCAAATTCATTGCAGTAATCCTCTGTTGACAATCCGGACACTTGTTCCAGTTATCTTTCGGTGCTTCGTCACCTCCCAGATGGATATAAGGGGAAGGGAAAAGAGTACATACTTCGTCCAACACATTTTTCAAAAAATGCAAAACTTCTTCTTTGCCCGCACAAAATATATTAGGGGTAAATCCGTATTCCGGTACTTCAACAGGCAGGCCAAAGCAACTGAGTTCCGGATAAGCGGAGAGTGCAGCTTCAGCATGTCCCGGCATATCTATCTCAGGCACAACAGTAATGTTCCGCTGAGCAGCATATTCAACAATTTCCCGTATTTCTGCCTGTGTATAAAATCCCTGTTGTTCTTCACCTTTTCCTACTGTTCCCCCTATCTGTGCGAGACGCGGATACCGTTTGATTTCGATCCGCCAGCCTAATCCTTCGGTCAAATGCCAATGAAAATAATTCATTTTAAGTAATGAAGCCATATCAATGTATTTTTTGATAGTGGCTATTTTCTGGTATTGCCGTCCGGAATCCAGCAGAAAACAACGCCATGGCACACGGGGGGAATCGGAAATAACAACAGAAGCAAAAATAAGGTTCCCTGCTGAATCAGCCACCCATTGGCGTAAGGTCTGTACGGCATGAGTAAATCCTTCTTTCCCGGAAGCGGCGATCACCATTTGTCGCGGATTTATACTTATTTTATAAGCTTCCGAAGACAATGAGGAATCGGTCACCCAGTAAATCTCAGCTTTGGATGCTTTTTTCGTCCATTTGACGGGAATATTACGGAGTACTTCCGTACGAAAAAAACTTAAATAGAAAGTTGTAGTGTCTTCTGCGTATATAGAAACATTTTTTCCTATGTTCAAATTGCCTTTTTGTATTTTCACCTGATTCGGGGAAGGAAATACAATCTGCCCACAAGCAATAACAACGAATGATACAAGAAAGAAAACAGTCAGCAATAGGTATCTCATGGAATAATATTATTTTGATTGTAATTAACAAAGAATAATCCGCACTCACTCACGTTTTAAAAGTACAAATATATCCTGAAAACAATCATTATTTTGAGATAATCTACAAAATTCGAAAAAGACCTGTCTATTCTTTATCTGTCTCTCGACCGTTCCGGAGCAAAACTCAGGAAGTGACGGGAAAGAATGTTTGAATTAACAAGACATTGTAAACAAAAGAGAATCAATTCTTTTTATAAATCCCGCAAAAATCCAGAATTACTTTATCGTCGCGGAAAGGTAAAGTTTTGAACTCCTTATGTGCTACGAGGAAGACTACGATATCGGCTTTCTCGTAAGCTTCGGCATAAGGCGTCAGTTTAAAGACTTTATGGTCCGCAATGTTAGGTTCAACCACAAGAATATCAGCATTATTACAACTTTGCATCACCTCCGTCGTAATATGTTTGGCCGGAGCTTCCCGCAAATCATCGATATCCGGTTTAAAGGCAAGGCCCATCATGGCAAGCACCGGTTTCCGATGGTGTTCCAGTTCAAATTGAAGCATAGCATTTTTTACTTTTTCCGCACACCAGAAAGCTTTGTAATTGTTGACTTCCCTGGCTTTTGAAATAACCTGCGATTCCATCGGAAAATCTGCAATAATGAAATACGGGTCAACAGCTATGCAATGTCCCCCGACACCACAACCAGGCTGAAGAATATTTACACGGGGATGTTTATTGGCCAGATCGATTAATTCCCAGACATTGATTCCGGCTTTGTCGCAAATAAGTGACAATTCATTGGCAAAAGCAATCTGAACATCACGGGAAGAATTTTCCGTCAGTTTACACATTTCTGCCGTTTTCGCATTCGTCCGGTGTAAAGTGCCCTGCACAAACTGGCTGTAGAAACAGACCGCCTTCTCGGTTGATTCCGGATTGATACCCCCAATTACCCGGTCATTATTCCTCAACTCGTAAATAACATTTCCCGGCAACACCCGTTCCGGACAATAAGCAATGTAAATTTTATCTTTTAACTCGGGACGTTCATCGAATATAATTTCGGTCATCATTTCGGTTGTTCCCACCGGAGAGGTAGACTCTATGACAAACAAATCCCCCTCTTTCAAATAAGGAATCACACTCCGGGTAGCCGCTTCAACATAGGCAATGTCCGGTTGATAGTCTCCCTTAAAAGGAGTCGGTACGACAATGAAATAAGCCTCACTGGTTTCCGGCTGTGTAGAAGCATGCAGTTTATTGTTTCTAACTACTTCCTGCAGACAATCTTCCAGCCCCGGTTCGACAATATGCAGTTTTCCCTGGTTTGTCAGTTCTACTACCTGAGGATTTATATCTACACCGACAACGTCAATACCTTGCTTTGCCGCAATGATTGCAGTCGGAAGCCCTATGTAGCCTAAGCCCATAAAACACGCTTTCATCTGTATATAATTTATGTTATAACTTATTGATTTTTCAATGAAAAAAAGAAGAGGCGCAACACCATATCCCTTTGAAGTCCAATTAAATTAGGATTTAATTGGAC